>NZ_CP084951.1:0-1200000 GCF_022788655.1 Sulfitobacter indolifex | reverse complement strand
GCGCATTCGGCATAGTCAGACACGTCTTGGTTGGACAGTGCCTTGGTCATCGCCACGTTGAACTGCACCAAATCACCGTCCAAAAGCTGTGTTTCCACCCCCTTATAGTCGGGGATGAAATCCTCGGCCACCGGCACCTGCGGTTCGCAGGCGGCCAGCAGCATCAAGGGGGCCAGCATCATGGCTCTCACTCCGCCGCCATCGGCTCGGCGCGGCGCGCGGCGGCCAAGGCCGACAGTTCCGCCATCAACTGGCTGGCGCGGGCGATTGGGTTGGAGAGGTAGAAATCATGCACAGCGGGCTTAAAGGACGCATCGCCCAGCATACCTGCGGGCAGCGCGTTCCATTCGTTTTCCGGCACTTCGTCGACATTTGCCAGATGTGGCACGGCCTTGATGAGCTTGCGCCGCAGTTCAGCAACGGAATCATATCCGAGTTGCGCACCCATTTCAGCAGAAAGCGCCCGCAGAATCGCCCAGTTTTCCTTGGCCTGACCGGGCGCAAACCCTGCGCGCTGCGCAATTTGCGGGCGGCCTTCGGTGTTCACGAAAAGCCCCGGCTCTTCGGTATAGGCGGCACCCGGCAGGATGATGTCGGCGCGGTGTGCACCACGGTCGCCGTGGCTGCCTTGGTAGATCACGAAAGGACCGGCACCGATCTCAATCTCATCCGCACCGAGGTTATAGATCACCTCTGCCGCGTTCACATCCTCCATGCCGTTCTCAGCAGTCGCACTGATGTCCATCGCGCCAACGCGCGAGGCAGCGGTGTGCAGAATCATCAGCTTGCTCTTGGTCTTTTCGGCCAGTTCCATCGCTTTCGCCAGAACCGCTGCGCCATCGGCTTCGCGCAGCGCGCCTTGGCCGACGACGATCACCGAAGGCTGCTCCAGCACCTCGTCGAAATCGCTGCCCATCAGTTTGTCGAGGGTTGCGCGATCATTTCCCAGATGGTGATGCGGATAGGTCAGGTCAGCGGCTTCGCCGATCAGACCGATCTCTGCGCCCTTGCTCCAGGCCTTGCGAATGCGGGCGTTTAGCACTGGCGCCTCAATCGCTGGGTTGCAGCCAATGAGCTGGATCATCTTGGCGTCATCCAAGTCTTCGATCCGCGCGTTGCCAACATAGCCAAAGCGGTTGCCCGCAGGCAGCTTCGCGCCATCGGTGCGGCATTCGACGACACCGCCCTGCCCTTCGATCAACTGCTTCAGCGCAAAGGCGGCCTCAACAGACACCAGATCGCCAACCAGCCCGGCCAGTTTCTTGCCCTTCATCGCCGCCGCAGCCGCGTTCAACGCCTCAGGCCAAGACGCTTTGCGCAGCTTGCCGTTCTCGCGGATGTAGGGTGTGTCGAGACGCTGACGGCGCAGACCGTCCCAAACGAAACGCGTTTTGTCGGAAATCCACTCTTCGTTCACGCCATCATGGTTGCGCGGCAGGAATCGCATGACTTCGCGGCCTTTGGTATCCACGCGGATGTTGGAGCCAAGCGCGTCCATCACGTCGATACTCTCGGTCTTGCTGAGTTCCCATGGGCGCGCCGTAAAGGCATATGGTTTGGAAACCAGCGCGCCGACGGGGCAGAGGTCGATGATATTGCCCGACAGGTTGCTGTCGATCAGCGAGCCGAGATAGGTCGTGATCTCCGCATCCTCACCCCGGCCGGTCTGGCCCATGACATGCTGGCCCGCGACCTCGGTCGTGAAGCGCACGCAGCGGGTGCAGGAAATGCAGCGGGTCATGTGAGTCTCAACGAGCGGACCAAGATCAAGGTCTTCGGTCGCCCGCTTGGGCTCGCGGTAGCGCGAGAAGTCGACGCCGTAGGCCATCGCCTGGTCCTGAAGATCACACTCACCGCCCTGATCGCAGATCGGGCAATCCAGCGGGTGGTTGATCAGGAGGAACTCCATCACCCCCTCGCGGGCTTTTTTAACCATCGGCGAGTTGGTTTTCACAACCGGCGGCTGGCCTTCGGGACCAGGCCGCAGGTCGCGCACCTGCATGGCGCAGGAGGCGGCGGGCTTGGGCGGCCCGCCGACGACTTCCACAAGACACATCCGGCAGTTACCAGCGATCGACAAGCGCTCGTGATAACAGAAACGCGGCACCTCGACGCCCACCTGCTCGCAGGCCTGAATGAGCGTCATCGCCCCTTCGACTTCGACTTCTTTACCGTCGATGATGATCTTGCGGATATCGCTCATAAGCTCACTTTGCCTTCAGTAACGAACCGATCCGGCTCGATTTTTGAATCTCGTCGCGTCCAAGCGCACAATAGCTTTGCGGGTCCGAAGTATCGACCCCCTTCGCCTTGAAAAACGCGGCTCCGCGCGCTTTCATCCGTGCTTTTTCAGCGTCACTGTCGATGTAGGCGTCGATCTCGGCGTCGGAGTAGCCCAGATCGCCTGCCTTGCCTTTCAAATCCCACGCCATCTTGACCGCGCGCAGCATCCGCGCACTGATGTCGGGGCAGTTCTTGCGGATGATGTCGGCCACGCCGATGTCCAGCAGTGCGTCGTCGATGGCAGCCACTTCGCGCAGCGGCGGCTTGGCCATGGCGGGCGTCACGGTGGCGGCGGTCAGGCTCAGGCCCATCACGGCGATCATCAGGGTGCGCATATCAATTCTCCTTCATGCAGAGGGCCGGAACGGCCCGTCTGACAAATGGAGATCGAGCGGTATGATATTCAATATCACCGCGCCCTTGGGCCTTGGCCCCGCGATATGTCGCCGATGCGATCACTGTGGGCAGCGCCCCTGAAAGGTCAGCGCGCCGCCTTCAAGCCGCAGTGAACCTGCCGGCGCGTCGGGGCCAAAAGACCATTCGATGTCTGAGCTGCCATAGGTGCCGACGCAGTATTTGACGGCCTCGTAACGCGCCGCAGCACGGGCGCCGTCGATCGACTTGCCAGCATCCTTAACCGTCACTTGAAAGACGTCCCGCTGCCCATCCACCTTGCGCAGTTTGGTGCTGAAATACTGTCCGTCAAAGGCCACACGCTCACTGTCATTGGCACAGCCCGCCAGCAAGGCGCTGACCGTCAAAACCGTCAAAGCATATTTCATAGACCTACTCCGCTGCGCCATTGGCCCGGCCCTGCCGAACGTCCCCGCGCCTGTTGTGGATCGGACGCGCCAAACGCGCGCCCGCTATCGCCCCTACTGCGTTAAGCGTCAAGCCACCGGCCCGCCGCATTGCACAGTTTTACTCCGCCGCGACCGCGCTGACACGGCCCGTGCGCTTGTGCTTGATCCGGTCTTCAATCTCATCCCGGAAGTGACGGATCAGACCTTGGATCGGCCAAGCCGCCGCATCGCCAAGCGCGCAGATCGTGTGGCCTTCGACCTGTTTGGTCACATCTAGCAGCATATCGATCTCTTCGGGCTCTGCATCGCCGGTCACCAGACGGTCCATCACGCGCATCATCCAGCCGGTGCCTTCGCGGCAGGGCGTACATTGCCCGCAGCTTTCGTGCTTGTAGAACTTCGACAAACGCCAGATCGCTTTGATTACGTCGGTGGAGTTGTCCATCACGATCACCGCCGCCGTGCCGAGGCCGGAGCGCTGCTCGCGCAGGTAGTCGAAATCCATGATCGCATCGCGCATGTCTTTGCCCGGGATCAGCGGCACCGAAGACCCGCCGGGGATCACGGCCTTGAGGTTGTCCCAGCCGCCGCGGATGCCGCCGCAATGCGTCTCAATCAGCTCTTCAAACCCAATGCTCATCGCCTCTTCGACAACGCAGGGGTTGTTGACGTGACCCGAGATCGCGAACAGTTTGGTGCCCGCGTTGTTGGCGCGGCCAAAGCCCGCGAACCATTCCGGCCCACGGCGCAGGATGGTCGGCACCACGGCGATGGATTCAACGTTGTTCACCGTGGTCGGGCAACCATAAAGGCCCGCGCCCGCAGGGAATGGCGGCTTCATCCGCGGCATGCCTTTCTTGCCTTCAAGGCTTTCCAGAAGCGCAGTTTCTTCGCCACAGATATAGGCACCGGCACCGTGGTGCAGGTAGATGTCGAAATCCCAACCGGATTTGGAGGCGTTCTTGCCCACCAACCCAGCCTCATAGGCCTCATCAATCGCGGTCTGCAGCGCTTCACGCTCGCGAATGTATTCGCCGCGCAGGTAGATGTAGCAGGCATGGGCATTCATCGCGAAGGACGCGATCAGGCAGCCCTCGATCAGCGTATGCGGATCGTGGCGCATGATCTCGCGGTCTTTACATGTCCCCGGCTCGGATTCGTCGGCGTTGACCACCAGATAAGATGGGCGACCATCGCTTTCCTTGGGCATGAAGGACCATTTGAGGCCCGTTGGGAAGCCCGCCCCGCCCCGACCTCGCAGGCCAGAAGCTTTCATCTGGTCCACGATCCAATCACGGCCCTTTTGAATGATCCCGGCCGTGCCATCCCAATGGCCGCGCGACTGCGCGCCTTTCAAGGTGCGGTCATGCATGCCGTAGATGTTGGTAAAAATGCGGTCTTTGTCCTGAAGCATGATGCCTACCTTTGGTTCTCACGGCTGGCCGCGCGGGCCTGCCACATTTGATAAATCACGACCATCGCCCAGAAAAGCGCGGCCAGTGCAGCAAAATCGAAGAGCAACGCATAACGCCCCGGCAACCCGATCGCCGGGGCGACCCATTGCAAGAGCACCCATAGTGTCATGGTCACGGCAATGACCAGCCCTGCGATGCGGCCCTTGCGGGCAAGTGCTTTGTCTTCGGCTTCGCTCATAAGTCTTTCGTTGCCTGTCAGCTCTGAGATTCGCTGGCGTCAGCGAGGGATTTCGCCTGCCCGACCCAGTTGTCTCGCTCAATCCGGCCCCTAAACCGCAACCGAGAATCGACCCATGCGATCTCTGCGTCGGTCAGGTTGGCCAGCTGGTCAAAGTGATAGATGCCCAGCTCATTGAGCGTCTGTTCCATCTTCGGTCCGATCCCGCCGATCCGTTTGAGATCATCAGCACCCTCAGCGCGGGGGGCGTCAAGAAGCGCGGGCTGTTCTGCGGCGGAGGTATCGCTGGCGGTGCCCGTATCCGGCGTGGCCGTTGGTTTAGGCGCAGGTGCCGCAACCGGTGCCTCATCGGGAAGCGGTGCCTCGGGCGTTTCATCAAGCGAGGCAGTGGCCGCGCTATGGACGTCCTGTTGAGCCTTTATGACGGGTTCAGAACTTGGGGTTTCGTCGATGGACGCCGTGTCAGCGACTGGCGCTGCAGGGTCCGCCTTTCCCGTGTCAGCAACTGGCGCCGCGGTTGGCTTGGGCGCTGGCGCGTCCTCGGCCACTGTCGCTGTATCTGCAATCGGCGCGCGCGGTGCGGCCTTAGCAGGCTCTTCTTTAACAGGCGTCACCTCTTTAACAGGCGTCACCGGGCCGCTTGAACGCTCTGCAGCGCCGATACCTGCGTCGCCCGCAGGCACCGTGCCGATGGCCGAAGAAACAGTTTCCGGAGTTGTTGGGGCCGAAGCTGTCGGAGCCGACGCAACAGAGGCCGCTGCCGCGCTACGGGTGTTATCCTGTGGTGCGTTGGCAGGGGCGTTTTTGCACAGCAAGGTCATCAAAAGATACCCTGCAATCACCGCAATCAGCGCGCCGACAACGATGGCCTTCAAAAGGCCCGAGGCACCGAAAACCAGCATAAGGAATGCCACCAACAGGCCGATGCCACCGCCCATGTACCAGCTGCGCTTGGTACAGGCCTCTCGTTCCGAAATCTGTGTCATGACTGTCCTTCTCCCCCTTGTTGCGGGCGATGCGGCTGATTATCGGCGCCGTCTTTGGCTGCCCATTGCGAAAATCTGTTAGTCCTTGGCGAGGCTCCCGGCCTGTTCTACCCAATTGTCGCGGCTGACCCGGCCCTTGAACCCTTCGAGGTTCTGATCGACCCATGCGACCTCATCCGGGCCCCAGTTGGCGATCTGATCAAAATGATAAAAACCCATGCTGTTAAGCATCTGCTCCAGTTTTGGCCCGACCCCTTTGATCCGCTTAAGGTCATCCGCGCCAGACTCGCGCGGTGCTTCCAACTGATCCGGCTTCTTGCCTGCACCAGCTGCAGGTGCCGCAGCTTTTGGCGCGGTCGCCTCCGGCTTTTCATCCTGCGAGGCTTCCCCTTTGGGATCATCGCTAGAGGGTGGCTTGCTCTTTGAGGCCGCCTCGGCCTGTTGCTCGGTCACGCCGGTCTTATCGGCACCCTCGCCTTTCGCCGGACGCGGCTCTTCGGCTTCGACCTCTTCAGTCGTTTCCGCCTGCGGGGCTTCGGGTTGTTTCAGCCAAGGCGTCAGCAGCGGCACTTCGGTGCCATCGATCCGCTTGACGGTATCGCCGATGTCGACCGCCGCCTGCGCGCTCGCGTTATACTGTGTGCGGCCGCTCTCATGGTCGGTCAAGCTGGTCAGACCGCCCAGAGGCTCGGATGCATAGCGCCCGTTCTGCGGGCCGGGCACCGGCACGCGCCCATCGCTCAACTCATCAAGGATTTCGTTCAGCCGCGCGGTGGTCAGGTCTTCGTAATAGTCTTTGCCGATCTGGGCCATCGGCGCGTTGGAGCACGCCCCTAGGCATTCGACCTCTTCCCAAGAGAAACGGCCATCTGCCGACAGCTCATGCGGTTTGTTGGCGATGCGCTCTTTGCAGACGGCGACCAAATCTTCGGCCCCACAGATCATGCAGGACGTGGTGCCACAAACTTGAATATGTGCCACGGAACCAACAGGTTGCAACTGGAACATAAAGTAGAATGTCGCCACTTCCAGCCCACGGATATAGGCCATGCCCAGCATTTCCGAGACATGTTCGATCGCCGGACGGGTCAGCCAGCCCTCTTGCTCTTGGGCGCGCCACAGCAGTGGGATGATCGCGCTGGCCTGACGGCCTTCAGGAAATTTGGTGATCTGCGCTTCGGCCCATTCTTGGTTGGCGGGCGTGAAGGCAAAACTGTCGGGCTGGTCAGGGTGTAGACGGCGGAGCATTAGTTCGAACCTATGGTCAGGCGGAGGCCAATGATGCCTCCGGCGTAAATTTCTTCAAAACAAGGTGGCGCAAGACGCATCACCGGTCGATCTCTCCAAAGACGACGTCCATCGTACCGATGATCGCGGCCACATCGGCAAGCTGGTGGCCTGTGGCCACATGGTCCATCGCCTGTAGGTGCAAGAAGCCGGGCGCGCGGATCTTGGCGCGGTAGGGTTTGTTGGAGCCATCTGCAACGAGGTAGACACCAAACTCACCCTTCGGCGCCTCAACCGCGCAGTAAACCTCACCTTCGGGCACGTGGAAGCCTTCGGTGTAGAGCTTGAAGTGGTGGATCAGGCTTTCCATGTCTGTCTTCATCGCGGTGCGCGATGGCGGGGTGATCTTGCCACGGGCAAGGATATCGCCCTGCCCTTCAGGCGCGCGCAGTTTCTCGATTGCCTGCTGGATGATGTAGGTCGACTGGCGCATCTCTTCCATCCGGCAGAGGTAGCGATCGAAACAGTCGCCGTTCTTGCCCACGGGGATTTGGAAATCGAATTCGTCATAGCATTCATAGGGTTGCGAGCGCCGCAGGTCCCAAGCCAGACCCGAACCGCGCACCATGACACCGCTGAAACCGTAGTCGAGGATTTCTTGCTCGGTCACGATGCCGATGTCGACGTTCCGCTGTTTGAAGATACGGTTTTCGGTCAGCAACTCGTCAATATCGACCATGAACTTGGTCAAGAACTGCTTGGACCACGCTTCGATATCATCCAACAGTGCGGGCGGCAGGTCTTGGTGCACACCACCGGGGCGGAAGTAGGCCGCGTGCAAGCGCGCACCACAGGCCCGCTCATAAAAGATCATCAGGCTTTCACGCTCTTCAAAACCCCAAAGCGGCGGGGTCAGCGCGCCCACGTCAAGCGCCTGCGTGGTGATGTTGAGCAGGTGGTTCAGCACCCGGCCAATCTCACAAAACAGCACCCGGATCAGCGAGGCGCGGCGCGGCACCATGGTGCCAGTCAGCTTTTCGATCGCCAGACACCAAGCGTGCTCTTGGTTCATCGGAGCAACATAATCGAGCCGGTCGAAGTACGGCAGGTTCTGCAGATAAGTGCGGCTTTCCATCAGCTTTTCGGTGCCACGGTGCAGCAGGCCGATATGCGGATCGCAACGCTCTACAACTTCGCCATCCAGCTCCAGCACCAGACGCAAAACACCGTGCGCGGCAGGGTGTTGCGGGCCGAAGTTGATGTTGAAGTTGCGAATCTTCTGCTCGCCGGACTCAAAGTCGGTCGACCCGTCGTCAAAGGCTTTTGTGCGAATGTCGCCGTCCATTACCGTTTCTCCAGTTCTTGCAGCTTCATGCCCATCCACCACAGCAGGGCAATCGTGCCCAGCGGGATCAGGCAGGCCGCCGCCCAGTATTTGTTAATGCCAAAGAACGGCAGCAGCTTGACCATCGGAATGGCCGTCAGCGCCGAGAGGATCAGCCAGCCCATCCCGCCCATTACTTCGCGTCCTTGCTCACATGACCGTCAGGCGCCGACTTGTCATCGCCGGGCAGGATGTATTCCGCGCCTTCCCATGGCGACATGAAGTCGAACTGACGGTACTCTTGCACAAGGCTTACCGGCTCATAGACCACGCGCTTGGCGGCTTCGTCATAGCGCACTTCGGTATAGCCTGTGGTCGGGAAATCCTTGCGCAGCGGATGGCCGCGAAAGCCATAGTCGGTCAGGATGCGGCGCAGGTCCGGGTGGCCAGAAAACAGAATGCCGAACATGTCGAAAACTTCACGCTCGAACCAATCGGCACTGGGGTGCACACCGGTGATCGACGGCACCATATCCTTTTCACGCGCGGTGGCACGCAGGCGGATGCGGTGGTTTTGGTACATCGACAGGAAGTGATAAACCACGTCGAACCGTTTGGCACGACCGGGGTAGTCCACTGCCGTGATGTCGACCAAGGTCGAGAAACGGCAGGTCGGATCGCCCTTAAGGAACTCCACAAGGCCCGCGATATTCGCCAGCGCCACGTCCATGTTCAGCTCACCTCGGGTGACATCCCATCCCAGCACACAATCGGGCCGCTTGGCCTCGATATAGGCTCCAAGTTCCTGCAGTTGTTCGCTCATCGCAAATCTTCCTTCCACGCGCCGATCAACGCCATCTCACTGTCCCGCGCCTTTGGCGCTTCGTCCTTTTGGCCTGTCCCTCACCCGGCGCAGGCCCATGTCTTAGCGCACAATCGTCCCTGTGCGGCGGATTTTACGCTGCAACTGGAGGATACCATACAGCAGCGCCTCCGCCGTGGGCGGACAGCCGGGTACGTACACATCAACCGGCACGATCCGGTCACAGCCGCGCACGACCGAATAGCTGTAGTGGTAGTAGCCGCCGCCATTGGCGCAGGACCCCATGGAAATCACATAGCGCGGCTCTGGCATCTGGTCGTAGACCTTGCGCAGCGCCGGGGCCATTTTATTGGTCAGCGTGCCCGCGACGATCATCAGGTCCGACTGGCGCGGAGAAGCGCGCGGTGCCGTCCCGAAACGCTCAAGGTCATAGCGCGGCATGGAGCTGTGCATCATCTCAACCGCGCAGCAGGCCAGACCAAAGGTCATCCAGTGCAAGCTGCCGGTACGCGCCCAATTGATAATATCTTCGGTCGAGGTCAGCAGGAAACCCTTGTCCTGCAACTCGGCGTTGAGGCTATGGGTGGCCACATCACGGTCTGCGCCTGCGCCGTACTGGCCATAGGCCTCAGGAGCAGAAGCGCCAGATTTGATCCGAGGGCTTTGGTGGCCATCGCCCATCACCGGGGTGACCAGCGCGTCATCATTTACTGCCATTCCAGCGCTCCCTTCTTCCATTCATAGGCGAAGCCCGCCGTCAGCACGCCCAAGAACACCATCATTGACCAAAAGCCCACCATGCTCACGTCTTTAAAGGCCACGGCCCACGGGAAGAGGAAAGCGATTTCGAGATCGAAGATGATGAAGAGGATCGACACCAGATAGAAACGCACGTCGAATTTCATCCGCGCGTCGTCAAAAGCGTTGAACCCGCATTCATAAGCCGAGACCTTTTCCGGGTCCGGATTGCGCACAGCAACCACCACAGCGGCAAGGATCAGCACAAGGCCAAGGCCAATCGCCACGGCCAGAAAAACGAGGATAGGCAGGTATTCCCGCAGCATGTGGTCCAAGGGGATGCTCCTTTCGCGGTGCGCGGCATAAGACAAAGGCCAAAAGCCCGCGCAGACAAACTTGGAACGGGTTTAACTCTGCCCGTGGGTAGGGTCAACGGGCCAAGCCCGGTTAATGCCGCCCACGGGCCCGCAATAGAGCCATTTCGCCGAAGCCTTGGGCTAGACCACCCAAGCCGCTTTGCGCTTGTCGAAAAAGGCGCCGATTCCTTCGGCGGCTTCTTCGGTTTCCCAACGCGCGGCGAGCGCGTCGATGGACATGGCCACCGCCTCGGGCGTGGCGATTCCACCCAAGTCCTGCGCCAGTTTCTTGGCAGCCGCCACCGCCCCCGGTGCGCAGGAGAGATAAGGCACGACTTCGGCCTCAACCGCCGCGTCGAGTTCTTCGGCTGGAACGGCGCTGGCAAGCAGCCCCAAGTCAACCGCCTCTGCCGCCCCAAACAGCCGCGCAGACATAAATACCCGCCGCGCACGCCCCTCGCCCATCCGCGCCAAAACGTAAGGCCCAATGGTTGCGGGGATGATGCCAAGGCGTGTTTCGGTGAAGCCCATCTTGAGCGTATCGACCCCAACGGCCACGTCGCAGACCGAGGCCATACCGACCCCGCCGCCAAAGGCATTGCCCTGCAACTTGCCGATCACAGGCTTTGGCAGCGCATTCAGCGCGCCCAGCATCGTTGCCAGCTTGCCCGCCTCAGCCGAGCGTGTCTCAGCGTCCATATCCGCCTGATCACGCATCCAGCCCAAATCGCCCCCGGCGCAGAAGGATTTGCCCGCCCCGGTCAGGACCACGACACGCACCGCATCATCACTGGCGAGCTTTCCGGCGGCATCCGTCAGGTCCGCCAGCATCTGCGCCGACATGGCATTGTGCTTTTCAGGACGGTTCAGGGTAAGCACCGCCACCCCGCGCGCGTCGGTCTCGATCGTCAAAGTCTCGTACATGGTTAGCCTCGCATCGCCCGTGCCATCTCGGCGGCCTCTTCGACCACCGCCTGATCGACCCCGGTGTCATAACCCAGAGCCATTAGATGTTCGTTCACCGCCTCCGTGGCGACATTGCCCGCAGCACCCGGCGCGTAAGGGCATCCACCCAAGCCGCCCACGGCGGCATCAAAGACCCGCACGCCCATGGAAAGCGACGCATCGATGTTCGCCATCGCCCGGCCATGGGTGTCGTGGTAATGGCCTGCAAGGCGGCCCACCGGCACCACATCGCGCACCGCCAGCAGCATTCGCGCGATGCTGTCAGGCGTACCTGCACCGATGGTGTCACCGAGCGAGACCTCATAGCAGCCCATGGCAAAGAGCCTGTCAGCCACCCGCGCCACATCCGCAGGCGCGACCTTGCCGTCGTAAGGGCATTCGATCACGCAAGAAACATAGCCCCGCACCGGCAGATCAATATGCCGCGCTTCTTCGAGGATCGGGGCGAAACGCTCAAACGCCTCTTCGATGCTGGCGTTAATGTTCTTCTGGCTGAACCCTTCGGAGGCTGAGGCGAAGATTGCAATCTCATCGGCCTTCGCGGCCACCGCGTCTTCATAGCCGCGCATATTGGGGGTAAGTGCCGCGTAGCGCACGCCGTCAGCGCGGTTGATGCCCGCCAGAACATCGCCTGACCCGGCCATCTGGGGCACCCATTTGGGGCTTACGAAACTGGCGCATTCGATCCGGCGGAACCCGGCTTCGCTGAGCTTGTTCACCAGTGCCACCTTTTCGGCCACCGGTATTTCGCGCTTTTCGTTCTGCAAGCCGTCCCGCGGGCCGACCTCGAAAATCTCACATGGTCCAAGGCTCATTGGCCGTTCTCCTTCCCTGCAATTCCTGCCTGCCCGGTATTACTCAACCGGCCAAGGCGCATAGAAATCCTGCTCATACAGCCGCCCCTCCTCGGGCAGTGCTTGCGCAAAGCTTTCGCGTTCCGTGATCCGTTCATACCACGCCGCAACCGAAGGGTGGTCATCCAATTTCACGAAATGTCGCGCCATATAGACCGCTTGGCCTACCGAGATGTCGGCAGCTGAAAACCCACTGGTAAGTAGGTAGTCCCGGTTTTCCAAAGGTGTGCTTAACCGGGCCTCAAGCGCGTCATAGCATTTGCTGATCCGCGCGGCTTCGAGCTTCATCACGATGGGGCTTCGCATGGAATCGTCGCGCAGGGCGATATGCTGCTGGGTCAGCGCCGCCGCGTGCTGGCTGATCGTCTCGGCGAAATGCACCCAAACCAGCCACGCCATACGATCAGGGCTGCCGACCGAGCGGCCCATCCGGTCGGGCGAATAGCGCTCGCAGAGGTATTGCGTGATCGCCCCGGTCTCAAACATGCGCTCGCCGTCGATCTCTAGTGCGGGCACACGGCCTGCGGGGGACAGAACAAGGTACTCCGGATCCCGCAGGCTGCGGTCAAAGGCATGCATCTTGACCTGAAACTCAACGTCATCAAGCTCATGCAGCAGCCAAAGCGTGCGCATGGAGCGGGTCTGCGGACAGTGGTGCAGCGTGATCATGCTGCATCCTCCGCTTCGGCTTCCAGCCGGACCAATGCCGCCCCGGCCTCAACCTGATCGCCGGGTTGCGCCAGCACTTCGGCCACGACACCATCGCGCGCGGCCAACAAAGAGTGCTCCATCTTCATCGCTTCCAGCACCGCCAGACGGTCGCCCTTCGCCACGCTCTGGCCGACTTTGGCATCAATCGCGCGCACCAGGCCGGGCATCGGCGCCTCGACGATATTGCCGTCGCCATGTGCCGCCGCGGCCCGTGCCAGTGGGTCAATTATATCGAAGGAGATCCCGTAAGCGTCGAACACCGTCACCACGTCCCCGGCAACCGAGACCGTGGGCGCGACATGCCCATCAACCTTCCAGCGCCCGCCGATCCGCTCGGCCCGGACTTCGCAGTCACTTACAGTCCAAAGCTGAACATCCTCCGACAGCACCCGTACTTTCAGCAAATGCTCTTCACCGTCGCGGCCAAGCATCACCTGCCGCCGCAGGGGCCGCCAAAGGTTAAAACCGGCCTCGGCCTGCGGTTGATCCAAGCCCAGTGCCGCCATACCGGCCAAAGCGAAATGTCGCTCCGGCGCCTCGGGCTGGGCGGTTAGCGCATCGATATCGCGTGCGATCAGCCCGGTGTCGACATCTCCATTCGCGAAACCTTCGTGGCCAGCCAGTGCACCGAGGAAAGCAAGGTTTGTCACCGTGCCACCGACCTCGCACCCCTTCAGCGCCGCACGTAGCCGTGAAAGCGCCACATCGCGGGTCGGGCCATGCACGATGACCTTGGCAATCATCGGGTCATAAAAGGGGCTGATCGTATCGCCCGCCCGCACACCGCTGTCAGCGCGGGTTTGCGGGGTGAAGGAAAGATGCGTCAGCGTGCCGGTTGCGGGCAAGAACCCCTTCGGCACATCCTCAGCATAAAGCCGCGCCTCGAATGCATGACCATTGATCGTCAATTCATCCTGTTGCTTCGGCAGTGCTTCCCCTGCGGCCACGCGCAACTGCCACTCGACCAAATCGACGCCGGTGACCAATTCCGTCACCGGATGCTCCACCTGCAAGCGCGTGTTCATCTCCATAAAGAAGAACCCATCGGCACTCAGCCCGCCTGAGCCGTCGACGATGAACTCAACCGTGCCTGCCCCGGCATAGCCAATCGCTTCCGCCGCACGCACAGCCGCCTGCCCCATCGCGCTGCGCATCTCTTCAGTCATGCCCGGCGCCGGGGCTTCCTCGATCACCTTCTGGTGACGCCGCTGCAGCGAACAATCACGCTCGAACAGATGCACCGCATGGGTGCCGTCCCCAAAGACCTGCACTTCAATATGGCGCGGCTTGGTGACAAATTTCTCAACCAACACGTCAGAGTTGCCAAAGGCAGTCTTGGCCTCCGACCGCGCCGAGTCCAGCGCCGCCTGAAACTCTTTGGCTTCCTCAACCAGCCGCATCCCTTTGCCGCCGCCACCGGCCACGGCCTTGATCAGTACCGGATAGCCGATCTTCCCGGCCTCATCGGCCAGCAGCGCATCATCCTGATCGGCCCCGTGATAGCCCGGCACCACCGGCACCCCCGCCTCGACCATCAGCGCCTTGGCGGCATCCTTTAGCCCCATCGCGCGAATGGCTTTGGCGGACGGGCCGACAAAGATCAGCCCGGCGGCTTCCACCGCCTCCACAAAGTCTGGGTTCTCACTCAGAAACCCATAGCCCGGATGGATCGCCTGCGCGCCGCTGTCGAGCGCGGCTTGGATGATCACATCACCCTTGAGGTAGCTCTCAGACGGGGCCGACCCGCCGATGTGCACCGCGGCATCCGCCATCGATACGTGTTTCGCCGCCGCATCCGCATCGGAATAGACCGCCACGCAGCGCACCCCCATGGCCTGCGCCGTTTCCATCACCCGGCACGCAATCTCACCCCGGTTCGCAATCAGGATCGTATCAAACATGCTCTACCCTTTTCATTTCTTACTGGCTCCAACTGGTCTTGGGGGTCCGAAAACACGAACCCCAGCAAGATCACATCCGGAACAAACCAAATTTCGTCGGCTCAATCGGCGCGTTCAGGCTGGCCGTGAGGCTCAGATAGAGCACATCCCGGCTCTTGCGCGGGTCGATGATCCCGTCATCCCACAACCGTGCTGAGGCATAGAGCGGGTGGCTCTGCTCCTCGAACATATCAATGGTTGGCTGTTTGAAGGCGGTCTCTTCTTCCTCAGTCCAAGTATCCCCGGCCCGCTCGATCGCGTCGCGTTTCACTGTCGCCAGCACCCCCGCCGCCTGCGCGCCGCCCATGACCGAGATCCGGCTATTGGGCCAAGTCCACAGAAAGCGCGGGCGGTAGGCCCGGCCTGACATGCCGTAGTTGCCCGCGCCAAAGGAGCCGCCAACCAGCATGGTGATTTTGGGCACATTGGTCGTGGCCACGGCGGTCACCATCTTAGCGCCGTGCCGCGCGATGCCTTCGTTTTCGTATTTGCGACCGACCATGAAGCCGGTGATGTTTTGCAGGAAAACTAATGGGATATTGCGCTGGCTGCAAAGCTCCACGAAATGCGCGCCTTTCTGGGCGGCTTCCGAAAACAGCACGCCGTTGTTGGCGATGATGCCGATGGGGCAGCCTTTGACATGGGCGAAACCGGTTACCAGCGTCTCGCCAAAGCGTGGCTTGAACTCGTCAAAGCGGCTGCCATCCACCAAGCGCATGATGACCTCGCGGATGTCATAAGGCGTGCGCAGATCGGCAGGCACCACCCCCAGCATTTCGTCAGGGTCATAGGCTGGCTCTTCGGGGCTGGCCCAATCCACCGTGGTCGGCTTGGTTTTGTTCAGATGGCCCACGGCGCGCCGGGCGAGCGCCAGCGCATGGGCGTCATCCTCGGCCAAATAATCCGCCACGCCCGAAAGCCGCGTATGCACATCACCGCCGCCGAGGTCTTCGGCGCTGACCACCTCACCCGTCGCGGCCTTCACCAGAGGCGGACCGGCGAGGAAGATCGTGCCCTGCTCTTTGACGATGATCGTCACGTCTGACATCGCGGGGACATAAGCGCCCCCGGCGGTGCAAGAGCCCATGACCACGGCGATCTGCGCGATGCCTTTGGCACTCATCCGCGCCTGATTGTAAAAGATCGCGCCGAAATGGTCGCGGTCGGGGAAGACTTCGTCTTGGTTCGGCAGGTTCGCCCCACCGCTGTCGACCAAATAGATGCAGGGCAGATGGTTCGCTTCTGCAATCTCTTGAGCGCGCAAGTGCTTCTTCACCGTCAGCGGATAGTAGGTGCCGCCCTTCACGGTGGCGTCGTTGCAGACCACCATGACCTCATGCCCCTGCACACGCCCGATGCCTGCGATCACACCGGCGCAGGGGGCAGCACCCCCGTAGAGACCATGCGCCGCCGTCGCGCCGATTTCCAAGAACGGGCTGCCGGGGTCCAATAGATTCGCCACCCGTTCACGCGGCAGCATCTTGCCCCGGCTTTCATGCCGCGCGCGGGATTTTTCGCCGCCGCCAAGGGCTGCGGCCTCGGCAGCTTCGCGGACTTCGCTCAGCGCTTTCAGATGCGCCATCTCATTGGCCTTATAGGCATCCGAGGATGGCAGGGCTTGGGATGTCAGTTTCATATTACGTCCTCGTTTTCACGCGCCGCCAGACGCTTTAGTTCTTTGCGGATGACCTTGCCAGTGACGGTCATCGGCAGGTCCTCCACGAATGAGATTTCACGCGGGTAGGAATAGCTCGCGAGCCGCTCCTTGACCCAGTCTTGCAATTCTTTTGCCTCGACCTGTGCACCGGGTTTCAACACTACATAGGCCTTTACGATCTCGGTGCGCAGCGCGTCGGGCTTGCCCACCACGCCGCAGGTTGCCACGGCGCTATGGGTCAGCAAGCAGTCTTCGATCTCCGCCGGGCCAATGCGGTAGCCCGCTGAGGTGATAACGTCATCCTCGCGGCCCACGAACCGCAGATAATCGCCTTCCCAGATGCCCCGGTCACCGGTCAGCAGCCAGTCGCCGTGGAATTTGGCCGCTGTCTCATCGGGCCGGTTCCAGTAGCGCAGCATCATCGATGGCGCGCCTTTGCGCACCGCCACGTCGCCTTCGGCATCGGTGGGTTGGCCGTTACCGTCCAGCACCGCCAGTTCAAACCCCGGCACGGATTTGCCGATGCAGCCGGGTTTCGCGCGGAAGTCCGCGCCACAGCTTGACGCCACCATGTTGCATTCGGTCTGGCCGTAGAACTCGTTGATCTCAAGCCCAAAGGCTTTGCGCCCCCATGCCAGCATCTCGGCCCCCAAAGGCTCGCCACCGCTGGCGACCGAGCGCAGACCGGGCAAGGCCACATCCGCCGCTTTTAACATCCGCAGCGCGGTCGGCGGGAAGAAGACATTGCGCACCTCACCGCGCGCGATCACATCAGCGCAGCCTTCGACAGTGAACTTGGGCATCCGCGCGGCCACGACCGGCACGCCGAGCGCCAGCGCAGGCATCGCCACGTCGAAAAGCCCGCCGATCCACGCCCAATCCGCCGGGGTCCAGAGGCAATCGCCTTTCTGCCCAAGGTGGTCGTGGCTCACCGAAACCCCCGGCAAATGGCCCGAGAGCACCCGATGCCCATGCAACGCGCCTTTAGGCGTGCCGGTGGTGCCGGAAGTGTAGATCAAAACGGCGGGGTCTTCGGGGCCGACATCGGCGAAGTCCAGCGGATCGCCCGTGATACCAACCTCTGCCGCCATCAAAGGCGTCGCAAGATCGCCCAGCAGGTCAGCGCCCTCGGCATCGGTCAGGACAATTGCACAGCCCGCATCGCCTATCCGGCTGGCCAACGCGTCGTGCTTGAATAGTTTGAACAGCGGCACCGAGATCGCGCCGACCTTCCAAATCGCCAGATGCGCGGCTGCACACCAAGGCGACTGGCTGAGCAAGACGCCCACACGGTCGCCCGGCTGCACCTCGGCCAACAACGCCCGCGCCAGACCATCGGCCATTTGATGGAGCGCACCGTAGGTCACGTCGCGGCGGGTATCACTGGTCAGGTCGATAATCGCCAAAGCATCATCCGGCTGCGCAAGGCATTGCGCTGCCATATTGCCCTGCCAGATCGGCCATTGATCGTCTTGTGTCATATCAGCTTCGATACTCCGGGTTCTCAAAATCAAACCGCGCGCCTGCGTCCCATGCGTTGCGGTCGTTGCCCTCTTGGGGATAGCCGCCCGCGCCTTTCAACATCCGCGCCAGATGCATGGCGTTCCATGTCATGATCGTGGTGTTGCGCTGTGTGAATTCATTGTCGAAGCCTGCGCGCTTGCCGTCTACATCGTCGCCATAAGACGGCCCCGGCCCCGCCTCGCCGATCCAGCCGCAATCGGCCTGCGGCGGAATGGTATAGCCCAAGTGGTTCATCGCGAAACCGGTGGTCATGGCAACATGTTTGATGCCGTCCTCATTGCCCGTCACCACCGTGCCGCCAACCTTGCCGTAAAAGACCGACTGGCCCTTGTCGTTAAGCTTACCCGACATGGCATAGAGCCGTTCGATCAAGACCCGGCAGACGCTGCTTTCCTCGCCCAACCAAAGCGGCGTACCAATGATGAGGATGTCGGCGGCCAGCACCTTCTCCCAGATCGCGGGCCAGTCGTCGCGGTCCCAGCCGTGGTTGGTCATGTCCGGATAGACGCCCGGCGGCACTTGATGGTCGAGAAGATAGAGATGTTCTACAGAGACGCCCTGCGCCTGCATGATCCCCGCGCTGGCGTTAAGCAAAAGCTGCGTGTGACTATCGCCGGGGGTCTTTTTCAGCGAGCAATTTACGTAGAGCGCCTTGAGGTCGGAAAAGTCAGTCATCGCCAAGTTCCTTCTTCAGTTGTTCCAACTCCCGATCAAGGAAATAGGAGGTGATAGAGCGGATGATGACCAGCAGCAGCAGGAACACCAGATCGGCAAACCGCAGGCTCAGGGCCGTGTGGATCACGTCCGACACGATGAAAAGCTCAAGCCCGGCGAGGATGTAACGGCCCAGCTCAATGCGCTCGCGGTTGGTGCGGCTAACCCGCTCCGCGCCGCGCTTTGCGACTTCGGCCACGATCACTCCGGTGACAAAACGCCCGGCACCGATCAGCAGCAAAATGATAGCGGCAATGTCGATCACCGCCGCCAAGACCTCAAAAATCTCGATCAGCCAAGGCAGTGCGCCGTGCAGCACCCCGCCTTCGGTTTCCATCTCGATCAGACTTTCCATCGCTGTTCCTCCGTTCATTCCAGCCGCTGCACGGTTGCGCGCTTAGTGCGCCGCCCCCAGCAGCAACGCCTGCTCTCCCGTCAACCGCATGAGGCACGCCAACGTCGCGGGTCCGCCGCCAGTGCCACCGCCCCATTGACTGCGCTCATAATCACAGGCGGCATCGCGGAACGTAATCCACGCGCGCTGCATGTCACGCAGCGCCTCGGCCTGTTTTGGAAGTTCCGGTTGATACATGGCGGTGTCTTCGTCTGCCGACTTTGCCTGAACCATCCGTGCACGGTAGTTTTCGTTCAGGAGTGTGTCCCAATACCTTAGCTCACGATCCAGACAGCCGCCCATGCCATAGGTCGAATAACCGCCCGGCGCTTCCATACAGAGGTTGGCCGAGAGGCCAATGCACGCCCGCTGGTCGGTGAACGCCTCCGCCACGGCAACGCAACCCGCCGTGGCGTCATCGGAATAGGTGATGTCCTGCGCCGCTGCTGGCCCGGCCAGAAGCGCGAGAGCCAGCAGCGCGGCGCGCATCACATCGCCCCCATCATCTCGCGGCCCACCAGCATGCGGCGGATTTCCGAAGTGCCGGCGCCGATCTCCATCAGCTTGGCATCGCGGAATATACGTCCCACGGGGTTGTCGGACAGATAGCCCGCGCCGCCCATGGCCTGCACCGCCTGATGCGCCTGTACCATCGCTTGTTCAGAGGCATAGAGGCAGCAGGCAGCTGCGTCCTGACGGGTAACGTCGCCGCGGTCACAGGCCTGCGCCACGCTATAGACATAGGCCCGCGCCGAGTTCATCGCGGTGTACATATCCGCCATCTTGCCCTGCATCAGTTGGAAGTCCCCGATGCGCTGCCCGAACTGTTTGCGCTCTGCCATATAGGGCATGATCTCGTCCAGACAGGCCGCCATGATGCCAAGGCCGATGCCCGCGAGCACAACGCGCTCGTAATCCAGGCCCGACATCAGCACCCGCACGCCCTTGCCCTCTTCACCGAGGATGTTTTCAAAAGGCACTTCGCAATCGTCAAAGATCAACTCGGCGGTGTTCGAGCCGCGCATGCCCAGCTTGTCAAAATGGTTTGAGGTGGTGAAGCCCTTCATCGACTTCTCGATCAAGAAGGCAGTGATACCCTTCGAGCCTGCCTCGGGGTCGGTCTTGGCATAGACCACCAGTGTTTCGGCGTCCGGCCCGTTGGTGATCCAGTATTTGTTGCCGTTCAGGCGGAAGTGATCGTTCCGCTTTTCAGCATTCAGCTTCATGCTGACCACGTCACTGCCCGCGCCCACTTCGGACATGGCCAGCGCGCCGACATGCTCACCGGAGCAGAGTTTCGGCAGATACTGTGCTTTCTGCTCAGCCGTGCCATTCAGCTTGATCTGGTTCACACAAAGGTTGGAATGCGCGCCGTAAGAGAGCGAGACCGAAGCAGACGCCCGGGCGATCTCTTCCACCGCCACCGTATGGGCAACATAGCCAAGGCCAGAGCCGCCGAACTCTTCCTCGACGGTCATGCCCAAAAGGCCCAGTTCTCCCATCTCAGTCCAAAGCTCTGGCGGGAATTCGTTCTTCGTGTCGATTTCCGCCGCCATCGGCTTGACGCGCTCCTGCGCCCAGCGGTGCACCATCTCACGCATGGCCGCGACGTCTTCTCCCAGATCAAACTGCATACTTGCGTTGAACACGGCTTCTCCCCCCGATTTATTGAACGCTTGTTCATTACCTACCGCCCCACCTGCGGTGCGTCAAGCGGCGCGACGTGGAACCGCCCCGCGTGGCGGCGGGTTGGCTCTGTGACTGACAGAACGATACAATAAAGCGAGATGCAAATGAGCGATGATCTGAAAAGAGAGTTTTGGGACCGGCTGGACGACACCCGCGCGGGGATGTTGATGACCAAGACCGCCCGCGCAGTGCCGGTGACACACTACATCGACGAAGACGACCGCGCCGCCGTATTATGGTTCATCACAGCCAAGGGAACTGACCTCGCAAAGTCTGCAGAGGGCCGCGTGGCTGCGGAATATATCATCGCCAGCAAAGACGAATCTCTTTGGGCGCGGATCGACGGGCATGTCTCTGCCGTGACCAACCCCACCGAACTGGACAAAATCTGGAACGCCATTGCCGGCGCGTGGTTTGAGGATGGTAAGCAAGACCCAGATGTACAGCTGGTGCGTTTTGATCTGACCGAAGCCGAGGTCTGGGCCACTGACGGTGGGTTCAAGTTCCTTTACGAGATCGGCAAGGCGCAACTGACTGGCGGCAAGCCTGATATGGGCAAGCACGGTACGATCCGCTTCTGACCTTATTTGATTTGGGAGATGGTGCTGACCTCTGACCGGACGATCCGTGCACGTTCGTCCAATAGGAATGCCGTGGTCAGCACCCCCCGCCGGTTCTTATCCAAACGGCGTGCAGAGCAGCAATTACGCCATAGTACCCCTAGCCCATTGGGATGACAGCATTTCACGCCTCGGCAGTGCAACCTCAGCGGCTGTCGCTGGGGACCAGTTCATGCGGTGTCGCTGCTTGTCCTGCACCTGCTAAAACCAGCTTTGCCTAGGTGAAGCTGCGCATATGTCGATGCCCCTTAAGCGGCCTTACCGATCAGCCGCTCGATCACCCCCGGCAGATCAGCGAAATCGTTCAAAAGCGCCTCTGGTTCCAGCGCGGCCACATCAGTGCCGCCGGGGCCAAAGGTGACCAGCACACATGGTACCCCTGCCGCGCGCGCGGTCTTCCGGTCGGTATCGGTATCCCCGATCAGCACACATTGCGCCGGGTCGCCGCCCGCGCGCCGCGCGGTTTCAAACAGGTGTTCCGGGTCAGGTTTGCGCACCGCCAGCGTATCGGCCCCAAGCATCGCACCAAATGCATCGCGCACGCCAAGCCGCGTGAGCAGCAGCTCCGCCAAGGCTTCAGGCTTGTTGGTGCAGATCGCAACGCGGTAGCCTGCCGCCTTTAGCGCGGCGACGGCCTCCATCGCGCCGGGATACATGATTGTATGGGTGTCAATGTCGCGACTATAGGCCTCAAGCAGCATCGGATAGTAGCGGTCAATTGTTGCCGCATCATCGGCGCGGCCAAGTTTTTGCATCCCCAGCGTGAGCATCGCGCGCCCGCCGCGCAGCGCGGTCCCTGCATCTTCGGCATGGACCAGCACATCCCCCTCGCCCATGTCGCGGAAACAGGCATTGGCAGCGGCGATCAGATCGCCCGAGGTATCGGCCAAAGTGCCGTCGAGGTCGAAAACGACTGTCTTCATCGGATACTCCTAGGGCGGAACCCCGCCTCTTTAATTGTCACTGTGTTGCAGACCGCAATCTAGTTTGATGGGTGGTGGACTTGCGCCTTTGTGCGAAGCGCGTAAAGAGAATGCAAGCTGAAGGACAAAGAGATTTACATGGATACTGCACTGATCATCCTCGCCGCAGGCAAGGGGACACGGATGAACTCGGACCTGCCAAAGGTTCTGCACCGGGTCGCCTCTGCCCCGATGCTGGAACATGCCATGGCCGCTGGTGCCATGTTGGCGCCGCGCCATACGGTTGTCGTCGCGGGCCACGGGGCGGATCAAGTGCGTGCTGCGGCCACCCTCTTTGATGAGGATGCGCAGGTGGTCGAACAGACCGAACAACTGGGCACGGCCCATGCTGTGGCACAGGCCCGCCCGGCGCTGGAAGGTTTTGATGGCATGGCGTTGGTGCTTTATGGCGACACGCCTTTCGTGCAGCCCGAGACGCTGGAAAAGATGCAAGAAGCGCTGGCCACCCATGATGTGGTCGTTCTGGGCTTCGAGGCCGCTGATCCCGCTCGCTATGGCCGATTGGTGATGCAGGGCGACGCGCTGGAGCGTATCGTCGAGTTCAAAGACGCCTCCCCCGAGGAACGCGCTATCACCCTGTGCAACTCCGGCGTGGTGGCTTGCAAGTCAGACCTGCTGTTCGATCTGATCGACAAGGTCGGCAACGAAAACGCCTCAGAAGAATACTATCTGACGGACATCATCAGCCTTGCCCGTGCCGAAGGCCGCAGCGCCACGGTGGTGACCTGCGCTGAGGCCGAGACCATGGGCGTGAACTCCCGTGCCGATCTTGCCCGTGCCGAGGCGGCGTTCCAATCCCGCGCCCGCGCGCTGCTGATGGAAGACGGCGTGACCCTTATTGCGCCCGAAACAGTCTTCCTCGCTCGCGACACCTATATCGGCCGCGATACGGTGGTGGAGCCGAACGTCGTGTTCGGCCCGAATGTCACTGTCGAATCCGGCACCACGATCCGCGCCTTTTCGCATCTCGAAGGCTGCCATGTCTCGCGCGGCGGCGTTGTCGGGCCTTATGCCCGCCTGCGGCCCGGGGCCGAACTGGCCGAAGATGTGCGGATCGGAAATTTCGTCGAGGTGAAAAACGCGCAGATCGCCGAAGGGGCCAAGGTCAACCATCTGAGCTACATCGGCGATGCGACCATAGGCGCGCGCAGCAACATCGGCGCGGGAACGATCACCTGTAACTATGACGGTGTGATGAAACACCATACAACCATCGGCGCCGGAGCCTTCATCGGCTCCAACACCATGCTGGTTGCGCCGGTCACCATCGGGGACGGTGCAATGACGGGCTCGGGCTCGGTCATCACGTCCGACGTAGAGCCGGAAGCACTGGCTCTGTCACGCGCGCCACAGGTCGAAAAACCCGGCATGGCGCGCAAAATGTTCGAAATTCTAAAGGCCAAAAAGGCAAAAATGCAGAGGGGCAGCTAAAAATGTGTGGAATTGTAGGGGTGCTCGGCAACCACGAAGTTGCGCCGATCCTCGTTGAATCGCTCAAACGTCTTGAATACCGCGGCTATGACAGCGCCGGTATCGCCACCTTAAACGAAGGCAAACTCGACCGTCGTCGGGCCTTGGGCAAGCTGGTGAACCTTTCTGATGCGCTGGTACATGACCCCCTGGCGGGCAAGTCCGGCATCGGCCACACCCGTTGGGCCACCCATGGCGCGCCTAGCGTGAACAATGCGCACCCGCATCAAGCCGGGCCAGTCGCCGTGGTACACAACGGGATCATCGAAAACTTCCGCGAACTGCGGGTGGAATTGGCCGAGCATGGCGTGCAGTCTGTCACAGAGACCGATACCGAAACTGTTGCCCTACTAACCCAGCACCACATGGCCCAGGGCGCAGCCCCTATTGAGGCGGCCAAGCAAACCCTCGCGCGGCTTGAGGGCGCTTTTGCGTTGGCTTTCCTTTTCGATGGGCACGAAGACCTTCTCATCGCCGCGCGCAAAGGCTCGCCCTTGGCCATCGGCTATGGTGAGGGCGAAATGTATGTCGGCAGCGACGCCATCGCGCTGGCCCCGCTGACCAACCGCATCGCCTATCTCGAAGAAGGCGATTGCGCTGTGATCACCCGCACCTCGGTCGAGATCACTGATCGGAACGGCGCGCTGGCCAACCGCGCGATCAAGACTGTGCAGATCGACAGCACCCGCATCGACAAAGCCGGGCACAAACACTTCATGTCGAAGGAAATCGCCGAGCAACCCGGCGTGATTGGTGCGGCTATCGGCCACTATCTGACGCCCGAAGGCCAGATCAATATCAGCACGCAGGATATTGATTTTACGCAGTTTGACCGGATCGTCATGGTGGCTTGCGGCACCGCTTCCTATGCCTGCCTTACCGCCAAATACTGGTTTGAACAAATCGCCCGCCTCCCGGTTGAAGTGGATGTGGCCTCTGAATTCCGCTACCGCGAACCGCCTATCTCGCCGCGCACGCTGGCGGTGTTTGTGAGCCAGTCAGGCGAAACCGCCGATACCCTGGCCGCCTTGCGCTATTGCGAGGGCAAAGCGGCGCGGATCCTATCGGTCGTTAACGTGCCCGAAAGCTCGATCGCCCGCGAAAGCGATCTGGCCCTGCCGATCCATGCTGGTGTCGAAGTCGGCGTAGCCTCGACCAAGGCCTTCACCTGCCAATTGGTTGTGCTTTTCGCCCTCGTCCTCAAGGCCGCGCGTGACCGTGAGACGATCACGGCTGAAGCCTTCGCAGATCATATCTCAAGCCTGCGGGGCTTGCCCGCGATCATCAGCACCGCGCTGGAACAGAACGACACAATGCAAGAGGCCGCGCTCAAGCTGTCTCATGCCCGCGACGTATTGTTCTTGGGTCGGGGGCAGATGTATCCGCTCGCTCTCGAAGGCGCACTTAAACTTAAAGAAATCAGCTATATACACGCCGAAGCTTATGCATCAGGGGAACTGAAGCACGGCCCCATCGCATTGGTCGATGAACATGTGCCTGTGGTGGTCATGGCCCCGCGCGATGCGCTTTTCGACAAAACTGTAAGCAACATGCAAGAAGTCATGGCGCGCAAAGGCAAGGTGATCCTGATCTCGGATTCCAAAGGTCAGGCCGAAGCCAATGATGGCGTTTGGTTCAGCATCGAAATGCCACCGGTGCCTGATGCGCTGGCGCCGATCCTCTATGCCATTCCCGCCCAGTTGCTGGCCTATCACACCGCCGTTGCCAAAGGCACCGATGTAGATCAGCCGCGCAATCTGGCAAAATCGGTGACAGTAGAATGAACTTGGAAACCGCACTTGAAGAGCTTGAAGCACTGGCTAACCCGGCCCGTGCAGAAGAGATGCGCGCCTATCACAAAGCTGACCGCCGCTATCTTGGCCTGACCAACCCGCAGATCGCGGAGCTTGCACAGGCTTGGCGCGAGGCGCTCGACGTTGAGGGGCGCGTCGCTCTGGCCGACGGGTTGTGGCAGTCGGACATCTTCGAAGCGCGCGTCGCTGCTGCCAAATTGCTGACCCAAGCGCGGCTACGGCCCGACGATCAAGCCGCGTGGGCGCTGATTGCCAGTTGGACCGCGGATTTCGACAGTTGGGCGATTGCCGATCATGCCAGTATGGCGGCGCAGAAACGCTTAATGGCCGATCCGACACGTTTGGATGAACTGGAAGAATGGGTTGCCTCTGATCACCTTTGGACGCGGCGCGCGGTGCTGGTTTCGACCCTGCCATGGACCAAGCAGAACAATCCCAGGCCCGAGGAACTCGAAGCCCGCGACCGCATTCTTGGTTGGGCGGCGACGATGGTGCCGGATCACCGGCAGTTCATCCAAAAGGCAATCGGCGCGTGGCTGCGTGACCTGTCCAAACATGACCCCGACCGCACGCGCACCTTTATCGCAGCCCATGGAGAGGCGATGAAACCTGTGGCGGTAAAAGAAGCCCTGCGCCTGCTGAAAAAGTCAGACGGCGCAGGCTAAGACCTCAAACGCGTTTAACTTTCGGCTGACACTTCAACCGTGGTGAGATCAGTCAAAGACGCACCGATCAACCGCAATGCGGGCAGCGACATGCGGCTGCCCGCAGTTGCAGGCCCGTCCAGTGGGATCAACGTCACCGAGGCTGATTTGCCTGTGGTGGGGTTGGTCACCCGGCCGGGCTGCTCGGATCTCACGAGGGGTGTTTTCAACCACAACCCGGGCTCTGTCGCGCTGCCGAGACTGGCCACAGTCGTTCCCAATGTAGCGCCTGCACTGGCTGGGGCGCGGGTGGCCGCTTCGCGTTCTGCGGCGGTTGTCGTATCCAGCGCCTCGGCACTGGCGCCTGAGGTCGCGATCGGAGAGGCGGCAGGCGCAGGGGCCGCGACCTCTGCTTGGGCGTCTACCGATGCCTCCGCTGATGCGGCGGCTGCGGGTGCCTGCTCTGATTGGGCGGTTTCCATCCCAAACCGTTCAGGCAGATTGCTGCAGCCCGCGGTGGCGGCTACGATGAATAGCGGGAGAATAATACGTGTCATGCTGCAAGACTATCTCTGCCCTGCGCCCTTATCAATCGCCCAAATGCCGCTTGCCCCGCACTGGGCGGAGCATTACCTATGACACATGACAGCACCCCTTATTGACCCATTCATGCGCGCGATCACCTATCTGCGCGTCTCCGTCACCGACCGCTGCGATTTTCGCTGCGTATACTGCATGTCGGAAAACATGACCTTTTTGCCTAAAAAGGAATTGCTGACGCTGGAAGAACTGGACCGGCTGTGCAGCAACTTCGTCAACTTGGGCGTTGAAAAACTGCGCATCACGGGTGGAGAGCCTTTGGTGCGCCGGGGGATCATGACCTTCTTTGAGGGGATGAAACGGCACCTCGACAGTGGCGCGCTGAAAGAACTGACGTTGACCACCAATGGCAGCCAGCTGGAACGCTTTGCTGATGACCTTTACGCCGCTGGTGTGCGCCGGGTGAATGTCTCGCTCGACACGCTGGACGAGCAGAAATTCGCGGATATCACCCGCTGGGGCCGCCTCCCGCAGGTGCTGCGCGGGATTGATGCGGCACAACGCGCGGGTCTCAAGATCAAGATCAACGCCGTGGCGCTTAAGGGTTTCAATGAGCCTGAGCTGCCGCGCATCACCGAATGGTGCGCCGAGCGTGGGATTGATCTGACTTGGATCGAAGTCATGCCGATGGGCGATCTGGGCAACGAGGACCGCTTCGGCCAGTTCTGGTCGCTCAAGGATGTGCGCGCGCGCTATGCGGAGCATTACACCGTTACCGATCTGACCGAGCGTACCGGTGGCCCCGCCCGCTATGTGCGGCTGGAAGAGACCGGTCAGAAGATCGGTTTCATCACCCCGCTAAGCCATAATTTCTGCGAAAGCTGCAACCGCGTACGGGTCACTTGCACGGGTGAGATTTTCATGTGTCTGGGGCAAGAAGATGTGGCCGATCTGCGCGCACCGCTGCGCGACCACCCCGATACGGATGTCCCACTGCAAGAGGCGATCCGCGCGGCGATTGACCGCAAGCCCAAGGGGCATGATTTCGACTACTCCCGCCAGCGCGTCGACGGTCAAATGCCGCGCCACATGAGCCATACGGGCGGCTGAGCCCCATGGCTACGCCGCTTCTTTACCGGGCATGGGTCGCGGCAAGCGCTGTGATGCTGCCCATTGCTGGGCGGCAGTCCATGGCCAAACTGCGCCGGGCCGATGTTGACCCGAAACGCGCCCGCGAAAAGCTCGGCCACGCCAGCCAACCGCGCCCCGCGGGCCAGCTGATCTGGTTTCACGCCGCCTCAGTTGGGGAAAGCCTGTCGGTGCTGGCGCTGATAGACCGGATGGGCCGCGCCCTGCCGCAGGCGCATTTTCTGATCACCTCTGGCACCGCGACCTCGGCCCGGCTTGTGGCAAGCCGTCTGCCGCCCCGCACGCTGCACCAATTCGCGCCGCTCGACGCCCCCGGCCCGCTGAAGCGGTTTTTGGACCACTGGCGCCCGGATGCAGCACTTTTCGTCGAAAGCGAACTCTGGCCTCAAATGCTGCGGCGCACCCATGCCCGCGGCACAGCGATGGCGCTGATCAACGCGCGGATGTCGCAACGCTCGATTGAACGGTGGCAAAAGCAGCCCGCGCTGGCGGGGTTCTTGTTCGGCGTCTTTGATCTGATCCTGACCCAGAATGACGCGATGGCGCGGGCAATGGGGACAATCAATGCCCCCGTTGATCGCGTCGCGGCGGGGATAAACCTGAAATCGATGGCTGGCCCCCTGCCGCAGGACGATGACACCGTCGCAGAGGCCCGCAAGGCCTTGGGCAACCGCCCGGTCTGGGTCGCTTCCTCTACCCACCCGGGCGAAGAGAAATCCGTTTTGGAGGCGCATCGGCAATTGCTCAAACGCTTCCCCGATCTCTGCCTCATCCTTGTCCCCCGCCACCCGGAACGCGGTGACGAAGTGGCCGGTCTCATCGCCAGCGCCGGCCTGACCCATGGCCGCCGGACGCGAGGCGACATGCCGCACGAGCAGGTCTATCTGGCTGATACTCTTGGGGAATTGGGCACGTGGTACGCCCTGTCGAACATCGTCTTTCTGGGCGGATCATTGCACCCTATCGGGGGCCATAACCCATATGAGGTCGCACAGGCTGGCGCGATGGTACTGTCTGGCCCCCATGTCACCAATTTCGCCGAAACCTATGCAGAGATGGAGGCCGCAGGCGCGGCACGGCTGATCGCAGGCACGCAGGATTTGGCGGATAGGGTCGCGGATTTGCTCAGCAACGACATCGCCCGCGCCAGTGGTGTGGCCTCGGCCAAAGCCTATGCCGAGGCGCAGACTGACAAGCTCGACAGTATCGCCGAGCGGCTGATCACGGCGCTGCGCTTGCGTGAGAGAGGCCCGGATGCCTGAGCTTTACGTCACCAATTACAACCGCAACTTCACCGGGGTTTCTGCCACAGCGGCCAATGTGATCCGGCAACAGATCACACGCCACGAGATGGCGCTGGTGGGCCAGCCTCTGCCCGGCTGCCCGCCCCCGCTGACCCGCGCGGCGGCTGCGCGGATCACCCGCAATCACCCGCCTGCAGATCATCCCTTTGCCATCTGGCACGTGCGCCGCAATACTGAGATGCGCAGCGCACTCTGGCTGCGCGATGTGCGCCGCGCCAATATCAAAATCGTCTTCACCTCAGCCGCGCAGCGGTTGCATTCGGCCTATCCCCGCTGGCTGATCCGGCAGATAAACGCGGTGATTGCGACGACCGAACGCGCGGCGGAGTTCGTGCCCCATGTGCGCGCTGTAGTCCCCCATGGGGTAGACACCGATGTCTTCTCGCCCGCCACGAACCGGGCGAATGCTTGGGAGCAGCTGGGCTTTGGCGGCACCCATGGCATTGCTACCGTGGGGCGCATTCGGCCCGAGAAAGGCACCGATCTTTTTGTTGAAGCGATGCTGCGACTGCTGCCCGAGCGCCCCGGCGCGGTTGCGCTGGTCATTGGCCGGGCGGGCGGCAAGCATGATGCGTTTCTGACCAAGCTCAAGGCGCAGGTCGAAGCCGCGGGGCTGGCCGACCGCTTGCTCTTTGTCGGAGAATATCCAGCCGCCGACTTGCCGAAACTGATGCGCGCGCTGTCGCTTGTTGTACAACTGCCGCGCTATGAAGGCTACGGGATGGTCCCGCTTGAAGCCCTGGCTTCTGGCGTGCCTTTCGTGGGCAGCGACGCGGGCTATTATGGGGCATTCTCAAACGCGGGCCGCGTAGGCAAAGTGGTGCCACTGGGCGCTGCGGAGGCTGCGGCCCATGCCGCCCTATCCATGCTTGCGCGGGACGACCAAGCCGCCCTGTCAGAGGCCGCGCGCCACTGGGCTGAACAGCGCTTTAGCGCGCGGGCCGAAGCCGACGGGATCGAAGCGGTCTACCGCACGCTTTGGGAGCGCGGCTAACTCCGACGAAAAACGCGCCCCCCGAGGGAGGCGCGCAATTTCTTTATGGGGTATGAAATCAAGCCGCTGGCATCCGCTGCTCGACGATCCCTGCCCACCAGCTACACCCAGCCGGAATAGCCTCATCGTTGAAGTTATATTCCGGGTGGTGCACCGCTGCGGTATCACCGTTGCCAACCAGAATATAAGCGCCGGGGCGCTCTTCGAGCATGAAGGCAAAATCCTCGCCGCCCATGACCAGTGGTGCCTCAACGCAATCGCCGGAGACGGAGCGTGCCACATCGGCAGCAAACTCGGTCTGCTCGTCGTGGTTCACCATGACCGGATAGCCCCGGTGATAGGTCACATTGGCCGTGCCGCCAAAGGTTGCAGCGATGCCGTTGCAAATTTCATTGATGCGTTTTTCAGCCAGGCTGCGAACCTCGGCCGACATTGTCCGCACAGTGCCTTTCATCTGCACACGTTGCGGGATCACGTTGAACGCTTTGGAGGATGTCTCAAACGCGGTGACCGAGACCACGATCTGCTCTACCGGGTCGGCATTGCGCGCGGCGATGGTTTGCAACGCCAGAACGGCCTGTGCTGCCATGACTGTGGTATCAATCGTCTCATGCGGTTTGGCGGCATGGCCCCCGCGGCCTTCGAAGGTGATGTCGAACTGATCGGTCGCGGCAAAGAAAGACCCGGGGCGGATGCCGAAAGAACCTGTGGGCATGCCCGGCCAGTTGTGCATGCCGTAGACCTCTTGAATGCCCCAACGGTCCATCATGCCGTCTTCGCACATTTCGCGACCGCCGCCGCCGCCTTCTTCGGCGGGCTGAAAGATCACCACAACCGTGCCGTCAAAGTTACGGGTCTCAGCCAAATATTGCGCGGCCCCCAGCAGCATGGCGGTGTGGCCGTCATGGCCGCAGGCATGCATCGCGTCGGGGGTTTTCGAGGCATAGTCGAGGCCGGTCTGCTCATTGATCGGCAGCGCGTCCATGTCAGCGCGCAGGCCGACCACCTTGCCCGAGGCGGTGGACTTGCCCTTGATCACACCGACAACACCGGTGCGGCCAATGCCTTCGACGACTTCGTCACAGCCAAAGGCGCGCAGTTTCTCGGCGACGATGCCTGAGGTGCGGTGCGTCTCGAAAAGGATCTCTGGGTTCTCATGCAGGTCGCGGCGCCATGCGGTGATGTCGTCATGCAGTTCGGCAAATCGGTTCTTAACGGCCATTTGGGAAGTATCCTCCGGTTGGGTTTGAGCGCCGCGTTTCATGCATGCGCATTTATCTGAGACATGCTTACGCCCTTGCCAGCCGGTCCTCAACCACCTGCGCGAACCACGAGCAGCCTGCCGGGATCGCAGCATCGTCAAAGTCATATTTTGGGTGGTGCACCGTCGCCCCGTCGCCGTTTCCGATCATAATATAGGCCCCCGGTCGCGCATTGAGCATGTATGAGAAATCTTCGCCGGCCATGATGGGCGGCGTGTCGCGGTCCGTGCCGGGGGTGATCTGATCGGCGGCCTCAGCAGCATAGCGCGTATGCTCGGCGTGGTTGCGGGTGACCGGATAGCCGCGCTGGTAGTCGATCTCGGCACGGCACTGATGCGCCGCGGCGGTCAGGCGGGTGATGTCGTGCAAGCGCTGCTCGGCCAAGTCCCGCACCTCGGGGGCTAGGGTGCGCACCGTGCCGCGCAAAAGCACCTGATGCGGCAGAACGTTATGGCTGTCGGTGTCGCTGCGCAGGGTGCAGACTGAGACAACGACTTGCTTTAGCGGGTCAGTGTTGCGGCTGGCGATGGATTGCAGCGCAATCAGCACATGGGCGGCGGCGAGGTTGGTGTCGATCGCCTCATGCGGGGCAGCAGCATGGCCGCCCTGCCCGGTGAGCGTGATGTTGAATTCATCCGCTGCGGCCAATAGCGCCCCTTCGCGGATCGCAAAATGCCCCGTCGGATGACCCGGCATATTATGCATGCCGTAGACTTCGTCGATGCCCCAGCGGTCCATCAGCCCTTCCTGGACCATGACTTCGCCGCCACCGCCGCCTTCTTCGGCGGGTTGAAATATCAGCACGACACGGCCATCGAAATTGCGTGTTTCGGCGAGGTATTGCGCGGCCCCCAGCAGCATCGCGGTGTGACCGTCATGGCCGCAGGCATGCATCTTGCCGGGGGTTTTCGAGGCATAGGGCAGCCCCGTCGCCTCCATAATCGGGAGCGCGTCCATATCGGCGCGCAGCCCGATGGTGCGGCCCGAGGTGTTGCTCTGCCCTTCGATCACCGCAACGACGCCAGTCAGCGCGATCCCGGTGGTGATGTCGGTGATGCCAAAGCTACGCAGCTTCTCTTCGACGAATTTTGAGGTTTCGGGCAGATGGAACATCAGTTCTGGATGCTCATGCAGGTGGCGCCGCCATCCGGTGATCTCGGCGTGGGTCTCGGCAAAGCGGTTCTTGATCGGCATGGGTTATCCTTTAATAAAATCGGGTCAGATCGCCGGACCGGGATGGATGGGACTGCCATCGCTGAAACGATCGGCGCGGAACCTGTTCAAATCATGCCCCGGCGCATTTCCCATGACCAGAGCCGCCAGCACACGCCCCATCCCCGGCCCGATGCCAAAGCCATGTCCAGACATGCCGGTGCCAATGGTCAGGCCCGGAATTTGCGCACAATGATCCACCACCGGCACGATATCGGGCATTGTGTCGATCATCCCGGCCCATGACGTGCGCGCCGTGATGGGCGGCAGTTCAGGATAAAGGGCTGCGAACTGTTTCAGCACTCTGCGCAGTCGGCGGTGATCGGGCGCGGGGTCAAGAATGCGCATCGCCTCAAAGGGGCTAAGGCTGTCAGCGGCCCAACGGCGGGGGGTTGTCCAAGCGTCGGGAAACCCCTTTGGTGCCGACGCGCGGAGCCGCTGGCCAAACGGGTTGTCGCGCAGTTGCGGCAGGTAATGGCGGAAGGCGCGGAAGGCAGCGGGGCCGATGTACAGGTCCGGAGCCGCCCCCGGCGCGAGCGTATAGCCCCCATCAGCGCGGCGGCGGAAGGCAAGACCAGCCTCGGCCACGGCACCGGCGTGAACTTCGGGCAGCACATTGGTTGCCACGACGGATTCGCGTACCGAAAGTTGTGGCAGGCTGACGCCATGCGCACGTAGAAACAGCGCCGACCATGCTCCGCCGGCGAGCACGACCGCGGCGGTGCGGATCGCCCCCGCTTCGGTCACCACCCCCGCGATGCGGCCAGCGGCAAGGTCGAGCTTGCGCACGGCGCAGTTCTCGATAATCCGCACGCCTTCTTTGACCGCCAAGGCGGCAAGAGCGGGCACCGCGGCCCAAGGCTCGGCGCGCATGTCCGAGGGGGTGACCAGCGCCCCCGCATAGGTCTTGCTCAGCCCCGGGAAGGCAGCGGCAACCTCGCCTGCGTCCATCAGGCGACTGTCGATGCCATTCGCCGCAGCATGGGGCAACCAATCGGCATAGCCCTGCATTTTGGCCTCAGAGCTTGCCAGATAGGTGACACCGGTCTGCTTTAGCCCGATATCGCGGTCCAGTTGCGGGGCCAATTCGCGCCATAGCTTTGCCGCCTCGACCATGATTGGCAGTTCCGCCGGATCGCGCCCCTGCTGGCGAATCCAGCCCCAGTTGCGGCTAGATTGTTCGGCGGCGATGCGCCCCTTTTCCAAAAGCGTGACCTGTTTGCCTGCCCGCGCCAGAAACAGCGCGGTGCAGACGCCGATAACCCCGCCGCCAATCACCACAACCTCGCTCTCGCGTGGTGGGGTGCGGGGATAGCTAGCGGGGCTTGAAAGGGTGATGGGGAAAGTAGACATGGCACGGCCCTTGAACAAAGGCCGCGCGAGCAGCATTAGGCGGCCGAAAAAATTGGCAGATCGTCTTACCGGGTCGCGGGGGCAGTCGGCCCCCGCCCCCGGCTTAGCCTTGTAGGCGGGTCAGCAATTTAAGCATGAAGTCATGGCCTGCCTCAAATTGCGCCACTTCGATGTATTCATTGGGCTGATGCGCCTGCGCGATATCGCCGGGGCCACAGATCACGGCAGAATAGCCCGCCTCCTGAAACTGCCCGGCCTCCGTGCCGTAGCTGACCTTATGGCTCGCGTTGTCGCCGGTGATCTGGCGCGCGATCTGCTCGGCTTCGCCGTCTTTCTCGGGCTGCAATGCGGGCACGTCAAAACGGGTGGAGGTTTCGATGTAGGTTTCAGGCACGATGGCCTGCATCTGCTTTTCGACCTCCCGCACCTTCTTGAGGTAGGCGGTGCCCCACTTGTCTTTGTCTTCGCCCGGCACCACACGGAAATCCATCGCGAACTTGCAGTCTTTCGCTGTGATATTATGCGCCGTGCCGCCTTCGATCACACCGACATGGGCCGTGGTGAAGGGCGGGTCGAACATTGCGGCCGTCTCGGTCGGTTTGGCGGCCATGTTGTCGCTGTTCACGTCATTGGCCCATTCGATCAGCTTGGCCCCCGCCATGATTGCGTTGACGCCGGTGTGCAGCAACGAGGAATGGACTTCGAACCCAACCAGATGCGTGTTGAAACCGATGCCGCCCTTATGGCCGGTCACGGCCTGCATGGTCGATGGCTCGCCCACGATCACGGCAGAGCCTTTCGGCAGCACGCCCTGCATCGCTTGGATCATCGGCGGGGCCCCGGTACAGCCGATCTCTTCGTCGAAGCTCAGCGCGATTTGCAGCGGGCGCTTCACTTCTGCATAATGCGCCTCAACCAGCGTCCAGATCGCCAGCGCATCGAACCCCTTCATGTCGCAGGTGCCGCGTCCGTAATAGCGGCCATCGCGTTCGGTCACGGTGAAAGGATCACTTTCCCACGGCTGGCCATCAATCGGCACCACATCGGTATGGCCCGAAAGCACGACAGCCCCCTCTTCCCACGGGCCCGCATGGGCAAAGAGCGCATGTTTGGGCTGATCGGGATCGACGTAGCGGTAGCTTTCGATCCCGTGCGAGGCAAGGTAGTCGGCCACCCAGTCGATCAGCGGGATATTGGTGTCTCGCGACACGGTGGGAAAGCTGATAAGTTTGGTCATCAACTCAAGCGGGGTCAGGCGTTCGGTCATGGGTGTTCTTTCAATAGCCGCTGTCGGTGATAAGCACATGATGGCCCGGCTCCACCTCTTTATAGATAGAAGGCTCAGGCACATAGGAGGCAGGGTGGATCGGCGATGGAATTGGCTTGAAGTTCAAATCCTTCTCGGACTTGCGCCGGCGAGGGTCGGCGATCGGCACCGCTTTCATCAGCGCTTGAGTATAGGGGTGCTGCGGGTTCTCAAACACCCGCTGGCGCGAACCTAGCTCAACAATGCGGCCCAGATACATGACGCCGACATAGTGGCTTACCCGCTCCACCACCGCCATGTCGTGGCTGATGAAGAGGAACGACAACTCCATCTCGGCCTGAAGCTCCATCATCAGGTTCAGCACCTGCGCCTGCACCGACACGTCGAGCGCCGAGACCGCCTCATCCGCGATGATCAGCTTGGGGTTCAACGCTAGCGCACGGGCGATGGCGACACGCTGACGCTGGCCGCCCGAAAGCTCATGCGGGAAGCGGCGCATGAAGCTGCGCGGCAGTTCGACCCGGTCAAACAGCATTTCGACGCGTTTGGTCACCTCGGCCCCTTTCAGGGTGGCGAAGTTGTGGATCGGCTCGGCCACTTGATCTGACAGCTGCATCTGCGGGTTGAGCGAGGCGAAGGGGTCTTGAAAGATCATCTGCATATCAAGCCGCGCGGTCCGCAGCGCGGACTGGTCTAGCGACATGATGTCGACGCCGTCGAGGTTCACCTCGCCCGACATTGGCTCCACCAGCCGCAAGATCGACCGGCCCGCCGTGGATTTGCCGCAACCGGATTCGCCCACAAGGCTGAGCGTCTGGCCCTTGTTGATGGTAAAGGACAGGTCTTCGACGGCATGAACATTGGCCACGGTGCGGCGCAGGAAGCCGCCCTGCACTGGGAAACGCGTGGTCAGGTTCTTGACCGACAAAAGCACCTCGTCGCGTCCTTTGATCGGCAAGATTTCCTTGTCTTCCGACCCCAGCAGCTTCATCGGCTCTGGGTAGGGCTTGCCCGTCATCTCGCCCAGTTTTGGGACGGCGGCCAGCAGCGCCTTGGTATAGGGGTGCTTGGGGCTCTCGAAAATCTCTTCGACGGTGCCCTCTTCGACCTTCTTGCCGCGGAACATGACGACGACGCGGTCGGCCATCTGCGCCACCACGGCCATGTCGTGGGTGATGAACATGACCGCTGTGCCGGTCTCACGCTTCAGGCGGTCCATGAGTGCCAGGATTTCAGCCTGAATCGTCACATCAAGGGCGGTGGTCGGCTCGTCCGCGATCAGCAAGCGTGGCTCGCAGGCCAGCGCCATGGCGATCACCACACGTTGGCGCATACCGCCCGACAGCTCATGCGGGTACTGCTTTAGCCGCCGCTCGGGTTCGGGGATACGGACCTGTTTCATCAGTTCCAGCGCGCGGGCCTCGGCCTCTTTACGCGACATGTTCAGATGCAGACGCAGGCCTTCGGTCATCTGCTTGCCGATGGTGAACACGGGGTTCAGCGCGGTCATCGGCTCTTGGAAGATCATGCCGATCTCATTGCCGCGAATCTTGCGCATAAGACTGCCGCTGCTGGCCGCCAGATCGAGCTGCCCTTTTTCGCCACGGTCAAAAAGCAGGCGACCGCCTGAAATTTCACCGCCGCCATATTCCACCAGCCGCATCAGCGACAGCGAAGACACCGATTTGCCCGACCCTGATTCTCCGACCACGCAAACCGTCTCTCCGGGGTTGATGTCAAAACTTACGTCTTCGACACCCACAACCGGGCCGTCTTTGGTCTGAAATTCGACGCGGAGGCCCTGAATTCGGGCGATTGGCGCCCCGCTTGTGTGATCCAGCATCTGTTTCCCTGTTATTTTTATTGGCGCAGATTTTGCCTGACGCTACGGCGAATGCCATGAGACTGTCAAACCTGACAGGCGGGCTTTGCGCTTTGTCATAAATGCGCCACGTCCGCCCTTGCAATTTTTGGGAAACCTGTTTCGATACGGCTCACGCGGTTTGGAAAGAGCGCTTCGATCACAGGTTGAATATTGCCTGTTTTGGCATGTTTAGCGGGTGAAGTTCATGTACTTTCCAGAACGACAACAAAAAGGCGGGGCTAATCCCGTCCACTAAATGCGGCACGCCCACGTGTCCAACATGGAGTAAGATATGAAACTGAAGACCCTATTGATGGGGGCTGTCGCATCGACTGCGTTTGCCCCTATGGCCTTTGCCGAAGCCCATGAGGGCGAGCGCGGCCGGGACGGTGAAGTCAAAATCATCTATTGGCAGGCACCCTCGATCCTGAACCCTTATCTGTCGAGCGGCACAAAGGACGTTGAAGCCTCTTCGCTGATCCTCGAACCCCTTGGTCGTTATGACGAAAACGGCGCGCTGGTCCCCTATTTGGCGACAGAGATCCCCACGCTGGAAAACGGCGGCGTGAGCGAAGACCTCAAGACCATTACCTGGAAACTGAAAGACGGGTTGGTTTGGTCCGATGGCTCCCCCGTCACCGCCAACGACGTTAAGTTCACTGCAGACTACTGCATGAACCCCGAAGGCGGCTGCGCGCAGCTGGCCAAATTCGAAGGTGTGTCCTCCGTTGACGTGGTCGACGACCAGACCGTCAAAGTGACCTTCTCCGAGCCGATGCCAAACCCTTACGGCCCCTTCATGGGCGGCCAATCCCCCATTATTCAGGCGGCACAGTTTGCGGATTGTACCGGCGCCAAAGCGCCCGAGTGTACCGAAGCGAACTTCAACCCCATCGGCACTGGCCCCTTCACTGTCACCGAATTCCGTCCCAATGACGTGATTACCATGGCTGCCAACGAAAACTTCCGCGATGCGGGCAAGCCTGCCTTTGCCACGCTAACCTTTAAAGGTGGCGGCGACGCGACCGCCGCGGGCCGTGCAGTGATGGAAACAGGCGAGTTTGACTACGCTTGGAACCTGCAGCTGGCACCCGATGTCATCTCGAAAATGGCCGAAGGCGGCAAAGGGACACCGATCTCGGCTTTCGGTACGTTGGTTGAGCGTCTCGAGCTGAACATGACCGACGCCTCGCCAGACCTGCCGGAGGGTGAGCGCGCCACAGCCAAACACCCGCACCCGATCCTGAGCGATGAGAAAGTGCGCCGCGCGCTTTCCATGGCGATTGACCGCGAACTGCTGGTCGAAGTGGGCTACGGCCAAGCGGGCCGCGCCACCTGCAACATGGTGCCCGCACCAGAGCTTTATGCATCGGACAACACCGACTGTCTGACCCAAGACATCGAAGGTGCAAAGGCGCTTCTGGACGAAGCGGGCTGGACCGACAGCGATGGCGACGGTGTGCGGGACAAGGACGGCAAAAAGCTGGCCCTGCTCTACCAGACCTCGACCAACGCCGTGCGTCAGGATTTCCAAGCGCTGATCAAAGATTGGTGGAGCCAGATCGGTGTTGAAACCGAACTGCGCAACATCGACTCTTCGGTCTTCTTTGGAGGTGATCCCGGTTCGACCGACACGTTCCAGCGTTTCTATGCAGACGTGGAAATGTACGCCAACAACTTCGATGGCACCGACCCGCAAAGCTACCTCGCTCAGCGGACCTGCGCCAAATTCCCAAGCCCGGAATCGCAGTGGCAGGGTGAGAACATCAACCGCTTCTGCGACGAAGAGTATGACGCGATGGTGGCCGAACTGGGCCGCACCGGCGAAATGGAAAAGCGCGGCGAGCTGGCCAAAAAGCTGAACGACATGCTGACCAAAGACAGCTATTCGATCCTGCCGCTGGTTGACCGTGGTCGCGTTTCGGCTGCTGCCAACACCCTCGGTGGCGTCGTGCTGAACACATGGGATTCCGAGTTGTGGAATGTCGCTGATTGGTACCGCAAGGCAGAGTAACATAGGACGGAGGCGTGTGATAGAGCGCCTCCCTCCACCGACCTTCGGGGGTGTGCGCCATCCGCACGCCCCCTTTCGCCCCCACCCCCTCACAGACTGACTTACAAAGGCGACGCCCATGTTGACCTTCACCATCCGACGACTGTTTTTGTCGATCCCGACGCTTTTGTTTATCAGCCTGGTGATTTTCCTGCTGCTACAACTCGCCCCCGGCGACCCGATGGCCCAAGTGCCCCTCACGGTCCCGCCTGAGGTGAAAGAGAAGATGCGCGAGGCGCTTGGCCTTGGGCAACCGATCTATATCCAATATTGGAAATGGCTGGTTCAGGTCTTCTGGATCGAGCCGCAGGTTTTCATCGACTACCTCACGAACCGTTCTGCCCTGTTTAGCTGGCTGCCCGACACCAACTTGTCTGACGGCAAGCTGCGCGTGATCTCTTGGCAAACCCGTTCGCCAGTGATGGATATCGTAATCCAGCGAATGCCGCAGACCCTTTGGGTCGTGGGGCTGGCCTATATCGTCGGCATCGTCATCGCCATTCCGATCGGCATCTACTCGGCCTACCGGCACTACTCGGTCTTTGATCAAGCTGGTACCTTCATCACCATGATCGGCTTTTCGATCCCGCCGTTCTTTACCGGGCCGCTGCTGATCGTGATCTTTTCGGTCTATCTGGGCTGGCTACCGTCAATCTATGACACGACCCATGTGGTGAATGACTGGGCCAGCTTTAAGGTGCAATTCATGCAGATGATCATGCCTGTAATGGTGCTGGCGCTGCAAACCACGGCGCAAATCAGCCGCTACATGCGGGGCGCGATGCTCGACAACCTGAACCAAGACTACGTCCGCACCGCCCGCGCTAAGGGGCTTAAGGAAAGCGTTGTCGTCATGGTGCATGTGTTGCGCAACTCAATGATCCCGGTGGTCACCATCATCGCGCTTGGCATGCCTGCCATCTTCGGCGGGGCAATCATCACCGAGAACGTCTTCAAGGTGAATGGCATCGGCCAGCTGCTGCTAACCGCCCTGCGCGCCAATGACCTGCCGATGGTCATGACCCTGACCTTCATTTTTGCGGTGTTGATCGTTCTATTTAACCTGATCGCAGATATCCTGTACGGCCTGCTTGACCCGAGGATCCGTTATGACTGAGCAACCCATCCCCGCCAGCCCAATCGAAGCCGATCTGGAGTTTATGAAAGCCCTGCAGGACAAGGGCCCGCAGAAGCCACCGCGCAGTCAGTGGCGCGATGTCTGGGATCAGTTTCGCAAGCACAAGGGCGCGCTTTTTGGTGGATCGTTCCTGATCTTCATCACGCTTGCGGTGATCTTTGGCCCCTATATCTGGGACATCGACGCCAAGAAGCTGGACATCCGCAACAAGGACTGGCGGCCGATCTACACGCTGCTGTGGGATGGCGAGGCTAAGGCAGGTTGGATTCATCCTTTTGGGACCGACCAGCTGGGCCGCGACATCCTTGCGCAGATGCTTTTTGGCGGGCGCGTCTCGATGGCCGTGGGCTGGATGGCCATGGCGCTGGCGCTGCTGATCGGCACCGCGGTCGGTGTGCTTTCGGGCTTTTTCAAGCGGATGGACTTTTGGCTCATGCGTTTTACCGACCTGATCCTCAGCCTGCCGATCTTGCCATTGGTGCTGCTGGCAGTAACACTCTTTGGTCAGCCGCTGCGCTCGCAGTTTGGGCCTGAGGGCGGCATGTTCATCCTGATCGTCTCGGTCATCAGCCTGACCTCTTGGATGCAGACCGCGCGGATCGTGCGGGGTGATATTCTCGCGCTGAAAGAGCGCGAGTTCATCCTCGCCGCCCGCTCCATCGGCACCACACCGGGCAAGATCATTCGCCGCCACCTGCTGCCCAACGTCGTGTCGCCTATCATGGTTTCGGCCACGCTTGGCCTTGCCACGGCGATCATCACCGAAAGCGCGCTGAGCTTTCTTGGCGTCGGCTTCCCATCGGACTTCCCAACATGGGGCAAGCAGCTGGCCGATGCAGTCGACCGGATGCAGGAGTTCCCCGAGCGGGTGATGCTGCCGGGAATCGCCATCTCGCTGACCGTGCTGGCGGTGAACTACCTTGGTGACGGGCTGCGCGACGCGCTTGATCCGCGTATCCGTGGCCGCTGAGTTGAAATAAGGACCGACCGGCCCCCGTCCATCGCGTCGGGGGCCGGTTGTTTCGCGCACCCTGCTATGGGGTGAACAGCGTCGCCCATTTCCCCATCAAAGCAGAATTTATTTCACTGACGCAGGTGTCCTCGACACCAGCTTTCACTTGATTGTGCCCTCCAGCCGCTCCAAATGGGAAATAATTCCGTTTTCGAGGGTTTTTGCGATGTTTGAGTCTTTCGGCTTTGAAGAGACGACAGCGAAAGAGGCGTCCGTTCTACTGGCGGCGCTGATCGGGCTGGCGTTTGGCGTGTTGGCACAGCGCACGCGCTTTTGTTTTCGTCGCAGCCTTGTTGGCGAGGATCGACGCCAAGCGCTTGGCATCTGGCTGACGGCGCTCGCACTGGCGGTGATCGGCACGCAGGCTGCCGTGGCGGCCGGTTTGATCAAATTCGACGCGCACCGCTTTATGGTGTCTGAAGTGCCGCTGTTGGCAATTGCTGTCGGCGGGCTGCTCTTTGGCGCGGGCATGGTGCTGACGCGCGGCTGTATTTCACGCCTTACGGTACTGACAGGCGGTGGCAACCTGCGCGCGGCGCTGGTGGTGCTGGTCTTTGCTGTAGTGGCCCATGCCACGCTCAAGGGCGTGCTGGCCCCGCTGCGCGTGGCCCTTGGCTCGATGACCGTCGATATGGGCGAGAGCGTGAGCCTTGCCACCCTGCCCGGCGGCGCGCTGGTCTGGGGCGGTCTGATCGCCGTGGCGGCGCTGGCCTATGCGCTGCGTTCAGGCAACCGTCCGGGGCAACTGTTGATGGCCGCGCTGATCGGCCTTTTGGTCCCAGCCGCTTGGGTCGGCACCGGGTTCATCCTGCTAGATGAGTTCGACCCAATCGCGATTGAGAGCCTTAGCTTCACCTCGCCCTCTGCAGATACGCTGTTTTGGACCATTGCAAGCAGTTCGATCCCCGCAGGCTTCGGCACCGGGCTTTTGGGCGGTGTTCTTGTCGGCGCGCTCATCGCCAGCCTAATCGCAGGAGAGTTCCAGTGGCAGAGCTTTGATGCCCCACGCCAAACGGGCCGCTACCTGACCGGCGCTGCGATGATGGGCGTCGGCGGGGTGTTGGCCGGTGGCTGCACCTTGGGCGCGGGCCTTTCGGGTGTCCCCACCCTGTCGGTTGCGGCCATTGAGGCCATTTTGATGATCGCACTGGGCGCGCTTGCCATGCAGGCGCTGCTCAGCCGATCTTCCGGCGCAGACGCCGCAGGGTCCACCACACGCCAGCCACTACCGGCAGAGTGACAACGGCGGTCAGCAGCCCCTTGCTGACCCCCAAAGGCTCTGCCAGCGGGTAGAGCAGATAGCCCACCAGTGACACCGCGTAATAGCTGATTGCCACCACCGACAGCCCTTCGACCGTGTGTTGCAGACGCAGTTGCAAATCGGCGCGGCGGTCCATGCTGGCAAGGATCGCTTGGTTCTGGGCCGAGCGTTCCACGTCTACCCGCGTACGCAAGAGGTCAGCGGCGCGCAAGGCGCGGGCGGCGATGGTCTGCAGGCGTGTCTCCGTTGACTTCACCGTGCGCATGGCCGGGGCATAGCGGCGCAACATGAACTCGCCAAACCCCTGCCGCCCCATGAAGCGCGCCTCGCGCAGGGCTGAGATGCGCTCATAGACGATGGCCTCATACGCGCCGGTAGCAGCAAAGCGGTAGGCCGTCTCGGCAGTTAACGCCTCCAGCGCCACCGATACGTCCAAAAGCGCGTGCAGCGTCTCTTCCGCTGCCGTGCCCGCCCCGCTGCGCATGGCCCCCATTAACGTGGTCAGTTGGGCATCCAGATCGTTGAGCGCCGCCGCCATGCTGCGGGCCTGCATAAACCCCAGCATCGACATGGCCTTATAGGTCTCGATCTCGCACAGCCGCTGTACAATCCGCCCGATCCGCCGCTCGCCGGTTGCGGCATCGGTAAAGAGCGCCAGCCGGAGATGCCCCGCGGGATCAATCCGAAAATCGCTGGCCACCACCGCTGCCCCGTCCAGCACCTCGGCCACGGCGAGGCTTTCGGGCACGAACCAGTCCCGCAGGTGATCTGCAATCTCTTCGTCAATTGCGGGTTTTGGCAGAACTGTCAGCAGCGCAGATGTGATCCGTTCGCCTTGTATCTCTGATAGCCAATCTTCCGGAAAGGCATTGAAATCCGAAGCGGCAAATGGCGCAGACCGGCCAGCGGGGGCGATCACCGTATAGGTGACGAATTCGGTATGCTGCTCCCATTTCAGGGTGAAGCGCCCCATCTCACCGTAGTAATGCGTCGCCTCCGCATCCGCGCGCGGCGCGCCGTAATGGGACAACAGCGCGTTCAACTCCGCTTGCGCCACGGCGGTCGGGGCAAGCTTTACCGCCAGAAAAGCCACCCGCGAAGGGGCGGCGAGCTGCGGAAAGGGGCGCGCATGCATCTCGCCTGTTAGCGCAAGTCGCTGGGGGTGGTCTTTAATCGGGGCCATGTGAGATTCCGCTGCTTTAGGCTGCATATTCCAGCAAGAATAGCGTTAAAATCTGCGCTGAACAGTAAATAATCATTAATTTTCAGCATGTTGCAGTGTACCGAAGTATACCGCCCTTTAAAAGGGCAAACGCCCCACTGTTTCCAGCAGGGCGTTAGAAGAATGTGGACCGGGAACTCTTTGAAAATTCCCGACCGTTTTCTTTAAAAGAAAACGGCGCTTAGTCGATCAGCGGCAGCAGCTTATCAAGGCTGGCTTTCGCATCACCGTAGAACATCCGCGTATTGTCCTTGAAGAACAGCGGGTTCTCGATCCCGGAATAGCCCGTGCCCTGCCCCCGCTTGGAGACAAAGACCGTCTTGGCCTTCCAGCATTCCAGCACCGGCATACCGGCGATGGGGCTGTTTGGATCGTCCTGAGCCGCTGGGTTCACGATGTCGTTGGAGCCGATAACAATCGCCACGTCGGTGTTGGGGAAATCGTCGTTGATTTCGTCCATTTCCATAACGATGTCGTATGGCACCTTGGCCTCGGCCAGCAGCACGTTCATGTGCCCGGGCAGACGGCCCGCCACCGGGTGGATGGCGAAACGGACGTTCTTGCCCTTGGCCCGCAGCTTTTTGACCAACTCGCTGACCGCGCCTTGTGCCTGTGCCACCGCCATGCCGTAGCCAGGAATGATGATGACGCTGTCGGCCTCATTCAGTGCCTGAGCGACGCCATCGGCCTCGATTGCCACCTGCTCGCCCTCGACCTCCATCGCGGGGCCAGATGTCCCGCCAAAGCCGCCGAGGATCACGCTGATGAACGAACGGTTCATCGCCTTACACATGATATAGCTCAGGATCGCGCCTGAGGAGCCAACCAACGCACCGACCACGATCAACAGATCATTGCCGAGGCTAAAGCCAATCGCCGCCGCGGCCCAGCCGGAGTAGCTGTTGAGCATCGACACAACCACCGGCATGTCCGCGCCACCGATCCCCATGATGAGGTGATACCCAATGAACAGGGCCGCCAATGTCAGCACGAAGAGCGGGAAGAAGCCCCCGGTGTTGAAATACCAGATCAGACAGATGACCGAAATCGCAGCGGCAGCAGCGTTCAGCATATGACCGCCCGGCAGTTTCGTGGCAGCGGAGCTCACGCGCCCCGCCAGCTTGCCATAGGCGATGACCGAGCCGGTGAAAGTCACGGCACCGATGAAGATACCGAGAACCAGCTCAACCCTTAGAATTGCGATCTCAACGCTGTCTTTCTTGGCCAGCAACGCCGCGAAGCCTTCGGTGGTTTTGCGCGCCACCTCGTCCATCGCCATTACGTTGCCCAGCTCGATATGGGCGTTGTAGCCGACAAAAACGGCTGCCAAGCCAACAAGGCTGTGCATCGCCGCCACCAGTTCGGGCATCTGCGTCATCTGCACGCGGGTGGCCAGCTGATAGCCGATGGCCCCACCTGCCGCGATCAGGATCAGCGAGAGGAGCCAGAAGCCCGCCCCCGGCCCGATCAGCGTGGCGATAACCGCCAGTGCCATGCCAGCGATGCCGTACCAAACGGCGCGCTTGGCGCTTTCCTGCCCCGACAAGCCGCCAAGCGACAGGATGAAGAGAACCGCTGCAACCACATAGGCTGCTGTCGTAAATCCATAGTCCATTATGCGTGCTCCTTCAGGATTTCTGGAACATGGCGAGCATGCGCCGTGTCACGAGGAAGCCGCCGAAGATGTTGATCCCACACATGAAGACCGACAAAGCAGCAAGAATAATCACCAGTGCCGAGTTCGAGCCGATCTGCATCAGCGCGCCCAGAATGATGATCGAGGAGATCGCGTTGGTCACCGCCATCAGCGGCGTGTGCAGGCTGTGCGCCACGCCCCAGATCACTTGGAAACCGACAAAGACCGCCAGAACGAAAACGATAAAGTGCTGCATAAAGCTGGCTGGCGCCACAAGGCCCACACCCAACAACACGGCCGCACCCACGGCCAAGAGCGTAACTTGGTTCTTGGTCTGCGCTTTGAAAGCCGCCAATTCGTCGGCACGCTTCTCTTCAGGGGTCTTTTCCTTGACCTTTTCCTTCTTCGGCGCTGCCGCGATGGCCGCAACCTTGGGCGGTGGCGGCGGGAAAGTGACTGCCTTTTCATGCGTGATGGTCGCGCCCCGGATTACGTCATCTTCCATGTTGTGGTTGATAACGCCGTCTTTTTCGGGGGTCAGATCGGTCAACAGGTGGCGGATGTTGGTGGAATAGAGCGTCGAGGCCTGCGTCGCCATGCGGCTGGGGAAATCGGTGTAGCCGATGATGGTGACGCCGTTGTCGGTGACAACCTTCTCATCCATCTTTGTGAGCTTACAGTTGCCGCCCTTTTCCGCTGCGAGGTCAATGATAACCGAGCCGGGTTTCATCGCCTTGACCATGTCCTCGGTCCAAAGCTCCGGCGCTTCGCGGTTGGGGATCAACGCCGTGGTGATGACGATGTCCACATCAGGGGCCAGCTCGCGAAACTTGGCCAGCTGTGCTTCGCGGAATTCAGGCGAGGAAACAGAGGCATAGCCGCCAGACGCGGACCCGTCGGCTTGCTCTTCTTCGAAGTCGAGATAGACAAATTCGGCACCCATCGACTCGACCTGTTCGGCCACTTCGGGGCGCACGTCAAAGGCCAATGTGATGGCACCCAGAGAGGTCGATGTGCCGATCGCGGCAAGACCAGCCACGCCCGCACCGACGACCAGAACCTTCGCCGGGGGCACCTTGCCCGCCGCCGTGATTTGCCCGGTAAAGAAACGGCCAAAGTTGTTGCCTGCCTCGATCACCGCACGATAACCCGCGATGTTCGCCATCGACGACAGCGCGTCCATCTTCTGGGCACGGCTGATGCGGGGAACCATGTCCATCGCCATGACGGTTGCGCCCTGTTCGGCGGCGGCTTCCATCAGCTCGGTGTTACCGGCGGGATTGAACATGGAAATGAGCGTTTGGCTCGCGCGCAGACGCTTGACCTCGGCCTCGGACGGCGGGCGCACCTTGGCGACCACGTCGGCGGCCTTCCAGAGGGCTGCGGCGGTTTTCGCCACTTCGACGCCTGCGGCTTCATAGGCGGCGTCGTCAAATCCCGCGGCCGCGCCAGCGCCCGTCTCAATAATACATGTATGTCCGAGTTTCTGCAGCTGCAGCGCGCTTTCCGGCGTCATCGCGACCCGGTTTTCGCCCTCAAATACTTCTTTTGGTGTCCCGACCTTCAAACCAAGAGTCCCCCTTTGCTGGCCTGCCACGCCGCCATGGCGCAACTTTGTTAGTCAGAGCGATAGCGCGCGCGCAGCAATAGTACAAGCAAACCAACACGTGAAACGGTGCAAAATTGCTGCACTGCCATATCGGGGGAACGGTTTGCCAATTTGGGGGCGGAGATAGAACAGTTGTTCCCTCAAGTGTCGAAGGCACGGCCCGAAGGCCATGCCTGATGTTGTCGCAGACGCAAGACGCGCGCTTGGCCCCTTACAGGCCCGGAATAAGCCGCGAGAAACCGCGCTGTTCAAAGGTCGCTCCACGCTCGGCCCCAAAGGCGATCGTGCCGCCCAAACCAACAAATGGCTCAGAGTCGCTCAGGCCACCAACGTCCAACTTCGCAGTGCCAATTTCAACAAAGAGGTTCGCCATCGGCGAGACATCACGGTCCAGACGAACGGCGAAACGCGATCCGTCAATGACGCTGGAATCGGCGTGGTCGTAAGAGCCGGTCACCCCAAGACCCATAGGCGTTTCATACCGCGCCTTAAGGCCGCCGATGGTACCGTCGCCACCGTCGAAATCAACGTTGCCAAGATAGCCTTCGAACTCCCAGGCCAGCATCTCATAGCCGGCTTCGACACCGACGATGTCCAAGTCGTCGCCTTCGATGTCTTCGCGGGTGTAGAATGCGCCGAAGGACATTGCCTCGTCTGCGTGGTAGATACCGTGCAGACCCAGCGTATGGCTGTCGATGCCCGAGATATCAAAATTGCTATAGCCCGCATCAAGCTGCAGGCTCAGGTTTTGATTGAACCCAAATTCAACCGATCCCTCGAGACCGAGGCGGTTAAAATCCGTGTCATCGGTAAATGCCGAATAGGACAGCCCGACCGAACCGCCAGTGACTTCGACAGCCTGTGCCGTGGTGGCACCAAAGGCGAGTGCTGCGGTGAGCGTCAAGGCTGGGAAATGCGAGAAATTCATAATACTGCTCCAATACAAAACAAAGGCCCTGTAATCAGGTTACCCAGTGCAACCCCTGAGGGAATATATGAGGCGCCGCAAGGGCCGCCAAAGCCAGCGCAGTGAACTGTGTCTCGGCCGCAACTGCCCCCTCCCTTTGCCGTCTGATCCAATGCAATTTAACGTCCCGTCATTCCCGGAAGCCTATTGTGCTGTCGCCTGTGCCACGCCACCCTGTCCTGAAATGGGAGGCATTATGACACTGCAAGACAAACACGCATTTATCACCGGTGGCGGCACCGGCATCGGATTGGCCATCGCACAGAATTTGGCCGCCAAAGGCGCACGGGTCACGATAACTGGGCGGCGACAAGAGGTGCTTGACGCCGTGTCAGGCAACGGCATCACCGGCATGGCGATGGACGTGCGCGAAGAGGCGCAGGTCATCGACACAATCGCCCGCGCGGTCGAGGCCAATGGACCGGTGCAGATATGCATTGCCAATGCAGGCGTGGCCGAGGGACGCTCGCTTCATAAAACCGACCTCGATTTTTGGCGCGACATGATGGCAACCAACCTTGACGGCGCGTTCCTGACCATCCGCGAGAGCCTTAAATCCATGCGCCAGACCGATTGGGGCCGGGTTATTGCGGTCTCTTCCATAGCGGGGCTGCGCGGACTGCCGGGGGCGGCCTGCTATTCGGCGTCGAAACATGGGATGATCGGCCTGATCCGCTCGCTGAGCGAAGATTACATGGGCCAGCCATTCACCTTTAACGCTTTGTGCCCCGGCTATGTGGATACCGACATTATCGCCCGCAATACTCAAGCGATCTCGCAGCGGGCCGGACTGTCCGAAGATAAAGCGCGCGATGTGATGGTGAATGCCAACCGCCACAAGCGCCTGATTGCCCCGTCCGAGGTTGCGGCAGCCGCAGCATGGCTGGTTGGCGAAGGATCGGAAAGCGTCAACGGGCAATCTATCGAAATCGCGGGCGGACAAATGTAGCGGCGTTAAAGCGAACTTAACTAAGGTGCGCAAAGTTCGGGGTCATGAAACGCGTCGCTTCCTCTCATGGCCCCGGCCGCTATTTCCTGACCTTGCGACTGGCGCGGCGGGGCGATGACGCGCTGCTGCGGCATATCTCGGTTCTGCAACAGGCCATGCGAGAGACCTTGGCGCGCAAACCTTTTCAAATTGACGCCATCGCGGTGCTGCCGGATGTCATCCATACGATTTGGACCCTGCCCACTGGCGACCACGACTACCCCAACCGCGTCGGCATGTGGAAGGGCCGGTTTTCAAAACATCTGCCGCCTGCCCCGCATCGCAGCCTGCAACAGATCAAACGGGGCGAGAAAGGGATTTGGCAACGGCGATTTTGGGAACATCAGATACGGGATCAAGCTGATTTCGCGCGGCACCGCGATTTGGTGCACCTTAGTCCGGTCCATGCAGGCTATTGTGAGCGCCCAGAAGACTGGTCCTTTAGTTCATACAACCACAAAGCAGCGCGCAAGGTGCCACCAAATTTCGACGTTCTGGATCACCTAGAGGAAGATGATGTGCTGGACGACAACGTAACACCACTTAACGGCCCATCGGATCGACTGCACAGCTAAGGACAGTGGTTTGGCTATTATGGCTTATCACACGTTGGATGCGGGGTGAGACGCAGAGACCAACGGCCCGATAGCAAAACTGCGCGTACACCGCCGACATACTTCAGTCTAAGCGGATACCAGAGCAGGCTTTCTCTTACGCAAAGCGCTTGGGCCTATTGCGCAGCTGTCATCACTGGCAGGGCCGATCCATCCGCCGCCCAAGCCCGTACCGCTGCGCCGAATTGCTCGAACAAGGGCCGCGAAACCGGATCCTTGGCCGCGTTCCACTCAGGGTGCCACTGCACCGCGAGGGTGAAGCCCGGCGCGTCTTTGATGTAGATCGCCTCGGGCGTGCCATCATCGGCCCGACCGTCGATCACCACGCGCGGGCCGGGCTCTTTGATCCCCTGACCATGCAGCGTATTCGTCAGCACTTTCGACGCGCCCATCACCTGATGAAACACACCGCCTTCGGTAAAGGTCACGTCATGACGCAGCTCAAACTTCTCCTCGATCGTGCCATCGGGGGGCATGCGGTGGTTCATTCGGCCCGGCAGATCACGGATTTCTGGGTAGAGCGAACCGCCCATGGCCACATTTACCTCCTGAAACCCTCGGCAAAGGCCAAGGAACGGCTGCCCCCGTGCTACGCAGGCACGCACGAGCGCCAGCGCAACAGCATCGCGGGCACGGTCAAACGCGCCATGCGCTTCCGTCTCAGGCTCGCCATACTCTTCGGGATGGACATTGGGCCGCCCGCCGGTCAGCAGGAAACCATCGCAGACCTCAAGTAACTCTTCGACCGAGATAAAGCGCGGATCGCTTGGAACGATCAGCGGCAGGCAGCCCGACACTTCGGCGATCGCTTCGGTGTTCATCTGCCCGCCTGCGTGTACAGGGTAGCTATCGTTCAGCAGGTAGGAATTGCCAATAATACCAACGACGGGTCGAGCCATGAGTTACCTCTTTTCCACGATGGCCCAACCATATGCGCTTCGCGCCGGGGCCTCAACCTCAGCGCTGCGCCTTCAACTGTAAACGTCGCGCATGCAACACTGGCTCGGTATAGCCAGAGGGCTGCTCGCGGCCCTTGAGAACCAGATCACAGGCCGCCTGAAACGCCACCCCGTCAAAGCCCGGCGCCATCGGGCGATAGTTTGGATCGTCGGCATTTTGCCGGTCCACGACCGCTGCCATTTTTTTAAGCGCCGCCTCGACTTCCTCGCGGCTGATGACACCGTGGTGCAGCCAGTTGGCCAAGGCCTGAGCCGAGATGCGGCAAGTGGCTCGGTCTTCCATCAGGCCGACATCGTTGATGTCAGGCACCTTAGAGCAACCAACCCCGTGGTCGATCCAACGCACAACATACCCCAGAATGCCTTGGGCGTTATTCTCGACCTCGCGGGTGATCTCCTCGTTGCTGAGGTTGCGGCCTTCCATCACGGGGATGGTCAGCAGCGCATCAAGCGTCCCGCGCGCGCCGCCCTGTTTGATCTCTTCCTGCCGCGCCAGAACATTAACCTTGTGGTAATGTGTAGCATGTAGCGTAGCGGCCGTGGGCGACGGCACCCAAGCACAATTCGCGCCGGACTGCGGGTGGCCGATCTTGGCGTCGAGCATCTCGGCCATGCGGTCGGGCATGGCCCACATGCCCTTGCCGATCTGCGCGCGGCCCTGCAATCCGCAAGCCAGCCCGATATCGACGTTGCGGTCTTCATAGGCGGCGATCCACGCACTGTTCTTCATCTCGCCTTTGGGCACCATCGGCCCGGCTTCCATGCTGGTGTGAATCTCGTCGCCCGTTCGGTCGAGGAAACCTGTGTTGATGAAGGCCACGCGATGTTTCGCGGCGCGGATACATTCCGCGAGGTTGGCACTGGTGCGGCGCTCTTCATCCATAATGCCCAGCTTCACCGTGTTTTGCGGCAAGCCGAGTGTCTTTTCCACATGGGTAAAAATTTCATCGGCAAAGGCCACTTCCTCGGGCCCGTGCATCTTGGGCTTCACCACATAGACGCTGCCGGTTGTTGAGTTCCCCCCCTCGCGCTGCAGATCATGCATCGCGATCAGGGTTGTCACCATCGCATCCATCAAGCCTTCGCCAACCTCGCGGCCTTCGCGGTCATGCACGGCGGGGTTGGTCATCAGGTGTCCCACATTACGCACCAGCATCAGCGATCGGCCTTTGAGGGTGACCTCTCCGTTTCCATCCGGCGCGGTGTAGCGACGATCTTCGGCCATGCGCCGAGTGACGGATTTACCGCCCTTCTCGAATGTTTCCGCCAAATCACCCTTCATCAGGCCGAGCCAGTTGCCATAGGCCAGCACCTTATCCTCGGCATCCACCGCAGCGACACTGTCTTCGCAATCCATAATGGTTGAAAGCGCGGATTCGATGATCACATCGGCGACACTCGCGGGATCATCTTTGCCAATGGCGTGATCTGGATCGATTGTGATTTCAATATGCAACCCGTTGTTACGCAAAAGGATTACGTCTGGCGCTTCGGCTGCGCCGCGGTAGCCCGCAAATTGCGCTGGCGTCGCCAACCCGCAAGGCGCTGCATCATGTGCCATCACACCTTCCAGATGGCCGTCCACCACACGGTAGCCTGCCAAATCCGCGTGACTGCCCGCTGAGAGCGGCGCCGCCTCGTCCAAAAACGCCTTGGCGCGTTCGACCACCCGCGCGCCACGCTTCGCGTCATAACCTTGACCGCTTGGCAGGTCACCCAGCGCATCGGTCCCATAGAACGCATCATAAAGGCTGCCCCAGCGCGCATTGGCCGCGTTGAGCGCAAAACGTGCGTTGGTAATCGGCACAACAAGCTGCGGCCCCGGCACTTGGGCAATTTCGGGGTCTACGTTTTGAGTATCAATTTCAAAAGCGGGCCCTTCAGGTAGGAGATAGCCAATCTCACGCAAGAAGGCGGTGTAGCCTTCCGCGTCATGCGCTTGACCTGTGCGATCCCGATGCCATTCGTCAATCTGCGCCTGCAAGTCGGCGCGTTTTTCCAGCAAGGCGCGGTTCCTGGGGCCAAGATCGTGGACCAGATCAGAAAAACCAGCCCAGAAAGCCCCTGCCGTTACACCGGTTCCCGGCAAAGCCGATGTTTCAATGAACTCAACCAGTGCAGGTTCTACCTGCAAACCGTTTCTATCAATCTTGCCCGTCATTCTCTGCCCTCTCCCGCGCTGAATACCATTTGGAAATGTCTAGCAGAAAGGCAAAGCGGCGCAAGCGTGCGGCGAAGGCCGGGTTTAGCGGTGCTCCTCAACAGGTTGCGGTCTGGCGATCACGGGCTCAATATCGGCCGGGCCATCGACGGGCTGCACATCTCCATCGGGGGAAGGGTCGGTGGCCTGCAACACGGCATAAACAATGCCAGCAATCATCAACAGCGCCCCCGCGATGATTGCGGTTTTGATACCGATCAGGGCGTGGCGATGGCGTTTCTTCTGCGTTTTGGTATCGTTGTCGGGAGCGGACATGGATATACCTCATTGCTCGAAGTTAGGGCAGCTCGGCTTGCAGGCCGCCACCTAGAGACCTAACCTCTCCCAAACCATTTACGTTCCCCCCACTGGAGGCCCAATGCGCGACGCCACCCCCCAAACGATCTATCTCAGCGACTATCAGCCGTTCGGCTTTCTTGTGGATGAGGTGGCGCTGACCTTTGACCTTGATCCCCACAAGACACGGGTAAGAAGCCGCATCGCCTTTCGCCGCAATCTGGCGGTTGAGAGTGCTGAATTCTTCCTTCATGGCGAACAACTCACGCTCATCTCTGCGCAGATTGACGGCAAGCCGATCACCCCCGAAGTGACGGACCGTGGCCTGACCTGTGATGTGCCGGATGGCCCCTTCATTTGGGAGGCTGAGGTCGAGATTGACCCCAAAGGCAACACCGCCCTCGAAGGGCTTTATATGTCGGGCGGCATGTATTGCACCCAATGCGAGGCCGAAGGGTTTCGCAAAATTACCTATTACCCCGACCGCCCCGACGTGATGAGCGTCTTCACCGTCACGATTAACGGCCCACATCCCGTATTGCTCTCCAACGGTAATCCGGTGGCGCAGGGGCAGAACCATGCCGAATGGCATGACCCATGGCCGAAGCCCGCCTATCTTTTCGCGTTGGTCGCGGGCGATCTGGTCGCCCATTCCGACCGCTTTTCCACCATGTCGGGCCGCGAGGTCGACCTGAACCTCTATGTGCGCCCCGGCGACGAGGGCAAATGCGCCTTTGGGATGGAAGCGCTGAAGGCGTCGATGAAATGGGATGAAGACGTCTATGGCCGCGAATACGATCTCGACATCTTCAACATTGTCGCGGTGGATGATTTCAACATGGGCGCGATGGAGAACAAGGGGCTGAATATCTTCAACTCTGCAGCCGTGCTCGCCTCTCCCGAGACCTCGACTGATGACAATTTCGAGCGGATTGAGGCGATTATCGCCCATGAGTATTTCCACAACTGGACCGGCAACCGTATCACCTGCCGCGATTGGTTCCAGCTGTGTCTCAAGGAAGGGCTGACGGTCTACCGTGACAGCCAGTTCACATCCGACATGCGCTCTCCGGCGGTGAAACGCATCAGCGATGTGATCGACCTGCGCGGCCGTCAGTTCGCCGAGGATCAAGGCCCGCTGGCCCATCCGGTGCGGCCTGAAAGCTTTCAGGAAATCAACAACTTCTACACTGCTACCATCTATGAAAAAGGCGCCGAGGTTATCGGCATGCTCAAGACCTTGGTGGGCGATGACGCCTATGCCAAGGCGCTGGACCTCTATTTTGAACGTCACGACGGCGATGCGGCAACGATCGAAGATTGGCTAAAGGTTTTTGAGGATACCACGGGCCGCGATCTGACCCAGTTCAAGCGCTGGTATTCCCAAGCTGGCACACCGCGCCTTGCGGTGACGGAGGCTTGGGACGCGGGCAAAGGCGCCTTCACGCTCACCCTCACCCAACACACGCCGCCCAGCACGGCCACGCCAAAGCCCGAACCACTGGTCCTGCCCATCACTGTGGGGCTGATTGGCGAGGATGGTGCCGAAGTGGTCCCCTCCCGCGTGCTGGAGATGACCGAAGCCAAGCAGAGCTTTACCTTCGACGGGCTGGATGCGCGCCCTGTCGCCTCTGTCCTTCGTGGCTTCTCGGCGCCGGTGGTGCTTGCACATGACCTCTCGAAACAGGAACGTCTGCTTCTGCTGGCCCATGACAGCGATCCCTTCAACCGATGGGAAGCCGGGCGCACTTTGGCGCGACAGTCCTTGCTGGCAACGATCACCGAAGGCAGCGCGCCGGACGCTGAATGGCTTGGCGCACTTCAGGCTGTATTGAGCGATGAAGCATTGGAGCCAGCCTACCGCGCGCTGATGCTTGGCCTGCCCAGCCATGCCGATCTGGCAAACACTCTCTATGATACGGGCAACACGCCAGACCCGGCCGCGATTCATGATGCCGTTGAGGCCACGCGCGATGCGATGGCGCAGGCTTTCGCCTCAACCCTGAGCGGGCTTTACGATCGCCACGTCGTCAACGCCCCCTACCAGCCCAATGCCGAACAATCGGGCAAACGCGCGTTAACCAATGCGGCCCTTGCCCTGCTCACCCGCGTGCAGGGACCGGAGCGCGCGCAGGCGCAATACGATCAGGCCGACAACATGACCCAGCAACTGAGCGCACTGGCCGCGTTACTGCGCGCGGGCCATGGCGATAAGGCGCTGGCTGAGTTTGAGGCGCAGTGGCGCGATGACCGGTTGGTGATGGACAAATGGTTTGGGCTGCAGGTCTCTCAAGCGGCCCCGGAGCAGGCCGCCGAGGTCGCACAAAAGCTTACCCAGCACACGAACTTTAACTGGAAGAACCCCAACCGCTTCCGCGCGGTCTTTGGCAGCCTTGCCACGCATCATGCCGGGTTCCACCACGAAAGCGGCAAGGGCTACGCACTGCTGGCCGATTGGCTGATCAAGCTCGACCCTGTGAACCCGCAGACCACGGCGCGGATGTGCTCGGCCTTCCAAACATGGCGGCGCTATGATGCGGCGCGGCAAGAGATGATCCAGACGCAATTGGACCGCATCCTCGCCAGTCCCACGCTCAGCCGGGACACGTCAGAAATGCTCAGCCGCATTCGCGGTGCCTGAGACCTTGACCCAAACAGAGGCCATGGCGACCTATGATTACCGCCGCCATGGCCGCAGTCGAGCCGCAGTATTGGTGCTGCCCGCAATCTGGGCAGGACTAACCGCGGCTTGGATTTGGTTGGATGCGTCGGGTTGGATCATGGGTCTGCTGTGGCTGTTTACCCTGCCCGCCCTGTGGGAAGTTTTTACGAATTCCCCAAGCGGCCTAACCCTGACCTCTAGCGACCTGTCATGGTTCACCGGAAAGCGCGACGCAAAGATCGCGCTGTCGCAGATAGATCACATCCGGCTTGATACACGGCTGGACATGTCAGTCCGCGCCACAGTGGTCTTGCTGTCGGGCCGCAAGATCAAACTGCCGTTCGAGGCCACGCCACCGCACCGCGCTTTTGAAACCGCGCTTCATGCACGTAGCGTCGCCACGCAGCGACATCACTTCACGCTAATCCAATAATTAAGGTCGGCTGCGTGGCCGCGTGGTCCCTAAAGGCTTGCAATAGGACTGCTGCCGCAGCCAGCGGGCCATATCTTCACGTTTGGACGCACTGCGCATCGGCCCCCAATCGGCCCCGACCCCGCGCCTGCCATCTCCGGCGATCACGCCGTCACGGGGCACAGTTGTGGCCATGATCCGTACGGCGCAGCTTAGGTTCGCGGCCCCATTCTTGAGCCCATCGCCGCTGCCCGCATTGCATTTATAGCCCCGCGCGGTGCCGGGCAGGATTTGCAGCAGCCCATACCACCGCCCCCCGCCGCCCACGGCCCAAGACCGATAGGTACTTTCATGTTTCGCCAGCGTCGACATGAACCCAACCCAAAAGGCGCGCCGCTGGCTGTCTGATGCTGTCGGATAGGCCGGGCACCATTCCTCCACATCTGCGGGCACCATATCCACCAAGGGCTTGCCGTGAGATTTCAGTGCCGAGATTGCCGCACGGGTCCAAAGGGAATGCCCCCGCATATGCTGCCAACGCGTCCGCGGCAGGTAGCCGGGGCGTGCCGACGGGCGCAAGGAGGTGGTAAAGGGCGCAGTCTCAAGTGCGGGAGGGGGTGTGTCGGCCTCAACCTCGTCGGGAAATGACAGTGGCACCGATGCGGTCTGTACGACGGCCTCAGCCTCGGTCGCCGAAACGGGGCCGGGTTGTTTGGAAAGGTCAGCCATTAGAAAGCTAGGGCTGGCGCAAAGAATTAGGGCAATCATGGCAGGTTTCATGGCGCGCATAAGACCGCCCGAAACGGCGCTTGGCAAGCGCGGTGGCGGCTTGGCATCGGCAGTTTTCCTCTGATCGCGGCCCAAGGCGCGGCACAGCTTTAAGGTTGCCGACTAAGACCGCACGCTGTCCTGCCCCGCTTCGCTGCAGAAATTTCCCGAAACCTCCGCAGCGTGGTCACGGTTCCGCCCCATTGCCCGGTCAAATCTAAGCCATCGAAAATAGCAGGCAGGACCGGCCCCAGATGAAGAACCTCGCTCACATGATTCCGTCCGCCTTGCAGGGGATTTTTGCCAAGTCCGCGCCTCATGCGCCTGAACTTGAGCCACTGGAAATGCCGATGCTGCGCCGCCGTGCGCCGCGCGATGCGCTGCTGCGGATTGCCTGCGCCGATCCCACCGCAGAAGAGATGCAGCGCGACCGCCACCAATATCGCGCGCAGTGGCTGGTGCGCCAAGAACGCTGGGAGGAGATGGCAGACCTGCTGCATGACGCCGATATGAACTGCGAAATGACGCCGGGCGCGATGCCGGTGGCCGAGTTGATGGCCTTTGGCGCGCGGGCAGATGTGATTCTTGCCGCCGAACATGCGCTTTATGACGGCAAACCGGCCAGCGATGCGCCGTTGATGGCCGGGATCGAAGCCTTGGAATATGTACTGGCAGACCATGCTGGCAACCAAGTGATCGCGGCCATCGTGGCCCAAGCGCATATTGACATCGGCTGGGCATGGCGCGGCACGGGCTGGGACAATGACGTGCCCGCCCGCAACCGCGCAGCCTTTGAGGCCCATTTTGACCGCGCTGAGGAAATCCTCGCGCCATTCGATAAGGACACGGCGGGCTCGCCCCTGCTCGCGGCGACGCGCTGTGCCTTGCTTGGGGGATCAGGCGGTGACACCCGCATGGTTGCTGACCGCTATGAACGGCTCATCGACCTGAACCCCGAAAACCCGCGCCCCATGCGGGCTATGGGCAACCACCTTCTGCCGCGGTGGCATGGCTCATATGACCAATTGGAACTCGAAGCCCGTCGCACTGCCGCGCGGACCGAAGAGACATGGGGCGCGGGCGGCTATACGTGGGTGCAATTCGACGCGATCAGTTGCGATGCGCAGGCCTGTACCAATCTTGATGTGCCGTTCTTTATCGAAGGGCTGCGCGATATTCTTACGCGCCGCCCCGATCCGCATACCGCCAACCTTTTGGCCGCATATTGTGCCAGCGCCATCGGCCAAGCCGCCCCGTCTGAGGATGCCGCAGGTGCGGTCCGCGCCGAAATCGCCGATTGCGCGCGTTGGATCGTACGGGATCATATGACGGAACTGCACCCGATGCTCTGGGCCCATGCCGCGCGCGGCTTTGACAACAACCTGCGCGTCCGCTCCCCCAGCCGCTTTGCTGCAACAGGCCGGGACGAGGCGATGCGCATCATCACCGGGCTGTTCCAACGCGAGATTGATGCCGGCAAACGGGTCATCTTTACCGAAGGACGTCGCGCGATTGCACAGCCGGGCTAAGCCTGCCTCTTGAAGCGCGTGTTGCGCTCCAGTATGACCGGCCAAGTTCCAATTGACCGAAGGCGGCCGCGATGCTTGATCTGAGTTACGACACCCCGAAACCGCGCGTGATTGCCGGTGCCAAACATGACTGGGAACTGGTCATCGGCATGGAGGTGCACGCGCAGGTCGCGTCGAACGCCAAACTGTTCTCTGGCGCGTCCACCCAATTCGGTGCGGAGCCGAACAGCAACGTGGCGTTTGTGGACGCTGCGATGCCGGGGATGCTGCCGGTGATTAACGAATACTGCATCGAACAAGCGGTGCGTACAGGGCTGGGCCTCAAGGCCGAGATTAACCTGAAGTCCGCCTTTGACCGTAAGAACTACTTCTACCCCGATTTGCCGCAGGGCTATCAGATCAGCCAGTTGTATGAACCCATCGTCGGCGAAGGCGAAGTGCTCGTCGAGCTTGGCGACGGCACCGCCCGTCTGGTGCGGATCGAACGCATCCACATGGAACAGGACGCGGGCAAATCGATTCACGACATGGATCCGAACATGTCTTTCGTGGACCTGAACCGCACGGGCGTCTGCCTGATGGAGATCGTCTCCCGCCCCGACATTCGCGGACCGGAAGAGGCCGCAGCCTACCTCAGCAAGCTACGCCAGATCCTCCGCTACCTTGGCACCTGCAACGGCGACATGCAGTCGGGCGCGATGCGCGCTGACGTGAACGTTTCGATCTGCCGTGTGGGCCAGTATGAGAAATATCAGGAAACGCAGGACTTCTCGCACTTAGGCACCCGCTGCGAGATCAAGAACATGAACTCCATGCGCTTCATTCAGCAAGCCATTGAAGTCGAAGCAAAACGCCAGATTGCCATCGTCGAAGCTGGCGGCGAAGTCGTGCAGGAAACCCGCCTGTTTGACCCCGATAAGCAAGAGACCCGCTCCATGCGCTCTAAAGAAGAAGCGCATGACTACCGCTACTTCCCCGATCCCGACCTGCTGCCCTTGGAAATCGAGCAAGCCTGGGTCGATGAGATCGCGGCGAACCTGCCGGAACTGCCCGACCAGAAAAAAGCGCGTTTCATTGGTGACTTCGGGCTCAGCGACTATGACGCCTCCGTTTTGACCGCCGATCTGGACAGCGCAGGCTACTTTGAGGCCGTGGCGCAGGGCCGTGATGGCAAGATGGCGGCAAACTGGGTCATCAACGAACTGTTCGGACGCCTTAAGAAAGACGACAAGAACATCACCGACAGCCCGGTCAGCCCGGCGCAGTTGGGTGCAATCGTCGATCTGATCGCCTCGGATGCCATCTCGGGCAAGATCGCCAAAGAAGTCTTTGAGATCACCTATACAACGGGCCGCGACCCGGCAGAGATTGTCGAGACCGAAGGCCTCAAGCAGGTGACCGATACTGGCGCGATTGAGACTGCGGTGGATGAAATCATCGCTGCCAACCCCGATCAGGTTGCCAAGGCACAGCAGAACCCCAAACTCGCGGGCTGGTTCGTCGGTCAGGTGATGAAAGCCACGGGCGGCAAGGCCAACCCCAAAGCCGTCAACGAAATCGTGTCGCGCAAGCTCGCTCAGCAATGAGCGAGACCCCGGCCCCCTTCCGTTCGAGCGAGATGAAAGTTCTCCCCGAGTGGATTGATTTCAATGGTCATTTGAACATGGCCTATTACAACGTCCTGTTCGATCAGGGCGTTGACCAAGCCTATGCGCAGATTGGTTTCGGTCCGGACTATCAGCGCAGCGGATGTACGACCTATGTCGCTGAATTCCACGTCTGCTACCTGCGAGAGTTGCACGAGGGCGACAGCGTTTATACGACGCTGCAGCTGCTTGATTACGATGAAAAGCGTTTTCACAGCTTCCAACAGCTTTGGCACAGCGACGGCTGGCTCGCCGCCACAGGCGAAGGGCTGACATTACACGTGGACCAATCCGGCCCGCGCGTCGCCCCGATGCCTGAGGCCGTGCTGGCCAAACTTGACAAGATGCACCGCGCGCATGCCACCTTGCCGAAGCCCACGCAGGCCGGGCGCAGCATCGGCATCCGTCCCAAATCTACATAACATTACGGCCTTCGCGGCTTTCTCAATGAGGTTCTTATGCGCTTTGAATACAAGATCGTTCCCGCTCCTACCAAAAGCCTGAAGAACAAGGGCCTCAAGTCTGCCGAAGACCGTTTTGCCTACACGCTCGAAGAGTGCCTGAACGAACTGGCCGCCGAGGGCTGGGAATATCAGCGCGCTGAGACGTTGCCGTCGCAGGAGCGGTCTGGCCTAACATCGACAACGACAGAATGGCGCAATGTGCTGGTGTTCCGCCGTTTGGCCACCGCTGCCACCCAGCAAGATGACACCGATCTTTTGCCCTCTCCTGCCGCATCCGCAACGCCCGCGCTGGCCGCCACGATTGAGGGTGATGACACGGCGCTTCAGGCCGATGTCCCCGCCTCCATCACACCGGATGAGGAGGAACCTGCGAAGGTGGAGCCCGCTAAAAAGGCGATGCCCCCGGCGTTTCTCACCCGCACCTCGGAAGGCGTAGCGCCGGAAGTGTCCTCGCCGGACAAAACCGACGAAGACGACGATAAATCAAAGCCCTAAGCGCGGGCTTTTATTCGTCGAGATCAAGCGCCAGCGCATGGATGCGCCCCATCAGATCCGGCCCCAAGGCATTGTGCACCGCACGGTGCCGCGCCAGTCGGTTCTGCCCCTTAAAACGCTCTGAGCGGATGCGCACGTTAAAGTGGCTTTCGCCCCCTTCTTGAAACCCAGCATGACCGCGATGGCTTTCGCTGTCATCCACCACATCCAACTCTCGCGGCGCAAATTCGGCCTCCAGTCGGTCTGAAATCTCTTGAGTTGTCGACATGTTTTTTACCTCGGCCCCCTTCAATCCTGCGACGCAGGGTATATGGTGACCGGCCTGAGTCGGAAAGGTCTATCCACATGCCAAAAGCTGATCCCTTCGGATTCGACATGTCCGTGTCGTCCTCCAAAAAGAAAAACCCCCGCGGCCGTCGCGGCATGTCCGGGGCTTCGGAAACCTCGACCCGGATTTGCGACCATGAGGGCTGCGAGGAAGCGGGCAAATTCCGCGCGCCCAAAGCGCCTGACGTGCTGGATGACTACTTCTGGTTCTGCCAGCAGCACGTCCGCGAATATAACGCGAAGTGGAGCTTCTTTGACGGCACCACCGAAGCCGAGTTGAACGCGCAAATGTCCAAGGACAAGGTCTGGGAACGCGCCACCAAGCCGCTCGGCGACCCTGAGCAGCGCGCATGGGCGCGCCTTGGCATCGAAGACCCACATCAGGTTTTGGGCAAGAACGCGACCCAGAACCCCGGCAAGGGCCAGCAAGCAGGCCGCCGCCTGCCCCCGACCGAGCGCCGAGCGATCGAGATCTTGGAAGCCAAGGACACTTGGACCAAGCCCGAGGTGCGTAAATCCTACAAAGCGCTGATCAAAGTGCTGCACCCTGACATGAACGGCGGCGACCGCAGCCAAGAAGAGCAGCTGCAACTGGTCGTGTGGGCATGGGACCAGATCAAAGCCAGCCGCAACTTTAAAGACTGACCGTCACGCCAAGACCAGCGGGCGCTTGCGGATAATGCCAGTTGCCCCTTTCCCTTGCGGATAGGCACGATATGTTGCACCAGATACGCGCGCGGCCCGAACTGCGCGCCTAAGGAAAAGGATGACGAGCGATGGCTGACGGCGCACTGGAACAGAACATGAGACCCACCGAAGAGCTTTCGGTTCGCGACGTTTTCGGCATCGATTCCGATATGATCGTCAAGGGTTTCCCTGAGCGTACCAACCGCGTGCCGGACATCGACAGCACCTATAAATTCGATCCTGACACCACATTGGCGATCCTTGCGGGTTTCACTCACAACCGCCGCGTTATGATCCAAGGCTACCACGGCACCGGCAAATCGACCCATATCGAACAGGTCGCCGCACTGCTGAACTGGCCCACCGTGCGCGTCAACCTCGACAGCCACATCAGCCGGATCGACCTGATCGGCAAAGACGCGATCAAACTGCGCGACGGCAAGCAGGTCACCGAGTTCCACGAAGGCATCCTGCCTTGGGCGCTGCGCAACCCGACCGCGATTGTGTTCGACGAATACGATGCGGGCCGCGCGGATGTGATGTTCGTAATTCAGCGCGTGCTGGAGCATGACGGCAAGCTGACCCTGATGGATCAAAACGAGATCATCACCCCGCACCCCTATTTCCGCCTTTTTGCCACGGCCAACACCGTCGGTCTGGGCGACACCACGGGCCTGTACCACGGCACCCAGCAGATCAACCAAGCGCAGATGGACCGTTGGTCTCTCGTTGCCACGCTGAACTACCTCAGCATTGACGCCGAGACCGCCATCGTTTTGGCCAAAAACCCGCATTACAATACCGAGAAGGGCCGCAAGACCCTCAAGCAGATGGTCACCGTGGCCGACCTTACGCGCACCGCCTTTATGAATGGTGAACTCTCGACAGTGATGAGCCCGCGGACCGTCATCGCATGGGCCCAAAACGCCGAAATCTTCCGCAACGTAGGCTATGCCTTCCGCCTGTCCTTCCTCAACAAATGTGATGAGTTGGAGCGGCAGACCGTGGCAGAATTCTATCAGCGTCTGTTTGATGAGGAACTGCCCGAAAGCGCCGCCAGCCTCAGCTTAGGCTGATCGGCATAGACCACCGAACAAAGATAAAGGGGCGCTGATATCAGCGCCCCTTTGTCGTTCCGGCTAGTTGTCGTTCCGGCTGTCGCCCGCGCTTAGTTAACAGGCGCAGGCTCAGTCGCGACCGCGTTGGGGTCTTGCGGGGCAGCGTTTTCAAACGCTTGCTGCTCGGCTTCCATGTCCTGCGCGGTTTTGAAGGCTTCTGCGGCCTCAAGATCGGTCTTGGTGGCCGAAGATACCAGACGCAGCGTGCCGCTTTCGTCGGTCATGGTTGACAGGCTGTCCATTTTCACAGCGACCCATTTCTCACCGATGCCGAGGAAGCCGCCGACACCGATCACAACACCTTCGACGGAGCCGTCGAGACTGACGATCAGGTCTTCCACATCGCCGATTTTTTCACCGGCGTCGGAATAGACGTTGCTGCCAATCAGATCGTCGGCAAGAATTGTGTTCTCGCTCTGCATAGTGATCTGACCTTCTACCGGCTTTGCAACCTCCTCTGCCGGAGCTTCGGCGGTTGCGTCAGCGGAGGCTGTGGTATCGGTCATCGGCTCTGTCGTAGCCGGTGCTTCGGCACTATCGGTGGCGGCATCCGTATCAGGTGCCTCTGCGGTGTCGGCCTCCATCTCGGCGTCAGCCTCAGGCGCTTCAGCGGTGTCTGCTTCCATTTCTGGATCGCCTTCGGGCGCTTCGGCGGTGTCGGTCTCGGCCTCTACTGCATCATCGCTTGCCGTGGCCTCGCTGCTCTGTGTTGCCTCATCGGTCTGAGGCGCTTCGGCGGTGGCCTCGTCTGTAGCGGGCTTTGTGGCGTCCTGTGCGGTGGCGGCCAGAGGCGCGGCACCCAAAACAGCGATCATGGCCAGACGGCTCGCATGTTGCATGAAATTGGTCATTTCCTTACTCCTACTTGCTGAGACGCCTTGCTGCCAGGGTTCAGAGAGGCATCGGTGCGTCGACTGCTGGGGAAATGCCGATCTAAGGGTGGGGGTTCCCGCTTAACGGGTGCCATGGGCGGAAACTGGCGCAGCCCGTGTAGTGCCCCTGCCCCTTTGACCCTTCTGCGAAAACCTGCCAAACCTCATGTCAAAGCTGACAAAGGCATGGGCTCATGAAGAAATCCGACAACCCCGCTGACGCGTTCAAGAAGGCCCTCGCTGAGGCGACCAAGGTGATGGCCGATGACGCCGATCTGAACGTCAGCTACTCCGTTGATCCCTCAGGGCTTTCCGGTGATGCGATGCGCCTGCCGCAGGTCAGCCGACGGATGACCCGCGAGGAGGTTTTACTGGCCCGTGGCACCGCCGATGCGCTCGCGCTGAACCGCCGCTATCACGATGACGCAACCCATGCCCGTTATGCGCCACAAGGCGACATGGCGCGCGAGCTGTATGAGGCGATGGAAACCGCGCGTTGCGAGGCGATGGGCGCGCGCGACATGCCCGGGACGGCGGGCAATATCGACGTAAAGATCAAACATGACGCGCTGCGCAAGGGCTACGATCAGGCCAAACAGGCCAGTGACGTGCCGCTCTCGGTCGCGGCGGGCTATATGGTGCGCCATCTCGCCACCGGGCGTCCGCTGCCCGCCGGGGCCGAGAACGCGATGGAACTGTGGCGCGGCTTTATTGAGGATCAGGCGGGCGGCACGCTGGAGGGGCTCGACGGCAGCCTCGCCGATCAAGCCGATTTCGCACGACTGGCGCGCAAGATGATCTCTGACCTTGGCTATGGCGATCAGCTGGGCGACGACCCCGACCAACAAGATGATACCCAAGAGGATCAGGCCGAAGAAGGTGCCGAGGAGGAGCAAGACCCCGACAGCACCGGCCAAGACGATCAGGACGAGGAAGAGGCCGAAGGCACGCCCGAGAACAGCCAAGAGCAGCAGCAGGACGAAAGTCAGGCGCAGGTCTCGATGGACGATGAAGCCGATCAGGAGTTGGGCGACGAGGCCGACATGCCCGAAGGCGACGCGCCGATGGACCCGCCGCCCCCGCCACCTGTCTCGGATGCTGACCCCGAATACCGCGTCTATTTGGGCGAGCATGATGAGGTGATCGGTGCCGAAGAACTGGCCGATCCGATTGAGTTGGAGCGGCTGCGCGCTTATCTTGATCAACAGTTGGAGCCGCTGAAGGGTGCCGTGGGCCGGTTGGCCAATAAGCTGCAACGCCGCCTTCAGGCGCAGCAAAACCGCTCTTGGGAGTTTGACCTTGAGGAAGGCACGCTGGACGCGGGCCGTTTGGCGCGGGTCGTGGCCAACCCAACCACGCCGCTCAGCTTCAAAGTAGAGAAGGATACGGAGTTCCGCGACACCGTGGTGACGCTGCTGCTGGACAACTCCGGCTCTATGCGCGGGCGGCCCATCTCGATCGCCGCAATCTGCGCCGATGTTTTGGCGCGGACCTTGGAGCGGTGCAATGTGAAGGTCGAAATCCTCGGCTTCACCACCCGCGCGTGGAAGGGCGGTCAGGCGCGCGAGGCGTGGCTAAACGACGGACGCCCCGCCCAGCCCGGGCGGCTGAACGATCTGCGCCATATCATCTATAAATCCGCTGACGCGCCATGGCGGCGGACCCGCGACCACCTTGGTCTGATGATGAAAGAAGGGCTGCTGAAGGAGAACATCGACGGTGAAGCGCTGGAATGGGCGCATCGTCGCATGACCGCACGGCATGAGGCGCGCAAGATCCTGATGGTGATCTCGGACGGTGCCCCGGTGGATGACAGCACCCTGTCGGTGAACCCAGCGAACTATCTGGAGAAGCACCTGCGCGATGTGATCGCCATGGTCGAGAAGCGCCGCGCCGTGGAACTGTTGGCGATTGGCATCGGCCATGATGTGACGCGCTATTACGACCGCGCCGTGACCATCACGGATGTGGATCAGCTTGCCGGGGCGATGACCGAACAGCTTGCCGCGCTCTTTGACAGCGATCCGCGGAAACGGGCGCGTGCCATGGGCATGCGTCGCCGCGGTTGAGTCGTCGGACGGTATTTAAGAAAAGATGAAGGAGGGGCGTTTGTTCCAGAGTTTCGAGGTCACCGCACGTCCGGAACAGGGGCCGCCGCGTTTGGCGGCGCTGCGCGAAGAATTGCTACGTGCTGGGCTGGACGGGTTTCTGGTGCCGCGCGCCGATGCGCATCAGGGGGAATATGTGGCCCCGCGCGATGACCGTTTGGCATGGCTCACGGGATTTACCGGATCGGCAGGCTTTTGTGCGGCGCTGCGTGATGTGGCGGGGGTATTTATCGACGGGCGCTATCGCACGCAGGTGAAGGCGCAGGTGGCGGATGTTTTTACGCCTGTAGCATGGCCGGAGACCTCTCTTGCTGATTGGGTGAAGGACCAGTTGCCTGAGGGCGGTGTGATAGGTTTTGACCCATGGCTGCATACGCCGGGGCAAATGGATCTGTTGGTGGATGCACTGGCTGGCTCAGGAATTGAGCTGCGAAGAGTCGAGAACATGGTGGATCGGGTTTGGGAAAACCAGCCTGCGCCACCGATGGGCAAAGTGGCGGCACATCCAGAGCGTTTTGCCGGGGAGAGCCATGAGGCCAAGCGGCAGCGCTTGGCGGCGGATCTGCGCGCGGCAGGGCAGAAGGCGGCTCTGATCACTCTGCCGGATAGCCACAATTGGTTGCTAAATATTCGCGGGCAGGACATTCCGCGCAATCCGGTGGCGCATGGATTTGCCGTGCTGCACGACGATGCGCGCGTCGATCTGTTTATGGCGGCGGAAAAGCTGGTGGATGTGCTGGATCATCTGGGGCCTGAGGTGGTGCCGCATGATCCTGAGGCCCTGCCTAACTATCTGAGCGCTCTTGAGGGGCCGGTGCGACTTGATCGGCAGTCGGCCCCGGTATTGTTTGCGGATCTGCTGGGGGATCGCGCGCAGGCGGGGGAAGACCCCTGCGCCCTTCCAAAAGCTTGCAAGAATGAGGCCGAGATTGCCGGGGCCGCTGAGGCGCATCTGCGTGATGGGGCGGCAGTGGTCGAGTTGCTGGCTTGGCTTGATGCGCAAGAACCGGGGGCGATCACAGAAACGAAAGTCGTGCGCCGGTTGGAAGAGTTGCGCCGCCGTGACCCAGCATTGCGCGACATTAGTTTCGAGACAATTTCGGGTACCGGGCCAAACGGGGCGATCATCCATTACCGGGTGAACGAAGAGACCGACAGTGTGCTTGAGGACGGGCATCTGCTGGTGCTCGACAGTGGCGGTCAGTATCTTGATGGCACCACAGATATCACCCGCACCATCGCCATTGGCACACCCGATGCCGAGGCGCGCAGCGCCTTTACGCGGGTGCTGTCGGGGATGATCGCCATGAGCCGCTTGCGCTGGCCGCGCGGGCTGGCCGGGCGGGATATCGAGATGTTGGGCCGATTGCCGCTTTGGATGGCGGGGCAGGATTTCGATCATGGTCTGGGGCATGGCGTTGGTGCCTACCTGTCCGTGCATGAGGGGCCGCAGCGGCTGAGCCGCATGAGCCATGTGCCGCTTCAGCCCGGTATGATCCTCAGCAATGAGCCGGGATATTACCGCGAGGGGGCGTTCGGCATCCGCATTGAGAACCTTCTGGTGGTACAAGAGGCGCCCGCCCTGCCCGGCGGTGATGCGCATCGCAAGATGCTGGATTGGCGCACGCTGACGCTTGCACCCATTGATCGGCGCTTGATTGATGTAGAGGCGCTTAGCCCCGATGCCCGGGATTGGCTGAACGCCTATCACCGCGACGTTGCGGAAAAGATCGGGCCGCGGCTATCACCTGTTACAAAACTGTGGTTGGATGCTGCAACGGCGCCCCTATGAGCGTCCGATTTCAGTAAAACTAGGGGGGTACGGCATGTCCGACCATATCACAATTACTCCGGCCCAAGGTACTTGGGTCGTCCGCGCCGGCGGGGCCGTGCTGGGCGAGACCACTGGCGCGCTGGAACTGCGCGAGGGCGATTACGCACCGGTGATCTATTTTCCGCGCGGCGACATCGCGATGGCCTTCCTTGATGGCTCTGACAAGGCCAGCCATTGCCCCTATAAGGGCGATGCCAGCTACTATTCCGTAGTGACGAAGAGCCGCACATTGGAAGATGCTGTATGGTCCTATGAAGATCCGAAGGGCGATGTGGCTGCGATCAAAGGCTATCTTGCCTTCACGCCGATGGAAGAAATTGCCATTGAACGTATCTGATCTTGGATCAGGAGTGCTCCTCGGCCGCGGTGGCGGCCAGGGCGCGGTTATAGGCCTTCAGCGCATCAACATGAAACAGCGCACCCAGCAATTCGGGCGGCGCATCGGCGCTGAGGGTGACCACCGGGATAAAGTTGGAATGCGTCTGGTCGAACAGGGGCAATGCGGCCTCTAGCGTGGCGCTGCCATCGATATAAGTGCCCTTGTCGATCAAATCCCAACAGGCGTCTTCTGAGGCCGCGTCTTTATCATCAGGACGGCGCATGATGCGGCCCACCATGAACATCGACAGCAGATAGGCCTGTGGCCCGGCAGCCAGATGTATGCCGCGCCGCTCCATCTGGGTCAGGAAGAAAGACCGGTCCACCAGCTTTGATGCCAGTGCCGTCGACATGCTGACGGCAACCATGACGGCGAGGCCGGTCTGCCAATCCCCGGTCATTTCAAAGACGATGAGCGTGGTCGAGATTGGCGCACCGAGCACGGCGGCGGCCACGGCCCCCATGCCCGCCAGCGCGTAGAGCGAGGAAGAGCCGGAAATTTCGGGGAAGACACCGGTGGCGATGATCCCGAAGCCCAGCCCCGTGAGCGCGCCCAGCATAAGCGACGGCGAGAACACCCCGCCACCCATGCGCCCGCCCAGCGTGATTGCCACGGCGGCGACTTTCAGCACGGCAAAGATGATCGCCTCATGAAGTACCAATTCGCCCACCAAGGCGCGGGAGGTCGTCTCATAGCCGACGCCAATGATATGTGGGAACCAGAGCGCGACGATGCCGAGGATCGCCCCCGCCACCGCTGGGCGCAGCCAGCGAGCAAGGCCCGTGCGGGCTTGAAGGTAATTGCCGAAATCCTCGGCCCAGAAGATTGACCGCATCAGCACGACAGAGACCAAACCGCAGGTCAGTCCCAAGAGCAGGAAGGCGGGTAGTTCGACATAAAATTGCACGTCCCCAAGGCTGGGCAAGACGAACTCGGTCAGCCCGCCAAATTCCAGCCGGTTGATCACTGTGCCCGCCGCCGAGGCGATGACGATGGGGGCAAAGGCGTGGACCGCGAAATGCCGCAGCACAACTTCGAGCGCGAAGAGCGCACCGGCGATGGGGGCGTTGAAACTGGCCGAAACCGCTGCCGCCACGGCGCAGCCCAAGAGATCACGCCCGGTGATCCCGTCCGCTTTGATCAGGCGGCTGACCTTGGTGGCGATCACGGCGGCCAAATGCACCACCGGCCCTTCGCGGCCCGATGACCCGCCCGTGGAAAGGGTGATGAGCGAGGCAAGCGCTGACGCCACACCAGCGCGCGTTTCAACCCGGCCGTCGTGCATGGCGGCACCAAGGATTACATCACCGACGCTGCGCGCACGCCCGTCGCGGGTGAACCGGTGCAGGATTAACCCCACAGTAAGCCCGCCAAAAGTCGGGATCAGCACCACCCAATACCACGGCAGCCCGGCTAGAAAGCTGTGCAGGAATTGCACATCATCGGTGCCATAAAGTGTAGCTTGTAACCAGTTGATCCCCTTACGGAAAAACAGCGCGGCGAAACCTGCGGCAATGCCGACCAGCAAGGCGATGAACCAAAACGTGATCTTGCCCGGACCCCGCGTGCGCAGCACTTGCCAGCCCAGTTTGCAGCCGCCAAGCGCCTGATCAAATTGTTGCGAGAAGAATGAGTTATCTTGCGGGGGCATGGGACTTTGACCAGTTGGACCCTTCCTGTCTAGGCCAAGCTGACCTTGGGTAAAACCGCCATTTAAGAAGTAGTTGCGCCCTGTTGCCCGTTCAGCAAAGACAGGGCCGCGGCGCGGGCGGCGTCGGTGATCGTATCGCCTGCCAACATGCGCGCGACTTCATCAACGCGTTCCTCGGCGACAAGGGGCGTGACTGTTGAGGTGGTCATGCCTTTGGTGACCGACTTGGCCACACGCCAGTGATGCGCGCCAAGGGCCGCGACCTGCGGCGAGTGGGTCACGACAAGCACCTGACCCTCAGCCGCCAGCGCTTTTAGCCGGCGCCCTACGGCGTCAGCGGTGGCCCCCCCCACCCCACGGTCAATCTCGTCAAAGATCAGCGTAAGGCCGGATTGGCTCTGGGTCAGGCAGACCTTGAGTGCCAGAAGAAAACGGCTGAGTTCCCCGCCCGAGGCGATTTTGCCCAACGGGCCAGCAGGTGCGCCGGGGTTGGTCGCCACGGTGAAAGACACCGCATCGCGCCCTTCGGGACCGGAGGTGTCTTCTGTCAACTGCGTCTCGAAAACGGCGCGTTCCATCTTGAGCGGGGCAAGCTCTGCCGCCACGGCTTTGTCGAGCTTGACTGCCGCCTTGCGCCGTTTCTCGGTCAAAGCGCTGGCGCGTTCGTCATAAAGCACCTGTGCGTCGCGCACGGCCTTTTCCAGCCCAGCCTGTGCCGCCTCGCCCGCGTCGAGCGCGTCGAGCTTGGCACGCAGTGTATCGGCAAAACCGGCCAGCTCATCGGGCTGCACATCATGTTTGCGGGCCAGCCCCCGGATCGCGAAAAGCCGCTCTTCGCAGGCCTCCAACTCATATGGATCGAACGACATGCCATCGATCGCATCAGCCACGCCGGACATCGCTTCGTCTAACTCCACCATCGCACGGTTGAGCGCCGCCAATGGCCCTTCCAACGCGCCCTCGGCCTTGTCAGCCACACCGTCGAGCCATCGCAGCGCGTCGCCCATTGCGGTCTCTGCCCCGCCTTGGCCCATGAGTTCATAGGCGTTCACCACATCGCGGCGGATTTTCTCGGCGCCCTGCATCTGCCGGCGGCGGGTGTCGAGCGTGGCTTCCTCGCCTTCTTCTGGGGCTAACTTGTCGAGTTCGGCCACTGCGTGGCGCAGGAACTCTTCCTCGGCGGCGATGGCGTCGCGTTCGGCGGCGGCGGCGGCGGCAGCCTTACGTGCGGCACCTAAAGCCACCCAAGCCTCACGCACGCCCGCAATCGCGCGGTCGTTGTTGGCATAATCATCAAGAATGGCGCGGTGGCCGCGGGGGTTCAGCAGGCCACGATCATCGTGCTGGCCGTGCAGTTCCACCAGCGTCTCCGACAGCCGGCGCAGCACCTCGCCCGAGCAGCGGCGGTCATTGACCCATGCGGTTTTGCGCCCGTCAGAGGTGTTGATCCGGCGCAGGATCAATTCATCCCCCGCAGGCAGCCCCGCTTCTTCGAGCACCACATGAGCCGGATGCCCCGCTGGCAAATCGAACCAAGCGGTCACCTCGCCCTGCGCGGCCCCTTGCCGCACCAGATCCGCGCGCCCGCGCCAGCCCAGAACAAACCCTAATGAGTCCAACAAGATAGACTTGCCCGCGCCGGTTTCACCGGTCAATACATTCAGCCCCGGCTGGAAGCCAAGCTCCAGCCGATCGATGATCAGCATGTCCGAAATATCAAGTCCGCGCAGCATCTAGAACCGTTGGATGGGTTTGCCCCACCCCCCTTAAAGCCACTCGCCCTTGATGGTCTGGCGATAGGCTGACCCCAGCCAGTTATCTTTGTAAAACGCTGGCGCAAGGCCACGGCCTGTCAGCAGCTTGTAGCTGTCTTCGTACCATTCCGAGCCACGGTAGTTGTGGCCCAAAATTGCCCCCGCCGTCTGAGCTTCTTTGTCCAGACCAAGCGAAAGGTAGGATTCCACCAGACGGTGCAGCGCTTCGGCGGTGTGGGTCGTGGTTTGGAAGTCCTCCACCACAACGCGGAAGCGATTAATCGCGGCGGTATAGTGATCGCGGCGCAAGTAGTAGCGGCCGATCTCCATTTCCTTGCCTGCCAGGTGGTCAAAGGCGAGGTCGAATTTCAGGATCGCAGAGCGGGCATATTCACTGTCCGGGTAGCCTTCGATAACGGCGCGCAGGGACTGCAGCGCTTGGAAGGTCAGACCCTGATCGCGGCCCACTTCGTCGATCTGGTCATAGTAGCTCAACGCCAGAAGATACTGCGCATAAGCGGCGTCATCTTCGGCGGGGTAGAAATCAATGAACCGCTGCGCCGCCGAGCGGCTGTTGGGGTAGTCTTGATCTTTGTGATAGGCGAACGCCTGCATGATCAGCGCGCGTTTGGCCCACTCAGAATAGGGATACAGGCGCTCGATCTCAGCGAAATAGAACGCCGCTTCACCGGGGTTGTTGTTGGTCAGCTCGTATTCGCCGCGCTCAAAAATCTGCTCGGCTGAGTAGGTTTCAAGCGGGATTTCCTGCGGGTTGAAAAAGCTTCCGTCCGAGCGTCCGTCACCACCGCCGCAGGCCGCCAGTGTCGCGATCAGCAGCACTGCGCTGATCGTCCGCTTGCGCGATCCTGCTACCGTCATGCCCGCACCCCTTGCATCGTCCAACCCATGGTCTTTGACCCTCTTGCGCATGTGACTAGCACAATATTCTGCGTTGCAAAACGCCCATTGCACCCCCCACCCGCTGGCGGAGACGCCATGGCGCTTCGCTGGGTCAGGCTTGTCACTTCGGCTTAGTGAATACAAGGCATTGGCGGGGCGTTCAATGGCAACTCGTCGCCGAAGGACATGCCGTCTGGCACGAGCTTAGGCTACCGTCGGGTCAGGCCACCTCTGGGATTTCGTTCCAAACCAGACCGAAGCCGGGGAGACGCGCCGCTTGCGCCGCATCGCAGGTGACAAGACGCACGGCATCCGGTGTCGCGAAAAGCGCGCGCAGCAGGGTATTGGTCAGCGAATGACCTGCGCGTTTGCCTTCGTAATGGCCAAAAAGCGGTGCCCCAGCGAGCGCCAGATCACCAACTGCATCGAGCATCTTGTGGCGCACAGGCTCATCCGCGTGACGCAGACCGCCGGGGCTAACAACCGCATCACCATCGAACACAACGGCGTTTTCACCAGCCTCGCCGCCAAGGGCCAGACCATTGGCCTGCATCGCATCGACGTCGGCTTGACGGCAGAACGTACGGCTGTCGCAAAGCTCACGCGCGAAGGCGCCATTATTCATGGTCAGCGACTTATGCTGGTGACCGATGGCGGCGTCGGCGAAATCGATCTCAAAATCGATCCGCAGCGTATCGGCGGGGGAAATCGTTGCTGTCGCATCGCCGTCTTGCACGGTCACGGTTTTCAGGACTTCAAAGGCCATCACAGGCGCGGCGAGCTGACGCAGCCCGCGCTGCATGATGCCCCGCACGAAGGGAACGGAAGAACCATCGAGGATCGGCACTTCTGGACCGTCGATCTCGATCAACAGGTTATGAATGCCGCAGCCCGCAACGGCGGCCATCAGATGCTCTACGGTAGAGATCGCGAGGCCCGTGCGGTTTTCCAGCTTGGTGCACAGCGGCGAACGGTTCACAGCATCCCACCGTGCCGGGATCATGCGGTCACCCACAGCCACATCGCTGCGCGAGAACCAGATACCATGATGGGCCGAAGCCGGACGCAAGGTGACAGTCGCAGGCAGGCCGGAGTGCAGGCCTGTGCCAGAAAAGCTTACTGCTGATTTAATTGTTGTCTGCACCGGATCATCCTCAAGCTTCGAACATCTTATTGTGTGTTGAACTCTGGATTAAGGTGCTGGTTCGTTTTGCTCAACTCAATCTTTGCAACGGTCTGAAACATGCCCGTAACATTTGGGCGCTAGCGTGCCACCCCAATTGTAATAGGCTGATCTATAACGAAAAAGGGCCGCCCTAAGGCGACCCTGTCGTTCACTATCGTGATCGGATCAATTGGCCTGACGGCGCAGGAACGCGGGGATTTCGATGCGCTCTTGATCGGGATCGTTGTTTTCTTGCGGCTGCGGTGCAGCTGCAGAAGCGCGAGTCTGCACCGGAGGCTGCTGACGCGCAGGGCGCGGCTGTGCTTCGCCTTCGGCGTGGCCGGTCATCCGGTTGATCAAAGAGTTGATGCCAAAGCGACCTTTGTCGCCCTGCTCACCCTGCTGCTGCTGGGCCTGACGGTGCTGCTCAGGGGCGGCCTTTTGGGCAGCGGCGCGCAGACGGGCCAGTGCTTCGGGGGATGGCGTGCCGGGTGTCGGCGCGCGCGGTGCAACGAAGGCTTCAGGCTGGGCTTCGATCGTTTCTTCCTGACGCGGCTCGAATGCGGCAACTTCGGGCTGGTAGGCCGGAGCAGGCAGACCGTCATCATCTTCGACAACGCTCTCTTCTTCGTAGCGGTCTTGCTCACGCTGTGTCGGCTGAAGGTCTTGGAACAGAGCGGCTTGCTCAACTTCCTGCTTCATTTCCGCAGCAACCGGAGCGGCGACAGGTGCCTGCGCGGCGGAAACCTGTGCAACATCGTCAACCGACACGTTCTGGCGCAGCGGCTGGCTCATGGAGCGGCGCGGAACTGGCATTTCGGTGTTCACGTCGGTGGCGTCGATGCCGGTGGCGACAACGCTGACGCGCATCAGGCCACCAAGGCTTTCGTCCAGCGTGGAGCCAACGATGATGTTTGCTTCGGGGTCGACTTCTTCACGGATGCGGTTGGCCGCTTCGTCCAGTTCAAACAGCGTGAGGTCGTGGCCACCGGTGATGTTGATGAGAACACCCTTGGCGCCGCGCAGGCTGATTTCGTCCAGCAGCGGGTTGGCGATGGCCTTCTCGGCGGCTTGGATCGCGCGATCTTCGCCCTCAGCCTCGCCTGTGCCCATCATCGCCTTGCCCATCTCGTCCATCACGGCGCGAACGTCAGCAAAGTCGAGGTTGATTAGGCCCGGACGGACCATCAGGTCGGTCACGCCCTTCACACCTTGATACAGCACGTCATCGGCAAGCGAGAAGGCTTCGGTGAAGGTGGTCTTTTCGTTGGCCAGACGGAAGAGGTTCTGGTTGGGGATGATGATCAGCGTGTCGACGACCTTTTGCAGCGTCTCAACGCCTTCTTCGGCCTGACGCATGCGCTTGGCGCCCTCAAACTGGAAAGGCTTGGTCACGACACCAACGGTCAGCACACCAAGCTCACGCGCGGCTTGGGCGATGATCGGAGCCGCACCAGTACCGGTGCCGCCGCCCATGCCAGCAGTGATGAAGCACATATGTGCGCCAGCAAGGTGGTCAACGATTTGCTCAATGCTCTCTTCGGCAGCGGCAGCGCCGACGCTGGCACGGGCGCCCGCGCCCAGACCTTCGGTCACTTTGATGCCCAGCTGGACGCGGTTTTCGGCCTGTGCCTGCTGCAGCGCCTGAGCGTCAGTGTTGGCCACAACAAAATCAACGCCGTCCAGCTGCTTTTCGATCATGTTGTTGACCGCGTTGCCGCCTGCCCCGCCAACACCGAAGACGGTGATACGGGGTTTCAGATCATCTTGTCCTGGCATTGAAAGGTTGAGTGTCATGTGCTGTCCGCCTGTCCAGTTATCCGCGTTCTGCGGGAGTTTTTCGACCAAATTTACCCGACCCTATCGGGCTAGGGCCGGATCGTCACCTAAAAAACATCGTTTTGACGCTAAATATGGGCAAAATCTTGCCAGTTTCCGCCTTATCTCGGGTCAGCCACCCGATATTGCGGTCACCAGTTGTCTCTGAACCATTTGACGGCGCGTTTGAGCGACCGGGACGGGTAGCGGTCGGCGGGGATGTCGAAATCCCACCACTCGTCCTGTGGGTGCGCCGCAAAGAGCGCGAGGCCCACCGAGCTGGCAAAGCCCGGCCCCGTCGCCGCCTGTGGCAGCCCATGCACGCGCAGCGGACGGCCCAGACGGACCTGCTGGCCAAGGATCTTGCTGGCAAGCCCATCAAGCCCCGGTATCTGGCTGCCTGCGCCAGTAAGTACAATCTGTTGGCTTGGCAGGTGGTCGAAACCGGCAGCATCCAGCCGAACGCGGACTTCTTCTAGGATCTCTTCAACGCGCGGGCGCATAATGCCGATCAATTCAGCCCGGCTGGCGGTACGGCGGTCGTGCTCATAGTCGCCCGTCTCGCCGCCAATCTCGATCATGTCGCGGTCGTCCATGCCCGTCGCATGCACGCCGCCGTAGAAGGTCTTGATCCGCTCGGCATTGGCCATCGGCACTTGCAGACCCATGGAGATGTCCGAGGTAACGTGATCGCCGCCCATACGGACGGTATCGGCATAGATCATGTGTTTCTTGATGAAGATCGACACGCCGGTGGTGCCACCGCCAAAGTCGATACAGGCCGCGCCGAGTTCCTGCTCGTCCTCAACCAGTGCCGAGATACCCGAGGCATAGGAGGAAGACGCAATGCCTGCCAATTCAAGATCGCAGCGTTTGATGCAATGCGCCAGATGCTGCACCGTATCAGCATCGACGGTCAGCATATGCATGTCCACCGACAGGCTGTTGCCCAACTGGCCACGCGGATCGGCCAGACCGCTGCGGTGATCCAGCGCAAAGTTCACCGGTTGTGCGTGCAGCACCTCGCGGCCCTCGCCGTACTCAGGCACATCGCAATCCGCAAGGACGCGCGCCACGTCCTGTTCGGAAACCGACTGCCCTTCAAGTTCGACTTGCGCATCCAAGCCATAGCTGCGCGGCTCCCCGCCCGAGAAACAGGCGATGACGTGATCGACGCGGATACCGGCCATTTTCTGTGCGGCCTGAAGCGCGGTACGGATCGCACGCTCGGTCTCGCCCATGGCGCAAATCTCGCCAAATCGAACCCCACGCGAGCGGGTGGTCGCAGCCCCGATGACCCGGAAGCCCGACTGCCCGGCCAGTGAGCCGATGTCACCGTTCTCTCCGTCATGGGTAATGCCGTCAAAACGCAACACCAGACAGGCAATTTTGGAGCTGCCAACATCCAGAATGGCAACCACCCCACGTTGGATCGCCATTTTGCGCATGTGCCGCATCGAACGCTGACTGTCGTATAGGTCCATCATTTCGTTACTGTCCCGATTCCAATGGCCATCTTACTGGCCGGAAAGCTGCCTGATGTGCCACCATTCGCGGGTGGCATCTTCGTTCATTCTTACGGTCGGTCTTGCCGCCAACCTCATGTCCACACGCGCCACATCCCGCGTAAGGACTTCTTGTGCGCCTTCCAGCGCGATCACCCGTTCCAGCGCTTGCAGCGCGTTTTCTTCGGGCAACATGATCGTCTGATCGCGGTCCAGCACCACATCCCAACGGCGGCCACCAACACGGACCAAGCCGCGCAAACGGTCGCCCAGTACATTGGCTGCGGCGATCAGCTTGAGCGCTTCGGGCACCTCTTTGGCGGCCCCCGCCCCGGCGATCAAGGGCAGATCGGCATGGTCGCGGCGCGCGTTAATCCGTGCCACATGCGCGCCGGTATTGTCCACCAGCGCCAGCCCCGTCTCATCGCGCCAGACGGCCACGGGCACACGCGGCGTGACGTCGATTTGCAACACGCCACCAGGGCGGATGCGGACATTGGCCTGTTTGACCCCGTCGAGATCGGTGATTTTTTCGCGGATTTGCGGCAGATCAAGGTCAAAGGACGAGAGCGGGAACTCCAGCGGCACAGCCGTGCGAATTTCCGTCGACAGCATATCGCTGCCGCCATCGATGGCCATCAGCTTGACCATGAACTCGGGCCGCTCTTGGATGCTTGAGCGCACGTCGGCGATGGCCTGCACCACGGTGCCGCGCCGCTCTTCATCCGCCATATAGATCGTGCCGACCAGCAGGCTTAGCGTGAAGGGCAGCCCCACGCGCAAAGCAAAGCGAAAGCCCGGCGTCAGCATCAGCCGCTGCATGCGCCACGACCACCGCGATGGGGCGGGATCGGCCTTGCCTGTTTCAGGGCGGCGGCGGATCAGCGATCGCATGATGCATCCTCCACCATCCAAGCGCATAGCTCAGGGAATGAAATGCCGCAGGCGACGGCCTGTTCAGGCGAAAGCGAGGTGGCCGTCATGCCGGGCTGGGTGTTGGTCTCAAGCAGGATCAACCCCTCGGCACCCCGCGCCGCGTCCCAGCGGAAATCGGTCCGGCTGACGCCCTTGCAGCCAAGCGCCTCATGGGCGCGGCGGGCATAGTCGAAACACAGGTCGGTAATCTCTTGCGGCAAATCGGCGGGCACCACATGGCGCGAGCCGCCGGGCTTATACTTTGCGTCGTAGTCGTACCAACCGGTGGTGATGATATCCGTTACCCCCAGCGCGCGGTCGCCCATAACGGTGGTGGTCAGCTCGCGCCCCGGCGCGAAGGTTTCAACCATCACCTCGGCAGGCATATCTTCCGAGAGTTGCGGCGGGCCGTTGTTTTCCTCGGCCACCAAATAAACGCCGACCGAGGAGCCTTCGTTATTGGGTTTGACCACATAGGGCGGCGCCATCACATGGCTTGCCATGACATCGGCTTTGGGCGCGATGATGCTTTCCAGCACCGGCAGCCCCGCGTGGCGGAACACATCCTTGGAGCGTTGCTTGTCCATTGCCAGCGCCGAAGCCAGCACACCAGAATGCGTGTAAGGGATATGGAGCCACTCAAGCAGCCCCTGCACACTGCCATCTTCGCCCCAACGACCATGCAGACAATTCAAAACGGCATAGGGCTTGAGGTCGGTCAAAACAGCAGCGAGGTCGCGGTCGGCTTCGACCTCGATCACGTTATATCCGCCATGTTCCCGCAAGGCAGCGGCGCATGCACGCCCACTGGACAAGGACACCTCACGCTCAGCCGAGGGGCCGCCCATTAATACCGCCACTGTCGGGGTCTGTCCGCTCGACTTACCCACCAAAGTGCCTCTTCGCCTCGGGCCGTTTGCGGCCCCTATCATTGTTATCTTTGTTTGCCGTCACTTAGCTGCCAGCCAAAGCCTCAGCCCTGCGACACCGGATCACCCAATTTTTCACCGATGCGCATAATTTCCCATTCTAGCCCTATACCGCTTAAAGCGTAAACCTTTTTTCGCACCTCTTCGCCTAAGGTTTCGAGATCATTGGCGGTGGCGTCTCCGGTGTTGATGAGGAAGTTGGAGTGTTTCGGGCTCATCTGTGCGCCGCCAACGGTGGCCCCGCGCATTCCGGCGTCGTCGATCACCTTCCACGCCTTTAGGTCGTGCACATCATCTGCCTTCCCGGTCGAGGAGAACCCCGCCGGATTACGGAAGGTCGATCCGGCGCTACGGTCCTTAGTGGGTTGGGTCTCATCGCGTTTGGCGAGCTGCTCTTCCATCCGCGCATGCAGCGCCTCGGGCTCCCCCTTGGGCGGTGCAAAAGTCGCGCCGATCAGCACCGCGCCGGGCGACAGATCAGACTGCCGATAGCGGAAATTGAGGTCATCGGCGGTGAGGGTTACCACCTCGCCCGCGCGGGTCACGGCCTGAGCCGAGACGAAATGATCCGCCGTGTAGGTGCCATAACAGCCTGCATTCATGCGCAATGCTCCGCCGATGCTGCCGGGGATGGTGCGTAAAAAAGTGAGGTCCAGCCCCGCGTCAGCTGCTTTGCGCGCCACATGGGCATCCAGCGCTGCCGCCCCTGCGGTCACCCGATCATCCTCAATCTCGATCCCGTTGAAGCCACGGCCCAACCGGATCACCACAGCCCGAAGCCCGCCGTCGCGCACGATCAAATTGCTGCCCACCCCCATCGGGAAAACCGACACCGCTTGCGGCAAACGGCGCATGAAGAGGCACAGATCCTCAATATCGGCAGGTTGGAACAGATAATCCGCAGGGCCGCCAACGCGCAGCCATGTCAGGTCGCTCAGATCGCGGTTCGGGGTCAGCCTGCCGCGCAGGTCGGGGATATTCAGCGTATTCATGGCGCGGGACTTAGCTCATTTCCACGACAGAGCAAACCATCAAGAGCGCGGATCATCAACACGGCTTTCGCGCCAGCGTTTGGTCACGCGGCCCGCCAGCCAGCCCAGCCCAAATCCGCCCACGGCGTAGAGCAGGACCGAGACCTGCGCCAAAAGCGCATGCGGCTCAAACACCCGCGCATTCAGCCCAAACACCATCCAAATGGCGTTGAGTGACAGACCAACGGCCAACACGACAAAGAACCACAGCACACGCGCGCGAAAGCCGGTCCAGATACATGCGATCAGCCAAAGTGCGAAAACAGCCAACAGCGCGACAAGCGTGGGCGTGAGGGTCATTCTGCCGGCCCTTTGACCCGCCCTGCGCCACGGCGCAACCAGCGCGCGAAATAGATCACGGGCCAACGCAGCACCGAACAGCCCCCCGCCAGCACCAACAGGCCCAGCCACGGACCATGCTGCGCGGTGACAAAGCCAACGATTGGAATGCCGGCTGCGATCAGCATATAGGCGCTGCGCCAGTGAAAATCCTTGCTCGGCGTCATGGCCAGAACATTCGCAATCACGAACCAAAAACAGGCGAGGATGAGAGAAAGGCTCATTTCGGCAGCTCCGGCTTCCGGCCCCGCAACCGCGCCCAAAGATAGCGCAGCGGATTACGAAACATTGACAGGAACGCCAAAAGCGCCAGCATCGCCAAGGCCCATGAATAGGTCATTCCGATGGCGATGATCAAAGCCGGGGCTGCGATCAGCAACATCACCCCCGGCAGATACTGGGAACGCAGAGGCAGCATGGCCACGGTCACGGCGGCGAAGACCCAGAGGATCGACAGCCAGACCAACGTCACGCGGCGGCCTCTTTGGCGGCGCGCAGCGCCTCCGGCAGATCGTTGGCCCATGCGCTGATCGTACCAGCCCCAAGGCAGACGACCATATCACCCGGTCGCGCCTCGCGTAGGACCAGTTGGGTTAACGCCTCCGCATCCTCGACCGCATAGGCGTGGCGGTGTCCGTGTTGGATGAGGCCCGCAACCAGACCATCGCGGTCGGCACCGGGGATCGGCTCTTCTCCCGCGGCGTAGACATCGGTGATGCCCACGACATCGGCATCGTTAAAACAGGCGCAGAACTCATCAAAGTGATGGCTCAGACGCGAATAGCGGTGCGGCTGGTGAACTGCGATAACACGCCCCTTGCTGGCCTGCCGCGCAGCTTTAAGCACGGCAGAGATTTCGACCGGGTGGTGGCCATAGTCATCAATGACCGTCACCCCATCAACTTCGCCCACGCGGGTAAAGCGACGGTTAACGCCGCCAAAACTGCCCAAGGCGGCACGGATCTGCTCAAGCTTCATGCCGAGGTGCCGCGCCACGGTCACTGCCGCCAGCGCGTTCGAGACGTTGTGATCGCCCGGCATCGGCAGGGCGCAGTTTTCAATGACCATGTCCTCGGACTGCAGATGCACATCGAAATGCGCCACGCCGTCCTTGTAATGTAGCCCCACCGCGCGGACATCGGCCTGCGCATTAAAGCCATAGGTCATGACGCGGCGGTCTGTCAGCTTGCCCACCAAAGACTGCACCTCGGGGTGATCGGTGCAACAGACGGCCAGACCGTAGAAAGGAATGTTCGACACGAAGTTCAGAAAGCCTTGCCGTAGCGTGTCGAAATCACCCCAATGCTCCATATGCTCGGGGTCGATGTTGGTGACGATCGCAATGGTTGCGGGCAGTCGATTAAAGGTGCCGTCGCTCTCATCGGCCTCAACCACCATCCATTCGCCCTGCCCCATCCGCGCGTTGGACCCATAGGCGTGGATGATGCCGCCGTTTACCACAGTGGGGTCAATGCCCCCCGCAACGAGCAGTTCGGCCACCAGCGTGGTGGTCGTCGTTTTGCCATGGGTGCCCGCCACGGCGATGTTGGATTTCAGGCGCATCAACTCGGCCAACATCTCGGCGCGGCGCACCACCGGCAAGCCACGACGGCGGGCCTCGTCCAACTCAGCATTGCCCGGCTTGATCGCCGAAGAGATCACGATCACCGCCGCCCCTTCGATGTTCTCAGCCGCTTGGCCTTCAAAGATGCGCCCGCCCAACTCAGCCAGCCGCACGGTGATTTTGGTGGTTTTCAGGTCTGACCCCTGCACATTGTAGCCGTGGTTCAACAACACCTCGGCGATGCCGGACATGCCGATGCCGCCGATACCGACGAAGTGGATCGGGCCGACATCGGTCGGCAGCTTGGTGGCGGCGGCGTTCATTGGGGGTATTCCTCTTCTGCGGGGGTCAGCGTGCCGTGGGATGCAAGCTGTTCAACCATATCAGCCAGTGTCTCAGCCGCATCCGGTTTGCCGACCGAAAGCGCGGCCCGCGACATCTGCAACGCCCCTTGGGGCATCTCCAACACCGCGAGGATTTGCTCGGTCATGATTTCGGGGTTCGCCTTACGCTCAGGCACCATGATCGCGGCTCCGGCCTCGACCAAGCCACGGGCATTGGCGGTTTGATGGTCCCCTGCTGCGGCGGCAAAGGGGATCAAGATCGAAGGCCGTCCAATGATTGACAGGTCTGCCACACTCGACGCGCCCGAGCGGCTGATCACCAGCTGCGCTTCGGACATGCGGCGCGGCACGTCGTCAAAGAAGGGGCGCACATCGGCGCTGATGCCAGAGTCGGCATAGTAATCTGCCACCCGCTGACCGTCTTCGTCGCGGGCCTGATGGCTGACGCGGATGTTGCGGATCATGTTCATCGGCAAAGCGGCCAGTGCCGGGGGCACCACGTCACTGAGGATGCGCGCGCCTTGGCTGCCGCCCATCACCAGCACCTCCATTGGATAGTCACCGGGCGGGATATAGGCGGCCCCTGCACGGTCCAAGACACTCGCGCGCACTGGGTTGCCAACATGCCAGCCCTGCACGCCCTCGGGCAGCTTGGTGGGCCAGATGCCGCAGGCCACCGCATGCACACGTTTGGCAAAAATCTCGTTCACGCGGCCCAGAACACCGTTCTGTTCATGAATCATCCGCGGCATCCGCAGCGCCCAAGCGGCGCCAAGGGCCGGGATCGACGGATAGCCACCAAAGCCCACAACGACTGAAGGCCGGTCGCGCAGCATGTTCAGCCCTGCGCGCACCACGCCAGAGGCGATACGAAAGGGCACCAGCGCCTTGGCAGCGACCCCGCCACGGGCAAAGGTGGCGCTGCTGATCTGGGTAATTTCGACCGCTTCTGGAAAGCCCCCCGTATAGCGCGCCCCACGCGCGTCGGTGCTGAGTTTCACCCGCCAACCACGCTGCAACATCACCTCAGCCAGCGCCTGTGCCGGAAACATATGCCCACCGGTCCCCCCGGCGGCGATGATCAGCAGTGGCGCGGCCATCAGCGGCGGCCCCGGCCTAGAATGTCGCTGATCTCACCCTGAGGGCGTGAGCGGGTAAAGGCCAAGAGCATGCCCACGGCGATGCCGCTGGCAATCACTGAAGAGCCGCCGTAGCTGACGAAGGGCAAGGTCATGCCTTTTGCCGGCAAAAGCCGCACTGCCACACCCATGTTAATCATCGCCTGTACTCCGAATGTGCAGGCCAGCCCGGTTCCGGCCAGCCGGATGAAAGGGTCACGCTCGCGCACCAACCGCAGCAGCGAACGGACAACCACAACAGTATATAGAGCAATGATACAGACGACCAGAATAAGGCCATATTCCTCGGCGGCGACAGCAATGATAAAATCGGTATGCGCGTCGGGCAGCGACCATTTCACTTCGCCTTCGCCGACGCCGACGCCAAACAGCCCACCCTCGCGGATGGCATTGGTGGCATAGCCAAGCTGGGTGGTCGGGTCGACATCGACGCTGAGAAAGCCGTCAATACGCCGCGCGAAGTGTTCGGAGTTGGAGTAGGCGAATGTGCCTGCCAGAACCACCAGCCCTGCCATGCCGACCAGCAGCACCATCGGCGCGCCAGCAACGAAATACATCACGCCCCAGCCAAAGAGCACAAGGCAAGCTTGGCCAAAGTCAGGCTGCATCGCCAGCATCAGCACGATGGAGATACACAGCGCAAAGGACCAAGTTTTGCCCGGAGGGCCGTTTATCTCGGTCGCGGCGGCCATCATCCATGCGGCGGCGACCATAAAACCGGGCTTGAGAAACTCGGACGGCTGAAGCGAGGCAAAGCCCAGCGAGTACCAGCGCGTCGCGCCTTTGCCAAAGTCGGTGCCAAAGAAGGGCAGCAGGGCCAGCGCCACGAAGGAAAGGACAAACCCCAGCACTGCTAGACGCCGGACCAGTGTCGGCGACATCATCGAGGTCAATAGCATCGCAATCAACGCCAATCCGCCGAAGAACGCTTGCCGTTGCACATAGTGGAAGGGATCAAAGCCGTTTTTCGACGCCAAAGGCGGCGACGCAGCCAGCCCCAGCAAGATGCCAACGGCAAACAAAATCAACACGCCGGACAACGCCCAACGGTCGACTGTACGCCACCATTTTGGAAGAATCGGTTCACCATCCCGTACCGGGACCGCGCCATAGACCATCTCTGTCATGGGTATCTGCCTTAGCTGCCTCAACGGCCCCTTTGCGGGGTCTCATCCGGGCAGAGTAGCCCGAATTGTTATATGAAGCTAGTGCATTTCACCCGTAGGCGGCGCGTAGAGTCGGCGGGGCCATGCAAGGCCCCGCCATTGGGCGATCAAGCCGCCTTGTGGGTACCGCGCACTGGGTAGCCTTTGTCGCGGATGAACTTGAGGCCGTTCAGCAGACCTTCCAAGTCGGGGCGCGCAAAGGGCGCGTTGGAGATGTCGATGATCTGCAGCTTGCCTTCCTCGTTAATTACAAAGGTCGCAGGCTCGGCGAAGGGCCGGTCGGTTTCCTGCGGGCTACGCGGGTCAGAGATATAAAGGCCCAGGTCTGCCATCTGCGCGAGGCTCAGATCATAGCCGATGGGCAGTGTCAGATTGTCTTCCTCGGCCATGGATTTGGCCTTTTCATCTGGATCGCCCGAGACCGCGATCACATCAACGCCGATCTCGTGAAACTGGCTTTGCAGTTTCTCAAGCTGCGCAAGGTATTTTTTGCAGATCGGGCAGTGTAGGCCACGGTAGACCACCACCAGCTGCCAGTCGCGCCCCTCTTGCGGTTGGCCCAAGGTCAGCGTGCCGCCGCCAAGTTTGGCCACGTCCATCTTCGGGAAATCTTGTTCTGCGGTCAATTTGGTCATTCTCTGCTCCTGTCTGAATTGCGTCTGTTTCCCAGCTATGACGCATTAGTGATCCGACAACCGCTGTCACGTCTTCTTGACCGGGCCTGCGCATTCGGGCAGAGCGCGCCCATGCAAGTCGATACAGCCATTATCGGAGCCGGTGCCGCCGGCATGATGTGCGCCGCCCACGCGGGCGGGCGTGTGTTGATCATCGACCATGCGAAAGCGCCGGGCGAAAAGATCCGCATCTCGGGCGGCGGGCGCTGCAACTTCACCAATATGTATTGCGAGCCGCAGGCATTCCTGAGCCAGAACCCGCATTTCGCCAAATCTGCGCTGGCGCGCTATACCCAGTGGGATTTTATCGAGCTTGTCGATCGCCACGGCATCGCGTGGCATGAAAAAACCTTGGGTCAGCTTTTCTGCGATACCAGCGCGAAGGAGATCATCGCCATGCTGCGCGGGCTGATGCAGCAGGCCGGGGTTGATCTGCAGTTGCAAAGCAGCGCCAGCAATTTTGCCGGTGTCGACGGGCACTTCACCTTCGACCTGCAAATGCCTGATAAGAAAGTGGAAGTCACCGCGCGCAACCTCGTGATTGCCACGGGCGGCAAATCGATCCCCAAGATGGGCGCGACCGGGGTCGCCTATGACATCGCGCGCCAGTTCGGCCTGAAAGTAACGGACACGCGCGCGGGGCTGGTGCCCTTCACCTTTGCCGAAGGCCGCTTTGCGCCGCTGGCCGGGGTGGCCACCCCTGCCCGTATCACAGCCGGGACCACGGGATTTGACGAGGCGCTGTTGTTCACCCACCGGGGTCTCTCTGGCCCTGCGGTTTTGCAGGCATCATCTTACTGGCACGAGGGCGAGGCGATCACGGTGAACCTCGCCCCTGAGGGCACCCTTCTGGGCGCATTGCGCGACCAGCGGCAGCAGTCCGGCCGGCGCAACTTTACCACCATCCTCGCGCAGCACTTGCCGTCGCGGTTGGTTGAGTATTTGGGGCAAGAGTTCGATCTATCGGGCAACCTCGCTGATTGGTCGGACGCACGGCTGACCAACTTCGTCGACGCGCTACAGAATTGGCAATTGCACCCCGGCGGAACCGAAGGCTACCGCACGGCGGAGGTGACCCTTGGCGGCGTGGATACCGATGAGCTTTCATCGAAAACCATGGCAGCTAAAGACGTGCCCGGCCTCTATTTCATCGGCGAAGCCGTGGACGTGACCGGCTGGCTGGGCGGGTATAACTTCCAGTGGGCCTGGTCCTCGGGCATGGCTGCAGCGCGGGCGATTGGCGGATAAGGGCGCGCCCTACTCCGCCAGCGCCTTTTGCACCTGCGCAACGAAATCCTCACCGCGCCGTTCGAAATTATCATATTGATCGAAACTCGCCGCTGCCGGGGCAAGCAGGACAACATCGCCCTCTTCCGCCTCTGCCGCCGCGCGCGCCACGGCTTTTTCCATCGTGCCGCAGACTTCGGCTTCGGTCGTCAACTGCATGGCAAAATGCGCGGCCTCGCGGCCAATGACATAGGCCTTGCGTACTGACCCTTGGGCCTCCGCCAGACCTTTCAGCCCGCCTTCCTTCTCCAACCCACCGCAGATCCAGCGGATATTGCGGAAGGCCGCCAGCGCCTTGGCCGCGCTGTCGACATTGGTGGCCTTGCTGTCGTTGACATAGCGCACGCCATTTGCCTCGGCCACGGTCTGGCTGCGGTGGGGCAAGCCGCCGAAACTGTGAAACGCCGCCTCGATCACGCGCGGGGCAAGGCCAAGGGCACGGCAGGCGGCATAGGCCGCGCAGGCGTTCTGGTGGTTATGTGCACCCGGCAGCCCTTGAATGCTGCGCAGATCGATCGAGCCGACCTGCTTGCCACGGCGGTATTCGCTCAAAAACCCTTTGCGGGCAAAGACCTGCCAGCCGGGGCCGGAGAGTTTGGTCTCCGCACTGATGCGGATCACCCGGTCATCGCTTGGCCCCTCGCTCAACTGGCCCGCCAGAAAGCGGCCCTCGGCCTCATCCACACCGATGACGGCGCGGTCTGGCCCGCCTTCGGCAAACAGCCGGCGCTTCGCGGCATAGTAGCCGCCCATGCCTGCGTGACGGTCCAGATGGTCGGGGCTGAGATTGGTGAACACTGCCACATCGGGCGTTAGCGCGCGGGCAAGTTCGGTCTGATAGCTGCTGAGTTCCAGCACAACGACTTCGCCATCCACGGCCGGATCAAGGTCCAGCACGCCGCGCCCGATGTTGCCCGCCAATTGGCAGGGCCGCCCGACATGTTCCAGAATGTGATGGATCAGCGCCGATGTGGTGGATTTGCCGTTCGAGCCGGTCACGGCCACGACGCGCGGTGCCACGTCGTAGTGATCCCACGCCAGTGTCGCAAAACTTTGAAAAAAGAGGCCAATGTCATTATCAACCGGCACCCCCGCGACGAGGGCCGCCGCAACCACAGGGTTCGGCGCAGGATAGAGGTGTGGAATGCCGGGGCTGACGATCAGCCGGGTGATTTTGTCGAGCGCGCCGGGGCTGTTGAGATCAACACAGGCAAACCCCTCCCCCTCGGCCCGCGCCCGTGCGGCTGGGTCATCGTCCCAACAGCTTACCTTAGCCCCGCCCGCCTGCAACGCGCGTGCCGCGCTCAGGCCAGAGCGGCCCAACCCCAGCACCGCCACGCGTGCGCCTTCCAAGCCCTGTACTGGAATCATCTGTAATCCCCTGCTACCCGTTGGCCCCAGAATGGGGGCATGATGCGCTCATCACAAGCCAGAGGCCGTCCAAGATGTCCAGCCCCGCCAAACCTGACCTTAACGATGTGTTGCCGCGCCTCAATGACATGATGCGCGAAGATGACCATTGGGGCGATGTGGCGGCCTATATTCCGCAATTGGCCACGGTTGATCCGGCGCAGTTCGGCATCGCGGTGGTGACGGCAGACGGCCAATGCCATGTGGCGGGCGACACACAGGTGCCGTTTTCAGTGCAGTCGATCACCAAGGTCTTTACGCTGGCCATCGCCTTGGGCCGCTCAGGCGATCAACTATGGCACCGCGTGGGGCGCGAACCTTCCGGGCGGGCGTTCAACTCCATCGTGCAGTTGGAGCAGGAACAGGGCCGCCCGCGCAATCCGTTCATCAATGCAGGCGCGATTGTTACCACCGACGAGGTTCTGGGCAACCGTGAGCCGCGCGAGGCACTGGCCGAGATCATGCGCTTCGTGCGCGAGGCCGCGGGGACCGACGACATCCATATCAACGACACAGTCGCCGCGTCAGAGACCGATTTCGGCCACCGCAACTTTGCTTTGGCCCATTTCCTAAAATCCTATGGCAACCTCATCAACGCGCCTGAGCGAACGCTTGGCACCTATTTCCACCATTGCGCGATGGAGATGACGGTAGAGCAGCTTGCTATGGCGGGCCGTTTCCTCATCGAAGCGCCCGAGGTGCCGCGCTTGGTCGCGCCCAGTCGCATCCGGCGTTTGAACGCGCTGATGCTGACCTGCGGGCATTACGATGGGTCGGGGGATTTCGCCTACCGGGTCGGCCTGCCGGGAAAATCTGGCGTAGGGGGCGGCATTCTGGCGATCGTCCCGGGCCGCGCCAGCATCGCGGTCTGGTCGCCGGGGTTGAACCGCTATGGCAACAGCCAAAAGGGCACCGAAGCATTGGCCCTTTTGGCGCGTCACATGGATTGGTCGATCTTCTGAATTACTTTGCGACCAAACCGTTCAGCACGTTAATTACAGTAAAAGTACTTGCAAGAGATGCGACAATAACTGCGCCCTCCATGGCATATGTAACTATCGCGTTTCTCTGGGTATCTTTTGCGATCCGATGAATGTGATTAAGTGTTGAAGAAACCGTTCCCAAAAAATGCCAGATACTAAAAAAACCAAGTGCGCTGATACCGCACCAGCCCAATGCATAGGAGGTTGGGTCAATCTCCCAACCATTCGTTGTTGTGTGTGCGTGTGCGGCCAAACCTGTAGTTGCAGCGAGCGCGTTCGACTTCAGAATGGAACCAGCAAAAAAATCGATAACTTCAGTCAGACTAGTTTTGTCAGGAACTTCCAATTTAACGCACCTTGAGCGTGGCCAGCCCCAGCAGGGCGAGGATCAGCGAGATGATCCAGAATCGGATCACGATCTGCGGCTCTGCCCAGCCCTTTTTCTCATAGTGGTGGTGGATCGGCGCCATCAGGAAGACGCGCTTGCCGGTGCGCTTGAAATAGAGCACCTGAATGATGACCGAAAGCGCCTCGACCACAAAGAGCCCGCCGACAATCGCCAACACCAGCTCGTGTTTCGTCGCCACAGCAATGGCACCCAAAGCGCCGCCAAGCGCCAGCGAACCTGTGTCGCCCATGAAGACGGCAGCGGGAGGCGCGTTGTACCACAGAAAGCCCAAGCCACCGCCGAAAATCCCAGCGGTAAAGATCAGGATTTCGCCCGTGCCCGGCACATAGTGCACATCAAGGTAGTCGGTGAAATCGACACGTCCCACGGCATAAGCGATAACGCCAAGCGCCCCGGCCGCGATCATCACTGGCATAATCGCCAGACCATCCAGCCCGTCGGTAAGGTTCACCGCATTAGCCGATCCGACAATCACGATAATCGCGAAAGGCACGAACAGAATACCAAGGTTCACCAGCGTATCTTTGAACACCGGCAACGCCAGTTGGTACTGCAGCTCGGCAGGGTGATATTGCGCGGCCCAGTAGCCCGCGATGCCTGCGATCAGAAAACCCAACAAAAGCCGCACTTTGCCCGGCACCCCGTCAGAATTTTGCTTGCTCACTTTGGCATGATCGTCCGCATAGCCGATGGCCGCGAAACTCATGGTTACGAACAGCACCAACCAGATAAAAGGATTGTCCAGCCGCGCCCAAAGCAAGGTCGATGTCAGCAACGCGCCAACGATCAACAGCCCGCCCATCGTTGGCGTGCCGGCCTTGGCGAAATGCCCTTCGGGGCCATCGTCGCGAATGGGCTGACCTTTGCCCTGCCGTTTGCGCAGCACCTCGATCAGCGGCTTGCCGAACAGGAACCCGAAAACAAGCGCCGTGAAAAACGCCCCGCCCGCGCGGAAGGTGATATAGCGAAACAGGTTAAAGAAATCGCCGCCATCAGACAGCAGCGTCAACCAATAGAGCATATATCGCGTCCTAACTCATCATGTTGGGGTTAATCGCCAATCAGGCGGTCGGGACCGGATGACCCATTTTGCGGATGGCGTCAACAATACTGCCCAGCTTCATCGAAAGCGACCCTTTGATCAGCACGACATCGCCGGAATCGAGACGTGCGCGGAGTCCTTGCAACATCTCTTCGGCGGTCTCGGTCCAGTCGCCGCGCTGGTGTTCGGGCAGATTGTCGTAAAAGGCCTTCATCAGCGGGCCGACGCAATGCACCACGTCCAGCGCGCGGGTGGCCTCCAGATCGGCCAGCCCTGCATGCAGGGCCAACGCCTCGGGGCCGAGTTCTTTCATATCACCGACAAAGGCGATCCGCCGCCCCTTGCTGACACGACCGATATCATGGGTCACTTCCGAGGCCGCCAGCACTTCAAGGGCTGCGGCCATGGAGGTCGGGTTGGCGTTGTAGCTATCGTCGATCAGTTCAAGCGTCAGATGGTTGTCTACCGGGTCGAGCAGGATTTGCTCACGCACGCCGCGCCCTACATAGGGCGACCAGCGGCCCAGCGATTGCACCGCCAGCGCCCGGTCTGCGCCAAGCGCCTCGGCCACCGCCAGCGCGCCAAGTGCGTTCATGGCAAAATGCCGCCCCGGCGTGGCGATTTTGTAAAGCAACGGTGCGCCTGAAACCTCAGCTTGGGCCACGGTCGCCTCGCCCTGCACCTTCACGTCGGTCAGCGTATAGTGGTGGCCCTTGCGCCCGAATGTCGTCTCGCGCAGCCCGCGTTCCAGCGCTTTGTCGAGCACGATATCGCTGTGATCGTGGTCGGCATTGATCACCGCCACACCGCCCGGCTCCATGCCGTCAAAGATGCTGGCCTTTTCCACCGCGATGGCGGCGACATCCTTGAAGGCTTCAAGGTGGACGGCGGCGACATTGGTGACCATCGCCGCATGGGGCTGCGCCTGTTTGGCAAGGGGCGCAATCTCTCCGGGGTGGTTCATGCCGATCTCGATCACCGCATAATCCGTGTCACGCGGCATCCGCGCCAGCGTCAGCGGCACGCCCCAATGGTTGTTGTAGCTGTCGACGCTGGCATGGGCTTTGCCCTGATCGCCAAAGATCGCCAGCAGCATTTCTTTCGTCGAGGTCTTGCCGACGCTGCCCGTCACCGCCGCGACCTTGGCCTGCGGCCCAAGACGCGCACGCCCTGCCCGGCCAAGCGCTTCGAGTGCGGTCTGCACATCCTCTACGATCAAGAGCGGCGCATCTTCGCCCACACCCTCTGGGACATGGGTCACCAGCGCCGCGCCGGCGCCGCTATCAAGCGCTTGCGCCACGAACTCATGCCCGTCCCGCGCCGCTTTCAGCGCAACAAACAGATCGCCCGGCTGCAACGTTCGCGTGTCGATAGAGACGCCGTTGCAGGCCCAATCGCCCTGCACACGGCCACCCGTGGCCTCTGCCGCTTCTGTCGCTGTCCAAAGGCTCATGCCAATCTCCCGTCCAGTGCCGCCACGGCCACGCTGGCCTGTTCCACATCATCAAAGGGCAGCACGTCATCACCCACAGTCTGCCCGGTTTCATGACCCTTGCCCGCAATCAGCAGCGCGTCGCCCGGCTCCAGCGCGTCAACGCCGCGCAGGATCGCTTCGGCACGGTCACCGACCTCCCAAGCGTCGGGTGCGCCGCTCAGCACGGCAGCACGGATGCTGGCCGGGTCTTCGCTGCGCGGGTTGTCGTCGGTGACGATCACCATATCCGCATTCTCCGCCGCGGCCTGCCCCATCAGGGGGCGCTTAACGCGGTCACGGTCCCCGCCCGCACCGACAATCGCCACGAGCCGTCCCATCACATGCGGGCGCATCGCGGAAAGTGCCGTGGCGACGGCATCGGGCGTATGGGCGTAATCGACAAAAACCGCCGCGCCGTTGTCGCGGGTGGCGGCAAGCTGCATTCGGCCCCGAACGGTGGTGAGATGCGGCAGCGTGTCGAAAACCTCTTGCGCATCGGCACCACAGGCGATGACCAGCCCCGCCGCCAGCAGCACGTTATCGCCTTGAAAGCCGCCAATTAGGTTGAGCCGTTTCTGATAGGTCTTGCCGCGCCAAGTGAAGCGCAGGTCTTGCCCCGTCGCGTCAAAACGCTGGCCTTGCAGATGCAGGTCGCCCCCGTCGCGGCCCACGGTAATCACCTCACAGCCGCGCGCCCGGGCGATGGCGGCGATGTCGATACCCTTTTCGTCGTCAATATTGACCACCGCCGTTCCGTCCTCGGGCAGGACGCGGGCAAAAAGCGCGGCCTTGGCGGCAAAATAGGCTTCGAATGTCTCGTGATAGTCCAGATGGTCTTGGGTGAAGTTGGTGAACCCTGCCGCCTTGAGCGTTACCCCGTCCAGCCGCCGCTGGTCGAGGCCGTGGCTCGACGCCTCCATCGCCGCATGGGTAATGCCATTTCGGGCAGCCTCAGCCAAAGTGCGGTGGAGGGTGATCGGCTCGGGCGTGGTATGCGCCAAGGGGGCGGCCCAAGCGCCTTCAACCCCGGTGGTGCCAAGGTTCACGGCAGGCAATCCCATCTCTACCCAAATCTGGCGCACGAAGGTCGAGACCGAGGTTTTGCCGTTGGTGCCCGTGACCGCGATCATCGTCGCGGGCTGGCCGCCGAACCACAGCGCCGCCGTGCGTGCCAGTGCTTCGCGCGGGGAGTCGGAGACCACCAGCGCGGCGTTGGAGCCTGCCAACGCCTCGGCGGCGATCTTGGCACCTTCGGCATCGGTCAGCACCGCTGCTGCGCCCATCCGCAGAGCATATTGAATGAATTCCGCCCCATGCACACGGCTGCCGGGCATGGCCGCGAACAACGTGCCTTCACGCACCTCGCGGCTGTCCACGGCGATCCCGGTGATCATAGGATTGGCCCCCGCCCGCGCGGTCAGCCCGAGAGAGGAAAGGGATACGGCCCGATCGGTCATAGCGATGTCTTTTCAGTTGCTGCTGGTCAGCGTTAGCACAGCGTCGTTCATCGGTTCAACAGCCGGGCGCAGGCCCAGCAGAGGTGCGATGCGGCGGACCATCTCGGCGGCGACGGGCACGGCTGTCCAGCCCGCCGTGCGGCGTGGTTTCGGGCCAGAGGTTTCGACCGGTTCGTCCAGCGTGACGATCAGCACATATTTGGGACTATCGATCGGGAAGATGCTGGCGAATGTGTTGATCACCTTGTCCTCGTAATAGCCCCCGGTCGGCTTGGGTTTGTCCGCCGTGCCGGTCTTGCCCGCGATCTGATAGCCCGGCACCTCGGCAAAGCTTGCCGTGCCGTCGGTCACCACCTTGCGCAGCATATTGCGCGCCTGTGCAGCGGTCTCTTCTGACATGACGCGGGGGCCGAGTTGGGGGGCGGTCTGTTTTAGCAACGTCGGCTTCACAACGCGCCCGCCATTGGCGATGGCCGCATAGCCTGCGGCAAGGTGCATCGGCGTGCTCGACAACCCGTGACCATAGGAGATCGTCACGCTCGACAATTCGGTCCATCGGCTTGGGAGCAGTGGCTTCCCGCCCGAGGCTTCGACGATCTCAAAGGGGGTCGGCTCAAAGAAACCAAGGCTTTTTAGGAACTCCTGCTGCCGCTCAATGCCGATCTCGAGCGCCATCCGGCCTGTGCCCCGGTTGGAGGAGTGTACGATAATATCAGCGACGCTCAGCTTGCCGTAGTTCTTGTTGCGGAATTCACCGATGCGGAACCCGCCGACTTTCATCGGGCCGGAGGTGTCGATGATCGTGTCTGCGTTAAACAGCCCCAACTCAATCGCCTGCGCGGCTGCAAAAATCTTGAAGGTTGAGCCCAGCTCATAGACCCCCTGCACCGAGCGGTTGAACAGCGGGCTGTCAGACGCATCCCCTTGGGTCAGCGGACGGGGGCGGTTGTTGGGGTCAAAGTCGGGCAGCGAGGCGACCGAGATCACTTCGCCGGTATGCACATCCATCAGAATGCTGGTGGCGCCCTTGGCGTTCATCAGCTTCATGCCGCCGTAGAGCACCCGCTCCGATGCTGCCTGCACGGTCAGGTCAAGCGACAGCTCCAGCGGTTTCGCGCCATTGGCCGGATCGCGCAGATAGTCATCGAAATACTTCTCGGCCCCCGCGACGCCGATTACCTCGGCGGCGTGGACGCCTTCCTTGCCGTAACTCGCCCCGCCAAGCACATGCGCCGCAAGCGAACCGTTGGGATAAAGGCGCATATCGCGCGGCGCAAAAAGCAGGCCCGGATCGCCGATGTCATGCACAGCCTGCATCTGCTCAGGGCTGATTTTCTTTTTAATCCACAGGAACTTACGCTTTCCAGTGAAGTCCTTGATCAGACGCTCTTCTTTAAGGTCGGGAAAGATTTTGACCAGCTTTTTCGCCGCCGCTTCGGGGTCGATCATATGGCGCGGCTGCGCGTAAAGCGCGTGGGTCTCAAAATTCGTCGCCAGCAGGTTGCCGTTGCGATCTGTGATGTCGGCGCGCGAGGCCGAGATCACCGCGCCGGGCGCATGGCCGCGAGGCTCGGAAGGCTCAGACATCGCCAAAAGCCCCATGCGGCCGCCAATGACGGTGAAAGCACAAAGGAAACAGACGCCCAGCACCAAAAGCCGCCCCTCGGCACGCATCCGGGCCTTGTCGCGCATCTGCTCATGGCGGATGCGCTTGTTCTCGCGCTCAATCGCATCGGGGTTTTCACCCTTTTCGCGGGCGTCGAGGATACGGGCCAGAGGGCGCAGCGGGGTGCGGATCATTCAAAGTCCTCCTCGGACTCATCCGCGCCGGTGAGCGCGTCGTAATTCATGGTCGAGACATCTACGGGATCGGTGATCGGCAGCATCGGCGCGGGTGGGTAGGTCACTTGATCGACCTGACCGAATTGGCCGGGGTGCAGTGGCAAAAGGCCAAGACGGTCAAAGTTCAGATCGGCCAGATCGCGCAGCCGGTCGGGGCGGTTCTGAAATGCCCATTCGGCGCGCAACACGGCAAGCCGGGCATGGGCGGCGCGGATATTGGCGTGCAAGCGGTCGGCGTCACTCAGTGCCTGTTGGGTCGCGTAATTCTCGCGGTACGCCCAGAAGGCCAGCCCGACCACGGCAATGGTGGTGAGGATATACATCACCGTGCGCATCTCTCAGATCCCCCTGACCATCGGCATGCCGATGGATTTCGCATCAATCTCACCACTGGGCGCATCGGTGCGCGTGGCGACCCGCAGTTTGGCCGAACGGCTGCGCGGGTTTTCATCCAGTTCCTGCGCGTCAGGCCCGATAGCCTTGCGCGATTTCAGTGTAAACTGCGGCGCTTCTTGCTCCAGCGCAGGGGCGAAACGGTTGGCGTTGCCCCCAGCCCCGGCCCGCGCGGTGAGGAAGCGTTTGACCATGCGGTCCTCGACCGAGTGGAATGTCACAACCGCGAGTTTTCCGCCCGGCTTCAGCGCGCGCTCAGCGGCCATAAGCCCCTGAAACAACTCGCCGTATTCATTGTTCACCGCGATGCGCAGCGCTTGAAAGCTGCGCGTGGCCGGGTGGCTTTGGCCGGGTTTCGAGCGCGGCAGACAGCCTTCGACCAGCTTGGCCAATTCTAATGTGGTGGTAATCGGCGCGACTTCTCGTGCGCGGACTATCGATTTGGCGATCCGGCGGGAGGCGCGCTCTTCACCATATTGAAAGAGAATGTTGGCGATGATCTCTTCTTCGGCTTCATTCACTAGGTCTGCCGCCGAGGGGCCGTCTTGGCTCATCCGCATGTCGAGCGGGCCGTCCTTCATAAAGGAAAACCCGCGCTCGGCCTGATCAAGCTGCATCGATGAAACGCCGAGATCGAGCACAACGCCATCAAGGTCTTGGGCGTATTCATCCATGCGCGAGAAGACGCCCTGCTGCATGGTGATGCGGTCGCCGAAGTCGCCTGCCCATTCCGCCGCCATCTCAAACGCCAGCGGGTCACGATCCACCGCGATCACACGCGCGGCCCCGGCCTCCAGAAATCCGCGGGTATAACCGCCAGCACCAAAGGTACCATCAAGCCAAACACCTTCGACAGGCGCCACAGCAGTCAGAATGGGGCGCAGCAGAACAGGGGTGTGGGGGGCGGAAGGGGCAGAAGCAGCAGCCATTCCGTCAGACCTCCATATCGCCATCCAGGAACGAGAGCGGATCAACATCATCCGGCAGTTCTTGCTGCCAGGATTCTTCCTCGGTCTCGTAGGTTTCGGGCTTCCAGATTTGGAAGGTGTCACCGGCGGCGATGAAGAACGCCTCGCCGTTGAGATCAATCTTGTTACGAAGCTTGGCGGGCAGCACCAGGCGGCCTGTCTCATCTACCGTGGTCGGGAAAGACTGGCCGTGGAACAGACGCTGAAGCGCCTTACGCTGCATGGAACCACGCGGCATGCGGTCGATCTTGGCGTCGACCTCTTCAATGGCTTCCATTGTATAGCATTCAAGGTAGTCGCGGCGCTGGTCGCCATAGACGATGACCAGCTCAGGGTTGTCGCCGCTTTTCCAGTTCGGATCGCCAGCTTCCAACACACGCCGAAAAGAGGCTGGGATAGACACCCGCCCCTTCGTATCGACCTTGTGTTGGCTCTCGCCTCTGAACCTGCGGCTCACGTGTTGTCCCTGCCTCTTGCGCGTTTGCGCTTAATTCGTTGTCCGCCCTGATCCGAAAATCGCTGCCTGGAAATGGAAACGGCGGGTTGATCTGCTGCCACTGATCAACCCGCCGCCCACGTCCCGCAGCTTGGCGGGGAAGTCCGACTGCGCGCGCCACCTGGGGGGATGTCTGCTCGCTCACGCGCCGGATCTCTTTGGTCTGATGAAAGCGAGGTGCCTGTATGAAACCTGCTAGGTTTTGTTTTATTTTGGGGTCGTTTGCTGCCCCGTGTCCCGTTCTCATCCGATGAACTAGGGATGCCATGGGAATTGATGGGCGTCTACATTTTTTTTGAATCTCAGCGCAATATTTTGTTTTGCACAGGCTGTGGGAACAACATCTGGTATAACTTCTTGAGCGGAAATTAGCTCAATTAGGGACACTTCAACGATAAAACACAATATATTGTTTCGATCAAGGAACCTGCATATTGTCCCACGTATTCCCACTAAAATTTGCACACATAGTTATCCACAGGGCGTGTTCGTTGCCTGTTCTGCAAATTAGCGCATGACGGCCGAACTATTGCAACGCAAGACGCCGAAATACGCGCCATTCCCGTGACTCCGAATCGGCGGACGCACCCAGCGGGCCATGACAGACCCATCATTTCCCAAACTTCCCATGGTTTCCCGCGACTTTTCCCACGCCCTCCCGTCTGCCCATGCTTTCCCAGCCAATCGCCCCGGACAGCCCAGCCGCATCTTGTCCTTTCACCGCACCCACGCCATGTAGTGCCCCGAAACGAGGGAGTGCATCATGATCCAAGCCACAGCTCTATTTACCCACGCGCTGAACATGCTTTTCCACGCGCCCGCGATGACTCTGCGTGTGATCCTGCCAGCGCTGCTTTGGGTGATGGGTGCAGCGGCCGTGGCAGGCGTGCTGGCCAAAGATGCGCTTGGCGCGATGAACCAAAGGCTACAGAACGCTGCCCCGCCGCCCACAGATCAATTGCTAATCCTGATCGCCTGCGGTCTTGCTGGCATCCTTGGCTACGCGCTGATGGCCGTGCTCTGGCACCGCCACGTGCTGCTTGACCGTGATGGCACCGGGGCCGAGGTGCGCCCGGGTGCGCGGCTGTTCTGGGCCTATGTCTGGCGCGCTCTCGTATTGGGATTTGCACAGCTGCTTGCCGCAGCCCCGGTTGGTCTGGCGATGCTGCTGCTGAGCGGGCTTACCGGATCGAGCCCTGCAGCATTGCTGCTGATCGGGTTGGCCGCGGGGGTGGCATTCTTATGGGTGGCGCTGCGGCTTAGCCTTGTGCTGCCCGCAGCGGCCATGGGTCATGTCATGGCCGTCCGCGACAGCTGGCGCGCGACGGAACCGCTCGCCGGTACGCTATGGGCGCTGGCGGTGTTGCTGGCTGTGGTGAATACGCTATTGGGCGTCATCTCGGGCATATTGCCGCCTGTCGACCCCGGCCTGCGCCTGATGCTCGATTCAGCACTCTATCTTATAGAGGGGCTTGTCTTCGTCTCGATGCTAACGACGCTCTATGGTCATCTGATCGAAGGGCGCGAGCTGGGCTAAGCCGCCCGCGCCCCTCTACTCAGGCCATGCCGCCGTCGATCAACCCGCGTGCGATGCGGGCATAGGCGTCGGCCATGGCGCCGTCGCCTGCGGCAATCGGTGTGCCATTGTCGCCCGCAAGACGGGTCTCCAGATCAATCGGCAGGCTGCCCAGCAGCGGCACACCCATCTTATCGGCCTCTGCCGCCACGCCCCCATGGCCGAATATCTCATGCTGCGATCCGCAATCAGGGCAGACGAACATCGACATATTCTCGATCAGACCCAGCACGGGGGTTTTTAAGGTGGCGAACATATCCAGCGCCTTGCGTGCATCGATCAGCGCCACATCTTGCGGTGTGCTGACGACAATAGCGCCGGACAATTCGGATTTGGTGCAAAGCGTCAACTGCACATCCCCCGTGCCCGGCGGCAGATCAACGAGCAGCACATCAAGCTCGCCCCACTCTACCTGCCCCAGCATCTGCTGCAACGCGCCCATCAGCATTGGGCCACGCCAGACCACGGCCTTGCCCTCTTCTAACATAAAGCCAATCGACATCATCGTGACGCCATGCGCTTGAAGGGGGATGATCGTCTTGCCGTCCGGGCTGGCGGGGCGTTTGTTGATCCCCATCATGCGCGGCTGGCTGGGACCATAGATATCAGCGTCCAACAGCCCGACCTTGCGACCTGCGCGCGCCAGCGCCACGGCGAGGTTAGAGCTGACCGTGGATTTACCCACCCCACCCTTGCCTGAGCCAATTGCCAGGATGCGCTTTACACCACTGGGCTTCATCGGCCCCTCTTGCGGCTTTGGGTGGCCGCCGACTTTAAGACTGGGCGCCTTGGGCGCAGGGCCATGGGCGGTAAGGGCCACGGAAACATCGCCAACCCCCGGTAGATCGCGGACCACCTGCTCAGCTGCGTCTCGCAGCGGTGCCATCTGGCGGGCCACATCAGCGTTGGGTGCCTCAATCACGAATCGCACCTTTTCGCCGTCAATCACCAATGCGCGAACCAGATCATGGGACAACAGGCTTTTTCCGTCGGGCAGCTGCACCCGCTCCAGCGCCGCTTCGACTTCTGCTTTGGTCACAGACATGCGCAAATTCTCCTCTATTAGGCCTCCTGAAATGGCAGGTTCTGCGCCAAGCGCAAGGGGACGGCCCGTTTCGCACAAGGATCAGGCGCAACGCCTAAGGATTGCGCAAGGATCCCATGTTTTTGCTGCATAGCAGCATTGCAAAAACAAATATTGTGCACTTGCAGCAATTAGCGCTAACTTGAGTTCATAGGCAGGGCAATGCCCAGCCTTCGGAAAGACCAGACACATTCATCCTCCTCCCGAATGTGTCTGATTTTGACAAGACCCAGAGCATCCATCCTCCTCCCGGATGTATCTGAGTTCGGAAAGACCAGACGTATCCATCCTCCTCCCGGATGTGTCTGCAATTGGCGGCGACATCTACCTCCTCCCAGATGTCGCCGCTCCTTTCCCTCCCCACCCCAAAATGACAGTTTTATGACGGTGCGTCACTTCGTAGCGCGACTAAATCCCTTGCTCATCAATCACTTACAGCTTTCTTCACCTATGCGATTTCTGCATAGCGGCATTGCCTTTATGCCCGTTGTGCAAATGCAGAAAGAGCGTAAATAGCAGGCAACGAGATAATCCACAGATGAAAAAAGAGGCGCCGAAATGGCTTACATGAACACAACCACCGCAAACACAACTTCCGTCTTCGCCCGCGTTGGCGGAACACTCGAAGCACTTGCCACCCGCTACAAACAGCACCGTCTGTACCGTGAAACTTTTGACGGTCTGAGCGCGTTGAGCAACCGCGAACTGGCTGACCTTGGTCTGAGCCGTTCCGAACTGCGCCGCGTCGCATGGGAATCCTCCCGCGGCTAAGCCGATATTGAGATCGGACGTCAGAACCCCTCCCTGTTCTGCCGTCTGAAAGCCGGGGTGCGCGTCACTTTCCTCCTCCCTGATGAGGCGGACCCCGCAAGGAGACCCGAAGCCGACCCTCCCTCGACGCTTCGGGCCGACATAGAAACGGCGGCACCTTCCTCCCAAGGTGCCGTCGTTTTTGTTTGTCTGGGTCCGCGTTTAAGCAGATAAATGTGTGTAAGCGTCTGCTATCTATATTCAGATTGATGCAAAGCGCGCTCCGCACAAATGCGGAACGCATCAGGCTTTAGAATGGCACGTCTTGCCCACCGGTCAAAAACCGCGAGACGACCTTCTTGGTCCCGGCCTTCTCAAAAGCGACTTCCATTTTATCGCCTTCGATGCCGATCACTTCGCCGTAGCCGAATTTATCGTGAAAAACGCGTTCACCCATCTCAAAAGCGGCGACCGCCTGCATGTCGATCGTGACATTGCGGCTTTCTCGGGGCTGACTGGTGCCCCGCGCCCCACTGCGCGATTGCAATCGTTTCCACCCCGGCGAGTTATAGACATTCGCATTGGCCGCGCGGTCATGCAGCTCAGACTGCGGCATCGCCGCGCCAAAGCCCCCACCGTAAAGTCCTGGGGGGGTTAACACCTCAACATGCTCCTCGGGCAGCTCATCGATAAACCGCGATGGCATCGCATTCTGCCACTGTCCAAAGACGCGGCGGTTCGCGGCAAAAGAGATCGTGCAGATTTGCTCGGCCCGGGTAATTCCCACATAAGCAAGCCGCCGTTCCTCCTCGAGCCCCTTGATCCCACTTTCGTCCATCGACCGCTGCGAGGGGAAAAGCCCATCTTCCCAGCCTGGCAAAAACACCATTGGAAATTCAAGCCCTTTGGCCGCGTGAAGGGTCATGATCGACACCTTCTCGCCGTCGCCTTCCTGCTCGTTGTCCATGATCAAGCTGACGTGTTCGAGGAAACCCTGCAAATTCTCGAACCCCTCTAATGCCTTCACCAGTTCCTTGAGATTCTCCAACCGTCCCGGCGCTTCGGGCGTTTTGTCGTTTTGCCACATGCCAGTATAGCCGCTTTCGTCGAGAATCATTTCGGCCAGTTCGACATGAGAAACTTCGGGTGGCCCGTAATCGACCCGCAGCGGCACCGCGCCATCATCAAGCACGCTGTCATCTTCGCTGATCTCGATCCGAGGGCCATGCAACATCGATGACCAGCGGTCAATTCCTTCGACCAGCAGCCGCAACTGGGCCCCTCCTTTGCCACCGATCCCGTCATGCGCCAAAAGGATTCGCGCCCCTTCGACAAGGTTCACCCCATGATCGCGCGCGGTGCGCTGGATTTTTTGCTGGGCCTTGTCGCCAAGACCACGCTTCGGTGTGTTTACGATGCGCTCAAACGCCAAATCATCGTCAGGGCTGGTGACGACGCGGAAATAGGCCATGGCATCGCGAATTTCCAACCGCTCATAGAATCGCGGGCCGCCGATCACCTTATAAGGCAGCCCAATGGTTAAAAAACGATCTTCAAACGCCCGCATCTGATGGCTCGCCCGGACCAGTATCGCCATATCGTCGAGTGAGAATGGATCGAGCCCCCGCGTGCCGCGCTGTGCAGATTCGATCTCATCCCCGATCCAGCGCGCCTCTTCCTCGCCATCCCAATGGCCGATAAGGCGGACCTTTTCGCCCTCAGTCTCTTCGGTCCATAGCGTCTTACCCAAGCGCCCTTCATTTCCGGCGATCACGCCCGAGGCAGCCGCCAAAATATGCGGGGTCGAGCGGTAATTCTGCTCCAACTTGACCACATGTGCACCGGGGAAATCCGTTTCGAACCGGAGGATATTGCCCACTTCGGCCCCGCGCCAACCGTAAATCGACTGGTCGTCATCGCCGACGCAGCAAATGTTCTTATGCCCCTGCGCCAAAAGCCGCAACCACAGGTATTGGGCGACGTTGGTATCTTGATATTCGTCCACCAGAATGTACTTAAACCAGCGCTGATACTGCGCCAGAACATCCGGATGCGCCTGAAAAATCGTTACCATATGCAGCAGCAGATCGCCAAAGTCGGTCGCGTTCAACTCAATCAAACGGCGTTGATATTGCGCGTAAATCTCGGGTCCACGGTGGTTATAAGCCCCAGCATCCGCCGTTGGCACCTTGTCGGGCGTCAGCGCCCTATTCTTCCAGCCATCAATAAGCCCTGCCAACATCCGCGCCGGCCAGCGTTTGTCATCTATCCCCTCAGCCGCCACCAATTGTTTCAGCAGTCGCAACTGATCATCTGTGTCTAGAATGGTAAAATTACTCTTAAGCCCCACCAATTCCGCATGGCGCCGGAGCAGTTTGACGCAGATCGCATGGAAAGTGCCAAGCCATGGCATCCCCTCCACCTGCTGGCCCAGCATCTGACCCACACGGTTTTTCATCTCCCGCGCGGCTTTGTTGGTGAAAGTGACCGCCAAAACCTCATTCGGCCGCGCCCGCCCGGTGTTGAGCAGATGCACGATTCGCGCCGTAAGTGCCCGCGTCTTGCCGGTGCCTGCCCCTGCAAGCATCAGCACCGGTCCGTCCATCGTCTCAACCGCGGCACGCTGGGCGGGGTTCAACCCCTCCAGATAAGGCTGCGGGCGCGCGGCCATGGCGCGGGCGGACAATGATGCGCCTTCAAAGGCATCCATTTCGTCAAAATCACTCATGACCGTAATCTAGCGCGTCCGCGATACGAGATAAAGAGACGTTCCGCAAATGTTCTCACAAAGGATTTACGACCGGTTAATTTCCGCCGTGAAATATCGCTGTAGCGCGTAAAGACTGGCGAATTTGAAGAGTGCTGCAAATCTTTACCCGTTGCTAATGCTTTGGCCCCAATGTGGCAGAACAACGACAAACAAGAGGAGCCGCTCATGTTCAGGAATGATGATACTTCGGTACTACGCCGAGAGATTGACCGGTTCAAATTGCCAATGTTCATTGCGGAATTGAACAACGACAGTGGGCATTTCGAACTTCTCGCGCTTAATACCGCCCATGAGGCCCACAGTGGCATGGTAATGGAGGAGGTGATAAACCGCCCCCTTCATACCTTCATGAACGAAGATGAGGCCGAAGCCGTCAATGAACGCTATGCGCGCTGTGTCTCAAACGCAGGCCAAATCCGGTTCCGCGAAATGCTGCATATGCCGCGCGGTCCGCTTATCTGGGACACCACGCTGCATCATGTGCAGTCGCATCGTGGCCTTGATCGGGTGGTGGGCAGCGCAATTGTCGTTGAACGGGTGCAACGCGATAACCGCGACACCCTAGCATTCGAAGATGTTCGCTATTTTGCGGCGACTTCGTCGTTCAAGCTTGAACAGATTTCGACTGTGCTGGACGCCGCGGAAAAAGGGCTGATTGATCCTTCAAAACTCACAGGTTCTGCTGGGATGCTTGCAGGTCTTTGCCGCGCCATCGACAGCACCATGCAAGAGCTACGCTCGATCGCGCAGGAGCGATTGGAGGCAGAGGCAAGTCCGACAGTGCATTTGATCGACTTAGACAGTGCAGATGCGCATGAGGGAGATGAAATCGAAGCTGCTATCGCAGCGTTGGTGGACATGGCGGACAACCTGCCGACTGCGCCGGGCGACAAACAAAGTGACACCCCTCCGCCCGCTCGGTCGGCTTTGCGCCAGTGACCTTGGCGTAGATGAATTGTGCAATATAGGCCTGAGGTTATCAGTCCAGGATCGGCTCCGCAGGCGGCCCGCTGCGCAAACAAAAACACTGCAAATCTGATTGCGTTTTCACTATCTGGACAATCTGCAGTCCTTTGGCGCAAATGCGGCCATGGACTTACATGCAACCTATCCCGCCCTCTCAGACCTCCGCAGCCGCGCGCAGTCGCGCCTACCTAAGTTTGTGTGGGAATACCTCGATTCCGCGACAGGGACCGAGGCGACCAAACACCGCAACCGTGCGGCTTTGGATCGTGTTGGCCTTATGCCGTCGGTATTGCATGGTGAATTCAGCCCCGATCTCGGCGTTGAGCTTATGGGGCAAAAATTGCCCCTGCCCTTCGGCATGTCGCCCTTGGGTATGTCCGGTCTGATATGGCCGGATGCCGAAGCCCACCTTGCCCGCGCCGCGGATCGCGCTGGCATTCCCTTTGGTCTTTCAACTGTCGCTGCCGCCAGCCCCGAAGACGTAGCACCACATTTAGGCAAACACGGCTGGTTCCAACTTTACCCTCCGCGCGACCCTGAGATCCGCACAGACATGCTGGCCCGTGCCAAGGCTGCGGGTTTCACCACGCTTGTTCTTACAGTCGATGTTCCGGTCGCGTCGCGCCGCGAGCGGCAAACTCGCTCCGGCTTGACCAGCCCACCCAAACTTACACCACGCTTGATGGCACAGGTTGCGATGCGGCCCGCATGGGCGATGGGCATGGCACGCCGTGGCCTGCCGCATATGAAAATGCTCGATAAATATACCGAAGGCACGGCCACCGCGAACTTACCGCCGACGGCCCATGTAGGCTATCTGCTGCGCACCGCGCCGGATTGGGATTATCTACATTGGCTGCGAGACCATTGGGATGGGCCACTGGTGATCAAAGGCGTTCTGCGCCCCGAAGATGCGACTGCATTAGAACAAGCCGGAGCAGATGCAATCTGGGTTTCTAATCATGCGGGCCGACAGTTCGACGCCGCGCCTGCCAGTGCCGAAGCTCTGCCCGCGATCCGCGCCGCCACTAAACTGCCCGTGATTTTCGACAGCGGCGTAGAAACGGGCCTTGATATTCTACGTGCCTTTGCACTTGGCGCGGATTTTGTCATGTTGGGCCGGGCCTTTCATATCGCGCTCGCAGCACTTGGGCCGCGTGGAGTGGATCACCTTATTGATCTGCTCGCCCGCGACCTCACCGCGAATATGGGCCAGTTGGGCGCACACAACTTACGCGAGTTGCCGACCCCCTTTGATCTCTCGCCGCTTTAACGGCAATCCTTGCAGAAATGTGACAAAGACTGCCACAGCCCTCTTGCGCTGCACCGCAGCATCCCTAAGCTGCCTTTAAATCCAGCAGGGGAGACCAACGAGTGACCGATTTCAAAAAGATCCTGATCGCCAACCGCGGAGAGATTGCGATCCGCATCATGCGCGCCGCCAATGAGATGGGCAAGAAAACGGTCGCGGTTTACGCTGAGGAAGACAAGCTTGGCCTGCACCGGTTTAAAGCCGACGAAGCCTACCGCATTGGCGAAGGACTGGGCCCCGTCGCGGCCTACCTCAGCATCGACGAGATGATCCGGGTCGCCAAGGCTGCGGGCGCTGATGCGATCCATCCCGGCTATGGCCTGCTGTCGGAAAACCCTGAATTTGTCGACGCTTGCGTGAACAATGGCATCACTTTTATCGGTCCCCGCGCTGAAACGATGCGCGCTCTGGGGGACAAAGCCTCGGCCCGTCGCGTGGCGATGGACGCGGGCGTGCCGGTCATTCCCGCCACCGAAGTGCTGGGCGACGACATGGATGCGATCCGCGCGGAGGCGGCTGAGGTTGGTTACCCCCTGATGCTCAAAGCGTCATGGGGCGGTGGCGGCCGTGGCATGCGTCCGATTATGTCCGAAAAGGAACTGGCCGAAAAAGTCCGCGAGGGCCGCCGCGAAGCTGAAGCTGCTTTCGGCAATGGCGAGGGATATCTGGAGAAAATGATCCTCCGCGCCCGCCACGTCGAAGTGCAAATCTTGGGCGACAAACAGGGCGACATCTACCACCTCTATGAGCGCGACTGCTCTGTCCAGCGCCGCAACCAAAAAGTAGTTGAACGTGCCCCGGCCCCCTACCTCACCGAAGAACAACGTGCCGAAATCTGCGAGTTGGGCCGCAAAATTTGCGCCCATGTGAACTATGAATGCGCGGGCACCGTCGAATTCCTGATGGATATGGACGACGGCCAATTCTACTTTATCGAAGTGAACCCCCGCGTGCAGGTCGAACATACCGTCACCGAAGAGGTCACCGGCATCGACATCGTGCGCGCGCAGATCCTTATCGCCGAGGGCAAATCGCTCGCCGAGGCCACGGGCAAGACGCGGCAGGAGGACATCACCCTCACCGGGCACGCGCTGCAAACCCGCGTGACCACCGAAGACCCGCAGAACAATTTCATCCCCGACTATGGCCGCATCACCGCCTACCGTTCGGCCACCGGCATGGGAATCCGTCTTGATGGTGGCACGGCATACGCGGGCGGCGTCATCACGCGCTACTACGACAGCCTGCTGACCAAGGTCACGGCCAAAGCCCCAACGCCCGAAATGGCGATCGCCCGGATGGATAGAGCCTTACGCGAGTTCCGCGTGCGCGGGGTGTCGACCAACATCGCCTTTGTGGAAAATCTGCTGAAACACCCGACGTTTCTCAACAACGAATACACCACCAAATTCATCGACGAGACGCCCGAGCTTTTCAACTTCAAGCAGCGTCGCGACCGTGCCACCAAGGTGCTGACCTATATCGCCGATATCACCGTCAACGGCCATCCTGAGACCAAGGGCCACGCCCTGCCAGCCGCCCATGTCCGCGATCCCAAGCCGCCTGCACTGCGCGGCGAGCCGCAGATGGGCACGCGTAACCTATTGGAACAAAAGGGCCCTCAGGCCGTGGCCGATTGGATGGGCCAGCAACGTCAGCTTCTTATCACCGACACCACCATGCGTGATGCACATCAGTCACTGCTGGCCACGCGCATGCGTAGCATTGATATGATCAAGGTGGCCCCGGCTTATGCCGCCAATCTGCCGCAACTTTTCTCGGTCGAATGCTGGGGCGGGGCGACTTTCGATGTGGCCTACCGTTTCTTGCAGGAATGCCCTTGGCAGCGTCTGCGCGATCTGCGCGCGGCCTTGCCCAACGTGATGACGCAAATGCTGCTGCGCGCCTCCAACGGGGTGGGCTATACGAACTACCCTGACAATGTGGTGCAAAAGTTCGTGGCGACAGCCGCCAATACCGGTGTCGACGTGTTCCGCGTTTTCGACAGTCTCAACTGGGTTGAAAACATGCGCGTGGCGATGGATGCGGTGGTCGAAGCGGGCAAGGTTTGCGAAGGTACGATCTGCTACACCGGTGACATTTTTGACCCTGATCGTGCGAAATACGACCTTCAGTATTACGTGAATATGGGCAAAGACCTGAAAGCCGCTGGCGCGCATGTGCTTGGGCTAAAGGACATGGCCGGCCTGCTGAAACCTGCCCAAGCCCGGGTTTTGATCAAGGCGCTGAAATCTGAGGTCGGCCTACCGATCCATTTCCACACCCATGACACCGCCGGCAGTGCCACGGCCACGATCCTTGCGGCATCCGAGGCAGGGGTCGACGCTGTTGATTGCGCGATGGACGCGCTCTCGGGCAACACCTCTCAAGCGACGCTCGGCACCGTGATCTCAGCCTTGCAACACACCGACCGGGAAACCGGAATTGACATCAAGGCCGTGCGCGAAATCTCTGATTACTGGGAAGAAGTGCGTGGCCACTACGCCGCCTTCGAAACCGGGATGCAGGCCCCTTCGTCCGAAGTCTATCTGCACGAAATGCCCGGCGGTCAGTTCACCAATCTCAAAGCGCAGGCAGCCTCCATGGGGCTGGAGGACCGCTGGCCCGAGGTGGCGCGCACCTATGCGGATGTGAACCAGATGTTCGGCGATATCGTCAAAGTGACGCCTTCATCAAAGGTCGTCGGAGATATGGCTTTGATGATGGTATCCCAAGGGCTAACACGCGCGCAGGTCGAAGATCCGAACGTCGATGTGTCCTTCCCTGACAGTGTGATTGACATGATGCGCGGCAATCTCGGCCAGCCGCCAAACGGGTTTCCGGCAGGGATCGTTAAAAAGGTTCTTAAGGGCGAAGCACCTAATACCGAGCGCCCCGGCAAACACTTGGATCCGGTCGATTTTGAAGCTGTACGCAAAGACCTGTCCGAGCAGCTCGACGGGATGCAGATCGACGACGAAGACCTGTGCGGCTACCTCATGTATCCCAAGGTTTTCCTCGACTACATGGGCCGCCATCGCATCTATGGCCCGGTCCGCACCCTGCCCACGCATACCTTCTTTTACGGGATGGAGCCGGGCGCCGAGATCTCGGCCGAGATTGACCCCGGCAAGACCTTGGAGATCCGTCTTCAGGCCGAATCCGAGGCCGGTGAAGACGGCGAAGTGAAGGTGTTTTTTGAGCTGAACGGCCAGCCGCGGGTGATCCGCATGGCGAACCGACTGGTGAAAGATGCCACCGTGCAGCGCCCCAAAGCTGAGGCCGGAAACGCCAATCACATCGGTGCACCGATGCCGGGGGTTGTGGCCTCTGTAGGGGTCAAAGAAGGGCAGAAAATCAAAGCGGGCGACTTGCTCTTGACCATTGAGGCGATGAAAATGGAAACCGGCCTACATGCGGAACGGGATGCCACGGTAAAGGCCGTGCATGTGCAAGCAGGCGGTCAGATCGACGCCAAAGACCTGCTTGTCGAACTGGAATAATTTCGCGCCGGGTTCGTTTAGACGCGCCCGGCGACCGCCCTGTCGACCGGCAAACCCGCCCCAATGGCAACTGCGAGCTCTGATGAGCCAAACCGTCCGCGTCGCCGCGCCGCATTGCCATTGCTTCCGTCTTGGCTATCGTGACAGCTGAGTGAGCCTGAGCGACGTCATGCCCTACGAATGGACAACCCCACCCCGCGCTGATCCGCAAAAGATGCGCCTTTGGCCGCATCAATCTCTGCCCGCGCGCGGCTTTGCTGCCTTTATGTTGGCGACCTTTACACTCGCGATGATTCCGCTGATTGCGATGCTCGGCACCGCATTGCTTTGGGGGTTGCTGCCATTTGTAGTGCTGGCTTTGGGGGCGGTCTATTGGGCCTTGCGGCACAATCACCGTGCCCGCCAGATCGAAGAGACGTTAACCCTCGACGCCTCGACGGTACGGTTGGTCCATACCACTGCCGAAGGCGCGGTGAAGGACTGGACCTGCAACCGATATTGGACCCGCGTGAAGAAATACGACAGCGACGGCCCGGTGCCGCACTACGTCACCCTACGCGGAGGGGGCCGCGAGGTGGAGATCGGCGCATTCCTAAGCGAGGAAGAGCGTATCGCCCTTTTTGAAGACCTATCGCGCCACCTGCAAACCTAAAAAGGGGCCGGGCCCACTGGCCCAACCCCTCAATCTGGCCGCGTATTGAATAGTTTAGCTCAGGCGATCTTTAATGACGGGCCCAACAGCGCCAAAATCCATTTGACCGGTGTAGCGTTCTTTCAGCAGCCCCATGACCTTGCCCATATCGCGGATCGAGGTTGCGCCAATCTCTTTGATGGCGTCATCCACTGCAGCGGCGGTCTCTGGCACAGTCAGTTGCCGTGGCAGAAATTCTTCGATCACCTCGACTTCTTCGCGCTCACGCTCAGCAAGGTCGAGCCGCCCACCCTCTTCATAGGCGCGCGCCGATTCTTGGCGTTGCTTGGCCATCTTGCTTAAGATGCTCAGCACTTCGGCATCGGACACGCCGTCGTCCTTGCCGGTTGCCCGGGCGGCAATGTCCTTATCCTTGATCGCCGCATTGATCAGCCGCAGCGTCGAAAGCCGGTCCGCCGCCTTGTCTTTCATAGCCTGTTTCAAAGCATCTGAGATGCGCATCCGCAATGACATGGTGGTTTCCTGTGTTTCGCTTAATCCAAGGGGCGCAGCTTACCTGCTCTCTTCGCGCGGAGCAATGGGGGGCGACGATGGGTAAGTCGCTGATGTAAAAGGATATCTCATTTCCCTCTGCCTATTGACCCCGCGTACGCGCGGGATTAGGTTGCCACCCGTTTACCCGCCCCCCTTCTGCCCGGAGACTGCCCCATGTCCGCGCCTGCTCGCCCCCGCCCAACCGCCTGCCTTGCCCTCGCGGATGGATCGATTTTCTACGGTATGGGGTTTGGCGCTACTGGCCAAACCGTGGCGGAGTTGTGCTTCAACACCGCGATGACCGGTTACCAAGAAATCATGACCGACCCCTCCTATGCGGGCCAGATCGTGACCTTTACCTTCCCGCATATCGGCAATGTTGGCACCAACCCCGAAGATGACGAGACCGGCGATCCGGTCGCTGCAGGTATGGTCGTCAAATGGATGCCAACCACGCCCAGCAGCTGGCGCAATGTGCAGCCGCTGTCGGATTGGCTGGCCGCACGCGGCCGCATCGCCATCGGCGGCATCGACACCCGTCGCCTGACTCGCGCGATCCGCCAGCAAGGCGCGCCGCACGCCGCCCTTGCGCATGACCCCGACGGCAACTTCGACATCGAAGCGCTGGTCGCCTCGGCCCGCGAATTCGCAGGTCTGGAAGGCATGGACTTGGCCAAAGATGTTACCTGTGCTCAGACCTACCGCTGGAACGAGATGCGGTGGGCATGGCCCGATGGCTACGCGCCGCAGACCGAAGCCAAGCACAAGGTGGTCGCCGTAGACTATGGCGCCAAGCGCAATATCCTGCGCTGCCTTGCCTCTGCTGGCTGCGACGTGACCGTGCTGCCCGCGACTGCCACCTACGACGATATCATGGCCCACGAGCCCGACGGTGTTTTCCTCTCCAACGGTCCGGGCGATCCGGCGGCGACCGGCGTCTATGCTGTGCCGATGATCCGCGACGTGCTCGACAAAACCGATCTGCCGGTCTTTGGCATTTGTCTTGGCCACCAGATGCTGGCGCTGGCCCTTGGCGCCACCACCGTCAAGATGAGCCACGGGCACCATGGCGCGAACCACCCCGTAAAGGACAACGACACCGGCAAGGTTGAGATCACCTCAATGAACCACGGCTTCGCGGTCGACGGCCAGTCCCTGCCCGAAGGCGTGCGCGAGACGCATGTGTCGCTGTTTGACGGGTCGAACTGCGGTATCCGCGTCGATGGCCGCCCGGTTTGGTCGGTGCAGCACCACCCCGAAGCCAGCCCCGGCCCGCAGGACAGCTACTACCTGTTTGAGCGTTTCAGCGAAGCTATGGCCGCGCGAAGTGCTTAAAATTCACTACATGTATTGATTGCATAGGCGACTGTTAACTCTCGATTAACGGTCGCCTGCCAGTCTCACCCCGGAACCTTAGCGAGGCCCGGGATGAGCAACCTTCGCCTGAAACTTTCGGCACCACGCATTGCCGCCGCCCCCGCCCACCGGATGCGGTTGGGCCAGCATTTGGTTGCCGCAGGGATCATTGGACCAGATGATCTGCTCCATGGTCTGGCCCTGCAACGCCGCATTGACGCCCCTTTGGGTGAGATCCTTGCAGCCGAAGGGCTGGTGTCGCCCGATGACGTCGTAAAAGCTCTGGCCCGGCAATATGGTGTACAGCCTGTCGATCTAACCCGCAGCCCGTCCGACCCGCGTCTGTCTCGGCAAATCCCCGTCGCCCTTTGCTTACAATTCGGCGCGGTTCCTTGGCTGGAACTGGGCGACCGACTGTTGGTGGCCACCGGACGACCCGGCGATTTCGCGCAGTTTTGCACGGCCCTGGGTGAAAGAGGAGAAGCCTTGATACTGGTCATTGCCGACCCGCAACAAGTGTTAACCCAGATTGGCCGTCTCTACGTCACAGAGCTTGCGCATCAGGCCGCGACCCGCGTGCCCGCGGCCGAAAGCTGCCGGAACTGGGGTGCGCAGCAGGGAAAACGACGGTATTCAACGATTGGTCTATTGGGGACCATTGTTGCTCTGCTGGTTCTTTTCCCTTCAGCAGTGTTGTCCTTAATGTTGATTTGGGCGACCCTTACACTGTTGATGACCAGCGGCCTAAAGGGGGCGGCGCTTTGGGCATCTCTGGCATTTGCGCGCTCGTCGCCAATCCCTTCAAAGCCCGAAGACCTAGCTGGATTTCGCCTGCCCCGCGTCTCTATACTTGTGCCCTTGCTGCACGAAAAAGAGATCGCGCAGGAGTTGATCGCAAGGCTTTCCCGCCTGACCTATCCAAAATCGCTTTTAGAGGTGGTTCTGGTGCTTGAAGAAAGCGATCATATTACACGCCGTACGATCGCACGCACCCAGCTGCCCGGTTGGATCAACGTGATCGAAGTGCCCAACGCAGGCGCGTTGAAAACCAAGCCCCGCGCCTTGAATTACGCGTTGGACTTTTGCCGGGGCAACATCATCGGCGTGTGGGATGCTGAGGACGCGCCCGAGCCGGACCAGATCGAACAAGTTGTCACCCGCTTTCAGAATGCACCTGAAAACGTCGCATGTTTACAGGGAGTTCTGGACTTCTATAACAGCCGCAGCAATTGGATGGCCCGCTGCTTTGCCATCGAATATGCCACGTGGTGGCGGGTGATCCTTCCCGGTATCGCTCGGCTGGGGCTGGTCGTGCCACTGGGCGGAACAACCCTGTTCTTTCGCCGCGATATTCTCCAAAACCTCGGCGCGTGGGATGCGCATAATGTGACCGAAGATGCCGATCTGGGCCTACGGCTGGCGCGCCATGGCTATGTGACGGAACTTTTACCCACCACCACCTACGAGGAAGCCAACTGCCGTCCGTGGCTATGGGTGCGACAACGGTCACGTTGGCTTAAGGGATATCTCGTCACATGGTCTGTCCACATGCGCAGACCGCGGGCGCTGCTAAAAGATTTAGGATTGCTGCGTTTTTTAGGCGTTCAGGCAATATTCCTTGCCACATTTTCGCAATTCGCTCTCGCCCCGCTGCTCTGGTCGCTCTGGCTTAGTTTCTTTGGGCTGTATCACCCCGTCACAGATTGGCTGGGACCGCCGATGATGACAGCGATTTTTACGCTCTTCATTCTGTCGGAACTGCTGAACCTCGGTGTTTCTTGTCTTGCCGTGTCAAAACGCGGGCATCGGCACCTGCTGCCATGGGTCATCACACTGCCGCTTTATTTTGCGTTGGGGGCCGTCGCCGCCGCGAAAGCGCTCTATGAGCTCCACCGCAGGCCACATTTTTGGGACAAAACCGCCCATGGACAAACCCTGCCCCACACTGATGCGCGCGCGAAAACGCCGCCTAAAACTCTTCCTCGCGCCGGGCCGCTTCCTGCTTCAGCCGGGTCATAAACGCGACAGAGATATGGGTGCGCAGCGCCTCGTCGGCACCGTCCTCGTCACGGGCTTCGATCATTTGCACGATCCGGTCATGTTCCGCCTGAGCAATCTCGCCGCGCCCCTCCACCGCCAGCGAAGATGTCGCCATCAGCGCCATCGAGCGATGCACAAGGTCAAGCTGCTGAACTAAATAGCGATTGTGTGAGGCCAGATGGATCTGCTTATGAAACCGCTTATTCGCCCGTGCCAGCGCATTCGGATTGCCCGCCAACGCATTGTCGGCATCCACCATTTCACGCAATACGCGCACCTCTTCCGCAGTGGCATGGCGGGCCGCAAGCCGCGCGGCCAACCCTTCCAACTCGCCGCGGACCACATAAAGCTCGGCCATCTGGTTGTGATCCAGCGAGGCAACGATCAGGCTGCGCCCATCGCGCACCAACAAAGATTGCGTCTCAAGCCGTTGTAATGCCTCGCGAATCGGCGTGCGTGAGACGCCGAAACGCTCGGCCAGCTCGCTCTCCACCAATCGATCACCGGGGCGATAGGTGCCGATGTCGATGGCCTCGAGTATCATCGAATAGGCGTCGGTCGGGCCGGTTTTGGCGTCGGGCATACGTCTCAGTCCTTGAAAGTTGCGCCACCTTACCCACCGCGACCATATGCGCAACCCGGGAGGGCTTGCACGGCTGCCCGTCTCGGCCTACCTCTGCGCCATGCCGCGCGATGCTTTCTCTCATGTCACTACCTGGGTTTTCGACCTGGATCAGACGCTCTACCCGCCCGAGGCGCGGCTTTTCGATCTGATCGAAGCTCGCATGGTCGATTGGGTGATGAATGCCATCAAGGTGGATAGGGCCGAGGCCAACCACCTGCGCCAGCACTATTGGCAGACCTATGGCACCACGCTCGCGGGCCTGATGCGCGAACATGGCGTCGATCCCGGCCCCTATCTTACCGATGTACATGACATCCCGATGGATCGGCTGACCCCTGATCCGCTGCTTGCCCAAGCAATCCGCGTCTTACCGGGGCGGCGCATCGTCTACACCAACGGCTGCGCTCCTTACGCCGAGCGGGTGCTGGAGGCGCGCGGGCTTACCGGGCTTTTCGACGCAGTCTACGGCGTCGAACACGCCGATTTCCTGCCCAAACCCGAAGCAGCGGCCTATGACAAAGTCTTTGGCATCGACGGGTTCCAGACCAATGCCGCTGCCATGTTCGAGGATGATCCGCGCAACCTTGCCGCCCCCCACGCGTTGGGGATGCGCACAGTGCACGTGGCCCCCGAACGTGGCGAAGGCGATCACATCCACTACCATACGCAAGACCTCTGCGATTTCCTGACACGGGTGGCGGGCTGATGACTTTCGATTGCGATATTCTGATTTCCGGCGGCGGCATCGCCGGGCTGACCGCAGCCGCCTCCTTCGGCGCGGCAGGCTTTGATGTGATCTGCGTCGATCCTACACCGCCCGTCACGGATGCCGCCGCCAAAGGGGCCGACATGCGCTCCACCGCCCTGCTGCAACCGGCCCGCCTGCTGCTGGAAGACGCCGGCCTGTGGGACCGCCTCGCCCCGCATGCCGCCCCTTTGCAGATCATGCGGATCGTCGATGCGGGCGGCGAAGACCCGAGCCCCCGCGTCACCCGCGAGTTCGATGCCGCCGATATCTCCGATGCCCCCTTCGGCTGGAATTTCCCCAACTGGCTGCTGCGGCGCGAGATCCTCGCCCGCCTTAACGAATTGCCCAACGTCAATTTTCGCCCCGGCACCGGCACCACGACGCTCTTCACCCGGCAAAGCGAGGCCCGCGTGGGCCTGAGCGACGGCAGCCGGATCAGAACACGGCTGGTGATCGCCGCCGATGGGCGCAACAGTCCGATGCGCGAAGCCGCTGGGATCGAGGTCACCACCCGCCGCTACGGGCAAAAGGCGCTGGCCTTTTGCGTCACCCACCCGATCCCGCATGAGAATGTCTCGACCGAAGTGCACCGCTCCGGCGGCCCCTTCACACTCGTCCCCCTGCCCGACCGCGACGGCATGCCTTGTTCCGCCGTGGTCTGGATGGACAGCGGCCCCGCGACCCAAGCCCGTGCAACGCTTGACCCAGCCGTTTTTGAGGCCGAAGCGACGGCACGCTCGGCCAACCTCTTCGGGCCGCTCACCCTCGCCAGCCCCCGCGCGCTTTGGCCGATCATCAGCCAAGAGGCCAAGCGCCTCTCTGGTGAGCGGTTGGCGCTGGTGGCTGAGGCGGCGCATGTGCTGCCTCCCATTGGCGCGCAGGGGCTAAACATGTCTCTCACTGATCTGGCGACCCTGCTGGACCTAGCCCACGCCACGCCGGAAACGCTGGGGGATGCCGACATGCTAGAGGCCTACCACAAGGCCCGCCACGCTGACATCGCGCTCAGAGTGCGGGGGATAGATTTGCTGAACCGGGCAAGCCAAGCCAGCAGCCCACTGGCCCGCGACGCGCGTGCGGCGGGGCTCAATGCGCTTTACGCCCTGCCCCAAGTACGCAAGATGTTGATGCAAATGGGGTTGGGCCTGCGCCGCTGATCTGCGGCGCAGTTGATCTTACAAAACCTCGTCGAGCACAGCCGTCAGCCGCGCCACGGTCGCGTCCACATCATAGAGCTTATCCAGACCGAACAGCCCCAGACGGAAGGTGCGGAAATCATCCGGCTCGCCAACCTGCAAGGGCACCCCGGCAGCAATCTGCATGCCCTTGGCGGCAAAAGCCTTGCCGTTTTGGACATCGGGATCCGTAGTATAGCCGACCACCACACCCGGCGCTGCATACCCCTCAGCAGCGACCGAGGTCACGCCCCTTTCGGACAACGCCTCCCGCACCGCTTCGCCCAAACGCCACTGCGCTTCTTTCAACCGGTCAAACCCATAATCGCGGGTCTCACGCACCGTATCCCGGAAAACACGCAGCGCATCCGTCGGCATGGTCGCGTGATAGGCATGGCCGCCCGCTTCATAGGCTTTCATCATGTCGCGCCACTTGCGCAGGTCGATGGCGAAACTATCCGATGTGGTCTCATTAAGCCGCGTCTCGGCCCGTGCGGACATCATCACCAACCCGGCCGAGGGCGAGGCGCTCCACCCCTTTTGCGGTGCCGAGATCAGCACATCGACGCCAAGCGCCTCCATATCAACCCAGACACAGCCCGACGCGATGCAATCCAGCACCATCAACGCGCCCACCTCATGCGCCGCTGCGGCCATTTCTTTGATGTAGTCATCGGGCAAGATCATGCCTGAGCTCGTTTCCACATGCGGTGCGAACACCACCTGCGGCTTGCTTTCGCGGATCGCGGCGGTGACCTCGTTGATTGGTGCGGGCGCAAAGGGCGCGGGGCTGGCGTTGCCTTGCATCCGCGCCTTCATCACCTCGGCGCTGTTGGTCAAATCGGCGCTCTCAATAATCTGGCTCCAGCGATAGGAAAACCACCCGTTGCGCACCACCAACACGTCTTGGCCCCGCGCAAACTGCCGCGCCACGGCCTCCATCGCATAGGTGCCGCCGCCGGGCACCAGCGCCACAGCATCGGCGTTGTACACTTCACCCAACCAGTCCGAGAGGTCGCGCATGACCTGCTGAAACTCTGCTGACATGTGGTTGAGCGAACGGTCGGTAAAGACCACGCTGAATTCATCGAGCCCTGCTGGGTCTACCGTGTCGAGCAATGCCATCGTTCTTCCTCCATCTTTCGATCAAAGGCATATGGCCCGCCGCCGCAAAAGGCAATTCGCGGCTAAAGCGGCCCCGGCAACCGCTCCTCGCTCAAAAGCACATTGGCCTCCACCTCTCCCGCGCCGGGCAGGGTCATGATCCGCCGCCTCAGCACGCGTTCGAAATCAGGCAAATCCCGCGCCACGACCCGCAGCCGGTAGTCGAAAAGCCCCAAGACGTGCTCAACAGTCTGCACCTCGGGAATAGCACTCACCGCCCGCTCAAAATCATCTAAACTTACCCGCCCCCGCGTGGCCAGTTTAATGCCCAGAAAAACGGTCACGCCAAAACCCAAAGCCTCGGCATTCAACCGCAACCGCCGACCCGAAATCGCGCCGCCTTCTTCCAATCGCCTGATGCGCCGCCATGTCGCAGGCTGCGACAGACCAAGCCGCCGGCCCAAGGCGCTCGTACTTTGCGTCGCATCCCGTGCCAATGCGCGCAGCAAGGCGCGGTCGATCTCGTCCAACTCGATCACAGCGGCAGCCCCTCTTGCGTCTTGATCCGCGCCACATGCATCAGCGCCTCAATCTCGGCGATATGCGGCAGGGTCAGGATACGGCTGCGGTAGATTTGCTGATAATGCGCCATGTCCCGCGCAATGATCGACAGCCGCAGATCGACCCGGCCCAGAAACGTCTGAAGCTCGATCACCTCGGGCACCTGCCGTGCCTCTGCCATAAAGATGTCAAACGCATTGGCCTGCGTCTTGTCCAGTGTCACCCGCAAGGACACCTCAAGCGCATAACCAAGCGCCGCCCAATCAATCACCACACCACTGCCCTGAACGATCCCTTGATCCTGCAACCGCGCAATCCGCCGCGCCGCCTTGCCAGCCGTGATGTTACAGCGCTCCGCCAACTCACCGGGGCTTAGGCTCGGCTCTGCCTGCCAGTAGCGCAGAATACGGCGATCCAGATCATCAAGCATGATTTTTCCATTTTTGCGTCGTCAGGCGAATAACTATCTTCATTCTTTCACAAATACCTCTGCGATGACAATGGCTCCTAGACGCGACATCGCTATGGTGAACCCCAGATAGAGATCAACCAAAGGACAAGATCATGCGCGTTTATTATGACCGTGACTGCGATGTGAACCTCATCAAAGACAAGAAAGTAGCGATCCTCGGCTACGGATCCCAGGGCCACGCCCACGCGCTGAACCTGCGCGACTCCGGCGCCAAAAACCTCGTCGTCGCCCTGCGCGAAGGTTCTGCCTCTGCCGCCAAAGCCGAAGGCGAAGGCCTTAAGGTCATGGGCATCGCCGAAGCGGCTGCTTGGGCCGACCTGATCATGTTCACCATGCCCGATGAGCTTCAGGCTGAGACCTACAAAAAATACGTGCATGACAACATCCGTGAGGGTGCTGCTATCGCCTTCGCCCACGGTCTGAACGTCCACTTCGGCCTGATCGAGCCCAAAGAAGGCATCGATGTCATCATGATGGCGCCCAAAGGTCCGGGCCACACGGTGCGTGGCGAATACACCAAAGGCGGCGGCGTGCCTTGCCTTGTGGCCGTGGATCGCGACGCTTCCGGCAAAGCGCTGGAGATCGGCCTGTCCTATTGCTCCGCCATCGGTGGCGGCCGCTCCGGCATCATCGAGACCAACTTCCGCGAAGAATGCGAAACCGACCTCTTCGGTGAGCAGGCCGTGCTTTGCGGTGGTCTGGTTGAACTGATCCGCATGGGTTTCGAGACATTGGTCGAAGCGGGTTATGCCCCCGAGATGGCCTATTTCGAATGCCTGCACGAAGTGAAGCTGATCGTCGACCTGATCTATGAAGGCGGCATCGCCAACATGAACTACTCGATCTCCAACACGGCGGAATACGGCGAATATGTCTCCGGCCCGCGCATTCTGCCTTACGACGAGACCAAGAAGCGCATGAAAGACGTGCTGACAGACATCCAGAACGGTAAATTCGTGCGCGACTTCATGCAAGAAAACGCCGTCGGCCAGCCTTCGTTCAAAGCGACCCGTCGCATCAACGACGAGCACCGCATCGAACAGGTCGGCGCCAAGCTGCGTGAGATGATGCCGTGGATTTCCGCAGGCAAGATGGTGGACAAGGCCAAGAACTGAGCCAGTTTCAATTAAAGATGAGACGACATCGACCCCGGCCTCGCGCCGGGGTCTTTGCCTTTGCCCCGGAGCCTGAATGAACACCACACCGCAAATTACCCTGACCAGCTGGCTGCTGGTGGTCCTTCTGGGTTTTGTCTGGGGCGGCACCTTTCTGGTCACCGAAGTTGCCCTTACTGGCATCACACCCTTTTGGCTTGCCGCCTCGCGTATCGGCCTTGCGTCTGTCGTGATGCTGGCGCTTTGGGCCACGCGTGGCTTTGCGCTTTTCACCGCGCGGCCAACAGCCGGCGATATCACCACCCTGATTACTATTGGCATTATCAGCTCGGCCCTGCCCTTTTCGCTGCTGGCTTGGGGGCAGCAATATGTGACCTCCGGCTTCGCCGGGGTGACCATGGCCTCTGTCGCGCTGATCGTCTTGCCGTTGGCGCATTTTTTGCTGCCGGGCGAAAACATGACCCCGCGCAAAATCGGCGGCTTTTTGATTGGTTTTGTCGGCGTGGTGGTGCTGATTGGTGGACAGGCGTTTGAAAGCACGGGCGCCGCGATGGAGACAGCCGGACGCATGGCCTGCGTCGGCGCGGCGTCTTGTTATGCGTTCAGCTCTATCCTAATGCGCCGCCTGCCTTCGGTGGATCCTATTGGGCTGGGGACAATCCTCATGCTGATCGGTGCAAGCGTCATGCTGCCGGCCGCTTTCCTCAGCGAAGGGCCGCCCCCTTTGCCCAGCCCTAAGATATTGGGCGTATTGGCCTTTCTTGGCCTTATCCCCACCGCAGGTGCCGCTTTTCTGCGGGTCTACGTGGTGCGCACTGCCGGGCCGGTCTTCATGTCCTTGGTGAATTACCAAGTGCCAGTTTGGTCTGTTCTGCTCGGCGCGCTGATCCTGTCAGAGCCGCTGCCGATGTCGCTGCTTTATGCGATGGCGCTGATCCTTGCCGGGGTGGGCCTTAGCCAATATGGCGCGCTGAAACGGTTGTTCCAGCGCGGACGGGCCTAGCTGCCCACTGCCGCGTTCACCGCGTCAACCACACTGTCCACCGCACCCTCCATCAGCGCCGCATCTTCATGCTCTGCCATCACCCGCACCAGTGGCTCGGTGCCGGACTTGCGGATCAACAGCCGCCCACCTTTAGCGAGATCGGCTTCGGCCTGCGCGATGGCGGCCTGCACCTGCGCGTCTTCCAGCGGGGTCTGACCGCTGGAAAAGCGCACGTTTTTCAGCAGTTGCGGCACCGGATCGAATTGATACAGCAGTTCCGAAGCAGGCTTGCCCGAACGCACCATCTCGGCCAGAAACTGCATCCCGGCCATGAGGCCATCGCCCGTGGTGGCGTGATCGGTCATGACGATATGGCCCGACTGCTCCCCGCCGAGGTTGAAGCCCCCCGCGCGCATCCGCTCCACCACATAACGGTCCCCCACGGCGGTCCGCTCCAGCTGAACCCCGCGATCGTTGAGGAAACGCTCTAGCCCCAGATTGCTCATCACCGTGGCAACCAGCGCCTTGTTCGCGAGCCGGTCATCCGCAGCCCAACGCGCCGCCATCAGCGCCATGAATTGATCCCCGTCGCCGATACGGCCATTCTGGTCGATCAAGATTACCCGATCCGCATCACCATCAAGGCAAATGCCAACGTCTGCGCCATTCGCGACCACGGCCTCGGCTGCCGATTGTGGCTCGGTAGACCCACACCCATCGTTGATATTAAGTCCATTGGGGGCCACACCTACGGGGATCACCGTCGCGCCCAATTCCCACAGGGCCATCGGGGCAACGTGATAGGCCGCGCCATGCGCGCAGTCGATCACCACCTTCAGCCCATCCAGACGCATCTGACGCGGGAAAGAGGATTTAACCCGCTCGATATAGCGAAAGCGACTGTCGTCGATCCGCTTTGCGCGACCAATCTGGTCGGGGGCCGTAGGCTCCACCCCTTCGGCGACCAAGGTCTCGATCTCGTGTTCGACCTGATCAGACAATTTGAACCCGTCAGGCCCGAAAAACTTGATGCCATTGTCGCTGGCCGGGTTGTGGCTGGCGGAAATCATCACCCCCAAATCGGCCCGCATTGAGCGTGTCAGAAGCCCGACCGCCGGGGTCGGCACCGGGCCAAGCAGCAGTACATTCATCCCCGTGCTGGTCAGCCCCGCCGTCAATGCGTTCTCAAACATATAGCCCGACAGGCGGGTGTCCTTGCCGATCACCACACGGTGCACACTGTCTTTCTCGCGCCGGAAATAGCGCCCAACAGCCGCGCCGATACGCAGCGCCATTTCGGCGGTCATGGGGTGAAAATTGGCCGTGCCGCGCACGCCATCTGTACCAAAAAGCTTTGTCATATCTGTTTTCCTGTCATGGCTGCACGGTAAAGTGCAATCGCTTGAATGGTTTGCGCCACATCATGAACGCGTAAGAATTGAATGCCGTGGTTCAACGCCGCCAGCGCCACCGCGATGGACCCCGGCGCGCGGTCTTCCCCCGCCTCGCCGCCACCGATCGTGCCAATAAAGCGCTTTCGCGAAGCACCCAGCAAGACCGGCACGCCAAGGCTGTGAAACAGGCTCAAACGGGCAAGTAGCGCGAGATTGTGCTCTAACGTTTTGCCAAATCCTATACCGGGATCAGCGATGATGTTGCGGCGTTCAATCCCAACTGCCTCTAGCGCGGCAATACGCTCGGCCAGATAGTCATAGACGTCCAGCAGCACGTCATCATAGCGCGGATCGCGCTGCATCGTGGCAGGGTCGCCTTTGGCATGCATCACGCAGATAGGTAGGCCACGGGCCGCGCAAAAGGGCGCAAGGGCAGGATCGAAGGTCAGCGCAGCCACGTCATTGACCAGACCCGCCCCTGCCGCCACGGCTGCCTCGGCCACGGCAGCCTTGCGCGTGTCAATGCTGATCGCCCCTGGGCCTGAGGCACGCAGCCCTTCGATCACCGGCACGACGCGGGCGATCTCTACAGCCGCGGGCACCGTCTCAGCCCCCGGACGGGTCGATTCGCCGCCCACATCAAGCATGTCGACCCCGACAGATCGCATCGCCACGCCTGCCGCTACCGCCACCTGCGGATCAGCGTGACGCCCCCCATCTGAGAAACTGTCTGGCGTGGCGTTAAGGATGCCCATGACACGGGGGCGGTCGAAAGACAGTCCGGCAACCGGCGCGCGCGGTGCGGTCAGCGTCTCCAACGCCACTTGGGGCAACTCAGCCGCTGGGATCACACGCGGCGCACTTGCGCGGTTCAGCACCTCAACATGAGTGAACCAACCCCACCCCCCCGCAAGGGTTACGGCGCCCTCAGGCCGCGCGGGACCAATTTGAACTAGCGGGCGATGATAATCAGACATCAGACGATATTTGCCATTTCAGTCGACAGCGCTCGCATCGGCAGTCCCGCACTCTCAGGCAGCTCGGCACCAATCACCAAAAGCTCGGTCGCAGCACAGCTTTCCGCGAACCATGCCGCCAAAGCAGATGCCGCGTTTGGGGCGGCGGTGGGGCCATCGACCGCGTCGAGCACGATGCGCGACGGGGCCCAAATGTTCAACTGACCATTTTTCATGGCCCAGTCTAACTCTGTTCGGCTGCCGACAACGACGCCGCGTGGATCGCAGGCGGCAAGTTTCCACGCGTTCTGCTCAATCGCCAAGAGATCAATATGGCGCTGCGCCCTTGCTTGCCCGGCCTGCGGTGCGGCAGTGTCCGCCGGACCGACGCAAAGGATCACGGGCTGGGAATCGGCTTCCAACTGGTCTAACCAACCGGTCAGATGAGCAGATGCTATCGCCGCGTTCGAAAGATAAACCACACGGGGCTGCGGCGTCTCAATCGCGGGGTCCTGCGTTACAGCACCACTTCCGCGGGCCCGCACGATCTCAACCCCAAGGGCACCGGGGCCGCGGTCCAGCTTCTCAATACGGACAAAAACCCGCATCGCTTGCGGCTCAACCAAGATCCGATCCGCCACCCGTTCGGCCAGTGTTTCCAGCAGATTAAGCCGTTCGGCAGCAAGCTCGGCGGCAATTGCCTCGGTCACGCGATCATAAGAAAGGATGCGATCTACATCATCCTCGACGTCGCCTGTAAGCGGAGCAACCTCGACGACAACATTAAAGCAGACCCGCTGCGTCACATCCCGCTCGGCCTGAAACGCGCCGATTTCAACCTCAACGATATGATCGCGCAGGGAAATGCGGTCGCGTGGCTCAGGACCGGCCATCGCCGCGGCCCGCTCTGACGGGTGGGCAAAAGCAAGTCGAATTTCGTCGGACATCGGCAGCGCCTATCGGATCAGGGTAACATGCCCCTTTGGGGGGCGCCTCAGGGCACCTCTAGCAGGCCCACCGTCGGCAGGCCAGCACCCGAAAACAAATCTGCGTCCTACCCTTTAGTTCGACGCAGTTTTCCACGTGTGGCGGTAGAAGAGATGCTGCCCGATCCGTGCTGTCTTGGTATAGACCCGCGCCCAGTTGGGGTTCACGGCGGTCGTGTGGTAGTGGGTTGCACCGTTGGTCAGCTTCGGCGCAGTGCCGTCGATGATCGCGCGGGCCACTTTCGAGACACGGGCAAAGGCGCGCGGCTCGTTGATGACTTCTTTGTTGCCATCGCAGGTGTAGGTGAATTGGCACTGGTACTTGCGGCCAGTCCCTTGATTGATCACGCCGCAAAGCGTGCCGGGGAAGCGGGCCGATTTCACGCGGTTCATGATCACTTCGGCAACGGCGAACTGACCTTTGACGGTCTCACCACGGGCCTCAAAGTAGAGCGCTTCGGCAAGGCACTGCAACTCGGCGCTGCCTTCGGCCTTGGGCTGGCTATCAACCCATGCCTTAGAGAATTTCACATCGGTCTCGCTGGCCGAAGCTGGTTGCGCGACCATTTCCCGAAGTCGGGCAGCGCCCGCGGATTTCAGACCTTGAAGTTCGATCTGCGCCAGATCGCTGGCGCTCTCGGAACTGGCCGCAGCGGCCAATGGAGCGCTGCAAAGAGCGACGGAAAGTGCAAAAGAGATCGACCGGATAAAACGCATCATGCGCCTCGCATCATTGTTAGGGCTGCGGGGCGGATAGCCAAAAGGTTCCTCGCGGTAAACCCAACCGGGCATTATGTGCAGAAACCCGCCGAATTATGGTATAAGTTGGGCCGTTGCCCGCCGCCCCTACCCGATCTTGTGGGCGATTGCGAGTTGGGCCGCGGCCAAACGTGCAACCGGAACGCGAAATGGCGAGCAAGAAACGTAATCGAAGCCCGATTCGCGGCAAAATGCGATCGATTCTGGGTTCCCGCCATGCTCTCCACAGATCGAAAGCGTGATCCCAGGTTGCGCTTTTCGGCCCCGTTCGGCACCCAATTGCAGCAATTCGCCCACCCCATCGGTGTCGAGCACGTGAAACGGATCTTCGGGATAGACCCCCTGTTGGACGTAATTCGACATGAACCGCCCTGCATCATCGCGCGACAATCCATAGGTCATCTGCGTCAGGTCATTGGTGCCAAAGCTGAGAAAAGCACAATGCGGCGCGATCTCTTCGGCACGCAAACAGGCGCGCGGGGTCTCGACCATGACACCAAGGCGATAGGTAAAGCTCGCATCACGCTCGCTGCGCACGGCGGCGGCCACGGCATCGACCGACGCCTTGACCAGTTCCACCTCGCGCCGGGCGCTGACCAGTGGGATCATGATCTCGGGCACCACCGGCTCGCCATCCCGGCTGGCCTCAATGGTCGCTTCAAAGATCGCGCGTGCCTGCATCTCATAGATCTCAGGCACCGTGACCCCCAGACGCACGCCCCGTAGGCCCAGCATCGGGTTATATTCCGTCATCGCAGCCACGCGCCGCGTCACGTCAGACATCTGCAGCCCAAGCGCCTCGGCGAGTTCGCGTTGTCCGGCTTTGTCCGATGGCAGGAATTCATGCAGGGGCGGATCGAACAGGCGGATGCAGACGGGCTGGCCCTGCATAATGCGGAATAGCTGAGTGAAATCATCGCGCTGCATGGGCAACAGGCGTTCCAACACGGCGCGGCGATCCTCACCGCTTTCGGCAAAGATCATCTCGCGCATCACGGTCAGGCGGCCGGGCTCGAAAAACATATGCTCGGTCCGACACAGCCCGATGCCATGGGCGTTGAAGTTCCGCGCGGTCTGCGCATCGGCAGGCGTATCGGCATTGGCGCGAATGCCAATGTCGGCCACATCTTCGGCCCAGCCCATCAGCCGGGTGAAGGTATCATCAAGTGCGGCCTCCTGCATCTGGGGTGCCCCGGCTAGCACCTGCCCGGTAGAACCGTCCACGGTGATCTGGTCGCCTTCAACAAAGACCCGCCCATCGGGGGCAATGATCTGCCGTTGGGTCACGATAAAGCGCATGTTCGTCGCGCCCACTACACAAGGCAGCCCCATGCCGCGCCCGATCACCGCCGCATGGCTGGTGATGCCACCGCGCTCGGTCAGCACCGCGCGGGCCGCGTGCATGCCGCGGATGTCTTCGGGCGATGTTTCGCGCCGTACAAGGATACAAGGCTCGCCGCGCGCGGCGCTGGCCTGCGCGTCACTGGCGGAAAAGACGATCCGCCCGGTGGCGGCGCCGGGGCTTGCGGCGATGCCGCGCCCGATCACATCGCGCTTGGCGCTTGGATCGACTTGGCGGTGGAGCAATTCTGACAGCGTGCGCGGCTGCACCCGCATGAGCGCCTCTTCGCGGCTGATGATCCCCTCATCCGCCAGCGCCACCGCGATCCGCACCGCCGCGCGGGAAGACCGCGCCACTTTTACGCCATCCAGAATATGCAGCTTGCCTTGGTCGATCACAAACTCGACCTGCATCTCGGCGCGCAGGCGTTTGCGCATCAGAGCCGCGTGTTCTTTCAACTCGGCAAAAGCTTCGGGCACCAGTTCTTCCAGCGACGGTCCGCGCGGATCGCGGGTAAGATACATCGCCGCCGCATCGCCTTCGAGCGCATCGCGGCCTTGGCTTTGGCTGAGGTAGCGCCCGGTGATCTGCGGCAGGCCGGTGTCACTGTCGACCAGTTGCAATACGCCCGAACCGCACTGCCCTTGCCCCACACCAAATGCCATCTCTTGCACGATCAGCCCCAGCCCGGCATCCGCAGGCGCGCCTTTGGCCTGTCGCAACAGCCGCGCTGAAGTGCCATTCCACGCCCGCGCCATAGAGCGCAGCACGGCGGCCAATTGCGTCGCTGGGTCTTGGGGGAAACGCTCTTCTGTTTCGGCCTCATAGGCGCGCAGCGACTCCATCAGCGCCGCGCGGCCATCGCCGTTCACATCGTCGAACATATCGGGGTCAAGGCGGGCAACATTGACCGCATAGGACTGCACGAAGCGCGAATAAAGCGCCGCCGCCGGACCTTCGCCAATGGTCTTGGCGTAATTTTCAAACAGCGCGTCATTGATGCCAATGTTCAGAACCGCCCCCGGCCCGCCCCAATCGGGGTCTTGGCTGGAGGGACGCACACAAAGCAACGCCCCCTTGGGGAATTGATCGACCACCGCCTGCACATCGGGCAACTGCCCGCGGGCAATTTGTTGCACCGCATTAAAGGAAACCGCCACGGTGGACGGCACCGGCAATTCAAGCCGCACCAACCGCTGCAAGCATTTCGCCCGCCCGCCGTGGGTGTCATTTGCGATCGGCGCGGTGGGGGTCACCAGCGTGGTATTCGGGTCATTCTGCACTGCGGCACCTTCAACATTCAGATGCAGCATAGGGGTTAAGGCAAAAGGGGCAAGTGATCTTGCCCCTGCCCCGCTTACCCGTCGAGCTTGGTCAGATCGGCCACGGCGCTACAGATGGTGCGAATGCGGCTTAGCAGATTAAGCCGATTGCGTCGCACGGTCGGGTTGTTGGCATTGACCTGCACCGCCTCGAAAAACGCATCAATCGGCCCGCGCAATTCGGCCATGGCCGCCATTGCTGTCGAGAAATCCTGCGCTGCCATCGCCGGGGTGATCTTGGCCTCGGCCTTATCCAGCGCCGCGAAGAGGTCTTTCTCGGCCTCCGTCTCGGCAAACTTCGGATCAGCGCCGAAGGAGTATTCCACGCCATCGGCCTCTTCAGCTTGGCTGAGGATGTTGTTGGCGCGTTTGAAGCCTTGGATCAGGTTCTCGCCGTCGTCGGTTTTCAGCGTTTCCGAAAGGGCGCGGGCGCGTTTGACCAAGAGGGTCAGATCGTCGCTGCCGTCCATGGCGATGCAGGCATCGATGATGTCGTGGCGGATGCCTTGATCGCGGAGGTAGACTTTCAGGCGGTCGTGGATGAAGGAGAGGAGGTCACTAGACTTGAAATGAAGATTTCCTAGGATACTGAACAACTTTGCACGAGTAGCCTCTTGTTCAGCGATTGCTAGATCAGAGATTTTTTGAACCAGTTCTCCGTCGCGATCCATTTCAATCGGTCCGATAGGCAGTTTGCCTCCACGCAGAGTTGCCAACAAGCCTTCATGGTCTTCAATCTTTCGCAGAACATCAGCGAAAGGGAACGGGTGCGATTGTATCGCAGGCCAAATACCGCTTTCCAATACCGCAAGGCTCACATCATTCTCCACCAAAATCCGAATGACCCCCAAAGCCGCACGCCGCAGCGCGAAGGGATCCTTGCTTCCGGTCGGCTTCTCATCAATCGCCCAGAACCCGGTCAGTTTGTCGATCTTCTCGGCCAAAGCCACAGCAATCGACACCGGCGCGGTCGGCACATCGTCGGACGGCCCGAGCGGCGCGTAGTGGTCCTTTGCCGCGTCTGCCACAGCATCCGACAGCCCGGCCTTGCGCGCATAGTAGCTGCCCATCAAACCCTGCAATTCGGGGAACTCATAGACCATCTCGGAACTGAGATCGGCCTTGGCCACCCGCGCCGCCTGTTCGGCCTCATCTGCATCAGCCCCGACCAGCGGGGCAAGCTCACGCGACAAGGTCGCCATACGGTCGATCAACTCGGCTTGGGTGCCCAGCTTGTTGTGGAAGGTGACGTTTTCCAGCGCCTTGACCCAAGTCGCCATGCCGCCCTCGGCGGTGACGGTGCGCAGGTCGTTGTCCCAAAAGAACTTCGCATCCGACAGACGCGCGCCGAGCACCTTTTCATTGCCCGCAAGGATCGTGGCGCCATCGTCGGCGGTGGTGCGGTTGGCGACGGTGACAAAGCGTTCGATCTGGCCCGACTTCGGGTTGCGGACCGAGAAGAATTTTTGGTGTTCTTTCATCGAGGTCTGCAAAACCTCCGGCGGCAGGCCGAGGAAATCTTCGCCAATCCGGCCCATCAGCACGACCGGGTATTCCACAAGGCCTGCGACTTCAGCCAACAGGCCCGCGTCTTCGACAACCTCTAGCCCGGCGGCAAAGGCCATATTGGTCGCGTCGTTCCAGATCGTATCGGCACGTGCGGCGGGGTCGAGTACGACGGAGGCGCGTGCGAGTTTGGTTTGATAGTCCTCGAAACCTGCGACCTCGATCTCACCCGGCGCAAGGAACCGGTGGCCGCGCGTGGTGTTGCCCGCGGTGATGCCGTCAACCGTCAGCGGCACAACTTCGGCGCCGGCCTCGTCGTTGATGATGCAAAGGATCGAATGCAGCGGACGCACCCATTTGAGGCTGCCGGTGCCCCACCGCATCGACTTGGGCCATGGGAAATTGCGGATCGTCTGTTCCAGCACCTCGGCCACTATCTCGGCCGCCGGACGGCCCGGCTTTTCGATCTTGGCGAAAAAGACTTTGCCTTTGGGGGTATCGCGTTCCTCAAGCTGATCACGGGTGAGACCTGCCCCGCGCAAGAACCCTTCGATGGCCTTTTCCGGCGCGTCAGCTTTGGGACCTTTGCGTTCCTCGACCTGTCGCGGGCTGGCGGCGAGCATGTCGCCAAGCGCCAGCGTCAGGCGGCGCGGTGTGGTGAAGACGGCAGCGGAGCCGTAGGTCAGGCCAGCTTCGACCAAGCCATTGGTCACCAGCTTTTGCAGGTCTTCACCCGCACGTTTCTGCATCCGCGCAGGGATTTCTTCGGAGAAAAGTTCAATCAGCAGATCTGGCACGGGCGGCCCCCAATTCTTGCCGCGGTGGCGGCGTCTCATCGGGGGCTTGGATAACGAGTGCTAGGCGGAGGGTCTAGCCCCCCGCCCTGCGTTTAATCCAACAAGGTGCGGATATCGGGATCGGAGAATTTCGGGATCACGCGATAGCCCGCTTCGACGAAGTTATAGATCGCAAAGCCAATCAGCCCCAGACCTGCGCCCCCCAAAAGGAACTGCCCAAAGGCCATGCCGCGCAGACTTTGCAAAGCTTCGCCCAGACCACCGGCCTGTTCTGGATTGGCCGTCAGCGCCGCATAGCCCAGCGAAAAGGCGACCAGCCCCAAGATTGCGCCGTAGATGACAAGGCCGATTTTCACGACCGGGTCGATGCTTTCGGTGAAATGCGTGCGCGCCAGATGGCCCTTATATTTCCCGCTCCACCCCTTGTAGGCGTAATAGACCCCTGCGCCCAATAGGATCAGCGCGCCAGCGGCCACGATATAGCGCCCACCAGGCATCGCCATAAGCTTTTGCGTCCAGTCCTGCGCCGAACTGCCGCCGGAATTTTTGCCGCTCATGGCCAAGGCCAGAACCGAGATACCAATACCGCCGTGGATCAGCCCGGTAACGATTTGCCCCAGTCGTGCAAACAGACCCTCAGCATCGGTGCCGTGGTCTTCTACGTCTTTCACGCCAGCCGTCACGCGCCAAACCAAATAGGCCAACAGGCCAAGGCCGATGGCAAACAACGCCGGCACGCCGTAGGGTTCATCGCGAAGTGCGGCCAACGCATCTTTCGTGCCCGAGGCTTGGGTGGATTTGAACGCTGCCAGCAAGGCCAGCCCGCCAACGATCATATAGATTACGCCCCGCGCGCCGTAGCCCGCCCGCATAACCCATTTTAGTCCTTCATGTGATTTGTCTGACACGTGCGCCCCCATTCTATTGGAGGACAAGCGTTCGGCGCAGGGAAAAGGTTCCGCGCTATTTTCAGCGCGGTGCCTTATCTATTTTAGTTCTCAGGCCGCTCCGGGCAGGTCTCGCCGATCACGGTGCCGTCATAAGACTTTTCACCGCAGTCGTTAAGCTCGTGCCAGATATAGCCGCGCCCGTCATCGGTCAGCGCCACGATCCGGTCGACCCCATAGTGCACGTTCTTGGCCCCAAGGAAGGTCAGCGCTGTGCCTGCCTCAATCTCAGCCCCAATGGCTGCGGCATCAAAGCAATCGAACCAGCCCGGCGCGTTACGCGGATCGGTGTGGTCGGTCATCTCATAGGTCTCGGTCGCCATGGCGAGGCTTAAGTCATGCGTAAAACAGGCGCGAAACCGGATGGGAGAGCTATCAGCGTCAATGGCTTGTAGATTGTCTGCGGCGATCTCTTCCGGTTCTTGGGTGGTAAGCGAAACCAGTTCGACCTGCGCGTCAGGCACGTCATCGTAAAAGCCATAGATCTGCAGGTAATAAAGGGCAGCGCCGGCGATCAGCGCAGATACAAGGATCACAATACCAACAATCTTGCCGCTCATGCCGCGTTGTCCGCCTCGGGCGTCCACCCGCCCGCGCGGGTCTGCACGAAGGCATCGGCGCATTGTTTGGCCAGCGCCCGCACGCGCCCGATGTAAGCCTGCCGCTCGGTGACTGAGATCACGCCGCGCGCGTCGAGCAGGTTGAAGATATGGCTGGCCTTGATGCACTGGTCATAGGCCGGATGCGCCATGACGATGCGTTTGCCGGTCTTGGGGTCTTCGGCAGGTTGCTCCAGAATGAACTGGCAATGCGCCTCCGCCTCGTTGAACTGATCCAGCAGCACTTCGGTATTGGCGGTGTCAAAGTTCCAGCGCGCGAATTCTTCTTCGGTCTGTTTGAAGATATCGCCATAGGTCAGCGGGATCGGCGCGTCAGGGCTGTTGAAGGGCATGTCCATCACGTGATCGACGCCCAGCACATACATCGCCAAACGCTCCAACCCATAGGTCAGCTCGCCCGAGACAGGGTGACAGTCGTGACCGCCGACCTGTTGGAAATAGGTAAACTGGCTGACTTCCATACCGTCGCACCAGACCTCCCAACCCAGACCCCACGCGCCCAGCGTTGGGCTTTCCCAGTCATCTTCGACAAAGCGGATGTCATGCAGCGCCATGTCTATGCCAATGGCCTCAAGCGAGCCAAGGTACAACTCTTGCAGGTTGGGCGGGCTCGGTTTGATCAGCACTTGAAACTGATAGTAATGCTGCAGCCGGTTGGGGTTCTCACCATAGCGCCCATCTGTGGGGCGGCGCGAGGGCTGCACATAGGCCGCGGCCCAAGGTTGGCTGCCGAGGCTGCGCAGCGTGGTGGCCGGGTGAAAGGTGCCCGCGCCCACTTCCATGTCGTAGGGCTGCAAGATCGCACAGCCATGGCGCGCCCAGTAGCTTTGCAAGGCAAGGATGATCTCTTGAAAAGAGCGTGGTTTCTGCGCCGCGTCAGACATGGTGATTGCCCCTTAATGATGCGCGCCTTTCCTACGTCTGCAATCCATGGGGGTCAATCGCAGCTTTGTGAGAAATTCAGCCCCTTTCCCATGGCATTTAAGCTGCTTTCCAGCGTAATCTGGCTCGGATTTGGTTTTGCGAGAGTTGAGTGACGATGAAGCGATTTCTTTTTGCCCCCGTGGCGATGTTTTTGGCCCTGAGCCTGTCTTGGGCCGGGCTTGCACGGGCGCAATCGGCAGAGGATGTCGTTTGGGTACAGATCGAGGCGCAACCGTCTTTGGCAGAGGCCACAGATCGCGCGCGCGCCTATGAAACCCTTCTGGATGATGTGAACGGCTTTTCTTTGGGCGGCGGGTGGTACGGTATCGCCGTGGGGCCCTATAGCCGCGCGGATGCCGAACTGGTGCTGCGCAGCTATGTGCGTGATGGTCTGGTACCACGTGATAGCTTCATTCAGCAATCAAGCCGCTTTCGCCAGCAGTTCTGGCCGGTTGGTGCCAATGTACTCGAAACTGGCCAGACCGACGCGCCTGCAGGCGTGACCCCCGAAGGTGAAGCGGAAACCAGCACAGGGACCACCACACCTGAAGTCACGACAACCCCGCTTGATCCGACTGCCCCAGCTGACGCGCAGGCCGAAGGCGAAACGCCTGTCGCTGAGACCGAAACTGAGACTGAGGCCGAGATCGAAACCGTCGCCGCTCCTGAACCTCCAAAACCGGATGAGACCCCGGCAGAGGCGCGCCGCTCCGAGCAATCCCTCTCGAGTGAAGAGCGCAAAGACCTTCAGGTCGCTCTGCAATGGGCTGGCTTTTACGATGCGGCAATTGATGGTGCTTTTGGCCGGGGCACCCGCGCGTCTATGGGGGCGTGGCAGGCCGCGAATGGTTATGACCAAACCGGCGTGCTGACCACCCGACAGCGGGCAGCGCTGATCGCGCAGTATAATGCCGTACTGGACGGTTTGGGCCTGCAAATGGTGCGCGACGACAAAGCCGGGATCGAGATCATGATGCCCACAGCCGAGGTCGAATTCGCCCGCTATGAGCCGCCTTTTGCACATTATGACGCCAGCGGCAATGTTGGCGCGCGGGTGCTGTTAATCAGCCAACCCGGAAACCGGGATACGCTCTATGGTCTTTACGACATCATGCAAACGCTTGAGATCGTGCCGCTTGAGGGACCCCGCGAGCGCGCGCGCGACTCATTCGAGTTGATCGGCGAGAACGGCAGCATCATCAGCCAGACGCAGGTGTCGCTGGAAGACGGTCAGATCAAAGGCTTCACCCTGATTTGGCCCGCCGGGGACGAAGACCGCCGCCGCCGCGTTTTGGCTGAAATGTCCAAAAGCTTGACCCGCCTGCCCGGCGTGCTCGACGCCACCGCAGGCAACAACGACGCACAGGCGATTGATCTGGTTGCAGGGCTGCAAATCCGCCAGCCTAAAATCGCCCGCAGCGGCTTTTTCATCGACGACAACGGGTCGGTCGTGACGACGAGCGAAGTGGTGGCCTCCTGCTCTCGCGTGACGCTGGACGCCGATACCGATGCCACGGTCGTTGCCACGGACGACGCGCGCGGTCTTGCCCTGTTGAAACCCGCAAGCCGTCTGGCCCCACTGGCCGTGGCCGAGTTCAGCAACCGCGCGCCGCGCCTGCAATCAGAAGTTTCGGTCGCGGGGTATTCCTATGAGGGTGTGCTGAGTGCTGCGACACTGACCTTCGGCGCCCTTTCAGACCTGAAAGGGCTGAACGGTGATGAGAACCTTAAGCGGCTGGCGGTCAAAACACAGCCCGGCGATGCAGGTGGGCCTGTCTTTGACGAGAACGGCCATGTCGTTGGCATGTTGCTGCCCCGCGCGGAAGGGGACCGCAAACTGCCCGAAGACGTGAGCTTTGCTCTCGACGGAAGTGTCATCCTTAAGGCCGCGCAGGAGGCAGGGCTGGGCAGCAGTATGGCTCAGGGCACCACCGGCCCCATCGCACCCCGCGACCTGACGCTTCGGGCGCAGGGCATGACTGTATTGGTCAGCTGCTGGGAATAACGAAGCGCGGGGCGGTCTTTGTCCCGTTTGATCGATTACGCAAAGGGCGGTGCCAAAGGTGCCGCCCTTTCGCGTTTTAAGCGCGCCAGAATTTCGAGGTAAACATTACATAGACCGCCATCAGTTCCAGCCGCCCGATTAACATCGCGATGATCAGGATCCATTTCGCCGTGTCGTTCAGGCTGCCAAAGTTCCCCGCCGGTCCGATGATCGGCCCCAAACCCGGCCCGATATTGGCCAGTGCCGCCGCAGCACCCGAAATGGATGTGACGAAATCCAGCCCGGTGAGGCTAAGCGCGACAGAGATCAGCCCCAGTGACACCACGAAGAACATGAAGAACGACATCACCGAGCTCAGCACGTCGCCCCCCACCGGGCGGCCATCATAGCGCGGGGTAAAGATGCCATGCGGCGACCGGATCCGCCGCAGCTGTGCGCGGATGGAGGCAAAGAGCAATTGGTAGCGGAAGATCTTGATCGAACAGGTGGTCGAGCCCGCACAGCCGCCGATCAGCCCGATGAAGAAAAACAGTGCCACTGCGAAGGCACCCCATTGCATGTAGTCCGCCGAAGCATAGCCGGTGCCCGAAATGATTGAGGTGATGTTGAACAGTGCCTCGCGCAGCATCCGCTCGCTTTCATAGGTAAAACCGCTGCGCAGAACGAGGAAGACGACCCCCACCAGAAACGCCACGGTCAACAGAAAGCCCCGCACCTGCGGATCACGGTGCAGCGCTACCGGGTTTCCGTTGATCAACTGCACGTAGCGCACGAACGGCAGCGCCGCGAGGATCATGAAAACCACGGCAACATATTCGGCCGGGCCAGAGAAGGCGCTGAACGACGCATCGTAGTTCGAAAAGCCGCCTGTTGAGACGGTGGTCAGCGCATGAACCGTCGCGTCAAAGGTGGTCATGCCAAGGGCAAGATAGCTCAGCATACAGGCCAGCGTTAGCCATAGGTAGATCACTGAAATCTGGGTGGCGATCTGCCCCGCACGCGGCAGGATCTTTCCGAAGGTGTCAAAGGATTCGGATTTGAAAATCTGCATCCCGCCAACCCGCAATTCAGGCAGGAACACCATTGCGACAACGATGATACCGATGCCGCCCAACCACTGCAGGATCCCTCGCCAAATAAGCAAGCCCTTGGGCAGTTCCTCAAGGCCAGACAATACGGTGGAACCGGTGGTGGTCAGACCCGACATGGCTTCAAATACGGCGTCGGTGACGCTCGCCTCTGTCGCGCCCAGAATGAACGGCAACGCGCCAAACAGCGGCAGCATCAGCCAAACGCCGGTGGTGAGCATAAATGTCTGTTGGATGGTGAGCCCTTCGCGGACCCCATTGGCGCTGGCGAGGGCGATCATACCGCCACCCAACGTCGTGATCAGTGCGCTTTCGACGAAAACCCACCATTGGCCCCGGCCCTCGGCCAGATCGACCAAGATCGGGATGATCATGGCAAGGCCAAGCACGGCCACCAAAAGGCCCACGACATATCCGACAGGTCGTATATCCAACATGGGCGCAGCGTTGGCTTGGCCGCTCGTCGCTGTCAAGCCGAGACGGGACCGGGGCGCGATTTGGCCCCGATCCGTGTCGTCTTAGATGTAGTAAAGGTCTTTGAAAACGTGGTGAACGATGTCGTCACGCTTGATGCCGAGGGCGGCCAGGTCTTCGTCGCTTTTGGCTTGCAGGAATTGGACCTGTTCAAACCGGCGGTGGGCAGTGGAGCCCATCATGATGCCATGGCCGATCCCAGCGAAAAAGCGGCGCAGACCAGCGCCAGCGCGCCGTAGCCCTTCGAGGGGTGAGACGGAGTGGGCGGAATGAGCGGTGCTCTGGTAGGTCATCTGATTGCCTTTGCAATTTCCAATATTTCGATGACCATTAGATAGGCAATGCTGCGTTGCAGCAGAACCGACGTTTATGCATAGCGGCTGGGCGTTGCTTGCAGGGCTAAAATACGGGGAATTTACATTAAAGAAACTACGGCGGGCATTTCACAACGGATACGCATGTTGCTGCGGGTGCAAACAGCCGGCAGGTGAATGGACCGTAAGGCGAATTTCAACCGACGTGGAAGAGCGTATTAAAGAGCTTGGGATCAATGCTCTGCGCTGCAAAAGTACCGCCTTGGGTCAGCACACTGATCGCATCATGGCTGTGCAGGCTTTCTTGATGGCTGGCGACGATGCGAAAATCGCCCACCCGCCCGTCGGCCAAAAGCTGTTCACAAAACAGCCGCGCGGCATCTTCGACAAAGATCGGATTGGCAGCGTTAAGTTCGGCGAAGGCCTGTTCATCTTCGCGCTTGACCATCACCTGTGTCTCGGTCGGCACGGCGCGACGGCAAATTTCGATGAGGTCTTCGAACCACAGGCAATCGCCTTCGTCCTGCGTCTCAACCGAGATGCGCGCGACGGAACGTTGCGAATGCGGCGTAGCCAGCTGACCGCGTGTCTCGCGCGCATGTTCGCTCAGTTCCAGCGAACAGGGGCAGGTGCTGGAATAGACGTAATCGAGATGGACGATCTTTTTACGTTCGCCGTCCTGCTCGACCAGCTCCAGCGCGATGTCGTAATACTGATAGCCCGTCAGCCCGGAACGGAGGCTGGCGATCTTCATCGGAAAGGAGAACCGCATCTGGATCCGCGCATCAAGGCTTTCCAGATCGGTCTTATAGTCGTCCAGCGCCGCTTCGATCACCTCAAAGCTAAAGGTCGCCTCTGCATGGCGGTAAAAGCTGCGCATGATGCGGGACATGTTAATGCCCTTCTTCTCGGCATCGAGCGAGACTGATCCAGTGACCGAGGTCTCAAGCCGCAAATCCCCGCCCTCACGGCTGCGGTAGCGGATCGGCAGGCGGAAGTTCGAGATGCCAACATGCTGGATCAACTGCTGCGCGCCCCGGATCAGGCTTGATGGGCCGTTTTGCAAATCAGGCAGGCTGGCGCGGTAATTGTCGCCGGCGGTGAAATCTTCGGGGTAGGCCCGGCTGAGCGCCGGATACTCGGCAGAGGACAACATCTGCGACATCGCTGGATCGAGCGCAGCAATCTCTGCAGGGGTTGCCGTATCGGCCCAAGCGCGCAACGTGGCGAGCGCGGCCTCTGCCGCATCCCGATCCGGTGTTTCGGACATCTCAGTCACGATATTCATTGCGCGGCCCTCCGGTCTTTCGTCCCTAATGTATGGTGCGCGGGGCAAAAATGCCACCGCGCCTGCGACACATCAGGTTAGGCTTGCGTCGCCGCATCCAAGGCTTGCAACAGATCAGCCTTAAGATCGCCGGTATACTCCAGCCCCACGCTGACCCGAACGAGGCCCGGCGTAATGCCCAAAAGGTCTTTGGTTTCCTGCGGCAGGCGCTGGTGCGTCGTCGTCGCCGGGTGGGTCACGATTGTCTTCGCATCGCCAAGGTTGTTGGAAATCACCCCCACCTGCAGCGCATTCAGGAACGCGAAAGCAGCCGCCTTGCCGCCCTTTAGGTCGATCGACAGCACAGTGCCGCCTGCCCCCATCTGCCGCATCACCAGCGCGTTCTGCGGATGCGATGCAAGGCCTGGGTAAAGCACCCGTGCCAGCGCCGCATGCCCGTCGAGCGCCTCGGCCAACTCCTGTGCGCTGGCCGCCTGCGCCCGCACCCGCAGGTCGATGGTCTCAAGCCCCTTCAGCATGATCCACGCGGTAAAGGGGCTCATCGAGCCGCCGGTGTGCTTCATGTAGGGCTCAAGCGTGCCACGGATGAAATCGCGGCTGCCCAGCACCACACCGCCAAGCGCGCGGCCCTGCCCGTCGATATGTTTGGTGGCCGAATAGATCACCACATCCGCCCCCTGCGAGATCGCGCGCGAAAAGACCGGCGTGGCGAAGACGTTGTCGACCACCACCAGCGCGCCTTTGGCATGAGCCAGTTTGGCGACAGCTTCGATGTCGATCACTTCAAGCGTGGGGTTGGCGACGGATTCAAAGAACACGGCGCGGGTGTCCTCGCGGATCGCCGCCTCCCATGCGTCCAGATCGCTGCCGTCAACAAAGGTCACCTCAACCCCGTAGCGGCCAAGGATTTCTTCGAGCACATAGATACAGGAACCAAACAGCGCACGCGCGGATACCACATGATCGCCCGCCTTCAGCATCGAGATCAGCGCGCCCGACACTGCCGCCATGCCGCTGGCCGTGGCAAAGGCGTCTTCGGCCCCTTCCAACGTGGCGATGCGGTCTTCGAACATCGCGACCGTGGGGTTGCCGTAGCGGGCATAGATGAACTCATCCGGGCCGATCTCTTCGAACCGGGCCTCCGCCTGTTCGGCGCTGTCATAGACGAAACCTTGGGTCAGGTAGATCGCCTCGCTCACCTCGCCGTATTGGCTGCGGCGGGTGCCTGCGTGGATCGCTTGAGTGCGTGGGTGACGGTCGTTGCTCATGTATCTCATCCTTCCGACCCGACCTTGCGGGCATAAAAAAACCCCAGACGCGGCCAAGCGAAAGGGGGTCTTTCATCCTGACCTTTTAGCGGCATGTTTAACGTGGCCCACAATCCGGTAACAAATCGCCACGCGGCTCGAAGTACGCCGCGTGACGCTACAGGTCAATAACTTCGCGAAGGGGTGGGTTGAATTTGGCCGCTCAGCTATGGTCTTTCTTCTCACCATAGGCCTCGAACAACTTGCCCTGCGCCATGAAGAAAACGAAAATCGCGGCCGTTAAGCCGAAGGTTTTGAAGTAGACCCAAGTGTCGGTCGAGAAGAACCGCCAGATCAGCTCATTCGCCAGCGCCAGCCCGAAGAAGAAAAACATCAGCCGTTTGGTCAACAGCATCCAGCCCTCATCGCGCAGCGGCATCATCTCTTCCATGACGTATTTCAGGTAGGATTGCCCCCGCAGCAGGCCGATGGCCAGCAGACCGCCGAAAAGCACATAGATCAGCGTCGGCTTCATCTTGAAGAAGCGGTCGTCATTCAGCCAGACCGACAGCCCGCCGAAGATCACCACCAGCACCACGGTGGCGACCTGCATTCGGCTAAGCTTTCCCGTCAGCGCCCAAAGCGCCCCGGTCGACAGCACCAAAAGCGGCACGAACATCGCCGTAACGACGATGAAGCCGTCGTATTCGGTTCCGCCAAAGGTGTAGGTGTTATCCTTCAGCCACAGATAGGCGACGAGGAAGGCCAACACAGGCCCGTATTCCAGCGCCGCGCGCAGCATTGGGTTGATCTCTTTTGGTTCTGACATGCCTATTCCTTTAGCCGCCCATTTCAACAATCACCGCCCCGGCCGCGATCAGCGCCATCAGCGCAATGCGGCGCGGGCCGACGGTTTCTTTCAGCACCAGCACCCCGATCAGCGCAGCAAAGACGGTCGATGTCTCGCGCAGCACCGCCGCTTCGCCCACCTTATCGAGCCGCGTGGCCAGCATGACCGACCCAAAGCTCGCAAATGCGATGAACCCGCCAAAAACGCCGCGCAACATTAACGGGGCAACCTCGGGTGGGTTCTCCATTCTGTGCCAGCGTCGCCATGCGATCACCGGCATCACAAGCCCGTCGATCATGAAAAACCACGCGAGAAAGGTGAACGGATCAGCCGTGGCGCGAATGCCATATGCGTCATATGTGGTGTAAAGCGCCACGAACAAGCCCGTGAGCACCGCCAGCCCCAATGCCGCGTGCAGCGTATCGCGCGCTGCAACCAGATTGCGCAGATTATAAACCGCCAGCCCGAAGATACCGCTGAGCAGCACAGCCACGCCCAGCCACTGCACCGCGTTGAAGCGCTCGTCAAAGATCAAATAGGCCCCCACCACGGCAAACAGCGGCCCTGTCCCGCGTACAACAGGGTAGACCACCGTATAAGCGCCCTTGGTATAGGCCCAAGCCTGCAACAGCTTGTAGATCATATGGATGACAAAAGCGCCGAGAAAGATCAGCCACATATGCGGCTCGGGCCACGGCACGACGAAGAGCGCAAAGGGCGCGGCCATCACGCAGTAGGACACATCTATTGCCCCGCGTGTCAGCCACGGATCATGCCGCCCCTTTTGCAGCGCGCCAAAGACCGCATGGAGAAAGGCCGCCGACAGCGCCAGCCAGAGCGCCGCAGTATGGCCCGCGGGCGTGCCTTCGATCGACAAGAGCCATTCGGTCATTGCGGAACCACCGGCGCAGCGAGCAGTTTAGCCTTGAAAGCCCTCTCAACAATCGGAAATTCTATGTTCGAAAGCCTGATCGCCGACCTGACCAACAGCTTTTCCAAAGTGCCCGTCACCGTCGCTGCGGCGCGGTTGTTGATGGCGGCGTTTTTGGCGGGTGTCGTCGGGTATGAGCGCGAGCGGCGCGACAAGCCTGCGGGGCTGCGCACCCATATCTTGGTGGCCATCGCAGCCTGTCTGTTCATCATCATCGGGCAGGAACTGGGCAGTCTGGAATTCGGCAAAGGCGACCAGATGCGCTTTGACCCGCTGCGCTTGATCGAGGCGGTCACGGCCGGCGTGGCCTTCCTCGCGGCGGGGATCATCTTCACCTCGAACGGCGAAGTGCGCAACATCACCACCGGGGCGTCCATGTGGCTGGCCGGGGCCATTGGTCTTGCCTGCGGTGCGGGGCAGATTTTGCTCGCGTGCCTCACGGCGGGGATCGTGGTGCTCGTGCTCGTGGTCCTGCGCCAGATCGAGAAAATGCTCGGCACCCACGAGTAAGCAGGGCCAATCAGCACGACGGCCGAGGTATTGTCAGGCATCAATTCCGACCAGTGCAGCGGCAAATTCGTCCGGGTCGAAAGGCGACAGGTCGTCGATCTGCTCTCCCACGCCCACCGCATGGATCGGCAAGCCAAAACGGTCAGCCAGCGCCACCAAAACGCCGCCCTTGGCAGTCCCATCCAGCTTGGTCATAACCAAACCGCTGACATCCGAAATCTCTTGGAACACCTTCACCTGATTAAGCGCGTTCTGCCCGGTCGTCGCGTCCAGCACCAAAAGCGTGTTGTGCGGCGCGGTCTCGTCCTTCTTACGGATCACCCGGACGATTTTGGCTAGCTCTTCCATCAGGTCGCCCCGGTTTTGCAACCGGCCTGCGGTGTCGATCAGCAGCAAGTCGGCCCCTTCTTCCTGCGCACGGCCCATCGCATCAAACGCAAGGCTCGCCGGATCGCTGCCATGTGCTGCGGTCAGCACCGGCACGCCCGCCCGTTCACCCCAGACCTGCAATTGCTCAACAGCAGCGGCGCGGAATGTGTCCCCTGCGGCGATCACGACCTTCTTACCCGCTGCGCGGAATTGCGAGGCCAGCTTGCCGATGGTGGTGGTCTTGCCCGAGCCGTTCACACCGACCACCAGCACCACCTGCGGGGTCTTGGAATAGATCGGCAAAGGCCGCGCCACAGGCTCCATGATGCGGCTGACTTCTGTGGCGAGCAGCTGTTTAATCTCGCCCACCGACAGTTTCTTGCCAAAGCGCCCCTCGGCCATGTTCGCGGTGACGCGCAACGCGGTATCAACGCCCATATCAGCGCTGATCAACAACTCTTCGAGTTGCTCGAGCATGTCATCGTCCAGCGTGCGGCGCACCACTGGCTGCGCGGCGTTGCGGCCCATGAGGCGGCCCAGAAGGCCCGGCTTGGCGGGGGCCGCATCGGCAGGAGCTTCGTCCAGCGCAGGCGCTACCGGGGTCATGGCTTGACGCAGATCGATGGGGGGAACTTCGCTTGGCGCCGGAGTTGGCTCAGGGTCGACAGCGGGCGGCACCTGCTCGGGTTCGGGCGTGGGCTCCGGGTCCGACACGGGCTGCCGCTGAGGTTCCACGGGGGGCGCGGGCTGCGGTTCGGGGTCGGGGATGGTCACCGGGTCCGGCGTCGGCCCGGGCGTGGGGACTAGGTCAGGCTCCGGTGCGGGCTCAGGCTCTTCAGCGCCGTCCCGCTCGGCGGCCAGCATCGGGCCGCTGTCATCCTGCCCGTCGGGCATCACATCTGACGCCGCGCCGGGCTGGTCCATCACCGCGTCTACGGGGGCCGCCTCGGCCTCCGTGTCGCCGCCATCGCTGACAATCGCCTCCAGCCCCTCGTCGATCTTGGACGAGGATTTAAACAAGCGGTCCTTGAGCTTCGTGAAGAAGGCCATTGGCGTCTCCCATGCAGTTTTGTCATGATCTATAGGCTTGCCCGCGCAGATGGAAGGGCGCCCGGGTCAGATCACTGCAGCCAGCAGGGGTCGAGGTCAGATTTCGTCTGGGAAATGCTTCATCACCAACCGGATCGGGTTCGGCGCCGCCTGCCCCAGCCCGCAGATCGAGGCATCAACCATCGCGGTCGAAAGCTCTTCCAGCAGCCCTTGGTCCCAGCGATCTTCCTGCATCAGCTTGACCGCCTTTTCGCAGCCCACCCGGCAGGGCGTGCATTGCCCACAGCTTTCATCCTCGAAAAACCGCAACATGTTGAGGGCGGCCGCACGGGCGCTGTCGTGCTCCGAGAGCACCACCACCGCCGCCGAGCCGATGAACGAGCCATGCGGCTGCAGCGTGTCGAAATCAAGCGGCAGATCATTCATCGACGCTGGCAGCAGGCCAGAGGACGGCCCACCCGGTTGGTACGCCTTGAAAACATGCCCCTCGGCCATGCCCCCCGCCGCCGCGGTGATATCGGTGATGGTGGAGCCTGCGGGCAGCACATACATCCCCGGCTCCGCCACACGGCCTGAGACCGAGTAGCTGCGCAGCCCCTTGCGGCCATTCTTTTCGGTCGCGTTCAACACCTGCGGCCCTTCGCGGCAGATGCGGGCGATCCAGTGCAGGGTCTCTATGTTGTGCACCAATGTCGGACGGCCAAAGACCCCCACCTGCGCCACATAAGGCGGGCGGTGACGTGGCAGGCCGCGTTTGCCTTCGATGCTCTCAATCATGGCGCTTTCTTCGCCGCAGATATAAGCGCCCGCGCCGCGACGTAGATCGACATAACCGGGGGCGATTACGCCCGCATTCTCCAGCGCCGCAATCTCGCGCCGCAGAATTTCCAGCACCGCCGGGTATTCGTCACGCATGTAGAGGAAGACTTTTTCCGCTTCGACGGCCCATGCGGCGATCAACATACCTTCAAGGAAAAGATGTGGTGTGCGCTCAAGATACCAGCGGTCTTTAAAGGTGCCCGGCTCGCCCTCATCGCCATTCACGGCGAGGTATCGTGGCCCCGGATTGGCCCGCACGAAGCCCCATTTCTTGCCCGAAGGGAAACCCGCCCCGCCAAACCCGCGCAGTCCGGCCTCGAGCAGTTGTTCTTGCACAGCTCCCCAATCACCGCCGGCGCGCAGGCTCAACAGCGCCTCGTAACCACCTGTATTCATGTAGCTTTGATAAGGCTCATAGTCCGGCAGTTGGGCATGCGTGTCTTGTGCCACAATCGCCGCCTGAACCTTTTCGGGCGTCGCATGGTCGATATGGTTGTGCCCCAGTTCCAGAACCGGCGCGGTGTCGCAGCGCCCCATACAAGGCGCGCGCAGCACGCGGACCTGCGTAGGATCCAACCCCTCTTCCAGCGCCGATTTCAACGCCTGCGCCCCGGCCAATTCACAGGACAATGAATCGCAGACACGGATGGTCAGCGCGGGCGGCGGGGTCTCTCCCTCTTTCACGACGTCAAAATGGGCGTAGAAGCTGGCAACCTCATAGACCTCGGCCATCGACAGACGCATTTCTTCGGCCAAAGCGCGCAGATGCGCGGCTGAGAGATGGCCAAAGCGGTCTTGAATGAGATGCAGATATTCGATCAGCAGATCACGGCGCCGCGGGCGCTCGCCCAAAAGCGCGCGAACCTCTTCCCAGGCCGCGTCCTGCAACTGCCGCCCCTTAGGGTGATGCCGCCCCTTCCCCTTGCCGGATTTCCAGACACCTTTTTGCGGTTCCTGCCCCGCAGCCTTGTCGTGATCATCCAGCGCCATGTCGCTCCCCCACCTTGCTTTCCGCCTTGGTAACAAATCCATAGGCAGCCCGGCGATCAAAAAGCGACAATCCCGCAGGCGTTTGCGTTGTGCGCAGGCCGCGCGGCGGGCAGAATGGCGCGGATACGCCGCAAGGCGCACCACGATTAAGGGAACGCGCATGCTTTGGTATGTGATCGCGAGTTTGACACCGGCGATGCTGATCGCCGCTGCCGCCCTTTGGGGCGGGGTCTGGCCTGCGCTGGCGCTTTTGTCGATCACGGTGCATGTCGCGTTTATGGACCGTTTGGGCCGCGCGCTGGCCGTGTCCGATAGCTCTGGACGGACACTGACACTGATTTTGGCTGTCGCGCATTTCCTGCTCTTGCCGCTTGGGGTCTGGGCGATTGGGGGTGCGGCGCATCTTGACGTCTGGGACCGCGCGCTGATCTTTGCCGCCCTCGGCCTGTTTCTGGGTCAAATCAGCAACTCCAACGCACATGAACTGATCCACGCTCCGCGCCGATTGCCCCGACGGATTGGCACGGCGATCTATATCTCTTTGTTGCATGGGCATCATGTCTCGGCCCATCTACGGGTGCATCACCCAGCGGCGGCTACGCCCGCCGATCCAAATTCTGCCCCCAAGGGCATGGGGTTTTGGCACTTTCTACTCAGCGCAAGCTGGGGCGAGTTTCGCGCCGGGTGGCGGGCCGACAATGCGCAGCGAGCGCGCAAGGTCGGGGCACGCGGGCTGCATCCTTATGTGGTCTACTTCGGCGGTGCAGCGCTGGCTCTGCTCGCAGCGCTGCTTCTGGGCGGCGTCCCCGGGCTGCTCAGCTATCTGGGCCTTGCCGCTTATGCACAGATGCAGCTGATACTTTCAGATTATGTGCAGCACTACGGGCTGCGCCGACAGCAGCGCGCCGATGGCCGGTTTGAGCCGATTGGCCCGCAGCACAGCTGGAACGCGCCGAAATGGTATTCTGCGGCGATGATGCTGAACGCGCCGCGCCATTCGGACCACCACATGCGCCCCGCCCGCGCCTTTCCCGCGTTGGAAGTGACCCATGAGATGCCCAAACTGCCCTATTCCCTGCCCATCATGGCGGTGATCGCCCTTGTCCCACCGCTTTGGCGGCGGGTGATGGACGCCCGTGTCGCCCGTTGGCGCCACCGCTGATCTCACTGGCGCGACGCTCGGGCTTCTGGCAGGCTGGCATCATGAAACATGCCCTCGCCCTGATCTGCGCCCTTCTGCCCCTGTCCGCTCTGGCCGAGATGTCGGCGACAGAATTCAATACCTATACCAAGGGTAAAACACTTTATTACGGCAAATCCGGCGCGCCCTACGGGGCCGAGATCTATCACGAGAACCGGCGCGTGCAGTGGTCGTTTCTAGATGGGCGCTGCAAGGACGGGCACTGGTATGAGGCAGATGGGCTGATCTGTTTTGTGTACGAAGACGACCTCACCCCCCAATGCTGGAGCTTTAGCAAAGGCCCGCGCGGATTGGTGGCACGGTTCGAGAACGACCCCGCCCAGACCGAGCTTTATGAGGCAGAAGAGCAGGACGACCCATTGCTTTGCCTTGGGCCCGAAGTGGGGGTGTAGCGCGCCTTAGCTGGGGGCATCCTCTTTGTGCAGAACCTCTAGCCGATCATCCGCGAATTCGATCTCAAGACGCGTGGCGGATTTAGCGGCCTCGGCGCTGGTCACCACATTGCCATCGCCGCGTACCACAGCAAAGCCGCGCGCGAGGGTTTCGCGGTAGCCTAGCGTGCCCAAGGTCCGGCCAAGCGCGTCGATCTGCCGTCGGCGGCGGTCCTGCGCGGCCTGCCCCGCGCGCGCCAGCCGGGCCAACACTTCCGTCAACCGCTGATCCTGCCGGGCAAGATCACGCGACAACACCTCTGGTCGGAAATTCTGCGTACGATCAGCAAGCCGCTCTCGGCGGCGCAGGATTTGGCGCTGCAGCACTTCAGGGTGGAACCGATCAAGGCGGGTTTTTAGAAAGTCGTTTCGCCCTTTCAGATTGCGCTGCCATGCTGGATCGAGCCGCGCCGAAAGGTTTGCCAGTCGCTGCCGGTCGGCATCCAGATGGCGGCGCAGGGTGCCGGGGCGTAGTGCGCCGGACATATGGGCCAGTTTCACGCGGCGGCCTTGGACGCCGGCAATGAGGGCGGGGGCGAGTTTTTCCCCGCCCCGATCAAGCCGTTGGCGCGGCCCTTCCAACAAGGTATCGGCCCGCGGCAACGCACGCGCCACATCGCGCATCCGCTGGCCGCGCCGGGTGAGCCCTTGGCTCAACGCCTGTCGCATCCTTGCGCCCTGCCCCTCCAGCCACGCCGCCAGCTCATGTCGCACCGGCACGGCAAGCTCCGCCGCCGCCGTCGGGGTCGGCGCGCGTTTGTCAGAAACGAAGTCGATGAGCGTTGTATCGGTCTCATGCCCCACGGCAGAGATCAGCGGAATGTCCGAGGCAGCCGCCGCACGGACCACGCTTTCTTCGTTAAACCCCCAAAGGTCTTCGACCGACCCCCCGCCCCGCGCCACGATCAGCAGATCGGGCCGTGGCAATGCGCCACCGGGGGTCAGGCGGTTGAACCCTTCGATTGCGCGCACAACTTCGGGCGCGCATTTCGCCCCTTGCACGGCGACGGGCCAGATCAGCACCTTGCGCGGAAAACGGTCGCGCAGCCGGTGCAGGATGTCGCGGATCACGGCCCCTGAAGGCGAGGTCACCACGCCGATGATCTCAGGCAGATACGGCAGCGGGCGCTTGCGTTCGGGCGCGAACAGCCCCTCCGCCGCCAGTGCGGCTTTGCGTTTCTCCAACAGCGCCATCAGCGCGCCCATGCCCGCCGGTTTGATGTCTTCGATAACGATCTGATACTTCGACTGTCCGCCGAAGGTGGTGATGCGCCCGGTGGCGATCACTTCCATCCCCTCTTCGGGCTGGGTCTCAAGCCGCGCGGTGACGCCTTTCCAGATCACGCCGGAGATCACCGAGCGATCGTCCTTGAGGTCAAGATAGACATGCCCCGAACGCGGGCGGCTCACGCGGCCCACCTCACCGCGAATCCGGACATGGGCAAACTCACCCTCAATCACCCGTTTGATCGCGCCAGAAAGCTCGGTAACGGTAAATTCGGGGCTGTTTGCACCGGGGGCGGGGTCGTCGAACAGATCCATCTGGGCACCTTGTGTCTGTGGGCACCCCAGCTTAGAACGCGGGGCAAAGAAGTCCAAGGGAGTGCGCGGCATGAATATCCTGATCCTCGGCAGCGGTGGCCGCGAACATTCACTTGCCTGGGCGGTCATGCAGAACCCCAAATGCGACAAGCTGATCGTGGCACCGGGCAATGCGGGCATCGCGGCCATCGCGCAATGCGCCAAGCTGGATATCATGGATGGTGCTGCGGTGGTGGCCTTCTGCGAGGGCAACAACATCGACTTCGTCATCATCGGCCCCGAAGCGCCCTTGGCGGCGGGTGTGGGCGATGACCTGCGCGCGGCGGGCTTCGATGTGTTTGGCCCCTCCAAAGCGGCGGCTGCACTGGAAGCCTCCAAAGCCTTTACCAAGGAAATCTGCGACGCCTGCAATGCGCCCACGGCGGCTTACGGCCATTTCACCGATGCCGCCAGCGCCCGCGCCTATGTCGAAAAGCAAGGCGCGCCGATCGTCATCAAGGCCGACGGTCTGGCGGCGGGCAAAGGTGTTATCATCGCGCTGACCGACGCCGAGGCACTCGCTGCCGTGGATGAGATGTTTGACGGTGCCTTTGGCGACGCGGGCGCGGAAGTGGTGATCGAAGAGTTCATGGAAGGCGAAGAGGCGTCCTTCTTCGTGCTTTGTGACGGAGAGACAGTGCTGCCCATCGGCACGGCCCAAGACCACAAGCGCGTCGGCGACGGCGACACCGGCCCCAACACCGGCGGCATGGGCGCTTATTCCCCTGCCCCGGTGCTGAGCGACGAGATCGCCGAACGCGCGCTTGACGAGATCATCCGCCCCTGCATGGCCGAGATGGCCAAACGCGGGATGCCCTATCAGGGCGTGCTTTACGCCGGGTTGATGATCAAAGATGGCCAGCCGCGTCTGGTGGAATACAACGTGCGTTTCGGCGACCCGGAATGCCAAGTGCTAATGATGCGCCTCGGAGCGCAGGCCTTTGACCTGATGCAGGCCACTGCCAAGGGCACGCTGGCCGATATTCAGGTAAACTGGGCCGAAGACCACGCGCTGACCGTGGTGATGGCGGCAAATGGCTATCCCGGTGCCTATGAAAAGGGGAGCGAGATAAAAGGGTTGAAAAACCTGCCCGAAGACAGCGCCAATATGGTGTTCCACGCGGGCACCGTAGCGAAAGACGGGGCGATCTTGGCCAACGGCGGGCGCGTGCTGAACGTTACCGCGCGGGGGGCCACGCTGGCCGAGGCGCAAGAGCGGGCCTATGCGATGGTTGATGGTATCGATTGGCCCGAAGGTTTCTGCCGCCGCGACATCGGCTGGCGCGCGCTGAGCTGATAGGCGGCGGCTTTACGATACTCTAGAGCCGCACCCGCGCCTCATTCACAGGTAAGAGCCGCCGCAAAGCTCTCGGCCCCCGCGAAGGGGCCGATGTCGCGCTGTGCAAGCTGCCCGCCCTTCAGGGTAACGGCCACCACGCGCTGCCAATCGGCATCCGCCAGCACCACTTCGGGCACACCCCCACAATCACGGATACCGCCTGAGATATATTGCTCACCGATTCGATGATTGGTGAGCCCCTCCATCTGGGCGACTTCGCTGAGATTGCCATTGGCAAAACGCCAGACCCGCAGCACCCGCGCCAGATGGGGGCGGTCGACATAGGCGATCTCAATCGCACCGTCGTCATCCAGATCCGCCGCGCCAAGGGGGGCAAGCCAACGGTTGCTCTGGCCGATATGGGGTGTCTCGGTGATCTTACCCTCAGGGCCATAGATCGCTAGCGCCGCGCCGCGGTTCACATCGGTCTCGATAACCAACACTTCGGGCGCGCCATCGCCGGTCACATCGACAAGCCGGGGGGCGATATCTTCGAAAACATGGTTGCGGGGCAGATCGAAGCGCCGTGCGCTTCCGTCGGCCAAGGACAACTGCAACCCGCCCCATTCCAGCGCATCGCCGAGAATGCCATGGGCGTAGCGCCCGGTCGGAGAGATGTAGCGCGCGGCGGTAATTGTCTCCGCCGCGGCGCTGGTCGCAATCAGCGCAAACAGGGCTGCGCCGACCGCCCGCATCAGATTTGCTTTTCTGGCATCTGCACGCGCAGACCGTCCAGCGCATCGGTGACCTTGATCTGGCAGGTCAGGCGCGAGCGCGCTGGATCAGGCTCAAACGCGAAGTCGAGCATGTCTTCTTCCATGTCGTCCATCGCTGGCAGCTTTTCCGCCCAAGCCGGATCAATATAGACATGGCAGGTGGAGCAAGCGCAGGCGCCGCCACAATCGGCTTCGATACCGGGAATGTTATTGTCCCGCGCGCCTTCCATGACCGTGAGACCATTGGCCACCTCGACCACATGTTCAGTGCCGGAATGTTCGACATAGGTGATTTTGGCCATTGTGATGCCCTTTCGTCCAAGAAGTTCGGCCTTGTTTAGCGGGCTATGGCGGGCGGTTCTAGCCCCCTTTTCGTGAGGTCACGCGGCGCGCGACATTGCTGTGGGCAAGCCCTGCCCAAGCCGCTAATCTGCGGCTCAAACAACAGGCAAGCCCGAAAGAAACGGCATGAAACAGCCCAACCCATCCCGATCCGCCGCCCTGCGCGCGGCGCTGCTGCTGGCTATTGCCGGGATAGCGGGGTGTGACACCACTGCTTCTTCCGCGCAGCACCCCGAACCGGGCGTGCTGGAGGCCACGCGCAACGGCCCGACCGGCGCACCTGCGGGCAGTTGCTGGGGCCGCACGGTAAGCCCGGCGGTGATTGAGACGGTGACCGAACAGGTCGAAATCACCCCTGCCAAAATGAACGCCGATGGCAGCATCACCAAGCCGCCCGTCTACAAGACCGAAACACGGCAGGAAATCGTCCGCGCGCGGGTCGACAATTGGTTCGAGACCCCCTGCCCCGATGTGCTGACGGACGAGTTCAACAGCACGCTGCAAAGGGCGCTACAGGCGCGCGGCTACTACGCGGGGCCGATCACGGGCGCGATGGACACTGCCACTCGGCAGGCGGTGCGCCGCTATCAGGCGCGACAGGGACCGAACAGTGAAGTTCTTTCCCTCACCACCGCCCGCGCGCTTGGGCTTGTCGCGGTGCCCAGACAAGGCGGCTGACTGCAATACGAAAAAGGGCGCCCGAAGGCGCCCTTTCATACATATCCTCGGTGAGATCACTCAGCCAGCGACAGCGCCACAAAGCGCGGGTCACCGCCACGACGCACCAACAACAAGAGCGACTTGCGACCTGCATCCTTCGCCGCAGCGATCCGTGCTTCCAGATCAGAAATGCTGGCCACCTTCTCTTGACCCGCTTCGGTGATGATGTCGCCCATGCGCAGACCCTTTTCGTAAGCCTCCGAAGTCTGATCGACGTCTGCTACCGCGAGGCCGGTCGTGCCGTCGTCGGCCCCAAGTTCGGCACGCAGCGCATCGCTTAACGGTGTCAGCGTCAGACCCATCAACATTGTCGACTGCGGCTCGGCCTCAGTACCCTCATCAGCGTTTTCGTCCATTGCCGCAGGGACTGCACCATCGGCATCTTCGCGGCGACCCAGTACGACTTTGATGGTTTGTGTCTTACCGTCACGCAGGACGGTGACACGCACAGTCGCACCCACAGGGCTATTGCCCACCTGACGGACCAAGCCGCGGGTATCGGCCACTTCAACGCCGTCAAAGGATTTAATCACGTCACCGGTCTTGAGCCCCGCTTCACGCGCCGGGCCTTCTGGTACATCGGTGATCAACGCGCCCACGGCTTTCTTCAGACCCATGGCATCGGCCACGTCATCGGTCACATCTTGAATGCGAACGCCAAGCCAGCCGCGGCGGGTCTCGCCGAACTCTTTCAACTGGTCGATCACCCGTGTAACCACATTGGAGGCCATGGAAAAGCCGATCCCGATGGAGCCGCCATTGGGCGACAGGATCGCTGTGTTCACGCCGATCACTTCGCCATCCATGTTGAACAACGGCCCGCCTGAGTTGCCCCGGTTAATGGCCGCATCGGTCTGGATATAGTCGTCATAGGTGCCCGACAGCGCCCGGTTGCGCGCCGAGACGATGCCTGCAGAGACAGAGAAGCCCTGCCCCAGCGGGTTGCCCATCGCGATCACCCAATCGCCCACACGCGCGGCGTTGCTGTCGCCAAAGGAAACGAACGGCAGCGGTTGGCTGGCTTCGACTTTCAGCAGCGCAATGTCGGTTTTGGGGTCGGTGCCGATGACTTTGGCCACCAGCTCCTCGCCCGAGAAAAACTCAATCGTGATCTCATCAGCGCTTTCGATGACGTGGTTGTTCGTCACCACATAGCCATCTTCGGAAATTACAAAACCTGATCCAAGCGCCGAAGACCGACGCGGACGGTCACCCTCGTCGTTGTTGCGGTCCTGAAATTCGCGAAAGAAATCCTCAAAAGGAGAGCCTTCGGGAACGATGCCCTGCGGTCCGGTGCGGCCCTCAACCGTGGTCGACGTGGTGATATTCACCACCGACGGGCTGATCTTTTCCGCAAGCGGGGCAAGGCTTTCGGGTTTGGCCAGCGCCATGCTGGCTTGCAGGATCAAGAGGGTCAGCGCCATCACCCCCATTGCCATCGCTCGCATCCATTGGGTGTTTTGTGCTGTTTTGGACAGGGAAACCGCCTTGGCCTGCATTCATCGTCTCCTGATTATTCCTGTTGTTGCCAACGTGGGCAGAGTGCAGTCCGAAGGGACGCGCTGCAACAAGAAAGATGGGGTCGATCACGGGCTTTTCAACTGCCGAGGGCATGACGATTTCGTGGACCTGTCCATTGACACAGTCGCGATTTGACCGAAACGTGACCGCATGCGCGGCGCAGGTGAGCCGTATCTAAACGCCCAATTGGAACGCCAACCAGACCAGTATCAATCCTACCACCACCACCAGCGCGCCAAGTTGGCGCAGAGCGGCCTCGGGGATGCGGCGCAGCATCTCAAGCATCTGCTCCAAAAACGAAGGGGCCAGTGCGTACACCAGCCCCTCGAAAATCAGAACCGACCCTAAAGCCAGTAAAACAAGGCTCACTCGCGTTCGCCCTCGACAGAGCGGCTGCCCTGATCAGAACGCAGGTAGTTGAAGAACTCGCTATCTGGTGACATCACCATGGTCGAGTTATCGCCTTGCAATGCCTGCTCATAGGCTGTCAACGACCGGTAGAACTCAAAGAACTCCTGATCCTTGCCATAGGCCTGAGCGAAAATGTTGTTTCGCTGGGCGTCGGCTTCACCTTCGATGATCCGCGCATCACGGCGCGCCTCTGAGAGGATCTCTTCGTAGGTACGATCTGCAAGAGCGGTCACACGCTGCGCGGCTTCGCGGCCACGGGCGCGTTCATCGGTGGCTTCACGCTCACGCTCGGCGATCATCCGCTGCAGGGTCGCGTCAAAGTTCTGCTCTGGCAAGTTAGTCTGACGCAGACGCACATCGACGACCTTGAGGCCAAGCGCCTGTGCGCGGGCATCAGCACGCACACGGATTTGCTCCATCAGGTCAGACCGCTCGGGCGAGAGGATCGTGTTGGAGGTCACACCTTGCGAACCAAGCACGGCACGGATTTGGCTTTCCATGATGCCGCCCATTTCGCTCTCGGCCTGACGTTCACCGCCCGCACCCAAAGCTTGCCGGTACTGGACCATATCGTCGATCCGGTAGAGCACGAAGGCGTCGATTTCCAAACGGCGGTCATCGGCAGGGGTGACTTCGATCACCGGAGTTTCCAGCGACAGAATGCGGTCTTCGTAGCGCACGACCTCATCCAAGAAAGGCACTTTGAAACCGATGCCCGGCTCGTTGCGGACCTGTTTGATCTGACCAAATCGCAGAACCAGCGCTTTTTCACGCTCGTCTACGACGAATACAGCCGAGAGGATGCCAACAATGGCGATCACCACGATGGGAATAATAAGGCTAGTTTTCCGCATCAGTTCGACCCTCCGCTGCGTCGCAGCTCGTTCAGTGGCAGATAGGGGACAACGCCCTGACCATTTTGGCCACTGCCGTTTTCGAGGATGATTTTATCCACGTCGCCCAGCACCTTCTCCATCGTCTCAAGATACAGCCGCTTGCGCGTCACTTCGGGCGCGTTGCGGTATTCTTCCAGCACAGCTTCAAAGCGGCTGGCTTCACCCACCGCATCGTTCACCACGCGGGCGCGGTAGCCTTCGGAAGCTTCCAAAAGCTGCGCCGATTCACCACGAGCTTCGGCGGTACGGCGGTTTGCATAGGCATCCGCCTGACGCTCCACCCGGTCGCGCTCCTGCTCGGCGGCTTGCACGTCGCGGAAGGCATCAACAACCGACTGCGTGGTCGTATTGCCGTTGGCGTCGGTGACTTGAACGGTCTGGCTGGGTGGGTCGACTTTGTTCACGTTGACACGCAAAATGTTGATGCCGGTGTTGCGGTTATCGAGCGTGGTTTGGATCAACTCCTTCACCCGATCAGCCACGGCACCCCGGTCCCGGTTCAGGATCGGTGCAAGCTCGGACTGAGCGATGACTTCGCGCATGGCGGATTCGGAGATCGCACGCACAGACGCCTCAGGATCGCGCAGCGAGAATTTGAAGTCCCGTGCGTTCTTGATGTTCCAGACCACCTGAAAATCGATATCGACGATGTTTTCGTCAGTGGTCAGCATCAAACCTTCGTTGCCGCCTGTGCCACGCCGCACGCCGAGTTCCTCGGTGCGGTTGGTGGTGACGTCAAAAACCTCTGCGGTGACCAGCGGCCATGGGGCAAAGTTCAGACCCTCAGTGCCGATGCCGGAAAACTCGCCCAAGAACAGCTCAATCGACTGCTGTTCGGGACGCACGGTATAAAAGCTCGCGAACCCCCAAAGCGCCACACCGGCCAAGAGTGCGATGCCAACGGTCGAGCGGGTCACGCCCGGGCCACCGGGACCACGTCCGCCGCCGCCAGTGCCATTGCCGCGGTCGCCACCACGGCCGCCCATCAGGACGCGCAGCTGCTCTTGACCCTTGCGGACCAGATCGTCGATCTCAGGCATCTGCGGACGGTCGCCGCCCTGCCCGCGCGGGCCTTGCGGCCCGTCCTTGCGTCCTCCGTCGTTACGGTCTCCACCGGTGTCACGGTCTCCGCCGTTGCCCCGGTTGCCGCCTCCGCCGCCCCCCCAAGGGCCTTGCGAATTTCCTGCCATTGTTATGTTCCCCTCTTGGCCGCCCATGCGGCCTATCGTTCTAAAAATTGTACGCTATCGCGTGGAATTCAAGCAGTTCGCACCGGATTGCGCATGGTGACCAGCTCTTCGGACATGGTCGGGTGCACGGCGCAGGTGGCGTCAAACTGTTCTTTCGTAGCGCCCATCTTGACTGCGATGCCAACCATCTGGATCAATTCGCCCGCGTTGGGTGCGACGATATGACAGCCTAAAACAACGCGCGTATCGGCACAAACGATCAGTTTCATCAGCACCCGGTCGGCCTTGCCAGCGAATGCGCCCTGCATCGGTTTAAACGATGTCGCATAGACCTCGACAGGGCCTTTGTCGCGGGCGTCTTCCTCACTTAGACCCACTGTGCCCATCTCTGGCTGTGTGAAGATCGCTGAGGGCACAAGGTCATGGTCAACCGGGGTCGGCTTGCCGCCAAATACCGTTTCGACAAAGGCCATGCCTTCGCGGATCGCCACAGGCGTCAGGTTGAGACGATTGGTCACGTCCCCGATGGCATAGATCGACGGCACGGCCGTCTGGCTGTATTCATCAACCTCAATCTCGCCCCCGCGGCCCAACTTGATGCCTGCGTCTTCGAGGCCCATGTCATCGCTGTTGGGGCGACGGCCTGTGGCGAAAAGCACCTGATCAAACATCCGCTCGGTGCCGTTGGTGGGTTTGACCTTCATCGGGCCGCTGCCGTCTTCGTGGCTGGGTGTCATTTCCAGAATGTTGGTGCCGACATGCAGATCAATGCCCTTTTCCTGCATCATCTCGGCCACCATACCGCGGGCTTCGTCGTCAAAGCCGCGCAGGATCTGCGCACCGCGGTAGTATTGCGTGACTTCGACACCCAAGCCATTAAGGATACAGGCAAATTCGCAGGCGATATAACCACCGCCGATGATCAGGATCGACTTCGGCAGCTTCTCAAGATGGAACAGATCGTCCGACACCAGACCCAATTCCGCGTTCTCAAGGTCCGGGCGCACGGGGCGACCACCGCTGGCGATCAGAATGTGTTTCGCGGTCTTTTCGGTGCCATCGGAGAGCGCCACGGTATGCGCATCTTTGATACGCGCGCGCGCATCAAACGTCTCTACGCCCGAGTTCTTCAGCAGCTTGCGATAAACACCTTCAAGGCGGTCCAACTCTCCGTTCAAACGGGTGCTGAAAGCGTGCCAGTCAAAGGGCCCGGCCTTCAAATCCCAGCCGAAACACTGGGCCTCCTCCACCACATCGGCATAGCCCGAGGCAAAAACCATCAGCTTTTTCGGCACGCAGCCCCTGATCACGCAGGTCCCGCCATAGCGGTCTTCCTCGGCCAGACCCACTTTGGCGTCATGCTCGCCCGCCGCGACCCGCGCCGCGCGCACACCGCCCGAGCCGCCACCGATGACAAACAGGTCGTAGTCGAATTCATTCTTGGCCATTGGGGCGCCTCTCTTAGTCGTTTGTTGGTCTTGCGCGGGATCGCGCGTGTTCGCTTGGGGCGTCAGTCGCTCAGGTCGGAAAACAGGTTGTCAGTCTCGACAAATTCCAACCGATCGGTCGCCACAGTGCCTTCATTTATGTCTCGCACCTCGACCCTGCCATCCCCGTAGCCGATCACAACCGCGTCACAAATGTCGATGAACAGGCCGTTCTCCACCACACCAGGCATTTGGTTGAGCACCAGCGCCAGTTGCCGCGCGTTGCCGATACGGTTCAGCCGCAGATCAAGGATGTAGTTCCCCTCGTCGGTGATGAAGGGCACTTCGCCGTTCATCCGCAGGGTCGAGTTGCGGCCCAACACATCCATCGAGATCAGCGTTTCTTCGACCAGCGCCTGCGTGGTTTGCCAGCCAAAGGGAATCACTTCAATCGGCAAGGGAAAGGCACCAAGATGCTGCACCTCTTTGCCGATATCGGCGATCACCACCATCTGGTCGCTCGCGGTCGCAACGATCTTTTCTTGCAGCAACGCACCGCCGCCGCCTTTGATCAGGTTCAGATCGCCGTCAAATTCATCCGCGCCGTCAATCGTCAGGTCGAGCCATTTCGCCTCATCAAGCGAGATCACCTCAATCCCCACATCCCGCGCCAATTGCGCGGTCCGCGAAGACGTCGGCACGCCCTTGATCCGCAGCCCATCGTCGCGCACCATCTCGCCCAGACAGCGCACCAGCCACGCGGCGGTGGAGCCTGTTCCAAGCCCGACACGCATCCCGTCTTCCACAAAGTCACACGCCCGCTTCGCGGCCACGAATTTGGCCTTGTCGATGGGTGATAGTTCTCCGGACATGGGGCAGCTCCCTAGAGGCGTTTGCCGCGTTATAGGGCGAATTGGCATAGTGTGCGAGGGGCAAGTCACTGGTTTTTAGGGCTTGGCTGATCCTGATAGGCCGCACAGGCACATCAGGGGTCGCTTTTGACGCGGCGCGCGGTCGTCGATCGGTTATCACTGCGCCATGACCTATGTGCTGCACTACGCCCCTGACAATGCTTCGCTAATCGTCCGATTGGCGCTAGAGCACCGCGGACTGCCCTACCGCGCCGCACTTGTGGACCGCCGTGCCAAGGCGCAGGAAAGCGCGGATTTTCGGGCGTTGAACCCCAATGGGCTGATCCCGGTTCTAGAAACGCCAGAGGGGCCGCTTTTCGAGACCGGAGCGATCCTGCTTTATCTCGCGGATCGGCATGGCGGCCTTGGCCCCGGCCCGGATGATCCCGCGCGTGGGGATTTCCTTAAATGGCTGTTTTTCCTGTCTAATACGATCCACCCTGCCCTCAGGCGGCTGTTCTACTCAGAAAAATATATCGCGCCCGCCCATGTCGACGCACTGCGCGCGGGCACGCGAAACGACCTCGCACAGCACTATGCAACGCTAGAGATACAGGCGGTAGGTGGCTGGCTGCTGGGCGGTACGGCCCCAACGGTGCTGGATTTCTACACTGCCGCCCTGTTGCGCTGGCCGGTGCTCTATCCTGCCGACCAGCCGCGAGACTGGTTCACCCTTGCGGCCTCTCCGGCTCTCGCCCGACTTTCCGCCGCCGTTGAAGCCCTGCCCGCGACACACGCCTTGCAATGCGCCGAAGGTCTGGGCGATACCCCTTTCACCGCACCCCGATACCCCCAACCCCCAGAAGGGTCCGCCACCTGATGTTTCTATCCGTTTTCGACATGTTCAAAGTGGGCATCGGCCCGTCGTCATCGCATACCATGGGGCCGATGGTGGCCGCGGGCCGTTTCCTCGATCAGATGCGCGCTTCGCCGTTTAAATTCGCAGGGCTGCGCGCCTCGCTGCACGGCAGCCTCGCGTTTACAGGTGTGGGCCATGCCACCGACCGCGCGACAATCCTTGGTCTCGCGGGCTTCACGCCTCAGGACTATGACGCCGAGGCCGCCGAGAAGGTGTTAGAAGAGATCAAGCAAACCCACCGCATTAGCGTCGATGGTCTGCCCGAACTGCGCTTCGATCCCGTGCAGGACATGATTTTCGACTACGACACCAAGCTTTCAGGCCATGCTAATGGTATGATGCTGATGGCGACCGACGCCCAAGGCGACGTGACCCTGCGCGAGACCTATTACTCAATCGGTGGCGGCTTTGTCATGACCGAGAAGGAATTGGCCGCGGGCAAGGACACGGATGAGGGCGCGCCGGTGCCGTTTCCCTTTAAGTCCGCCGCAGAAATGCTTGAAATGGCGGCGAAATCCGGCAAGACTATCGCAGCCATGAAACGCGCCAACGAAGAGGCACGCGGCGGCGCTGACAACCTGCGCGAGGGCAGCAAACGGCTCTGGCAGGTGATGCGCGATTGTATCGACCGGGGGCTGACCACCGATGGTATCCTGCCCGGTGGCTTGCAGGTCAAACGCCGCGCCAAGGGCATCTATGACGCGCTGATGGCCGAGCGGGGGCAGAACCAATCTGCGCCGCATACGATCAACGATTGGATGAGCGTCTATGCGATGGCGGTGAACGAGGAAAACGCCGCTGGCGGTCAGGTTGTCACAGCGCCGACCAACGGCGCCGCAGGCGTGATGCCCGCGACCCTGCGCTATTACCTTGATCATGTGCCCGGCGCGTCCGAGGCGCATATCGAAGACTTTCTGCTCACCGCCGCCGCGATTGGCGGGCTGGTGAAATACAACGCTTCGATCTCGGGGGCCGAGGCCGGGTGTCAGGCCGAAGTCGGCAGCGCCGCCGCCATGTCAGCCGCCGGGCTCTGCGCCGTTTTGGGCGGCACGCCCGAGCAGATCGAAAACGCAGCCGAGATCGCACTGGAGCATCACCTCGGCATGACCTGCGACCCGGTGAAGGGACTGGTTCAGGTGCCCTGCATTGAGCGCAACGGGCTGGGCGCGATCAAGGCGGTTTCGGCGGCCTCATTGGCGCTGCGCGGAGACGGCACGCATCTGGTGCCGCTGGACGCCTGTATCGAGACCATGCGCCAGACCGGGGTGGATATGAGCGAGAAGTACAAGGAAACGTCGCTGGGCGGGTTGGCCGTGAACGTGCCGAACTGCTGAGGGCGCGCGATCTGGGACAGGCTGCGTGCGTTCTGCGCGCAAATGCACAGAAGACGTTCATTCGGGCCAATTGCTAGGCGCCCAGGCACAGCTTATTTCAGGGTCAAGCAACAAAGGAGATGACCATGTCGCTCAGACCCACATTGGAAACCCGCCGCGCCACGCCCACGATGGAGGGCGCAGGCGTCAAACTTCACCGCGCTTTCGGCTTTCAGGACCCGTCAGAGTTGGACCCGTTCCTGCTGTTTGACGATTTCCGCAACGACCGCCCCGAAGACTTTGAAAAAGGCTTCCCGTGGCACCCCCACCGCGGGATCGAAACGATCACCTATGTGCTCGAAGGCACCGTGGAACACGCAGATTCGCTGGGCAACACCGGCGATTTGAACGCGGGCGATGTGCAATGGATGACCGCAGGCTCAGGCATCCTGCACCAAGAAATGCCGCGCGGGAATGCCGCCGGGCAAATGCATGGTTTCCAGCTTTGGGGTAACTTGCCCTCGGCCCAAAAGATGACTGCGCCGCGCTATCAGGATATGAAATCCAGCGACATTCCTGTGGTGACCGATGACGATGGCACGCGGGTGAAGATCATTACGGGCGAGTTCTGGGGCAAACGTGGCCCCGTCGACGGCATCGCCGCTGATCCGCAGTATCTGGATGTTTTCGTGCCCGCAGGGGTCAAGAAGACTTTTCAGATAGACACCTACCGTCGGGCCTTTGCCTATGTCTTCCAAGGCGCGGGCGCTTTCGCCGATGCCTCTGCCCCTTCCGGCGTCTTGCTGGAGAAGGAGGTCGCCGGTGAGGAGGTCAACATCCGCGACATGTCGGGTGACCGGACGCTGATCCGCTTCGGCACCGGCGACGAAGTTACGGTTCAGGCGGGGACGGAGGGCGTGCGATTCCTGCTGATCTCAGGCGCGCCGATTGAGGAGCCGGTGGCGTGGCATGGGCCGATCGTGATGAACACCCGTGCTGAATTGCAGCAGGCGATGCGCGATCTGAACAACGGGACTTTCATCCGCCCTGCACATTGAACGAAGGGCCGTGGCCGCTCAGGCGGTCACGGCCTTGCGCACCATATCCCAATATTGCGCCACCACCTCATCCAGCGACAGCCGCCCGCCCGCGCGGTACCACGTGTTCACCCCGGTCAGCATTGCGATGATCGCCAGCGTGACGATTTTGGTATCGGCAACGGCGAAATCACCGCTGGCGACGCCGGTGCGGAGGATCGCTTCCAACCGGTCCTCATAGTCACGGCGCAATCGTTCGATTACGGCGAAATTCTCCTCAGTCAGATTGCGCAACTCCATATAGGCGATGAAAACTTCATCGGGCCGATCCGCATGGAAACGGATGTGGAAAGCCACGAAATCCTGCAACTGCTGCACGGCAGTCCGGTCTGCATTGCTGGGCGTTTCCGCTAGCAGGTCGGTCATATGCGCCTGCATCAGGTCGAACAGAAGGCTTTGTTTATCGGGCGTGTAGTTATAAAGTGCCCCGGCCTGCACGCCGACTTCGGCTGCGATGGCGCGCATGGATACGGCAGCATAGCCCCCCCGTGCAAAAAGCCGCAGTGCAGCCGCGCGCACGCGCGGGCCGGTGATATCTGAGTGTGAGCCTGTGGTTCTTGCCATGGCGACAATTTAATGAACAAGCGTTCAAAAGCAAACCCCGCTTGCGCGAAGATCGCCACTGGGGCAGAACGAGGCATGATCCACATGCCCGCGCCCCGCCCCCTTTCGATTGCCGCCCTACTTCTAGGCGTGACGCTTTTCGCGGGCTGTGCGCAATTCCCCGAACTTGATCGCACGATCACCCCCGAACTCGAAGCCGCGCCCTACCCCAACATTCTGCCGATCGACCCGCTTTTGGCCCAAGCCACGGCCGGGCGAATTGACCCAGTGCAGACCGAAGCAGAACTTAGCGGGCGGGCTGCGCAACTAGAGGCACGCGCCGGACGGGTATCCAGCAATCGCATTGATACCACCACCGCCGCACGGGTGGCACGGCTGCGCGCACGGGCCGAACGTTTGCGCCAACAGCGGCTTACGTCTGACGAACGGGAACGTCTGGCGCAGACACCTGCACTCTGAAGCGCGTTTGGCGCGTTGCACGCAGGCGCTGAACCCGCTACATCGCGGCAATGCTTGGCCAAGCCTGCCGGGCCTATCAGATCAGACCAAAAGGACCACCGCCATGTCTAAGCCGCTTCGCCTCGGGATTGCTGGATTGGGAACTGTGGGCGTGGGTGTGCTGCGCATTTTGCGCCAGCAAGCCGCCCTGTTGGAGGCTCGTACCGGTTGCGCGATGACGGTCTCTGCAGTCTCTGCCCGCACCCGGAACAAGGACCGCGGGCTGTCATTGGCATCTTTTGACTGGGAAGATGATCCCGTCAAACTGGCAACGCGCGATGATGTGGATGTCTTTGTCGAGCTGATGGGCGGCGCAGACGGCCCGGCGAAAGCCGCAACCGAAGCCGCATTGGCGGCGGGCAAACATGTGGTCACCGCAAACAAAGCCATGCTGGCCATGCACGGTCAGGCGCTGGCCGAACAGGCTGAAGCCGCGGGCGTGGCGCTGCGCTATGAAGCGGCCGTGGCGGGTGGCATCCCGGTCATTAAGACATTGATGGAAGGGCTGGCGGGCAACGGCATTACCCGGATCATGGGGGTGATGAACGGCTCGTGCAATTACATCCTCACCCGGATGGAAGACTCTGGCAAAACCTATCAAGAGATTTTCGCCGAGGCTGATGGGCTGGGCTATCTCGAAGCCGATCCACAGCTGGACGTAGGCGGCATCGACGCGGCCCATAAGCTGGCAATCCTGTCGTCGATCGCCTTTGGTACGAGAATCGACTTTGACGGCATCCAGCTTGAGGGGATCGAGCGGGTCGCCATCGAAGACATCCGGGCCGCCGCCGACATGGGTTATAAGATCAAACTGCTGGGCGTAACCCAAAAGACCGGGCGCGGGCTGGAGCAGCGGATGATGCCCTGCCTTGTGCCACAGACCTCACCTTTGGGTCAGCTTGATGGTGGCACCAATATGGTGGTGATCGAAGGTGACGCGGTGGGGCAGATCGTGCTGCGCGGCGCAGGTGCGGGCGAAGGTCCGACGGCCAGTGCCGTGATGGCCGATGTCTGCGACATCGCGCGCGGGCTCTGCGGGCCGGTCTTTGGACAACCCGCCGACACGCTTGAGCAAACCACCCCCTCCAGCAGCCAGACCCCTGCCCCTTATTATCTGCGCATGGCGCTGGTCGACAAACCGGGCGCGCTGGCAAAAATCGCGACTGTGCTGGGCGAAGCGGGCGTCAGCATTTACCGGATGCGGCAGTATGAACATGCTGACACCTCCGCCCCGGTGTTGATCGTCACCCACAAGACCAGCCGCAATGCGCTGGTTGAGGCGCTGGCGAATATGGACAAGACGGGTGTGTTGGCCGGCGAGCCGGTGGCGCTGCGGATCGAAGAGGTCTGAGGGCTATCGCCTGCCCGCGGGTCGGCGATCATACGATCATTCATGCCACTTTATGACTCAGGTTTGATGTGCGCTCTCTAAGCTGAGCCCAGCCGCACCAAATCGCCTACCCGAGGGGCGGACAGGCGATGGCCAGGTGCCTGCGGCTTGATTCCGGGCCGGTGCTTCATGCTCCCCCCAACCCAAAACTTGCCCCGACGCGCGCTGAGCGTTACAGGACAGAAAACCCATTGCACCCGAGGACACTCCATGACCGCTTCCGCCGAATTTCAAGACCGCATGCTCTCGCTCGGCCTCGCCCGCGTTTCCGAAGCCGCCGCGCTGGCCTCGGCCAAGCTGATCGGCAAGGGTGACGAGAAAGCCGCCGACCAAGCCGCCGTGAACGCGATGCGCGAACAGCTTAACATGCTCGACATCGCGGGCGTCGTGGTGATCGGCGAAGGCGAGCGTGACGAAGCCCCGATGCTCTACATTGGAGAAGAAGTCGGCACCGGCAATGGCCCCGGCGTGGACATCGCGCTGGACCCGCTCGAAGGCACCACGCTGACCGCCAAGGACATGCCCAATGCGCTGACCGTGATCGCCATGGGCCCGCGCGGCTCCATGCTGCACGCGCCCGACACCTATATGGACAAGCTGGCGATTGGCCCGGGCTATGACACCGATGTTGTCACGCTCGACATGACCCCCGGTGAGCGCGTCGAAGCGCTGGCCCGCGCCAAGGGCTGCGCGCCATCCGACATCACCGTCTGTATCCTTGAGCGTCCGCGCCACGCCGATATGATCGCCGAAGTCCGCGCCACCGGTGCTGCCATCCGCCTGATCACCGACGGCGACGTCGCAGGTGTAATGCACTGCGCAGACCCCGAAACCGGCATCGACATGTATATGGGCGCGGGTGGTGCCCCCGAAGGCGTACTGGCCGCCGCTGCGCTGAAATGCATGGGTGGGCAGATGTATGGCCGCCTCCTGTTCCGCAACGATGATGAAAAAGGCCGTGCCGCCAAAGCCGGGATCACCGACCTTGACCGCATCTACTCCCGCGACGAAATGGTCACACAAGACGTGATCTTTGCCGCGACTGGCGTCACCGGCGGCAACATCCTTCCGGGCGTGAAGCGCGAGCCGGGCTGGCTGACCACCGAGACGCTGATCATGCGTTCGCGTACTGGGTCGGTCCGCCGCATCAACTACCGCACCCCGGCAGAGTGAGGGCCAGATCGGCCCTTACCCCCCCCCTTCCATAATGGCCAAATGAGGTCCACATGAGCTTTCTCGGTGTCGAAACATCTTTGACCGGGCGGCGCTGGATCGGCCCTGACGTGGAACTGACCCGCGCGACCGAATTACTGGTGCAACGCGCGGGTCTGCCCGACCCGGTGTGCCAAGTGCTGGCCCGGCGCGGCGTGGTCGATACCGAGGCGGCGGGCTTTTTGGCCCCCGCCCTGCGCGATCTGTTGCCCGACCCGCGCTCCTTGCGCGATATGGAGGCCGCGGCGACGCGGTTTCTCGAAGCGCTTCATAAACGCGAGCGTATCGCGATTTTCGCTGACTATGACGTGGATGGCGGCTCATCCGCCGCGCTGCTACTGGTCTGGCTGCGCGACATGGGCCATCGTGCCACGCTCTATATCCCCGACCGTATCGACGAAGGCTATGGCCCCAATGACGAGGCTATGTCGGCGCTGGCGGCGGAGCATGACCTGATCGTTTGCGTTGACTGCGGCACGCTCTCGCACGGGCCGATTGCTGCCGCCAAGGGTGCCGATGTCATCGTGCTCGACCACCACTTGGGCGGCGAGACGCTCCCCGATGCGCTGGCCGTGGTGAACCCCAACAGACAGGACGAAGACGGCACGCTGGCGCATCTCTGCGCGGCTGCGGTGGTCTTTTTGATGCTCGTCGAAGCGGGGCGACAGCTGCGTGAAACTAGCCGCAAAGGGCCGGATTTGATGTCGATGCTCGACCTCGTGGGGCTGGCAACCGTGGCCGATGTGGCCCCGCTTATCGGCGTAAACCGCGCTTTCGTGCGACAGGGGCTGAAAGTGATGGCCCGCCGCGCGCGGCCTGGCCTCGCGGCGCTGGCCGATGTTGCACGGATGGACACGGCCCCTACGGCTTACCACCTCGGTTTCCTGCTCGGCCCCCGCATCAATGCAGGTGGGCGCATCGGACAAGCCGACCTCGGCGCGCGGCTTTTGGCCACCGCCGACCCAAACGAGGCCGCCGCTTTGGCCGAACGCCTTGATCAGCTCAACACCGACCGCCGCGAGGTCGAGGCCGCCGTGCGCGCCAGCGCCATGGCACAGGCTGAGGATCGCGGCTTTGACGGACCACTGGCATGGGCCGCTGGCCCCGGCTGGCACCCCGGCGTTGTGGGAATCGTCGCCTCGCGGCTCAAGGAAGCGTCCAACCGCCCCTCCATCGTCATTGGCGTCGAAGATGGCATCGGCAAAGGCTCCGGCCGCTCAATCAGCGGCATCGACCTTGGCGCGCCGATCCAACGCCTTGCAGCTGAAGGGCTGCTGATGAAAGGCGGCGGTCACAAGATGGCGGCGGGCCTCACGGTGGCGGAAGACAAAATCGAAGCGGCCATGAAACGCTTAGGCGAATTGCTCAGCAAGCAGGGCGCGCATCTGGCCGGGCCTGCCGACCTCAACCTCTGCGGTATGATGATGCCGGGTGCGGCCACGGTGGAACTGGCCGAGATGGTTGACCAAGCCGGTCCCTTCGGCGCCGGCGCCCCTGCCCCGCGCTATGCCTTCGCCGACATGCAAATCCGCTTTGCCAAACGCGTGGGCGAGAACCACCTCAAAGTCAGCTTTGGAGACGGTTTGGGCGCGAACCTGGAAGCGATTGCGTTCGGTGCCTACGACGGCCCCCTCGGCCCCGCGCTAGAGAACCACGGCGGCGCGCGTTTCCACCTCGCGGGGCGTCTCGACATCAACAATTTCCGCGGCCGGCGCAGCGTTCAACTGCGTTTGGAAGACGCCGCGCGGGCCTGAAAACTTTTTCTAGAAAAAGTTCATTTTTCTGCTTGCAGCCCTCCGCAGGATTACTTAAACGTCCGCTCACAGACAGAGCAGCAACACTTCAAACGCTGCACTGACCTGACAAAAGAGTGGCCCGTTCGTCTATCGGTTAGGACGCCAGGTTTTCAACCTGGAAAGAGGGGTTCGATTCCCCTACGGGCTGCCACTTTTCTTCCCCTGGATAAACGAAACAGACCCAACCAAACCCAAGAGAATCTCTCTGAGGCGAACTCGCCTTTTGTGCGGATTCAATCTCGCGCGGCCGAGTTTTGCGACCCGCTGCCGCCCATTTGTTGCCTTAACATTATTGTGAGAACGGCTTCAGCCGGTCCGGTGCACGCTACGGCTTGCCGCCTCCAATCATCCCCAACTGACCGACACACAAGCGTTGGATGATTGCCTACCCATGGCGCCTTTGGCAGCCCATTCCCCTCACACGAAATTTTATCTTTACGTTATTAATCAAACTCTTAGAAAACCCTCCGCCAGTCTATGCAAGGCCCTTCCGGGCCGCTGAACGCGTGTGCTCGCCCCGCCTACTGCCCCACGTGGATCCGCTCTAAACCCCCTAGGACATTGGTCAATTTCCGCCGGTCCGTTCCAAATCGAAACAGTCTGTTTCTTAAAAAATGGATCGAATAAGGCGAAAAGGTGGTAACAAATGATACATATCCTACCTGAACGTATAGGCCGGATACGCCTTCGAGACGAACCGGTGAGGGCAAGCCGAGAGCCGCTGTGGCCCGGATGAACGCGATAGAACCCTGGGGGGTTTGAATGAAGTACTTTAGTGCCGACAGACATGCTTATGGTCTGATGGAATTTTCCGCAGGGGTCCCAATGATGGGCCGCGCGCTGAACGCTGCGCAGCCTGCTGCTGCAGGCGCTGCTGTGTTGCAAGCGCCGCGCGGTCTGGCCTCCTTTTGCCTGCGCCCGACTGGTCTCTATGGCCGCTATGCTAAGCCGGTTCTCGACAGGCTCTTGATCCTTGCCACCCTGCCCGTTGTGCTGCCGATTATCGCGCTTTGTGCCTTAGTGCTGTGGATCGAAGGCGGCCAGCCCTTTTATACGCAGCAGCGGTTGGGCCGAGGCGGCAAACGCTTCTCTATTTTAAAGTTGCGTACCATGGTGCGCGACGCTGATGCGATACTGGAAAGCTACCTTGCGCAGAACCCCGCGATGCGCGCGGAATGGGATGAGATGCAAAAGCTGAAGAATGATCCGCGCATCACGCGGGTCGGTGCCTTTCTGCGCGCCACGTCTTTGGACGAACTGCCCCAGCTTTGGAACGTGTTAACTGGCGAGATGAGCCTGATTGGCCCGCGTCCGATGATGCCCGACCAACTGGAGATGTATGGCGATCCACAAGCCTACTTTGCCCTGCGTCCCGGTATCACTGGGCTGTGGCAGGTCTCTGCCCGCAACAACAGCCGCTTTACCTACCGCAATGAGGTAGACGGCGCCTATCGCCGCAACATCTCGCTGCCCATGGACCTGACCATTCTTTTCAAAACCGTCGGTGTTGTCTTGCGCCGAACCGGGTGCTGAGCGATGCTTGCCGCGTCTGTTAATAACCGGAAATTTTTCGCCTCATGTTTAGAAAATCGAAAGGGAGGGAGATGAAGGATCTTTACGCATCTGACGCCCTCGGGGCGGATAACAGCGATGTTCTGGCGGCTTTTGGCGCGCCCGGAATGCGGCACAGCATTCGCCCGCGCCGCACTGTGATGGACCAAGAGGACGAATTCGACGGCGATCTGTCGTTTGAAGAAACTATGCCTGTCACCACCCAGACGGTCGCACATTATGTCGGTGATGACCGCGTCCCGCGTTGGCAAGACTTGCCCATCGCGACGCCCGGCCCCAATGGGGACATGCCGCTGGTTGATGATCACCGCAACAGCGCCGCAGCGCGGGCTTTTGACTTGCTACGCACACGCTTGCGTCAGACGACGCTGGAGCATGGCTGGGTTAATATCGCAATCACCTCGCCTACATCAGGGTGCGGAAACAGTTTTTCGGCCACCAATCTCGCGCTGAGCCTGTCACGGGTTCCGGGTTCGCGGACCGTCTTGATGGATATGAATTTGCGCAACCCCGGTTTGGCCCGCGCATTTGACATGGAGGCCCCCGGCGCAATGAGCGACCTGCTTGGCGGGCGGAGCAGTTTGGGCCAACAGATGGTTCGGGTAAGCGATACTCTGGCGCTTGGCCTGAATAACCAAGTCGAAGTGAACGCTGCGGAAATTCTTCAAGACAGCACCACTGCGGAAACCCTGCTGCGCATGCGCGCAAGCTTGCAGCCTGAAATTGTCCTGTATGACATGCCGCCGATGTTGGAACATGATGATCTCTCTGCATTTTTACCGCAACTCGACGGGGTTCTGCTGATCTCTGACGGCAGCCAAACTATGGCGCGCCATCTGCGTGAGTGCGAACGTATGCTTGAGGGACAGGCTCCGCTTTTGGGTATCATTCTCAACCGGGCGCGGGCGTCGAGCCTGCCGAATTATGCCTGACGCCCCCTGTCTTTGCGCCCCTTAGCGCCCTATTGTCGCCCAAGTCTTCTGGTCTAGGCAGGGAAACCCCGCCGGGCAACGGTTGGGGGACTTTGGACAGGTTGGAAAGAGGCACATGGGACCGATCTATACATTCGATGACATCATCGACATGCTGCGCCGTCGCGCGGGCGTGATCATTTTGATTACACTCGTGGGCTGCATCGCTTCGGTATTTTGGGCGCTGTCGATCGCCCATGTTTACCAATCCTCCGAGGTTATACAGATCGAGCAGCCCAAGATTGCCAACGATCTTGCCCCGTCCACTGTCGAAGGGTCTTCGGCCCGGCGTCTGCAGTTGATTGAGCAGCAGTTGATGGCGCGGGGAACGCTCATCGATATCATTCAACGCTTTGATCTCTACGATAATATGACTGAACTGCGGACTTCTGAAAAAGTTGATCTGCTGCGCCGATCTGTCACCATCACCGGGGTCGCAGCTCCGCGTGAAGGCTATGCTGATGACGGCACCATCTCTGTCATGACCTTCACCGCCGAGATGGACAACCCAGCCGACGCGCAGGCCGTTGCGCGTGAGTTTGCCGACCGAACCCGCCAGATGTCCGCAGCGCAGCGCCAAAGCCAGACCCTTGAGACGTTGGAGTTTTTCCAGCGCCAGGAACAAAATCTAATCCGCGACATCTCAGCACTAGAGGCTGAATTGGCCGATTACCGCGCCGAGAATGACCTTTCCCTCGCCGGCAGTCTCGAATTTCGCCGCGGAGAGATCAGCAGTCTGAATGACGCCATCCTTGAACTTGACCGCGAAATCATTGCCACACGACTGGCCCGCGACCGGGTGAACCCCGATGCCCGCGCGGCCACCATCGCGCGCGAGCAAGAAGAGTTGAACGCGACACTCGAAAGCCTCTCGACACAGCGTGATCTGCTACAAGAACAACGCGAAATACTGACGACGAGCCTGCAAACCTCACCCGAGGTCGAGCAGGAGCTGGCCCGGTTTGAACGCCGCATGAGCCAGTTGCAGGACCAGCTTGAGGTGATCACCGCTCGGCGCAACGAGGCGGAGGTGGGGTTCTCACTTGAATCCGATCAACGCGGTGAGAAACTGATAACGCTTGAGCAGGCCGAACTGCCAGATTATCCGGTATCGCTCAGCCGGAAAAAGCGTGCAGCCGTTGGCGGCATGGGCAGTTTCATGCTGGCACTGATCGTCGCCTTTTTGCTGGAACTGCGCCGCCCGATCATTCGCTCTGCGCGGCAGATGACCCGCGAAACCGGGCTGGTGCCCGTTGTGTCGATCCCAGACCTTAGCCCGCAAGAAAAGCGCCGGACGCTCGGCAAGGTTTGGCAACAGCGTTTGAACGCTGGCAAACAGGGTCGCGCGGCACGTATGGCGCGCAAGCAAAGGGGCTGAGTGGCCTCTCAGAACGTGGCGCTTAGACCCAGCACCCGATCCCAGTGCAGCCAAAGCGCCAGCGCACCAAACGCCAGCGCCAGCACAGCGAGAGTCATATCATGGCGCGCGTCCCAAACCCCATGTGCCCGTGCCAGCCAGATCAGCGCCAGATGCGACAGCAGCATCCCTACCCCCATCCCGATCAGCGCCCCGGGCAGCCCTGCATAAATCACGCCACCCAACAGCATTCCGATCTGCAGACTGGCCCGTAATGCTGAAGAGATGAAGAAACGCCGCGAATCCCCTGCTGCCAATGCTGCCTGATCATAGGTCATCCCAATGACCTGCGGCATCAATGCCAGCGCCAGCATCACTAAAATCGCCCCGCTTTGCAGATAGCGTGAGTCGTAAAGCACCGATACCAGCCATGGTCCCGCCAGCGCCATCACCACCAACAGCGCCAGCAATCCACCACTCAGCCCATAGCGCATGCGCCGCAGTTTGGGGTAATCGCCACTGTTCGCTTCGCGGTAGATGGGGATCATCACCCGCCCGGTGACATTCTGCCCCAACAGCAGTGGAAAACTGGCGAGGAAATAGCCGATGTTGTAGATCCCCAATCCTTCGAGCGAGAGGAACTTGCCCAAGATGGCCCTGTCGCCTTGGCTGGCGAAGAACCAAAACATCGTCGACAAAAAGATCCATTTGCCAAAACTCACCAGCTCCTGCACTGCAGGTCGCTCCAACCGAAAACGGTTGCCCGGGCCTGGCAGGAACGCATGGGTCAGGGCCAGCTTTGCCAGCGCCCCCACCACAGCGCCGACCACCAGGGTCGCCACAGACTGGTAGAGCAATGCGCCGATAATCATCACCACAATGCCAATCACCTGCGATGTCAGGTCCAGCAGCGTCAGAGGCCCCATCTGCAAATGCCGATGCGCGGTTTCGATCCGGGTGGGGTTGAAGCCAGAGATCACAAGCGTCAGCGCCGCAATGGGCAGGTAGGTGAGCAGCAAAGGCTCGTTGTAAAACCCCGCTATCGGCCCTGCCAGCGCACAAGCTGCCAGCCACAAGCCGAGCCCCCGGATCGTTTGGATCGTCCATGCGGTATCTAGAAAGTCGCGGTCGTCGCCACGTTTGCTTTGGGCGATCGAGGGTGCGATCCCTACGTCAGAAAACAGCGTTAATCCGACAATCACCACCTGTATCAGCGCCATTAGGCCAAATGCCTCGGGAAACAGCAACCGCGTCAGGATCAAGTTCGAGGCCAGCCGGACGGCCTGAGCACCACCATAGCCCAGCACGATCCATGAGGTTGAGCGCAGCGCACGTGCCATCAGGCGGTTGTCCGTTACCGCTTGGGAAACCTTTGAAAACACTAGATACTGCGCCTCTGACTATTCCTCGCGAGAGACTAAAGCCTTGCCTGCTCTTGTGCCAGTGGCAAGCGGGCGGGTAACAAGGTTTATCGCCCCCAATCCAAGGCCTGCCCCCCGTGAAGATTGCCTATATTCTCAACACCTATCCGCAGCCTTCGCATTCTTTCATCCGGCGCGAAATCACGGCATTGGAGGCGGCGGGTCACGAGGTCTTTCGCTTTGCCATGCGCGCGCCAGACGTTGCGCTGGTCGATGCTCAGGACAAGGCCGAAGAGGCGCGGACCCACTATGTCTTGGCCGCCGGAGGGGGTGCACTCAGCGCTGCCATCCTGCGCGTTCTGCTGCGATCGCCTATGCGTTTCGGCAAAGCGCTTGGGCACGTCTGGAACGCCGCGCGCCGGGCGGAAACGGGCCTTTTCCGGCATCTGATTTATCTGGCCGAGGCTTGTTACCTGCGCGCGCAGTTAGATAACAGCGGCGTCCAACACCTGCATGCGCATTTTGGGACAAATGCCACCATGGTCGCCATGCTCTGCCATATTCTGGGCGGCCCGCGGTATAGTTTCACCACCCACGGGCCTGAGGAATTCGACAGTCCTCGCGCGCTCTCTCTCGATGCAAAAGTCCGTTATTCCGGTTTCGCCGTGGCAATCAGTCAATTCGGTCGCAGCCAGCTTTGCCGATGGGCCGATCCTGCGGATTGGAAGCGCATCAAGGTCGTCCATTGTGGTATTGAGCCCGCCAAATTCCCCGCCCCCACGCCCTTGCCCGATGGCCCACGGCGCTTGGTCTCTATCGGTCGTTTCGTAGAGCAGAAGGGTCAGCTCGCGGTGATTAACGCCATGGCGCTGTTGCGTGACAGCCACCCTGATCTACGACTTACGCTCATCGGTGACGGGGAACTGCGCGGCGAGATAGAGGCTGAGATTGCCCGGCACGGCCTTCAAGACCGTATCACCCTGACCGGTTGGCTTGACGAGGCCCAAGTCACCTCCGAACTCGCCGCCGCCCATGGGCTTGTGATGCCTAGTTTTGCCGAAGGCTTGCCCATGGTGGTGATGGAGGCCATGGCCGCCGCCCGCCCGGTGATCGCCACCTATATCGCTGGCACACCTGAGTTGGTGCAGCCCGGCCAAACCGGATGGCTGGTGCCAGCAGGCGATGTGTCAGCCTTGGCCGAAGCGATGGCCGCGTTGCATGATGCCCCCTTAGCAGCACTAGAAGAGATGGGGACGAAAGCCCGGACACGGGTATTCGCGCGCCATGATGTTAGCCTTGAGGCTGCAAAATTGGCTGAATTGATGGCAAATCCCGCCCGCTAACGCCCCCGCACCCAGCGGTTTGAACTGCGAAAGACCGGAGCGTGGATCGCCAAACGCACAGCAAGAAAGACCAGCGCGCCCAGTGGATCCGCCACTGCCCGCCGCCAGAAGGGGCGCATCTGATCGTGGCTATCGTCGTTTCGCATCAGATCGGGGAAAAGTTGCGTAACCTCGGCCACTCCAACGTCCTGCCGCCGGCGGACCCGCACCAGCGGGACATATCCTTCGATCATCGGCCAGTCGTAGGTGGCCGGCACGGCGATACGCTCATCCGGGGTAAAGTTTAACCGCGCGAAAGTGTCATCCGAGATGATATCCGGCCAATCGCCCCAACGCGCCCGTCCCGCACGGTTCATGGCAAAGATGCCGAACCCCGGCACACCGTGGGTCATAAACGCCGTGGTCTGCCAAAACCGCGTGTAATGGCGCGTCACCCAATTGCCTGATGTCGTCACCTTTGGCAGCCCGCTGGCATAGCGCGGCGCGTCCTTGCCCAATGCCTCGGCCAATTGGCGCAGCAAGGGTGGTGAGACCCGCACATCTGCATCGAGATAGACCAAGACTTCGCCCCCTGCCGCCCCCTCGCCCGCGTTCCACGCGCCAAGCTTGCTGCCTTGGGTCAATTCAATCACGTTCAACACCCAGCCCCGCGCTTCGAAATCGAGCGTCGATTTGGCTGCGATCTCGGCGGTATTGTCGGAACATCCATTGGCTATGACGATCACTTCAACCGGCCCCGCGACCGGCTCAGACGCGCAGAGCGCGCTCAGGCAAGCGGGCAGCCAATCGGCCTCGTTATGGGCAGGGATCAATACGCTAACCCCTTTGATGGCGCCCGAAGTTACTGCCATGCGGTCAAAGCTTCCCATCGCGGGTTGTCGTCCGCCAAATAGCGCAGGGCGCCCCACGAGCCCCACTTTGTCGGCGCATAGACATCCGAGTAATGTGTGAACAATTGACCGCCCACAGCCTCCCAGCCCGCCAACAGGTCATCGTAAAGTGCGCCCATCTCGGGTGAGTAATTGAAATGGTGAAAGAAGCCGGTGAGCGCCTCATCATTCACCTGTGCCCCAAGGCCGACCACATGGCTGCCCCCCTCATACATCACCAAATCAAGATCATGCGCGCGCGCCACCGCAGCGTGATAGGGCCAAGCACTGCCGATAAGATCGGCCAACGTGTCATTCTCAAGCCCACTGGCGCCGCCGTTGCGCAAGTCTTGCTCCGCGAGGGCCGAGGCCGCGTCGTAGCGGTGCGTCTGGATGTAGTCCTGCAGATCAGCGCCGGTTAAACCCTGCGCCTCTCCCTCCGCGCGGGCGGTGGCGAGACTGTCGGAAAGCCAGCCACTCACCATATCGGCATTATCTTCCAACCCAAGCACTCCTCCGAAATACCCGGTGATTGCATAGGCATCAAAAGCGGTGGCGGGCGCGCTGTTTCCGCCCTGTTCGGCGACATAAAGTGGTGCTTCTAAGGCTTCCCGCTCTAACCCCAGCCACCCGGTTTGGCTGGCGATCACGTTGCACAACCGGGTGGCTGCGTTACCACCGAATACACCGGTCCAGATGCGGGCGACCTCGGCCGCGCGCAGGCCGTAGAACTGCATGCCTTTGTCAGCCTCGCCCCAGCGGGCCTGCGCCATCTCGTCAGCCCAGCGGGTCTGTGCGAACTGCCAGTTCCAGACTTCATTGGAAAATTCCACATAAGCCTTACGCTCCGCATCCAGCGCCTCTTCAACATAAGTGGCAAAGTTGGTAACATAGGCATCTTCCGCCAGATGCGGCATGTTAAACCACGGGTCGATCTCTAGTTCATTGGCCAGCGCCACCATGACCTCTACCGGGACGCCGCGGAGGGCATAGGTCACATCTTCGACGCGCGGGCGGTCCTCCCAACTGGCAATAGGGCTGTCATTGGTGCCCATCCAATCCATGAAGCGCAGCACCGTCATCCCCGCCAGATGTTGCGCCCAATCTGGGTTGAACCGCGCGCCCGCATCAAAGTCGGCAGCCCGATCTTCGCGCACAACGGTGATAGCGTGGGGCGGGTCGCTGCGGTGCATCCGTTGGATGCGAATGTCGACACTGCCCGGCCCCGGTGCGTAATCAAACCGCACCTCATTCGTACCGTAGCGCACATTGGTGGCCCGGCCTGTAACCTCGATCACGCCCTGCCCTTGATAGCGCAGCAGATAGCGCCCTTTTAACGAGGTGGCCTGTTGCGGCATGTCGGTCAGGATCAGCGTGCCGATGCTTCCCAACGCGCGCGGCATTTTCACGGGCCAGCCTGCGGCATCAAGATAGCCGCCCTCGACCAGTTGCGCGTATTCCATACCGCCGAAACGTCCAGCGACATGGCCAATCCAAGGGCGCGACGTTTTCATCAGATCGAGGAATGGCGCCTGCGTGCTCCAATCGGAAATAGCGGCAAGGCCGATGCCCATATCGCGCGTGCCTTCGACCGCGCCCTCGGGCGCGAAGATTTCAAAGGGGGCAACCGAAACGGGTGTAATTGCCACCTGCGGCTCATTGCTCACCGCCGCGCGCTCAGCCGTGGCAGGCGGACCGGTGGAGGTGATCGGCGCGGTTTGGGCGTTATCTGCGGCAGCAGGGCGCGTCGCGGGAGGGACCGGCACCACGGCGCTGCCCTGATAGGCGCGCACCGCATCCCAAGCCACGCGCTGAAGCTCGCGCGCCAGATCAGGGGACGGCGTGTCAAAGGCGTTTCCCCAACGATCATTGAAATCGGTCGGCATTCCAACTGGGTCTTTGCCCGTCAGCGTGGCGTATTGCACCATGGCCACAAAGTAGTGGCCCAGATCGTTCAGGTGAATATCGTCAGCAAAAAGCGCGTTGATCTCTGTGAGTTCGGGCACGCGCTCTGCGGCGATCTCATCATAGAGCCGCCCCATCGCTTGCCCCGCGGGTATCACCTCAATCGTGGCACTGTCCGAGCTGCGTCCGTCGCTAACCGCCGCAGCGATCCCTTCCCATGCGGGCAGGTCGCTGTCCAACCGTTCACGCCAAGGGATATGGGCATTGTCATCATTGGCCACTGCTGCGCTGGTACCGCTTTTCAGCGAATGCCACGTCTCTTGCAGATAGACCTTCACCGTCGGATTGGCGGCGGCGGCGAGGCCAAAGAACGCCTGCGCATAGACTTCGGTATCTGACCATCGGGTGTGGTTGGCCAGCGGTATCGCCTCGGTCAGGATTAGATGGGTGGTTTTACCCTCGGGCAGCATATCGCGGGCGTCGACGCCCTCCGCACTGTCCGATTCCTGCCAATTGTAGCGCAGCGGTGCCCCGTTAATGATCTGCGCGCGCACCTCTCCTTGCCCCAGCCCGGCGCGCAGCGCCTCTTGCAACATGTCCGGCCCATCAGCGGCAAAAAGACTGTGACCCACCATCAGAACCGAAAACAGCCCGCCCAAACCGCTCATGCTGCGACCCCGCTTTCGGGGTGGGCGCGGACCACGTCCCAGACCACGCGCTGCATCAGTCGGGCAGCCTCTGCGCTTGGGGTCTCAGCCGGACTGCCGTCGGCGCGGTTCAATTGATGTGGCAGGCCCGCAGGATCGCGGTGATAAAGCGTCGCATAATGGGTCAGCGCCACGAGATAGGCCCCCTGATCGTTGAAGTGGATCGTATCGGGACGGCCAGTGTCATCGCGGGTGAACAGATCATGCAGACTGATGATGCCGCCCACTCCCCCAATCTCTTCGACTGCGCGGACAAAGGCCGCCATGGCCTGACCGGCGGGGATTAGATGTATCGGCGCCTCAGACTGCTGCAACGCGGGGTAAAGCACCTGCCGTCGCCAGTATTTATCGATGTCGCGGTCGATGCGGTTCAGCCAACCGTTGGCATCATCCGTGTGGTGCCATGTTTCATAGAGGTAGACACGGGTGTCGGGCCGTGTCTCTCGCGCCAGAGTGGCCCAGCGGGCAAGGTAGTCGGCGCTGTTGTGGTATCGAATGGCATCGGCAATTTCTACCATCTCGGTCAGCACCACGGCGTCATACGCGTCTGAGCTGATGGCCGGACGTGCCGGACGGTGCCGTGCGTGATCGTTAGCGCGTTCGAACCCATTCACCGGCACCTCCGGCTCCCAATGGTCGCGCAAGGAAGTGCCCCAGCCGGTCTGGCTGTGGTAAACGTGACCCGCCCCGACCATCTGCGCCAGCATTGCGGGCATATCATGCCCCACCAGCGAGTGCCCCAAGTGGTAGACCTGCATCGGCCCCGGCGGCGGGGTCAGCGGCGTGGCATAGAGTTCATCTGCGCGGTTTTGCAACTGCGCCCGGCGAAAGACCCAAGTCCCACCGCCGAGGCTGGCAAGGGCGGCTCCGCCTAGAAGGAGGCGGCGTGAGAGTGCGACCATGGGATCAAGCTCCTTTGCGATCAATCTGCCCAATCGCCACCGCGCTGACAAGGTGGCCCGCCACGGAAACGATCCGCCCCGGCAGCTTATCGCCGCGCCTAAAGCATTCGGTGTCTTGGGTAAATTGCGCGTCAAAGGCAGAGCTATCTGCGCGGAGCGTGACATCAAGCCGATCAAAACCGAACAGCGTTCGCGTGAGCGGGTATTGCGCCTTATAGGCGGCTTCCTTGGCACAAAAGATGCGCATGGCGGCGGAGAGGTGACCCGCTTTTTGCAGCCGGGCGATCTCACTCTGGCTACAGATTTCGTCTAGTAAATCGCCGGGCAGCGGCCTGTCTTCTTCTATATCAACCCCAAGGGAGCGCGCGTTACTGTCCCGCACGAGCACGGCAATACACCAGTCCGCGCAATGGCTGATAGAGCCGGTCAGACCCAGCGGCCAGATCGGCGCGCGGTCGGACGTGGCGAGCACCGGTTTGGGCGCATGGCCGAGTTGGCGCATCGCCTCGCGCGCAGCACTGCGCCCCGCGGTGAACTCAGCGATCCGTACGGGCCGCGCGCGAGCGATCAGGGCGGCCTCGTCGGCAAACAAAGGGGGATGGACCGCGTCAGGCCGGGTCACTGCGACGGCGACAGGCAGGTCGAACACCCCCCGTACCGCCGCCGCAATCTCGGCCCCTTGCGTCATTCTAGCTTTGCCCGCGTCCACGGCCCGCGCGCATCATCCGACGTTTCGACATGGTTTCAGACCGTGCAGGTGTATCGACGATCGGGGGGGCTACGACTGGCGCGGAGGTCTTGCCACCTGCCCCGTCGATATGCGCCGCCAATCCCGCAAGGGTCGGGAAACGGAAGATATCAGTGATCGCCAAAGTATTGAGGTTCAGCGCCTCTTTAATGTCGCGATGCGCCTGCACCGCCAGCAGCGAATGACCGCCCAGCGCAAAGAAGTTATCCGTCCCGCGAATGTCCCCGATGCCTAGAAGCGCGCCCCAAACCTGTGCAATCGCAGCTTGGCTGCCATCAGAAGGGGGAGCCTCCTGTGCATTTGCTGCACGTTCCGCGCGACGATTGGTAGGCGCAGGCAAGGCTTTTCGATCTATTTTCTTGTTGGGTGTCAACGGCATGGCGGGCAATGACACGATCACATGCGGCACCATGATATCGGGCAAATGTGCAGCCAGTTGCCGCCTTGCGCCGTCACTATCGACAGGGGTGTCTGCCACGACATAGCCAACCAAACGCGCCCCGCTGTGTCCAGCATCGTCGCGCAACACGGCCACGGCCTGTCGAACGCCCGGCAGGTCGCTTAACCGCGCCTCAACCTCACCCAACTCAATCCGGTGGCCTCTGATTTTGACCTGTGCATCGGCGCGGCCCTCAAAATGCAGCAGCCCGTCCGCGTCCATCTGCACCAGATCACCTGTGCCATAAAGGCGGCCCGTACCGATGAAAGGATCATCGATGAACCGCTCCGCCGTCAATTCCGCGCGCTTCCAATAGCCTCGGGTCACACCGTCCCCGCCGATCCAAAGCTCTCCCGCTGCGCCGATTGGCAATCGCTGGTGGGCAGCATCAAGGACATGGACCTGCGTATTGGCAATCGGCGTGCCAATGGGGGCGGTGGTGGCCTCTGCGTTTTGCAGCACATGGGTCGTCGACCAGATTGTCGTTTCGGTCGGGCCGTACATGTTTTGGATTTGCGCCTGCGTCGCCTCGCGCAGTTCGCGTGACAGGCGACCGGGCAGCGCTTCGCCCCCGATCATCAGTGATTTAACCCGCGCCAGCGCACCTCGGGCCTCGTCATTCGTCACCATCATCTGCGCCATCGATGGTGTGCATTGCAGATGGGTCACGCCATGGCGGATAATCTGCGCGGCGATGGAGTGGTCGTTCTCTGCCGGTGCCCCGCCCGCATTGGCGCGGCGCAGCACGTCGGCCAAAGGCTTTAACCCCGCCATCACCTTGTCGGTGGCAATGCCGTAGTCGATCAGGCAAGCGATCTCATCCACGCCGATCCGTTTGAGCTGCTCGGCCCGGACAAGGCCATCATCCACGGTGCCGAACATGCCGCTGTCGTTAAAATAGCGCTGGAAAGCGAACTCAAGGATCGCGTCCATTTCCTCAGCCGAGAGCCCCTCAAGGTCGATCTCAAATGGGTTGGTCGTGCCTGCCGGCTTCTTGAAGGCCGGAAAGGCCCAAGCGTATTGCTTGATCAGCCCCGCCGCCGAACGCAGGTAGTCTTTCATCGGTTCGCGGGCGACCTCTTCGGCCTCTGCACGGGTCGCGGCCAGATAGCTGTGCAGCATTACCGTGACCTTGTGATCCGCCGGATCATGGCCCGCACCTTGCAAGGCGTCGTGGTAGATTTTGATCTTGTCCGCGACCTCTTCAACCGATTGGCCCAGTAGGTGCGTCAGTACATTAGCCCCAATCTCCCCCGCTTCTTTCCACGTCTGCGGATTGCCGGCTGTGGTGACCCAAATGGGCAGGACCTTGGACACGGGGCGCGGCTGTGTGACCACCGCATGGGGCGTGCCATCGGCACGAGGGAACTCCACCGCCTCCCCGGCCCAGAGCTTGCGCAGCTGGTCGATCGCGTCATACATCGCGGGCTTGTTCTGCGGCGGCGTATTTTCGGGGCGCAGGACGAAATCATCAGGCTGCCAGCCGCTTGCGATGGCCAAGCCGATCCGCCCATTGGTCAGATTGTCGATCACCGCCCATTCTTCCGCGATCCGCGCGGGATGGTGCAGCGGGGCCACGCAAGACCCTGCCCGCACATCAAGGTTATGCGTCACCGCAGCCACAGCCGCACCGGTGACGGATGGGTTGGGATAGGGGCCGCCAAAGGCATGGAAGTGCCGCTCCGGCGTCCAAACGGCGTTGAACCCATTTGCATCGGCGAATTTCGCCCCTTCAAGCAGCAGTTCGTATTTCTTGGGGCCGACGCCATCGTCGTTACCCCAATAGAACAGGTTGAAGTCAATTTTGCGGTCGCTCGTCGCAATCGGCCCATTCGACATCAGCGCCCGGCTGTCATCGCCCGCGAGCACCAGTTTGAAACCACGCGAAAGGGTCCAAAAAAGCTCTAACACCGAAATGTCAAAGCTCAGGCTCGTCACGGCCAGCCAGACTGCACCGGCTTCATGGTCAATTCGGTCGTCCATTCCGGCAAAGAAGTTCGCCACATTGCCGTGGCTGACCATCACACCTTTGGGCGTCCCGGTAGAGCCGGAGGTGTAGATCAAATAAGCAAGATCGTCCGGCCCTACCACAGCGGTAGGGTTTGTGTCGGATGCACTGGCAAGGCGCGGGTCGCGGTCAATCTCGATCACCTGCGCGCTGTGCTGCGGAAGACCGGCCGCGAGGTCCGATTGCGTCACCACGACCGACGCGCCACTGTCCGAAAGATAATGCGCCAAACGATCCGCCGGATAGGCCGGGTCAAGCGGAACATAACCCGCACCGGCTTTCAAAATCCCAAGCGCGCCAACCAAAAGGTCCACCCCGCGCGCTGTGCAAAGCGCCACGGGCGTCCCCGGTCCGGCACCCATCTCACGTAGCACATGCGCCAATTGGTTCGCGCGTGCATTGAGTGTGGCATAGCTCAGCGTTTCACCTTCAAACACCAGCGCAGGCGCCTCCGGGGTCCGGCTTACCTGAGCCTCGAAAGCGGCGGGAATCGTAAGGGGATCATAGCTGCGCGCGGTTGCGTTCACGCGGTCCAGCAGGTCTGCTTCAACCTTTGGCAGCGCCCAAACGGTGGCACAATCAGAGGCATCTGCGACCTCGGCAAAGGCGGCCTCCAAACGCGCCGCCAGCAGATTGATCGCGTCATCGGTAAGCCGTGTCCTGTCAGCAAGCAGCGTGGCGCCCTCAGGGCTGAGGCACAGTGTAAGCGCCGCACCGGAAAGGGGCTCACCGTCAAAGGACAGGGCGAAATCAGGGGTGTTCAAGACGCCGATGGCCGGATCGCGCAACGGCAAGTCGACGGCAAATCCTGTGGCATTCCGCGCACGGGCAAGCTGAGGTTCCAACTGCGCGCATAGATCGGCAATCGAAGTGCCCGCCTCTGCCGCAATGCTCATGGGCAGCCAATCGGCCAGCAGTGCTGCGGTTTTTGTACCGTGACGCAGCGCAATGCCGCCTTCGCTCAGTCCAGCGCTGCGGAGAGCCACCAATGCCGCTGCGGCGGTTTGCAGCGGTAGGCCGAGGCCTTGTGACAGGGCGATCTCATGCCGGGCCAATGTGGCGACTGTTTCCGGTGCGGTGGCCAGCGGGACCGGCAGCGCTTGAAACCCCGTCAACGCGCGTTGCCAGTGCGGCTCTTCGCCCGGCGCGGGGGGCGTGTTTGCCGCATGGACCAAGCGATCACCTGGGGCAAAAATGTCGGAAAGATCAACATTTTGCCCCGCAAGATTGCGCACGCTGTGGAGGGCCAGATGCATGTCCCCCGTGGCCACGACCATGCGTGCGGAGCTGACCTCTGCCACTTCGCCGGGGGTGCCGCCTGTTGTCTCCAAGACCTCCGCACGGGAAACGACAAATAGCTGCCCCGCAGCGCTGATGATCTTCGCCGTGGTCAGCGGGTTCCAATACTCCCCAAAGTCCAGCCCGCGAACCAATGCGCTAATTTCCTCGGCGCGCTTGGTAAAGTCGATGACCCCACCATTCTCAGGCCGCTTGTCCTTTGCATAATAGCTACGCCTGCTCTGGTCTTGGATGCTGCTTTTCAAAGTGCCGCTTTCCAACTGGGCAAGCACCTCGCCAAAACTTTCCATCCCGGCGGCGTAGCATTTGGAGTTGAGACTAAATGCCGTCTCGTCCTTTGCAATATCAACCATGCGCTGCACCAGCAGGTTGCCTGTATCAACGCCCGTCTCAATCAGGTGCCAACTCACCCCGTGGCGCACTTCCTCATTGATAATCGCCCATGCAGGGGTATTCAGCCCCGCATAGCGCGGCAGCGGCCCGTCATGAAAGTTGATTGCGCCCTGTGATGGTAGCGCCAGAACCGCCTCCGGGATCAGCCGAAGGTTGGCGATGCTCAAAAACCAATCAGCAGCCACGCGCGTTTGCAATAAGTCTTCTGCATCACGAAACAGCACCAGCCCCAGCCTTTGGGCCCAGTCGCGCACCGTGTCGTCCCGGCTGATGACGGCGGCAATCTGATGCCCGCCCGCCAGCAGCATGTCACCGCAGGCGATGGTCAGGGATTCGTCGCCCATCAGCAGGGCTGAAAACGGATTGGCGCTGAAGCTGGCGGTCATGATCGGTCCTCCGCAACGGGGCGACTGTTGAGGTCTTTGGCTGTGAGAGCCGAACGTCTGGCAGTGAGCGCGTGCTCAGCAAGGTCACGGTAAAAGCGCCCCTCATCTTCGGGACTGCGCCCTGTCACCAGACATCGCAGATGGTGCAGCCCGCCCCCAGCGAGCCGCGCCAACAGGGCAAGCGTCGCATAGGTTTTGCCGTGGTTCTTGGTAAAATAGCGACGCCGGCTATCAAACCAATAGCGCGGTGTGCGCTGTGCTTCTTTCAGACCCGTTGAGACTGAGCCGATGTGAATGCAGCGCGCCTGGGGCACAAACCAACACTCCCAACCTGCCCGCACGGCGCGCAGGCAAAGGTCGGTTTCCTCATAGTATAGGAAATACTCTTCATCAAAGAGACCGATCTCTGCCAACATCTCCCAACGCATCATGACGCTGGCCCCAGCAACCCAGTCGACAGGCGCGGCCACTTTCGGCAACGGGGGGGCCACCACGGAGGATGACAGCAACCGCGTTATGGGGCCAAACCGAACGGCCCCCTCGAATTCTCCAGCAACAGAAGGAAAACGGAAAGCGGTGGAATGAGGCAGATCATCCTCACCGCGCACATGGCTTCCGGCCAATCCCGCGCGAGGATGTTTTTGCAGGTGATCCATCAAACCCGCGATACAGCCCGGATCAAGGAATGCGTCAGAGTTCACCACATGCACGAAATCAGGCGTTGACCCATCCGACATGCCAGCGCGCATGGCTATGTTGTTGCCCGCACCGAAACCGCCGTTACTTGGGGCCGAGATCAACCGCACCCGGTTGCCCGCATCCCATCCGCGCGCTGCAATCGCCTGCGCCAGCAGCGCATCCGAGCCGTCGCCGCTGGCATTGTCGACGATCACCAATTCGGCGTTTTCTTTCGGCATATCCGCCAAAGCAGTCTCGGCCGCGCGCAGGGTCATATCTGCGGTGCGGTAGTTGAGGATGACAACCAACAGTCGGGAAGGCTGCTGCATTATTCTGCCGCCGTTGCTTGGCGCTGATTGCTGTCGACTTCAGCGGGCAAGGCCGCCGCGATCACTTCGGACAGCTCCTGCGCTAATACCGTCACATTGGGCGTCAACACCATGCTGACATGGTCACCTGGCACTTCGATCACTTGCAGACGGGGGGCGTATTGACGCCATTGATTGTCTTCAAAAACATATTCCTTTTCGGCGCTTACGTGATTGCCGTTTGACACCGCCCAATGGTGGTCCAGCGGTGGGCGGAACAGCGTCAGCGGTCCATCCCAATTTGGCGTTTGATAGTGCCCTACGGCGCGCAGGAACGCCGCCTGAATGCGCAGGCTATTGAAGGAAGTACCCCCATCCCCACCCCCATCGACATCGGCACCCGCATCCGAGGCCGGGCGGCGGCGCTCGCGTTCCCACGCCCAGCGGTTGCGCGCCCATTCCAGCAGATATGCAGGCCCATTATCGCGAAGCTCTGCCAATTTGATATGCGCTTTGTCAATTTTCGTCAGCGCCGGGCGCACCGGCAACGGCGTGTCGATCAGTGCCAAAACGGCCACCTCCTGCCCTGCGGATTTCAACTGTTGGGCCATTTCATAGGCCGTGATGCCGCCCCCGGAATAGCCCGCTAACAGGTAGGGCCCTTCGGGCTGAAGAACACGAATTTCAGCGATGTAGTCCGCAGCAGCGGTTTGCACGTCCTCATGCGGAGGGTCCTCGCCGATCAATCCACGGGCCTGCACTCCAAAGACCGGGCGTTCGTTGCTGAAGGGTAAGGCAAGATGGCGCAGGTTCAACACGTTGCCGAACATGCCTGCAATGATAAACAGCGGCGTCGTCTCGGCGCGTGATTGGTTCAACGGCACAAGGTAGTTAAAGCGCTGTTGCGGGGCAGAGGGTGCGACGTCTTCAGCGTCCGTCTGTAAGAGATCGCCACGCTCTGCCGCGATGAGTGCTGCGCATTTTGCAATCGTGGGCGCCTCAAACAAAACAGAGATCGGGAACTCGACCTTGAATGCGCGTTTCACGGCGGCAAAGAGCCGCACAGCGATCAGCGAATGCCCCCCAAGGTCAAAGAAACTATCCTCCATCCCCACCGGGCTGATGCCCAAAAGGTTGGACCAGATGTCAGCCAACTTTTCTTCGATCATGTTACGGGGTGCCACGAATGTGCCATCAAGATCGGGCCGCTCAAAGCTCTGCCCCTGCGGGGCGGCCTCGGTCACTGGAGCGTCAGCTTGGGCGATTAATGTCTGCAACGGGAGCGAGGAAATCATCACCTGCGGCACGTCCAGCGCCAGCGCGCGGCGCAGGGCCTCCGGCCCTTCTTCTGCGCGGATACCTTGGCGTACTATACGGGCCAACCGTTCTTCCGCCGGGCTGAGCGACGGTGCGCTATCGCCCCCTTCAAAGATCACCTCACGCGCGTCAGGTGGAGGGACTTCGGCAAGGGCACCTTCGAGCCGTTTCATTGCGAAATCGCGCACGTCCACAAGGATCGCCCCCTGAGCGTCAGTGATCGTCACATGGAACCGGGCAAAGCCATCTGCCGCGGCCCCTTCGGCCAGCCGCACATGAGAGCGGATGTCGGCGGGCAGCGGTGCGTGGAGCGTGATGTCGCCGTAGGACAGGGGCACCCAAAGGTGGCGGGCGGTATAGCCGGGGATCAGCGCCATTGCCCAGCCAGTGGCAATGTCCATCAGGCCGGGATGCAGCAAATACCCGTCGGCCAGATCACTTAGCGCCGCATCGGGCAAATGCAGTTCGGCCAGCCCTTCGCCCTGCCCCAATGCGGTACGTTGCAACACATGCCAACGCGGACCGAAGTTCAGATGCGGCTCCTGAATAGCAGTCAGTCGGTCGCCGGGTTCTGCCCGTGCGACGGTGGGGCAGCGGGCCGCGATGGCATCTAAGTCAAGGGTTTCGGCCTCACGCTCAGTCGGGATTAAACGCACTTGGGCGTGCAATTGCCACGCGGGCTTTCCGTTCACCACGCAGGCGCTGCGCAACTCGGCGGCAAAGCCTGTACCCTCGGGGTTTAAGGTAATCTTGATCTTGCGCGTCGCATCGTCTGCCAGTGGCATCGGGCGCAGGAAATACAGGTCTTGCAGCGAAAATCCCTGCAACCCCTGTGCCTGCGCCGCTTCGGCGAAAAGTTCGATATAGCCTGTCCCCGGCATAACCGCGCGCCCATCATGGGTGCGGTGCTGGTCAAGCAGCCAATGTGATGCCGCGATTTCGGTTGTGAACTCTGGCTCGCCGCTGTCGCCTGACCCGGCGGTGTCCAGCAATGCGGAGTTGATCCGGCGCGCAGGCAGCGCGACCGCCGCTCCGCCGCCCACCGTTTCAGCGGCCATACCAACATCGGCCCAAACGCCCCAGTTGACCGCGACCACGCGGGTCTTCGCGCCCCGTCGGGATTGGGCAAAGGCATTCAGCCACGCGTTCGCCGCCACATAATCCAATTGCCCTGCCGCGCGGGTGGCTGTGGAGGTGGAAGAGAACAGCACCAACAGCTCGACCGCGCCGTCAGGCAGCAGCTGATCCAGAACGCGCAGGCCCTGCACCTTGGGCGCCAGCACCGCCTCGATCCCCGCATCGGATTTTGCCAGCAGCGGCGCGTCATCGAGCACCCCTGCGGCATGGATCACGCCGGTCACACCGCCTTGGCGGGTGGTTAGGTCATCAATCACCCGGCGCATCTGCGCGAGGTTTGCAACATCTGCGCGGGCGACCTCAACCGCGCCGCCAGACTGCGCGGCTTGCGCCTCAAGACGCATCACCGCACGCAGACGCCGGGCCGTGGCATCGGCGGGGCCGTGGCTGGCCAGATAGTCGTCCCATTCATGGCGCAGCGGCAGGGTGCTTCGGCTGAGCAGGAAGACACGGGTGCCTTTGGTTTGTAGAATATCCGCCGCGAGGGTCAAACCAATGCCGCCGAAACCGCCTGTGATGAGGTAGCTCCCCTGGGGCTTCCAGCCCGGCAAATCCTGCGGTGGCAAAGCGGCGGCGCGATAGCCCAGCTCATACCGGCGGCCGGTACGGTGGGCGACTTGCAGATTGGCCGGGCTCGCCAAAAGCTCTTCCAACAGGTCATCGGAATCCATCACCGGCGTCGGAGCCATAGGCTTTGTGAACCAGCCAGACGGGGGCGGATCCGCTGCAACAGCAAGATCAATCTGCGTTGCCGTCAGCCCCGGCAATTCCCGCGCCATGACGCCCACGGGACCTGAGATCAGTGCCTTTTCGGGGTAAACCAGCGCCTCTTCCGCAACCTGCATCGCGCCGGTGATAAAGACATTCAGGTGCAACGGCGCGTCGCGCTCAATTTCGGCCAAGGATTGCGCAAGCCAAGTGAGGCTCCAAAACCCTTGTTCGATATTGCGGTCAAACCTGCTGGATCCGGGGCGCGGCTGAGCAGTATCATCAGTGAGCCAGAAATGTGCGATCCTGTCGGGCATCTGTTCGTCCGCCTGCAGGGCCGCGAACAGTTGGTCGTAGCCCGGGCGTCCTTGCTCGGCAGCCAGCGTGAAATTATCAGCATCGATCCGTGTAAAGGCATCCCCTGCGGCGACGAGCACAACACGGTGCCCTTCTGCTCGAAGCTGCGCGACAGCCTCTGCCCCCAACCCTGCCGTATCCGCGAAGACGAGCCAGTTCAGCGGGCCGAAAAGGTCCATATCACGCTCAGCATAACGCGGCTGCCAATGCGGTACTGCGCCCCATTTGGCGATGTCGTCCTCGCGCTGGATATGGGGCGCGGGGGTCGTTTGGGCGGCTGTTCCCGGCTCTACAAAGTACCGCGCGCGTTGGAATTGATAGGTCGGCAGCACCACCCGGTTGCGCCGCGCCTCCCCCCAAATTTGCGGCCAATCTGCCTCGACCCCGCAGGCCCAAAGCCGTCCCACCACGCTCAAGAAATAGGCATCATCGGCGATGTCTTGTTCGGTGTGGCGCAGCGAGGACATCACCTGCCCCGGTCTCACGTCTGCGTTCATCTGCGCCAAAGCCGACAGAGCCTTGCCCGGCCCGACCTCAAGGAACACTTTCGGCGCGGCAGCCGCCAGATGTGTAATACAGTCAGCAAAATTAACCGTGTTGCGAAGCTGCTGGACCCAATAGTCCGGATCGGTCGCCATCTCAGCGGTGATCAACTCTCCCGTACGGTTCGACAGAAAAGGCATCTGGGGCGCACGCAAGTCGAGTTTGGTAAGGAAGGCGCGGTAGCGATCAAGGGTTGGGTCCAGCATCCGCGAGTGGGCAGCAATGTCGATGGCGATGCGCTGGTGTTCAAGGCCCGCAGTGTCGAGACGCGTTTGCAAAGCGGCAAGCGCGTCATCCGGGCCGGAAACCGCAATCAGTTTTGGGCCGTTGACGCTAGCAATATCAAGCGCATCGCCCAAAAGCGGCTCGATCTGCTCAAGCGATGCCGAGATGCTGATCATCCCGCCTGCTGGCACCTCATCAAACAACCGCCCGCGCAGCAGCACAAGGTCGATGCAGTCCTCGAAACGCATCACCCCGGCCAAAGTGGCGGCGACGTTCTCGCCCATGGAGTGGCCCACCAAGGCGGCAGGTTTTACGCCCCAAGACAGCCAAAGCTGCGCCAGCGCGTATTCGACAATCATGATCAGCGGCAATTGGACCGACGGCTTTTTCAGCGTGATCTCCGCTTGGGCACGGTCTTCGGGTGGCAGCCAAATTGCACGGATATCATAGTCAAGTTGGGGCTCTAAGTGCTTAAGGCCACGGTCCATCCACTCGGCGAATACCGGTTCGGTCTCATAAAGATCGCGCGCCATACCTGCGTATTGCGCCCCGCCGCCGGGGAACATGAAGACGACCTCAGGGTCGGGGCCAAGGTGGTCATGGGTAAAGACGCGGCGGCTGTCGCCACTTTCCAACAAGGCCGCAGCCTCTTCGTGGGTCTCGGCCACCAAAACACGGCGCTTGTCAAACGCGCGGCGGCCCTGTTTGAGGGTGAAGGACACATCAGCCAAGGGCTGCTCGGGATGGGCGCGCAGATGGGCGGCAAGGGCAGCGCTATTGGCCTCAAGCGCGGCTTTGGAGCGGCCCGAGAGGCAGATCACATGGAAGGGAAAATCGCTTTCCTCGGATGCTGCGCGCGCGGGTGCTTCTTCAAGGATCATATGCGCGTTGGTGCCGCCGACGCCAAGCGCGTTCACCGCCGCACGGCGTGGCGTGGCGCTGGCGGGCCAGTCAAAAAGCTGGTCATTCACGCGGAAGGGCGAGCCCTCAAATGGGATCGCCGGATTTGGTGCCTCATATCCCAGTGACGGCGGGATTTGGTGATGATGCAGCGACAGCGCGGCCTTGGCCAGCCCCGCCACCCCGGCGGCGGTATCAAGATGGCCGATGTTCGTCTTGACCGAGCCGATGCGGCAAAAGTCCTGCGCCTGCGTCTCTGCCCGATAGGCCTGCGTCAGTGCTGCAACTTCGATCGGGTCGCCCAGATAGGTGCCGGTGCCGTGGCATTCGACCATGCCAATGCTCTGCGCCGCCACGCCTGCGGCATCGAGCGCGCGCGCGATGGCGGCGGTCTGACCGTCAACCGAAGGGGCCAGATAGCCCGCCTTGGCCGCCCCATCGTTGTTGACCGCCGAGCCTTTAATCACCGCCCAGATGTGATCACCATCGGCGATGGCATCCTCCAACCGCCGAAGTGCCACAGCGCCCGCGCCAGAGCCAAAGACGGTGCCCTGCGCGCGGTGGTCGAAGGCGTGGCATTCGCCATCGGGCGAGAGGATTTCGTTTTCCTTGAACTCATACCCCCTGCCCTGCGGCAATTCGATCGTCACCCCGCCCGCCAGCGCCATATCAATCTCACCCGACCGTAGCGCCTGCGCGGCATAATGGATCGCCACCAGCGAGGTTGAACACGCAGTTTGCAAGTTGATCGACGGCCCCTTGAGGTCAAATACGTGGCTGACGCGGGTCGATAGAAAATCTTTGTCATTGCCCGTATGCCGCAGCAAAAACATGCCCACGTCATCGACCAGCTCAGGGTTCGAGCAAATGTTGAAATAGAAGTAGCTGCCCATACCACAGCCCGCATAGACGCCGACCGGGCCGGAGAGGCTTTCAGGCATGTGCCCTGCCTGCTCCATCGCCTCCCACGCAACCTCAAGAAACTTGCGGTGCTGTGGATCAAGGATCGCCGCGTCCTTAGGGGAGAAGCCGAAGAACTCCGCATCGAACATGTCATAGCCAGGCATTTCGGCGGTCACGGGCACATAGTTTGGCCGGGCCATCCGCTCAGCGCTCTCACCGGCGGCGCGCAACTGGGCCTCGTCCAACCGCTTGAGCGCGCTCACCCCGTCACGTAGGTTCGCCCAATAGGCATCAATACCTTCGGCCCCCGGCACATTCACAGACATGCCGACGATTGCGATGTCATCGCGCGAGAGAGAGTGGTCCGTGCTGTTCATTGCTACACTTGTCCCATCGCCCGCTTGATCACAGTGATGGGCCTTCTGAGGTTCAATTTAGGCTTCGGCTGCATCATACAACAGCCAAATTTGTCAAAAATGAGCCGAGACCGTGCCGTTGCGGAAGTTTCCGTAAAGTTCGCCCAACACCGCAGAGAATAACGCGCGGTCTAGAACACCGTCCGCTTAGCAGGGATCATAGGGTTTGTGCTTTCACGCGATGCGCTTTGGCCCGCTCGCGCGGCAAGAAGCGTCTCTGCATGGCCAAGGATCGCCCCCGCCGTGAGCCATGTTAGTGGTGTCAGGGTCGCGTTGAGCAACATGTCCATCATGGTAATGCCAAGAATTAAAAGCAGCGGCGCAATCCAAGGGGAAAGCTCCGCATCTCCATTCCGGTAGAGATGCAAACCCATCATGAAGATCGGCAAAGCCAACAGCCCCATTTCGCACAGGTAACCGACCCATCCAAAGGATCCAAATACGATGATCCAGCGGCCATCGGGGATGGAAAGTATGTCGCCGGTGGTCGGATCTACGAAGAGGTTCCGACCCCACTCACCCCACCCAAACCACGGCTTTTCGGCAGCCCGCGACAGCAACTGCTCTTCGTTCATGAAACGATAGCTAAGCGATTGCGCCCGGTCGGCGCTGATCGCCTCGGCTTGGGCCAAAATAGCGTCCAGCGGCACCAAACCCGCGTTGCGCAACATAGGATAGATCACCGCGACAGCCGCAAAGACAACGGCCAATCGAATTTGCCAACGTGCCGGGATCAGCAGCACCACCGGCACCAACAGCAACGCATAAGCCATAGAGGCAAGGCTTTTACACAGCAGCAGAACCACCGCCAGATAGGCCGCCAACAACAGCATCTTCCAGCGGTCAAGTACCGGGGCTTGCCGCGCCAGCGCGACCGCCGACAGCAACGCAATACACATGAACAACGCCAGCCACAGGGCGTGGGGCAAAAAGACGATGGGACGGAAACCACCATTGCGCATCATTTGCTCAAATGAGTGTTGGAAAAACCCATAAATCCACGTGTTCAATTGCGGTGAGAAACGGATTTCAAACAGGGACGGCACCGAATAGATGACCCCGCCAACCGCAAAGGCCAACAGCAGCTCACGCAGCCCCTGTTCATCTGCAAGAAGTTGACGCGCCAGCAAAAACGGCACCAACATCAGTATCTGCCCAATCAAGACCGAGCCGATGTCACGGATCGACAGGCCCGGCAGGGCGTTAACGGGGAAGGTCATCGGTTCAAGCCCGCGGATCGTCTGGAACAGGATCGGATCGCCATTCGTCAGCACCGTCGGCACGACCGAAAAGACAAGTCCGATCACCAACAGCCGCGCCACGAGGGAAGCTGGCCAGAGTTGCAGTTTCTCCTGCGTGCCCAACCAGATAATTACCAGTACGCTAAGGTTTGGGATCGACACTTTATCGAGCCCCGGCACCAGCGGTAGGTTGAACTCTGCCACCGGTGGCAGAAATAAATAGCCGCCAAGGATCGACCAGATAAGCGCCCGCTGCAGCGGCAGGTTGCGAAACAGACCCAGACAGACGAAGGGCCAGATCAGCAGCATCAGATAAGCGATGGGATTTGGCATGGTGTCCTTGCGTTGCGGGGCGAGACGTGCGGAATGAAATTTACGCCCAAGGGGCGCGCTAAAAATACCATCTGGTCTGCACCCTGTCATCCCGCTAGTTTTGCGGCGAATTCACTCAGACGCGGGCGTAATCGTGAGATGGCACATGATATCAATCACATAGACGGCACGCCTCATTCCGTTTACCCTGCCCGATATGGCCCGCATTTGAGACAAACCCCATGAAGTATGGCACAGGCGACGCTGCGGTGGTGGTTAATGTGGCGACACAGGCCGCATTGTTTCAAGCTCTGCGTGAGCGGTTTCTGAAACGCGAAGGGTTCGCACTTGCAACGCTTAACCTTGACCATTTGACCAAACTGCCGCGCGACCCGGACTTTGCCGCGGCCTACGGTGCGCAGGATTTGATCGTGGCCGATGGCCGTCCCGTCGTCTGGCTTTCTCATCTGGCGAAACGGCCGGTTGAGCTTATGCCCGGCTCCGATCTGATCTTACCTATTTGCGAATTAGCCGCGGAGCTATCGCTTCCCCTCGCCTTTTTCGGCAGCGATGAACCCTCTCTCAGGGGGGCGGCCCAAGCCCTTCAGACCCGCGTGCCGGGGCTGGAAATCTGTCATATTGCTGCCCCGCCGATGGGGTTTGACCCCCAAAGTGACGCCGCTGACGCCGCGCTGCGCGACATCGCGCAAAGCGGTGCGCGGCTGTGTTTTCTAGCCCTTGGCGCGCCTAAGCAAGAGATTCTTGCCGCACGCGGGCGCAGTATCGCGTCGGAGATAGGCTTTGCCTCAATTGGGGCGGGTTTGGACTTCCTGGCGGGGCGGCAGCGCCGCGCACCTAGATGGATGCGGGTGCTGGCCTTGGAATGGCTTTGGCGCGCGATGCAAAGCCCCGCGCGCATGGTGCCGCGCTATGCGCGATGCTTTGCAATCCTGCCGGGGCTTGCGCTTGAGGCCTGGCGCACACGCTAGAGATCAACGGTATTCGATGATCCGCCCGTCGCGCCGCATGTAGTATTTCAACACGCCCAACGCCTCGGGGAATTTGCCAAGTAGGGTGAAAAACCCCCAAAGCCCCCCGCCACGGCGCATCAACCGCAACAATTGCATCGGATAGAGCAGCGCCAGAACCAACGCGGCCCAAGGCATCAACAACGCCAGCAGCAAAATCATAGCAGGCAAGAGCGCCCCCCAAAGAAGCGCGCGGCGGGTCTCAGCCACCCAATGGCGGTCTGGGCCGCTGCCATGCAACGCGGCCCCTTCGGCAAAGGCATGGCCGGCGCGCAGGCTGCGTCGCCACCACTGACCAAAACGCGCCATCTGCGCATCATGCGATGTCATCTCGGCATCCAGACGCCATATCTGCCAGCCCGCGCGGCGCAGGCGTTGGCAAAGCTCCGGCTCTTCACCGGCGATCATATCGGCCCTGTAGCCGCCCACGGCGCGCAAGGCATCCAGCCGCATCAGAGCGTCACCGCCACAGGCACGGCTCTCGCCCACTGGGGTATCCCATTCGCGGTCGATCAGCGAGTTATAGATAGACGCTTGAGGGCGCTCTTCTCGCCGTCTGCCGCAGACCACTGCGACCTCTGGATGTTCGTTCAGATGCGCCTCTGCTACGGCCACCCAGCCGTCTTGCAGAATGCAATCGCCATCCAGAAATTGTACCAGCGCGATCCCCGGGTCCAGCGCCTCTACCCCCGCATTGCGCGCGCGTGCGGCGGTGAAGGGCTGCTGCATGTCCAACTCGACAACCCTAACCCCCAATCCCTGCGCCATAGCGACGGACCCGTCGGTTGAGCCGCTGTCGACATAGATCACCTGCGCCACCTGCCCTATCAAGGCCGGCAACGACCGCTCCAACCGCGTGCTTTCGTTTCGACCGATGACCACGGCGCCGATCTTCATGCGGCACTTTCATCGCGCCAATCGGCGACATGGGCGCTATAGGCATCGGAGGGGACCAGAAACCCAGCGCGGTACAAAAGTTCGACCCGGTTCCAGCGTCGCGCATCCAGCGAAAACAGAGAGATATCCGGGTTCTGCCCAATGACTGCCATACGCCGTGCGTCTCCTCCATGCGCGAGATTGCCTGCGCCCAGCGTCTCAGCGTCCCACGCGGCGGCATCATTGGCGAATTTATAGTGTTTGATCACGGCTGTCATGTCGGCCACGCGCACCCCAGTCGAAAGATGCGGATGCGGGGTCGGCGTGACCTCGGGCCCATTAAAAATCAGTGGGTGTTTCGTCAGACAGCAGTCTTCGCCAAAAAATTTACCACGCACGCCGCCGAAGGCCAATTTGACGCCTTCGTTAGACAGTTCGTTATCGGTCAGCAGGTCGGAAAAAGAGTTCTCCGCGCTGTGATAGTCAAGTTTTCGAATGGCGCTGATATCGTAGTAAAGAAAGGACTGTAGCGCCTGTTTATAAGGAAATCCCGCCGCCGCGGCGAGGCTTGTTTTCGGAAACATCTCAAGCATCTGAGCGGCCAAAGCGGTATAGCTATGCTGCTCAAGATAGGCGGTAAGCCCTCTGATACCGATCTGGGTGCGCCCCTCAAAATCAAAGATTTCGTCCACATCGACATAGAGACACCAGCGGTTTTTCCCGTAAGTCTGTGCGGGATGCTGACGGATTAGGTCTTCGTATTCCGCTAGCGGCAGGGTGCACCGGTCGATCACCGTGCCTTTTTGCGCTTTGATGCGGCTGATGGTGTCATCGCGTGAGCCATTGTCGATGAACACGAAATGCCGCACGCCCATTGCACGGTAATGTCGAAAGAAGGCATCAAGATAATAGCTGCTGTCGCGCACTAGGGCGATCAGCACCACGTCACCCGGCGCCACGTCAAGTTTGCTGGGCCCGTGGAGATGCTGCACAGATGCGGTAAAGCGCGCGCGCCGGCGGGCGTCGTGCAGACGTTGGCGCAGGCGGCGGAATATCTGCAGGGGCGATTTCATGCAGGGGTGATACGACAGGCAAACTGTGCGGTCTACTGCTCCGATGTCAAATCAACCCGGCGCGGTGCGCCCTCAGGCAATTAGCTGCCGCAGGCGCCCTGCTCTCCGGACGTTGGAGGATCGAGGTTCGCGGGCCGACGCAAGGCCGGGCTATAAAACGTATGCCGCGCGCGGCCTGCATGTTTCGACGCGTAAAGCGCAGCATCCGCATTTGCCAAAACCACCTCGCGTGATTGTCTATCGCCGCGCTGGATCCACACCGTGCCAATGCTGGCAGAGACCTTGCAGGCCTTTCCGTTAAATTGAATTGGCTCTTCCAATTGGTCAATGATGCGCTGCCCGATCCGCTTTAACATGCTCTCGTTGCGCACATCAGGCAGGACCACCGTGAACTCATCCCCTCCCAAGCGGACCACCATGTCAGAGCTTCGGGTTTCCTGCACCATAATGCGGGCGACCGTTTGCAACACATGATCGCCCGCCGCGTGGCCAAGGCTGTCATTCACCGCCTTGAAGTAATCAAGGTCGATGTGCATCACGGCAAAGCTCTCTCCGGCCGTGATTAATCTTTCCAATACTGCATTCAGCGCACGACGGTTTTTGAGACCGGTCAAGATGTCGGTAAAGGCCTGCTCCTCCGCCGCGATACGCGCTTCTTGCAGGCGCAGGTTCAAGCGGCGAGAGGCCTCCATAGCGGCTGATTTTGCCTCCATAAGATAAAGCATTTCAATCGCCATGTCGGTCGCGGCAAAATCGGCATTGGTCAGCGCATAGTCTTGTACCCCATCGAAAATAGAGATCCCGAAAGAAAGGTTTACGACCGTGCGGCCATCGCCCAGCGGCACCAGCAATCCCTTCAATTCTGTCCGGGGGGCATCGCGAAGGGCGAGATGCAATTTCACGCCCGTCGCACGCCTCAGGTCTTCCATTCCATGGATCCCGCGAGGTCGTTTGACGGCGACGGTATCGAAAAACCGCCGCCCAACAAGCGGGGACTGAGGCCGCAGTTTTTGGATTGTCGGCCCTGCGTGGCCAATGACCCCCGTGGCGGACAAGAGCAGATGCATGGGGCAGAGCTTGTCCAAAACTGCTGTATCTTGGATCACCTCACTCATGCCCGCGCCCCAAGCTCGAAACTGCGGCCTTCTGAGAAATCGACCTCAACCAGAATGATCTTTAGCGTTTCGACCCCGGCGGCCCGCCCACAGTGCTCTAACAAAACTAGCGCACCATAGTCGTCGGCCATGGCCCGCAAGACCCCCATCATGAGATATCCATAGCCAACAAGCGGTGCCGCGCAGATCAACGAATACTGACCGTCAGGATCTTCGCGCAGTTCAATCCATGGCAGTCTCAGCTCGGACAGGGCGAGGCGCGTCCGGTCTGGCAAATCGTCCAGCGACTGTAAAAAATCACCAAAACTTACCCCGCCAAATCGCAGCAAACGCCGCACCGCCCCATAGCCCGGCTGCGCCACGAGGAAAGTGCCGACATCTTCCATCACCTCCGCGCGTGACCGGTCAAGCACGGCGCAAACCGCATCCAGAACCGCCGGAGTGATATGGTCCGGATAGGTGAGCATCACCTCGAACTCTGTAAAATCCAACCCGGCGCGAGAGGCCACATCGGCCCAAAGCTCCCTACCATAGTTGGCGCAAAAGTAGTTTTGAATGCTGCGGTTTATAAGCCCGTGCATGACTGCCTCATTCCCATTTTTCCCGCTGCTAGAATGCACGAGTAGTGGTTAAGATTGGCCTGATGATTCCAGTTGTTCGGAAATTGACCTTGGTGGTCACATCCATTCACGCGGAACTGGCACCCCTAGCTGTGCGTTTGAGTGCAGAGGATGGCACGGTGCCTTTCCTCGACGCGTAGCTAGCGAGGAGTATTCCCATGAGCGATGATCCAAAACACCCTAAGGACAACAACAAGACCCCACCCAAAAAGCCCCAAGAGAACCTGCACCGCCCCGAAGCCACATTGGATGAGGCCCCCGCAGGGAGCCCCAATGCCGAGGAACGCTCGCGTCTTTCGGACTAATATCATCCGGTCTGGCCGCCCGTGTCAGGCCGCATACTTTAATTGGCGGCGAAGGTGGGTTTGACGAAATGAGTAATAAGGTCACAGTTCCCCGACAGCACAGCGCACCGGAATTCATGATTTGTTTGGGCTGGAGCGCGATCATTGGCTGTGTGGTATTCGCTGTCTCAATCTTGATCGCAGATTTTGTGGTTCCAGATCACGACTGGATTGCAGATACGATCAGTGACCTTGGTGCGGGACGGTATGAGTTTATCGTTGATATTGGCATCTATGCGTTTTCAGCGTCGCTCGTCGCTTGCGCCCTTTTATGCGCGCATGTTCACTTCGGCGGCGGGCGTTGGAGCACCGGCACTATCGGGCTTGCTGTATTGGGGCTTATCGTTTTTCTGGTGGGGGCAAGGAACGAATACGGGGATCGCGACTCCGACGGCGTGGTGATCCATGTTTATCTGGTCTACGCGCTTGGCGTGATCATGCTGACCGTACCGTGGCTGCTTTCCAAAGGTTTCGCTGAGGCTTCTCCCTCTCTCGCAAAAGCGCTCAAGATCATTTCGATACTTTGGCTGATATCTGCGCCGCCATTTTTCTTTCTCCCGACCGGGATCGACGGGATTTATGAGCGCTATCTGGGGCTGATTGCGATGGCTATGGTGGTGCTTATCGGGCGCTTCTTTATCCGGCGCGGCAGAGCGCTGAAAGAGGGCCAAGGCTGATGTTTTTCGACAGTGTTCCGCTTGATATTATTGCGCGTGCGCTTTTGCTTTCCGGCCTCGCGCTGGTTTGGGTGGTTTTTGTGGTCCGCGTCATCGGTCTGCGCACTTTTTCAAAGATGACTGCCTTTGATTTCGTGGCCACAGTTGCCACCGGCTCGCTTCTTGCCGGGGCCTGTCAGGCGACCACATGGCCGGAATTTGCACAGCCTACCTTGGCAATCTTTGCGCTCCTTGGTGCGCAATTTGTTATCGCCCGATTGCGGCAAGTCTCTGATCAGTTTGAAGACGTGGTGCAGAATGAGCCTGTAATTCTGATGCGTGACGGGCAGATTTTTGATGAGGCGCTGCGCCAGACCCGCGTCGCCCGCACTGATTTGCTCGCCAAGCTGCGTGAGGCCAACGTGATGAAATTCTCCGAAGTGCGCGCCGTGGTGCTTGAAACAACGGGAGATATTTCGGTCTTACATGGGGAAGACTTGGATGAACGAATACTTGAGGGCGCATCTGCAGCCTCAGGTTGAGTAGGCCCAGCTATTTCAGGACAGATAATTTAGCAGATGGCCGATATCTGGCAGCACCATATCGGCATGGGCTGCAAGGTCCTGTTGTTCTGCGGGCCCGGTCAACACAGCAATACGTAGCATGCCAGCCGCGCGACCGGCTTCTAGGTCGTGAACGCTGTCACCGATCATAGCAATTGATGCCGTGGGCAGGTGCACATGGGACGCAAATGCGAGCAATTGCCCCGGCGAAGGCTTGCCCCCATGCCCGGTATCGAACCCAGCAATAAAGTCGAACATATCAACCACCCCTGCCGCAGAAAGATGCGCCCGCGCGGGATGTTCGGCGTCATTTGTCGCGACGCCAAGCTTGAAGCCTTTGTCGCGAAGCTGCTGCAAAAATGGTTTTAGAGGCACGGCTTCGCACTGCGGGGCTAGGCTTGCTTCGGTGTTGATCATCTCAAGCAAAGCGGCGGGCGTTTGATCCGGAAAATGCGGCGCCAAGGCTTCGACCACTTGCTGAGGTGTGCCAGCGATCGCGATGCTATGCGGCGCAAAACGGCGCGCGGCGAAATCAAACCCAATATCTGCGCCGACCCGCGCGGCAAACCTGCGATCGCCGCCGCAGGCACGCAGCAAAAAGGCTTCGGCCCAAGGCACCCATGTCGCGGCGAAATCGAACAGAGTGCCGTCTTTGTCGAACAGCAAGCCCTTAATGTTTTTTAAGTCCAATGCACCTGCTCCCCGCCGGGCAATGCAGCGCGGGCTTGCATGATCCGCTCATAGGGGATGGCTAAATAGTCGCAAAAGCCGATGACCCACGCATCATCCATCATCAAAAAATCCAGCACAGCGCCAAGAAATACAGGGTCGCTGGCCTGTTTTTTCAGGTCTGCTTCCGATGCGCCGGTGCTGCCTAGAAAGACGGGCAACAGATCGTCATTCGCCGCCAACCAAGCAAGCGCTTGTAGCGCCAAGGTCTCGGCGGAATCTTGAGTATAGGACATAGGAACCGTCTTCTGCAGCAGGTTGGAAACCCTTTGTTAACCATTAGGGCGCAAACACTAGAGCATCAAACTGATTTGTACGGTGAAGGAGCTGTCGTGCAAGGGACCATCCTTATTGCAGATGCGATTGCGACCAATCGTATCGCCCTCAAGGTCAAGCTTTGTGCGGCGTTTTATCAGGTCGTTCAGGCCGTAGATATGGAAGAGGCCTTGGCTACTGCGCGGGAAAACCCGCCTGATCTTGTGATATGCGCGCTTACCTTGCCCGGAGGCGGGGCTGCCGATCTGTGCGAGGCGCTGAAAGCGTCTGCCGATACTGCGCAGCTTCCGGTGCTGGCCATCGGAAACGGGGATCAAACAACAGGTCGACTTGCCGCATTAGAGGCGGGTGCCAGCGATGTATTGTTAAGGCCGCTTGATACGACATTGCTACTTGGCCGCGCGCGCAGCCTTATCCGCGCCCGCAACGCGGCGGGCGAATGGGAAATGCGGGATGATACCACCCGGGCGCTTGGTTTGGCTGAACCATCCACCGAGTTTACAGCCCAAAGCCATTGCGTTCTGATCCATTCAGACAGCGCGACGAGCGTCAATTGGGCCAAGCAACTGCGCCCCCTATTGCGTGCGGGGCTTACCCTTGCCAATCCGGAGGAGGCCATTCGATCTGCTTCTAAAAACGGGCCGCCCGATGCCTATGTGCTTGTCCTGTCGGAGATACCTAATACTGCCAACGCGGCGCTGCGGCTGATTTCGGTGCTGCGCGCCAATGCGCAGACCCGCCACGCTGGGCTGTTGGTCGTGCAATTGACCCCCGACGCAGCACAGGCGGCGACAGCACTTGATCTGGGCGCCGACGATCTGATGACCGACGGCTTTAACACTGCCGAAATGGTTCTGCGCCTACATGCTATCCTACGCCGCAAACGCAAGACCGACCAACTGCGCAACACAGTGCGTACAGGGCTGAAAGCCGCGGTATTCGATCCGCTGACGGGGCTGCACAACCGCCGCTATGCCCTGCCCCATCTAGACCAGATCGCAGAACACGCCCTTGAAACGGCCCGCCCCTTTGCGGTGATGGTCGCCGATTTAGATCACTTCAAAGGAATAAACGATCGCTACGGCCATGCAGCTGGGGATTCGGTATTGGTGCAAACTGCAGAGCGGCTGCGCAATAATCTGCGCGGTATGGACCTGGTCGCAAGGATTGGTGGTGAGGAGTTTCTCATCGTGATGCCCGGCACCAACCTCTCTAACGCCGAATCCACTGCCGCCGATATTTGTTCTGACATCGGCAATCGGGGGTTCGTCGTCCCCGGCACACCTGCGCCTGTGCATGTCACCATCAGCATCGGCCTCTCCATCGGGCCGATGGTGCAAGACGGCAGTCCGCTTTCAGCAGAAGCCCTGATGGCGCAGGCAGATCGGGCGCTTTATTCGGCAAAATCGCACGGCAGGAACCAAGTAAATTTAAGCCGCCCTGCCGCTTAGCCCTCCACAGAATAACGCCAGTTTCGCAGGTCCACGCCTCAGCCGTCAGCCCTATGCCGTCAGCCGTCAGCCGTCAGCCGTCAGCCGTCAGCCGTCAGCCGTCAGCCGTCAGCCGTCAGCCGTCAGCCGTCAGCGAGAGCGCGATTTCCCCCCACCACTTTCAACCAATGATTGCGCTGTTCAATAATCTTCCTTAACGTTACCCAATGCAGCAGGATCGGCCTCTTATCGGAATAACCCTGATGATGGGTTTTTGCATCATAGCCCCTGTCGGTGATGCAGTGGCCAAGCTGCTTGGCGCATCGGTCCCGCTTGGGCAGGTCGTGCTCATCCGCTTTGCCGTTCAGGCGTTGATCCTTATCCCAATCGTTTGGGCATCGGGCCGGGCGTGGCGCATGAGTGGGCGGGTGTTCTGGCTGACACTTTTGCGGACCATTCTGCATATGGCGGGAATCGCCGCGATGTTCACAGCTTTGAAGTACTTGCCCTTGGCCGATGCCGTTGCGATCGCGTTCGTCATGCCGTTTTTCATGCTGCTGCTTGGCAAATTCATCCTGAATGAAGAGGTCGGTCCAAGGCGGCTCGGGGCGAGCATTGTTGGATTTCTCGGCACGCTTTTCATTGTTCAGCCCAGTTTCGCAAATGTCGGTTGGCCCGCGCTGCTGCCGATCGTGGTGGCGGTGGTCTTTTCATTCTTCATGTTGGTCACGCGTCAAATCGCGAAACAAACTGATCCGATCAACCTTCAAGCCGTCAGCGGCGTTATGGCGGTGGTGATGATCTTACCTTTGCTTGCTTTCGGCTCTGTAATGCCGATCGCCCCGCTTCAGATCATCCAGCCCAATGTGTTGGACTGGTTCCTCCTGCTCGGTATCGGGCTTCTTGGCACCATCGCCCACTTGCTGATGACATGGTCGCTTCGCTTTGCCCCATCGACGACCCTCGCCCCGATGCAATATCTTGAGATCCCTTTCGCCACACTGCTTGGGTTAATCATTTTCTCCGACCTGCCAAACCTATTGGCGGGCTTGGGTATTTTGATCACCGTCAGCGCGGGGCTCTACATTATTATGCGCGAGCGGGCCACGGCGTATGCTCTGGCCGCAGCAGTTGCGCCACCAGCGGCGCCACAAGGGAGCGCGGCAAAATCAACAGCATTTCCGGTCCGGCCATCTCCAGCGCGACAGGCCCCGTAGCTCGGTTCGAGGTTCCAATCCGCCCGCCGGGGGCGAAGTTTAACCCGTCAATCGGCCATTCCAAACCGACGCTGCGCCCCTGCACCGGGCCGAGAGGCATGAGGGAGACCACATCCCCCGCCGCTGTGGGCAGCGTGATCCGAGGCGGCGCGAGCAGAACAATCTCCTGCGCGCCCAGCAGGATGCAGGACCGATGCGGATGAGCCGCGAGCGTGTTGAACGCCGCAAGCTGGTGATCCAAGCGCGCCCCGGTAAAGCCGACCCCTAAGATCAAAGGCGTGTCGATCCGGGTCAGCGCCTTTTCGAAATCTGTGCTCTCTTGCTCGTCGATCCGGTGGCGTCGCCCTGCTGGTATCTGCGCCAGCACCTCTGCTGGTGTGGAATCAAAATCCCCAATGACAGCCGCCAGCGGCACACCCGCTGCCACGGCCAGCGCGGCACCGCTGTCAGCCGCGACACATGTTGGCGCCAGTGCCAGCGCCGCCTTAAGGTCACCCTCAAAGGCCTCCCCACCGCCAAGCAGCGTGACTGGACCCTTGTCGCGAACTATGTAGTCTGAAGTGGTCAATTAACGCCCCTTTTGGCAATCTGCCTTAATCTTGCCTTGAAATCATACGCTGAATGGCACAGATTCGAGCCGCTTTGGTCTTGGACATCGTGGTAAACGATACCTGCAACACCGCAGAGGACGAGCATCCGATGATGAACAGCAACAAAATCTTAACGGTCTCCTATGGCACTTTTTCGTGCACCCTGGAAGGCTTCGACGATTCATTTGGCACCATGAAAGCCATTGCCGAATATTTCCGCGACCTAGCCTCGGATGACCGCTACTTCGGTGCCGAACCTCCACAGCCGGATGCGGAAATGCTCACCCGGATCGCACAGCGTGAAGTATCCCGTCGGGTTCAGGCGCGTGAGCAAGAAGGCAAGATCGTGCTGAGCGCGCTGGAAGATCATAGCCCGGATGCCCCGGCCCAGGCTCCCGTGGCTCAGGCTCCCGTGGCTCAGGCTCCCGTGGCTCAGGCCGCACCAGCCGAGACTCCGGCGGCAGCACCCCGCACGGCAGCGCAAGCCCCCGTTGCGGAAGAGGCACCAGCCCCGCTCAAGGCTGAGATTGCCGATACCGCCGCCGTTGCAACGCCAGAAACACCAGACGCACCCGAAGCGGCGATCGCAGACACTGCCGTGATGGCCGAGCCTGCGCCTGCGGCGGCTCCGATGGCCCATGCACCGAGCGTGGGCATTAAGGAAGACGACACAAGCGACGCAGAAGCATTCTTTGCCGCCAGCCCGCAGCCGCAGTCTCACTACGAAGACGAAGCACAGACAGCTGCCGCCGAAGAGGTTCCTGCTGCGAACACCGCGCCTGCCGACAGCATCGCCGCCAAACTTCAGCGCATCCGCGCCGTTGTCGCCCAGCAGGACGAGGACGATGCAGCGGGCTATGATGAGGAAGAGGCGCCTGCTGCACCGAAGACAGCACCTGTCGCTGCTGAGCCGCGCACAGAAGCCCAGGAGAGCGAAGCCGCCATCGCCGCCGCCCGCCGTGACATCGAAGACGCGCTGCAGGCTGATGAGGCCACGCATAAGGCCGACGCGGATGCAGAAGACGAAGAAGATGATCTTTCCGACATCCTTAACCGTCTTGACGCCACTGAAGATGATGAAGGCGAGACTGCGGAAACTGCAGAGAGCCTGTTTGACGAAAACGCAGAGGCTGCATCAGAAGTCGAAGCCGCCGATCTTCCCCGCAAGGGTCGGGTGATCAAAGTCAAACGCTCCGATCTCGAAGCCGCTGTGGCACGGGGCGATTTGGAAGAAGTCTCTGACGAGACCCCGAAAAAAGCACCCGCAGCAAAAGCAGAAGCGAAGCCCAGCTCGACCCTTTCGGTTGAGGATGAAGATGAGTTGGCCCGTGAACTGGCTGCTTTGGAAGCCGAGCTTGGCGGTGCGGCCCCCGTGCAAGAGGAAAAAACGCCTAAGCCCGCAGTCGAAATGACCGAGGAAGAGGCAGCACCTGCTGAGGCTGAAGGCGAGGATTTCGCGCCCGCCGCAGAGGCTGAAACGACCGAAGACGCAGCTGAGCTGGCCGAGGAAGAAGTCGCACCTGCTCAAGCCGCGCGCCACAGCCTGCCCACCCTCGATGATGAGACCGGCCCAGACATGTCGCGGCTGATGGCAGAAACCGACAGCAAGATGGATGAGCCGGAAAGCACGACGCGCCGCGATGCCTTTGCCCATCTGCGCGCTGCTGTCGCCGCCAAGAAGGCTGATGAAGCCATGGGTGGCCGTGCCACGACAGCGACGTCGGACGACGCTTACCGCGAAGATCTAGCCGATGTGGTCCGCCCGCGCCGCCCAATCAGCCGCCCCACGCGGACCGAGCGCCCGAACAACGACGCCCGCCCTGCCCCGCTAAAGCTGGTGGCCGAGCAGCGCATCGACGTTGACAAACTGCGCAATGCTGGCCCCGTACGTCCGCGCCGCGTGGCCGCGGTGGTTGAGCCCGTCAAGACCAACCCCGATGCCGAAAGCTTTGCCGATTTCGCGGCGGACATGGGGGCCACCAAACTGCCCGAACTGCTCGAAGCGGCGGCGTCTTACATGTCTTTTGTGGAGGGTCGTGATCAATTCTCCCGCCCGCAGTTGATGGGCAAGGTACGCTCGGTCGGCCTGCCGGACTTCACCCGCGAAGATGGGCTGCGCTCTTTCGGCCAGTTGCTGCGCGCGGGCAAGATCGAAAAGATCAAAGGCGGGCGGTTCACCGTGTCAGATGAGATTGGCTACCGCCCCGACCACCGCGCCGTGGGGTAAACCCCGGCCACAGTGGAGATACGAAAAAGCGCCCCGTGGGGCGCTTTTTTATTAGGTGTTACTGATCGTCGCCCGCATCCGGGTCCGCCTGTCCAATGCCCTTAAAGACAAATTTGAACGGCAGCGCCCAAACGATGCCAAGGGCGACATAGATGCCAAGCTCAAGCAGCACCGGCGGGCGGTCGAATTGGGCCACCGTCCAGACCGCCACGGCAATATAGCTTGGCAGCCCGATCAGCAGGATCACCAGCGCCCAACGGCGGCGTGCTTTGTAGCTCAGCGCCATCAGATCAGTCCGCGAAAGGGTCGGTCACCAGAATGGTGTCCTCCCGCTCCGGCGAGGTTGAGACCAGCGCGACGGGGCATTGGATCAACTCTTCAATCCGGCGCACGTATTTGATCGCATTGGCGGGCAATTCCGCCCAGCTGCGCGCGCCTTCGGTCGATTCGGACCAGCCCGGCAGTTCTTCATAGATTGGCACGCAGCGCGCCTGCTGTTCGGCGGCGGTCGGCAGATAGTCGAGCCGTTCGCCATCCAAGTCATAGCCCACGCAAACTTTCAGCGTCTCGAACCCGTCGAGCACGTCAAGCTTGGTCAGGCAGATGCCGGTGATTCCGGAGGTCGCGCAGGTTTGGCGCAGCAGGGCCGCGTCGAACCAACCGCAACGGCGCTTGCGCCCGGTGGTGGTGCCGAACTCATGGCCCCGCTCACCCAAACGTTGGCCGTCTGCGTCTTCCAATTCGGTCGGGAACGGGCCTTCGCCGACGCGGGTGGTATAGGCTTTGACGATGCCCAGCACATAATCGATGGCCGTGGGGCCAAGGCCCACGCCGGTCGCCGCCTGCCCTGCAATCACGTTGGAGGAGGTAACGAAAGGATAAGTGCCAAAGTCGATGTCCAACAGCGCGCCCTGGGCCCCTTCGAAGAGGATGCGTTTGCCAGCTTTGCGCTTTTCGGCCAGCACCTTCCACACAGGTGCGGCGAAAGGCATGATTTTCGGAGCGATTTCTTGCAGTTGCGCAATCAGCGCATCGCGGTCAATGGCCTCAACACCCAGACCTTTGCGCAGCGGATCGTGGTGCTGCAGCGCGCGGTCAACGCGGGCTTCTAGCGTCGCAGGGTCCGCCAGATCGGCAACGCGGATGGCGCGGCGGCCAACCTTGTCTTCGTAGCAGGGGCCAATGCCGCGGCCGGTGGTTCCGATCTTGGTGCCCTTGCTCGCCGCTTCTTCGCGGGCGCGGTCCAATTCGCCGTGGAACGGCAGGATCAGCGGCGTGTTTTCCGCGATCATCAGGTTCTCGGGGTTGATCTCAACACCCTGCCCTTCGATCGTCTCAATCTCTTTCAGCAGGTGCCACGGGTCCAGCACCACGCCATTGCCGATGACCGAAAGCTTACCGCCGCGCACCACGCCCGAAGGCAGCGCGTGCAGCTTATAAACCTTGCCGTCGATGACCAAAGTGTGGCCCGCGTTATGCCCGCCTTGAAAGCGTGCGATCACATCTGCGCGTTCGCTGAGCCAGTCAACGATCTTGCCTTTTCCCTCGTCACCCCATTGGGCGCCGACAACGACGACATTGGCCATGATATATTCCTTTGCGATGTCCCGCGCCCGTATAGCGACAGAGGCTGGTGTGTGAAACTCGAAAAACGCGCTTAGCGCCAGCGAGTAGATTTAGCCGCTTTGCGGTTCGTTCAAATGCACCGGCGCGCCGTGTGGCGTGCTGAGATAGGCGGCCTCCCACCCGTCGCGCAGAGCACGCAGATCACCGGGGCGGGCGTAGCCCGCGTCAATTAACAGGGTTTCGAGAGTTTCCAGCCATGCGTTAAAGTAATCTTCACCACCGTTCAACTCTCGCGCCAGCCCGTGTCGGGCGAGTGTCGCGCCAAAGCGGTCGGCCCAAAAGGGCCAGTCGAAAAGGCCGCTCTCGTTCAGATGCACCGTCAACGCAAAAAGTTGCGCGTGCCAAGGCGCTTCAAAGGCCGGTTCCGGGGCGCTCATGGGATTTCCAGATAGCTTTGCCACAGATCGAGCACGACCTCATCACGGGGATGTTCGGGATGCGCCCAGAGTTCGCTGGCCGGGAAGGCCACGGCATAAAGCGGCTCGGGCGCCTCACCCAGATCGTGGGCGTTGCTGTCAGGCAAGACATGTGTGCCATGCAGCCGCAGCACCCGCCCCCGCGCGCCAGCGGCATAGGCGGGCAACCGGGTGTGGCCGCCGGGGACGATGGTATTTTCTGGCTGTTTGCGGGTAACCACAGCGTCACCGGGCGCGAAGATCGCAGCGATATTAGAGGTGCGATCGGCCGGGCCACCTCGGGCCAGCACCCCTGCAACTTGAGGTGCTTTCAACGTCTTTTCCGCCAGCGGGCTTGGCGTGGGGTCTGCCGTTCCTGCAAGCTCCTCACGACTGACCACCCCACGGGCGACCAGCATATCAGCCACTCCGGCAATCCACTTCTCGTAATAGCTGAACCGCGCGTAGTCGGTGGGGGCCAGACATTCGCGGGTATGGCGCGAGACGTCGATGTTCCATTTGCCTAAAGCACCCGTGGCCAAGGTTAGCGCCAAGGCGCGCGGGTGCCAATCGGCGTGAAAGACCACGTCTTCCGCCTCCGGGGTCACTGCGCCATCGCCGAAACGTCCGCCCATATCATGCACGCGGGTCATGGGGCTTTGGCCAATCCGGTGCCGATCATACTGTCGCGGGTGACGAGATCGGCCAGTGCCGCGACGTCTAACCCCTCACTGCCTGCCGGGCGCTGCGGGACGACCAGATAGCGTACTTCAGCGGTCGAATCCCAGACGCGCACGGCGGTCTCAGCGGAAAGTTCGACACCGAACTCCGCCAGTACTTTGCGCGGCTCACGCACCACGCGGGCGCGGTAGGCATCGGATTTGTACCAACCCGGCGGGATGCCCAACAGCGGCCACGGATAGCAACTGCACAAGGTGCAAACGACGATGTTGTGCACCTCGTCGGTGTTTTCGACCGCGACCATATGTTCACCTTGCCGCCCAAAGAAGCTCATCTCGGCCACCACGGCGGTTGCGTCTTTCAATAAAGCCGCGCGAAAATCAGGATCGCTCCAGGCGCGTGCGACGACCTCTGCACCGTTCCGCGGGCCGATGCGGTTCTCATAGGTGTCGATGATTTCATCCAGCGCTGCGGGGTCAATCAGCCCCTTGCGCGTCAGCAGTGTTTCCAGCGCCTTGACCCTAAGCGCAGGCTCAGGCGGCAGCAGGGCATGGGGATGGTCGTGGTCTGAATGATCATGAGGCATGGTCGCAGAGTGCCCGAGGCGCGGTCGGCTGTCCATCGCCGAAACCGCGCAATCCGTTCATTTTCCTGAAAACAATACAGGCGAATTTGGCGCTGTTTTATGTTATGCTATCTGTACGAGGCGAGTCTGCACCACCTTAATTCCAGGATAGCCCTCTTACATATTGTGGTTGAGTACCGCTTCAAAAGACCGTCGCCCCAATGCGGCGGTCTTTGTCTGTGGGTCTCCCCGTTGCCTCCTGTCCAATCCGATCGCCGCCACGCGGCAATCCACCCTTGCCCCCATGGTCAAAGACGAATAGATACCCGCCAACCAAAACCGAAAGCAGTCTCGCCCATGGAAAATGTCGTTCTGATCATTCACCTGATTCTGGCCCTTGGCCTTATCGCCGTGGTGCTGCTGCAACGGTCTGAGGGCGGCGGCCTTGGCATGGGTGGCGGCGGCGGCGCTGTTTCTGGCCGCTCGGCTGCTACCGCTTTGGGCAAGATCACTTGGATCCTCGCCGCTGGTTTCATCGTCACTTCGATCACCTTGACCATTATCGCGGCGGAAAAATCTGCAGGCTCGTCGGTCATTGACCGGCTGAGCGCGACACCGCCCGCCCAGAACGGCAGCCCGGCGCTGCCTGCAGGCGATGATCTGCTGCCGCCGTCTGCGGATGGCAACACACCGCTGGTCCCTGCGGCCGATTAAACTAACGAACACAAAACCTTGAGGCACGGCCCGAGTTTGCAACATCATGTTGCGGCGGGCCTTGCTTTGAACGTCCGAATCCTATAAGGCTTAAATCCCGTGGGCTGCGGTTTTCCGCAGCGCGTTTGGTTGGTTTTTGCCAGCTACAAACTTTGAATTCACGGGGGTCTCTGATCACATGGCACGCTATATTTTCATCACCGGCGGTGTGGTCTCGTCTCTGGGCAAGGGGCTGGCCTCGGCGGCCTTGGGCGCTTTGCTTCAGGCACGTGGCTTTTCGGTACGTCTGCGCAAGTTGGACCCTTATCTGAACGTCGATCCCGGCACGATGTCGCCCTTTGAGCATGGCGAAGTTTTCGTCACCGACGATGGCGCGGAAACCGATCTTGATCTGGGCCACTACGAACGCTTCACCGGCGTTGCCGCGCGCAAGACTGACAGCATCAGCTCGGGTCGCGTCTACTCCACCGTTTTGGAGAAAGAGCGGCGGGGCGATTATCTGGGCAAGACCATTCAGGTCATCCCGCATGTGACGAATGAGATCAAAGACTTCCTCGACATTGGCGGCGATGAAGTTGACTTCATGCTTTGCGAAATCGGCGGCACTGTGGGCGACATTGAAGGCCTGCCCTTCTTCGAAGCGATCCGCCAGTTCAGCCAAGATAAGCCGCGCGGACAGTGTATCTTCATGCATCTGACGTTGCTGCCTTTCGTTAAGGCCAGCGGTGAGTTGAAGACCAAGCCGACGCAGCACTCGGTCAAAGAATTGCGCTCCATCGGCATCGCGCCTGACATTCTGGTGTGCCGCTCCGAGGGGCCGATCCCTGCGAAAGAGCGCGAGAAGTTGGCGTTGTTCTGCAACGTGCGCCCTGACTCGGTGATTGCCGCGCAGGATTTGAAGTCGATCTACGAAGCCCCACTCGCCTATCACCGCGAAGGGTTGGATCAAGCGGTGCTGGACGCCTTTGAGATCACCCCCGCGCCCAAGCCGAACCTGAAGCGGTGGGAAGATGTGGCGGATCGCATCTATAACCCCGAAGGCGAGGTCAAAGTTGCCATCGTGGGCAAATACACCCAGCTTGAGGATGCCTATAAATCCATCGCCGAAGCGCTGACCCATGGCGGCATGGCGAACCGGGTCAAGGTCAAGGTCGAGTGGGTCGATGCCGAGATTTTCGACAGCGAAGACGCTGGGCCGCACCTTGAAGGCTTCCACGCGATCCTCGTCCCCGGGGGCTTTGGTGAGCGCGGCACCGAGGGCAAGATCAAAGCTGCGCAATATGCGCGCGAGCATAAGGTGCCCTATCTTGGGATTTGCCTTGGCATGCAGATGGCCGTGATTGAGGCGGCGCGGAATGTGGCTGGGCTGAAGACCGCAGGGTCGGAAGAGTTCGACCATGAGGCGGGCAAGAAGCGGTTCGAGCCGGTTGTGTACCACCTCAAGGAATGGGTTCAGGGCAACCACAAGGTCGCGCGTAAGGTTGACGACGATAAGGGCGGCACCATGCGTTTGGGCGCTTATGATGCAACGCTGGTCGAGGGCTCGCGCGTGGCTGAGGCCTATGGCACCACCACGATTGATGAGCGTCATCGGCACCGCTATGAGGTTGACATCGCTTATAAGGAACAGCTTGAGAAGGCTGGGCTTAAGTTCTCGGGCATGTCGCCGGATGGCAAGCTGCCGGAGATCGTGGAATGGTCGGATCATCCGTGGTTTATTGGGGTGCAGTTCCACCCTGAGCTGAAGTCGAAGCCCTTTGAGCCGCATCCCTTGTTTAAGGATTTTGTGCGGGCGGCTAAGGAAGTGTCGCGGTTGGTATAAGCTTTTAAGGCCCGAGCGTTAAACGCCGGGCCTTTTTCCTACCTAGCACCCACCATTTGGCCCGGAATCAAGCCACAGGCGCCGGGCCATCGCCTGCCCGCCGGTCACGCCAAAGGCGTGCCTGTATTGATTGCGCACCTCCGGTGCGACGGGCAGGCGCTGGCCCTCCCTGCTCCCTCTCTTTCGCATTGCACCCGCCAACCCATCCGCTACACCTGAGCCATGCTCAGCTATCAACATATCTACCACGCCGGAAACCTTGCAGACGTGCATAAACACGCGCTGCTGGCGTGGACGCTGTCTTATTTGACCCGTAAGGACAAACCGCTAACCTATCTGGAAACCCACGCGGGTCGCGCGCTCTATGACCTTTCTGACGCGGCGGCGGAAAAGACTGGCGAGGCGCGCCAAGGCATCGAGAAGGTGGCGAAATGGTTCGCCCCCGATCATCCTTATGCGCAAGTGCTGCAAGCCCTGCGCCAGACCCACGGCCCCCGCGCCTACCCCGGCTCGCCCCTACTGGCCGCGAAGCTGCTGCGCCCCGATGACCGCATTCACCTTGCCGAGCTGCACCCACAAGAACACAGTGCGCTCGATCTGGCGATGTCGCCTTACCCGGTGAAATGTCACCTGAGCGACGGGTTCGAAATGGCATTTGCCCTCACCCCGCCGACTCCGCGCCGCGGCATGCTGCTGATTGATCCCAGCTATGAGATCAAGACCGACTACGACACGATCCCCCGCCAGATCGCCAAACTGCACCGCGCGTGGAACGTCGGCATCATCGCCCTGTGGTATCCGATCCTGACCAACCGCGCGCATCTGCCGATGCTTGACGCGCTTACTGCCAACCACCCCGAGGCGCTGCGCCACGAAGTGCGCTTTCCGCCCGCGCGGCCCGGTCACGGCATGGTCGGTTCGGGCATGTTCGTGATCAATCCTCCCTATAGGCTGGAAATTGAGGCAAAGAACCTCACCGCCCATTTTGCCACCTTGACCCAACAGGAGAAATAACAAATGCCAAAAGGCTATTGGATCGCCACAATGGATATCCACGATGTTGAAATCTATGACAAATACCGCGCGGCGAACGCCAAACCTTTCGCCGACTTTGGCGCAAGGTTTCTGGTCCGCGGCGGCACCCAGCAAGTTCGCGAAGGGCAGATGCGCGCCCGCACAGTGGTCTTGGAATTCGACAGCTACGCCGATGCGGTCGCCTGCTACGAAAGCCCCGGCTACCAACGTGCGAAAGACATCCGCCTGAATGTCGCGGATGGGTCTTTGGTGATCGTTGAGGGCTATGACAGCTAGCCCTTGGCAGGAACAACCGCGCGTCTCGCGCAGTTCCCCCCTTGGCAATCCTGTTTCTTGCAAAAAGTGAGCCCCATGCTGAACCGACTGTTCCCCCGCCGCAAGGCACAGCCGAAACCACTGCCGCAACCCAATGCTCAATTGGCATTGGGCGCGCTTTTAGTGCGCGTGGCCTTTGCGGATCGTAATTACCGCGCGTCTGAGATTGGCCAGATTGACCGTATCCTCGCGCAGACCTTCGGCCTGAAACCTATTGAGGCCGCCAAGCTGCGTGCCACCTGTGAAGCGTTGGAGCGTGACGCGCCCGGCACGCCCGAGTTTACGCGCATCCTGCGTGAAGAGGTCGACTATGCCGACCGCAAAGCATTGGGCGAAGCGATGTGGCAAGTGGCCCTATCTGACGGCGCGCGCAATGATGACGAGGAAATTCAGCTTGTCGCCATTGAAACCGCGCTTGGCCTGTCGGACGATGACATGGCTGCCGCCCGCGCCAATGCGCTGAATACGCTCTGATCCCCCCTTCTTATCCCGCGCGAAGGCCGATTGGCCTTTGCCAGCAGCAGGACTATATCGCAAAATATGTTTGGTGATTTCCTCAAGCGGCTGACCCAGCCCGAGCCCGATCCGATGGCCGACAACGATGCCCGCCTTGCGCTGACCGCGCTTTTGGTGCGCATTGCCCGGTCTGACAATGACTATGCGATGAGCGAGCGGCGCTTGATCGACCGCATCGCGGCAGAGCGTTATGGCCTGAATGAGGCCGATGCCACGGCCCTGCGTACCGAGGCTGAGGAGCTTGAGGCCCAAGCGCCCGACACCGTACGTTTCACCCGCGCCATCAAAGACGCTGTTCCCTATGAGCGCCGGCTAGATGTGATTGAAGCGCTTTGGCAGGTGGTTTTGGCCGATGGCAGCCGCTCGGACGAAGAGGATGCGCTGCTGCGGTTGGTGTCGAACCTGCTGGGTGTGACCGACACCGACAGCGCCATGGCGCGCCAGCGCGTCGCCAAAGAAAGCTGACCTAGCGTAAGCAGCAGCATTGCGGCGCAACGCAAGGCAAACTCTGCGTTGCAATCTGTGTCGATTCGTCGCTTTATAGCGCACTGAAATGACAGATTGGCGACAGCTTCCGTGACGACAGATACCCCGGTTATACAGATCAAGAACCTTCACAAGGCCTATGGCGCGCTGGAGGTTCTTAAAGGGGTCGACCTGACCGCTCCCCGTGGCCATGTGATCTCTCTGATCGGGTCTTCGGGCTCTGGCAAATCGACCTTGCTGCGATGCTGTAACCTGTTGGAAGACAGCCAGCAGGGCGAGGTCATCTTTAAGGGTGAGCCGGTGCGCTGGAAAGGCGATGGTCACCACCGCTGCCCGGCCGACGCCAAGCAAGTGCTGCGCATCCGCACCAACCTGTCGATGGTGTTCCAGCAATTTAACCTCTGGGCGCATATGTCGATTTTGCAAAACGTGATGGAAGCGCCGCTGACCGTACTGGGCCGCGACCGGAAGGAAGTGGAACGCGCCGCGCGCGGCTACCTCGAAAAGGTGGGGATTGGCGACAAATGCGATGTGTACCCCGCGCAGCTTTCCGGTGGCCAGCAACAGCGCGCCGCCATTGCCCGCGCCCTCTGCATGGAGCCAGAGGCGCTGCTGTTCGACGAACCAACCAGTGCGCTTGACCCTGAGTTGGAGCAAGAAGTCGTTAAGGTTATCAAGGACCTCGCTGCAGAGGGGCGCACGATGGTAATCGTGACCCATGACATGAAACTGGCGGCTGACGTTAGTGACCATGTTGTGTTCCTGCACAAAGGTCTGATCGAAGAACAAGGGACGCCGGAAGAGCTTTTCGGCGCACCCAAATCGGAACGTCTGCGTGGGTTCCTATCGGCAACCCAGCCTGCGTAAATAAAAAACCAAAGGGAGCAACCTAATGAAAAAAATCCTACTTGCGACAGCCGCGCTGAGCCTCACAGCAGGCATGGCTATGGCCGAAGCCCATGGCAAAACCATCCGCATGGGCACCGAAGGCGCCTACCCTCCCTACAACTTCATCAACGACGCTGGCGAAGTTGACGGGTTTGAGCGTGAGCTGGGCGACGAGCTGTGCAAACGCGCCGAGTTGACCTGCGAATGGGTCAAAAACGACTGGGACAGCATTATCCCCAACCTCGTCTCTGGCAACTATGACAACATCATGGCTGGGATGAGCATCACCGACGAGCGTCGTGAAGTCGTTGCTTTCACACAGAACTACTACCCGCCCACCGCGTCGGCCTATGTCGCGGCTTCTGAGGGTGCGGACATCGAAGGCGGTGTTGTTTCGGGTCAAACGGCGACCATTCAGGCCGCTCACGTGGCCGAAAGCGGTGCTACGCTGATCGAATTCGCCACGCCTGAAGAAACCGTCGCTGCTGTGCGTAACGGCGAAGCGGATGCGGTTTTCGCTGACAAAGATTACCTCGTGCCAATCGTTGAGGAATCCGGCGGTGAGCTGATGTTCGTGGGCGACGACGTGCCACTTGGCGACGGCATCGGCATGGCGCTTCGCCAGTCCGACGGTGAGTTGCGTGACACGTTCGACGCTGTCATCACCGAGATGAAAGAAGACGGTTCGCTCAACGAGATGCTCAAAAAGTGGTTCGGCGAAGACACCACCACCTACGAGTAATCCAACCTCAGGCGCGCCCATCCCGGCGCGCCTGACCTTCCCTGCCCGGCCTGCCCGCGCAGATCAGCCCATGGGGGCCCATGTTTTCTTTCTGCACTGACCCATCGATCTTGGACGACTGGTTCTGGTTCTCTTGTTACCTGACAACCGGCGTCCATATGTCGTTCTACATGTCCTTTCTTAAGGTCTTACTACTGCTCGCCGTGACCGCCCCTGTGGCGCTGGCTTTCGGTTTTGGTGGGGCCATGATGGCACGCGCGCGATTCGCGCCGCTCAGCTGGGTCGGTAAGGGCTATATCGCGCTGGTGCGCGGTGTCCCGGATATCGCATTCTTTCTGTTTTTCGTCATCGCATTGGACCAGGGCATCGAGTATCTGCGCCACAAGGCGCTGTGTTCCGACTGGGACATGCCAATCCGTCAGGGCAGTGATTTTGTCGTTTGTCAGGCCGCTAAAATGCCCTTGGGCAACGCCGCGCAATGGGTGCATGAGACCTACGGTTTTGGCCTTGCGGTGTTTACTTTCGCCATCGTTTTCGGGGCCTTTGCGGCCAATGTGCTGTTTGGCGCCATGCGCGCCGTGCCGCGCCCGCAGCTAGAGACCGCCGAGGCCTATGGCATGTCCCACCGCCAGACCTTCTGGCGCGTGTTGGTGCCGCAGATGTGGGTCTATGCCCTGCCCGGCCTCAGCAACCTTTGGATGGTCTTGATCAAGGCCACGCCGCTGCTGTTTTTGCTGGGCGTCGAAGACATCGTCTATTGGGCGCGTGAGTTGGGCGGCACCAAGACCCCGCGCTTCACCGATTATCCGCACCCCGACTGGCGCATGTGGTATTTCCTCGCGCTGCTGGTGTTTTACCTGCTCTTCACCCGCGTCTCTGAGATCGCGCTCGACCGGCTGATGAAACGACTGACCCGCGGACAAGCCACCACCGGCGGCGAAGCACAGCGGAGGGCCGGCGCATGAGCTGTCTTCAGACCATCCAAGACTACGGCCTACGCTCGCTCGGCATCGGCGAACGGCTGCTGCCGCGTGACAACTTCACCCTGTGCGAGCAGTTTACGTTGATCGGCTCTGGCATGCTGTGGAACATCTACTTCGGCGTGATCGCCCTGCTGACTGGCTTTTTCTTTGCCACCGCGCTTGGTGTCGGCAAGGCCAGCCCGAACCCGTGGTTTCGCAAACCGGCAGAGTGGTTCATCTTCATCTTCCGGGGCTCGCCGCTGTTTATTCAGTTCTTCTTTGGCTACTTCTTGTTCCTGACGTTGAAATCCGAATACGCCTTCTTTGCCCCGTTCACAGCGGCATGGCTGGGGGCGCTGATCGTGCTTTTCCTCAACACTGCTGCATATTCGGGCGAAATTTTTTACGGCGCTCTGCAATCGATCCCGAAAGGCGATGTTGAGGCGGCCGATGCCTATGGTCTGTCGGGCTGGTCGCGTTTTCGCCGGGTGATCTGGCCGACCTCGCTGCGCCTTGCTTGGCCCGCCTATACGAACGAAGCGATTTTCCTGTTTCACGCCACGACGCTGGTGTTTTTCAGCGGTTTCCCAGCGTGGCAGCAACGGGGCGACGCGCTCTATTACGCCAGCTATTTTGCCGACAAAACCTTCAACCCCTTCGTGCCCTATCCAATTCTTGCCGGTTATTTCATCTTGTTGACGCTTTGTATCATCAGCGTCTTCGGTTTGATCAATTCTCTCCTTAACCGGCACTTGCCACAGGCCCAACGCCGTAAAATTCGCTTGCGTCCCAATTTGATCCGGTAGTACCATTATTTGATCAAATTACACGGCGCGTGGGCGTCGACTGCTTTTGCCTTCGGGTAAACCGCTCTGTGACATGCCCACCGCCCTTGCAGGTGACGTATGAACGACTGGTCTTTCAAAGCTCTCCAACCCCGCGCTGCCGAGGGACGGAAGTGTGCTGCGAAACAGAAACAGATATGCTCTGCAAAACATGACAGGTCGACTGTACCCTCGCGCCGTACCGTTCGGGCCTTCTTCTTCGAAAAGTTCTGTGGACTTGTGCTGAGGAAAAGTCAGAAAGTGCGTGGTGTGCGAAAGCTGTCCGCCTCTCCAGAACAAATCCAATTCTATCCCAATACTGCGCAACAGGTGACCATATGAAAATCGGCATTCTGCAAACCGGCCACTCCCCCGATGACTTTCGGAAAGAGCTTGGCGATTACGGCGAGATGTTCACCAAGCTATTGGATGGTCATGGCCTCGAGTTTCAAATCTGGTCAGTCGTCGACGGTATCCTGCCCGAAGGAGTGAGCGAAGCCGATGGCTGGCTTATCACCGGCTCCAAACACGGTGCCTATGAGGATCACGACTGGATCCCGCCGCTCGAGGATTTCATCCGCAACACCTATGCCGATGGCCGCCCGATGGTCGGCGTTTGCTTTGGCCACCAGATCATCGCCCAAGCCCTTGGCGGCAGGGTCGAGAAGTTCACCGGCGGTTGGTCGATTGGCCGCACGGAATACGACATGGACGGCGAAAAACTGGCGCTCAACGCATGGCATCAGGATCAGATTGTAGAACTGCCCGAGGGTGCCAAAGTTGTCGCCTCTTCTGACTTCTGCCCCTACGCAGCGCTGGCCTATGATAACCGCATCTGGACGGTACAGCCGCATCCTGAGTTCGGACATGATTTCATCGACGGCCTGATCAAGACCCGTGGCAAAGGTGTGGTGCCGGATCATCAACTTGAACAGGCCACCGCCGCGCTTGGCGGCCCCATTGATAACCAAAAAATCGCGGACCAAATGGCCGCATTCTTTAAAGAAAACAGGAAAGAGAGGGCCTGATGGCCGACGATTGGACAGAGGCATTACCAGAAGCGGCGCGCGCCTATCTTGAGGGCCGCCGGTTGGACGAAGTGGAATGTATCATCCCCGACCTGCCCGGCATCGCCCGCGGTAAGGCTGTCCCGGCGTCAAAATTCGCGCGTCAGGATTACTTCCACCTGCCCGACAGTATCTTTTATCAGACCATCACCGGTGAATGGGGCGACGCGGCGGGCGAAGATGGATTCATCGAAAAAGACATGATCCTGCGCCCGGATATGGAGACGGCTACCGCCGCACCTTGGACGGGGGACTGGACGCTTCAGGTGATCCACGACGCTTTTGATCGCAACAACGAGCCGGTGCCCTATTCACCGCGAAACGTGCTTAAGCGCGTGGTGCAACTCTACCGAGACAAGGGCTGGGAGCCGGTGGTGGCACCGGAAATGGAATTCTTCCTCGTGGCGCGCAATATCGACCCGGCCAAGGAAATTCAGCCGATGATGGGCCGTTCGGGCCGCCCGGCGGCAGCGCGGCAGGCTTATTCGATGACCGCCGTGGATGAGTTTGGCCCCGTCATCGACGACATCTATGATTTCGCCGAAGCGCAGGGCTTTGAGATCGACGGCATCACCCAAGAGGGCGGCGCAGGTCAGCTTGAGATCAACCTACAGCACGGCGATCCGGTGCGGCTGGCAGATGAGGTGTTCTACTTCAAACGGCTGATCCGCGAAGCGGCGATGCGGCACGAATGCTATGCGACCTTCATGGCCAAACCGATTGCGGACGAGCCGGGCAGCGCCATGCATATCCACCACTCGGTGCTGGACGTGAACACCGGCGAGAACATCTTTGCCAATGCCGACGGGGAAGAGACTGAACACTTCAAACATTTCATCGCCGGTCTGCAAAACCACATGCCGAAGGCGCTTGCAGTGATCGCGCCTTACGTGAACTCCTACCGCCGATACGTGAAAGACCACGCAGCGCCGATCAACCTCGAATGGGGCCGTGACAACCGGACCACGGGCATTCGCGTGCCGCTCTCGGGGCCGAAATCGCGCCGAGTTGAAAACCGGCTCGCCGGGATGGACTGCAACCCCTACTTGGGCATCGCCGCCAGCCTCGCCTGCGGTTATCTGGGCCTGACCCAGCAGAAAGACCCGCTGCCCGAGTTCAAAGGCGACGCCTATGTCGGCGAAGGAGACATTCCTCAGGTTCTGGGCGAAGCGCTTGATTTGTTTGAGCAAGCCACGGATTTGCACGAGGTCCTGGGCCCCGATTTCGCCCGGGTCTATTCCATTGTGAAACGGGCCGAATACGAAGAGTTCCTTCAGGTGATCTCGCCTTGGGAACGTGAACATCTGCTGATGAACGTCTAACGCCCGGAGGCCCGATGAACCTGCTTTACGCCAACGACACGCCCGGCCAGTACCCCACCAGCTGGTACGCCGCCACCGCCACGAAGCACACGGCCTACCCACCGCTTCAGGGCGATACCAAAGCCGATGTCTGTGTGGTTGGCGGGGGCTATACCGGCCTTTCGGCGGCGCTGCATCTGGCCGAGGCGGGCTATGATGTGGTGCTGTTGGACGCGCAGCGCGTGGGCTTTGGTGCGTCGGGCCGCAACGGCGGGCAATTGGGGTCCGGTCAGCGGGTTGAGCAGGACGGTCTGGAGAAGATGCTGGGCCAAGAGCACGCCAGCAAGCTCTGGGAGATGGGGCAAGAGGCCAAGGCGCTGGTCAAATCGCTGATCGAAAAGCATGAGATTGACTGCCATCTAAAACCCGGCGTGGCATGGACCGGATCAACTGCCTCCGACGTACGGCATCTGCACGATTATGCAGAGCATCTGCAAAAGCACTATGGCTATGATGAGATTGAGGTGTTGGATCACGCCGCGCTGCAATCGGTCTGCCCCTCGCCTGACTACAAGGGCGGTGTGCTCGACATGGGTGCCGCGCATCTGCACCCGCTGAACTATGCGCTCGGCCTTGCCCGCGCCGCGGCCGCCGCAGGGGTGCGCATCCATGAGACAAGCCCCGCCGAGAATATCGTCGAAGGCAGCAAGGCGATTGTGCAGACCGCCACCGGCAGCGTCACCGCCGATCATGTGGTGCTGGCCTGCAACGGCTATCTGGGCAAGCTGAACGGCGATGTGGCCGCTCGGGTCATGCCGATCAACAACTTCATCGCCGCGACCGAACCTCTAGGCGACCGGGTAAAAGGCGTGCTGCCGCGCGATGTGGCCGTGGCCGACAGCCGTTTCGTGGTGAACTACTTCCGCTTGTCGCACGACGGACGGCTGCTTTTTGGCGGCGGCGAAAGCTATGGCTACCGCTTTCCGGAGGACATCGCCGCCAAGGTGCGCAGGCCGATGTCGCAGGTATTCCCGCAGTTGAAGGACGTGAAGATCGACTATGCTTGGGGCGGCACCTTGGGCATCACGATGAAACGCCTGCCCTATGTCGCGCGGCTTGCCCCGAATATCCTCTCAGCGTCGGGCTATTCCGGCCACGGGGTCGGCACGGCGACCCATGCGGGCTATCTGATGGCCAAGGCGATCGAGGGCGATGCTGATGGGTTCGACACGATGGCCACGATCCCGACGCAGGCTTTTCCCGGTGGTGCTTCGATGCGCAGCCCGCTTCTGGTGCTGGCCATGCTTTGGTACGCGACGCGGGACCGGTTGGGTCTCTGACGTCGGCAGGGACGATGGGGTCCGCATCGGGAAAGAAGGGGCGCTGCCCCCGCAGCCTATGGCTGCTCCCCCGCGGGTATTTAAGAAAGGATGAAGGGGGAAGAGGCGGGGCGTGAAACTTGCCGGGGGGGCAGAGGTGCGCGGCTGTTTTTCCGTTCTTAGTCGGGCTTCGTCATAGCGGGGTGCGGGCCGGCCAGAAACTTGTTCGCCCCTTGGCGCGCGCGCTGCATTGTTTTACAATTTTGGAAATCACTATTTAGGATTTCGAAATATGGCACTGCCCGACCTGCACCGCGCCGAACCGATCCCCGCTGAGGCCGAAGCCGCCATCGCAGAGCTTCTGCAGAGCGGCGATCTCTTTCGCTATACTGCCGCAAAGGATGCGCCGGTTTCGTTGCTGGAAGTTGAATTTGCGCAGATGATGGGCAGCGAATATGCGCTGGCGGTGTCCTCATGCTCTGCCGCGCTGTTTTTGTCGCTACTGGCTTTAGACCTACGCAGAGATGCGAAGGTTTTGATCCCCGGCTTTACCTTCGCCGCTGTTCCCTCTGCCGTGATCCACGCAGGCTGCAAACCGGTCCTTTGCGAAGTGGGCGAGAATTACCGCATCGCGCTAGAGGATTTCGCCAGCAAGCTGCCGGGTGTCGAGGCCGTCATCATCAGCCACATGCGCGGTCATACGTCGGATATGGACGCGATTATGGCGCTCTGCGATGCGGCGGGTGTACCGGTGATTGAAGATGCCGCGCATTCGCTCGGCACGCTTTGGCAGGGGCGGAAGATCGGCACGATCGGCAAGATTGGCTGTTTCTCATTTCAGTCTTACAAGATGATCAACGCGGGCGAAGGAGGAATTCTCATCACCGATGACGCTGATCTGGTGGCGCGCGCCATCATCATGTCGGGCGCTTATGAGCATAACTGGAAGAAACACGCTGCCTTGCAAGACAGCTTTGCCAAGTGGCAGAACCGCCTGCCGCTCTATAATCTGCGCATGTCGAACCTTTCGGCTGCGATCATCCGGCCGCAATTGCCGCACCTGCCGCGCCGGGTGGCGGATGGTTTGCGTAATCACGACCACATGGCCGCGCGCCTTGCGGCATCGCCCCTGATCGACGTGCCCAGCCCCCTGCCCGGAGAAACCCGTGCGCCGGATTCGATCCAATTCAATCTGGTCGGGTTGTCCGATGCCATGATCCGCGCCTTTTCTGCTGCGGCACAAGATGCCGGGGTGAAAGTGCAAATCTTTGGACAAAGCACCGACAACGCGCGCGCTTTTTGGAATTGGCAGTTTATCGAAGACCTGCCCGAGCTGCCGCACACCCGTGCAATGTTGATGCGCGCCTGTGATGTGCGCCTGCCGGTGCAACTGTCGCTGTCAGAGATCGACGCGGTGGCAGACGTAATCTTGGGCGCTTTGGCCGAAGTCGTCGACGCGCGGGCGGCGTAAGCCAGAAACGAAAAGAGGGAGCGCACGGCTCCCTCTTATAATTAATCGTGGCGGCGAGATCAGTTCATTTTGGAAAGCTTGTCCTGCAATTCCGCCAACTGCTTTTTGATTGCATCCAGATCGTCGCCCTGCTCGGATTGCTTGCCAGAAGGCTCGGGCCCCGTGGATTTGGCCCAGCCGCCGGTCATCGCTTTCATAAACACTTCTTGCTGCGCCTGCATCGCTTCGAGCCCTGGCATCTTGGCCATCGGGTTCATCGCGCTCATGTTCTCGACCACTTTGCTCTGCCCATCGCGAAGCATGTCGAATGAGGTTTGCAGAAACTGCGGCACGACCGAAACATTGCCCGACATATAGCTGCGCACAAGATCGGTGAGCACGTCGACCGGCAAAACGGCTTCACCGCGGCTTTCGTGTTCGGCAATGATTTGCAACAGATATTGGCGAGTCAGGTCATCGCCAGATTTTAGATCGACGATCTGCACCTCGCGGCCATCGCGGATGAAACCTGCGATATCTTCCAGCGTAACGTAATCGCTGGTCTCGGTGTTGTATAATCTACGGCTGGCATAGCGTTTTATCAGCAAGGGCTTTGGTTTTTCCGCCATGATATTCCTCCCGGCCAGTGGTGCTGCGTTGCAGCTTAGGACAGGGATCAGCAAATAGAAAGAGCGCATAACGAAAGGGCAGGCCCGAATGGACCTGCCCTTTTTCTAAGCATCATACCGTCGAAGCCAAACCGGCGGGCGGTTTACTTCGAAGTCGCTTTTTTCGCAGCAGCCTGTGCGTTTTCGGCTGTTTTAGTGGCCACGGCTGTTGCTTCGTTCTGCATGTCTTTGCCTGCAGCCATCATCAGCTCAACTGTTTCCATCTGGACCTTCTTCGCGACTTCAGCGAAGGCGGCCATATGCTCGGCAGCGGCTTCGGCGGAAGCGGAAGCGAATTCGGTCATCGCTTTGGCATAGTCTGCAGGCTCGGCTTTGACCTTCGTCATTTCGGTCATGCGGGCCAGAGTTTCTTTGGTCCAAGTCGAAGAGATGTCAGCAGATTTCTCAGCGGCATCGAAGGCCACTCCGGACAGCTTCTCGTTCAGGGATGCTGTGTTTTTGAAGGCGTCTTGCATGGCGGCGTTATCTACTGGGAAAGCGCCCATAACGTCTTTGAACATCGCGGTCATGTCAGGTGTCTTAGTCATGTCTCTATCCTTTTAATATTACTGTGATCAGTGAGCCGAAAGGCCCCGTCCGTTTCGCGTCTGATCACAATATAGATGCCGCACCGCAGCATTTCAAGGTTTTTTTCTGCATTGCAGCATAAACTGAGAGCCACGGCATTACCTAAGCTAATCAGTTACTTGCTCTTCGAGCTACATAGGTGCCGGGCGCATCGGTCAAAGTCTCTCGACCATTATCGCCGGGAAAACGAGCCGGAATCATCTTGGCCGAACGCTTGCCCAGCCACTTGCCCCAGCGTGGCCACCAAGAGCCCTCGTGAAACTTTGCCGCCTCTCGCCATGCCGCAAAATCCTTTTCAAGATCGCCGTTTACATAGTGACCGTATTTATTGCGGCTGGGCGGGTTCACGATGCCCGCGATATGGCCCGATTGCGCCATGATGAATGTCTTGTCGCTTGACCCCATCTGCTGCACGCCACGGTAGCAGTCTTTCCACGGCGCGATATGGTCCGTCTCACAAGCAATGGCACAGAGCGACACATCAATGTCATCCAGTGTCAGCTGCTCGCCGAGCAGTTTATACCCCCCCTCGGCCAGTTCATTACGCTGACATAGCCCGCGCAGATATTGCATCGCCATGTGCCCCGGCAGGTTAGCCCCGTCCCCGTTCCAGTACAGCAGGTCGAAGGCCGGAGGGGTCTCTCCCATCATATAGCTGCGCACGGCGGGGCCGTAGACCAGATCGTTTGAACGCAGGAAGGAGAAGGTGCGCGCCATGACCACCGACGGCAAAATACCCTTATCCGCCGTCTCGGCTTCGATCCCGTCGATAAAGTCATCGGTGAGGAAGGGTTGGAATTCGCCCTGATCTGAGAAGTCCGTGAGCGCGGTAAAGAAGGTGGCCGATTTGATAGAATTGTCGCCACGTTTTTTAAGCAGCGAAAGGGTCAGCGCCAGCGTGGTGCCCGCGATGCAGTAGCCCACCACATTGATGCGCTTTTCCTCCGTAATCGCCTTCACCTCTTCAATCGCGGCGAGGTAGCCCTCCTCGACGTAATCCTCCATGCCGATCTGAGCATAGCTGGCATCGGGGTTCACCCACGACACGACGAACAGCGTATGCCCCTGATCGACCAGCCATTTCACCAGACTGTTCTGTGCTTTGAGATCAAGAATGTAGAATTTGTTGATCCATGGCGGGAAAATCAGCAGCGGGGTCTTGTGCACCTCATCGGTGCTGGGCGTGTATTGGATCAGCTCGAACATGCGGTTGCGAAATACCACCTTGCCCGGTGTGGTGGCGATGTTACGGCCCAACTCAAACGCGCTGTCATCCGCCAGTTTGACGACCAATTCGCCGTTGTTCGCCTCCAGATCAGCGATGAGGTTCTCCAGCCCCTTCACAAGGCTTTCGCCCTCTGTCTCGACCGCGCGTTCCAGCACGTCGGGGTTGGTGGCGAGGAAGTTTGTCGGCGACATCATCGCGATGATCTGCTGGCTGAAATAAACCAGCCGTTTTTTCTCCGCCGGGTCCATGTCCTGCGCGTCTTCGACGGCTTGGCGCAACGCCTCTGCGTTGATCAGATACTGCTGCTTGATGAAGTTAAAATAGGGGTGCGTCTGCCACAGCGGGTTGGCAAAGCGCTTGTCGCTCGTGGTCTCATCCTCCACCGGAGCCGTGCCGCCAGCGGCGAGCGCCTGTTGCGCTTCGACAAAGTGCGTGACCGATTTGGTCCAATACCCCATCTGATGCTCCATCAGACGCGCCGGATTGGTCATCGCTTCGGCCCAATAAGACTGCGCGGCCTTAGCAAAAAGCTGTTGGTTCGGCGCATCCAGCGCGGGCTGATGCCCTTCGCGGGTCGTCATGACACGGGTCAGACGTTCGGTTAACGCCTCAACTTTCTTAAGGTTTTGTGCCATTCGCGACAGTGCCGCGGGTGCCGTTGGGTCCGAATTTGTGGATTCTGATTGCATCTTAACCCTTACCTCCTATCTTCGCAGGTGCAGCATAAAGGAGCCCCCACATGCGCTACATGGCCACCTACGATATGATGGAGTCCATTCGGAACACCAATCAATGGCTCGGCGCCTCCGCCCTTGCCATGGCATCCTACCCCGCTTTCTCTCTGTTTCCAAACCCCGCGATGGAATGGTTGGCGGCTTGGGGCGAGGTGACGGAACGTAGTTTTGCCCGCATGGTGGTGAAACCCGATTGGGACATCCCCCCAGTTGTCGGCTCCAAGGGCCAAGACTGTCTGGTCAGCATCGAGCCGGTGATGGAACGCCCATTCGGTGATCTGTTGAAATTCACCGTGCAGGGCCGCGAAGAGACGGGCCGCAAGGTTCTGCTGGTCGCGCCGATGTCCGGTCATTATGCCACGCTCCTAAGGTCCACTGTGATCTCCCTGCTGCCTGATTGCGACGTCTATGTGACAGACTGGCACAATGCGCGTGATATTCCAGTTAGTGCAGGCAAATTCGACATCGAGGATTATACGCTCTACCTCGTTGATTTCATGCACCACCTTGGCCCAGACACCCATGTGATCGCGGTCTGTCAGCCGGCACCACTGACGCTTGCCGCGACCGCCTATCTGGCCGAAGAAGCGCCCGAAGCGCAGCCGCGCTCGCTGACGTTGATTGGCGGCCCGATTGACCCGGATGCCGCGCCTACCGATGTAACCGACTTTGGCCACAGCGTGACGATGGGCCAGCTTGAGCAGTTGATGATCCAGCAAGTCGGCTTCAAATACGCGGGCGTGGGCCGCAAGGTGTACCCCGGTCTGCTGCAACTGGCGTCTTTCATCTCAATGAACAACGACACGCACCGGGACGCGTTCACCAACCAGATCACCCGCGTGGCCCAAAAAGCGGCGCATGAGCATGACAAGCACAACAAGTTCTACGACGAATACCTCGCCGTGATGGACATGCCGGCAGAGTTCTATCTGTCGACCGTGCAGCGCGTGTTTAAAGAGCGCGAGATCGCCCGCAATGTCTTTACCGTGGCGGGCCGTCAGGTCGATATTGGCAAAATCACCACGGTGGCAGTCAAGACGGTCGAAGGCAGCAAGGACGACATTTCGGCCCCCGGCCAATGCATCGCGGCCCTTGACCTGCTGACCGGTCTGCCGGATTCCAAAAAGGCGAGCCATCTTGAAGAGGGCGCAGGTCACTACGGGATCTTTGCAGGTAAAAGCTGGCGCAATAACATCCGGCCCTTGGTGCTGGACTTTATCGACGCCAACAACGGCAAGTCCGAGCCAGCGGCGAAAAAGGTGGCGTCAAACTCGCCATCTAAGCCAGCAGCGGCGTAACCCGCGGCCCTATTGCAGCACCAGAGGTTGATGCATCCAGTCGCGCAGTGCGGCGGTTGTGGCCTCTGGTTGCTCAAGGCTGGGCAAATGGCCAGCGTCTTCCAGCACCGCTAGTTTTGCGTAGGGAATCATCTCTGCCATAAACGCGTGGCGTTTCACCGAACAAAGCGTGTCGTGTTCTCCACAAAGCACCAGCGCGGGCACCTTACATTTGCGCAGGATCGCCTGCTGATCGCGACGCCGTTGCAGCGCGCGCGATTGGCGCACAAACACATCGCCGCCCAGCGTATCGGCCATTTCCATCGCGCGGGTCAGCACTTCGGCACGCCCCACGCCGGGCGCTAAGAAGCCAGTCGCCATTCGTGCCTGCATCGCCTCTCGTAGTTTGCCCGATTGCGCCATGACTATCTGCGGCTCACGGTCAGCAGCAATGGATGGAAGCTCCGCCAACACCTGGGTGGCAAGCAAGGCAATCCGGCTGATGCGGTCGGGGGCGCGGCGCAAAATCTCCAACGCCACCACACCACCCATGCCTTGCCCTACCAGCGCAAAACGCGGCGGCAATTGATCCAAAAGACCCGAGGCGATTTCCTCAATCCGCTCGCCTTGGGTGATTGGCGCCAGCACGACCGTGGACCGGGGTGAAATCGCCTCGATCTGTGGTGCAAAGACGCGGGCATCGCACATCATGCCGGGCAGGAGAACGAGCGGCTCAGCCATGCGCAATTTCCAGGCAAGATATACAATTGAAATGACGTGGTTTCATGCCGTCCCCCTTGGGTTTGTCTGCCTCTTAGCATGGGTGTTTTGGGGTGACATCGGGACGCGGTGCCTATCGGCGGTTCCATGCCCGCCAATACGCCCCACGTTCCGACGTTATTGGGCCGAGACTTCTTCAATCGCCCCGACAATCAGCGCCAAACAGCGCGCGTCCGAAAAGCGGTGGTCGGCGTCTTTAACCAACGTCAGTCGCATATCGGGGCTTTGCGCGTGCTCCAACAGCCGAACCGCCGTGGCCGTGCTGACGGCGGTATCAGCGGTGCCTTGCAGCAGCTGCACGGGAAACGGCAACGTCAGCGGCGCGCGCAGAACCAGCCGCTTGCGCCCATCCTCGATCATGCGGCGGGTAATGACATAGGGCTCCATATAGTCCGACGGCAATTCAACCTGCCCAACCTCCTCCAGCGCCTTTTTCTGCGCGTCGGTGAAGTTCGCCCAATAGCCATCCTCGGTGAAGTCAGGTGCCGCTGCGATGCCGACCAGCCCCGCGATCCGCTCCGGCAGATGCCGCGCCAAAAGCAGCGCTTGCCAGCCGCCCATGGAGGAGCCCACCACGATCAGGGGCCCCTCGGTCAGCGCGCCTACTGCGGCCAACGTGTCTTCGTGCCAGTCGCCAATGCAGCCTTCGGTGAAGCTGCCCGAAGATTCCCCATGACCCGAATAGTCAAACCGCAGAAACGCCCGCCCCTCGGCCCGCGCCCAATCTTCAAGATAGACCGCTTTGGTCCCCATCATATCGGACTTCAGCCCGCCCAAGAACACCACGCAAGGCCCCGCCCCGTCGGTCTTGTGATACGCGATGCGCCGCCCCTCTGGGGTGTCGATGAATTTGCTGTCTGACATGCTGCCTCCGTCTTTGGCCCAATCATGGGCATCGGCGCGGTTGAGGGCAAGTCACCCGTCGGCCAAATGCTCGACCTCCGGCAGCCAATGGGCCAGAACGGCGGCGGCGACAGCCATGACTGCGAACAGCATCAGCGTCGCCTCCGGCCCGATCAACGCGGCCCCTCCGCCCAGCACGCCTGCCAGCAGCAAGAGTAGCCCGATCACCGTATTGCTCACCGCTGCATAGGCGGCGCGGTGGTCTTTAGGCGCCATATCAACCAGATAGGTTGAACGCCCCTGCCGAACACCGTGATAGGCGATCATCAGGATAAAGAGCACCGACGGCATCGCCCAGACCGCCTCTGCCAGCCCCAGAAACCACAGCACCACCGCCAGCGCCATCGCCACCGCGCCGACGACACCCGTCAACATCAGTACCCGCCGGCTCGACGTATCCGACAGCCGCCCCCAGACGTAGGAGCTCAGCAACGAGGCCAGCGCCGAGGCGAGCACGAGCGCGCCCAGTTGCCCCAGCTGGCCTGCCTCGGACGACCCGGCCAGCACCACCAAATAGGGCGGCGCGAGGGCGGTGGAGACCAAAAGCCCGCGCACCAGAATGAACAACCACAGGTCGCGGTTGCCGCGCAGCAGTTTGAAATCGACGCCATTGCTATTTTCGGTCTCGCTCGGCGTTTCTTCGATCGTTGAGAACAAAAGCGCCGCCACAATCCAAAGCCCTGCCGCCAGCGCAATCGCCGCCACAACGACGCCCCTGCTCTGAAACAGCCCCGACATCAGCAATCCGGCAAAGATCACCACCCCGACCGAGGATACCGACCCCGCCAGCCCCGTCACGGACCCGCGCCGGGTTTTGCCCACTGTCTTGCCCAAAATTTCTTTGAACGACACCGAACAGGCAGCGCGGCAAACGGCGAGCAGCGCAAGTGCGGCGCAGATGGCATAGCCCGCCGTGGCCCCCTCAAGGCTCAGCGCGGCCAAGGCGATCAGCGCCGCAGCTACCCCCTGCCCGACCGATCCCCAGACCCACGCCCATTTGCGCCGTGCCGTACGTTGCACCACGCCCGCCAGCGCGATCTGCGGCAAGAGCGACCCGGCCTCCCGGATCGGCACCAAGGCACCCGCAAAAACCGCAGGCGCACCAAGCGCGCTCAACAGCCATGCCAACACCAGTTTGGGGTCAATCAATCCATCGGCCACCTTGGTCATCGACAGCGACACTATATGGCGCAGCCCATTGCGCGCCTCGGCCCGCTGCGCATTCTCGTCCAACCCCGGCGCAGGGTCATCCGCCCCCGAAATCGTCTCGAAAGCGCGCTGCGCGGTGTCGTCTTGCATCTGGCCGTTCCTCGTTGTGTCCCGCCTGACATAGCGCACCGCCTGCATGGCGCAACTTCCCCACACAAGCTCTACTTGCATTGACAAGGCGCCCCCGCCCCGCCACATAGGCGCAACACATAACCCGCAACCGGGCGTCTCGTAGGCGCCAAACCGACGAGGAGCGCCCAAGATGGCCCAAATCTCCCTCACCCTTCCCGATGGCAATAGCCGCCAATATGACGCCGGTATCACCGCTGGCGAAGTGGCTGCCGACATCTCAAAATCGCTGGGCAAAAAGGCCATCAGCGCCACCGTCAACGGCGCGCATTTCGATCTGGCTTGGCCGATTGAAGCAGATGCCGACATCGCGATCCACACCATGGCTGACGAAGTGCAGGCCAATGAGCTAGTGCGCCACGACCTCGCGCACATCATGGCCCGCGCCGTGCAGGAAATCTGGCCCGACACCAAGGTCACCATCGGCCCGGTGATCAAAGACGGCTGGTATTACGACTTTGACCGCAAAGAGCCCTTCACCCCCGAAGACCTCGGCGCGATCGAAAAGAAGATGAAAGAGATCATCAACAAACGCGATGCCGTCCGCACCGAGGTCTGGGACCGCGCGCGCGCGATCAAGCATTACGAAGACTTGAACGAGCCCTATAAGGTCGAGCTAATCAACGCGATCCCCGGCGACGAGCCGCTGCGCATGTATTGGCACGGCGATTGGCAAGATCTGTGCCGTGGCCCGCACCTGCAACACACCGGCCAGGTGCCGGGCGATGCGTTCAAACTGATGTCCATCGCGGGTGCCTATTGGCGCGGCGACAGCGACCGTGCCATGCTGCAACGGATCTACGGCGTGGCCTTCACCGGCAAGGAAAAGCTGCGCGCGCATCTCAACATGCTCGAAGAAGCCGCCAAGCGCGACCACCGCAAACTGGGCCGCGAGATGGACCTTTTCCACATGCAAGAAGAGGCCCCCGGCCAAATCTTCTGGCACCCCAACGGCTGGTCGATCTACACCCAATTGCAGGACTATATGCGCCGACAGCAGCGCAAGGGCGGCTATGTTGAGGTGAACACCCCGCAGGTCGTCGACCGCAAACTCTGGGAAGCTTCCGGCCACTGGGAAAAGTATCAAGACCATATGTTCATCGTTGAGGTCGACGAAGAGCATGCCCGTGAAAAAGCGGTTAACGCGCTCAAACCGATGAACTGCCCCTGCCATGTTCAGATTTTTAATCAAGGTCTGAAGTCCTACCGCGACCTGCCCTTACGCATGGCTGAGTTTGGCTCCTGTAACCGCTATGAGCCTTCGGGTGCGCTGCATGGCATCATGCGGGTGCGTGGTTTCACCCAAGATGACGGCCATATCTTCTGCGCTGAAGACCAGATTGAAGCCGAAACCGCCAAGTTCATCGCGTTCCTGAGCGAGATTTACCGCGACCTCGGCTTTGAGAACTTCAAAGTGAAATTCTCCGACCGCCCTGAAAAGCGGTCCGGGTCGGATGAGGTATGGGACAAGGCCGAAGCTGCGCTGCTGTCAGCCACCCGCGCCGCAGGGATCGAGCCTGAGTTGAACCCCGGCGAAGGTGCATTCTATGGCCCGAAGCTCGAATTCGTCCTAACCGACGCCATTGGCCGCGACTGGCAGTGCGGCACCCATCAGGTGGACTTCGTGCTGCCCGAACGGCTGGACGCGACCTATATTGGCGCAGATGGCGGCAAACACCGCCCCGTGATGCTGCATCGTGCGACCCTCGGTTCTTTCGAGCGTTTCATCGGCATCCTGATCGAGGAACACGCGGGCAAGCTGCCCTTCTGGCTCGCCCCGCGTCAGGTTGTCGTGGCCTCCATCACCTCCGAGGCGGATGACTATGTGGCCGAGGTCGTCGAGACCCTCAAAGCCGCCGGCGTGCGTGCTGAGGCCGACATGCGCAATGAAAAGATCAACTATAAGGTGCGCGAGCATTCGGTCGGCAAGGTGCCTGTGATCCTCGCCGTCGGTGCGCGTGAGGTCGAAGAGCGGACCGTCTCTGTCCGCCGTCTGGGTCAGAAGCAGACTTCGGTGCAGCCGCTCGACACGCTCACCGCTGAATTGGCGCAGGACGCAACCCCACCCGACCTGCGCTGACGGGTTGTAACAAAACTGCGCTTCGGCGGCGTTGGGCATCACCTGCCCCACGCTCGCCGGAGCGTTTTTGTAACAATTGGCCCCCTCCTGCGCAGGAAGGTTGCAATATTCGCTGTTTTTCCGCGTTATTTCTGACGGGACTGTGACACACTCGCTCGTGAGTAGCTTGTGATGCGATAGGCTGCTTTAGTAAGCCCATCTAAACCATCAGGAAGGGAAGAAATATAATGTCCAACACACTTAAAACCGCAGCCATCGCAGGGGCCGTCGCCGCCGCACTCAGCAGCCACGCCACCACCGTTCAGGCTGCTTCGCAAGAGAAATGCTTTGGCGTTTCGCTGGCCGGTGAGAACGATTGCGCCGCTGGCCCTGGTACAACCTGCGCAGGCACCTCTGTGACCGATTATCAGGGCAACGCATGGTCTCTCGTTGACGAAGGCACCTGCGCTGAAATGGAACTGCCCGCCATGGCAGACGGGACAGAGCGTAACGGCTCGCTGGAAGCGCTTGAACGCGACATGCCCGCTTAATCTATAGCGTTCCGGGCGGCACCCCTGCCCGGAACCCCGCCCCGCAACACGTCGGAGGCCGATATGCGTGATGATACCCCCCCACTCTCAACACTGCCCAATGCCCCCGGCGTTGGATTTAAATCTAGTCATTTCGACGGCTTAATGACCGATCCTGGCCCTGTCCGATGGATCGAAGTCCATGCCGAGAATTACATGGGTGAGGGCGGCCGCCCCCACGCGCAGCTCCGCGCGCTGCAAGAGAAATTCGCCCTGTCGGTTCATGGTGTTGGGTTATCGATCGGCGGTGAGGGTCCCTTAGATACGGACCACCTCGCGCGTGTCAAAACCCTCTGCGATCGTACGCAACCGGCCTCATTCTCCGAACATCTGGCTTGGTCGACGCACGGGATGGAGTATTTAAACGATCTCCTGCCACTACCCTATACTGAGGGTACGCTTGCGCGCGTCACGGCCCACATTAACCAAGTCCAAGATGTTCTTGGACGGCAAATGCTGCTGGAAAACCCCTCCAGTTATCTCGCCTTTGCGGAATCCGACTTGTCTGAAACTGACTTTTTGACCGAGCTTACCCGGCGAACCTCCTGTGGGCTCTTGCTGGATGTCAACAATGTCTTCATATCAGCGACCAATCTTGGCCTATCACCGCAGGACTACATAGATGCCTTCCCTACCGACCATATTGGTGAGATCCATGTCGGCGGGCACGACAAGGATACCGACGATCACGGTGCACCTCTGCTGATCGACAGCCACGGCAAAGCGGTTGTTGGTCCAGTCTGGGAATTGCTTGCTTACACACTGGCCCAGACCGGACCAAAGCCGGTACTGGTCGAGTGGGACAATGATGTGCCTCAATGGCCTGTTCTGCGGGCCGAGGCTGAGCATGCCGCTCAGGTGTTGGCGTGACCGACCAAACAAGCTTTCGCGCGGCACTGCTTGATCCGTCACGCCCCGTGCCCCAAGACCTAAGCGATGGCGAAGGGCGGCCCGCAGGTGCGCGTTATGGCGTCTATCGCAACAACGTTACCCATTCCCTGATCGCAGCGTTGGAAGTGGCCTTTCCGCTTGTCCGCAAGTTGATCGGCGCCCGCAACTTTGCCGAACTGGCCCCGCTTTACGTCCGGGCTCATCCGCCCAGATCACCGATGATGATGCACTACGGTGCTGAATTCCCTGCATTTCTGGCAGGTTTCGCGCCCCTGGCCAAAATCGGCTACCTCGCCGATGCCGCAAGGCTCGATCTTGCACTGCGGTCAAGCTACCACGCTGCCGACGCGCCCCCGCTTGATCCGCAGGACCTGCAGCACCTCACCCCAGAAGCACTTATGGCAGCGCAGTTCAACATCGCGCCCGCGACCCGCATTCTGCGGTCGGATTGGCCCCTTTTCGACATTTGGCGCTACAATTTTACCGATGGCGCACCAAAGCCGCGTAGCGCTGCGCAAGACGTGGTCATCACCCGCCCTGCGTATGACCCCGCGCCCTATCTGCTCCCGTCCGGAGGGGCCATATGGCTGTCTCATCTCGCCGAAGGTATGTCGTTTGGCCCCGCACATGATGCCGCGCTTGCCGCACGGAGTGATTTTGACTTAGGCGCCGCTCTGGCCCTCGCTCTGAGCCATGGCATATTCTCTGCAATCTCACCGGAGGGCAGCGAATGACCCCGCACTTAAGCCTTTACCGCACTGCCACCGCCCGTCTGGAAGCTGCTGATTGGCTGCTCCCCAGCCTTGCCCGCCTCCTATTTGCCGCGGTGCTGTTGGTCTATTTCCTGAATGCTGGTTTGACAAAGCTCGGGGATGGCCCGTTGGGCATTTTCAGCCCTCCCACCGGCGCCTATGCGCAGATTTTCCCCCGCGCCTTTGAAGCAGTGGGCTATAACAGCGATGCGTTTGGGCTGTTTCACTGGGCGGTCGTTGTGGCAGGGACATTGGCGGAGTTCATACTACCTCTGTTGATTGTTCTTGGTCTGCTCACCCGGCTGGCCGCGTTTGGGATGATCGGTTTTATCGCCGTTCAATCATTGACGGACCTCTATGGTCATGGCCAATGGGACGCGCTCGGCGCTTGGTTCGACAGGTTTTCCGACGGCCAAATTCTAGATCAACGGGCACTTTGGGTCTTCTTGCTCTCGGTTCTCATTCTAAAGGGCGCGGGCCCGCTGTCTCTGGATCGGCTCTTAGCGCCACGAAGTTAAAGCATTGCCTTAACTTCACCCTCTATATCATTGTTCCAACCTAAAAAAAGCGCATCTCCGCCTGCGATCAGTGGCCGTTTCATCAGCGCGGGGTAGGCTTTGATCAATGCAAGGGGTTCTTCTGCACGCGCCTCATCGTCCAGCCCGCGCCAAGTTGTCGAGCGCGTATTCAGCAGGGCCGTACCGAAACGCTCGTAGGCCTGTGTCAAGACGGCCTCCGGCACACCCTCTTCGCGCACGTCAATCAGCTGCGCTTGTGGCAGCGCTTTATTGGCTTTGCGGCAGGTGTCACAGTTTTTCAGGCCATAAATTAACACATCCAACTCCTTCAGTTCCGCAATTTCTGGGCCATCCGCAGGTATCGCCCCGGACTGCTTGATTTCCCCCAAGTTCGCGCGATCTTTCTCTTATGGCGGGTCGCAATTCAATCGCTTTCGCCATCCTGCCTTGCGCAGATACGTCAAAGACAAAGGAGGCGCGGAGATTATGCCAACTGGCACCGTGAAATGATTTAACACGACCAAAAGTTACGGGGTTCATCGCCCCCGAAAGTGGCGGTAACGATGTATTCGTTCACATCTCAACGGTAGAACGCTCAGGCTTGACCGGCTTGGCGGACGACCAAAAAGTCAGCTATGAGCTGACCGACGGGCGCGAGGGTCGCCAAATGGCCACCGAGCTTGCCCTGCTCTAACCAAAACATCGCAAAATAACACCCGGCGTCCCGCGCCGGGCGTTGCTTGCAAAGTCAGTCGTACGAACACCCCTTCGCCCCGACTGGGCAGGGCACCCGAGCCGAGCGGCGCGGTGTTGAATGACGCGCCTTAACGACGTGCTGTCGGCGGACGGCGTGCTGTCGGCGCACGACGGGATGGGCTTGGACCTCGGCGTAGGTCATGGTTTGGTTTGGGGTGCCGCAGCAAATGACGCCAGATATGGTAATGGGCTGCAACCCGGCGGGGCAGAAATTGGCGCTGCTGGGATAGGCGTAAACCTTGGGTTCGGCAGAAACCTCACCGGCTAAAGTCGCAGAAAAGAGCCCTACGGCTGCTGCAAGTGCTGTAGTTAGACGCATGATAATCCTCGCAAATTACTGTACTTATGTTCAATACAGCAATGATTGCCGAGGCAGTTTCACCAAGTCCAGTCTTTTATCGGGTACTTTGCTCAGCGCAAACGAGCGGGAAGTGCGGCATACCCATGAAAACGTATCCGTCCCCCGCCCTTGCGCCCGTCGCCAATTTCATAGGTCGGGTATCGGTTCAGGAAGCGTTCCAAGGCAATCTTGCCTTCCATCCGCGCCAAGGTAAGGCCTACGCAAACATGTGGACCACCGGCAAAAGCAAGATGCCTGTTGGGTTTGCGCGCGATGTCAAATTCAGTCGGATGATCAAAGACTTCTGGATCACGGTTCGCGGCACCGATGCAAAGATGCAGGTTGCTGCCTGCGGCTATCTCCACGCCCCCCAAACTCACCGGGGACGTGGTTTCACGGTTGCCAAACTGGTTCGGTGAACGAAAGCGCAGCACTTCTTCGATGCAGGGACCGATCAGCGCAGGTTCGGCCAGCAGCCGTGCCTTTTGGTCCGGGTGGTCATGAAGTAATGCCAACGCGCTGCCGATAAGGTTGGTCGTCGTCTCATGGCCTGCGTTGAGGATGAATATGCAGTTCTGGATTAACTCGATCTCAGTCAGTTGCCCACCCTCATCGCCAGCAATCAGCCGGGTCAACACATCGGTCTCGGGGTCCCCCGGTGAGGCCCGGCGTCGCGCCACGAGGTCTTGAAGGTAGGCTTTGAACTCGCGGACCGCTGTGTGACCAGCATCGAGTTCCGCAGAACTTAGCGTTGGCTCTAACGCCCCGAGGATCGCAAGCGACCAGTCGCGCAGGGGGCCGCGTTCCTCCATCGGCACGTCGAGCAGATTGCCGATGATCTGCACTGGGATGCAGCTGGCATAGTCGTCGATCAGGTCCGGCGTGGGGCCAAGCTCTTCCAGCAGGTGATCCACGGTAGCGATCAGTCCCGGCTCCATCCGCGCCAATGCTTTGGGCGTCAAGGCCGAGGTCATGATCCGCCGCACGCGGGTGTGCAGTGGCGGGTCGTTAAAGACAAGGCTAGTGGTGTGATGCTCAAACAGCGCGCTGCCGGGGCCAAACCTGGGGGCGAAGGCCAGCTTTTTGTCGGATATATAAAGCGTTGTGTCGCGGTAGATCGCATTCAGATCCGCATGGCGGCAGATCAGCACAGACCCATCGGGCTGCGGCAGCACTGGGGCCTCACGCAGCAAACGGTCATAGTGCGGAAAGGGATTTTCGACAAAACCCTCGGGGGGCGCAGAGAGATCAAACATGATCCGCAGTCATGCCCGCCGCACGGCGTATGTCAATGGTGTGTCAGCTGCGGCGCAGCCATTCGCGCGCGATGGCGCGTGGGCCTTCAGGGCGTAGGCATAGGTTCCCCAGTTCAATCCATTCATTGGGATCGAAATCCGGAAAGAACGCGTCAGCGCCGTCGATTTCCACATCAACTTCAGTGACCAAAAGCCGATCTGCCAAAGGCAAAAGCGCGCGATAGATCCCCTCCCCCCCGATGCCATAGACACGGCGATACCCCTCTGCCGCGCAATAACCCAAGGCCGCTTGCGGGTCGCGCGCTACATGGACCCCATCAATATCAGCGCTGGAAACCACGCAATTCAGTCTATTTTTCAGCGGCTTGAACGGCAGGCTTTCCCATGTGCGGCGGCCCATGATGATCGCCCCGCCGGTGGTTTCACGCTGAAAAAACTTTAGGTCTTCGGGCAAGGACCATGGGATATCGCCATCTTTACCAATGGCACCGTTGCGGGCGCGGGCGACGATCAGGCTGAGCATCAGACAGCCACCGGCGCTTTGATCGCAGGGTTTGGGTCATAGCCGTCGAAAGTGAAATCCTCATAGCGGAAATCAAAGATTGAGCTGACCTTGCGGTTAATCCGCAGCTTCGGCAGCGCTTTGGGTGTTCGTGCAAGCTGGGTCTGCACCTGCTCTACGTGGTTAGAATAGATATGCGCGTCGCCCATAGAATGCACGAAATCACCGGGCGCGTAGCCGGTAACGTGGGCCAGCATTTCCAACAACAGCGCGTAAGAGGCGATGTTGAACGGCACACCCAGAAACATATCAGCCGAGCGTTGGTAAAGCTGCAGATGCAGCTTGCCGCCTGCGATGCGTACTTGCCACAGGGTGTGGCAAGGCGGCAACGCCATCTGATCAACCTCCCCAGGGTTCCAAGCTGAAACGATCAGGCGGCGGCTGTCGGGGGTGGCACGGATCGCGTCTACCAATTTGGCGATTTGATCAACTTGGCCCGCGCGGTGCAGCACCGTGCCGTCAGGCTGGGGCATGGGTTCGCCCACCATGGGGAAGCGCCGCCATTGGTGACCATAGACCGGGCCAAGATCGCCATCCTCATCCGCCCATTCGTTCCAAATGGAGACACCGTTTTGCCTGAGATAGGCGATATTGGTATCACCTGCGAGGAACCACAAAAGCTCATGCACGATGGATTTCAGATGCAGCTTTTTAGTCGTAACCAATGGGAAGCCATCGGCCATCCGGTAGCGCTGCTGCATCCCGAAATGAGAGATCGTGCCCGTCCCGGTACGGTCGGTCGAGGTCACCCCCTGGTCCAGCACTTCGCGCAGGGCATCATGGTATTGTTTCACGCGGCGACCCTCGTCATTTTGGCATTTTCTTCTGCATAGCCGCACGGGGCGTGTTCCTCAAGCGGCGCGCTATTGCTTTTCAGCTTCACTCCGGCCCCAAGTTGCCCGACACGGCGCAAGCACGTTGACAGAATAGGTGCCGCTTTGGGACAGTTTGGCAAAACAAGCAGACGCAGAAATTGAGGCAGCGCAATATGACACGGATTTGGATGGGCCTTGCGCTCGGCTTGGGGCTTTCGGCTTGTGGTGGAACGCCTCCTTTCGGCGGCGAAGGCGGTGGCGACACCGAAGCGGGCAGCGACAGTGTTTATTTTGCTGAGAGCAACGACACTATGACGCTGAACAACATCACCTACGATCCCACGACCGATACATTAACGCTCAACAACATCCCCTTTGATGACCCCGATAACGCTTATGAGCGGATTGCTCAGGAAAATTTCTCGAATAATTTTGACGCCTATGAGAGCGCTCCAAAGGCGGGCACCAATGAAGTCCAGTACTTTGCGGTCTTCCGCCGTTCTGACTCTGGTGCATCGCAGGTCGCCGCTGCCGGGACCAACGGCTATATCGAATTTGGCTACGGCGGTGCGGGTGCACAACGCCTTGGCAATCGGCCAAACCTGCCTTCGTCGGGCATCTATTCCTACAATGGTGAATATGCCGCCGTCCGCACGACACGTGATGGGACGAACGATGGCGTGACCTTCGTTACGGGAGATGCGAACCTGCGGGTCGATTTTAATGATTTCGATGTCGTTGGCGCTGCGGGTGGTTCGATCGGCAACCGTGAGGTCTATAACGTTAACGGTCAGCGCATCGGGGCGCTGGACGGGTTCATTTCGCTGACCGATACGACCATTGATTTTGACAACAGCAACATTGGGTCGGCAACCGCTACCGAGATTGACGGCACCGGAACGACAACAGGCGCAAGCGGCAATTGGCAGGGCGTCTTCGCCGGACCGAACGGGAGCGAGATCGCAGGTATCGTCTTTGTTGAAGGGTCTGAAACACGGGAAGTTGGCGGTTTCATCGCCACACAATGATGCAAAAGCTGGCCCTCGCCGCTGCGCTGAGCCTGACAGTCGGGGGCCATGGCGCAGCGCAATCCACGCTTGAACCAGAGGCCGCGCGGCTGACTGCCGCGCGGCTGCTTTCGCGTGGTCATGCGCAGGCTGCAGCACAGATCACCGATGTGCTGGTGCTGCGCGACCCCAAAGACAGCACCAGCCTAATCCTAAATGCCTACGCCCGGCGCACGATGGGCGACAACACCCGTGCCCGCCAAGCCGCACGTCAGGGCTGGCAGACCGCCGACCGACCGGTTGAGCGCTATGGCGCGGCGATGGCCATGGCGCAGGCACTGTCTTCAGATGGGGCGAAAACACGGGCGCAATTCTGGTTGCGCCGCGCGGCGCATGTGGCCCCTGACGCGCGTACCCGCGCCCGCGCCATCCGCGACTATCGCTATGTCAGCACGACAAACCCATGGTCGGTGAACCTGTCCTTCAGCTTTGATCCCAGCGACAACGTCAATGGTGCGCCCAGCGACAACACTTTTGTCTTGGGCGGGCTGATCTTTACCAACCCCACCGCGGTGCCGATCTCGGGCGTTGTATTGCGCCAAAATACCGCGCTGCGCTACAATTTTGGCATCAGCTCAACCGAGCGTAATTTCGTGGCGCTAAATTGGACCGAAAGCCACACCGTTTTCACCGACAGCGATGTGCCCTCAGGTGTTAGCGCCCCGGACTTTGCCTTTCGTCGGGTGCAGGCGCAGTTTGGCCGCGACTTTACGACAGGGCCAGAGGCCCCGCGCCAGACTCTGTCGCTGAGCTTTGGCCGCCTGTGGTCTGCAAATGACCCGCTGGCCGATGAGGTTAAGGTCGATTGGCGGCAAACATACGCCCGGCCCGAGCAACACCTGTTTTCGTGGAACGCCGGGCTTGGCTATTCGCACCGCAAAGACAGCGATCTACGCTCGGGTGTGACGGCGACGCTGGGCAGCTATTGGGCGCGTCCGACGGCCAGCGGCGGCCGGTTATCATGGAACGCCGAGGTCGGGCGGACCGATACCGACAGCCGCGCGTTGACGCACACGACCCTGTCAGCGGGGGTGCAGTACACTTTCGCCAAACCGGTGCTAGGGGCCACGGCACAGATCGCACTGAACGCGCAGGCCAAACAGTATGACGATCCGCTTTACGGCCCAGACCCGCGCGCCGATCTTGGGGCGGTGGTTTCAACCTCGCTGGTGTTTACCGACTTTGACACCTACGGTTTCGCCCCTAAACTTACCTTTGAAGCGCGGAAGACAAATTCCAACATCACCCGCTTTGAGACAGAGAATTTCGGTCTGAATATGGGGTTTCAATCCATGTTCTGACGGACCGCAACAGACCAAAGGAAAACCGATGCCCATCAAATACCTGCACACAATGGTGCGCGTGAAAGACCTCGACGCCTCTATCGCATTTTACAAACTTCTGGGCCTTATTGAGCGGCGGCGCATCGACAATGAGGGTGGCCGCTTCACGCTGGTCTTTCTCTGCCCACCGGATCAGGCCGATGGCCATGCGGATGTTGAACTGACCTACAACTGGGACGGCGACGATGCGTTGCCAAGCGACAGCCGCCACTTCGGCCATCTCGCCTATACGGTCGAGAATATCTATGAGACCTGCCAGATGTTGCAGGATAATGGGGTGACCATCAACCGGCCACCGCGTGACGGGCGTATGGCCTTTGTCCGCTCGCCCGACAATATCTCGGTCGAGCTGCTGCAAGAGGGCGACGCCCTTCCCGCACAGGAGCCTTGGGCCAGTATGGAGAACATCGGCCATTGGTAAGGATTTGCATCAGTGCCGCGCTGGCGCTGATGCTTGCGCCCATGGCTGCGCAGGCGGCGCCCTGCCGTCTTGCGCTACTGCTGGCGCTGGATGTGTCCTCATCGGTTGACCCCGAGGAGGACCGTTTGCAACGTGGTGGGCTGGCCGCTGCGCTACGGGCGCCATCGGTTGCGCGGGCTTTTTTTGCCAGTGACGCGCCGGTGACGATTGCCGCCTATGAATGGTCGGGCGAGGCGCATCAGCAGATTGTGCTGGATTGGACGGTGATCGACCACCCCGCTGCACTCGCCCGCGCCGCTGACGTTATTGGGTCGAGCCAACGTAGCGAAAGCAGCCAACCCACCGCGATGGGTCACGCCCTGCGCTTTGGAGCGACGCTTTTTGACGGCGCGCCGGCCTGCGATGCCAGGGTGATCGACATGGCCGGCGATGGGCAAAACAACGAAGGTTTTGGGCCACAAACGGCCTATCGTGCGGCCCAATTCTCAGAGATTACCGTAAACGGGTTAATCGTGAACGCCGCCGATTTCGAAGGCGAACTGGGCCTCATCGCCTTCTATAAATCTCAAGTGCTGCACGGACCGGGCGCTTTTATGGTCATCGCCTCGGGCTTTGCCGATTTTGAGCGCGCCATGCGGGTCAAACTGATCCGGGAGGTCTCGCCGCCTGCGCTCGGCGCTAAAACACAGCCTGAAAGACCGAAGGGATGATCCGCTGCGCCCTTGCCTTTGTCCTGACCCTCAGCACCACCCAATGGGCCGAAGCCGCCTGTCGGCAGGCGCTCGCCTTGGGGCTAGATGTGTCCGGCTCTGTCGATGCGCGGGAGTATCGGTTACAAATCGGCGGCTTGGCCGATGCGCTGAACGATCCCCGGGTGCGGCAGGCACTGCTCATGCTGCCGGGGCATCACGTTGATCTGCTGGTTTTCGAATGGAGCGGGTCTGGCGATCAGTCTGTGATTCTGCCTTGGACAACGCTGAACGACACCGCAGCGCTCGACGCGGCCATCGCCCGCCTGCGCGCCACTCAACGGCGAGACGCATCGCCCGGTACAGCCCTTGGCGCGGCCATGGAACTTGGCGCGCGACTGCTTGCAGAGCGACCCGGGTGCCAGAAACACACTCTCGACATCTCTGGCGACGGCATCTCCAACTTCGGTCCCCGCCCCCGGGATGTGCGTGACGGTTTAGCAGCGCTCTCCTTTGGCCCGCTTGGGCTGACCATCAATGGTCTGGTGATCGGCGCAGATAATTCCGCCTCTGGCGATAGCCGACAGGCCGAGATCGGCGCGCTTGCGTCTTACTACCGGGCCGAGGTGATGCTTGGCCCCGAGGCATTTGTTCAAACTTCGCTAGGGTTTGAGGACTACGCCCGCACCATGGCTGAGAAACTACTGCGCGAGCTGGACGGGATGGTATTTTCCCAACTCACGCCCCCTGCCCGCGTGGATCAGTAGATATAGCGGATCTGGTCGGTCCAATAACGCTCCATCCGTTTGAGAGAGCGGGTAATATCCTCAATCCCCGCGTCCCCCAGCACACCTTTGCTTTCCATCCCATCGGCATGGCGGGAGAAAAGCTCAGCCACTACATCACGGATATAGCGCCCCCGTTCGGTGAGCCGCACGCGGACCGAACGGCGGTCAATCTCGCAGCGTTGGTGGTGCATAAACCCCATCTCGACCAGCTTCTTGAGATTATAGCTGACGTTGCTGCCTTGATAGTAACCACGGCTTTTCAATTCGCCCGCCGTGACCTCATTGTCACCGATGTTGAACAGCAAAAGCGCCTGTACGGCGTTGATCTCCAACACGCCGACGCGCTCAAACTCGTCTTTGATCACGTCCAGCAGCAGGCGGTGCAACCGCTCTACCAAAGACAGGGATTCAAGGTAGCTGACCATGAAACCTTTTAATGCCATCGGCTGCGTGGCGGGGTCTTGAATGCTCATGCGAAATCTCCGGTTCAAGCTGTTTGCACCGGAAACTCGCTGAAAAATCGGAATATTTCGTTAAACCCGAAGCAATTGCTTGGGCTATCCGTGCGCCTCGGCCAATTGCCCGCGAATATCTGTGACCAATACGCTGTATTTTTCGGGCGCCTCGGTCTGACCGCTGACCCAAAGATAAAGATCGTGGTCATTCTCATTCAGCATCTGATCATAAAGTGTCAGACCCGCGTCATCCATCTGCGGCAGCCGCGCTTCGGCATAGGCCGATAGGATCAGATCCATTTCCTTGATGCCCCGGCGCATGGAGCGCATTTGCAGGCGTTTCAACCGGTGTTCATGAACTTCAGGCATCTGCGGGCTCCGTCATAAGGCGCCGAATGCGCTTTTCCAATTTGCCGACAGTCTCGGCTTTTTTCAGCAGGTCGGTGCGCAAGGCGCGCATATCGGCCAGCACCTCTTCGAGATCAACGCGGCGCGCGGTTTCACCTGCGTCGGGGGCATCGACGCCCTCGCCTTCGCCGTTGATCAACCACATCATTGAGACATTCAAAAGCCCCGCCAGCATCGAGAGCCGGTTCGCGCGTGGCTCAGACAGGTCTTCTTCCCAGCCCCGCAAAGTGGCCAGACGCACGCCCAGCCGTTTGGCCAGCATAGCCTGCGTCATGCCAGTCTGTTCGCGGGCCGCCGCGACCCGGTCGCCAAAGGTGGCGGCCTCAGGGCCGTACCAGTCAATCTCGTCGGTCATGCTTCATCTCCTGCCAGACACCCTTGCCGGGTGCGGGGACGCCCCCTATGAACGTGGGGATATTCATAAGCAACCCGAGGCTAAAATGGAACTGCTGTCCGCGACCCTTGATCGGGTCAAACCGTCGCCCACTGTCGCCGTCACCACCCAGGCCGCTGAACTCAAGGCCGCGGGGCGCGACATTATCGCACTTGGCGCGGGCGAGCCGGATTTTGACACGCCACAGAACATCAAGGACGCCGCCGTGGCCGCAATCAGTGCGGGCAAGACGAAATACACAGCCGTCGACGGTATTCTCGAGTTGAAACAGGCGATCTGCGCGAAATTCAAGCGCGATAACGGGCTGGACTATACGCCTTCGCAGATCAGCGTCGGCACGGGCGGCAAACAGATTCTTTACAACGCGCTGATGGCGACGATGAATCCCGGTGAAGAAGTCGTGATCCCCGCGCCCTATTGGGTCAGCTACCCCGATATGGTGCTGCTTGCAGGCGGCACCCCGGTGATCGCGCCTGCGACCTTGGAAAACAACTTCAAGCTCACCCCCGAGGCGCTGGAAGAGGCGATCACGCCGAAAACCAAATGGTTTATCTTTAACTCACCCTCGAACCCCACTGGCGCGGGCTACAGCCGGGACGAGTTGAAAGCACTGACGGACGTGCTTATGCGCCATCCGCATGTCTGGGTGATGACCGACGACATGTATGAACACCTCGCCTATGACGGGTTTGAGTTCTGCACCCCCGCACAGGTGGAACCCGCGCTCTATGACCGCACGCTGACGGTCAACGGCGTCTCCAAAGCCTATGCTATGACCGGTTGGCGCATCGGCTATGCCGCAGGCCCGGAAAAGCTGATCGGCGCGATGCGCAAGATCCAGTCGCAGAGCACCTCCAACCCCTGCACCATCAGCCAATGGGCCGCCGTTGAGGCGCTGAACGGCACGCAGGATTACATTGCCGAGAACAACGCGATGTTCGTGCGCCGCCGCAATCTGGTGGTCGAGATGCTCAGCGCCATTCCCGGCGTGACCTGCCCCACGCCCGAGGGCGCGTTCTACGTCTACCCCTCCATCTCGGGGCTGATCGGCAAGACGTCGGCGGCGGGCACCAAGATCACAGATGATGAGACTTTCGCCACCGCCCTGCTGGACGAAACCGGCGTTGCGGTCGTCTTTGGCGCGGCCTTCGGTCTTTCGCCGAATTTCCGGGTCAGCTACGCTACGTCTGACGCGGCGTTGAAAGAGGCATGCACCCGCATCCAAACCTTCTGTGCCGGGCTGACGTAAGGGCGAACCATGGCAGGCGATCTTCCCGACTATTACTTCAGGGTTCGCGAGAACGGCGCGGCGGTGTTTCGGCTCGATTCCGAGAACCGCCAACGCCGGATCGAGATGGAGCAGATCGCCGTGGTCAACCTGCGCAGTGGCGAGGTAAAGCCGCACGGGCTGCACCGTCTGACCGAAGCCGATGAGGCCGAGATCGCCCGCTGGGCAGAGGCGCGCCGCGACACCCTCGCCGCGCGGGAGATTGACGACATCCGCCGCGCGGTGGATCACCTGAACCTCACCACGCAATGGGCGCAATCGCGCGCCACGGACGCCGAGCTTGATGCGGTTACGGATGATCTGCTGCTGGCCATGCACGACCTGCGCAGCACCTTGGTGCGCAAAAAAGCGGACCGGATGGACCGGGGTTAAACGAAAGACGGTGGCGGATCAGGCTGCGAGCTTCTTGATTGTAACGCCCCAGAAACGCGCGTTGAGCAAGAGCCCAGCCACCCCCAGCCCGGCCACCAGACCGGCCCAGATACCCATGCCCCCAAACCCCAGCGTGAAGCCGAGCAGATAGGAACAGGGCATACCGACCAGCCAATAGCTGATCGCGGCCATGACCATCGGAACTTTGGTATCCTGCACCCCGCGCAAAAGTCCAAGTGCGACCACCTGCGCACCGTCGACCAACTGGAACAGCGCCGCCATCACCAACAGCCCAGTGCCGATGGTGAGGATCTCCAACCGAGCGGGCTCATCCTCTTGCATGAAGACCGAGATAAGCGGCTCTGGCCAGCCGACAAAGCCGACCATCGTCACCAACGCAAAGACCAGCGACAGCCCCGTTGCGATCACTGCACCGCGCGCCATATGCTGCACGTCCCGACGGCCATAGGCATTTCCGGCGCGAATGGTCGCGACATTGCTCAGCCCCAGATGCACCATGAAGGTCAGCGAGGCGAGCTGGATCGCAATCCCATGTGCGGCCAACGGAATCGTCCCGAGCCAGCCCATCATCAACGACGAGGCCGCAAACAGGCCGACTTCGCTCAGCGTCGTCAAACCAATCGGCAGGCCCAGCGTGAAAACCCGCACCAGCATCTGCGTATCCACCCGCCACAGCCGCACGAAAAGGCGGTGCTGCGGCAAGGCAATCAGCACATAGATCACCACCCCAATCAGCGAGACGAACTGCGTCGTGACCGAGGCCACCGCCGCCCCCATCACGCCAAGCTCGGGCGCGCCCCAGTTGCCAAAGATCAGCGCATAATTTGCTATCGCGTTGATTGTGGCGGCCAGCAGGGTGATCCACAGCACCACCTGCGTGCGTTCCAAAGCGGCAAGGTAGGATTTCAGCACCATCACCAAGAGCGCAGGCACGATCCCCCAGCCCGCGACTTTGAGGTAATCGCCCGCCGTGTCAGCAAGGTTAGGCCCCTGCCCCAGCAGGTCCAACACCGCAGGCGACCAGATCATCGCCGGCAGCGCGATCATCGCGAAACCCACCGAAAGCCACAGCCCCATGCGCGTTGCCCGGCGCAGGCCGATCTCATCACCCTCAGCGTCATAGGCGGCCACCAGCGGCATCACCGCCATGGCAAAGCCCGAGCCAAAGATGAAAAGCACGAAGAAATAGGTACTGCCCAGAACAACCGCCGCCAGCGCCTCGACCGAATACCAGCCCAGCATGACCGTATCGGTCACCCCGATGGCCATCTGTGCCAGATGTCCGCCGATCAGCGGCAGGCCAAGCGTCAGGATCGCTCGGACGTGATTGCGGTTGGTCATTACTTTGGTCATGGGAAAAGCCTTACGCCGGGGCTGGGCAAAGGGAAAGTATGGTTTTTCTGCTCTGTCATAGGCTTGCAGGGCGTTACTGCCCTGATTTTGACATGAATTCCTTGCGTCCGCGGCCCTTAACGGCAAAGCTAGATGCAGGAGGGCTGGCGATGGAACCGACACGGACCGAAACCCGCCAAGTGAACGGCCAAGAGATTTTCATTCGCCATTGGGGCGATGAGAGCCTGCCGCCGCTCCTGATGTTACATGGCTTTCCTGAATATGGCGGCGCGTGGGCTGATCTGGCCGCGCTGCTTTCCCTGCATTTCCACTGTATCGCTCCCGACCAACGCGGCTATGGCCAAAGCAGTACGCCCGAAGGGATTGAGCCCTATGCCATGGCGCACCTCATGGCCGATATGGCCGCGTTGATCGAAGATAAGCCGGTCACCGTTCTGGCCCATGATTGGGGCGCCTCAGTCGGCTATGCTTTAGCGATGTTCAGGCCCGAGGTGGTGGCTCGATTGATCATCCTCAACGGCGTGCATCCCGTGCCCTTTCAGCGCGCCATGGCGGCAGGCGGCGCGCAATCCAAGGCCTCACAATATATCAACACACTGCGCAGCGAAGGCAGCGCGATCAGATTGGCCAAGGACGATTTCGCAGAACTGCTTAAGTTGTTTTCGGCCCATATGGACCTCAGTTGGCTGACAGCCGACCGGCTTGAGGCTTACCGCGCGGAATGGGGGCGGCCGGGGCGGCTGAGGGCGATGATAAACTGGTACCGCGCCTCCCCCCTGCAAGTCGCAGCGCCCGGCAAGCCGATCCGCGATCTACCTGATTTCCCGGTAGAACGCCTGCGCGTTAAATGCCCGCATTTGTTGGTCTGGGGCCGCGAGGATACCGCATTGCTGCCCGAAGCAACCGAAGGGCTAGAGGTCTTCGTGCAAGACCTCACCCGTGTCGAGATTGAAGGCGCGGACCATTGGCTTCACCACCAGAAGCCACAGGCTGTGGCCGAGGCAGTGTTGGACTGGTGCGCGCGGCGGCCCTTGTAAAATGTGCTGTGTAGTGTATATTTAAATATACATTCAGGAGCCCCGACATGTCTCGTATTCACACCAATCACATCGCGACCATGACCGAAATGCGTGAACCGCATAAGGTGCTTGAACGCTCGGGCGGTAAGCCCGTGGCGGTGATGAAGAACTCGCGCTGCGTAGGCTATTTCGTACCGGCAGAGGCGACACTTCAAGAAGAGCCGCGGGTCGCGACAATGGACGAGGTGATGGAAAGTATTGCGGCCACCCGTGCGCAAACCCAGCCTGTGCTCGACTATCTTAAAGACAAATGAGCTACGTCCTTTTGAACGCCGACATTGTAGAGGCGATTCACGATGCCGTGCTGAACCCCGGCGAACTTGCAGGTCGCGCGCTCGACAAGTCACTGGATGGCGCTTTGGCGCGGGTCGACAACCGACTGGTCTATGGCCTGATCGAGGATATCTTCGATCTTGCAGCCGCCTATTGTGTGGCGGTGGCGACGGGCCATGTGTTCAATGATGCCAACAAACGCACATCTTATAAAACCATGATCGTCTGTCTGCATCTGAACGGCGTCCGTATTGCCCACGAAACAGTCGAAGCCGGTGACCTAATCCGCGAAGTGGCCCAACGGCGCATCGCCGAAGAGACCCTTGCCGATCGGCTGCGCGCCAAAGCCACCTGACCGCCCCAAATCCGGCCCATCTGACAAACCCGCGATTGCCCCCGGCGCGCGGCCCTGTCAAAATGGCCCCCACCCATAACAAAGAGCAGGCCCGCATGACCGACCTTCTTTCCGGCCAGGAACCCACAGATTACGACGCCTCCTCCATCGAAGTGCTGGAGGGGCTGGAGCCCGTCCGCAAGCGCCCCGGCATGTATATCGGCGGCACCGATGAGCGCGCGCTGCACCACCTTGTGGCCGAAGTACTCGACAACTCGATGGATGAAGCGGTGGCAGGCCATGCAAACCGGATCGAGGTGGAGTTGAACGCGGATTACTCCGTCACCATCCGCGACAATGGCCGTGGCATCCCGATCGACCCGCACCCGAAGTTTCCTGATAAATCCGCGCTTGAAGTGATCCTCTGCACGCTGCACGCGGGCGGGAAATTCTCGGGCAAAGCCTACCAGACCTCGGGCGGTTTGCACGGGGTTGGCGCCTCGGTCGTCAACGCGCTGAGCGATTCCATGGTGGTGCAGGTCGCGCGCAACCGCGAATTGTTCGAACAAAGCTTTTCGCGCGGCATCCCGCAAGGTCCGGTGGAGAAGATCGGCGCAGCGCCCAATCGGCGCGGGACCACGGTCACCTTCCACGCTGATGAGCAAATCTTTGGCGCGCACCGTTTCAAACCGTCTCGCCTGCTCAAGATGGTCCGTTCCAAAGCCTACCTTTTCTCCGGCGTCGAAATCCGATGGAAGTCCGAGATCGAAGACGGCGACACCCCGATGGAGGCGACCTTCCACTTCCCCGGAGGCCTCGCCGACTATCTGCGCGAGACGCTGGGCAAGGCCACGACCTATGCCGAAAACCCCTTTGCCGGAACGGTCGAGTTTCAAGAGCGCTTTGGCGTGCCGGGCAAGGTGGAATGGGCGATCAACTGGACCCCTGCCCGCGACGGTTTCATCCAGTCCTACTGTAACACCGTCCCCACGCCCGAGGGCGGCACCCACGAAGGCGGCTTTTGGGCCGCGATTCTTAAGGGCATCCGTGCCTATGGCGAGCTTGCCAACAACCGCAAAGCCAAAGACATCACCCGCGACGACCTGATCACCGGGGGCTGCGCGCTGGTGTCTTGTTTCATCCGCGAACCGGAATTCGTCGGCCAAACCAAGGACCGTCTCGCCACGACCGAGGCCGCCCGTCTGGTAGAAAACGCGGTGCGCGACCACTTTGACAACTGGCTGGCGGCGGATACCAAATCCGCTGGCGCGATCCTCGATTTCCTTGTCCTGCGCGCCGAAGAACGCATGCGCCGCCGTCAGGAGAAAGAAACCGCCCGTAAATCCGCCACCAAGAAACTGCGCCTGCCCGGCAAGCTGACCGATTGCACCAGCAAGACCCGCGAAGGCACCGAGCTGTTCATCGTCGAGGGCGACTCGGCGGGCGGCTCGGGCAAGGGCGCGCGCAACCGGAACACGCAGGCGCTGTTGCCGCTGAAGGGTAAAATCCTGAACGTGCTCGGCGCGGCCTCGAGCAAGATCACCACCAACGCCGAGATCAGCGACCTTTGCGAAGCACTTGGCGTTGGCATGGGCACGAAATTCAACCTCGACGATCTACGCTATGACAAGATCATCATCATGACCGACGCGGACGTGGATGGCGCCCATATCGCGGCGCTGCTAATGACGTTTTTCTTCACCCAGATGCGCCCGCTAATTGATTCAGGGCATTTGTATCTGGCCTGCCCGCCGCTGTTCCGCCTGACCCAAGGGGCCAAGCGGGTCTATTGCTTGGATGAAGCAGAGAAAAACATGTGGCTGGAGAAGGGCTTGGGCGGCAAAGGCAAGATCGACGTGAGCCGGTTTAAAGGTCTGGGCGAGATGGACGCGAAGGACCTGAAAGAGACCACCATGGACCCCGCCACCCGCAAGCTGATCCGCGTGACCGTGGATGAGGACGTGCCGGGCGAGACTGGGGACTTGGTGGAGCGGCTGATGGGGAAAAAACCGGAGATGCGGTTTGAGTATATTCAGCAGAATGCGCAGTTTGTGGAGGAGTTGGATGTTTGAGGGGCTTAGAAACAATCATTGGGTCTCGAGCATTCACTGCGGTGAAGTGCAACGATCTCCTTGTTCCAGCCAATTCGTTAGGAAACTATCTGCGCTCGTTTACTGAACCAGCACTTTTCCATACCGAAGGAATGGGCGAGTTTCACCTAACAAAATCGGGGTCATTGTTTAAGTTCAAGTATAAAGAGCGATATTTCGTTCTAACGACTAAGCATCAAGTTACAGGCAAAAATTGCGCATACTCGTACGAGCAAGTCTGTCTCATGGATTATAGTGCAAATTCATTAGTTAGCTCTAGCATGGTTGTGTTCCCAGAGGAGTCTAGCACTGAGGGCCAAGCATACGATTGCCTACTCTTCGAATACACCACGTCAGTCACCGAAGGCAAACTTACTCCGCACGGCTGGTACAAGTTGAGTGAGATTGAAAGGCAGTATCCAACACCTGCGCCCATTCTAGCTTGCGCCATTGGTTACCCCTCATACCGAAACGAAATCAATTACGATACGAAACACTTTGGTGTCTCGCCGAATATCGTTTGGGGACAAGAAACTAATTCCGGAATGGAAGGTAGGCTCGCCTTCAAACCGCTAAACGAGGTATTGTTTGACCCAAGCGGGATGAGTGGCGGTCCAGTTTTTGGATGCAAGCTAGTCGAAGAAAAACTCGTAATGTTCTTCGCAGGGGTGTTAACGAATGCTACGAAAAAGAAGTTCAACTTCATGCCAGTAAATAGATTGAGCGGCCTGTTAAATCATTCCTAAGATCAGTGAAAATGCGAACCTACATGGCCGCTCTCGCCCGGGACCCTGTCCCGGGCCGCGCGCTCCCTCCCCCACGGGGAGGGCGCATATGCGTGCCCCCGCAGCATGCGCCGCCCACCGGGCTGAAAAGGTCCACGGGACCTTTTCTAAGTAGCCCTCCGGCCCGAGGTCGGGCGCGGCCCTACCGTTTCGCACTCAGCCCATCTTTCCCCTTGATCCGCCGCCCACACCGGTCCTAACTCCCCCCATGATCCGCGCCCTCCTCCTTCTCCTACTCCTCACCGCCTGCGGTCGTCCGCTGACGGAGAACGAGCGCGCCTATCTCTCCACCATCCACGGCACCTCCGTCGACTACGACCGCGTGCGCCTGCACGACGGGGCCCCGACCCGCGCCGTGACATTCACCCGCAAACCGCGTCCGCGCACCACCTGCCGTGAGTTGATCCTACCGCCGCAAGAGGGCGACACCGTCACCTCCAAACCCGCCGCCGTGGCCCTGTGGAACAACCTGCTTTTCGACAAGGATTGGTATCTCGAAGACTACCTGCCCGATCACCCTGACCGCATCGGCCTGATCGCCGCGATGCTGCTCGCGCACGAGGTCACCCACGTCTGGCAATGGCAGAACCGCCGCGTGACGGGCTATTCCCCGCTGCGTGCGGCGTCGGAACACAGCAACAACCCCGACCCCTATCTCTTTGATATCGATACGAAACCGCGCTTCCTCGATTTCGGCTATGAACAGCAGGGTTCTATCGTTGAGGAATTTGTCTGCTGTCGCGCGCTCGACCCGCAGGCGCCGCGCACCAAGCGGTTGCACGACATGCTGTCCGAGGTCATGCCCGTCGCCCCCCTGCCCCAAAGCCGCGCCCATGATGTGCGCCTGCCGTGGGACGGGGTCGAGTTGGACAATATCTGCGGCTAGGTCAGGCCCGGCTCAGACCGGCACCAATTGCCCAGCCTCAAGGCGGATCTGTCGGTCCATCCGCGCGGCCAGTTCGAGGTTATGCGTGGCAATCACCGCCGAAAGCCCGGTGCCGCGTACCAGCGCCATCAGTGCTGCAAACACCTGATCCGAGGTCGAGGGGTCGAGGTTACCCGTAGGCTCATCCGCCAGCAACAGACGAGGCTCATTGGCCAGCGCCCGGCAGAAGGCCACCCGCTGCTGCTCCCCGCCCGACATCGCAGCGGGGCGGTGGTCGGCGCGTTCCGAAATGCCCACTTCGGCCAGCAACTTGCGCCCGCGCGCCTCGGCTGCAGAACGCGCTACGCCGTTGGCAAGCTGCGGCAGCACAATGTTTTCCAGTGCCGTGAACTCCGGCAGCAGGTGGTGGAACTGATAGATAAAGCCCACATCCGCGCGGCGCACCCCGGTGCGCTTGCGATCGCTCTGGCCGGTCAGGTCATCGCCCGCGATTTCGACCGTGCCACTGTCCGCCGTATCCAGCAGACCTGCGATATGCAGCAGCGTCGACTTGCCCGCACCGGAGGGCGCGACCAGTGCCACCACCTCACCCGGAGCGACCTCCAGATTGATGTCGCGCAGGACATGCACCTCATTGGGCTTGCCGGGGTTGTAGGCCTTAGAAATGCCGCTCAGGCGCAAGACGGGATCATTCATAGCGCAAAGCCTCCACAGGGTTCATCCGCGCCGCGCGGCGGGCGGGAAAGATCGTCACGATGAAGCTAAGGCCAAGCGACAGGGCCACGGCGGAGAGCACATCGGCCAGTTGCAGTTTGGCAGGCAAGAAGTAGATGCCCCGGATCGAGGCGTCCCAGGCATTGCCGCCGCTGAGGTAGTTCACGAAGGCGAAAATTTGATCGACATAGATCGCAAAGAGCACGCCCAGCACTACACCTGCGGCGGTGCCGATGATGCCGGTAAACGCGCCACAGATGAAGAACACCCGCAGCACCGAGCCTTCGGACAGGCCCATGGTGCGCAAGATGCCGATGTCGCGGCCCTTGTTCTTGACCAGCATAATCAGGCCCGAAACGATGTTCATCGCGGCAATCAGCACCAGCACCGAGAGGATCACGAACATCACCCGGTCTTCGATATCCAGCGCCGACAGGAACGAACCGGACGCATCGCGCCATGTCCAGACCTGCGTCCGGTCGCCCGCCGCTTGCATCAACGCGCGCGCCATGGTGTCAACGCTCTCGGGGTCTTCGACCATGACTTCCAACTCATCCGCGACACCTTCGCGGTTGAAGAAACTTTGCGCCTCGGCGATCGGCAGGTAAACCCGCGTCTTATCAATGTCATAGCGCCCAGCAGAGAAGATATAGACCACCTCATAGCCATTGACGCGCGGGCTGGTGCCAAAGGCGGTTTTCACCCCATTGGGCGAGATTAGCTTGATCGTATCGCCCACCTGCACGCCCAAAGACTGCGCCACGCCGCTGCCGATGGCGATGCCCTCTTCAAACCGGCCGATGTCACCGAAAGAGCGCTCGGAAGGCTGGATGCCGGGGATGGTCATCAGATCATCAGACGCGATGCCAAAGACCTCAACGCCTGCGTTGGATTGCCGCCGGTTCGCCATGACCTGCTGGCGCACCAAGGGGGCCACACGGGTCACGCCGGGCACTTTTGCGACCTCGGCGGCCATTTCGGTATAGTTGGCGATGGTGCGGTCGATCTGGCCGGTCTCTTGAACCTCGCCCATCGTGTAGACTGTGACATGCGCATTGGCGCCAAGGATCGTGTCGACGAATTCTGCCCGAAAACCCGAGCGGACCGACAGCGTGGCAATCAGCGCGAAGACCGCGAGCGTGATGCCGATAAGGCTGATCCATGTCATTACACTCACCCCGCCCTCGGCGCGGCGGGCGCGGAGGTAGCGCCAAGCGATCATCCATTCAAAGGCCGCGAATGGGGCGGTTCGGGTGGGCTTACTGGCCATCGGGGAGGGCTCCGGTCTGAGGTGCGCGCAACCTGAGGCTTTGCCTCAGAAGGGTCAAGAACGCAATGCCCGGCGGCGGCGGTAGCGCCCGGGCCATGTGGGCAGCCAGAGGAGCAGTCGCGCTAAGGCTGTTCCGACGATGAAACCTATGCTGGCAAAGATCAATTCGGCACGGCTGCGCGGCGCGGTGGGCGAAAACATCTGCGCGGTTGCGCGCAACGCCCCTGTATCAGGCGCGCGCAGCAGGTAATAGCTGCGCAGGAACGGACCCGCCGTTTGCAGGCGCGGCAATTGCACCCCAAGCTCCGCGTGACGTTCGATGTTTTCGATCAGATCAATACGGCGACGTTCCAGCAGAGCCGACCCACGCAGCCGCACCAGTGCGGCCTCTCGGTCAATCCTGGCAGCGCGGGCGGCAGCGTCGAAATGCGCCACAACTCCCGAGAGCGTCCGTTCTGCGGCCTCTAGTTCAAACACATAGGCCCGGGAAAACCCCGGGCCTTGCGCCGCAATCCCTGCCCCTATGATCCCACCGGCCAATGTCAGCGCCCGCAGGATCATCGGCGATCTCAGACGATACCGGCGTAGATTTTCGCCAGCTTTTCGACCGCCTGCTCTGGCGGCAGTTCTTCGCTTTCACCCGTGCGGCGGCTGGTCAGCTCAACCACACCATTCTTCAGCCCGCGCGGCCCGACGGTGATGCGCCACGGCAGACCGATCAGATCCATCGTCGCAAATTTCATCCCCGCCCCACCCTTGCGGTCGTCATAAAGTGGATCAAGGCCTAGCGCCTTCAAACTCTTATAAAGCGCTTCACAGGCCGCATCGGCTTCGTCGTCGCCTTGCTTGAGGTTGACGATACCCGCGTGGAAAGGCGTTACGCCCTCGGGCCAGATGATACCCTTATCGTCATGGCTGGCCTCAATGATCGCGCCCAGCAGGCGGCTGACGCCAATCCCGTGGCTGCCCATATGCACCGGCACCTGCTTGCCGTCCGGGCCTTGGACCTTGGCGTTCATCGCGTCGGAATATTTGGTGCCGAAGTAGAAAATCTGCCCCACTTCGATGCCGCGCGCGGTGCGCTGGCGTTCTTCGGGCACCTTGGCGAAAAGCTCCGGGTCATGGGTTTCGTCTGTGCGGGCGTAGCGCGAGGTGAACTCGTCCAGCACAGCGCGGCAAGCGTCATGATCGCTGGGATCAATCTCGCGGTTGCCGAATGTCAGATCGGTGATCTCGCTGTCATAGAAGACCTCTGATTCACCCGTTTCGGCCAGCACGAGGAATTCATGGGTGTCATCGCCGCCAATCGGGCCAGAGTCCGCCCGCATCGGGATCGCCTGAAGCCCCATACGCTCATAGGTGCGCAGGTAGCTGACCAGATGGCGGTTGTAAGCGTGCAGCGCGTCCTCTTTCGTGAGGTCGAAGTTGTAACCGTCCTTCATCAGGAACTCGCGCCCCCGCATCACGCCGAAACGCGGACGGATCTCGTCGCGGAATTTCCACTGGATGTGGTAAAGGGTCAGCGGCAGGTCTTTGTAAGACCCAACATGGCTGCGGAAGATATCAGTGATCATCTCTTCGTTAGTGGGACCGTAAAGCATGTCGCGGTCCTGACGATCGCGGATGCGCAGCATTTCGGGGCCGTAAGCGTCATAGCGGCCCGATTCCTTCCACAGGTCTGCCGATTGCAGCGTCGGCATCAGCATCGGGATATGGCCCACGCGCTGCTGCTCTTGATGCACGATCTCTTCGACTTTGCGCAGCACTTTGTAACCCAGTGGCAGCCAAGAGTAGATCCCCGCGCTGGATTGCTTGATCATCCCCGCCCGCAGCATCAGCCGGTGGCTGACAATCTGCGCCTCGGCAGGGTTTTCCTTCAGCACGGGCAGAAAATATTGGGACAGACGCATGGTGTTTCCTCATTGACGAATTGCCCCCTGACTAGTGCATGTCAAAGGGCGAGACAATCACATCGCAGCAAGGCCTCAGGCTTTTGCGGCCCGTTGCGCCAGTTCCACCGCCACCTTGGTCGCCATGGCCATGTCTTGCACCGAAATCCATTCCAGTGGCCCGTGAATTTCCTGCATTCCGGTAAAGACATTCGGACAAGGCACGCCCATCTCGGTCAAGCGCGAGCCATCGGTGCCGCCGCGAATGGGGACCGAGCGCGGCTCCAACCCCACCGCTTCGACCGCCCCACGCACCAAATCGACCGGGGTCATGTCCTTCTCCAGCCAATAGCGCATGTTGCGATACTGCGGCTGGATATCCACCTCAATCTTCGCGCGCGGCTCACCTGCGGCGACGGCAGCACAGACCTGACGCAGCAGATCGCCTTTGGCCTGCAAGCCTTCACGCTCAAAGTCGCGCAGGATCAATTTGATTTCGGCCTCAGACGATCCGCCGTTCACTTCCGATATATGAATGAAACCTTCCAACCCCTCGGTCGTTTCAGGCGTCATCGTAGCCTGCGGCAGCGTCATCACGATCTTCGCCGCCAGATGCAGCGCGTTGACCATCTTATCCTTCGCAAAACCGGGATGCGCCGATACCCCGGTTATCGTCACCGTGGCCCCATCCGCGCTGAAGGTCTCATATTCGATCTCACCTGCCTTGCCGCCATCAAAGGTATAGGCAAAGTCACAACCCAAATCCTCAGGCAGTCGCGCATCCACGCCACGCCCGATCTCTTCGTCAGGGGTAAAGGCAAGGCGAATTTTGCCGTGTGGGATATCCGGGTTCTCGATCAGATGCCGCGCTGCCGTCATGGCAATCGCCACCCCCGCCTTGTCATCCCCGCCCAGCAAGGTCGTGCCGCTAGCGGTAATGATATCCTCGCCCTGTTTTTCGGCCAAATAGGGCGAGTTGTCAGGCGACAGCCGCAACTCCGGCGCATCGGCAAAGGTAATATCCCCGCCATTATAACCGCGATGCACCACCGGCTTTACCCCCGTGGCGTTGTACTGCGGCGCCGTGTCCACATGCGCGACCCAGCCCATCACCGGGCCGCCCTCAACCGTTGCGGGCACCGTCGCCAGCACCACGCCATAGTCGGTGAGCGTGACATCCTGCGCGCCCATCTCGTGCAGTTCCTCAACCAGCAGTCGCGACATATCAAGCTGGATTTCTGTGCTGGGCGCGGTCGGGCTGTCCGCATCGCTTTGGCTGTCGATCTCCGCATAGCGGACCAACCGCTGTTCCAGCTCGTCGTCAAATTCACTGCGCATCATTTGCTCCCTCAATTTACCGCCATCGTCGCCTGATCTACCGCACTGTCAAGCCGCCCTGCCCGCAGGCGAGACTTGAAACGAAACGCCACATGAGCGATGTGATGATATTCCTTGCCGGAGAGCATCATGGCCCTGCCAATCCGAGACCAACTGAAATACTGGGGCATCGCTGCGGCGGTGTTCATGGTGGCGCTGTGGTTTATGGGCGATGTGCTGCTGCCCTTCCTGCTGGGCGGGGCGATTGCCTATTTTCTCGATCCCGTGGCCGATCGGCTTGAACGTTTGGGGCTCAGCCGCGTTATGGCCACCGCGCTCATCACCGTGGCGGCAATTTTGATCTTTGTGCTTATGGCACTGCTGGTCGTGCCGACGCTGGTCAATCAAACGGTCAACCTGATCGAGACTGCCCCGCAGGTGACCCGCAATTTCACCGATTTTATCACCGACCGTTTCCCCTCACTGCTGGATGACGATTCGACGCTGCGCACCTCGCTGACCACGCTGGGCACCACGATCCAAGAACGCGGCGGAGAGCTGTTCCAGACAGCGCTTGCGTCCTTTGCGTCGCTGATCAACATCCTGCTGCTCTTTGTCATCGTCCCGGTGGTCGCCGTTTATCTCTTGCTCGACTGGGACCGTATGGTTGCTGGCATTGACCGCCTTTTGCCGCGCGACCATGCGCCGACCATCCGCCAACTGGCGCGCGAGATTGACGCGACGCTGGCCTCTTTCGTGCGCGGCATGGGCACGGTCTGTCTGATCCTTGGCACCTATTACGCTGTCGCGCTGATGCTCGTGGGGCTGCAATTTGGCCTCGTTGTCGGTTTTATCGCCGGGCTGGTTACCTTCATCCCCTACCTTGGCGCGCTGATTGGTGGGGCGCTGGCCATCGGGCTGGCCCTGTTCCAATTCTGGGGGGACTGGCTCTCGATTGGTCTCGTGGCGGGCATATTTGTGCTGGGCCAGATCGTTGAGGGCAATCTGCTGACGCCAAAACTGGTCGGCAATTCCGTGGGCCTGCACCCGGTTTGGCTGCTGCTGGCGCTGTCGGTTTTTGGCACGCTCTTTGGCTTTGTTGGCCTATTGGTCGCGGTCCCTGTCGCCGCCGCCATCGGCGTGATCGCCCGCTTCGCCACGGCACGCTACCGCGAAAGCGTGCTCTACAAGGGCCGCGAACCGGAACCGACACTTGACGAGGACATCCGCTAACATGGCCCATCAACTCGGGTTGAACCTGCCCAGCCGGACGGCTCTGGGCCGCGACGCTTTCTTTGTTGCCCCCTCCAACGCGATGGCGATGGCGATGATCGACGGCTGGCGCGGCTGGGCCGGCGGCAAACTGGCGCTGACCGGGCCACAGGGCTCGGGCAAAACGCATCTGACACATGTTTGGGCGGATCTTTCGGGCGCGCAAATCATCAGCGCCTCTGCGCTGCAGACCGCCGACATTCCCGCGCTCGCCCGTGGCCCAGTGGCGGTCGAAGACGTTCATCAGATCGCCCAAGATGACGCGGCGCAAACCGAGTTATTCCATCTGCACAATCTCGTGCTGGCCGAAGGCCAGGCGCTGCTCCTGACCGGCACCGGGGTCGTTGCCCATTGGGGGCTCACGCTGCCCGATCTCGTCAGCCGGATGCGTGGCGCCACTGCCGTAGAGATGGACGCGCCCGACGACGCACTGCTCTCGGCGCTGCTGGTCAAACTGCTGGCCGACCGGCAGCTGACGCCCAAGCCGGAGCTGATTAACTATTTGATGACCCGGATGGACCGTTCCTTTGCCGCCGCCATTGCGCTGGTTGACCGGCTGGATGCCGCCAGCCTTGCGCAGAAGCGCCCCCTAACCCGCGCACTGGCCGCGCAGGTGCTGGACATCGCCCCGCCCCGCGCGTGATACTGGAATAATTAACGTTCGCATTCGCAAACCCGTTACATTCCAATGTCATGAGGCCCGCATGACCCAAGCTGATTTCCTGCAAGCGCCCTTCCCGCCCGCCACCGAACTGCCCGACCTCGACACCGCCGGGCCGGGCCGGTTCTTTAACCGTGAGCTGAGCTGGCTGGATTTCAACTGGCGGGTGCTGGAAGAGGCCGAGAACCCCCGCGTGCCGCTGCTGGAGCGGCTGCGCTTCTTGTCGATCTCGGCCACCAATTTGGATGAATTCTACACCGTGCGCGTGGCGGGCCTGCGCGAATTGGCGCAGGCGGGCAATACCACCGCCGCCGCCGATGGGCTGACCCCAGCCGAGCAACTGGTGCTAATCAACGAAGACGCGCGCAACCTGATGATGTCCCAGCAACGCGTGCTGGTTGATCTCATGGCCGAAATGGACGCCCAGAACATCATGCTGGAGCGCACGGCTGATCTGACCGAGGCGGACCTCAAACATCTCGAAGGTGTTTTTCTCAACCAAGTCTTCGCGGTCCTCTCGCCGCTGGCCATCGACCCCGCGCATCCCTTCCCCTTCATTCCCAACACCGGTTACGCGCTGGCCCTGCAACTGGAACGCACCCGCGACAAGCGCCCGCTTCAAGCCCTGCTGCCAATCCCCGGCCAGATCGACCGCTTCGTATCTCTGCCCGCGCCTGAGGGCTGTCTGCGGTATCTACCGCTCGAAGACTTACTAATCATTAATATTCCCAACCTTTTTCCCGGCTACAAGTTAAAGGCCCATTTCGAATTCCGGGTGCTGCGTGACAGCGACCTCGAAGTTGAGGACGAAGCCGAAGACCTCGTGCGCGAGTTCGAAGTGGCCCTAAAGCGCCGCCGTCGTGGTGAGGTCGTGCGCCTAACCCATTCCGCAGGTGCCCCGGACAAACTAAAATCCGTCGTCATGCGCGAGCTTTGCGTGCGGCCTCAGGATGTCATTGAGCTTGAAGGGATGCTCGGTATCGCAGACCTGTCCAAACTGGTGACAGACGCCCGCCCAGATCTGCTTTGGCCGTCTTTCACCCCGCGCGTCCCTGAGCGCGTGAGCGACCACGACGGCGATATGTTCGCGGCGATCCGTCAAAAAGACATGCTGCTGCACCACCCTTACGAGACTTTCGATATGGTCGTGCGTTTCCTCGCCCAAGCCGCGCGTGACCCTGATGTGGTGGCGATCAAACAGACCCTCTACCGCACCTCGCGCGACAGTCCGATTGTCGAGGCACTTTGCGAAGCTGCCGAGGATGGCAAGTCGGTCACCGCGCTGGTTGAACTCAAGGCCCGCTTTGACGAGGCCGCCAACATCCGCCAATCCCGCCGGTTGGAGCGCGCCGGCGCACATGTGGTCTACGGGTTTCTTGACCTCAAAACGCACGCTAAAATCTCGACCGTTGTGCGGCGCGAGGGCGATCAGCTGGTGACCTACACCCACTATGGCACCGGCAATTACCACCCGATCACGGCGCGCATTTATACCGATCTGTCGCTCTTTACCTGCGACCAGAACCTTGGCCGCGATGCCACCAAGGTATTTAACTTCCTCTCGGGTTACGCCCCGCCGGAGCGGCTTGAAAACCTTGCGATCTCTCCCACCACGCTCAAGCCGCGCTTGCTAGAGATGATCGCCGCCGAGGCCGACCATGCCCGCAGCGGCAAGCCTGCAGCGATCTGGGCCAAGATGAACGCGCTCATCGATGCCGAGGTGATTGATGCGCTTTACGCCGCGAGCCAAGCCGGCGTGGAAATCAGCCTCGTGATCCGGGGCATCTGCGGGCTGCGACCTGGCGTCAAAGGACTGTCGGACAACATCCGCGTTAAATCCATCATTGGGCGTTTCCTAGAGCACAGCCGCATCGTCTGTTTCGGCAATGGCCACGGGCTGCCGCATAAAAAGGCGCGGGTATTTATGTCTTCCGCCGATTGGATGGGGCGCAATCTGAACCGACGGGTCGAAACACTGGTGGAGATTGAAAACCCCACCGTCAAAGCCCAGATCACCAGTCAGGTCATGGCGGCCAATCTGGCCGATGTGGCCCAAAGTTGGGTCATGGGACCGGAGGGCAAATTCACCCGCCCCGCCATTCCCGAAGGCACTTTTGCGTTCAACTGTCACCGTTTCTTCATGGAAAACCCCTCTCTCTCAGGCCGCGGCAGCGCGGGGGCGTCGGATGTGCCCAAGCTGACCCATACCGAGGATTGACCGATGGGTAGCGCCGTTAGCAATTGACCTTACCGCCCCCCTGCGCCAATTATCCCCCCCAAACGGATGGCCCGCAGGAGCATTGATGGCAGACCAGACCGACCCCTCCCGAGCTGCCCCAGTCCCTGAGACTGGCGTGGCGGAACTGGGCCTTTTCGCCAAACCCTTGTTTCAGGATCCCGGCGCGCGCGCGCTCGCGCGGGTCGGCGTGGTCGATGTGGGCTCGAACTCCGTCCGCCTTGTGGTGTTTGATGGCGCGGCCCGCTCTCCTGCCTATTTCTATAACGAAAAGATCATGTGTGCGCTTGGCGCTGGCATGTCCGAAACCGGCCATTTGTCGCCGCAGGGCCGCGCCCGCGCGCTCTCGGCGATGCGCCGTTTCAGCAAGCTTGCCGATGGCATGGGCCTGTCGGAACTCACCGTCGTCGCCACGGCAGCGGTGCGCGATGCCAGTGACGGGCGGGAATTCTGCGCCGATGTGCTGCGCGAAACCGGCCTGCGGATCTGGGTGATTGACGGCGAGGAAGAGGCGCGGCTCTCGGCCCAAGGCGTGCTGTTAGGCTGGCCCGGCGCTTACGGTCTTGTCTGCGACATTGGCGGCTCTTCGATGGAGCTTGCGGAAATCTCCGGTGGGCGCGTCGGGCGGCGGGTGACCTCACAACTCGGGCCCCTGAAACTGCGCGATCTTAAGGGCGGCGCTAAGGGGCGTCACGCCCATATCAAAGAGGTCATCACCGGGCTTCAGGAGAAGATGGGCAACCAGCGGGACCGGCTGTTCCTCGTCGGTGGCTCTTGGCGCGCCATTGCCCGGATCGACATGTACCGCCGCGGCTATCCGCTGCACGTGCTGCACGAATACCGCATGACCGTCACCTCGGTCCGCGAGACGGTGAAGTTCATTCAAGCCTCTGATTTAGATGAGCTTCGCAATGCCTGCGGTGTATCTTCTAGCCGCATGTCGCTGGTGCCTTATGCCGCCGAGGTGCTCAGCCGTCTGGTCAAGACCTTCCGGCCCAAAGACATTGCCATCTCAAGCTATGGCATCCGCGAAGGCATGCTCTATGAACAGATGCCGCAACGCCTGCGCGACCGTGATCCGCTGATCGAAGCCTGCTATTTCGCCGAAGCCAAAGATGCGCGGATGCCCGGCTTTGGCAAGGTGCTCTATAACTTCATCCTGCCGCTTTACCGCTCTGCACCACATGCGCGCAAACGCCTCGTCAAAGCGGCTTGCCTGCTGCACGACGTCAGCTGGCGCGCACATCCCGATTACCGAGCAGAGACTTGCTTTGACAACGCCACCCGCGCCAATCTGGGCGGGTTGAAGCATTTGGAACGCATCTATCTGGGCCTCGCCCTGCTGCACCGCTACTCCAACAAGCGCGAGAATACGCGGTTTGAAGACCTCTATGAAATGGTCGACGAGCAGACCCGGCTTGAGGCTGAGATACTGGGCAAGGCCATGCGCTTTGGCGCGATGCTGTGGATGGACAAGAACGAACATCGCGGCGAATTGCGCTGGTTCCCCAAGAAAAAGCAGCTGGAACTGTGGCTTACCCCTGACATGGTGCCCCTCTTCGGAGAGGTCGCAGAGGCGCGGCTGAATTCGCTAGCCAAGTCGCTCGACGCCGAAGTGCATGTACGCACCGGCAAACGGCCCCCGAAATAGTCCGCGCTACAAATCGATCTGAGGCGCAGGCTCTGTCGGTGTCTCTGGCGGAACCATCGGGTGATCCGGCTTGCGGCGGATGATAATATCGCCGTTGGGCTGCATCTCGGGCGCTTGATAGGCGCTCCAATCCTCAACCTGATCCAGCAGTTCCGTCAGCTTCGGCCCCATTTCGCGCGCGAAATCGCGCAACGCGGGGCGCATGGTTTCGGTGAAGCCTTCGAAACCCTCCATGACCGGGCCCATCTCATCCATGATGCCGTCCATGAACATCTGCGCGCCGCGCTCCATCAGACCGAGGCCGCGTTCTTTGGTGTCTTCCTGCGCATGGGCCGCAAGCGGCAGCATCGTGCAAAGGGCGATAAGGGGCATAAAGCGTGTCATACAATTGATGTAGGCGACGCATTTGGGATTTCTAGTCCTGCGGCGATACTCTGGCACAAGCCCGCCTAGAGGTCGACATCCAGCGTGACGGGGAAGTGATCGGACGCCGCCAGCAGCGCATCGCGCAGCGCCTCATTTCGCCAGCAGGCAGGATCATCCATCGGATGCCAAATGCGCCAACGGGCATCGCGGGCGCGGATTTGCGGGCTGACCATGATGTAATCCAACAGCGCCTGAAGGAAGCGTTCTTCTGGCGCGATCCAGAAGCGCGCGCTGGTGGGCGCGGCCCCTAACCGTCGGCTGAGCGCCTGTTTGGCATGCGGGTCAAAAAGGGCGGCCTCCCCCTCCCCTAGAATGATCTCAACCGAGGACCGTCCGAACAGGCTTTCGAATTCATCCAGCCCCGGCCCGTCGTTCAGATCACCCATTACCATCACGGGACGATCCGCCGCCAGATGCATGTCGATCCGCCGCCTGAGCCAGATCGCCTGCGCCAATTGCTTGCGCCGGTTGGCGATGGCGATGCGCAGCACATCGGCCTCGGACTTGGCCCCATAGGGTGCCTTGGATTTCAGATGCGCGCCGATCACCTGAAAGGCAAACCCGGCCTTTGTGGTCACTTCCAGCTCCAACGGTGGTTTGGAGAAGACCACAGCGTCTTTGGTCGCATCGACATCCAGATCAATCCGCAATGTCTGATCAAAGCGCGGGGCACCGGTTGCCGCCTGCGGCGCATGGCGGGCCGTGAGCTTGTCGGGGTCATAAAGCAGCGCGATCTCTTGTTCTGTATCGTTTGAAAACCCCATGACGGCCGCCCGCGCCCTGAGGGAAAACCGCGCGGCGAAATACTTAAGTGCTGCCACGGTGGACTGCCGCCGCCCGTGGTTTGGCGCCTCAATCACCATGATCGCATCCGCATCCAGCGCGGTGAAAACCAACCCCAGGGCCGCCGTTTGCTGCGCGCGTGTCACGTTATAGCGTGAGGACCAGCCGCCATCGTCGTAGAGCCGGTTATCGTCGTCAAAAAGGCTCGCGAACCACTCTACATTGTAGGTGGCGACGCGCATCAAGCGTGTTTGCCCGAGATCGTTTCCCACGCGCGGTTAATGTCGATCATGCGTTTCTCGGCCATCTTGATGGCCTCTTGCGGCAGACCGCGCGCCACCAACGCATCGGGGTGGTTCTCCCGCACCAGCCGCCGCCACGCCTTGCGTGCTTCTTCGCGCGTGGCATTCGGACCGATGCCCAGAACCGTGCGCGGCAGGGGCGAGCTATCGGGGACAAAACGCGCCTTGAGCGAGGCAAATGCCTCCTCTCCCATGCCAAAGATCGCGGCGACATCCTCAAGAAACGCGTTCTCATTTGGGTGATAGACGCCATCGGCCATGGCGATGTGAAACAGCCCCTCCATCAGATCATGCAGCATCTCGGGCTGGTCGTTAAACATGCTGGCGATGCGTTTGGCGTATTCCTCAAACCCCGTCACATCCTGACGGGCAAGGTTGAAGACACGCGCAGCGCCGTCTTGATCCCCTTCGGCGATCTGAAACACTTCGCGAAAGGCGGTCACCTCGTCGCGGGTCACCTGCCCATCGGCCTTGGCCATCTTCGCACCCAGGGCGATCACCGCGATGGTAAAGGCGACCGACCGTTCTGGCGGGCTGCGCAGACGGTCAAAGACGGCCGACAGCCCCTCGCCCGCGGTGAGGGCTGACAAAGCTTCGGTAATGCGTGTCCAGATCGACATGGGCTAACCCCTTGGTATTCGGAACTCAGCTTAACTGCTGGCATCGGGGAAGTCAGGATGCAGTCAGCGTTTTTTGCATCAAGATCAGGTCAAGCCATTGGCCGTGTTTGCGCCCCACCTCGGGCATCCGGCCCACCTGTGCAAAGCCCAATTTTTCATGGAAGATCACGGCACCGGGGTTGGCGCTGCTGATCGCGGCGACCATCACATGACGGCCCTGCGCCGCAGCCGCCTCCTCCGCCCGCGTCATCAAGCCGCGCCCCAGCCCACGCCCCTGCGCGGCGGCTGACAGAACGATGCTATGTTCCACCGTCGCGGCATAGCCCGGCCCGCCTCGAAAGCTGCCGTAGGTGACAAAGCCAAGCACCTCGCCTGCGGCTTCGGCCAGCCAGAAGGCATCAGCGCGTGTGGCGATCAGCGCGGTGATCTCCGCCTGCGTTTTTTCATCGGTGGTGAAAGTCGACAGGCTGTCGCGGATCATGCCGTTCCATAGGTCAGCCAAGGCAGCGGCATCGCGCGGCTCTGCCGGGCGGATCGCCCCGCCCATGGGGGCGGAGCCATCAGCAGCCTGCGTCACTTCCGCGTCTCACGGATCAGTTTTAGGATATCCTTTGCCGCCGTCGGGATATTCGTCCCCGGCCCAAAGATCGCTTTGACCCCAGCGTCTTGCAGGAACTTGTAATCCTGCTGCGGAATAACCCCGCCGCAGATCACCAGAATATCCTCTGCCCCTGCATCCTTCAGCGCCTGAATAAGCTGCGGCGCGAGCGTCTTGTGCCCCGCCGCTTGGCTGGAGATGCCGATCACATGCACATCATTGTCCACCGCATCCTGCGCGGCTTCGGCAGGGGTCTGGAACAACGGTCCCACGTCCACGTCAAAGCCGATATCAGCGAAAGCCGTGGCGATCACCTTAGCGCCTCGGTCGTGCCCGTCTTGGCCCATTTTGACCACCAGCATACGCGGGCGGCGGCCTTCGGCCTCAGCAAACTCATCAACCGATTTCTGAATGTCGGCAAAGCCCGCGTCGCCCTCATAGGCCGCGCCATAGACGCCGGAGAGGGTCTTGACCTCGGCCCGGTGCCGCCCGAATTCTTTCTCCATCGCCATGCTAATCTCTCCCACTGTGGCGCGCGCGCGGGCGGCTTCGACCGCCGCGTCGAGCAGATTGCCGCCCTCGGCGGACCGCCGTGTCAGTTCTGCCAGTGCGGCTTCGCAAGCTGCGTCGTCCCGCTCAGCCCGGATACGTTCCAGCCGCGCGACCTGACCGGCGCGGACCTTGACGTTGTCCACGTCCAAGATATCGATCGGCTCTTCCTTGTCGCGGCGATACTTATTCACCCCGACGATCACCTCGGTGCCCCGGTCAATGCCCGCCTGACGCTGTGCTGCGGCTTCTTCGATGCGCAGTTTGGGCATGCCAGAGGCCACGGCCTTGGTCATGCCGCCCATCTCTTCGACTTCTTCGATCAGCTTCCATGCCGCCTCGGCCAGATCAGCGGTCAGCTTTTCGACGTAGTAGCTGCCGGCAAGCGGATCGACGACGTTAGTGACGCCGGTCTCTTCTTGCAGGATCAGCTGGGTGTTGCGGGCAATGCGGGCAGAATGCTCAGTCGGCAGGCCAATCGCTTCGTCCAGCGAGTTCGTGTGCAGCGACTGCGTGCCGCCCAGCACGGCAGAAAGCGCCTCATAGGCCGTGCGCACCACGTTATTATAGGGATCCTGCTCAGCAAGGCTGACGCCAGAGGTCTGGCAGTGGGTCCGCAACATCGATGATTTGGGGTTCTTTGGCTCAAATTCCGCCATGACCCGCGACCAAAGCAGGCGCGCGGCGCGCAGCTTGGCGGCCTCCATGAAGAAGTTCATGCCGATGGCAAAGAAGAAGCTCAGGCGCGGCGCGAAGCGGTCCACATCCATGCCGGCGGCAATTGCCGTGCGCACATATTCGCGCCCATCGGCGATGGTAAAGGCCAGCTCCTGCACGAGGTTCGCGCCCGCCTCTTGCATGTGGTAGCCCGAGATAGAGATCGAGTTGAATTTCGGCATGTGATCCGAGGTATATTCGATGATATCCCCGATGATCTTCATCGACGGTTCCGGTGGATAGACATAGGTGTTGCGCACCATGAATTCCTTGAGGATGTCATTCTGGATCGTGCCCGACAGCTTGGCGCGGTCATGCCCCTGCTCTTCGCCCGCGACGATGAAACTCGCCAAAATCGGGATCACTGCGCCGTTCATCGTCATGGAGACTGAGACCTGATCCAGCGGAATGCCGTCAAACAGGATCTTCATGTCCTCAACACTGTCGATGGCCACACCCGCCTTGCCAACATCGCCCTCGACGCGTGGGTGATCACTGTCATAGCCCCGGTGCGTCGCCAAATCGAAAGCGACCGACACACCCTGCTGCCCGGCGGCAAGCGCGCGGCGATAAAAGGCGTTGGATTCCTCAGCCGTCGAGAAGCCCGCATATTGCCGGATCGTCCAAGGGCGGCCCGCGTACATCGTGGCTTTCACCCCGCGTGTAAACGGCGCTTCGCCGGGGATGCTTCCGAGATGCTCCAGATCGCTGACATCGTCGGCGGTATAGAGCGGTTGAACGTCGATCCCCTCCAGCGTCTTCCAGGTCAAATCATCAAGGCTACGCCCCCGCAGCTCGCCTGTCGCCAAGTCCTGCCAGCGCGTCTTGGCGTCCTTTTGGTCGGATGTCATATGCTTGTCCTTCTCTCGTTGCACCGGGCGGCAGGCATAGGCCTGCGCATCACCGGCGGCTGATTTGTCACTGGAAGCTGCCGTGTCGGGATAAATACCCCCTGCGGCGCTTTGCCCTTCGCAAACTGGCGCAAGACCCCTATATCTGAGGGGACAGGAGCCTTGATGAAACGTTTGATCTCACTTGTTTTTGCAGGATTACTCGCCACGACAGCGCCCGCGCAGGAGGCCGGCGTCTTGGCCGACGATCCGCTGTTTATGGCCGCCGATATGGACGACCTCAGCCAATTCCAATGGAAAAAGCGGCCCGTGCTGGTCTTTGCCAATTCAGCAAACGACCCTGCGTATGTTGAGCAAATGGAATATCTGCAAGATCGCGAAGAAGAGCTGCGTCTACGCGATGTTGTGGTGTTGACAGATACCGACCCCGCTGCGCGCAACCCGCTGCGGCTTAAAATGCGGCCGCGCAATTTTATGTTGGTGTTGGTCGACAAAGAAGGCGGCATCGAGCTGCGCAAACCCTTCCCTTGGGACGTGCGCGAGATCACCCGCAGCATCGACAAGATGCCGCTACGCCAGCGGGAAATCAGAGAGGCAAAGGAGCCGCGGGTCATCCGTTGATGACCTGCCCCCTGCCCGCTCTGCCCGCCAGCGCAGTGCATCTCATTCGAACTCCATGATCACATCGTCAACCGCCAGACTGTCGCCAGCGCCCGCGTTGACCTTGCTCACGACACCCTTCTTCTCGGCGCGCAGGATATTTTCCATCTTCATCGCCTCAATGGTGCAAAGCGCTTGGCCTTCTTGGACCTCATCGCCCACTTCCACGTCGAGCTTCACCACCAGACCCGGCATCGGGCAGAGCAGCATCTTGGAAGTATCAGGCGGCAGTTTCTCGGGCATCAGCGCCGCCAATTCCGCCTGACGCGGCGTGCGCACATGGACTTTGATGTCCGCGCCGCGGGTACGGATGCGGAAGCCCCCTGAGATTTTGCCGACCTTCAGCACCAGCGGCGCATCGTCCACGGTCATCACGGCCAATTGGTCGCCCGGCGTCCAAGCGCCGCTCACGCGCACCTCGGCCCCATCGGCAAATTCCACAGTCGCGCCCTTGGGGTCGGCCTTGGTCACAACGTCAAAGTCTTGGCCCTGCAGGCGCACATTCCAGTCGCTGCCGACCTTGCGCTCGTGGTTGTCCATCCGGCCCGACACACGGGCGCGGCGGATTTCGGCCACACGGTGCATCGCGGCACAGGCGGCGGCGATGCGGCGCAGCTCCGCGTCTGGCAGGGTCACGCCCTCGAAACCATCTGGGTATTCTTCGGCAATAAACGCTGTGGTCATCTCGCCCGAGACAAACTTCGGGTGGTCCATCACGGCGCTCAGGAACGGCAGGTTATGCCCGATGCCCTCAACCTCAAAACTGTCGAGCGCCACGCGCATCTTCTCAATCGCCTCGGCCCGGGTCGGTGCCCAGGTGCACAGCTTGGCGATCATTGGGTCGTAATACATCGAAATCTCGCCGCCTTCAAAGACGCCGGTGTCATTGCGCACGGCCATATCGCCTGCGGGGGCATCGCCCTGCCATGTGCCCTTCTCCAGCAGCGGCCCGGCAGCCACTTCCTGCGGAGGGCGGTAGCGGGTCAAACGGCCAATGGAAGGCAGGAAGCCACGGTACGGGTCTTCGGCATAAAGCCGGTTCTCGATGGCCCAGCCGGTGAGCGTCACATCATCTTGGGTGATCGACAATTTCTCGCCATTGGCCACGCGGATCATCTGCTCGACCAGATCAACGCCAGTGATCAGCTCGGTCACCGGGTGTTCCACCTGAAGGCGGGTGTTCATCTCAAGGAAATAGAAGTCTTTGTTGCCATCGACGATAAATTCCACCGTTCCCGCGCTGGTATAGCCCACGGCCTGCGCCAGAGCGACGGCTTGCTCGCCCATCGCCTTTCGGGTGGCCTCATCAAGGAAGGGGCTCGGCGCTTCTTCGACAACCTTCTGGTTGCGACGCTGGATCGAACATTCACGCTCGCCCAGATAGATACCATTGCCATGCGCGTCGCAGAGCACCTGAATTTCGATGTGGCGCGGCTGGGTGACGAATTTCTCGATAAAGATACGGTCATCGCCAAAAGAGTTGGCCGCTTCGTTCTTGGAAGACTGGAAACCCTCGCGCGCTTCTTCGTCGTTCCACGCGATCCGCATGCCCTTGCCGCCGCCGCCGGCCGAGGCTTTAAGCATCACCGGATAGCCAATCTCATTAGAGATTTTCACCGCTTCGTCTGCGTCTTCGATCAGACCCATGTAGCCGGGCACGGTCGATACACCTGCTTCCTGTGCGATCTTCTTGGATGTAATCTTGTCGCCCATCTTCTCAATGGCGCCTACCGGGGGGCCGACGAAGGCCACGCCAATGGCATCAAGCGCCTCGGCGAACTTGCTGTTTTCGCTTAGAAAGCCGTAACCGGGATGCACCGCTTGCGCGCCGGATTTCTTGACAGCCTCCATCACCTTGTCGATGACGATGTAGGATTGGTTCGCAGGGGGCGGGCCGATATGAATCGCCTCATCCGCCATTTCTACATGCAAAGCCTGGGCGTCAGCGTCTGAATAGATGGCGACAGTGGTCAGCCCCATTTTCTTGGCCGTTTTGATGACGCGGCAGGCGATTTCGCCCCGGTTGGCAATGAGGATCTTGTCAAACATCAGCAGTTCCTTTGACGGTGACAGGCAACGCGAAAAGCCGCGTCAGCCGGGGCTGCGCGGTGCCTGAAAAGATAGAAGGGAAAGCCGTTCCACCAACGCGAATGCGTGGCGGAACGGCCAAAACTAGTCGTTTAGCACTTGCCGGGGTTAAGCTGGCAGTAACCGACGTTGGCTGCGGCGCCAATCGCTGCACCCTGTGCCAGCGAACCGCCAGTAATCGCAGCAGTGCCTGCGCCGACGGCAGCGCCGCCAATACCTTGCTCGGCAATGGTGTTGCCACAAGCGGCCAGCCCAACTGTTGCGCCAAGCGCGAGAATAATATTGCGAATCGACATGTGCCTGTTCCTCTACTGCTAAATTCCAACTGACCAACGCTTTGATTAGCATAGGGTTCCCGGTTGGATTTTCTGTTTGATGCCTTGCGCCTAAAAGGCCGCATACCCAAAATGCCGAGCACCAACCCAGGTAGACTGGATCGCTGCCCGGCAGGCCTAAGGATATCGCCTTCATACGCGGCGAAACCTGAAACGGTCACAGCTCCACCAGCAGGCTGCAACATGCCCCAAAACCCGCCCGGCGCCACGCCTATGTCAAACGCCGACCAAAAACCGGCAGCGCGATGCTGATTTAGGGAAAAGGTCGGCGACAACATGCCGATCAGCCCTCGAACGCTTCGGGGAAGGACGCGCGGGCGGCAGAGACATCAAGCACCAAAAGCGCTTCGTAATCAGCGGGATCAAAAGGATCGGTCGCGGGCAGCACCTCACGACCAAAAAGCCAAGACAGACGGCCTGCATCAAGATTGCCGCGCTCGAAAGGATGCTCACCAAAGGCTTCCCAGAGGGCTTTGACAAAAGCGGTGTCGGCACGACGATCCGGCGCGCGGCGGTCAGGACGGCGCTCGCGCCGCGTGATCGGCGTGACCCCTTTGGGGTTTGGACGGCGAACTGTAAATTGGAAATCGGTGCCGGGCAGTCGCCCGGGGAACCCGCGGTGTTTCAGCATGTAGGCGGGCATTACACACCCCTCCCGATTGCAGGGGTGGCAGAGATCAGGGCAGGCGCGGACGCCTGCCCTGCAACGACATTACTTGTACTTGCCGGTGTATACTGGCTCGACCGAGATGGGCGCGGGCTCAACAACAACGAATTCTTCTTCTTGCTGTGCGCAAGCCGAAACAGCTGCGACGAAACCGAAAGCTGCAAGCAATTTGATGCTCTTGGACATGTAAATCTCCTATTAATGTTAGTGGAACCTGATGCGACATCATGCCGACCAAGCCCGGGTTCTGAGGCAAGGGATACGTGGGTATTCCTTGACCGCATCATATGCGATTCACATGGCAATGGATATGCTTGCAAGCGCAATCGGTCGTGCTGTGACTCCAATGCATCATTCCAAATGGGGGATCGGCGGATTCTTGCAAGATATTGCGTCCGCATCACAAACCCTCCCAGATACAGGTGTCATTCTGAGCGCGAAAAGCTTCGAAATATTGGGTCGCATCGGGATCTGCGGCGCCAAACTCCACCGGGCGGTCGGCCAGCGAGACAACAATCACCTGACCAGCCAGTGCATGTTCGGTCATATAGGGCAGCGCCACTGCGGCGCAGAGGTGTTCCATATCCGGGGCGGCCAGATCATAAGCGATGGTATCCGGCCCCGTCGCAATCTGTGGCGCGATAAAGCGAAAGCGGAGCCAAGTCTCCCCGCCCAATTCCTCGACAAGGACTTCTTGTAAATCAATCGCTTGGCCCGATGGCACGTCAATCGCAAGCGCGGGTTTTACGACCCCAAGAAACAGCGCACTCAAGACAAATGCGCGGGTAAAACGCGCCGCTAATGGTTGCGGAGCGCGTCGATAAGCGCGCCCTTGTCCATATCCGAGCGCCCCTCTATCCCAAGCTCCTGCGCGCGATCGTAGAGGTGGTCCTTGGTCCAGTCCTCGTAGGGCGGCTGTTTGCCCCCCTTCTGGCTGGGATGCTGGCTGTCGCTTGCCTGTGCATTGGCAATCCGGGCGGCTTTCTCCTTGCTCGCCCCGTCCTCGCGCAGGGACTTGTAGGTCTCTTCGTCTTTGATGGATGCGTTCGGCATGGATGGGCCCTCCTTTACGAAGGAAACCACCCAGCCTGCTGAGGGTTCCGCGCGCGGCCCCTGTGGGATCGGTATTTAAGAAAGGATGAAACTGCATGGATGAGCTCAGAGCGGGATGTTGTCGTGTTTCTTCCACGGGGTCTGCACTTTTTTATTGCGCAGTGAGGCGAATGCGCGGGCGACCCGTTTGCGGGTAGAGCGCGGCTGGATCACCTCATCGATAAAGCCCCGCTCGGCGGCGACGAAAGGATTGGCGAATCGGCCTTCGTAGTCTTTCGCATGCTGCGCGATTTTCTCGGGGTCATTGAGGTCTTTGCGGTGAATGATCTCAGTCGCACCCTTGGCCCCCATCACGGCGACTTCCGCGGTGGGCCATGCGTAGTTGAAATCAGAGCGCAGATGTTTAGAGGCCATCACGTCATAGGCACCCCCATAGGCTTTGCGGGTGATGACTGTAACCATCGGCACTGTCGCCTCGCCGTAAGCAAAGAGCAATTTAGCGCCGTGCTTGATGACGCCGCCGAATTCCTGGCCTGTACCAGGCAGGAAGCCGGGCACATCGACCAATGTCAGGATTGGGATTTCAAAAGCGTCGCAGAAGCGCACAAAACGTGCCGCCTTGCGGGAGCTGTCGATGTCCAGGCAGCCTGCTAAAACCATCGGTTGGTTGGCGACGACGCCGACGGTACGACCCTCGATGCGGATAAAGCCAGTGATAATGTTCTTAGCGAATTCTTCCTGGATTTCGTAAAAATCGCCTTCATCGGCAAGCTTTAGAATCAGTTCCTTCATATCGTAGGGGGTGTTGGCATTGGCCGGCACCAGCGTGTCGAGCGAAGGTTCGATTCGATTGGGATCATCGAAGAAGGGGCGGACTGGGGGTTTCTCGCGGTTGTTGGCGGGCAGCAGATCGACGAGGCGGCGCACCTCGGCCAGCGCCTCGACATCATTCTCAAAAGCGCCATCAGCGACCGACGATTTTCGCGTGTGCGTGGTGGCGCCGCCCAACTCCTCGGCGGTGACGACTTCGTTTGTGACCGTCTTCACCACGTCAGGGCCGGTCACGAACATGTAGGAGCTGTCTTTGACCATGAAAATGAAATCGGTCATCGCGGGCGAATAGACCGCCCCCCCTGCACAGGGGCCCATGATGACGCTGATTTGCGGGATCACGCCAGAGGCTTCGATGTTGCGCTGGAAGACTTCGGCGTAGCCTGCAAGGCTTGCCACGCCTTCTTGGATGCGCGCGCCGCCGGAATCGTTAATGCCGATCACGGGCGCGCCGTTTTGCACGGCCATGTCCATGATCTTGCAAATCTTTTGCGCGTGGGTTTCCGACAAGGAACCGCCAAAGACGGTGAAATCTTGGCTGAAGACATAGACGAGGCGGCCGTTGATCGTGCCCCAACCTGTGACCACACCGTCACCTGCAGGTTTTTGATCCTGCATGCCAAAATCGGTGCAACGGTGGGTGACGAACATGTCGAATTCTTCGAACGAACCTTCGTCGAGCAGCAGATCGACCCGCTCCCGCGCGGTCAGCTTGCCGCGGCCATGCTGCGCATCTATCCGCGCCTGACCGCCGCCCAAGCGCGCATCTTCGCGGCGCCGCTCCAGTTGTTCGAGAATGTCTTTCATGACGCACCCCTGTTGTGATTTTCACCATTCTATCGGAGGAGCGCAGGCGACCAAAGCGCATTTTTGCAAATTTGCAAAACTAATACAGTCGCGGAACAGCAAAATGAAAAGTTGCAAATCAATCTAGTTAACATGGACATTTCTCATACCCCAGACTACTTGCATTTGCATGAGCGATATCCCCCGTGTCCGGTATCTAGATCGGAAGACCCCACCCCACATTTCCACGCTGATCCTGCTGGCCGGGCTTTCGGCGATGGTGATGAACATCTTTTTGCCCAGCCTACCAACGATGGCAGAGCATTTTGGCACGGACTATGCGGTCATCCAACTCTCGGTTCCGCTGTATCTTTTCTTTAGCGGCATATTACAGATTTTTATCGGACCGATTTCAGACAACCTTGGACGGCGGCGCGTCATGCTTTGGGGTTTGGGCGCGTTTCTTGTGGCGACCGCTGGCTGCCTTCTCGCGCCAAACATCGCTGTCTTTCTTGTCTTTCGCATGGCGCAGGCTGTGATCGCTACCGGCATGGTATTAAGCCGCGCTGTGATCCGCGACCTCTATACCCAAGAAGAATCGGCCTCCATGATCGGCTATGTCACCATGGGGATGGCGCTGGTGCCGATGATCAGCCCTGCCGTAGGCGGCCTGTTGGAACAGGGGTTCGGCTGGCAGGCGTCCTTCTGGGCGATGCTTATCCTTGGCGGTGTCGTGTTCTGGGTGGCTTGGGCAGACTTGGGCGAAACAGCGCGCGCCAGCGGCAAAACCCTTGCGCAACAGTTTGGCGAGTATCCTGAGTTGCTCCGGTCTCCGCGATTTTGGGGCTATGCGATGGCGACAGGATTCTGCTCCGGCGCATTCTTTGCCTATCTTGGCGGTGCGCCCTTCGTCGGTACGGTTGTTTTCGGTATGGAGCCTGCGGTGCTAGGCCTCTATTTCGGTGCGCCCGCGATTGGCTATTTTGTCGGCAACTTTATCACCGCGCGCACGGCAACGCGCTTTGGCGTGAACACGCTCGTGTTGTGGGGCTGCGTTTCTAACGCGGTGGGCGGCACGCTCTCGCTTTTAATTTTCCTCGCGGGTTACGGCTCCCCTCTTAGCTTTTTCGGACTGATGACACTGGTGGGGCTGGGCAATGGCCTATGCATCCCCAATGCCACCGCTGGCATGCTTTCTGTGCGGCCACATTTGGCAGGGACGGCCTCTGGTCTTGGCGGGGCGATCATGATCGTTGGTGGCGCGGCGTTAAGCGCTCTGGCGGGTGCGCTGCTCACACCAGAGACCGGTGCCTACCCGCTCTTGTGGCTGATGTTGCTCACAGCCATCGCCTCGGTTGGTTCCATCTGGCTGGTGATCCACCGCGAGAAAGTCTTGGGTCTGTAACCTGCGCCAATCCTGCCACCGTACTTGCGGCGGGAAGTTTGCAAAGCTACGCTGCGGCCAATTGCAAAGTTGCAAAGGCGCGGGAATGGCGATTCAAAAACTTTATGCTGGCGTGAAGTTGCGAGAGACCCGCACCCGTGCGGGACTGACGCAAAAAGACTTCGCCGCCCGGCTTGGCGTATCCTTGCCCTATCTCAACCAGATGGAAAATAATAACCGGCCCGTCAGCACCAATGTCGTGCTCGCGCTGGCGTCGGAATTCAGGCTGGATGTTACCGAGCTTTCCAGCGGCGACGGGGAGCGATTGGTAAGTGATCTGCGCGAAGCGTTGGCCGATCCGATTTTTGCAGGCAAGGCGCCCCCCATGGCTGATCTGCGTCTTACCGCTTCGAATGCACCGGGATTAGCACATGCGTTTCTTGCCCTGCATCAAAGCTACCGACAGGTGCAAGAACGGCTTGCCTCACTAGACGAAGCACTTGGCCGTGAAGACGCCCGCGCCACCCCGTCCCCTTGGGAGGAAGTCCGCGATTTCTTTCACTATTGCGACAATTACATTGATGCCGTCGACCGTGCTGCAGAGCATTTCGCAACCCGCGAGGGCACGACAGGCGATGCCCGCGCCACAGCTATGGCGACCCTTGATGCCGCCGGGGTAGCGGTGGTCTTTGCTGATAACGATCGCCTGCGTGCCTATGATCCGGCACGTAAAACACTGCAGCTATCCTCCCGCGCGGCACCTGAAACACAGACCTTTCAGCTTTTGTTGCAAGTGGCACTGACGCGACAGAACGCGCTGCTGGAAGCGACACTCGATTTGGCGCGCTTTCACAGCCGGGCGGCGCGGGACATTGCCAAAATCGGGCTTGCAAACTATTTCGCCGGTGCGGCGTTGTTGCCCTATGGTCGGTTTTTGGAAAAAGCGCAGGCCTGCCGCCATGATCTTGAGGTCTTGGCCGGGCATTTCGGGGCATCGATTGAACAAGTGGCGCATCGGCTGTCGACCTTGCAAAGGCCCGGTGCGAAGGGCGTGCCATTTTTCTTTGTGCGCGTGGATCAGGCGGGGACGATCACCAAACGTCACTCGGCAACGCGCTTGCAATTTGCCCGCTTCGGCGGCGCATGTCCGCTGTGGAACGTACACCGTGCTTTCGAGACGCCGGGTCGCTTCCTGCGGCAATTGGCCGAAACCCCAGACGGGGTACGTTATATCAGCTTGGCGCGCGACATCTCAAAACCGGCGGGGCGGTTTGGGGCGCCCGTACGGCGCTACGCGATCTCTCTCGGGTGCGAAGTGCGCCATGCACCAGCGCTGGTCTATGCCGATGGGATGGACATCAATCGCGCCGAAGCCTTTGAGCCGATTGGTATTTCCTGCCGTATCTGTGAACGCCGTGATTGCCACCAACGCTCCGTTCCACCGCTGGAGCGGCAGCTGGTCGTCGATCCTCATCTGCGCGACGTGTTGCCCTACCAAGTAGAGTGATCAGCGCCGCGCGCGCCGCCAACCCGCGCCGCGGGCTTCGGCTTCTGAACAGAACCAACGTTCGCCTTTTTGGGTACTGATCCGGGTACGGCTGTAAAAATCTTGCCCGGGCATATGATAAATCTTGGTCCCCTTGGCACTGATATTGCCTTTGATCTGACAACTCCCTTCAGCCCGGACAGGCTCTGCCCCGCTGCGACGGGTCACGCGGTAGCGTGCAGGGGACACCGTTTTGAACCCATGGATCCCACGCGCTTCGACAAAGGCGGCCTTTTCATCCAAATCATAATCCATCGAATACTTTCGATAAGCAAAGGCCAGCCCGTCTTGCACCAGCGCCTGCCCCACATCGACACCATCGATACGGCAGCGCGCGACGATGCGCTCATAGCGGTCCCGATCCAGTTCTTCGCACTGGGCCTCTGCCCCTTGATAGCGGTCGCGCACCTCCCTCGTTGTCCAATCGCCGCAGGCCCACGGCTGACCGCCTTCTGTTTCACAGGTCTGGCGCGCCTCAAGCGCGTCGATCCCATGCAAACGAATGCGCGTGCCGCCAAGATCAAAGGTATCCCCATCAATCACACGCACCATGCCAGAGACGGTCAGCGCCCCAGCCGAGAAAGCCCCGAGACTCAGCGTTAGACTGAGGGCGAAAAGTGAACAAATCCTTAACATGAGGCAGGTATGACGCCCTGCCCCACCAGCTTCAAGGGACGAGATTAAGAGAGGTTAATGATCAGCGCTGTGCCACTTGCCAATTGGGGTGCAGCCAAGGCTCTTCATTGGCGCGCGGCAGCGGATCACGGCCCAAGAGCAGGTCCGAGACTTTCTCGCCCACCATGATCGACGGCGCGTTCAGGTTGCCATTGGTGATGCGCGGGAAGATCGAACTATCGGCCACGCGCAGCCCCTCAACCCCGATAACCCGCGCCTGTGGGTCGACCACGGCGTTCCGGTCATCGGCCGCGCCCATCCGGCAGGTGCCGCAGGGGTGATAGGCGCTTTCGGCATGCTCGGCGATGAAACTGTCAAGTTCCGCGTCCGATTGCAGCGCCGCACCGGGCTGGATTTCGTGCTTTACGAAAGGCTTGAACGCCTCCTGCCCGAAAATTTCCCGCGTGAGACGGATACAGGTGCGAAACTCTTCCCAATCATCGGGATGCGACATGTAGTTAAAGCGGATTTTTGGCGCATCCGCCGGGTCCGCCGAGCGTAGGGTAATGTCGCCCCGCGACTTCGAACGCATCGGCCCGGTATGGGCTTGAAACCCGTGCCCCTCAGCCGCTGCCTGCCCGTCATAGCGCACGGCAATGGGCAGGAAATGGTATTGGATATCAGGGTATTCGACGCCGGGCTTCGAGCGGATGAAGGCCGCGGATTCGAACTGGTTCGACGCCCCCATGCCGGTCTTGGTGAAGAGCCACTGCGCGCCGATGACGGCCTTCGACAGCAGGTTCCAGTGCTTATAAAGCGTGATCGGCTGGCTTGAAGCCATCTGGATATAGAGCTCAAGATGGTCCTGCAGGTTCTGCCCCACGCCGGGGCGGTCGGCGACCACGTCGATGCCATGTTCGGCCAGATGCGCTGCTGGGCCGATGCCGGACAGCATCAGCAGCTTAGGAGAGTTGATCGACGACGCGGCCAGTACCACTTCGCGCTGCGCGCGGATGATCTCGATCGCGTTGCCGCGCTTAACCTCGACGCCTACGGCACGCCCCTCTTCGATCACCACACGCTGTGCGAGCGCGCGGATTAACGTCACATTCCCGGTCTTCTGCGCCGGGCGCAGATAAGCATTCGCCGCCGACCAGCGCCGCCCGTTCCAGACAGTCTGCTCCATCGGACCAAAGCCCTCTTGCTTCTCGCCGTTGTAATCCTCGGTCATTTGGTACCCGGCCTGCGACCCCGCCTGCACAAAAGCATCGAACAGAGGGTTCGCGCGCGGCCCACGGCTTACATGCAAAGGCCCATCCTTGCCGCGCCAGGCCGCATCGCCGCCGTGACCGTTCTCGTGCCATGTCTCCATGCGCTTGTAATAGGGCAGCACGTCGGCATAACCCCAACCCTGCGCCCCGCTTTCTTCCCAATGGTCGAAATCCTTGGCGTGACCGCGCACATAAACCATGCCGTTGATCGACGACGAACCGCCGATGACTTTGCCGCGCGGGCAGACCAGCTGACGCCCGTTCAGATGCGGCTCTGGCTCGGATTTATAGCCCCAGTCATAGCGCGGCATGTTCATCGGATAGCTAAGTGCTGCGGGCATCTGAATGAAGGGCCCCGCATCGCTGCCGCCATGCTCGATGACGATCACCTTGCGGCCCGCCTCGGCCAGACGGTAGGCCATGGCGCAGCCCGCAGACCCCGCGCCGACGATCACAAATTCAGCTTCCATTTCATTCACCTTCCGCAAATCTGCACGAGTGCAGGGCAGCGCCCGACGTTGTCGGCTTTATGCGCTTCGGCCTAATTTTCCGTTGCTTAGAACGGCGCTTCGACATCGCCCATGCGAACGTAGACGGACTTCAACTGGCTATAATGATTGATCGCCGCCTTGGAGTTTTCGCGCCCGACACCGGAGTTTTTCATGCCCCCAAAGGGCGCTTCGACCGGCGCGTCGTTATAGGTGTTGATGTAGCAGGTGCCCGCCTCGAACCCGGCTGCGACACGGTGTGCGCGGCTGAGATCATTGGTAAAGACACCCGCAGCGAGGCCGAATTCGGTGGCATTGGCGCGGGCCATGACTTCGGCCTCATCCTCGAAGTCCAGTACCGCCATAACGGGGCCAAAGATCTCTTCGCGGGCGATGACCATATCGTCTTTGACGTCAGCAAAGACCGTGGGCTGCATGTAAAAGCCGTCGCGCTCAATCCGCTGGCCGCCATAGACCAGCCGCGCGCCCTCGGCCTCGCCCTTCGCTACATAGTCCAACGCAATCTGCATTTGCCGTTCGCTGACCATCGGGCCAAAGCTGGTCTCGGGGTCCATCGGATCGCCAATCACAGCGTTTTCTAGGCGTTCCGCAAGCCGCGCGAGGAAGGCTTCCTTAATGTCGCGATGCACGAAAACGCGGGTGCCGTTCGAGCAGATCTGCCCGGAGCTATAGAAGTTACCCAAAATCGCACCGCTGACCGCATTGTCGATGTCGGCATCCTCAAAGACGATCATGGGCGATTTGCCACCCAGTTCCATCGTCACGTGCTTGATGCCCTCGGCAGCAGCGGCATAGACTTTGCGGCCCGTCGGTACCGACCCGGTGAGCGACACTTTATCGACCCGCGGGTCGGTGACCAACGACTTGCCCACCTCGCCCATGCCCTGCACCACATTGAACAGCCCGGCAGGCAGCCCGGCCTCAATCAAAATCTCTGCCACCTTCAACGCACAAAGCGGCGTGGTTTCCGACGGTTTAAAGATCATCGCATTGCCGCAAGCCAGCGCGGGCGCGGCTTTCCAGCAGGCGATCTGGGTGGGGTAGTTCCACGCGCCGATGCCGACACAGAGGCCAAGCGCCTCGCGGCGGGTATAGACCCAGTCTTCGCCCAGTTGGATATGTTCACCCGTCAGACTGCCCGCCAGCCCGCCGAAATACTCCAGCGCGTCCGCCCCGCTGGTGGCATCGGCAACAGAGGTTTCTTGGTAAGGTTTGCCGGTGTCATAGGTCTCTAGCACCGACAGGTCGTGGTTGCGCTCGCGGATCAAATCCGAGGCACGGCGCAGCACGCGGCCCCGTTCGGTGCCCGTCATCGCGGCCCATGCGGCCTGTGCACGGCGCGCCGAGGTGATGGCCTGCTCAATAATCGTAGGCGTGGCGGCATAGACCGTCGCGATCTTTTCGCCCGTGGCGGGATAGATCACCGGGATGGGCGTGCCGTCGGTGTCTTCGACATAGGCGCCGTCGATGAAGTGGCTGGCTTTGGGTTGGGGATCATAGGACATCAAAGTTACTTTCTTGCCTGAGGCGAGGAGTGTTCGAAAAGGCGGAGCGCGGCATTGCCGCCATTCTCCGCGGTGTTCAGCGGCCCGCTTTGAGCAGCAGGTCGAGGGTATAAAGCGCGCGGGTCATGGCCTCAGCCGCGCTGACGCCCTCCGACAGCGCGGCGCGCAGGTAGAGCCCGTCGATCAGCGCTGCCAAGGTCTCGGCGTCGCCCTCGGGCTGGGGGCTGATCGGGCGCAGCGCATGGGTGAGGTTGGAGCGCAGGCGGCTTTGATAAGCCGTCAGCAGCCGCCGTGTCTCAGGATTGGTGCGGGCATGGGCGTAAAGCGTCATCCACGCGCTGATCGTGCCGGGGTGAAAGCCGGTGTCGTCAAAACTGGCCACAATGATCGCCGCCGCCCGGTCATGTGGTGTGCGGGCCGTGGCCAGCCGTTCGCGCACCCCTGCCGCATATTCCGACAGGATATGGCGCATCGCGGCGAGGAAAATCTGGTTCTTGCCGCCGAAATAGTGATGCGCCAAGGCGCTGGACATGCCCGCCCGCTTGGCGATCTGGCTCACCGTCACATCAAGCGACTGAGCTTCGCCGATCTCTGCGATGGTGGCTTTGACCAGCGCAGAGCGGCGAATGGGTTCCATTCCGACTTTGGGCATTAGATTCGGGTCCTTGGGGCAGTGACGACCGCCTCAGGATAGGGGATTTTTTATTGACGCGTCAATCAAGTTCCCGGAGGCCGCCGCCTCGGTCAGAATTTCGCGGCGTGAGAGGGCGGCGTGACTTGCCGTTTCAGCATCGCCTCACGCCATGTAATGAAGGTGACCGAGCCCAAAATCACCGCGCCGCCAAGCACGACCCAGATGTCCACCGGTTCAGCAAAGACCACCACGCCGAGGATCGTGGCCCAGACCAATTGCAGGAATGTCACCGGCTGCGTCACTGTCACCGGAGCGGCGGCGAATGCCAGTGTCATGGTGAAATGCCCCGCGGTGGCGAAGAAGGCGACGCCGGCGAGGATCAGCAACTCCTGCGCGGTGGGAGTGATCCAAACGGTGAAGGCAAAAGGCGCAAGCCCGATGGTCACGAAGATCGACAGCATGGTCACGATCATCACCGGGCGCGCTTCGTCTGCCAGCACTTTGGCCAAGAGGTAGGAGCCCGCAAACACCACCGCCGCCAGCAGCATCGCCAGATGCCCGGTTGAAACTTCGCGAAAGCCGGGCCGCAGGATAATCGCCGCCCCTGCCAGCCCCAGACAAACGGCCACAATACGCCGCGCCGCGAGCTTTTCGCCCAGAAAAATCGCAGCGCCGACGGTGACATAGATCGGCGCGAGGTAGTTCATCGCCGTCACTTCGGCAATCGGCAGGCGCGTCATGGCGTAGAACCACAAGATTACCCCGCCCGCGTGGAAAAAACCACGCAACCCGAACAGCCCCCACTGCCGTTTGCTGACCGGTGTCGCCAACAATGACCGCAGCATCGGCAGGATGAAAACCAATCCCATCGCATAGCGCAAAAAGGCGGCTTCTGCCGAAGGCAGGCGCGGCCCCATATATTTCACCAGCGCGGTCACGCCGATGAAACAAGCCCCCGTCACCAGCATCCAAAAGACCCCGACAAGCGGGCGATTGGCGGGAACGGGGATGTCGGGGGTGGTGGCCGGGTTTTGTGTCATGCCGCGACCCTTTCCCAAAGCGCAGGTAAGGGCAAGATGGCCGCGGCACTTTTATTCACATCGCAAGCAGTTTGATGGCAATCGCCCACATAGTCACGGCAATTAGCGCATCCAAAACCTGCCAACTGCGCGGTTTGGCAAAGAGCGGCGCAAGCAGCCGCGCGCCATAACCAAGGGCAACGAAAAACACGAAGCTGGCCAAAGCTGCCCCGATGCCAAAGCTCAAGCGATCAGGATATTGCGCCGAGATTGACCCGAGCAGCACCAACGTATCGAGATAGACATGCGGGTTCAGCCACGTCAGCGCCAACAGCGTCAGGATGGCCTTGCCCAAGCTGCGGGTCGCTTGGCCTTCCGCCTCAAGCCCCTCTCCGCCGTGCCAAGCCGACACCGCGTTGCGCCAGCCGTACCACAGCAAAAAAGCCGCGCCGCCATAGCGCATCAGCGGGCCAAACCACGGTGCCGCCTCGGCCAATGCGCCAAAACCGGCAACCCCCGCCCCAATCAGAAGCGCATCAGAACCGGCGCAGAGCAGGACCACAGGCAACACATGTTCGCGCCGCAGTCCTTGGCGCAGCACAAAGGCATTCTGTGCACCAATGGCCATGATGAGGGTAAGGCTCAGGGCAAAGCCGGGAAGGAATGAGGTCAGCATTGGAATGTCCAGTCTTTTGATGCCCTTGCCTAGCGCGGTGGATCAGATTACTCAAATTCAATAGTCTTCGCCGGGATTAGAAAAACTTATGCAGCTCGACAGTGCCCAATTGACCGCCCTCGCCTATATCCTGCGTCTCGGCAGTTTCGATGCCGCGTCGGCGGCGCTTGGTGTGACGCCTTCGGCGATCTCGCAACGGTTGAAGGCCTTAGAGGACCGGGTGGGCGCGACGTTGGTGCTGCGCGGCCAGCCCTGCACGCCAACCCCTTTGGGCCAGCGGCTCGCCAAACATGCCGAGGATGTCGCCCTGCTGGAAGCGCAGGCTTTAGGGACCAGCGACAGTGTCACCGCCCCCCGGCTTCGGCTCGCCGTGCCTGCGGATGTGCTGGCGACATGGCTCATCCCCGCGTTGGCACAGATACCTGAGATGCTCTTTGATTTGGTGATCGACGATCAGGACACATCTGCCGACTGGCTGCGCCGAGGAGAGGTCAGCGCGGCAGTCACCGCACAGGCCCGCGCGGCGCCGGGATGCAATGTGCTGACCTTAGGCGCGCTTCGCTATCATGCAACTGCCAGCCCGGCTTATGTGAGAGACTGGTTCGCCGATGGCGTCACACCTGCCGCGCTTGCCCGCGCACCGATCCTCACCTTTGACCGCAAGGACCAGTTGCAAGGGCGCTGGCTGATGCAGAAAACCGGGCAACGGCTCACCCCGCCAAGCCACCATCTGCCCTCAAGCCACGGATTTGTGGCGGCAGCGCGCGAAGGTTTGGGCTGGGGCATGAACCCTGCCCCGCTGGTGGCTGACGATATGAAGAAGGGCAGCCTCGTCTCGCTCGACGCCGCTCTGCCGCTGGATGTGCCGCTCTATTGGCAAGTGGCGCGGATCATGGCGCCCGCGCTGGCCCCGCTCACCGCTGCCATTCGGGCCGCGGCGCGCGAGGCGCTGGTGCAAGAGGCGCGTTAAAGCTGCGCCATAACCTCGTCAGAGGCCTCAAAGTTGGTGGTGACGCGCTGCACGTCGTCGTCTTCCTCAAGCGCATCGACAAGCTTCATCAGCTTTTCCATGGCCTCAAGGTCCATCTCTGTCGTCGTGGTCGGACGCCAAATCAGTTTGGTCGATTCTGACTCGCCCAATTCCGCCTCAAGCGCGGTGGACACATCGTTAAGATCGGTATCCGTGCAATAGATCACATGCCCGTCCTCGGAGCTTTCCACATCCTCGGCCCCGGCCTCAATCGCCGCCATCATCACGGTGTCCGCGTCGCCGACAGAAGCGGGGTAAATCACCTCGCCCTTGCGCTCAAACATAAAGCCGACCGAACCGGTTTCGCCCAGATTGCCGCCGTTCTTGGTAAAGGTCGAGCGCACGGTCGAGGCGGTGCGGTTGCGGTTGTCGGTCATCGCTTCAACGATCACCGCCACACCATTCGGGCCATAGCCCTCATAGCGGATTTCCTCGTAGTCCTCGCCCTCGCCGCCGATTGCCTTCTTGATCGCGCGTTCGATGTTGTCCTTGGGCATGGACTGGCCCTTGGCCTCTTTCACAGCCATGCGCAGACGCGGGTTCTTTTCCGGGTCAGGGTCGCCCATCTTGGCCGCGATGGTGATTTCCTTGGAAAGTTTGGAAAACACCTTGGCGCGCAGCTTGTCCTGACGGCCTTTGCGATGCTGAATGTTTGCCCATTTGGAGTGACCGGCCATGAATACCTCGTTCTGGCAATGCGTTTGCGCCACTCTATAGGCCAGCCGCTGCGCTGGAACAAGCCGTGCCGCCTTTGTGGCGGCTTGTCGGTCTGTTGTTTCTCCATTTCTGTATAAGATTCCGGGCGTTCTTTGGGCAAAGGCAGTGGTGGCAAATCTCTCGGAAAGATGACGCCCAATGCAAAAAGGCGCGCCACATGGGCGCGCCTTTCTTTAGTTCAATGACGGGCTATCAGGCCATGTCGAAGGCGTCATCCTCACAAGCGTCGGCCTGTTCGTCTTCGTCTGAAGGTGTGGAGGTAAGGCTGAGCGCATCCATGAGGGCGGTCGCGCTTTCCGAGGTGTCAGCGTCGTCGGGGTCCGCATCAAGGGGATCGATCCCCCCAGTGACGCCCAACACATCACCCTCTCCATTTTCGTCGACATCAACGACGACACGCATACCGGCCAAGTCGATGTCTTCAAAAGACAATGGCCCATCGTGTGAAGAAAGTGTGAAGTCAGTCGCTTTAACCCCATTGGCGGCGTTTTCAGCCGTCGGGTCAAACTTCAACCCTACGTCAAAGGTGCCCCCGGCACCGTTCACCCCATCATCAGCAGCCTGAATGTCACTCACATCGCGACTGCCTGCGGTTGGGAAGAAATAAAGGGTCTCTACCCCGCTGCCATCTGTCAGGTTGAAGTAGACTTCATCAATCTCGGCTTCGTTACCGTCGAATTGAACCTGCGATAGCTTGAAGAACAGCGTTCCGGTGTCCGTTTCAGTAACCGATACATTGATCTCCGCAGGGTCGCCCACTGTGAAGTTCAGCGTCGTCTTGTCGTCACCGCCTGTATCCGTGCCCTTCGTGCCGCCAGAACCGGAACCCTTCGTACCGCCAGAGCCGGAACCCTTCGTGCCGCCAGAGCCGGAACCCTTCGTGCCGCCAGAACCGGAGCCCTTCGTACCGCCAGAACCGGAACCCTTCGTGCCGCCAGAGCCGGAACCCTTCGTGCCGCCAGAGCCAGAACCCTTCGTGCCGCCAGAACCAGAACCCTTCGTGCCGCCAGAACCGGAACCTTTCGTGCCGCCAGAGCCGGAGCCCTCCGTACCGCCAGAGCCGGAACCCTTCGTACCGCCAGAGCCGGAACCCTTCGTACCGCCAGAGCCGGAACCCTTCGTACCGCCAGAGCCGGAACCCTTCGTACCGCCAGAGCCGGAACCCTTCGTACCGCCAGAGCCGGAACCCTTCGTACCGCCAGAGCCGGAACCCTTCGTACCGCCAGAGCCGGAACCTTTCGTGCCGCCAGAACCGGAGCCCTTGGTCCCGCCAGAGCCGGAATCCTTCGTGCCGCCCGAGCCGGAGCCCTTCGTGCCGCCAGAGCCAGAACCCTTCGTGCCGCCAGAGCCAGAGCCTTTGCCGTCATCGTTACCGTCGAACTTCCCGGCTAGGTTTTCGTCGTACCATTTGGCGAAGGAAGACCCTTCTACCCCGCCGTTATGATAGGACTTTGTTCCGCTGGCATCACAACCGCTGCCCGCCGCATCGTCGGTGGACCAGCTATTGTCTTTGCTGTCCCAACCCTTCGAGAATCTGTAACCCATGACGCCAATCCCTCATATACATATTGCAGTCGCGATTGCATTGCAGCACCGCGTCCCCCACAGACCTGCGAAACTAACAGGCTCTGCTTGTTTGCGGCAAATTCTTTCCATCTTTTCGGTGAATTGGGCAAATTACCTACCCAAACTCGAAACAGTGCGCACCCCATGTGTGCATTGTCCTTTAGTATAGCTCAAACACCCCTAAGGGCGACGAATCACTCTGTCCGTATAGGGTGAAATTGCCTTTGTTTTGCCCAAAACCCGCCGTACCGTCGTCAGTCAACCGACCTACACAAGCGAAAACACCAGCGGAGGCCTCATGGCACGACCTAAGGAAAAAAGCGCTCAGGCGCAGATTGTCGCAGCGGCGCGCAAACACTTCGGCCAAGACATCGCGCGGGTATCGGCACCGGGCGGCGAAAACCGGTCGAGCTTTCGTCTGCACCTGACCGACCGCACCGTCATCGCCACCCTGCGCCCAAACTTTCGCCGCACCCATCTAGAAGCGCATGTGCTGACCGAACTTAGCCGCCATTGCAGCGACCTGCCCGAATGTCTGGGCGTGGTGGGCGAGATCATGTTCCAGTCCGATGTGGGCAAACGCCGGCTTAACGTTGAGGTCGCGCAGGTCGCGCCAGCGGTGCAGCTTGATCTGGCGGCTGAGGCCGTATCGGCCATTTTCCGCATCCATGGTGCTGCGCGACAGACCGAGCTGAATGCCATTATGCCGCATCTGGGAAACAACCGCGATTGGGTGTTGAACTTCGTGGATGCGGTGGACTTTTTGAAAGACCTCGGCGGCGGTATCTCGGACCAGTTTGACCGCACCGCAGCCTATGAGCGCATCAATGCCCCGGCGCGGCAATTTGTGAAATGGGATTGCCGGTCCGGCAATGCCGCGATCGGCCACGATGACAAGCTGCGTTGGTTCGACTTTGAATACGCCGGGCTGCGTCACGGTGCCGAAGACATCGCTTGGCTGATCGGGGACGAGGCGTGGCCGGTTGCACCACAAGACATGGTCGATGTAGTGATCGACGCCTTCGATCCCACCTGCGGCATCCCCCTGCCCGACTACCTCGACTATCTTTCGGTCTACCTGACCTTTCACGCGGTGCAGCGGCTTAAGCTGATCAGCAAAGAGGCCAAGAAACGCGGCTGGCTGAGCAAAGACCGCATTCGGCGCTATGACGATGCGGGCGTGCACCCCGAGTTCGCGGCGCATATCTGCCGGGTTGGGGCCTATTTCTCAGACCAATCCGAACTCACTGCGCCGCTCACACGCAACTTCCTTGAGGCTCAGGCGGGCTTTGAAGAGATCACCGCCCAGTCTGAGGCGCAGCGCAGCGCCTGACCTACCAAAACAGCGGGATCACCGCGCTGACCAGCAGCGACATGCTTAGGTTCAGCGGGATCCCGATGCGCATGAAATCGGTAAATTTATACCCCCCCGGCCCGTAAACCAGCGTGTTGGTCTGATAGCCAATGGGCGTGGCAAAGGCGCAAGAGGCCGCGATCATCACCGCCACCACCAAGGGGCGCGGGTCCATGCCAAGCGCGGTGCTAAGACTGATGGCGATGGGCGTCATGATCACCGCCACGGCATTGTTGCTGACGATCTCGGTCAGGGTCGTGGTCAGCAGGAACACGGACAGAATGATGAAGTAAGGCGGGAGTTCCGCCAGCCCCGGCGCGATATTATCGACGATCAGGGTGATCGCGCCTGAGTTTTGCAGCGCAGCCCCCACGGCCAACATGGCAAAGATCAGCGCCAGCAAACGCCCTTCCACGAAAGAGAAAGCCTCCTCCGCGTCGATACAGCCCGTCACCAGGACCACGGCCACGGCGATCACGGCCAAAGCCAAAATCGGCGCTACGTTGAAGGCCGCCAATGTGACGATCCCTACCAGTGCGGCAATGGCGATCGGCGCATGGCCGCGACGAAAAGCGCGGGCCGAGGGTTGGGTCACGTCGACAAGGTTCATGTCGCTGGCCAACCGCTGAATGTCCTCTGCCGCGCCTTCCAGCAGCAGCGTGTCGCCCACTTTGATGATCAATTGATCAAGCTGCTGGCCGATATTCTGGTTCCGCCGATGCACCGCCAGCGCATAAACCCCGTAGCGCCGCCGTAGCCGCATTGAGCCAAGAGAGCGACCCACCATCCGGCAGCCCGGCGTGATCAGCACCTCAACGGTCGTGGTCTCCACCGCCGAAAGCTGATCAACCCGGCGCAGTTCCTTGTTGTTTTGCAGGCTCAGAAGCTCGGTCATCTGGGTCCGCAGCACGACGCGATCTCCGACCTGAAGCTCAACGCCCTTAAGGTTGCGTCGCAATGAATCGTCGCCGCGCACCACGTCGATCAGCCGCACGCCTTCGCGTTTGAACAGCTGCACATCCAACACTTCACGGCCAATCAAGTTGCTCTCGGGGGGGATCACCGCCTCGGTAAAGAACTTCATCTTGGAGCGGTCAGAGAGCATATTCGCCATGCTGTCGCGCGCGGGCAGCAGCTTGTCTGCGAAGAACAGCATATAGATCAGGCCCCACGCGCAGACCACAAGGCCCACGGGGAGGATCTCGAAAATGCCGAAAGGCTCCATCCCCTGAGACCGCGCCACACCATCAACCAGAAGGTTGGTCGAGGTGCCGATCAGCGTGAGAGAGCCGCCCATGATCGCGGCATAGCTGAGCGGAATCAGCAACTTAGAGGCTTTGGTGTTAAGCGTGCGGGTCAGCTGCACCACCACCGGGATCATCACCACGACGACGGGCGTGTTGTTCATAATCGCGCTGGCCGCCATGACCGACAGGATCACCCCCGCCACTGCGGATTTCGGGTGGGTCTTGGCCGTTCGCTCAGCAAGCCGGGTCAGCACATCCAGCGCGCCCGTCCGCACCAAGGCCCCCATGATGATGAACATGGCCGCGATGGTCCAAGGCGCGGGGTTTGACAGCACTGCTAGCGCATCGTCATAGGGCAAAACGCCGATGGCCAGCAGCAGCGCGGCACCGGCGATGGCGACCACTTCGGTAGGGAAAGCTTCGCGCAAGAAAAGCACGAACATCATGCCGACCACCACAAGGGTGAGTACGGCCGTCTCCATCGGAGAGAAGCTGAAAAATTCCATCAAGAACCTGTCATTCGGGCAAAAGGCCGTTGTCCAGTTACGCCGATTGCGGCCCTCGGTGCAAGCGCGACGCACGGGCCGCGCCTTGCTGATCTTAAGGTGCGCTGGCCTGTAGGGCACCGCCATCGCGCACCGGCACGATCCGTGTGGAACGGCCCGTGCGGTCATCGGTCTCAATATAGACACCCGACAGCGTCGCCTCGCCATTGGCAGGGGTGAAACGTTCGCGCGGCATGCCGGTGATGAAACGGCGCAGCGGCTCGGCCTTATCCATGCCAATCACCGAATGATAATCGCCGCACATGCCCGCATCGCTGAGGTAGGCCGTGCCGCCCGGCAGGATCATCGCATCGGCCGTGGGCACATGGGTATGGGTGCCGACAACAAGGCTCGCCCGCCCGTCGCACCAATGGCCCATGGCCATCTTCTCGCTCGTGGCTTCGCAATGCATATCGACGATGATTGCCTGCGCCATCCCGCCCAGAGGGTGCGTTTTCAGCACCGGCTCCAGCGCTGAAAAGGGATCATCAAAGGGCCGTTTCATAAAGACTTGGCCAAGCGCTTGGGTGACCAAAACCTTCTTGCCATTCTGCGCTGTGAACAGCTTGGCCCCCTTGCCCGGCGCATTCTTGGAAAAGTTCAGCGGTCGGATCACGCGGGGCTCTTGCTCGATAAAGCTGAGCATGTCTTTTTGATCGAAAGCGTGATCGCCAAGGGTCAGACAGTCAGCCCCGGCCTCCAGCAGCGTCTTGGCATGTGCGCCCGAAAGGCCCATGCCGCCGGTCGCATTCTCGCCGTTGACCACAATAAAATCGAGCTTCCAGTCGCGCCGCAGCCGCGCCAGATTTTCGGTGATCGCCCGCCGTCCGGCCCGGCCCATCACATCGCCAAGAAACAAAATCTTCATAACTTATGGACTAGGACGCGCGCGGCTTGGCGGCAACCCTTATTCCACGTGGGCGGGTTAGCGTTGCGGCACTTCGATCACGCCAGCCTCTGTCACGATCAGATCAAGCGGCTCATCGGTTTCCTCAAGTGGAATGTCATCGCATTCCTGCCCTGCAAAGGCGAAACCAATCGCCATCGTGGCCCTCCGCCCGCGCAGCATCGCCAGTGTCCGGTCATAAAACCCGCCGCCATAGCCCAGCCGCGCCCCTGCGCGGTTGAAGGCCAGCAGCGGCACGATCACGATCTCGGGCTCGAAAAAATCGTTATGTTCTGGGATCATCGCGCCGAAGCTGCCCGCGACCATTGGCGTCTCTGGCGTCCAGCGCGAGAAGGAGAGCGGGTGGTCGGGCCACATGATCACCGGCACGCCGACCGGGCCGTGGGCGCAGGCCTCGGCCATGGCCGGGCGGGGGTCAATCTCGGTCCGGATCGGCATGAATCCCGAAAGCGGCACGCCACGGTAGCCTGCCAGCACCTCCGAGAGATACCCCCCCTGCGCGGCATTCGCCTGATCAAACAAGGGTTTGCGGCGGGCAAAGGCGGCCTTGCGGGCCGCTGCCTTTCGCGCCGCAGCGTCGCTCACAGCAGCACCAGCGCCGCAAGCCCGAGGAAGGCGAAAAAGCCGACCACATCCGTTACCGTGGTCACAAAGGCCCCCGAAGCCAGCGCCGGATCAATCCCGAACCGTTCGAGCAGGATCGGAATGCCAGTACCCGCAAGCCCCGCCACGACAAGGTTAATCACCATCGCCGTGGCGATCACATAGCCCAGCGCTGGAGAGCCGAACCACACCACGCCAACGATCCCCATGATCACCGCGAAAATCACCCCGTTGACCAACCCGACGAGAACCTCCCGCCGGATCACCCGCCAGACGTTGGAGCCGGTAAGGTCTTTCGTCGCGATGGCGCGCACCGCGACGGTCAAGCTCTGTGTGCCCGCATTGCCGCCCATCGACGCCACGATCGGCATCAGCACAGCCAGTGCCACGATCTGCGCGATGGCGGCTTCGAATTGTGAGATCACCATCGATGCCGCAATCGCCGTCACAAGGTTCACCGCAAGCCACGGCAGGCGTTGTTTTGTCGTTTCCGTCACACGGTCAGAAAGCGAGCCTTCGCCCACACCCGCCAGACGCAAAATATCTTCTTCGTGTTCTTCATCCAGCACCGCCATGGCGTCGTCGATGGTAATGACACCGATCAGCCGCCCCTCTTCATCGACCACGGGGGCCGAGATCAAGTGGTACTGGTTGAACGCATAGGCCACATCGCCCTCGTCTCGCATTGCCGGGATAATCTGGAACGTTTCCTCAAGAATATCCGCCAGCCGTGTATCGCGGCGCGAGCGCATAAGCTTGCCCAACGTCACATTGCCCACCGGGTGCAGGCGCGGATCGACCATGACGATGTGGTAAAATTGATCTGGAAGGTCTTCTTCCTTGGTGGCGCGCAGATGGTCGATCGCTTGACCCACCGTCCAATGCTCGGGCGCCATCACAACCTCGCGCTGCATCAGACGACCGGCAGAATACTCCGGCCAGTTCAGCGCCTGTTCAACAGCGACCCGGTCAGTCTCCTCCAACGCGTCGAGGATGGTTTCCTGCTGCGCATCTTCCAGATCTTCGATCAGGTCGACCACATCATCGCTGTCAAGCTCGCGCACCGCTTGGGTCAACACCTGCGGCGTCAGGATCGAGATGACTTCTTCGCGAATCGACTCGTCGAGTTCCGACAGGATCTCGCCGTCGAATTCCTGCCCATAAAGCCGGATCAACGCGGCGCGGTCGTCCTCGCCTATCTGCTCCAAAAGGTCAGCGATGTCCGCCGCGTGCAGCGGCTCCATCAACTGGGTCAGATGCGCCTGATCCCCGGCCTCCACGGTTTCAAGGATCGCGGCGACGGCCTTGCGGTCCAGCATATAGGCCTCGGCACTCTCTTCAGAGGCTACCGCCGGATCCAGCTCTTCGATCTGCTCTGACATCCGCTGCTCTCCGTGCCTGTGCCCTTGTTGGAGGCGACAATAGGCGAGCGGCATCAGGGGCACAACGGCACCTACGACGCTTCGGTATTGTTCCCCGTCTCGCCCTCACCTAAACCACTGGCATGACAAATCAACGACTCCTTTTGGGCGCGACGCTCACCTATTCTGGCAACCCGATGCAAAGCGCGTGGGAGGATGCCGTAAAGATCGACACCGAAGGTGGGGTGCTGATCGAAGAGGGCCGCATCACTGCCGTTGGGAATGGCGAACGCTTGCGTGCCGCACATCCGCAGGCCGAGGTGACAGATTATCCCGATGCTCTGATCTGTCCCGGTTTTGTCGACGCCCACGTGCATTACCCACAGACCGCGATCATCGCGTCATGGGGCAAGCGGCTGATCGACTGGCTCAACACCTATACCTTCCCCGAAGAGATGCGCCTATCGGATCCGGCCTATGCGGGTGAGATCGCCGCGCGCTATCTTGACCTGACGCTGGCCCACGGCACCACCACGGTCGCGTCTTACTGCACGATCCACCCCCATAGCGCCGATGCGCTGTTTCAGGCTGCAGCAGAACGCGGGCAACGGATCGTCGCGGGCAAGACCTGCATGGACCGCAACGCCCCTGAGGGTCTGCGCGACACGGTGCAATCGGCCTATGATGACAGCAAAGCGCTGATCGAGCGCTGGCACGGCAAGGGCCGCGCGAGCTATGCAATCACGCCGCGTTTCTCTCCCACCTCGACGCCGGAGCAGCTCTCAGCACTCGGTGCGCTTTGGGCGGAGCATCCGACCTGTCTGATGCAAACCCACCTCAGCGAACAAACTGATGAGATCGAATGGGTCCGCGGACTGTTTCCGCAGGCCCGCGACTATCTTGATACCTATGAGGCCCACGGGCTACTCGGCGAACGCGGGCTCTACGGCCATGCGATTCACCTAGAGCCGCGTGAGATCGACCGGCTGGCCGAGACGGGCGGCGCGCTGGTGCATTGCCCCACCTCCAACACTTTCATCGGTTCTGGGCTGTTTGACATGACCGGTCTTGCCGCGCGGGGCATCCCGCTGGCACTGGCCACAGATACCGGGGGCGGCTCGTCGTTTTCGATGCTGCGCACCATGGCGGCGGCCTATGAGGTCGGCCAGTTGCGCGGCACGCCACTGCACGCGGCGCAGCTGATCTGGCTCGCCACCGCAGGCTCGGCCCGCAGCCTGCATCTGCAAGATGACGTGGGCAGTCTGGCCGCTGGGATGGAGGCGGATATCACCGTGCTTTCACTGGATTCCACCCCCGCGATCGCGCAGCGTCACGAAGCGGCCAAGGATATCTGGGAAAGCCTTTTCGCCACCATCATGATGGGCGATGATCGCGCGATTGCAGATGTTTGGGTTGCGGGTACGCGTCGGGGTGGCACGGCGTAACGCGCCACCCGTGATTGGGCCCTCTCAGCAGGGCGCGCCCAGCACCATGACCCAGACCTCACTATCGGCCCGCACCAGCCCCATCTCTTCGGCGCGGCTGTCGACCATATTGCGGTAATGCCCCGGCGAATTGGTCCAACCGGTCATGACCTCATCCAAGGACTGCTGCCCTTTGGCGATATTCTCAGCGACAAAACACCATTGATAACCCGCCATCGCGGCACGACGGCCTACATCTGTGCCATCGCGGCCTCTGTGGCTGAAATAGTCATGCTCTGCCATATCGGTGGCATGTGTTTGAGCCGCCTGCGCCAAGCGGCCATCATAGATCAACGGTTTTAGCCCCTGCACATCCCGCAACGCATTTACGCGCTCCAACCCCATCGGGTCGGCCCATGCTGGCATCCCTGCCAACATCAGTATCGATAGAAAAAATGGCCTCATTCAGCCAAGCCTTTCGCCAATGCGTTCTGCCGCGCCACCTGTGCGGCCAAGTCAATCGTGGTAATTTGACCATCCCGCACCACTTGACGACCTTCAACGAAAAGGTCACGCACCGTCGTCGGGCCGGCAAGAAGCAGCGCAGCCGGGTCCCAACTGCCCGCACTTTGCACGCCCGAAACATCCCAGATCGCGACATCGGCGCGCTTGCCGGGCATCAGTCGCCCACAATCGGGCCGCCCCAGCACATCTGCCCCACCCCGCGTCGCCAGTTCCAGCGCCGCACGCGGGCTCATCGCATCAGCGCCGCGTGACACACGCTGCAACAGCATCGCTTGCCGCGCCTCGGCTGCCAGATTGCCGCTGTCGTTGCTGGCCGATCCGTCAACACCTAGCCCCAGCGGCACGCCTGCGTCCAGCATCGCCCGCACCGGCGCGATGCCCGACCCAAGGCGGCAATTGGAACAGGGGCAATGCGCCACACCGGTGCGGGTCCGGGCAAAGAGATCAATCTCGGCCCCGTCCAACTGCACACAATGGGCATGCCAAACGTCATCGCCCAGCCAACCAAGGCTTTCGGCATATTCACCGGGGCGGCAGCCGAATTTCTCAAGCGAATAGGCCACATCTTCGGCATTCTCTGCCAGATGGGTGTGCAGCATCACACCTTTGTCGCGGGCCAGCAGCGCCGTGTCGCGCATCAATTCGCGGCTGACGGAGAAGGGAGAGCATGGCGCGAGCCCGACACGGCACATCGACCCTTCGGCAGGGTCATGGAAGGCATCGACCACGCGGATGCAATCCTCCAAAATTGCGGCCTCACGTTCGACCAGCGCATCCGGCGGCAGACCGCCGTCGCTCTCGCCGATGCTCATCGATCCGCGCGTGGGGTGAAACCGTAGGCCCAATTCGGCGGCGGCGTGGATCGTATCCTCCAAACGCACGCCGTTGGGGTAGAGGTAAAGGTGATCCGAACTCAGACTGCAGCCGGAGAGCGCCAGCTCTGCCAGACCAATCTGCGCCGAGACGAACATATGCTCAGGCCCCATACGCGCCCAAATCGGGTAAAGCCGTTGAAGCCAGCCAAAGAGCAGCGCATCCTGTGCGCCCGGCACGGCGCGGGTCATGCTTTGGTACAAATGGTGGTGGGTGTTCACGAGGCCCGGCGTGACGACGCAGCCTTTAGCCTCAACAATCTCACCACTGGTCAGCAAACCCTGCCCGACCTCAGCGATCACCCCGTCGCGCAGCAGCAGGTCCGCGCCCGCAAGCTCCTGTCGGGTATCGTCCATCGTGATAAGAAAATCCGCACCGCGGATGAGCGTCTCGGCCATAGGTCACACTTTTCATTATGCCCGTCTCATGAAAAGTGTGCTGGACCGATGGAAAACGGGCGAGAGAACCGGCCTTTTTCCATTTTATCGCATCGCTGCCGCGTCGGTCAATCCGCGGTGTCCCGACAATTTGATCAATAGGCCGAAAGTATCTCCAACGCCTGTGCGTGAATTTCGGGATTGGCCGCCGCCAGCGCCCTGCCACCTTCATGCACCGGATTGCCCCGCCAATCAGTTACGATACCGCCTGCCGCTTGGATCACCGCGATGGGGGCCTGAATGTCATAGGCGTTCAACCCCGCCTCAATCACCAGATCGACCTGCCCGGCGGCAACCAGCGCATAGGCGTAACAATCCATACCATAGCGGGTCAGCAGCGCCTGCGAGGCAACGGCGCGAAAGGCGCTGGCCTCTTCGGTGCTGCCCACTCCGGGAAATGTGGTGAAGACGATGGCTTGACGCAGATCACGCGGTGCGCGGGTCTTGAGCGTCCGCTGACCGTGCGGGCCGATCATCAGCGCACCGTTCGGCGCCCCTTCAAACCGCTCACCGATATAGGGCTGATCAATGATGCCATAAAACGGCCCCGAGGCATCGGACACCGCAATCAGCACCCCCCAAGTCGGCGTGCCGCTGAGAAATCCGCGTGTGCCGTCAATGGGATCAAGCACCCAAGTCAGCCCTGATGAGCCGGGGTGTGCGCCATATTCTTCGCCTAAAATGGCGTCTGCAGGCCGCTCTGTCGCCAATACGTCGCGCATCGCCCGTTCGGCAGCACGGTCGGCCTCTGTCACGGGGTCAAAGCCTGCGCCGAGCTTGTTGTCAGCCTGAAGATCAATGCTGCGGAAATAGGGCAGGATTACGTGCCGCGCGGCATCCGCCATCAGATGGGCAACGCGGCGAATGTCAGGATCGAAATCAGAGGTGTTCATCATAAGAAAGACCTGACAGCTTGCGCTAGTTTGCGCAAGCCTACCAGTATGTTGAAAGGACTGCCGACGCAGGTTTAGGCGACGTCGTCCAAGCCGCGTTTTTTGGCCATATTTTCAGGCCATGCTTTTAGGCCACGTCACTCAACACGCGGGCCAACTCAAACAACCTGCGTCGCTGATTTTCCGGGATCGCATAGTAAGAGCGCACCAGTTCCATCGCTTCTTTGTCGGCCATCAAATCGGCAGGCAGCCCATCTAATGGCGCGGTGCCCTCCGCTTGGTCGTCCTTTATCCCCTCAAAGAAAAACGACACCGGCACCCCGAGCGCATCCGCGATATCCCACAGCCGCGACGCACTCACGCGGTTCGCGCCCGTCTCGTACTTCTGGATTTGTTGAAACTTTATGCCAACCAGTTCTGCCAGCTTTTGCTGGGTCATTCCGGTCAGCCACCGTCGTTGCCGGATGCGTTTACCGACGTGCACGTCTACTACATGTACCATCTTGCCTATTCCTTATAGGGGCACATGCCACCGTGCCTATCTCGTTTCCAAACAAGAACGAATTGCGCCGTCACCCCGCGCAATACCGCATTGGTTGCGCCAAATGTCTCCCCCCTATCATAGCGGTTGCGTGAAGTTCGGCAAAGAAGTTTTACGTGATGGTAAAAATCTGCCCGGTCTAATCGCAACCTCAGGTGGTGCTTCGCTCCCTTTTCCTATTGCCGGGCATGTAAGAAACCGCCAATTTTTCTTGGCTGTATCGGTTTCCCGCTCGGCAACCACTGGGTGAACGCGAAAAATATCAATCAGTTCCGAGCAGATCCTATAAATGCCACATTTTTGCTTCAAATGGGTTCTGATCACCTGCCGTCCCTGTCGTTCGTCGCGCAGCAAACACAGGTGATTTTCCGCTGATGACGGCATTCTGGGCGGCAGTAAGTAGCACATAGACGCAATATCACCCCCGTTTTCCCCCTCCCCAAGGCTTCCAAGAAACCTACAATTTTCGCCATGGAATCAGGCCGCAAGGCACTTGAAATTTGCGCCGTCAGACCCGATATTTAACCCCAAGAACGTGTCGGCTCGCTTCCGGCACGCAATTTTGCCAATGGGAGTCTCTAAATGGCTGACGTCAATACAATTCGCACTTCTGCCGGGTCGCGCGCTTCTGCGATCGATGCGGGGCTGCGTGCGCATATGAACAAGGTGTATGGCACCATGTCGATTGGCATGCTCATCACCTTCGCTGCGGCTTGGGCTATTTCGGGTCTGTCGGTCACCACCGATCCCTCCGCCGCTGTCGCTCAGCTGAGCCAAGACAAATACCTGACCCAATTGGGTTATGCTCTTTACGCGTCGCCGCTGAAATGGGTGGTGATGTTCGCTCCGCTGGCCTTTGTCTTTGGCTTTAGCGCGATGATCAACAAAATGTCGGCAGCTACGGCACAGGTCGTGTTCTACGCCTTCGCCGCCGTTATGGGCATTTCGATCAGCTCGATCTTCTTAGTCTTCACCGGCTACTCAATCGCGCAGATCTTCCTGATCACGTCGATCGCCTTCGCAGGCCTGTCGCTTTGGGGCTACACCACCAAGAAAGACATCTCCGGTTGGGGCAGCTTCCTCATCATGGGTGTGATTGGCCTGGTCGTGGCGTCCATCGTGAACATTTTCCTCGCGTCTTCGGCGCTGATGTTCGCCATTTCCGCAATCGGTGTGCTGATCTTCGCGGGTCTGACCGCCTATGACACACAGCGCATCAAGACCGAATATCTGGCCCATGCGCAGCACGGCGACACAGAATGGCTGGGCAAAGCCGCCATCATGGGCGCGCTGAACCTCTATCTGAACTTCATCAACATGTTCATGATGTTGCTGTCGCTTTTCGGTAACCGCGAATAAGCGTTTTAAATTTGATGAGAATGGGCCGGTTCCGAAAGGGGCCGGCCCTTTTCTTTGGTGTGGTTACGTATTCAAGACTGACGTGTTAACCAATTGCACCAAAGAGATGGCCAACCCCGGCTGTGACCGCCATAGCCAAACCGCCCCAGAAAACAACGCGCCGGATCGCTGGCCATTTGGGCGCGCCGCCCAGGTGGGCCCCTCCCGCCCCCAACATCACAAGCGCCAGCATCGCCACCAGCGCGACAGACAGTCCGCGCACGCCCGAAGGCCCCAAAAGCGCCGCGAGCAATGGCAGCCCGCCGCCAAGCGCAAAGGCCACCGCCGATGCGCCCGCCGCTTGCAACGGATCGGCCTGCCCGGCAAGGCCGAACATCCCCAACTCCTCGCGCGCATGGGCGCCAAGCGCGTCATGGTCGGTCATCTGCGCCGCCACTTCCAGCGCGAGGTCACTCTCAACGCCGCGGTTCTCTAACCCTTCGGCCAATTCGCTAAGCTCGTAATCTGGGTCTTCGATCAGAGCCACGCGCTCGCGCTCCAGATCAGCCAGTTCAACATCGGCCTGTGCGGAGACGGAAACATATTCCCCCGCCGCCATCGACAGCGCCCCGGCGGTGAGCCCCGCAAGCCCCGTTAGCAGCACATTCCCATGCGCCATCCCCGCGGCACTCACCCCCACCAGCAAACTGGCGGAAGAGACAATACCATCGTTGGCCCCCAAAACGGCGGCGCGCAGCCAATTGCTGCGGTTGATGTAGTGACCTTCTCTGGGCATCTAGGCCGCCTTACGTCTATTGCGGCTGGTACACCAGAACATGTGCCGGGAAGATGACGGGGCGGTCACCGCCGACGCCAGTGAAGCCGACGCTGCCGGTGGGCTCTGCCCGGTTCAGCGGGGCGCAGGCCCCCAGCGTCAGCAACAAGATCGCGACAGTCAATTTGGCAGGCATGGCGGTTCCCCGGCAGTTGGTGTTCAGGTATCCCCCGTTCCGTCTTGCAGCGCAAGGCGAAGGGGAGCGCGTCAGAATTTGATCGGCTGCATCACCTGCGGCTCCACCACATCGACGCCGGGCAGGCCATCGACCAACACCTGCGCCGATTGCTCTAGCGCATCGAACGTGCGGTAGTGGCAGGGAATAACCGTCTTGAAGTTAAAATAGCGTTTCGCGGCATAGGCTGCCTGCGCCATATCCATGGTGAAATGCCCGCCTGCAGACAGAATGCCGATGTCGGGTTTGTGGTAATCGCCCATCCAATCCATATCCGCCATAATCGCCGTGTCACCGGAGTGGTAGATCGTATGGCCCTCGCCCGCGATCATGAACCCCGTCTCCATGCCCGTGTAGATCAGCCCGTTGTCGCCTTCGACTGAGGAAGAATGCGACGCAGGCACCATGGTTATCGCCACATTGCCCGCGCGGATCGTGCCGCCTTTGTTAAAGCCGGTGGTGTTCTCAACCCCCTGCCCGTCGAGCCAGCCCATAAGCTCGACCATTCCGGCCACCGGGGCATTGGTGCGTTTGGCGACATCGGCGATATCTTGGGTGTGGTCGAAATGGCCGTGGGTGACAAGGATCTGCGTGGCGCCCTCGATGGCCTTTTCGTGATGCGCCGCGTCGAGCATCGGGTTGCCGGTGAGCCAAGGGTCGATCAGCACAACTTGATCTTCGATTTCAATGCGGAATGAGCCGTGGCCAAGCCAGATGATGTTCATGGAAGTCTCCTGAGTGATGTGGGCTTTAGGTCAGATTTGACGCGAAGAGGCGCGGAATCAAGTAAACGTCTCCGCACTGAACCCGTCCGGAATCAAGCGCGCATGCCCGCAGGGCAGCGCCAGAGCGGCCCAACGGGCTGGCGCTTTTGCAACCCGCGCGCCGTCCTGCCACTGCGCACTAACACAGCAACCATAAACTGCCCCATTGCCCAGCGATCAAGCGCCATCTCCCGGTCAGGCACTGACCGGCTCCGTTCCGAACCTCTCAAACCCTTGCGAGGCCCGCCCCCAAACGGTAGAGGAGCCTCAAAGAGATGGAGATGTTCATGTCGATCGACGAAAACACCGCTGCACGGGTGGCAAAACTGGCCCGGATCAAGGTTGAACCCGACGCGCTTCCGGCGCTGGCGGAGGAATTCAACAACATCCTCGGCTTTATCGAACAGCTGTCCGAAGTGGACGTTGAGGGCGTAGAACCGATGACCTCCGTGACCCCGCAGCGCCTGAAGCGGCGCGAGGACGTGGTCAGCGATGGCGACCAGCAGGACGCGGTCCTCAAGAATGCGCCCGATGCCCGTGAAGGGTTCTTTGCCGTGCCGAAGGTGGTGGAATGATGAGCGACGATCTGAACAAACTGAGCCTTGCCGACGCCCGTGATGCCCTGCGCAAGGGTGAAACGACATCCGCCGCGCTGACCGAAGCCTGCCTTAAGGCTATCGACGGCGCAGGCGCGCTCAACGCCTTCGTCCACCGCACACCCGAGATCGCGATGGAACAGGCCGCTGCTGCCGACGCCCGCATCAAACAAGGCGACGCGCCCGCCATGTGCGGCCTGCCCATCGGCATCAAGGATCTGTTCTGCACCAAAGGCGTGCCAAGCCAAGCGGGCAGCCGCATCCTTGAAGGGTTCCTGCCCGAATATGAGAGCACCGTCAGCCAAAAGCTGAAAGACAGCGGCGCTGTGATGCTGGGCAAGCTCAACATGGACGAGTTTGCCATGGGGTCCTCCAATGAGACTTCCGTCTACGGCAATGCAGTGAACCCGTGGCGCCGCGAGGGCGACACAGCCGAACTGACACCGGGCGGCTCTTCGGGCGGCTCTGCCGCTGCCGTGGCGGCTGATTTGTGCCTTGCCGCGACCGGCACCGACACTGGCGGCTCGATCCGCCAGCCTGCGGCCTTCACCGGCACTGTGGGGATCAAGCCGACCTATGGCCGTTGCTCACGCTGGGGCATCGTCGCCTTCGCCTCCTCACTCGACCAAGCCGGGCCAATGACTAAGACCGTGCGCGACGCGGCGATCATGTTGGAGGCCATGTGTGGTCATGACGCCAAGGACAGCACCAGTGCCGACTTGGCCGTGCCAGACTTTGAGGCGGCCCTCACTGGCGATATCCGTGGCAAGAAAATCGGCATCCCGCGCGAATACCGCATGGATGGCATGCCCGAGGAGATCGACAAGCTCTGGCAGAACGGCATTGCCATGATGAAGGACGCAGGGGCCGAGATCGTCGACATCTCGTTGCCGCACACGAAATACGCCCTGCCCGCCTATTACGTCATCGCCCCTGCCGAGGCGTCCTCGAACCTCGCGCGCTATGATGGTGTGCGCTTTGGCCACCGCGCCAAACTCGACCACGGCGACGGCATCACCGAGATGTACGAAAAAACCCGCGCCGAAGGTTTCGGTCATGAAGTGCAGCGCCGCGTGATGGTCGGCACCTATGTGCTCTCCGCTGGCTTCTATGACGCCTATTACAACCGCGCCCGCAAGGTGCGCACGCTGATCAAGAAAGACTTCGAAGAGGTCTTCGCCCAAGGCATCGACAGCATCCTGACCCCGGCCACGCCCTCGGCGGCCTTTGGTCTGGGTGAGATGAAGGATGCCGATCCGGTGGCGATGTACCTCAACGACATTTTCACCGTCACGGTGAACCTTGCCGGTTTGCCGGGTGTCGCCCTGCCAACAGGGCAAAGCGCCACAGGCTTGCCGCTGGGGCTGCAGCTGATCGGGCGTCCGTGGGAAGAGGCCGAACTGCTGTCCTCCGCCTATGCACTGGAGCGGGCGGCTGGCTTTGTAGCCAAACCTGAAAAATGGTGGTAAGCCCACGGGCGTTATTTAACAGGCAAGAGCGGGTCAGATGATCACACGGACACTTCTAGCACTGACGGCGGGCGGTCTTTTGGCAGCCTGCCAACCTGCGATCCCCGATTCCGGGAGCATCAACAGCGGGCGCGGCGTCGGCTTTGGCGATGGCACCTTTGAGGCCGAACAGCGCGCACGTGACGCCGCACTGGCCAATGACAGCATCGACAGCGCCATTGCGGCTACAACGCCTGCCCCGGCGGATGGCTCGGCGGAGGCCACAGCAGCTGAAACCGCCCGCGTTCTGGCCGCCACCCGTCCGGGCGGCGCTAGCACCGCTGGCGCTGCCACGATCAACGCCAGCCCATCGAACCCGCCCCCTACGGCGGTCAACGCCGTCGGCATCTCGAACGAGAACAACTTTGACGCGGTTTCCGGCCAGCGCAGCATTCAAGATGACGCCGCGCGCGTTGCCTCTAACCGTGCGCAATATGAAGTGATCCAGCCCGAAGCTCTACCTGAACGTACAGCCAGCGGTCCGAACATTGTGGCCTATGCCCTGCAGAGCAATCAGCCTGTGGGCCAGCAGATCTATAGCCGGATCGGCTTCAACAAAGCCCGCAAGTTCGAACGGGCCTGTTCGCAGTACAGCCATGCCGACCAAGCCCAGATCGCTTTCCTTGCTGCGGGCGGCCCTGAGAAGGACCGTGAAGGCATGGACCCAGACGGCGATGGCTTTGCCTGTGACTGGGATCCGACCCCCTTCCGCCGGGCTGCACAGGGCTGATAGATGTCCGCCGCGCTTGACGTGACGGTGCACCCTTCGCCCAACTGCGGCCCGCGACGCGGCGGGCTGCGCCCCCGGCTTATCATTCTGCATTACACAGCCATGACCAGCGCCCAAGCGGCGCTGGAGCGGCTTTGCGATCCTTCCGCCGAGGTTTCCGCTCACTACCTGATTTCAGGTCGCGGAGAGATCATTCAGATGGTCGAAGAAGACCAACGCGCGTGGCATGCAGGCCAAGGTGAATGGGCAGGGTTGGACGATATCAACTCGCGTTCCATCGGCATTGAGTTGGACAACCGTGGCGATCATCCATTTTCTGAGCCGCAGATGCAGGCGCTCGAAGCCCTGCTTCCCGAAATCATGGCCCGCCACGACATCGCGCCCGAGGGCGTGATCGGCCATTCCTGCCTGGCTCCGGGCCGCAAGGTTGACCCCGGACCCCGATTCGATTGGGCACGGCTGGCCCGGCGTGGCCGCGCGCAGCCTGCGGGTACTGGCCCGCTGCCCGTAAGCGTTACTGCCGAAACCTTTCGCGCTGCCGCGCAAGTGGTCGGTTTCACCGCGCCTTGCGACGATGACACGCTCCTGAGCGCCGTGCGGATGCGGTTCAGGCCGTGGGGCTGTGGCCCTCTCACCCCCGCAGACCTTGCCGCCCTTCCCGCGCCCATTGACGCGCCGCGCGGCGGGGTCTAGGGCGGTCAGGCGCGGAAGGCTGGATGGCCGCTTCGGTGCTTGCAAAAGCACCGGGGAGGAAAGTCCGGACTCCAAGAAGGAACGGTGCCGGGTAACGCCCGGGCGGGGCAACCCGACGGAAAGCGCCACAGAAAAGAAACCGCCCCTTGGTCCGGCTTGCCGGAACAGCCAAGGGGTAAGGGTGAAACGGTGGGGTAAGAGCCCACCGCGGGGCTGGCAACAGCTCTGGCACGGCAAGCCCCACCGGGAGCAATGCCAAATAGGGACCGCGCGCCGATGATCTTCGGGTCAAAGGCGGGGCTCTTCTGCCCCAGCAGGTCCGGGTTGGCAGCTGTAGCTGCATCGGCAACGGTGCAGTCAGAGGAATGGTCATCGCCTGTCTTCGGACAGGTACAAAATCCGGCTTATAGGCCTTCCGCGCATATTCCTGCTCTTTCAGGTCCGAAAGACAGGTTTTTCGACGAAACCGGCGTCTTTCAGCGTTGGAGCGGGCAAATAGCGGTTGACTCGGGCGCGGGTCTGACTAGAACCCGAAATTCAGGATTCACGCACGCCCGCGGGGGCGGTGCAGCAGGAGAAGACACATGGCGAAGCCAACCACGATCAAGATCCGTCTGAACTCGTCCGCGGGCACAGGCCATTTCTACGTTACAAAGAAAAACGCACGCACCATGACCGAGAAAATGGTCATCAAGAAATACGACCCCGTTGCGCGCAAGCACGTGGAATACAAAGAAGGCAAGATCAAGTAAGATCGCCTGACTTGAACGGTTTGAAAGGCCACGCGGTTTGCGCGTGGCCTTTTGCATTGGGGAAGGCATTTCGCGGCTTCCCAACCCGGTAAGTCGTTACTGGGTCGCCCATTGGCCAGACCGCGCCACAAGCGCATAGCGCAGGCATCCGCGCGGTCCGTCAAAATGCAATCGCCCCTCTCGATGCCTGCCGGCCTCGTCACTTTCCCGCGCCACTTCAAAAGTAGCGCAGACCTCAATAGCATCCGCCGTCCGCGTTACCTCATAGGCAGCATCGGTCAGCGGGTCGCGTAACGCGTGCTCAGCGTCACGACACGCGCGAGAAAAGGCCGCCTGCTCTCCAGCCTCACAGATGGTCGCATCAGCGATTCGCCGCAGATCTGCGCGGCGCGTTTGGTCGCGCGCTTCGGCACGGGCATGACCCGGCCCGCCGACCACGGCGAACCCAGCGATCAATGCCGCTAGAACCACGCCAAGCACGCTCCAGAAAAAGAGGCGGCTCATCCGGCCTGCCCCCGCCGCCCATCGTAGCGGTAATAGCCAAAGATGCCCCCGGCGATTCCCGCGACCACCAGTGCTTTCAGCGCAAACTGCAGTGTGAAATCACCGCTTAGGAACGCATAGATCACCGCCACCAAATCGCCGAGCAGCACCGCCGCGGCAAACAGCAGGGTCACATAGGTCATCCAATTGCGAATGGCCGAGCGCGATAGCGCCGGATCGGCGGCCAGCCGCCTGCGCTCGCGGGTGGCAAGCCAAAGGTACAGCGGCGGGGTCACGATCAGCACCGCCATAGCCCAGCGAATGCGGTAGGTCGCGCTGCCGGTCGCAGGCTCTATAAAATGGTCGATGAGCGCATGAAGCAGCCCAACCAGATACCCCGCGCCAAAGAGCAGCGCACCGAACATCAGCGCATAGATAAAGAAATCCCGTGCCGTCACGATCGGCTGCGGGCGCGGCACCGGCGGGGCAAAAGGCACTTCCGCCCAACCTGCCAAAGCGTCACTGACTTCTTGCGCCGACCAGCCCGCCTGCCCCAGCACCGCGGCGATCTCGACCCGGCTTTTGCCCGCACTTAGTGCGTCGCGCACGAACTGCGCCAACTCTTTATTGCCCGCCATGGGTTATCCCCTTCTTTTGGCTTGGAAAAACTTTATCAGCAGATCTTCGGCCTCGCGTCCGGCTATGCCATCAAAGACCTGCGGCACATGATGGCACTGGGGATGCGAGAACACCCGCGCGCCTTGTGCCACGCCACCTGATTTGGGGTCTGCCGCGCCATAGAACAAGCGCTCAACCCGCGCGGCAGCAATGGCACCGGCGCACATCGCGCAGGGCTCTAGCGTGACGTACAACGCATGTCCGATCAGCCGTTCCGAGCCGACCGCGGCGCAGGCCGCCCGCAGGGCCAGCATCTCTGCATGGGCGGTGGGATCGTTTCGGGCACGGGTCTCATTGCCCGCTGCGGCAACGATCTGACCAGCGGGCGACACGACAACTGCCCCCACCGGCACTTCGCCGCGTGTGGCGGCCGCGCGGGCCTCAGCCAGCGCCTGACCCATATACGAGCGAAACTCCATTCTGCCACTTGGCCGCAAACGCCACCCTTTCGCAAGCCCGTGAAACAGGGTAAGCGCAGTGTATGAACGCAAAAACGCCCCCCTCCGGCCCCGGCCCGCAAAATACCGATACCGACGCCAGCACGTCTAAGGGCGACCGCATCGCCAAGGTGCTATCGCGCGCCGGTGTCGCGTCGCGCCGCGAAGCTGAGCGGATGATCGAAGCGGGCCGCGTGCGCGTGAATGGAGAGCAGATCGACTCACCTGCGCTCAACGTCACGCCCGAGGACAAGATCACCGTCGACAACACCCCCGTCGGCGCGCCCGAGCCGCCGCGCATGTGGCTTTATCACAAGCCCGCCGGGCTGGTGACCACCGCACGTGATGAGAAGGGGCGCGAGACGATATTTGACGACCTCCCCGAAGACATGCCGCGCGTGATGACCATCGGCAGGCTCGACCTCAACTCAGAAGGGCTGCTGCTGCTGACAAACGACGGCGGCGTGAAACGTAAGCTTGAACTGCCTAGCACCGGCTGGCTGCGCCGCTACCGCGCGCGGGTGAATGGCCGCCCCACAGACGAAATGCTTGAGCCACTGCGCCGCGGCATCACCGTGGAGGGCGAGAATTTCCTGCCGATGGACGTGACGCTGGATCGCCAGCAAGGCGCGAATGCGTGGCTGACCATCGGTCTACGCGAAGGTCGCAACCGCGAGATTCGCCGCGCGATGGAGGCCGTGGGCCTGACCGTCAACCGGCTGATCCGCACGTCCTATGGCCCGTTCCAGTTGGGCGAACTGAAAACGGGCGAAGTCGAAGAGCTGCGCCGCAAGATCGTGCGCGATCAGCTGGGGTTGGAGTTGGAAGACCCAACCGGCACCGCCGTCAAAAAACCCACCGCCGTCCGCCGTCCACCGCGGCGCAAGCCCGGTGGTTTTGGCGGCGCGGGCCAGCCTGGCATGCCGGTCCAACGGGGCGAAGACGATGAACCGCCCCCCCGCCGCGGGGGGGGCAAAGCCAAAAACGCGCCACGTGGCAAGGCGGCAGCGGGTAGAACCGCAGATAAACCGGGCGCACGCCCCGGCAGCCGTACGGGTGGCAAACCAGCCGGAAAGCCCGGCAGCCGAGGCCCAAAGCCCCGCCGCTGAGCAGGCCCGCCCCAAGCTGCGTCGCCCGCTTTTGGAACGCTGCTGAGCCGCGCGCGTTGAATAAAGAACGGCAGGCAAGATCAGCGCGAAACCGCTGTCAGAAAAGGGCAATATGGCGCGAATATTGATGTTTTTGGTGGCCTTGGCTGCGCTGTTGGTTATCATCCTCGGCGTGGCCTCACTGATGGGGCGCGCTGCAGACACCGCCGGCACGGCATTGCGTCCCATCTGGGGCAGCAAAAGGGGAAATTTGATGGCGCCGACACCCTTTCAAAAGATCGCCTATGGGGCATTGCTGGTTGTGCTGCTCGGCGTGACCAGCGGATTTCTTGGGGGGCTCTGATCAATGGCGCAGCGCTTTGGCGGACGTTATAGCCCCGATTCTGATGTAAAGCCCGGCGGCACTCCGCGTAAAACGCAGCGGCTGCGGGTTGATCCAGCGGGCGGGCGTGTGAACCTAATGTTCGTACCACCGGCGGTTCTGGCGGCAACATCCCTGGTTGGCGGCGCTGGCACTTTGGTTCTGGGCCTTGCGGGCGCGTTTGTTCTGGCGTCAGGCGTTTGGCTGCTGCGCGAAGGGCTATTGGCCGAGGCCGAATACCATGAACGCAAAGTGGCCCGCCGCCCCGCATGGCCACGCAAGATATTCGCGGCCCTGCTGACCGGAGTGGGCACCGCGATCGCCGCTTACACATCTGAGCCGGGCATCGTGGCGCCCGTGCTGTTCGGCGCGGCAACCACAGCACTACATGTGGCTGCATTCGGCATTGATCCCATGAAAAACAAAGGCATGGAAGGCATCGACACCTTCCAACAAGACCGCGTGGCCCGCGTGGTGGATGAGGCGGAGAAACTGCTGACGGGCATGAGCCAGGCCATACTGCGCGCCGGGGACCGCCGGGCAGAAGCGCGCTTGGCTGACTTTCAAGACACCGCCCGCCATTTGATCCGCACCGTCGAAGAAGACCCACGAGATCTGACCGCCGCCCGCAAATACCTTGTCGTCTACTTACGCGGCGCGCATGATGCGACGGTGAAGTTCGCCGATCTCTATGCCCGCAACCATGATGACCAAGCCCGCAATGATTACCTAGCACTCCTCGACGATCTGGACGAAAATTTCGCTGCCCGCACGGCGAAATCCCTGCTTGACGACCGCAGCGATCTGAACGTCGAAATTGACGTGCTGCGCGCGCGTCTCTCCCGCGAGGGGGTCAGGCTGGATCAGCCGACGCCCGCAAATACTAAGGAAGATCAGTGATGACCGATGCCGTCCGTGAAAAAGCCGCCCAGTCGCAAGGGTTGGTCGAAGAAGTGAACGCAACAATCCTGCCCGAACCCGCAGACGCCAATGCCATCGTGCCCTTGGCCAAAGCCAATGCGACCCAGAGCGCGGAAATTCAAAAGCGCATGGCCGAGATCGACGTAACCGATACGCAATCCATCGTCAGCTTTGGCTCTGCCGCGCAGGCGGAACTGCAAGTGATCAGCCAATCCATGCTTGCGGATGTGCGCAATAAGGATGTCGGCCCCGCAGGGGACAGCCTACGTACGATGGTTAGCGCCATTCGCGGCTTTTCGGTCTCGGAGCTCGACGTGCGCCGCAAGCAAAGCTGGTGGGAAAAGCTGCTTGGGCGTGCGACGCCCTTCGCCAAGTTTACGGCCCGGTTTGAAGAGGTACAGGGCCAGATTGATCGGATCACCGACAATCTGTTGGCCCATGAGCATACGCTGTTGAAAGACATCAAATCGCTCGACCTGCTCTATGAAAAGACGCTGCAATTTTACGATGAGCTGGCGCTCTATATTTCTGCTGGCGAAGCCAAGATCGTGGAACTGGATCACAAGACCATTCCTGCAAAGCAGACTGCACTGGATAAGGCGGGCGAGGACAATCAAGTCATGCGCGCCCAAGAGCTGCGCGATCTGCGTGCCGCGCGGGACGATCTGGAGCGCCGGGTGCACGACCTCAAACTGACGCGACAGGTCACGATGCAATCTCTGCCCTCGATCCGGTTGGTGCAAGAAAACGACAAGAGCCTCGTGACCAAGATCAACTCGACCTTGGTGAACACCGTGCCGCTGTGGGAAACCCAACTGGCGCAGGCCGTGACCATCCAGCGCAGCAGTGAAGCGGCGGGCGCGGTACGTGAGGCGAACGACCTCACGAACGAACTTCTCACCTCCAACGCCAAAAACTTGCGCGACAGCAACAAGGTGATCCGCCAAGAAATGGAACGCGGTGTGTTTGACATCGAAGCGGTGAAGCAGGCCAATGAAGACCTGATCGGCACCATCGAGGAATCGCTTCAGATCGCGGATGAGGGCAAAGCGAAACGCGCCAGCGCCGAGAAGGAATTGCAAGAAATGGAAGGCCGTCTGCGCGATACACTGGCCGCCGCCAAAGCCCGTGAAACGGGTTTGGGTGACACAACCAGCAACTCGGTTCCGAGCTGAAACCGGCGTGAGGAAACAGGCAATGCAAGGTCGTCTGCGAAGACATCTGCGCGCCGCAGCGGCGCTGACGCTGAGCGCGCTTTTGCTTGCCTGCGCTGAGCCTGAGCCTGTCTTGCAAAAGGTCGCCAAACCGCAGGCCCGCCCTGCGGTGGCGCCCCCACCCGCGCCGGTGGTTGCACAGCCGACTTCGCAAAAAAGCGCCATGCTGCGCAGCTATTTGCATCAGGTTGAAAAGGCGCAGCTTAGCCAGGAACTGCTGCGTCAAGATGGCGGCGGGGAAGACACGCCCTTCACCAGCGAAATGTTAGCGCGTAATTTCGAACAGATCGCGTTGTACAACGAATATGACGGTGATTTTTCGGGCCACGGCGGGGCCAGCCCCCTGCGCCGCTGGGAAGGGCCTGTACACATGCAGATCATCTTTGGTGATAGCATTCCACCCTCGCAACGCCGCTCGGACACAACCAATATCAAGGCTTTCGCCCGACGGCTCGCGCGGATTACGGGGCATCCGATCTCAACGACTGGCACGCCTAATTTCATGGTGGTTGTGGCCTCTGAAGACGACCGCGTTGATGCTTTGACCCATGCGGCGGAAAAGGTCGCAGGGGTTAGCCCCTCTTCGCTACGCGCCATGCGCAACATGCGACGCGACACCTACTGTGCCGTGGCGGCCTATGCGGTGGGCGACAATCCCAACGTCTACACCGCCGCTGTGGCGGTGATCCGCTCGGAAAACCCCGAATTGCTGCGGTTGTCGTGCATCCACGAAGAGCTGGCTCAAGGGTTGGGCCTGGCCAATGACAGCCCCGCCGCGCGGCCTTCGATCTTTAACGACGACGACGAATTCGCGCTACTGACACGGCATGACGAACTCTTGCTCAAGATGCTTTATGATGCGCGTCTGCGCCCCGGCATGACAGCAGAACAGGTTAACCCGATCACCCGGATCATCGCGCGCGAGTTGACGGATGGGCCGGTGTAACGCACCCTTACGACCAAAGAATAAGGACCATTCCCATGGGCATTTTCGATTTCCTCTCCGGCCAGTTCATCGACGTCATTCACTGGACTGACGACACCCGCGACACGATGGTCTGGCGGTTCGAGCGTGAGGGCCATGAGATCAAATACGGAGCCAAGCTCACCGTGCGTGAGGGGCAAGCGGCGGTCTTTGTGCATGAGGGGCAGTTGGCGGATGTCTTCACCCCCGGTCTCTATATGCTTGAGACCAACAACATGCCGATTATGACCTCCCTTCAACATTGGGATCACGGGTTCAAAAGCCCGTTCAAATCCGAGATTTACTTCGTCAACACAACCCGGTTCAACGATCTGAAATGGGGGACGAAAAACCCGATCATCGCCCGCGATCCTGAGTTTGGCCCGGTGCGGCTGCGGGCCTATGGCACCTATTCGGTGCGCGTGAGTGATGCAGCCCGGTTCCTAACCGAGATTGTGGGCACCGATGGTGAATTCACCATGGACGAAATCTCTTACCAAATCCGTAACATCATCGTGCAAGCCTTTTCGCGGACCTTGGCAAGTTCGGGCATTCCGGTGCTCGACATGGCAGCAAACACGCACGAGCTGGGGCAATTGGTCGGCAAGGACATCGCTGCACAGATCGCGGAATACGGCCTCGCGATGCCAGAGCTTTATATCGAAAACATCTCGCTCCCGCCCGCGGTTGAGGCGGTCATGGACAAGCGCACTTCGATGGGCGTGATCGGAAACCTCAATGAATACATGCAGTTCCAAGCCGCCGAAGCGCTTGGCCGCGATGGGGCTGGGGGTGCCGCGATGCAAACCGGCCTTGGTGCGGGTCTCGGCATGAGCATGGCCCAAGCCGCTACCGCGCAGGCTGGCCCTTGGGGCGCGCGCCCTGCACCTGCCGCTGCCGCCCCCGTGCCGCCGCCCCCACCGCCGGTCGAGAAAGTCTGGCACATTGCCGAAAATGGCGCGACCTCTGGCCCCTTCTCCAAGGCCGCGATGGGGCGCAAGGTGAGTGACGGTAGCCTTGGGCGTGACAGTCTGGTCTGGACGCCGGGCCAAGATGGCTGGCAGCAGGCCGAGGATGTGGCCGAACTGGCGCAACTCTTTACCGTGATGCCGCCGCCCCCGCCGCCGCCCGCGTGATCCGGCGCTGCCGCGGGTGAAACTTTTAGGCCTTTTGCCCGTGGCTCTGCCATGACACCGCGCATTCACTTTCCAAACCGCCGCAGCGCCCTGAAGGTGCTGCATTGGTCGATGGTGCCACTGCTGATCTGGTTCATCCTTGTGACCCCCGCAGATGTGCTGCCCTTAGGCCGCACGGCTTTTCGCATTCATTCGCTGCTGGGTCTGGTCTTTGTCACCGCCTGTCTGCTCTGGACCGCCGATTACCTGCGCCGGGGCCTTGCCAGCCGACCGGGGCCAAAGCTGCCGCCTTGGGCGCGGCGCGTGCATCAATGGATGCATAAGGCGTTGATTTGGGGGCTGTTTGGCGTGGCGCTCACGGGATTTGGCCCTGGTCTTACTGCACCACGATTGTTCATGGCGGGCGATCTGGTGCCGGTGGCCCCGCCGCTGAACCTGCCGCGTGCGCATGATCTGATCGGCAAAATCCACATCTATGAATTCTACCTGCTGGCCGCCATCGCGGGTGCCCATGCGCTGTTCCACCTTTGGCGGCATCTGCGCTTGCGCGACAACGCGCTGCGGATCATGGCGCCGAAATGCCTGCACCGCTTTTTGTGAGGTTCAAGGTCTGGCCCATGCCCCACAAGGCCGCTAGGCTCCGCCGCGATTGACCTTGCAGAGCATGTCTTATGTCCGCCACCGATCTACCCCCCGCCGCCCCGCTGGAAGAGCACCGTTTTCCTTGTGATACCTGCGGCTCTGACATGCGCTTTGACCCGGCACAGTCGCTGCTAATCTGCGATCATTGCGGTAATGTTGAGCCGATTGACGGCACGGGCCGCCACGCCCACGCTATTGCCGAGCAAGACTTCCGCGCCGGATTGCAGGCCGCGCTGCCCGCCGCCGAGATGGAAGAGACCCGCGTCACCACCTGCCCCAACTGCGCGGCACAGGTCGAGTTCGAGCCCGGCAAACACGCCACCGAATGCCCCTTTTGCGCCACGCCAATTGTGATCGACACCGGCACCAACCGCCACATCAAACCCCGCGCCGTGCTGCCCTTTGCCCTGCCCGAAGAAAGCGCCCGCAATGCGATGAAAGATTGGCTCGGCAGCCTGTGGTTCGCGCCCAATGGCTTGCAGCAATATGCGCGCAAGGGGCGGAAAATGCAGGGGATTTACGTGCCCTACTGGACCTATGACGCGCAGACGGCCTCAAGCTATCGCGGGGAGCGGGGCACGGTCTATTACGTCACCCAAACCGTCATGCGCAACGGCAAGCGCGTGCAGCAACAGGTGCCGAAAGTGCGCTGGCGCAGCGCTTCGGGCCGGGTGGCGCGGTTCTTTGATGATGTGCTGGTGCTGGCCTCGCGCTCGCTGCCCAAGAAACACACCGACGCGCTGCACCCATGGGATCTTTCGGCGCTGGAGCCCTATGCGCCCGAATACCTTGCCGGTTTCCGAGCCGAGGCTTACGGCGTCACGCTGGAGGAAGGCTTCACCCAAGCCCGCGCCCATATGGACCGGGTGATTGAGCGTGACGTGAAATTCGACATCGGCGGCGACCGCCAGCGCGTGCATAACATCGATACGCAGATCAGCGATGTGACCTTCAAACATATCCTGCTGCCGGTCTGGCTGGCCGCTTATAAGTACCGTGGCAAGACCTATCGTTTTGTGGTGAACGGCCACTCGGGCAAGGTGCAGGGCGAGCGGCCCTACTCTGCTATTAAAATCACATTCGCCGTGGTGCTGGGGCTGATCGCCGCCGCCATCGTCGGCTATTTTATGGCACAGCAATGACCCACACCTACGACCAATTCGCCGCGCTTTTGCAGGCCCGCTACTCTTGCCGCGCTTTCCGGCCCGATCCGCTGCCGGATGAGACCATTACCCAAATCGTTAATGCCGCGCGCGATGTGCCATCGTGGTGCAACGCGCAGCCGTGGCAGGTGACCGTGACCCGTGGCGCGGGCACCGATGCCTTCCGCGCCGCACTGCTTGAAGCCGCGCACGCGGACGCTCCGGCTCAACCTGACTTGCCTTGGCCCACTGGCTATTCCGGCGCTTATGCCGAGCGTCGCCGCACATGCGGTTTTCAGCTTTACAACGCGGTGGGTATCGCGAAATCCGACCGCGTCGCCCGCAAGGCGCAGATGCTGCGCAACTACGCGTTGTTTGACGCGCCGCATGTTGCCATCGTCACGTCACCCACCGAGCTTGGGCCTAACGGCGCGATGGATTGCGGCGGATTCGTCACAGCTTTTACGCTCGCCGCGACAGCGCTTGGCGTGGCCAGCGTCGCGCAAGCCTCGATCGCCGCATACGCGCCGGTGGTGCGCAGTCACCTCGGCCTGCCCGAAGATCGGCTGGTACTCTGCGCCATCTCATTCGGCTATGCAGACCCTGACCACCCGGCCAATACCTTCCGCACCGAACGGGCCGCCGCCTCAGAGATCATCGATTGGAAAGACTGATATGCGCGTATTGTTGCAAAGGGTGACCGAGGCTTCGGTTACGGTCGAAGGTGAGGTCGTCGGAGGGATCGGCCCCGGTCTCTTAATCCTCGTCTGCGCCATGCCTGAAGACACGGAAGAGACGGCAGAGAAGCTTGCGCTGAAGATCTCTAAGCTACGGCTGTTCAAGGACACGGACGGTAAGATGAACCTCAGCCTTGCCCAGACCGACGGTGCTGCGCTGGTTGTCAGCCAATTCACCCTTGCCGCTGATACTTCGCGCGGCAACCGCCCCGGTTTTTCGGGTGCGGCGAAACCTGACATGGCCGAGGCGCTCTATGAGCATTTTGCGCGCAGCCTTAGCGCCTTGGATATCACCGTGCAAAAGGGCCGGTTCGGCGCGGATATGTCCGTGGCGCTGGTCAATGATGGGCCGGTGACGCTTTGGCTCGACAGCGCGGCGCCGTAGTCGGAAGCGGGAAAAGCATGGGCCGGCAAGCTTGGGAGGAGGTAAGCTTGCCGGCCGGTATAACGGGTCCGGGAGGAGGACCGTTAAGATGCGGTGTCGGATCAACCCGGGGAGGAACGGGGTCCGACGCCTGACAATGCAGCGCTCAGGGCGCGGCATTGATTGCTGAAGGTCGAAAGCCCTAAGGCTTACAGACCGTCGTATTCTTCGGTAACCAGCGCTTCGGCGTGCTGCGGGATCTGGTTCCGCTTGATGCCCGCGCGCTCTAGCTGATCGTCGCTCATGCTGTTGAGGACAGACTGCATGCGCGAAATCTGCATCTGGGTCACGCCGCGTGCCAGCAAGCTGCCGACTTTGCCAGCGGCGGTGCCAAAGGCACCAACAACAGGCGCGGTCGCGTCGCGGAAAGAAAAACCGTGGGGGGCGGAGAGGGCGTTGTTATACTTCATAGGTCTGTTCCTTTGAAAGTTCTTCCGACGCAAGACGCCGGATGTCGCACCGCGCGATGCCGATATCCGACAGTTCGCGATCACTCAGTGCGGTAAGTTCTGTGAAAGTTCGGTTGTAAGCTGCGCGCCGGGCTTTGATCTGGGCCACACGACGACGCATGCCGTCAAAGGTGTGCTGAAGCCCAGCGAGCGCGGAGCTCAGGGTGGTGCCACGTGAGATTGCCATCGTCATAAGCGCAACTCCTTTCAGAATGCTGCAAGTGCATTATCAATGCTGCAATGCAGAAGTAGTACGCTCAACCCCTATTTTAAACCCGCAGAATTTGCATAGGCGCTATGCCTGACAGGAAAGGCCGCCCTTTAAACATGCACGAAACAGCCTAAAATTCTTGCGCCGACACACAGAAAATGTGCATCGGCGCAACGCAGCTGGGCTGCAATCAAGAATTTGAAGAGACTAAGGGCAGGACTGACGCCCCCTGCCCCTTGGTCGGTTAGCTCGCGGGTTCCCAAGGGCGCGTATAGACGCTGAGCACCTTGGACACGTCATCATGTGACGCGTTGTGCATCGTGACCTTAGCCACAAGCCCGCGCTTTTTGTCATCGATCACTTCGGTTACCCGTGCGGCGCAACCGGCTTTCTCTAGGCTGCCATTATAGACCCGCGTGATCGCGTCTTTGCGCAGGTCGGGCTTGAAGATTTTGCCGACGGCCGTCTTAGGCAGCTCATCCATGATCTTGAGGTGTTTGGGCTGCGCCGCGCGTTCGGCAACCTTTTCCTGCGCGAAGGCCAGCAGTTCTGCTTCGGTCACCGTGGCGCCGGCCACCAGTTCGACAAAGGCGCAGGGCACCTCGCCCGCGTGGGCATCGGGTTGGCCGATGGCCCCGGCAAAGGCAACGGCTTCATGACCCAAGAGCGCCTCTTCAATCTCGGCCGGGTCGATGTTGTGCCCGCCGCGAATGATCAAGTCTTTGGCGCGGCCAGTGATCCAAATGTAGCTATCGCTGTCGATACGACCCAGATCGCCGGTGCGCAGGTATTTACCGTGGTAGAAAAGGTCTTTGTTTTTGTCTTCCTCGACATAGGTATGGCCCGCAAAGACACCGGGGTTCGACACACAGATCTCGCCGATCTCATCGACACCCGCGTCGATCGGCCCATCGGCCGTGCCTTTGATGATCCGCACATCCGAATAAGGAAAGGCGATGCCGATGGAGCCTACTTTCTTGACGCCGTCGGGCGGGTTGCAGGACACAAGGCAGGTCGCCTCAGTCAGACCATAGCCCTCAATCAACGTGATGCCCGTGGCTTTCTCAAAGCGGCGGAAGAGTTCCAGCGGCAGCGGGGCTGACCCGGAGAAGGCCGTTTTCACAGTACTGACATCCGCATCAATCGGCCGCTGCATCTTGGCCGAGATCGCAGTCGGCACGGTGATGATAAAGGTGATTTTCCACCGCTCAATCAGCTTCCAGAAGTTATCAAACACCCCATCCCCGCGATAGCCCTGCGGCGTGGGGAAGACCACATGCGCGCCAGAGGCCACGGCGGCCATCAAGATCACATGGCAGGCAAAAACGTGGAACAGCGGCAGCGGACACATGATATTGTCCTCTTCGCTGAACAGCAGGCGATGGCCCAGCCAGCCGTTGTAGATCAAGCCGGAATATTTGTGCTGCGCCACCTTCGGCATGCCGGTGGTGCCCCCGGTGTGGAAATAGCAAGCGACACGGTCTTCTTGCACGTCCTTGAAATTGAGCGAGGTGTTCTGTTTGGCGATCTCGGCGTTGAAGTTGAGGTACTTCGCCTGATTTTCTGCCAGCCCCTTGGGCCGGACCAGTGGCACGATCCAGCTTTTAGGCGGTGTCAGATAGCGGACAAGATCCACCTCAAGCACCGTATGCACCTTGGGCGCAAGCCGCACCGCTTCGGCGGTCTTCTGGGCCACGTCCGTCTTGGGGAAAGGCCGCAGGGTGACCACGACGGATGCACCAACCTCGCGCAGGATGGCACCGATCTGTTCGGCATCCAGCAGCGGATTGATCGGGCTGACGATCCCGGCAACGGCACCGCCCAGCAGGGTGATTGTCGTCTCGTTACAGTTTGGCAGCACGTAGGCCACCACGTCTTTCTCACCAATGCCGAGGCTGCGGAAAAGGTTGGCGGCCTGCGTCACGCGGCCATGCAGCTCGCTCCAGGTCAGCGTTTCGGCCTTGTCTTTGGGCCCTGAGAAAATCTGATAGCTGACGGCGTTATGCTTGGGGAATTTTGCGGTCGTGTTGCTCAGCATTCCGTAAAGCGTCTTGGCCACGTCGCGGTCTTCCCACGGCATTTCCGCCGCGATTGCATTGCGGTCCTCGATCCCGGCGAATGTCATGTTGTCTCCTCCCCTATGCCGGTGTTCCGGCTTATTCTCCTTGGGCCAGATTGCGGTGAAACGCGCCGTTTCGCAAGCAATCGGCGCCGACAGACGCAACGTCATGCAAAGGTGACGTAACGCCGCGTGGGTACCGTTCAGGTCTTGGTCAGGCCGCTGCGGCCCCGTCGGTGAACTGCAAGCGTGCCAAACGCGCATAAAGTCCGTCGCTGGCCACCAATTCATCATGGGTGCCGATGGCCGCGATACGGCCCGCCTCCATCACCACAATACGGTCGGCTTTCTTTACGGTGGCCAAACGGTGCGCAACGATCAACGTGGTGCGATCCGCACTGAGACGATCCACGGCGGCTTGCACCAGCCCTTCACTCTCGGAATCCAATGCGCTGGTTGCCTCATCCAGCAGCAGCACCGGCGCATCACGCAGGATGGCGCGGGCGATCGCGATACGTTGTTTCTGCCCGCCAGAAAGCATCACCCCACGCTCCCCAAGATAGCTGTCATAGCCCTCTGGCAACGCCGTGATGAACTCATGCGCTGCGGCCGCGCGCGCAGCCTCTTCGACTTCTGCATCGGTGGCGTCGGGCCTGCCAAAGCGGATGTTTTCGGCGGCGGTCGCGGCAAAGATCACCGGGTCTTGTGGGACCAGCGCCACAGCGCGACGGAAGTGGTCACGCGCCACATCGCGCAGGTCCACGCCGTCCAAAGTGATGCGGCCCGCCTGCGGGTCATAGAACCGCAAGATCATCTGGATAATCGTGGTTTTCCCCGCACCCGATGGACCGACAAACGCCACGGTCTCACCGGGGCTAATCTCAAGATCAATCCCATCCAAAGCCGCCACATCGGGCCGTGCTGGGTAGGTGAATTCTACGTTTTCAAATGCGATCTTGCCTGCAACGGGTTGCGGCAGGCTGACTTGCGCGTCGGGGGATGGATCGTTCACCGTGTCTTCTGTCTGAAGCAGATCAACCAACCGCTCTGTGGCGCCCGCCGCGCGCTGCAACTCGCCCCAGATCTCTGACAAAGCGGCAACCGCGCCCGCAACCATCACCGCGTAGATTACGAATTGCACCAACGCGCCCGCGCTCATGACATCGGCGCGCACATCCCGCGCCCCGATCCAAAGCACGCCAACCACGCCCGAGAACACCAGAAAAATCACGATCATCGTCATCGCGGCACGGGTTTTGATGCGGCGCTGCGCGGCATCGAAAGACGCTTCGGTCATCTGCGCAAATTGGCCCCGGCTTGCCGTCTCATGCGTGAAGGCCTGAACGGTTTGAACCGCCCCCAACGTCTCAGAGGCATTGCCCGAACTGGCTGCGATCCAATCTTGGTTTTCACGGCTCAGCACCCGCAACCGACGACCCAGCGTTAGGATGGGAAACACCACGGCAGGCACAATGAGCAGAACCAAACCCGTGAGTTTGGCAGACGTCAGCAGCATCAGCCCAAGGCCACCTATGAAAATCAATAAGTTACGCAGTGCTATAGAAACAGACGAGCCGATCACCGACAGGATCAGCGTCGTGTCGGTGGTGATCCGGCTGAGCACTTCGCCTGTCATGATGCGCTCATAAAACGAGGGGCTCATGCCCACCACCCGGTCAAACACCGCACGTCGGATGTCTGCCACGACCCGTTCGCCCAGCCGCGTGACCAGCGCATAGCGCAGCCCGGTTCCCACGGCGAGCAACCCTGCAATCAACAACGCGGCGACGAAATACTGATCCAGCAACTCAGTCTCGCTGGTGCCGAAATTGTCGATCACCCGGCGCACGGCCAAGGGCAAGGTAAGCGAAATCATCGCCGTCAAAACCAAAGCGCCCCCCGCGGCGGCCATCAACCAACGATAAGGGCTAAGAAAGGGCGTCAGCGCCGCCAGGGCTCCGATCCGCCGCGATTTCTCGCGTTCATCTTTAGCAGTCAGAGCGGGTGGGGGCGTGCGGGCCATGGGCATTCCTTTGTCTTGCGACATGGTCATGGCGCGGGGACTGAGCGGGGTCAAGCGCGACAGGCCCATCGGGACAATCTGCCGCTCTTACCCTGCGGCGCAAAATCATGCGCCGCAGGGTGTTAGTGGGCCAGTTTACTCGGCTGGAAGCGCCGGCACACCGTCTTTCCATTCGTCCCAGTTGGCGACGATCCGATCGACCAGCGGCGCACCAACGAGGGTGATATTCGCCACCGTTTCAGCAAAGCCGCCGGCGGTCTCGCCCGGTGCTGGATCAAGGTGTGCCAGCGTCGATTCATCAGGGTGGCCTTGGTCAAAGTTCACCGCGCCGCGCAGACTGGTGATCCGGTCCGTGCCGTGCAGACGTTTGATCACCAACGCGATTGCGGCGGCCTCCATCTCAGTGATCATATAGTCGTCTGCGCCGTAAAGTTCGGCCATATACTGCGCCTCGTCCGACAGGCCCGGCCCGTGAAAGAAGGTATCGCCAGTCATATGGGTGCCGACCTTGACGCTTGGCGCGGCTTGAGCGGCCTCATCAGGGTAGCGCTGGCGGTATTTACGCGCGGAATCTGAATCCTGCATCTCGACATCTTTGGCAAGCGCAACGCCCCATGAAACCAGCTGTTCGTTCAGCTCAAAGCGGCGGTAATCCTCATATCCAGAGCGCGGCATGAAGACCGGCTCGCCCGGTTCTCCTTCCTCAGGTGCCCAGCGATGACCGAGGTCATAATCCACCAGCCAGCTGCCCCAAACCACATCGGCGATCGTGCCACGTGACGGGGGCGTCCCTGCAACGCCGGACAGCATGAAATAAGTCTGCGAGAAATCATATGCCGGGTTCAACAGTATCGCCTGCATAGAGGCCGAAGAGTTCACTTTGCCCATCCCTAGCACCGCGCCGCAGACGCCGTCATCGTTGCAATACATCGAAGAGAATGCGCCCGGCACGTCCTGCGCCTCAGTTTCGGACCAGTATTTCTCGTACCAGTGCTGTAATTCGCCCGCGCGGTCGCCAGTGTTTTCGCCAATCTCAAACATCGCGCCGATGAACACTTTGACGGGCGTCGGCTCTTGCGCTGCCAGTGGCGCGGCGAGTGTGGAAAGAGCCAGAGCGGCAAGGCCCGGTGTGGAATGCTTCAGCATGATGTGTCCTTTAAAAATGTCGCCCGCGCTGAGCGCGCGGATGGCGCAGCTATAGACCTTGGCGCAAGGGAAACCAAGCATCAGGCATGCCTGTCGCAGGACCAGCACAAAGGATCAGATATATCATGAAGAGTGGAGCGGGCGGCGGGAATCGAACCCGCATCATCAGCTTGGAAGGCTGAGGTCTTACCATTACACAACGCCCGCGCTACGGTTTCCCTCCTATTTTATCGCTTGAGGTGCGTCAAGTAGAGCAATGCCTCAAGTGCACGATCAATCGAATAAGCCTGCTGTTGCCAGACGTGCTTTATCCAGGTGGTCGCCATGCCCAAGGGGCACTAGCTTATGCGTCATAGATAAAAATGAGGCATGGGAATGGACCCCAGACCGGCTCAGGACCAAAAGCGCGAAGTTGTGTTGACCCACGGCGTTCTCAGCAAGAACCCGGAGGATTTGTTTCACGGCACCGGCTGGCGCGTTGGGCGCGCGGTTCTGCACGAAGCGGTCCTGCGTCTGTGGAGCGACGATGCCTTTGGCATGGCCGGAAACGTGGCCTTTCGTGCGCTTTTGGCGATTTTCCCGTTTCTAATCTTCACCAGTTCGCTGACCGCCTATTTTGGCGACCGATCAATGGCCGACGACCTGATCCATTTCCTTATTGCCATTGTCCCCCCTGCCCTGATTGAACCTCTTGTGACAGAAGTCGAAAAGGTCATGACCGTGCCACGCGGTGATCTGTTGAGCGTTGGTATTCTACTGACCGTCTGGTTTGCGGTTGGTGGGGTCGACGGTGTTCGAATAGGTTTGAACCGTGCCTATGGTTTGCGCGAAACGCGTTCGGTGTTTACGATCTATGCGGTGCAGGTGGTCATGGTGTTGCTGGCCAGCCTCATCCTTGTGATTGTGGGCTATCTGCTGGTACTGGCGCCGCGTGCGGGGTCTTGGCTGCATATGTTGATGCCGGGGTTTGATCCGGGCTCCGTGACTGTCGGCCTGATCCGCTTCCCTGTGTCGGCGACGATCCTATTGGTCGCGTTGTTTGCAGCGCACGTGATCCTACCCGCGCGTCGTACCAAGTTTAACAATATCTGGCCCGGTGTCGTGGCCACAGCCATTGCATGGACCCTGCTTGCGATGCTCTTTTCAACCTATCTGCGCAGCTTTGCTACTTATTCCAGCTATTACGCAGGCATGGCGGGGATCATCGCGGCATTGTATTTCATGTATCTTGCCGCACTCGTGCTGATCTTTGGCGGCGAGTTGAACCGCGCGCTGCGCATCCGCAGATTGGCCCGCGTGATGAGCGATTGACCCTTAATCCCCGTCGCAGGGGGTGCCCGCAGCTCCCCAGACCGTCACATCATGCACCAGTGCATCCAACGAGCCTTCCGGTACCGAGCGTCCTGCACCGGGGGCAAAGCCCCAGTTCACAAAGGCAGAGCTCTGCAAATGGTCGACCAATGACGCAATATCGTGGCCATCGTTGGTCTTAGGGTTCCGCAGCTGCACGCAAACCTCTGCCGATGCCTTGCCAAACCATGCCAATTCCACCGGGGGCAGACGCCAAGCATCATCGATATGCGGCGGCGCGTGGGGCACGGTATTGGCAGCTCCAGAGGTGACGTGGCAGGCGTCGCAGGGAATGCTCTCGGCACCAATCCGGCTCTCGCCCGCTTGAACATTCATGCCGTGTACCGCGTCCGGCCCATAGCCAAAGGCCTGCCACATCGGCTGGCCCTCTACGCCCACATGGCAATTGGTGCAGCGGGGATGCGAGGTAACGGTAAAGATACGCTCCCAAGCCGCCAGCCCCTCCACGCGATTGGGATCATCCTGCGCTATTGCGGGGGCGGCCAGCATCAGCGCGGCACAGATGGGCAGGTATCTCATGCAAAATCCACGGATTTGGAGAGCGGCAATTCACGGATGCGTTGGCCAGTGGCGGCAAAGATCGCATTGGCAAGCGCTGGTGCTGCGGGCGGCACGCCCGGCTCGCCGATGCCCCGCAACTTGCCGCCGTTCTCCAATCCGCGCACTTCGATTTTGGGAGTTTGGTACAGCCGCAACCCTTCGTAAAGATGGTAGTTGTCTTGTTGCGGCACCCCGTCGCGATAGGTCAACTCGCAGTTCATCGCATGGCCCAAGCCCCAGATGACAGCACCCGAAAGCTGCGCCTCAAAGTTCACCGGGTCCAGCACCCGGCCCACTTCGGCGGCGACGAAAACGCGGTCGATCTTGAGGCCCGCATCGGTCTGGCGCACCTCAACCACTTCGGCAACCGGCACGCCGAAGGACAGGCAAAAGGCCAGCCCCCGACCCCGACCCGGCCCAAGCGTAGCGCCCCAATCTGACATCTCGCCCACGGCCTCCAGCACCTTGCGCGACGGGTCGTGTGTACAAAGCCGCAGGCGCTCCTCCAGCGGATCGACACCTGCGGCATGGCACATCTCATCCATGAAGCTTTCGTGCAGAAACCCATTGCCCGACGCCCCGACCGAGCGCCAAGAGCTGACCGGCACCATTGCGGGCACCCGGTGTCCGGTGACGCGATAATCGGGGATCGCAAAGGGCTGATCCCACGCTCCTGCAACGATGGCGATGTCGGGTCCAAAGATCGGCTGGTTGAGCCGCGCCATCTGCGATTCCGCCGTTGAGGGCGCAGCGATGGCCAGATCATAGGCCGCGATCTGGCCGTTCGAAACCTTGCCCCGCGCACGGGCCATGGCCAGCGGGCGGGGGAAGTCATGGGTGAAATCCTCCTCGCGCGACCAGACCATCTTGATCGGCGTGCCGGGCATCTGCATCGCCACTTCGACGGCGCGCAGGGTGTAGTCATCCTCAAGCCGCCGCCCGAAACTGCCGCCGGACATCAGCACATGGATATGCACGTTCTCGGCGTCGATCCCCGTGAGCGCGGCCACATTGGCCTGCATGAAACGCGGGATCTGCGTGCCGGTCCAGATATCAACGCGGCCCTTCTCAAGCTTCACCACCACGCTCATCGGCTCAAGCGGGGCGTGGGCGAGATAGGGAATGCGGTATTCGGCCTCAAGCACCTCACCCTCGGCAAGCGCCTGCATTACATCGCCATCGTCACGAAACCGGCTGTCCTGCCGATCATCGGTGAAGGACTCCGCGACTGCTTTGAACTGATCCGCCGTATCGCCGGTATAGGGCGATGGCCCCCAATCACACTCCACCGCCTGCACGGCCTGAAACGCGCGCCATGTATTGTCGGCCACCACAGCGACGCCGCCGATGATCGGCAATACGGCCTGCACGCCGCGCATCTTTTCGGCACGGCCCGCGTCAAAGCCCATGATATCGCCGCCCTGTGCCGGATTGGTGCGGGTGGTGGCATAAACCATCCCCTCCATCGCCATATCGATGCCATAGGTCTGGGTGCCGGTGGATTTGGGCACGATATCCGTCCGCATCTGCGCCTTGCCCAGATGCCGCCACTCACTTGGGTCGCGTAGGGTGACATTGGTCACCGGTTCAATCTCTGCCGCTGCAGCGGCGAGGTCTTGATAGGCCAGACGCATACCATCGGGCAGGACCACAGCGCCCGCTTCGGTCTTGAGCTGATCACGATCCAATCCGGTTTGCGCCACAGCGGCGGCCAGTAACGTTTCACGCGCCACGGCGCCCGCCATGCGCAGGCGGTCGTACATATCCGGCACGGTAGAGCTGCCGCCGGTCAGTTGCAGACCCAAAAGCTTACCGGCCACATCCGACGCGCCGCGCCCGGTGCGCGCCAGCATGGTTTCCGAAGTCGCGGCGATCGGCATCGCCTCAACCCCTACGACACCATTGTAATAAACCGGCGAAGGTGGCCCGGGCGTGATCTGCACCGCGTCAAGATCGACATCCAATTCTTCAGCGATCATATGCGCTTGGATGGAGTAAGCCCCCTGCCCCACATCGGCGCGCGGGGTGATCAAGGTGACACCGCCCGCATCGATCTTAACATATGGCGTGATTGCCGCCGCGCCGGGGGCCAGCCCCTCAAGCAATGGGTTCTTCAAGTCGCGTTTATAGAGATAGGTGCCAAAGGCCACGCCCCCCACAATCGCCGCAGAGCCGACGATGAAACTACGGCGGGTGATGGTGCCCAGTCGTGTCATGGTCAGGCCCCCTTCAAACGGGCAGCGGCGCTGTGAACAGCGGCGCGGATCCGCGGATAGGTGCCACAACGGCAGAGATTGCCGCTCATCGCGGCGTCGATTTGATCGTCGGTCGGCTCGGGGTTAAGCTCAAGAAACGATGCCGCCTGCATGATTTGCCCGGACTGACAGTAGCCGCATTGCGCCACTTGATGTTCGACCCACGCGGCTTGCACCACATGCAACGCCTCGGGTGTCCCCAACCCTTCGATGGTGGTGACGTTCCCGTTCACGTCTGCTGCCCGCAATTGGCACGAGCGCATGGCCAGACCGTCAACATGCACGGTGCAAGCGCCACATTGCGCAATGCCGCAACCGTATTTTGGGCCCGTAATGCCCAATTCATCCCGCAGGACCCACAGAAGCGGCATGTCGTCTTCTACGTCCACATCGTGGACCGTGCCGTTAACCGTCAATTCCATCGGTGATCCTTCCGCCCCTGTCGTGTTCAATGTAACCAGCAGCGCATATGTCGCAAGGCCGCGCACGGCGGGTCGCGCAGCGTCATCTTGCTAAATAGGGCGCGCAGGGGCGATCAGGTGGCTTATTCGAGGTCTTGAGCGGTAAGCGCACGGTGGATTTCGCGGCGCACCAATTTGCGGACATTGCGGGTGATCCGCTCGCCCAAGGCACCCTGCAACTCAGCGCGCACGATCTCTGTTACCAAATCGCGCAATGCCTCTTCGTCGAGGAACTGATCATCGCCCCCGACACCTTGGTCTTGCGCAGGGGCGGTATAGCCAAATTCCGGTGCGGTCGCTGCGGGGTCGGCCACGCGGGGGCCGCTGTCGGCAAAGCGGCGGACCTGCTCGTCGACCTGCGGTGTGACAGGCTGATGCTGCGCGGGCTTTTCGGCCTCTACCGCCGCGGTATCATCAACTGGTGCCTCTGAGACATCCAGATCGACATCGTCTTTCCACTCCATCGCCGGTGGTTCCGTCCCGGAATAGTCATTGTCGCCGGGACTGTCGGGATCCCAATCGTCCGTGATTTTGCCAATCGCCGTCTCCAACGCCGCAAGCTTATCGCTGCGCGTGCCGCTGGTCGCCTTGGCCGCCGCTGCGGCCACGGCTTCAACCGGGGCTTTTGTCTTTGCCGCCACATCCGGTGACTGGTCACTGTAGTCTTCGGTATGCAGATCACTGGGATCATCATGCAGCATATCATAATCCAACGGCGAAACCTTGGCGGGCGCAATGGCCGCAGGCTGCGGGCGGTCCTTGCCATCCGAAGTTGCGACCCGCAACGCCGGGGTCAGCATCAAACGATCGCTGGTTGCACTTGGCACCTGAGGCACGGGCGGTACAGTTGAGCGGCGCGCCGAGACAAAAGGACGCTCGGCGGCGTCGGTGCTGTCAGCATCGTCAGCCTGCATGGCTTCGGTCAAGTTCAGCGGACGCGACGCGGCGTTCGGGAAAGTACTGGCGGATTCGCCATCCGGGGCCGGGTGCGGCGCGCCGGTGGGTGCCGAACGAAGCGGTGAATGCGGTGCAAAATCTTCCGACGAAGTCGCGCGTGCGCTTTTGAAACCACCCTCTTCGCCCGATTGCGCCGCTGACTGTGACGCTAACTGGGGCGCTGCAGCTTCAGATGCAGGCTCTTTTAAAGTGCCAGACGCTTGAAGGGGGCGCTTATCTTCGGACACCAATCGGCGGATTGACGACAGAACGTCTTCCACCTCCGCATTTGTGACGGGTTCGGACATATTTCTCTACCACTCTTTCCTCGCGGACAGCTTAACCGTGCGGAGGGATTCTCACAATGGGGCGGCGCAAAATGTCCAAGCCCTGTGCCAAGGGTTAGTCTTTTTGCAGTGCGCGCAGCACGCGATCCAACGCTTTGCCCTCTTTGGAGTATTTAGCAGGGCCATCCTTAACAAGGTTGTAATAAGCACCCGCATCATAGATCTGCACAGGCAGCTTTAGATCCCGCGCTGTCAACTGGCCAGTCGCCGCCAGCACTGAATAGGCCGCCACATAGAGATTTGCACGGGCGGAAACCCGGGTTGATTCTGCATCCAGCAGCGACTGTTCGGCGTCCAGCACATCCAAGGTTGTCCGTGCGCCAAGGGTGGCTTCCTCGCGGACACCACGAAAGGCGATACGTGCCGCACGAATTTGCCGGTCCGAAGCTTCCAATTGCGCACGCGCCGATGCCAGCGCGGCATAAGCGTTGCCCACGTCCTGCTCAACATCACGGCGCACCACATGTAGGTTCGCGCGCTGCGCATCACGCTGCGCCATTGAGCTGCGCACAGCCGAAGAAAGCGCCCCGCCTTGATAAATGGTCTGCCCGACATTCACGCCAACGCTACCGCTGCGGGTATAGGCGCGACTGTCGAAAGTTTCGTTCAGTCCATATTGGCCATTCAACGTGATACTCGGTGCCATCGCAGCCTCATTCGCCTCGACGGAAAGATCAGCTGCCGCAACCTGATGCTGTGCCGAAATGATTGACGGGTGCTGGCGCACAGCCAGCCCTTTGGCCGCCGCGAGATTACCACCAACATTGGGCAAGCTTGGCGGCTGGCTGAGGTTGCCGGGCGTGCGCCCCACGACGTTGCGATACTCCTCAACCGCGCGCAGCAGATCACCTTCGGCGCCGGCCAAACCACTGCGCGCATTGGCCAGTTGCGCTTCGGCCAAGGCCACATCGGTACGGGTCACTTCGCCTACGTCAAAGCGGTCTCGTGCGGCGCGCAATTCTTGGGTCAGCAGGCGCAGGTTATTGTTGCGCAATTCGACCGTTTCTGAGGCTTCGATCACGCCCATATAGGCCGCAACTGCGCGCAAAAGCACCTGCTGCTCAAGGCTCACTAGGGTTTGCCGTGTGGCGAGCACAGTCTCCTTTGCAGCTTCAATCCGATAGGCACTTGCCCCGAAATCATAGATCAGCAATTCGCCAATTAGATTGATTGATGCCTGCAAGCGGTCTGTGGACTGCGCGGCCAGAAATGAAGAACTCCGCGAGGTACCAAAGCTCTGCGTCAGACCCGCGGCCCACCGCAACACTGGCTTCAGCGCCGATTTGGCGGTCGCCACATCTTCGTCGGCAGCGCGCAAGAGCGCACGGTTCTGCTCAAGCAGCCCGGAATACTCGTACGCGCCGACCAGCGCATCAGCCAATGTCTCGGCCAAAGCCGTGCGCGGTAGGGTCATCGCCCCCACCAAAGCAAGGCTCACCGGCACCGCAAAAACAAACCGTTTAAGTGAATTCGAGAAACTGATCGCGCTCATGGCATGCTGCCCCTGAATAGCTATTATGAATCCTTTCGGACCGGCCTACAGGCCGACCGGGACAGTTGCCCCTACCTTGACCGCGATGCTGTAGGCCTGTTTGTACATACCGGCGCCATCAATCCGCTTACAGCTGAAACTCTGCATGCCGCTCAAAGCCACGCAGCACCGGCGCACCAGCGTTAAACTCTGACCGCCAAGAGACATGGCCGCCGCGTTTGTAGCCTACGCGCACTTCGCCCAGACCCCGTTCCATAAAGAGAGTGGCAATACGCCCACCCTCTTTCACTTGCTCCAACAGCGCTTTGGGCACTTCGCCGACGGCACCTTGGATAATCACCACATCGTAAGGCCCATGCTGCGGCGCCCCTTCGGTGAGCGGGGCCACATGAACGATCACGTTATCCGCCCCAGCCTGCGCCAACGCCTCTTGCGCCTCAGCGGCCATGGCTTCGTCTTCCTCAACCGCGACAACAGCTTCGGCCATATGCGCGATTACTGCGCTGGAATAGCCCATCGCGCACCCGATATCGAGCACGAGCTCGTCATTGGTGATGTCGAGGTGATCGAGCATCTTTGCCAACGTCCGCGGGTCCAACAGTACCCGGTCCTGCCCCAAATCGAGGTTTTCCCCCAGATAGGCGGCCTCACGCTGTGCCGCGGGCACGAAGTCTTCGCGCTGTACGGTTAACATCGCGTCAATGATTGGGAACTTGGTCACATCCGAAGGACGAACCTGCGTATCTACCATAGTTACGCGGCGGGCGGCGAAATCACTCATCAGCTAAACTCATTCGTTCAGGGTGTCTGATAAGTGATGTGACACATTGCCGGGCCAGCGGCAACGCCCTGACCGCGTTTTCGCTCGCATATGGGTCTTGCAGCGCCCCCCACGATCCGGTAGCAGTGCGCCAACCACCGGTCGGCGAGTTGGCGGAGTGGTTACGCAGCGGATTGCAAATCCGTGTACAGGAGTTCGATTCTCCTACTCGCCTCCAAACAGCATCACCTCCCTTTATGCTATGATTCCTTACCCTTTCGGGGTAAGAGGACACTACATTTGACATTACAGCTGACATTACGAAGGGGAGTGTATGAAGCTTGACTGGCATGCCGCGACGGTTAGCAGACGTGGCGATAAATACTACATCGTGATGACTGTTCCAAAAAGCATGCGAGCGGAGCTTGGCGGCGCAACCCAACGAAGGCTCTCCGCAGGCACTACTGACTTTGAGACCGCTAAACGCAAGCGACATGATCTCGAGGCAGAACTGCGTCACACGATCCTCGCAGATTTGGAAAAGGCGCGTCTGGTGGATCCTCAGGGCGACTACCAGCGTGCAGTAGCCAGCCTCGGACTTGCTGATACGGTCTATTCTATCGAGTACGATGCCACGCGCGATGACATACTCGAGACCACTATGGTCGAGCCCCCTACTAACGAAAAGCTGCTTGCTGACGCTGAAAAAACGCTGAAAAGACAACTTGCGCGCATACAATCTTATCATTCGGGAGACTTGGAAAGGACTGCTGGCGGAACTGCGGAAATGCTGAAGACGCTGAAGGACTTCCAGCTCAACGTACCTGCACCAGACGTCGTTGAAGCAGCTGTAATTAGCGCCGTGGCAGCTGCTCGTCGCGCGAACGGCGTTGCTCCTGCCCGACATACTCTTAGCTCAATAGTGCCTTTGGTAGAGGAGGACGGCAGGCAACTGGCTCAAAAGGGTTCCTTGAAGCGGAAGACCGCGAAGCAGCGGATTAGGCACTTGAAGCAATTTGTTGAGATGATCGGTGACCATGCACTAGAGGATTTGGAACCAATACATGCATACGCTTACGCCGAAGCGCTTGCCGAAGAACTGGCAAATAAGACAATCAATGCGCGGATCAGCGATGTAAGGGTTGCCCTGCACCTTGCTGTCAAAAAGGGGCTACTTAAAGTCAACCCCTTCCTGAACTTGAGCCTTAAACACTACGGTACGGGAACTAAAAATTACGACCCGTTGAGTGATGAACAAATAGAAGCACTTGTCGGACAACCGAAGCTTCCTGATCGCATCAGAACAATCTGGCTCATCCTTGCCTGCACCGGCATGCGTGTCGATGAGGTGGCGACACTCCGCTGTGACCAAGTAAAACATCTAGACGGAATCTGGTATTTCGATCTGAGACACGCTCAAGTAAAGAACAAGAGTTCTATGCGGCGCGTCCCAATTTGTGACGCCCTTTTTCCGCTAGTTCACCAGCTTCTGAAAGATCGCAAGGGGCAGGAACGTCTATTCGACTACGAACTGAACGCAGACGGAAAAACTCGGGCCTCCACCCAGATGAACTACTGGTTCAAAAAGGCTGGAGTAGAAAATCTCTCAGAAATCTCGAATGGCCATTTCGTAACACACTCACTTCGCGGGACTTTTAAAGACAAATTGCGCGACGCAGATGTCCTAACCGAGATCAACAAGAGCATCCACGGACATGGCCTAGGTGGCATGGAAGACATCTACGGCCACGGCTTCAGCCTCCGCAAGCTGAAGGATGCGGTCGATAAAGTGCCGCACCCATACCTTAACCATAAGAGCAAAAGCTAAACGGCGCGACCAACCTGCCGGTTAAGTAAGGCGTCACCGAACCCGGCCAATAGCACAATCTCCGCTAGGTGACAGAAGACCGATACTGGTGGGTTGGCGACTTTATGCACCCTTCCCTGTAACCTTAACCTGTACATCTGTACCTGGGCAGTATTCAGCAAACACCTGCAACATCACGTCTTTGGTAGTCTCAACATGACAACGCTTAACGATGAAGCTGTCATGTACAGGAATAGCAGTGATACCGTCATCAAGCAGACGCGCTAAGATGCGGAGAGCTATAGCGCTGTCCAACCTCTGAAGCTCAATCCACGCCCCATCACTCTCGCTCTGTTGATGCGGGTTTGCCAGGCTGTGGTAGGACCAGAACTCATCGTAGAGCTGTTCTGCACGCCCTTTTCTAGGTCGCCACTCATCGTGCAATCGGCCTCGGATGGCCCCCAACGTCTCTTGCTCAGTAGCGTTACCAACGGACAGTGTCAGCACCATCTTCATGTCGCTACGAGATGAAGTCATCCCAGGCTGGGAATAAAGGTCTCCTTCAGGGACGGGAGCATCAGCCAAGTGGTAGAGAAGCGCTAGCTGCATGCTCCCAAAGTCCAGTTCGGACACTACAGAACCATCGATCCTCAGGCGTTGACGAAGTTCAGACGGCATGGTTTGAACCCAATGGCCGTATAGGCGACCTCCGCGACCATCTTCCTCAGAAAACACACGGCAAAGACGTTTGTTGCCCCCCAATGCAGTTCTGGGTCGTCCCTCCCTGTAGTTATAGTACTTTTTGTACTCAGCATAGCTTGTGAACTGACAGGAAATGCGCTGCTTGTTGAGAACTTCATTGATCGCCAGAAGGACCATCTCCTCGCCCTCAAGAGGGCGGTCCAGTTGGCTGTACTGCGTCTCCTCGCCCCACTCCTGGGCTTTGCAGGACACCCATAAACAAGATTTCTTCGCCCTCTTCCCAGCTTTCGACTTGGACCCATCCGGACCACTGGGGTGATAGGGAAAGATTAGCCCCTTACTGAACATCCACTCTTCGAGGGGTGTATCGGCCCGTATGCAAGTCCTCTTACCTTCCCCGGTCTCTGGATTATTGAAAGGAGGACGGTAATCCAACCAAGGCTTCCCCTGCTTTTCCGGGTCAAAGATGGCAAGAGCGTAGACCACACTGCGGAAAGCATCACGATTGATGCCCTTATACGGCGGCTTGGAGAATGCATTATTAGCTAACGGGATAGCGACGAATTCCCTCCGCTTGCTGCCTTTGCTGTCTTTGGTCAACGGGGCAGAGAGAGCAAAAGCTATACTATGCAGTAACAGTTCAAGAGCAGAACAGTGGTAGCGGGCACTAGTCCTAGGGAGGCTCTTGATCCTACCGCGTTCACGACCCTTCAAGTAAACCCGCTTACCCACGTAATTTTGGACCGTCTTGTTCTGCCTAAGTATCTCGTAGAGGTCTCTAGCAGCCTGAGCCAACTTCTTACGGTAAGGTTTTGACCCCTCGATTTTATGGAACAAACGGAAGTTATCCCGCACGTCCCCAGAGGGCATCGCCGAAGGGACTGCACCCACGGTGATCGCGAGAGCATCCAGCTGGTCTTGAGGTATTTGATCGAGAAGGTCTGACAAGAGAGTTGCCGCGTAAAGGAAGGGAGATTGCTATCTATATAATGCGGACACGCAATTGAGTCAAACCTATGTTTTATAAAGACTTTTAGGGTTTCAATGGAACCCTTATTAGGGTTCCTAAACGACCTTAGGTATAGCACCCAAAATACACGCGTGAACTGGCGGCATTATCGCTTACCCACGCCTTCAAATTGGAGCACTTGAGCGATGCCCGCCAGATCACCTCAGAAGCCGCATGGTGGCCCCTGGAAGCTTCCTGGCACCCCAACGCGGCCAAAACCCCAACTGGCGTTTACAGGACCTCTCCGTGGCTCTCCACTACGTTTTGGAATACCTGCCCTGGACCAATTTCAGATCAGTATCGCTCAAGTGTCGAAATTGGGTAGATTTCGGTAGAGTGCAGGATCGTATCACAAGAGAACTCGGGTGATAGCATGTCAGTTCAACCTATTAGAATTTTTGCCACGAAAGCCTTTGGTTCTTAATGCTAAACCTGTCGCAAACAGGCCTTCGTCGGAATGAGGCAGTTGAGTGTCGGCTCAGCGGACAAAACGCCATTTCACTGCGGTCGCACCAACGTCGGCTTTGGCGAAGCAGTAAGAGATAAAAACGGTCGGTTTTGATATGGACTAAAAGGTACGCGTTTTGGACAGATAGCCGGGATCGACGACGAGCGCGGCATCGACACCGGGCCAACGCATGGGATGTGAAATATTATGGTGGACGCTGACTATTGCTCAATTGAGATCGGCTATGTCTGTTGGTTGTTTAGCCCTGACGATTAGTTGCTTAGTCCCGGCATTGTAGTCAATCTCAAAAAAATTACCCCCGTCGTTGCCAGAGGCTACGTATGTCGTGCCGTCGAAGCTTGCAATTTCGATCCTGACCGCTTCGGTACTGAGCGGAAACTGCCAGTCTGTTGATTTGCCCCACGCTATTTCTTGTGACACCGGAGCTTCGTTGGAGCGTTGCTTTTCCAACTTAAATTCTTTCCAAAAGACATTGATACGACGCTCACCGGCCTTTGTTGAAAAATTTTTAACGTAACCTTTTGCACGTATTTTCACAGAGAAGCCAGTCGGCAAAGGTGATTGGATCGATGCGTCGCCATTACGGCCAAATTGTGCTGGCTCGTTGTACTTCCCGTTTGGGCACTGAGATACAGCTAGAAAACTTGAAACGGGACACGGCACAATTCGAGACCTACTTATCACGCTATCAGTATCAATGAACCAGCCAGGTGCGTGAGGGCCTTGGGTGAAGGTTCGGGAATTCCATTTCGTCTGGTCACCTGATGAAAATCCGAACTGTCTATATCGTTCGCGATTCTCATAAACGCGTTCCTCTGCTACAGTCGTTGCCATTACTGTGACCTTGGCGACAATCTTTGGAAGTGTCATAAGCACGTATTCGAACGCAATTTCGTTGCTCTTGCATCTAAACTTTAGGAACGCACAAGATTGGGTAGTTAGAACAAGCGTTCCACGCAACAGGCCGACGGTTGTCTGGTCGAAAGATAAAAGCTCCGTCGGCAACAGAAATGTTGCCTCATTCTGCTCTAACTGGACACGCTCTAAGTCTCTTTCTCCTACTGTCAGGCGGGGGTTCGCGGTGTCGAGCGATAGGCCTCGAAAGACAATAAAGACATTTTCAGAGTTCGTTGGAGCTTGAATGGCAGGCGAGCTTCGTAACACAGTTGGACCCGCAAACTGCCAGTCATTGGATATCTGATGCATTTGGTCGATACCTGCACGTATCTCAGATACCTGCATTGCCACACCTTCTTGCAATCCTTCAAGCGTAACACGCAGGTTCTGAAATACCTGCTGTTGGCTGTCATCAAGTTCAGTGAACGTCCGATTGAGTAGATCATTTCCGGCCAACCTCATCCCTTCAATGAGAAGCTTCAATTCGCTGGCGATGCGAAACGTAATATAATCCCCCTCGTTCCCCGCTTTCTCGATAGCATCGTCAACAATGGGGCCTGCAGATACTAACAAAGCACCCATGGTTCCAGTATCAAATTGCGCATGTGCGGGGGGTGCTGCGAATGCCAGTAACGCACATAGGAAAAGTACGCGACTTTGGGCTACACATCGCAATAGAACATGCAAGAAACCTGCCACTACTCTAAGGAAGAATTGTAAGGCCATGGTCAGGTTCCTCTTTCGCGTTGATTTAGCTTACCCATCATTCTATTGCACACGCTGGGCATTTTGGGATTGGTCTTTCAAGCGACTTACTTTGCTCCGAAATAACCCCTGTTGCTGAGTCACACTCTGTCCAGTTTCCCGTATATACAGTATTCCATGCCCTTGGCTCGAAGCCTGCGCAGATATCGACTTTGCCCTTCTCAGTTGCAGCAGCGTACTTAGCAAGGAGGTTACCTTTCTCCTTCTCATAGAATGGCTTCGGCCACTTACACTTGGTTTCTTGTTCGCCGTACTTACATTTTACAGTGAGGCCGAAAGTCCCGCTCTGTTTGTTAAGGATTTTTGCTTCTGCATAAACATTTAGCACCTCACCAGATATCAGCATTTCGTCTGATTTCCACTTAACCTGGGTTCCCCCAGCTCCGCTAGGAGGAACCCTTTCGTTGATAATCATATGCCAAACTTCACCCGCAGCAGTCTCAACAAAGATTCCTAGTGCATACTTTCTATCAATCGTTTGCAATCCATTCGAAAAACGACCGATCCCACGGATGGTTCCATTCGGCAAATGGTATACATTTACTTCGACATCTGAGTGTTCCCAAACCCAAAGGTGTGTATGCCAATGACGCGAAAAATTGTGCGAGTCGGCTAACCCAACCGACGTAGAGCAAATCCAGAAAGCTAAGAAGCTGAAAAAAAATCGGGTCCGCATGGAGATTTCCTTAGCTAATAGTTCATACAAGCTAATTTTGATCATAGCATAACCCTACCTCGAACGCACGTTCTTCACCGGCCTACTAATGTATGGCACTTCAAAAGCTTGAAAGACTAGGCAAAAACGGTCGTTTTCGCCTGTGACAGAAACGTCTGAGTTTTGGGCCAACTAGCCGCGGTGCCTCTTTCTTGGAGTATATTGAAAGCCGAGCGAAGCAGTATGATGATAGCTTGTTAGTCCACCATGCGTTGCATCCAGGTAAACAACAGGAGAATGATAAGCAGAACGATGTCTCCGGAACTCCAGGCGTGAACTTGTAAATGTTGAACGACGCATACACTTTGCTGGTCAGTATTTTGGGTTGGTCCTTCATTGTGGCCGCGATCTTTTACACTGTCGTGGCCTTCGGAACATCACATCTCTCGCCAACGAAAAAGGCAGTGCTAACCCAGTTTCTCAGCGGGCAGAAGACTGAGGCAACATGGACTATCCACTTCTGCAACCTGTTCGACTACTGGTTTGGTGAAAAACACTTCTCGTGGCACTGTTTCGTAAGGTCTGCTGTGGCTTCGGTCCTAGCCGTTGGCGCGATTTGGATGCTGTTTGAACCAGTGCTCGGCGTACTGACGGATAGAGTGGCTACTTCGCTTCCGCTTTGGCAGGTACTGGCGTTGGGTGCGGCAGTTAATGTAATCCCAGATTTTGTATCTCTATTTCAAACACGAAAAGTGTTGGAAGTGTTCAAACGCGAGCACTCAATTTTGGTCCAATTATGTGTTCTGGTGCTGGATGCTGTTTTGACCGCCCTGATCATTTTCTTGGGCATCCGTGGATTCACCTTGCTGTTTGGTGATCCAGTCAGCGGAGCGGACAGGATTGCGGCTGTGGAAATGGTGGCCGTCGTTTCACCGTACGCGATCTTCTTTTTTTCAACCTTTCTTACTTCGGCTTGGGCTTGGGCATATTGCTTAGGTACTTGGCTAATACGGTTGTTCGCTCAGACGGGGCTGAAAACCTGGTTAAATGTGGAAGAAGCACCAGGTCAGCAGATTGCCTTAGTCGGAGCTGTCATAATTTTTGCTGGCAGCTTTATCCTCGACAGCACATTTTCGTTCGAACCTGATGGACGCGCAAAGCTCAATGATACCCTCTGCGAGTTCTTCCCAGCTGATATCTGCGACGACTTTGCCCGACTAACAGATGATGAGGAACGGCAGATCTCCTATCTGGCGCGAGCCTGCGAGGCGGGAGTAACGGCGGAATGCCTGGGCGTGGCAAATCGCCTTCACGGCATTGATGACGCGACTGCCGTGCGGCTATGGCAGAGAAGTTGCGAAGCCGGTCAGGCTCCGGGGTGCACAAATCTGGGCATGTCATTGATGAACGGAATTGGTGTGGAGAGGAACCCACGTGAGGCAGCGTGGCGTTTTGAGATTGGCTGTCACCGGGGTGATCCAACCGCCTGCAACAACCTCGGCACGATGCTTTTGGTCGGTCAAGGTTATCCCAAGGACGTTGAAGAGGCGAAGCGTCTGTTTTCTTCAGCTTGCGGAGCCGGTTTCGCTATAGGCTGCACAAACTTCGGCACGGCGCTCGACATGCCGGGTGCAACACGAGAGGAGATCGAGAAGTCTTCTGCGATGTTCCAGCGTGGATGCGATAATGGAGACCCGGCTGGCTGCACGAGCCTCGGGCTTTCTTACTTTACCGGCCGAGGAGTTGCGCGCGATTTTGTTCGCGCCGCTGACTTATCGGAGAAGGGGTGTACCGGAGGTGATCCGCGAGGCTGCACGAATCTCGGAACGAGCTACCGTGACGGTACAGGAGTGGTGACCGATGCTAACAAGGCTGTCGCACTTTATACAAAAGGCTGCGAAGGTGGGCATGCAGGTGGCTGCACTATGCTCGGTTACATGATATCCAATGGCTTTGGCGTAGACGGCGATAGCATGCGCGGTCTTTCGCTGTATAAGCAAGGGTGTCGGACCGGAGACTTGCAGGGGTGCTTGCTTGCGGCAGATGCAATGATTGAGCAGACTGGAAGTGTCGATGACGAGGTTTTTGGCCTCTTACTGAGGTCTTGCTATGGCGGTGAGGACGTAGCATGTAACCGGCTCCGCCAGTTACCGACTACCGGCCCTTAGTCGGCGCAGCCGGGAAAAGGCTGCCCGCTTATTCTTACCGCAAAAAAAAGAATCCTATCCTGCAACGTCATGAAAGCTGCCGGTCGATGATCGGCAGCAGCGGCACCGCATTCCGGACACAAACCCCCTGACAGAACCTACACGCCAAAAACGGTCTTTTTTGTCTCCGCGCTATGATCAACCGAAATCGTTGAAAAATCTTGTGCCACAAGCCCCTAGCAAAATTGCCGTCAGTTTTGTCACGTTTCTGGCCGCACCATCAAAAGCTGCCGTTCATACATCGCGCGGCATCGGTCAAAGAGGGCTCACTGCCGACCTTCGCTGCCAAACAGCAAAATGCAGAACTCGTGCTACGACCCCACCCCTACCGGAACCTACCCTGAAAACAGAGCGACATCGCTCAAGTATCGAAACCACCCGGGCCGAACGCGCAACCTAAGTTGACAAGCTTTCCACCATATCTGTGATCGGAGCTGTATACGGGAACGGGGGACCCCGGGGTGGCACTCGCCCTCCCCTACCATCCACCGGATTAAACCAAGAGATGATACCCTCATGCCTATGTGCTTGCCTCACCATCGGGGTGCAGTAACCTGACCTCCTCCAGGCATCGTAAACACTGATGCATCGCCCACAGACCGGACAGGTGATAGAAATGTGCATTGCAGACAAACACATCAAATTATGTACATGCGGGGACGAAATCCCAGAAGATAACTATTGGGAACTCTTCCGCCCATCGGACCGCCCCAGTCTACATGTAGTTGGCTCGTTTGAGCCGCCGCCAGAACATTCAACAGAGGCTGCAAGTGACTTACTCAAAGCTAAGGTCGCTTCCGACTTGAATACACACGATTGCTTTGACTTTGCCTTCAGCCCGCAGCTGGGGGATGTACTAGAAATCACGGTAGACGGGCAGACCTTCACTTATCAGTTCAACACCTCACTCATGGCCGATGCTACAAAAGATAGCGAATGGGGATCAGCCAGTTGGGGCCTCATGCTGGACCAGCCTATGCGCAAAGGGAGAGTCGAAACCCAGTCCGCCTCACGCCCCTAATTGAGAAGGTCGAACCGATGGGAAGCAAACCACCGCTTCGGCAAGTTATGGCCACACCGACCGCCAATTATTGCCTTAATTCCGTTCAACAATGGCTCCACAGCATCAGCATTGGAGCCAAGAATGAAACGCCACTGGAAAGCAGACCTCACCCTTATGATCGGATACAGCTCCGTAGCCGTACTGCTCATATCCCTTGCTTTCTATGCCTGATGCTGAAGCTTGAATTACCCCCTCTCCTCCTCGATCAGATAAATCTCGCAATAATTTGGTCAGCTATTCGCGAAACCTCAAGTTGACCGATAAGGTATACCCTGATGGACAGATCAAGAACTTCGGGAAACCAAATATCAAGGAACCGCAGGATAGTCTTTCAGACGCGGGACGGTCTTTATTAATTTTTCGCGCAGTGCTTGGCGGTCTTTTCCTGAGTGAAGATTACGATGACAGTTGGGACAACACGCTGCAGCATTGTCGATGGTATCGGGGCCTCCCTCGTTAAGAGGCCTCACATGATGAACCTCCAAAAACGGTTCACCATTTGGACGCTTGAACGGCGCAGGGCCTTTGCACGCTTCACAGTGCCCAATCGCTTTTTCGAGAACCCAAGCAATCACTTGCGGGTCGCGCAGGTATCGTTGTGAAGTAGCGCTGCTTTTGGGGACAGTGCTTTGCCCCGGTGGCGGTGGTGAGTTTCCGAGGCGCTCTTCTACACGCACTCTTGCCAACGCCCTCCGAACACGCCGCTGCAATTCTGAAGGGTCACTCGTCGGTGCTTGGGCTGGTGGTGTGGATAGCGCCCTTGCGAGTTGACCAACCGACCAGTGAGAGGGTGCATCTATTTGAAACCTGAAAGCGATCTTTTTGTGAGGGTATCCCCCGTTGCCAGAAGCGTTTTCGAAGGCGGCAGAACCCCTTCCGATTGCCCTTCGGAGTTCTTCTACATCAGTTCCGCGAGAAAGCCTCAGCGGAAGGCGAAAGTTATCAATTTCGAGACGGCGTTCGTTGTCTGGCCGACCAATCTGCGGGCCACTGGCAATCAGCACGTCGGTGAGCAAAAAACCCTCACCTCCCATGCGCTGCAACATGATGCGTATTCCCTCAGCGTACCCGGTGTTCCGTCGAGGCCTACCTCCCGTTGAGCCACCGCCAGACTCAAAAATGATCTCAAAGCCACCTGGAATAGCCGCGAGGCCGAACTCAGCGTCGATCTCGTTCCCGTCGTCATCGATTGGTTTCAAATCTGCCCACCTTCAAAAAGACCAAGTCTGCTACCCAACACCTATGAAGTGAAATTCACAAGCCCGACAGAGACGCTTGCAACGGGGATGTGAACGAACCTTTTTCCAACGGGACGCAGGCCTTTATGCGGGGCGACGAAAGTAACGTGGTGCCTTGCAGACGATGACTGCGCTGGGAATAAATCTGAGGTATCAGGCCGCGAAGTATCCAGGGTTACCAATTGGGTGGCTCCCGGTGGTCTTGAGGTGATCACGGGGACGCTCAGCGGGCCAGGGGGGGGGGAATCGAGCGGATGGTACACGTGATACCCCGAAGACATTTTTTAACCAAAAACTTCGGTGGGCAGGAGCAAGTGAGAAGACAGACAGTTTACGCTGGGAGCCGAAAAGATCACCTCATATTCAACCGATCTCTTGGGCGAACTCAGCAAGCGTCATTGCCGTAAATCCGTTCAATTTACACTTCTTGCCAATCGCTCTGTAGTCTTTCAGTGGCTTTCCGGCGCTGACCATCTTCAGGCCCTGCGAAAGACAGATTGCGATATTCTCGAAGCGGTCCTCAGGTGGAAATCCACCCAGGAGGCTGCCCCCATGATCTACGATGAGGTCCGCTTGGATGCTCTGTTCTGCTACCTTCGGCGTTATATAGCGTTTCGTCCCGATCTGCTGATACTCCGAGTAGAGATCATCGTCGCAATCCTTGAGTTCCTTGCTTGTCCGCTTGACGATCCTCAGGCGACCGTCTGCCAATGCGTCTACGAACGTGTCACGAATGAAATTGCTTTGCGTGGATAGGGCTTCTTCTACACCGTTGAGATCAATCAGGTACTCAGCATCCAACACCTTGTTCTGGGGCAAGTCACTACACCCCCAAGACTTCGGCTTGATATTTCGGCTTCAACCCAATGAGCCGATAAACGTCAAATTTGTCGAGCAGACCTTCACGTTTTGCAGTCGAGACAGCTCTTATCAGCGACATGCCGTATTGCGTTCGTTTCGTTTGAATTGAGTTGTCTTTGCCGCCAGAACCGCCCGGTGGGTCTTCAGTATCCTCCTTGGGCGTTACACCAGCGTACTGCCCCATCCAAGCGCCATAGTCTGACCCCGACCAAACGCCTATATCGACGAGCCGCAGAGCGATGCACTGCAAGCTCACGCCGATATTACCGGCCAACAAACGGATATGGTTCCAGTTCGTTTTTGGGGTGTATCGAAATTTCAAGATCGTTTGTTTCAAACCGATCGTGGGAACCAGCAAATAGGCTGCGAAATGATTACAAAAGGTCTCGATTTTGTTCTTTAGCACAGAGGCATTCGAGACACCTGTTTTCCCCAGCAAGACATGGCAAAACTCATGCGCCAGCGTGAACAGCTTCCTCGCTTTACTCGACCCGCCTGTATTGATCAGGATCGTGTGCGGCCCATCGCCTACCTTGAGATATGCTCCAGAATATAGGTCAGTATCAAACCTACGATGGATTACGAATACGCCAAGCCCTTCGATGAAGTCGCGCAGATGGGCATAGACTTTGTGGGCACTCTTCATCTCAAGTTGATCTGAGAATTCCAAGCCCCACTCAGATCGCCATTCCTTTGCGAGTTTGGCGGCGTTCTTCCTGGTGAGATCGCCAGTGTATTTGGTAAGCCGCTGATTAGTAGAAAGATCAACATCAAGCGCAACAAGAGATTGCGATAGCCGTTCCACATATGAAATGGCGCCGATCACTCCGTCTGGCATCAATGACGGGGCAGGGTTTGCCTTGCGAAAGTCGGGGACAAGCGAAAGCTGCGGTGCGATTTCAGCAAACAAGGCGTGAGGCGGAACATGGAGAGTTTGAGCGAGAGCAAGTAGCTCGTCGTTGTCAGGCGCTCGGTCACGGTTCAGAATTGCCGAGATTTCGGACTTACTCAGACCGCTTCTCTCAGATAGGCTGCTGAGGCTCATCTGGCGACTGTCGAGGACTGATTGAAGTGAATGTACTGAACTCATTTGCGGATACCCTATGGTTGTTTTTTTACTCTTGCAACGGGGAAGCCCATACGCTGGGAGGTATGTTGAGCGTTCTCAGCGTTGGTGCTGGACTGTACTTGGGACTTGCGGTGGTTCAGGTGGTCGGAGCGGGCCGCATGGCCACGCTCAGGAGGCGAGTCGGTTCGATCAGAAATTTGGTCAGTAAAAATAACCTCACGAACTGCTCTCATGTTGCGGGCAATTTGGAAGCGAAACTACTCACTGCCGAGATCGGACTGGAAACTCTGAGTTCTTCACTCTTTGCAATATCCCTGATGCTGCTGAGCGCTTGCATTACAGCGGTATTCTACTCAACTATATTTCAGTCCCAAGAAATCACGTGCGCCATCGCCCTGGGAATTGGGACGTACTGCTTGTTTCTTCCGCTCGTGATATTTGCTTGTTCTTCGGCAACCATTCGCTTGAAAACCAGAGGTGTTGCAAAGGAAGTGAAAGTGGCAAGCACGACGGTAAAATCGGCGTTGGCGAACCGACATTCATAGATAATGGTGTTGGGATTATAGGCGCACCGAGTGGCGGCTTTACGGCCAACTCAAACGAGAACGTTGACCAAATTCAAGATTGCATTGCGCCACTGTTCCATCGAACTGCCCCGAAGTATCCACCGAATGTCATGGTCTTCTTCCGCTGACCAACGTTTTTTGGAGAATACGAGGCGCATATTTGGGAGCATACGCAGATTTCAACTATCTGTTTTTAAACAATTATTAAATAATTCCTCGATTCTCCTACTCGCCTCCATTTCATTCTAAATCGTAGGGACAGCGGCGCGACGGTCGTGTGGGACACAAAGTGGAACACACGCCCGATGCAACTGTCATCATGTCTCTATCGTTCCCGGCACGGTAGTTACTACTTACGCTGGCCGATCCCCTGCCATTTAAAGAAGAATCGAACTAACGTTCGCATTTCATTAAGCACTCGATGCCATGATCGTGTTGGTGATTTGGCGCGCAATCTTGCATCCTATGGGCGGTTGCTACGCGAGAACGAAGATTTGGCGACGCGATAAGAGACGGTAATGGAAGCGAATTTATCTCGCGCGAACTAGACCTCTGGGCTTGCGCAAACAACGTGACTTTAAACTTCTCGCGGCCGGGCAAGCCGACCGACAACGGGTGTATCAACAGCAAGTTCCGCGCAGAGTGCCTGAACGCTCACTTGTTCATGACGCTTGCAGATACGCGAGAAGAGCTGGAGGGAACTTGGGGCTCAGGTCACCAGCTTTATAATCCACCCAATTTCCTGACGCTCAAAACAAAAACAGAGAACGGGTTTCCCCATTCTCTGTTCAGAGTAGCCGTCGGTAGTACGAGGTAAAACCTACCTATGACCTCACTTGTGTTTAGAAGCCCATCACCAGGGACAGGCCGATGGTGTTGTCAGTCGACTTAAGGGCGGCAGTCGGGTCCGTGTTGTAGTCCGTCCGGTAGCTGATACGGGTCGAAAGGTTGTTCGACACCTTGAAATTGACGCCAGCATCGTTGGAGACGATGGTGTTTGTTTCAGAGCCGAGCACGTCGGTGTCGTTAGTAAACGAGACTGTGTCGGTCAGCGCATAGAAGTACCTGGACGACACGATGAAGCCGACTTCGGTGTCGGAATTGCCAGTCGCGTCTTTATAGTAGCGGGCACCAGGACCGGCTTGAACGCGCCATGTGTGGTCCGGCTTGTTCAGGACACGGTAGCCGGGACCAAAACCAAGGAAGGCGTCGGTTTCCGAGCCGGGCAGGATTGCACCGGAGTTGTCGGTCAGCAGCCCATCATATTGAAAGCGGCCAATCCCGAACATGTAGAATTCTGGCGTGAAGTAGCGGCTGGCTTCATAGGTGCCGAAAAACTTCTCTTCGTTCTTCGTGCCATTTGCCTCGCCATATTCTACCGCGAAACCAACGAGGTGGTTCCAGTCGCCAATGCCGTAGGTCAGGCGGCCTGCGCCGGCCACTTCACCGTTGTCGGTGTTACCCGAGGTGCCGGAGGCTGTCAGGGCGAAGGAGCCGCGCCAGCCTTGGGCCACGCCATTGGGTCCAAAGCGGTCAGCATCTTCGCCGCGACGCTGGTCGCGCTCGACTTGAGTGGTGATGTCGTCAATCTCGTCGTTCAGAGCGGTGACGCCGGTCAATGTGCTTTGGGCTGATACAGGTGCAGCTATGATCAGCGCCAGAGTGGAAACTGTGGCAAGTTTTGCGAGAGTGTTCATGGGTCAATCCTTCCCCAAAAGAAGTGATCCGAACCGGAATGGTCCGAAAGCATCTCTGCTAATTGGGTATTTACCTCCACCGCTGTGGTGAGGAAAATTCGAATGACTTATGGATAAAGCGATAATTACTCGTTTGTATTTTGCGTTGGTAGGACGGGTTCGTAATCTTCCATCGAAGCCAATTCGTCTACAAGAGTTTCTTGATCTTTTTCAGCTGCATGTACGACGGCCTTCAACGTCTTCCGGGCCAATTCGGCAAGATCGTCATCAATGTCCTCTCGCCATACCACCCACGAAGGGTAGGGAAAATGTGGCGCATCTGCCACAAGGTGGAGTTTTCCGTCATGTAAATAACGCTTGACCGATCTGGCGGGGAGGAATGCAGCGGCGCGCCGATTGACGACATATTCCATCGCCAGAGCACCTAAGGCTAAGGATCTGCCAGAGTCCGTAAGGTGAGGTAGGGCAACCGCAAGGGCATGGGTAAACTCTGGCCCCCAATCCACTGCGACATAATCCGTGAGGTTTTCCAGCGTCGCATCAGGATAGGATGCGACGAGTATCAACTCGTCGTCCAGTGCAGGTTCAACGATCAAACCGGGCCGGAGTTGCGGAGTGTATAAAAGCGCCGCTTGGATCACGCCTTCAACCAGAAAGCGGGTGATGCGGTCTGTCATACCCACTTCGCCATGGACGCTCAATTCCGGCATCGTTGTTTGCAGCGCGTCGAGCCAGCGAAAGCCCAAGCCCGGCCAAAGAGAGTACTGCGCGCCGATGCTAAGCGCCCGCGAATACCCGTGCGGAATGGAGATTTTCTGGCGGGCTTCTTCCCAGATTTTCAAAAGGCTGAGAGCATAGGGCTCAAACTGTTGGCCCTCAGCGGTCAGGACAGCGCCAGCCTTTGAACGGGTAAACAACTGATGCCCCAGACTGTCTTCAAGCCGCTGGATGCGCAGGCTTATAGCAGACTGCGTCACAAATAACCGATCCCGCGCCGCGACGAACGAACCGGTGTTGGCAACCTCAAGGAAGGTCTTGATCAGCGTAATGTCCATCGTTTTTCCATAAGCATATCGCGCTTCAAGCATCATTCTTATTCGTTATTAGAATTCAATAAAAGCACCTATTTAGGGATCAGCAAGGCGAAAGCCTGATTAAGAAAAAGGAACCCCGAGTATGTTGAATGCAAAAGTAGTACTTACCGCCGCGATGATCAGCGCGCTGACAGTTGTGTCTGCCTGCTCCACGGAACAGGTCGTGGACAACACTGTAGGGGCGACCAGTTTCGTCGCCAAAACCGCAGTCAAAGGCACTGTGGGCGCGGGCCGACTGGCGGTTAAAGGGGTCAAGAAGGTTTCGGGCGCAGAGTAAGCGGGAACCTCGACCGAAAGAAACACTCCTTAACCGGTGCGCCAAACTGTGCGCACCGGTTAAGTTATCTTTGAACCACGGTCAAAATACCCACCCCACCGAAAACAAACCAAAATTGGCCAACCGTCGTAGGCCACGAACCGCGTCGACAGGCACGGTGATGCCCCTCCTCGCCACAGGCATTACCGTGCCGCCACTCCCAATGCTGCGAAAAGATTAAGTGACTTATCGCCGCGGTGAGCCATGTCTTACGCAAAAGCAGCCGAAAAATCAGCGAGGGTTTCATGACGACTTTCACCGTAAACGGAGAAGAGCGCACAGTAGACGTGCCGGGCGATACCCCCCTGTTGTGGGTCCTGCGCGATGAACTGAAACTCACCGGGACAAAGTTTGGCTGTGGCGTCGCCCAGTGCGGCGCGTGCACTGTGATGCTGGATGGCATGACCCGTCGGTCTTGCGTGACACCTGTGTCGATGCTGGAGGGGGCCGACATCCAGACCATAGAAGGGCTTGATACACCGGAAGCCAAAGCTGTGCAGGCGGCATGGACCGCAATTGACGTGCCGCAATGCGGTTGGTGCCAATCGGGCCAAGTCGTCAGTGCCGCAGCGCTGCTGTATGAGATTCCCAACCCCACGGATGAAGAGATTGACCAGGCGATGGCCGGGAACATCTGCCGCTGCGCGACCTACGTCCGCATTCGCCAAGCGATCAAAGACGCCGCCAAGACGTTGGAGGGATAAACCATGACCATCACACAAAGCCGACGCAACTTCCTTGCCACTTCGCTGGGCCTTGTCATTGCTGTGGCGCTGCCCATGCGCGGCCGTGCGCAATCGGGGGCGGCACTTGCGTTCCAGCCGGATGGCACCGAACCCACATTCGCACCGAACGCCTTCATTCGGGTCGCCGAAGACGACACCGTCACCGTCATCATCAAACACATTGAATTCGGTCAGGGCCCTTTCACCGGCCTTTCCACGCTGGTTGCAGAGGAAATGGATGCGGACTGGAGCCAGATGCGCGCCGAATCCGCTCCGGCAGACGACGACAAGTACAAAAACCTGTTGTTCGGTCTGCAAGCCACCGGCGGATCGACCGCAATGGCCAACAGCTATACCCAAATGCGCAAGGCCGGGGCTGCGGCCCGCGCGATGCTGGTACAAGCCGCAGCAGAAGATTGGGGCGTGGATGCGTCTACGATCACCATCTCCGGTGGCGTGCTGACCTCTGGCGATAAATCTTCGACCTTTGGACCGCTGGCCGCAAAGGCCGCGATGCTGACCCCACCCGAAGATCCTCCCGTTAAAGACCCCAAGGATTTTGTCCTGATCGGCAAAGACCGCCCCAAGCTCGACAGTCAGGCCAAATCTACGGGGTCTGCCGTGTTTACGATGGATATGGACCTGCCCGGCATGGAATATGTCGTGATCCGTCACGCGCCCATGTTGGGCGGAGCTGTCGCCAGCTTTGACGACGCCGATGCGCTGAAAGTGCCCGGCGTCACAGCGGTGCGTCAAATTCCGCAAGGCATCGCCGTCTACGCGACATCAACCCATGCGGCGCTCTCTGGGCGCAACGCGCTGACGGTAGAGTGGGACGACAGTGCCGCAGAAACGCGGACTTCGACCCAGATGATGGAAGATTTTGCTGCATTGGCCAATAGCGGCGAGGCGCGGGCTGCGGAGGAAGTCGGCGATGTCGACGCGTCTCTTTCGGAAAGCCAGAACGTGGTCGAAATGGAGTTTCGGTTCCCCTACCTCGCCCACGCGCCGATGGAGCCGCTAGACGCTGTCATTCAGGTCAAAGAGGGCAGCGCCGAAACTTGGGGCGGCTACCAATTCCCCGGTTTTGACAGGCAGGCAGTTGCGGGCACCCTCGGCTTGCCGGTCGAGAATGTGAAGCTTAACGTCATGCTCGCGGGTGGATCCTTTGGCCGCCGCGCTCAGCCGTCTGCTCAGATCGGCAATGAAATCAGTGCGATTGCCAAGGCCGCCGGGCGTGACGGGGCCTGGAAACTGATCTGGACCCGTGAAGACGATTTGGCGGGCGGCTATTACCGCCCAATGACCGTCCACAAAATGCGCGGTGCGGTTGATACCGATGGCAACATCGTGGGCTGGCACGATGTCATTGTGAACCAGTCCATCATGGCCGGTGGCCCGATGGAACAGATGATGAAGGACGGCAAGGACCCGACGTCTTATGAGGGGGCGGTCAAGATGCCCTACGATCTGGCCAACCTGCGCGTGGATTGGGTGCGTGCGGAAAGTGCGGTGCCGGTTCTGTGGTGGCGCTCGGTTGGGCACTCGCATACCGGATACGCGACCGAAGTGTTCTTGGATCACCTGCTAGAAGCGGGCGGTAAAGACCCACTGCAGGGCCGGCTGGACCTGTTGAAGGGTGATATGGGCCGTGACCGCGCGGTGCTGGAAAAGGTCGCTGAGATGGCCGATTGGGACGGGACCAAGGTGAAAGGCGACAAAGGCTATGGTGTGGCTTTGCACGAATCCTTTGGCACCTATGTGGCTCAGATTGCCGAAGTCGAAGACCGCGATGGGTTCCCCCATGTGACGAAAGTCTGGTGCGCCGTGGATTGCGGCGTCGCGGTCAACCCCAACGTGATCCGCGCCCAAATCGAAGGCGGCATTGGCTATGGCTTGGGGACTGTTTTGTTCAATGCAGTGACCCTCGGAGAAGGGGGCATCGTGCAAGAGCAGAACTTTGACACCTACCGGATGCTCCGAATCAACGAGATGCCTGCGGTCGAGGTGGAGATCATCGAAAGCGCGCTGGACCCGACCGGCATTGGTGAGCCGGGTACGCCCCCCGTGGGCCCTGCTGTCGCCAACGCTTGGCGCGCTTTAACCGGTACAAACGTGACCACCCTGCCCTTCTTGTCCGCGAACGGAGCCTGAGCGATGAACACTTTCACTAAACTGGCCGTGGCCAGCATTCTTTGGGCTGGCGCGGTCGATGCCGAAACTGTCAATGGCCTGCGCACGGCTGACGAGTTCGACACCATCGACAATGAAGCCGATCGGTCCGTCGCGCTTTTCGAGGAGATGTTTCTCGTGATTGAGAGCCCGCGTTGCATGAACTGCCACCCGGTGAACAACACGCCCTTGCAGGGGGACGACATGCAGCCGCACCAGCCGCCCGTTGTTCGGGGCGATGCCGACTTCGGTGCGCCGGGCATGCGCTGTTCGACATGCCATGGGTCTGAAAACTTTACCTATACCACCGGCGAGGGGTCGATCCCCGGACACGAGCCATGGCAGCTTGCGCCGATTGAAATGGGGTGGGTCGGTCTGACGGCAGCAGAGGTTTGCTCGCAACTCAAAGACCCGGAACGCAACGGTGACCGGACGCTTGCCGAACTGCATGAGCACAACGCAGAAGACGGGCTGGTCGGTTGGGGTTGGGAGCCGGGCGTTGGCCGAACACCAGCCCCCGGTTCACAGGAGGTGTTTGGCGCGTTGACGCAGGCGTGGATCGACACAGGTGCGGCTTGCCCGACAGGGTGATCTGGTCAATCGGATTCCGATGGCTTCGGAAAACGCCTTAAATACTCGGTGACGGTGAAGCTTTTAGGATGGTGAAACACTATCTTCGGCCTGCGCTATCGTTGGCTGAAGATAGATTAAGTCTATCCGTGAATAACGCAACGTTTGCAATATGTTAGCAATAGTTCGCGTGCGACACCTTGAAACCGAAATGCGCCTGCGCCTTGTCAGTGTTCACATGCTGAAACCACGTAGCATCAGTGAATCTGTAGTGTTCGGCGCAAGTTTGGGGCAACACGTAAAGTCTTCGGCGCGTAAGGATCCACAGCTTCTGGCGGAATGAAAATGACCTACAGCGACGATCCCGCGCAACCGACCGGCCTGCCCCCTTTGGGGAAGCGTATAGGCGTTATATCGGACACGCACGGTCTCTTGCGCCCCGAAGCATTGGATGCCCTCAAGGGCGTCAGGCATATCCTCCACGCAGGCGATATCGGCGATCCCGAGCATCTTGAAACGCTGGCACGCATCGCCCCGGTGACGGCAATCCGCGGCAACATCGACCGCGGCGACTGGGCAGATGCGCTGCCAGAAACGGCCAGCATTACGCTTTGCGGGCTGCGCATTTACATGATTCATAACTGCAAAGACCTAAGGGCCAATCCAGAAGCGGAAGGGGTGGATGTCGTGATATCGGGCCATTCTCACAAGCCTCGGATCGAAGCCAGCGGCAGCCCCTTATGGCTCAACCCCGGCGCCGCTGGCCCCCGGCGGTTCCGCCTTCCGATTTCGCTGGCTTTCCTATGGAAGGATGTCGACCGCCCCCGCGCTATAATCCACACACTGCTTGCTTAGATAGAAGGGGTCCGGGTGCGGGGCTACGACGGGATGACCGACTATTATGATGTCGCCCTGAAACACTGCCGCCATGCGATGCTGCTTCAGCATGAGCATTTCGCCACCAAAGAGGCGCTGCTGGAAGACCGCGACACATTCGATGCGCTGGCCGATGCTTTTCAACCTGACATGATCGTGCATATGGCCGCGCATGCAGGGGTGCGCCACAGTATCGACCATCCCCGCGCCTTTCTGGATGCAAATATCACAGGCACATTCAATGCAAATGGGGGATGCGCCCGCCACTTGGGAAGACGCCACGCTGCTACATCGGCTCACCGGTTACCGGCCCCAGACCGACATCCACGAGGGCATCGCGCGTTTCGTCACTTGGTTTCGGGACTATCACGACAGATAGCCGCGGCAATCATTACGGGAGCTGCTGGCGCACGTAGTCCATCACAGCGCCTCGGACCGACATATCTCCCCGTTCGCGCGCCGCGTGGATGACTTCGCGCACGTCATCCAGATTGCAACGTCGCAGCAGGCTTTTGACTGGTCCGATTGACGCCGGGCGCATTGATAGGGTGTTGAGCCCGATGGCCGCGAAACACAACGCTTCGACGGGGCGGCCCGCATCCTCACCGCAGAACGACAGCGCCGTATCGGTTTCGGCACAACGCGCGACGATGCCCTCAAGGAAGGTTAGGAAAGAGACATTCAGCGTGTCATAGCGCCGCCGCACCCGCTCATTCTCACGGTCAGCGGCAAAGAAAAACTGTTTAAGATCGTTGCCCCCGATGGAGAGAAACTCCACCTCTTCAAAGAACTTTTTCGGCGCAAAGGCGAGGCTGGGTGTCTCAAGCATCGCGCCAATTTCCAGTTTCTCAGGCAGCACATGGCCCAAAATACGCTCACGTTCCATCGCCTTGTCGACCTCAGCACGGGCGGCGCGAAACTCCTCGAACTGGGCCACAAATGGGAACATTACCGTCAGCGGCCGCCCGGCGGCGGCGCGGATCAGCGCCTGCAACTGCATGCGCATGACCCCCGGCTTGTCCAATCCCACACGGATCGCGCGCCAGCCCAAGGCGGGGTTCGGCTCATCGTTGGGCTTCATATAAGGCAGCACCTTGTCCGACCCGATGTCGAGCGTGCGAAACACCACCCGGCGGCCATGTGCGGCATCAAGCACACGGGCATAAAGTGCGGCCAGTTCAGTCCGGCGCGGCATTTGGTTGCGCACAAGAAACTGCAGCTCGGTGCGAAAGAGCCCTACGCCTTCAGCCCCCGACCCCTCAAGCGAGGGCAGATCGGCCATCAGTCCCGCGTTCATCTGCAAGCTGATGATCTTCCCGCATTTCGTCTCAGCTGGTTTGTCGCGGATCGAGGCATAGCGTTCCTGTGCCTCTGCCTGCATCGCGATCTTGTCGCGGAAAGCCGTGGCGACGGTATCATCAGGTCGCAGATGCACCACGCCCTGCTCCCCATCGACCATAATGTGGTCGCCATTCAGCGCGTCATTGGTGATGCGGTTGGCATGAACGATCAATGGAATCGCCAGCGCCCGCGCCACAATCGCTGCATGAGAGCCGACCGAGCCGCCCTCCAACACAATGCCGCGCAGCGACCGCCCATAATCCAGCAGTTCCGCCGGTCCGATGTTGCGCGCCACGAGGATCGGATCGACGGGCATCTCTGCGCCCGTGTCACTGCCCTGCCCCGTCAGATGCCGCAGCAAACGGTTTGACAGGTCATCAAGATCCGACAGACGTTCACGCAGATAGGCGTCATTGACCTGCCCCAACCGGGCGCGGGCCATGGATTGTTCTTTCTCAACCGCAGCCTCGGCACTCAGCCCGCTTTGAATATCCTCCACCATCCGCCGCATCCAGCCTTTGGAATTGGCGAACATGCGGTAAGCTTCAAGCACCTGTTGCTGCTCTTTGTCGGCGGTAAGGCTTAACAATTGGTCAACACTGACGCGCAATTGCTCAACTGCTTCGGTCAGACGCTCGGTCTCGCGTTCCGGGTCATCGGCAATGGGGTTGGAAACGACCACGCGCGGCTCATGCAGCCAAACATGACCTTCGGCCACGCCCTCCTGCCCTACGGTGCCGCGCAGCAAGACCGGCTGACTGTGACGGGCCAACATCGCAGCGCCTTCGCCAACAAAGGCGCCAAGTTCGGCCATTTCGGCCAGCACCATGGCGACAACTTCCAGCGCATAGACCTCGTCGGCAGAGAACTCCCGAGCCTGTCTGGATTGTACGACCAACACGCCCAGTGTCTCGCCCAAGCGCTGGATCGGCACCCCAAGGAACGAGGAATAGATCTCCTCCCCCGTCTCCGGCATGAAGCGGAAACCGGCGGCTTGGGGAGCGTTGGGCGTGTTGATAACATCGCGGCGTTTGGCCACGCGGCCCACCAGACCTTCGCCCAATTTCATGCGGGTTTCATGCACCGCTGCTTCGTTCAGACCTTCAGTCGCACAAAGCTCAAGCGTATCTTCATCGCGGAACAGATAGATCGAGCAGACTTCGCAGCCCATGGAGTTGGCGATCAACTGGGTGATCTTATCCAGCCGCGCTTGGCCCGCCAAATCACTGGCCATCGCATCGCGCAGCCGCCCAAGCAGCTTTCGGCTCTCTGTCTCAACCCGTTCGCCCATATGGTTTGGTCCCTGTCCCTCTGGAGCAGGGTTTAGCGCACTCGCGCAGGGATAGAAATGCTATTTGCGCAAGACCCCACATCCAAGGCCAGCATATCGGCAGGATGCTGCAGTTTTACGCAGGCGAAGGGCCCGCGTAAAACCTTTTTGATTGCAGACCCTTAGGCCGCTTTATCCAGTTCGAAAGCATCATGAAGCGCCTGCACGGCCAGCTCCATATACTTGCGATCAATCAGCACGCTGATCTTGATCTCGGAGGTGGTGATAACCTTGATGTTGATCCCCTCATCCGAGAGGACCTTGAACATCTTGGCGGCCACACCGGTGTGGCTGCGCATGCCGATGCCCACCACGGACACCTTGGCCACGCCTTTGTCAGCGATCAACTCTTGGTAGTTGATGATGCCGTCTTCATGGGCTTTTTCCATCGCCTTTTCGGCGCGGATCACCTGATCGACGGGGCAGGACCACGTCATATCGGTGCGGCCTTCTTCGGCGATGTTCTGGACGATCATGTCGACGTTCACGCCACCCTCGCTGAGCGCGGTAAAGATCGTCGCCGCGATGCCGGGGCGGTCTGCCACGGACACCAAGGTCATCTTTGCCTCATCACGAGAAAACGCGACCCCGGCCACCACATTGCTTTCCATGATTTCCTCCTCATCGCAGACGAGCGTCCCGGCATCGTCAGATTGTTCTTCGAAACTGCTCAGCACCCGCAGCTTAACCTTGTAGCGCATCGCCAGTTCGACCGACCGGGTCTGCAAAACCTTTGCCCCGAGAGAGGCCAGTTCCAGCATCTCTTCAAAGGAAATCTTGTCAAGTTTGCGTGCTTTGGATTCCACCCGTGGGTCGGTCGTATAAACGCCATCCACGTCGGTATAGATATCACAACGTTCCGCATCAAATGCGGCGGCAAAGGCCACAGCCGTCGTGTCAGACCCGCCCCGGCCCAGCGTGGTGATCCGGCCCTGCGGGCTGATGCCCTGAAAACCTGCGACCACGGCAACCTTCATACCTTCGCCAAATTTCGCGGTGATGTTGTCAGTCGGGATTTCCTCGATCCGAGCGGCGGAATGGGCGTCGGTCGTGCGCACCGGCACCTGCCAGCCCTGCCACGAGCGCGCAGGCACGTCCATTTCCTGCAGGGTCAGTGCCATCAGACCAGCGGTGACATTCTCCCCACTCGACACGATCGCGTCATATTCGCGCGCATCATAAAGCGGCGAGGTCTCATTGACGAAGCCCACCAGCTTGTTCGTCTCGCCCGACATGGCCGACACGATGACGATCACGTCATAGCCTTTTGCAACCTCGACACCGACGCGCTTTGCCGCGCGGCGGATACGGTCCAAAGTGGCGACCGAAGTCCCACCAAATTTCATAACCAGAACAGGCATTTTGTCCCCCGCGCAACAGTCCAGCGCGGTCTAAGCCCACGGCACGGCAAGGGCAAGCCTATTTAACATGATGTTATGCTGCGCAGCTTAGAACGGATGCGCCCGGCCATCCCATGTTTCAAACGCGCCGGTCTGCACCAAATCAAGCGCCTCGATCCGCTGGGCAAGGCCTTGCGCAGCCTCCGTGACGCTGATCTCGCCCTGATCGCCGCCCATGTCCGTGCGGACCCAGCCGGGATGGTAGATGCCCACGGCGATGCCCTCAGGCTTGAGATCAACCGCCAAATTACGCCCCAGATTGATCGCCGCCGCTTTGGAGGCGCGGTAGATGTAACTGCCTCCCGGTGCCCGCGTTGAAGACCCCATTTGCGAGGCGATGATCGCGATTTTCGCACCCGACGCGGCCCGCAGGTTGGGCAGAAGCGACTGCACCGTCAAGAACACGCCGGTCACATTGACAGCGAAACTCTGCGTCCACAGATCAGCACCAAAGCCGGTTTCCATATCGTCACCCTTATCGAGATAGACGCCAGCGTTGCAGATCAGCAGGTCTAGTGGGCGATCTTTTAGCGTGGTGGCAAATGCCGCGTGGCTTGCTGGGTCGGTCACGTCCAACACGGCCTCCACCCCCGCGCCGCGCGCGGTGCCGATCACCTCTTCACCTGCGGCTTTATACTGGGCGGCCAGCGCCGCGCCGATGCCGCGGCTTGCACCGGTGATAACGATGGTCATGGGCGATCCTTACAAGAATGGGCCTTTACAAGATTGGGCCGTTACAAGAATGGGCCTTCAGGAAAGTTGGCGCTTGGGCTTGAATGGCAATGGCATCAAGGGGACGCCTTCCTCCACCAAGGCACGGGCCTGATCCAGCCGTGCTTCTCCATAGATGGCGCGCTCAGGGATGCGCCCGGCGTGCATGTCACGCGCTTCGCGAACGAAGTTTTTGCCCACGTAATCCGATGTGGATTCCACCTTTTTGCGCAATGCGGTCAGGGCTTTTTCGACATCCCCCGGAGGGTTGGACAAGACCGGCACGGTTTTCTCTGCCGCCTCGGGGGCCGCTGGCGCGCCCTCGCCCGAGGTCACACGCGGGGCCATCAGGGATTTACTCACCTCGCCCGATCCGCAGACCGCACAGCTCAGATGTCCGGCGCGGGCGAGGCTGTCAAAGGCCGCCGCCGATTGGAACCAACTGTCGAAACCATGTCCGGCCTCGCATTTTAACGCATAACGGATCATTCGCCCGGTCCTTAAAAATCTATTCTTTAAATGAGCTTCAGCGGGCAAGAGGTCAAGACGGCCGGGATTGGCCCGTGCGTCACAGTCTTGTGCGATTAGCCGGCCAAGCCGCCACTGCGCGGATCGAAGTCGCGGATCAGCCGCGCCAAATCAGGTGCATCCACCAGCTGCGCAGCCTTCCGGCGCGAGCACCACATCCGCTTGCGCTGTCCCTTTTCAGGGAACTGTTTGGCCAATGCTTTGACCTTCACGGGATAAAGCATCGCCAGACATGGCACTGCCCCGTCCTCACCCGTTTTGGCATAGCTATAGACGCCCAGGCATTGCCCGCGCACCTGCCCAACGACGCCGCCCTCTTCCCATGCTTCGACCAAGGCCGAGGCCGCGGGGGTTTTCCCGTCCATCGGCCAGCCTTTGGGGATGATCCAACGTTTTCTGCCGCGCGAAGTAATCAGCAAGACCTGCAATTTGCCACGTTTGCGACGCCAGCAAAGTGCCGCAAATTGAATGCGCAGATCGTTCTTCTGCCCACCGTTCAAGGATATCGGTACCTGTGTCGTCATCCGCCGCAGCCGCGCCCTCTGGCTGGTTGTTTTCGCTTTCACCCTAGCGCGGCAATCCTTGTCTGACCATATGCACTTGCCCCCCCTCAATGCATCAAAGATACTACCAAAATGATAAGATTTTGCGCCCTTCTGACCCTGTTATGCAGCCTTGCCTTCCCCCTTCGGGCCGAGGCACCGCTGACGGTCTTTGCCGCCGCCAGCCTGCGCGGCGCGCTGGAGGAGATCGCGGCGGCGTTTCCCGTGCCCTTGGTCTTGGCCTATGGCGGATCGGGCACGATGGCGCGGCAGGTTGCCGCCGGAGCGCCTGCGGATGTCGTTCTGCTCGCGAATACCGATTGGATGGATTGGTTGGCGGATCAAGGGATCATCGCCGCCGAGGAGGCGCAGATCATCGCCCACAACCACTTGGTTCTGATTGCCCCCCGTGGCACCACCAAATTATCCCACCCTGCGGACCTGCCCGCCCAGCTTGGCCCCACGGGTCGGCTGGCGATGGGCCAACGCGACGCGGTGCCCGCAGGCAGCTATGCCCGCGATTGGCTGACGCATGAGGGGTTGTGGGAGGGTTTGCAAAGCAAATTGGCCGAGACTGACAATGTCCGCGCCGCGTTGGCTTTGGTCGCGCGCGGCGATACGCCCTTTGGCGTGGTCTATGCCAGCGACGCCCATGCCGAGGCTGACGTGCAGGTCGTCTATAAAGTGCCCGCCGACACCCATGCCCCCATCACCTATCCCGCCGCAGCTCTGACGCCAGCGGGCACGGATTTGCTTGCGTTTTTGACCACGGAACAGGCGCAGGCGATCCTTGAAGACCATGGTTTCGTCCGGGCCGATCATGGATCTTGACGCCGCCGCTTGGGCCGCACTGATGCTGTCGCTGCGGGTGGCAAGCGTGGCGATGCTCTGCTCGCTGCCACTGGCGCTCTGGGTCGCGTGGATTCTTGCCCGTAAGGAGTTTCCTGGCAAGGGTCTTCTAAGTGCGCTGGTCCATCTGCCCCTAGTGCTGCCACCGGTGGTGACGGGCTATCTGCTGCTGTTAAGCTTTGGCCGCAACGCCCCCTTGGGGCGGCTGTTGGAGAGCCTCGGCATCGGCCTCGCGTTCCACTGGACCGGGGCGGTTCTGGCCGCGCTCATTATGGGCTTCCCGCTGATGGTTCGCGCCATGCGTCTCGCGATCGAAGCCGTCGATCCCCGGATCGAAGCCGCTGCCGCCACGCTCGGCGCGCCGCGCGTTAGCGTGTTCTGCCGCGTGACCCTGCCGCTGATCTTTCCCGGCATCCTCGCCGGGGCTGTGATGGGCTTTGCCAAGGCGATGGGCGAGTTCGGCGCCACGATCACCTTCGTCGCCAATATCCCCGGCCAGACCCAAACCCTGCCGAGCGCGATCTGGACCGCTTTGCAGGTGCCGGGCGGTGAAAATCGCGCCTTGGCCATGGCAGCCTTGGCCGGGCTGGTGGCGCTGGCCGCCGTGCTGCTTTCCGAAGCCTTGGCGCGGCGGGTCGCCAAACGGATTTCAGGGGCACGCTGATGCTTGAGGTCACGCTGCGCCACGGCTTTGACGGGTTCGATCTGGATCTGTCCTTCAGCACCGAAGGTGGCATCACCGCGCTTTTCGGCCGTTCGGGCGCGGGCAAGACGACGGTGATCAATGCAGTCGCCGGGTTGCTGCGTCCCGACATGGGGCGCGTGGTGCTGGACGGTGAGACTCTCTTGGACACAGAGCGCGGCATCTGGGTGCCTCCACATCGGCGCAGGCTGGGCTATGTCTTTCAAGATGCGCGGCTTTTTCCACATCTTGATGTTCGCCGAAACCTAACCTTCGGCGCGCGCTATGCCCCACGCGGCAGCCGGGGCGCCGGTTTCGATGATGTCGTCGAGCTGTTGGGACTTAAACCACTTTTGACGCGCGCCCCCGCGACACTGTCGGGCGGAGAGAAGCAGCGCGTCGCTCTTGGCCGGGCGCTTTTGTGTCGCCCGCGTTTGCTGCTGATGGACGAGCCACTGGCGAGCCTTGATGGCCCGCGCAAGCAAGAGATCCTCCCCTATCTTGAACGCCTACGCGATGGCGGTTTGGGCCTGCCGATCCTTTATGTCAGCCATGCGGTGGATGAGATCGCGCGGCTGGCCGACCGTCTGGTTCTGTTGCAAGATGGGCAGCTCAAAGCGCAAGGCGCGCTGTTCGATGTAATGGCTGATCCTGCCGCCGTGCCCCTGCTGGGCGTGCGCGAAGCTGGCGCGGTGCTGGAGGCTGACGTCATCGCGCATGCGGAGGATGGCCTCTCGACCCTCGCGGTGCGGGCGGGACAGCTGGAACTGCCGGGCGTGCAGGCCCCGATTGGATCGCGGGTGCGGCTGCGGGTATTGGCACAAGATGTCATACTTTCACGCCATCGGCCCGAAGGGCTGTCATCGGTCAATATTCTAGCAGTGCGGGTGGAGGCCGTACATCCGGGCGACGGGCCGGGTGCGGCCATTGCCCTCAGCGCAGGCGGAGACCGCCTGCTTGCCCGCGTTACGGCGCGCGCCGTGCGCGATCTTGACCTGCGCGCAGGGATGGAGTGTTACGCCATCATCAAAGCGACCACCGTGGCACCGGGCAGCATCGGGCGTTAATCAAAGTTTCGGGGGTTTTCGGCCCATTTTCAGCCGCAACCGCGCGACCAGTTCTTCCTGAGGGATATCCGCTTCAATCGCCAATTTGCGCATGCCAAAATGCACATGCGCCATATCCTGATAATAGCTGGTATAGGCGTAATTCGTCGCCGCCCCGGCCACCGCCCCCAGCACCGGCACGGCTTGGGCCGCGAGTTTTTGACCCAGCACCACGGCAAGGCGCGGCGCCACACGAGCGATCACCGCGTTCATCGCCCGCCCCGTCAGCGCCATGCGCACGGTCAGAAACCCCAGATCGGCACTGTCGTCATCGGCCAGCGGCCCTGCGGCGGTGAAGACATGCACGCAATCGAACTGCACGTTCTCAGCCGCCGGATCAAACCCATGTTCTGCGGCCACACCCTGAATAACCCGTAAAAGCAGCGTGGTGGTTACGGGCAGCTCGGCCAGCGCGGTGGGCAGCCCCCCGGCCCCGCCAGCGGCCCCCATGGCGGTCGAGACCGCTTGGTTTAGCCAACCTTGCTGGTCCTTCACATAGCTGCGGCTGGAATGCGCAGCCTGCATTGCGTGGTTCAGCGCTTTCATCGTGGCGCTTTCAAGGTTGCGGCGCACAGCCCCCGGCAAACGGTCTATCAATCCATCCGCGCTGCCGCCGATCAGATTCAGCACATGGATTCCGACCCCTCCCGCCTGTTTGTAACGGCGGGCGATTTCATCCAGTCGGGCATCGACGTCGATGGTGCTGGGCAGGTTGCTTTCGATCCGCATTGGCGTCCCTCTTTGAGCTTAGGCTCAAAGTGGGTCGGGGATGGGGTAAAATCAATCGTGCCAGTGGCGAACCTTGCCGATTACGCCGGCCCAAGCATCCTCTGCCAAGGACCGGCCCAAGACGCGCGCGGGGTTTGTGGGCGGGGGCATTTCCACGTCTTGCAATAGGGTAAAGCCAAAGCGGTTATAGTAAGGCGCATCGCCCACCAGCATCACCCGTTCCCAACCAAGCGGCCCCGCATGCGCCAGCGAGGTCTCGATCAACGCCGCGCCCAGCCCTTCGCCCTGCCGCGTGGGGTGGACGGCAACCGGGCCCAGCAACAGCGCCTCTGTCGCGCCGATCCTAACGGGCCAATAGCGGATCGCGCCTGCCAGAATACCACCACTGTCACGCGCCACATGGCTCAGCCCCGCCACGGGCGGCACACCATCGCGCAGCCGGTAAGACGACAGCGCCTCGCGCCCCGGCGCGAAACAGGTGTCATAAAGCGCCTCAACCTCCCAATGGTCGGCGGGCACCTCCGGGGTCATCTTGTAGGGCATCTGATGCAAGGCCGGAGGCTTTCAGGAGCAATTGCGGGTGGCGCTGGACGTAGCATGAGGCTAGCCATGGGTGCAAACCATCAAGGAGTGTTCATGTTCTATCGTCCCGAAGACGGCCATGGTCTGCCGCACAATCCATTCAACGCCATCGTCACCCCGCGCCCCATCGGTTGGATCTCCAGCCGCGATGGTCAAGGCCGCGACAACCTTGCCCCATATTCTTTCTTCAACGCCGTGGCCTATGTGCCGCCACAGGTGATGTTCGCGTCGACCAGCGCCAAGGATGATGTGGACGGCACCAAGGATTCGGTGGCCAACATCCGCGAGACCGGGGTGTTTTGCGTGAACATCGTGGAATACGCGGCGCGGGATGTGATGAATGTGACCTCCGCAGGGTTGCCGCATGGCACCGATGAGTTTGAACGCGCCGGGATCGTGAAGGCGGAGTGTGAGCAGATCGCTTGCGCGCGGGTGGCGAATGCGCCGGCGAATATGGAATGTAAGGTGACGCAGATCGTGCAGTTGCCGGGCGAGGCGAACTTTGTGGTCTTCGGCGAGGTGATCGGTGTCCATCTGCGCGACGATTGCGTGGTGGACGGACGCTTTGATGTGACGCAGTTCCATCCGCTGTCGCGCATGGGGTACCGTGATTATACGGCGGTGCGTGAGGTGTTTGAGCTGAAGCGGCCTGATGATTGAGTAAGGGCCAGCGCCTGCCCGCGGGTGGGCGATCCTAAGGCCTATGCTGCCACTTTATGGCTCAACCATGATGTGCGTTCTCGAAGGAGCGCCTAGCCTCACCAAATCGCCTACCCGTCCGGGCGGGCAGGCGATGGCCCGGTGCCTGCGGCTTGATTCCGGGCTATGGTGAAAGAAAAAACCCGGCGCTTGAATTAAGCGCCGGGTTTTCTTTTTTAGTGCCCGCCTAGTACGCCGGTGCGCACGTCGTAGTCCACGGCCAATTCGTAATCCGGATCATCGTCACTATCGACCATGAGATGCCCGGCCTTGGTCAGCAGACGGTGACAATCGCGGCTCAGGTGGCGCAGCTGCAACCGCTTGCCTGCGGCCTCATATTTCGCAGCCATCGCCTCGATCGCTTGCAACGCGGATTGATCGACCACACGGCTGTCAGCGAAATCGACAATCACCACCTCGGGGTCATTCTCCACGTCAAACAATTCGGCGAACCCATCTGCGGATCCGAAGAACAGCGGCCCGTGAACCTCATAGACCTTGGCCCCTTCCTCGCGCACCGACTGGCGGGTGCTTGCATGGATGCGCCGCGCGTTGTTCCACGCATAGGCCAGCGCCGAGACGATAACGCCAACAACCACCGCCACGGCAAGGTCTTCCATCACGGTCACAACCGTCACCAGAATGATGACAAAGGCATCCATCAGCGGCACTTTGCGCAGGATGGTGAGCGAGTTCCACGCGAAGGTGCCGATCACCACCATGAACATCACGCCAACCAGCGCGGCCAGCGGAATGAGTTCAATGATGGAGGAACCAACGAGGATGAAGAGCAGCAGGAATACCGCCGCCGCGATGCCTGCCACACGCGTACGCCCACCGGATTTCACATTGATCATCGATTGGCCGATCATCGCACAGCCGCCCATGCCGCCAAAAAAGCCGGTGACGGTATTGGCCACGCCTTGGGCGATACATTCCTGGCTCGCGCCACCGCGCTTGCCCGTCAGATCGCCAACAAGGTTCAGCGTTAGCAGGGATTCGATCAGACCAATTGCGGCAAGGATCACCGCATAGGGCAGGATAATCTCAAAGGTTTCCCACGTCAGCGGCACCATCGGGATATGCCATTCCGGCAGGCCACCTTGGATCGAGGCCAGATCGCCCACGCGCGGCACATCTAGGCCAAAGCCGATCACCAGCGCGGCAATGATCCCAATGCCTGCCAAGGGCGCAGGGATAAGGCGGGTAATGCGCGGCGTGAGCCAAATGATCGCCATGGTTGCGGCAACCAATCCCAACATCATCACGAGCGGCTGACCCGAAAGCCATTCGCCGCCGCCCATGCCGTGACCTGTGTCGACCATGGTGCCGGGCACCTTAAACTGGCTCATTTGTGCCAAGAAAATCACGATGGCGAGCCCGTTGACAAAGCCCAGCATCACTGGATGCGGCACCAGTCGGATGAACTTGCCCCATTGCATGACGCCCGCGAAAATCTGCATGAGCCCCATCAGCACCACGGTGGCAAAGAGGTACTCGACCCCATGCTGCGCCACCAAGGCCACCATGACCACAGCCAACGCCCCTGTGGCGCCCGAGATCATGCCAGGTCGGCCGCCAATCAGCGCTGTGATCAGACCGACGAGAAAGGCCGCGTAAAGCCCCACCAGCGGATGCACCCCGGCGACAAAGGCAAAGGCCACCGCTTCGGGCACCAGTGCAAGTGCCACGGTCAGCCCCGACAGCAATTCGATCCGCAGCCGCCCGATGGAGAAACCATCGTCGGGCATCCAGCGCAAATCGGTCACATCAAGGTTCTTGGCAAAGTTGTGCAGCGTGGCGCGCATAGGGGCGTCCTTTGACTATCGGAAAACAGATATGAGCGCCGGAAGCCGCAGTTGCGGGGCGCTTTTGGCTGCACCTAGAACAGTTTTGCCGTGAAGAAAAGCATCTTGCCGATGATCAGGCCGAGGCTGCTGCAATGCAGAAACACATTGATGCAACGGCCAACGCGCAATGTGCTCCGGAAATTCCTGACGAAGACGTGTCTTCCGCGGTGGCAAAAACACTTGAACCCCACTGGAATCTGTGAGGTTCTTTGGGCTTCACTGGCAACCACCCAAGGCACAGGCTCCTTCATGACAGATACGAAAATCGCCGTTATCGGCGGCTCCGGCATTTATGACATCGACGGGCTGCAGGATGCCGATTGGGTCACAGTGGAGACCCCATGGGGTGCGCCGTCGGATCAAGTTCTGACCGGGACTTTGGATGGCGTTGCCATGGTCTTTCTACCGCGCCATGGCCGTGGCCATGTGCATACGCCGACTTCCGTGCCCTACCGCGCCAATATCGACGCGCTGAAACGGTTGGGCTGTACGGATGTGATCAGCGTCTCAGCCTGCGGGTCGTTCCGCGAAGAGATGGCACCGGGCGATTTCGTGATCGTCGACCAGTTCATTGACCGCACCATGGCGCGGGAGAAAACCTTCTTCGGCCCCGGCTGTGTGGCCCATGTCAGCGTGGCCCACCCCACCTGCCCGCGCTTGGGCGACGCCTGCCAAACTGCGGCACGGGAGGCCGGCATCAACGTGCACCGTGGCGGCACCTATCTGGCGATGGAGGGGCCGCAGTTCTCAACCTTGGCCGAATCCAAAATGTACCGCGAAAGCTGGGGTGCGGATGTGATCGGCATGACCAATATGCCGGAGGCCAAGTTGGCGCGGGAAGCTGAGCTTTGCTATGCTTCTGTCGCGATGATCACCGACTATGACAGTTGGCATCCGGATCACGGTGAGGTGGACGTGACACAGATCATCGCGACGTTGATGGGGAACGCCGACAAGGGCCGCGCCATGGTGTCGCGCCTGCCCGCGCTGCTGGGGGCCGACCGCGCGCCCTGCCCGCACGGTTGTGACCGGGCGTTGGAGTTTGCGATCCTGACCCAGCCGGATGCGCGGGATCCTGAATTGCTGGCAAAACTGGATGCAGTGGCGGGGCGGATGCTTTGAACGCGGGCGGTGGTGTGTGCAGCTGAGTGCGGACGGTATTTGAGAAAGGATGAAAGGGAGGGAGTTGGGCCCTCTTTCCAATAAGGTGCCAGGCGCAGATGAGGGCTTCGCCTACGGGGCGGCTTGCGCTAAGACGGGTCGGGTTAATTCACGCGGAAGGGCGGCATGAAACAGGTTCAGGACTATATTCGCACGATTGTAGATTTCCCGCACGAGGGGATCATGTTTCGCGACGTGACGACACTTTTTGCCGATCCACGCGGGTTTCGCATGGCGATCGACCAAATGCTGCATCCCTATGCAGGCATAGACATTGACAAGGTTGTGGGCCTTGAAGCGCGCGGCTTTATCTTGGGTGGCGCGATTGCGCATCAGTTGAGTGTGGGTTTTGTGCCTGTTCGCAAGAAGGGCAAGCTGCCGGGCACTGTAATCAGTCAGGAATACAAACTTGAATATGGCGAGGCCATTGTCGAGCTGCATGATGATGCCATCAAACCGGGAGAGAAAGTTTTGGTTGTCGACGACCTGCTGGCCACAGGGGGCACGGCGGAGGCCGGGATCAAGCTGATTGAGCGTTTGGGCGGTGAGATTGTTTCCTGCGCGTTCATCATCGACTTGCCCGAGTTGGGCGGCCGTAAGCGGTTGGAAGCGCTCGGCAAAGAGGTCCACGCGCTTTGTGCCTTTGAGGGGCTTTGAACGGCGCTTAGGCGCGTAGGACGGCGCCGGGGTTCATGATGCCCTTGGGGTCAAGTGCCGCTTTGATGGCGCGCATGGCGGCGAGTTTCGCCGGATCGCCGTAGCGTTCAAGGTCATCGACTTTGATCCGCCCGACGCCGTGTTCGGCACTGAATGAGCCGCCGAGCTCGTGCACAAGGTCGTGGACCAGGCGTTTGACTGCATCGCGTTGCTCTTCGTAGTCGGCACGCGTTTTTCCCTTTGCGGGGAAGACGTTGTAATGCAGGTTGCCGTCCCCGACATGGCCAAAGCAATTGATCCGGAAATCGTTGAGGGCGGTGAGTGCTTGGGTGGCGCGGGTGATGAACTCAGGAATCGCGCTGAGGGGCACCGAAATGTCGTGGCTGGAGACCGAGCCGATCAGGCGGTTGGCTTCGGGAATTGTCTCGCGAATGGTCCAGAAGTCTTGGGCCTGCTGGGCGTTTTGGGCGATCAAGCCGTCTGTGACGAGGGTCGCCTCTAGCGCCGCAGCGAAGAGGCTTTCGAGGGCGGCGTCAGTGTCGATCTCTCCGGGCGTGCCAATCTCGATCAATACGCACCACTCGGGGGGAGTGGCGAAAGGCTGACGGATATTGGGAAGGGTTTCGTTAAGAAAATCGAAACCTTGTCGGTGCATCAATTCAAAGGCGCTGATCATCTCGCCCAGGTGATCGCGCGCAAGTGAAAGGAGCGATAGCGCGGCGGCGGGGCTGTCGACAACCATGAGGGCGGTGCCACTGCGCGCCGGTCGGGCGTAGAGTTTGAGGGCTGCGGCGGTGATGATGCCGAGCGTACCTTCGGCGCCGATCAGCAGGTGGCGCAGGTCATAGCCAGTGTTGTTTTTGCGCAGGCGGGTCAGGCCGTGCCAAATTTGACCGTCAGGCAGAACGGCTTCGAGGCCTAGGCAGAGGTCCCGGGCATTGCCGTAGCGCAGCACGCCGGTGCCCCCAGCGTTGGTTGCCAGCGTCCCACCGATGCGGGCGGTGCCTTCGGCGGCGAGCGACAGCGGGAACAGGCGGTTTACCTCTTCGGCGGCGGTTTGGACGTCGGCGAGGATCACACCGGCTTCGGCGACCAACACATTCTCTTCGGGGAGTACGGCGCGGATGCGGTTCATGCGTTCGAGAGACAGGATCAGCGGAGCAGGTCCATCGCTGCTGATCTGACCACCGACGAGGCCGGTGCCGCCGCCATAAGGCACCACCGGTACGCGGGCCGCATGGGCAGCGCGGATCAGAGTGGAAACCTCCTCTGCGCTGCGTGGCAGAGCCAGCAGGCCGCCCTGCCCGGCATAGCGGCCACGGGGCTCTTCGAGGTGGCGCGGTTCGGGCTGGCGCAGTACCTCGTGGGCCAGATGCTGGCGCAGGGTGTCGGCGAAGGCGATGTCGGCGGGGTTCAGTGTCATACGGTCTTGATCCTGTGATGGAGGGAAGGATGCAAGGACAAAGCGGAGAACCGTTTGGCGGGCATGTGGCTTAGCAGGTGAAGGAGAAGCGGGGTTGCTTTTCGAAGGTTAACCGACATCCGTACGTCCGCGCCGGTCTTTGCGCAGCGCGGCGTAAAGCACATGGGTGCGCCAACGGCCATCAATTTGTAAATAGCTTTGTGCCACGCCCTCATATTTAAAGCCGGCCTTTTCCAACAGCCCCCGAGATGCTTGGTTTTCTGGCAGACAGGCAGCTTCGATGCGCGACAGGTCGAGCCGGGTGAAGGCCTGATGCACCGCCGCCTCGATCGCCTCGCGCATGTAGCCTTGGCGCGCGAAGGGCTCGCCCGTCCAATAGCCGAGCGTGCCTGATTGCGCAGGGCCGCGGCGGATGTTGTCCAGCGTGATCGCACCAACAAGGTTCTGATCGCTGCGTCGGATCAGGAACAGCGGCATGGCATTGCCCGACGATACCGAGCGCTGCGCCCAATAGACGCGGTTGGTAAATGCCTTGCGGGTGAGGTGATCCTCCGCCCATGTCGGCTCCCACGGGCGGAGATAATCGTTGCTGGCGCGGCGCAGGGCAGACCACGCGCGGAAATCGGCATGGACCGGCGGACGCAGGGTCAGCCGTTCCGTTTCGATCCGCAGTTTGCGTCGCCCCAGCAGCATCAGGCAGCGCGTCTGCTGTGGAGTTCGTCGAGCGTTGGCGCGCCATCAACGGGGCCGTAGAGCGCAAGTGCCGCGGGCGCTTGGGTGGCCATGCGTTCAGCAAAATCGCGCACGTCGCCGGTGGTGACGGCGTCGATCTGGGCCACGGTTTCTTCCAGCGGCGGGACACGGTCCCAGATCTGGATCAGGCGGGCCAAACGTTCGGCGCGGTTAGAGGGGCTCTCTAAGCCCATCAGCAGCCCGGCCTTCATCTGCGCACGGGCGCGGGCGACTTCGGCGGGGGACATGTCAGTGGCGGCGCGCTTCATCTCGTCTATGGTGATATTGGCCAGCTCGGGCAATTGCTCGGCGCTGGTGCCGGCGTAGATCGTGGTCATCCCTGTGTCGGCATAGGCGCCGGCTTGGGCGAAAATCGTGTAGCAGAGGCCGCGGTTTTCGCGAATCTCTTGGAACAGGCGTGAGGACATGCCGCCACCCAACGCAGAAGCGTAGATTTGAGCGATATAGATGTCGTCGGAGCGGTAGCCGGGGCTTTCGAAACCGAGGGCAAAATGGGCCTGTTCGAGCTTTTTGACCTGCCGGAACTCGCCGCCGCCGAAGCGGGCGCCGTCGACCTGGTAGAGCTTTTTCGACGGCATATCGCCAAAAAGGCTTTCGGCCAGTTTGACGATTTTGTCGTGATCGACGGCCCCAGCGGCAGAGAGGATCATCTGCTCTGGCCCGTAGTGGTCGGCGATGAAGAGTTTGAGATCGTCACGTGAAAAAGCCGAGACACGCTCGGATGGCCCAAGGATCGTGCGGCCGATGGGCTGATCGGGGTAGGCCTGCTCTTGCAGCCAGTCAAAGATCACATCGTCGGGCGTGTCGAGGGCTTGGCCAATCTCTTGCAGGATTACGCCGCGTTCGACTTCGACCTCGGAAGGGTCCAGCACCGGGTTGCGCAGGATGTCGGCGATCACGTCGAGGCCAAGCGCCACGTCGTTTTCCAACACGCGGGCATAATAAGCGGTGACTTCGCGCGAGGTATAGGCGTTAATATAGCCGCCCACGTCCTCGATGGCCTCGGCTATTTGCAGCGACGAGCGGGTCGCGGTGCCCTTGAAGGCCATATGCTCGAGGAAATGCGCGATGCCGTTCTGCTGCGGGGTTTCGTGGCGTGCACCGGCGTTCACCCAAACGCCGATGGCAGAGGAGGCAAGCCCCTCCATATGTTCGGTGACGATCCGGAAGCCGTTGGGCAATGTGGTCTGGTTCAAGCTCACGCGGGGAGGTTTCCTTTGATATGCGCTTTGAGCGCGTCGAGGTCATTGGGCAGCCGGGTGAAACGCTCTTCGCGGTCGAAAAGGTCCGACATGCGGGGCGGCAAGGCTGGGCGAATGCCGGTGGCCGCTTCAACAGCGTCGGGGAATTTCGCCGGGTGCGCGGTGGCGAGGGTGACCATTGGGATGGCCGGGTCGCGCTGCTCATCCGCGACCTTCACGCCAACGGCGGAATGCGGGCAGAGCAGCTCGCCGGTGGTACGGCGGCGGTCGGCGATGGTGGCAGTGGTTTCTTCCTCCGAGGCGCGGCCCGAGCGGTAGGTGTCTCGCAGCGCTTGCATCGCGCCTTGGGAGACGTCGAAACCGCCCTGCCCTAGCTCGTCCATCAATTGTGCCACGGCACCCGCGTCGCGGTCGTAGGCGTCGAAAAGGGCGCGCTCGAAGTTGGACGAGACTTGGATATCCATCGAGGGGCTGATCGAGGGGGTCACGCCGCCCTTGTGATAGCCCTGCCCCGAGAGGCAGCGGTGCAGGATGTCGTTTTGATTGGTGGCGACGACCAGATCGGCGATAGGCAGGCCCATGCGTTTGGCGATGTAGCCTGCGAAAATGTCGCCGAAATTGCCGGTGGGCACGGTGAAGCTGATCTCGCGTGCCGGTGCGCCGAGGCTGGTGGCGGCGGTGAAATAGTAGACCACCTGTGCCAGCACGCGGCCCCAGTTGATCGAGTTCACACCCGCCAGCCGCACCGAATCGCGGAAGTCGAAGTCGTTGAACATGTCTTTCAAGCGCGCTTGGCAGTCGTCGAAATCCCCGTCGATGGCGAGGGCGTGGACGTTGGCCTCCGACGGCGTCGTCATCTGGCGGCGCTGCACGTCCGAGACCCGGCCATGTGGGTAGAGGATGAAGACGTCGACGTTATCCAAGCCTTTGAAGGCTTCGATCGCGGCGGAGCCGGTATCGCCGGAGGTCGCGCCAACGATGGTGACGCGTTCGCCCTTGCGGCCCAGAGCGGCTTGGAACATCTGGCCGATCAGCTGCATGGCGAAGTCTTTGAATGCCAGTGTGGGGCCGTGGAAGAGTTCCAACAGGAAGTGGTTCGGGGCAAGTTGCACCATGGGGGCGCGGGCAGTGTGCTCAAAACCTGCGTAAGCGCGGCCGATGATAGCGCGAAATTCTTCGTCGGTGAACGTATCGCCGATGAAGGGGCGCATGACGATAAAGGCGACTTCTTCGTAGCTTTGGCCCTGCATGGCGGTGATCTGGTCGGCGCTCAGCGTCGGGATGGTTTCGGGCACATAAAGGCCGCCGTCACGGGCAAGGCCGGTTAGCATCGCCTCTTCGAAGGACAGGACGGGGGCGGAGCCACGGGTAGAGATATAGCGCATAGGGTCAGTCGACTTTCGGCGTTGCAGGGGCGCGGCGGCGGCGCAGGAAAAGGACGGTCATCGCCAGCCAGATGGCGGCGAGGGAAAACCAGGTGATCGCATATTGCAAGTGATCGTTGGGGATGCGGGCGGTATCGACGGGCAGCGGGGCGATTTTCGGGTCGATCCCGGTTCCATCGCGGGCGACGACGAGCAGCGGTTCGGTATTGAGGGTTTCGGCCATGCGGGGGACATTGCGGGCGAACCAAATGTTGCGCTCGGTATCGGCCTCTGGCGTGAAGCTGTCGACCTCTTGGGGCCATTGCATATTACCGATGATGCGGGAGGGGCCAGCAGTGTTGATAACGTCTTTGTTCTCGGTAGGCGTGAAACCCAAATCGACGAGAATCCGCCGGCCGTCTTCCAGCATCAGAGGAGCAATCACACGGTAGCCCGCGCCCGTTTGCTTTTGGCTGACCAGCACATGCAGCGCCTCGGCGCCGATTTCACCACTTACGGTGACGGGCAGATAGGCATCGACCTCCGGGTCGGGCGACGTGGGCAGGTCCACCGGCGTCGCGGTGATGCGTCCGTTGATGTCAGCGACAATCGCCTCTTTCCACGCCAGCCGTTGTACTTGCCATATCCCGAGCGTAACGAGGATGGCAGCCCCGCCGAGACCTACGATGATGAAGAACAGGCTGCGCCGCATTCGAATCTCTCTGGCTGAAACGACAAACGCGCGAAGAAGGCTTCGCGCGTTTGGGTTTTACGGGTGTGGGGCGCGGATGCAACCCCGCCTTATGTTTAGGGTGTGCCCCACATGTAGACAGCGAAGAAGAGGAACAGCCAGACCACATCAACGAAGTGCCAGTACCAAGCCGCCGCCTCGAAGCCGACGTGGCGTTCGGGGGTGAAATGGCCGCGCATGGCGCGCAGCAGGCAGATGAAGAGGAAGATCGTGCCGATGATCACATGGAAGCCGTGAAAGCCTGTCGCCATGAAGAAGCTGGAGAAATACATGTCACCGCCGAAGGTCCAGTCGTCATGAACCAGCAGTTCGTAGTATTCAAATGCCTGCAGCGCGGTGAAGAACACACCAAGCACCACGGCGATGGCCAGACCCGCGATCAGGTCTTTGCGGTTGTTTTCATGCGCCAGCGCGTGGTGCGCCCATGTCACGGCGCAGCCCGACAGCAGCAGAACCAGCGTGTTGATCAGCGGCAGGTGGAAAGCGTCAACCGCGTGGATCTCAGGTTTGAGATATGTGCTCCCGGCATATTCGTACATCGGGTAAAGGGCCTGTTTAAAGAAGGACCAGAACCACGCGACGAAGAACATCACTTCGGACATGATGAACAGGATAAAGCCATAGCGCAGGCCGATCCGCACCACACCGGTGTGATCGCCCACTTCGCTTTCGGTCACGACTTCAGCCCACCAGGCGAACATGACGTAGCAGACGGCGACAAAACCGCCGAGAAAGACAAAAGGCGTAATGCCGTGCATCCACAGCACAGCGCCGGCCAACATCGCAAATCCACCCAGCGATCCCAGCAGCGGCCAGGACGAGGGGGCTAGAATATGGTAGTCGTGGTTCTTTGCATGGGCCATGGTTTCGGGTCCCTCACCTTTGTTTAATCAGGTCGTTAATTGGTTGCTGTGGCGCTGTCCTGATCGAGGGCGGCATAGCCTTCGGGCAGGTCAATTTCGTAGAATGTATAGGACAGTGTGATGGTATGTACAAACTTCCCATCACGGTCGTTGACCATTTCTGGATCAACAAAGAAGCTTACCGGCATCTGCACCCGTTCGCCCGGTGCAAGCACCTGTTCGGTAAAGCAGAAACAGTCGATCTTCTCAAAGAAGGCCCCGGCGGTGTAGGGGGTTACGTTGTAGCTCGCCTGCCCCGCCACCGGTTTATCGGTAGGATTATAGGCCTCATAGAAGGCCAACCCCGTCTCGCCGATGCGGACTTCCATTTCGCGGACCACGGGTTTGAATTCCCATGGCATGCCGTCGTTCAACGAGCCGTCAAAGCGGACCTTGACCGTTTGGTCGAGAACTTCACCGCTGGATGCGCTCACCTGCCCCGGCGTGCCGCCAAAGCCGGTGACCCGGCAGAACCAGTCGTAAAACGGCACCGATGCCCAAGCCAGACCGCCCATCAACACCACGACGCTGACGGTTTGCATCACTGTTTTTTGAGGACCGGAAAGCGCCATTACTGGGTCACCTCACGTTGGTTGGCGGGCAGTTCAAAATCTGTCTGCGTAATTTTGACGTAGGTAAGTGCCATGATCAGCACCACAAAGGCCGCCAGCATCAAACCGACGCCGATATTGCGGCCGCGGCGGCGCTTGTGCAGTTCGTGCTCAGGACGAAAGCTCATGCCCAGCCTCCCAGTCCAAAGGCACGCAGGGCGGCTTCGCCCAAGATCGCGCCGAAATGCAAGAAGAGGTAGGCCAGCGACAGGCGGAAGAATTTGCGCTCTTCGGCGTAGTCGTCGGCTTCGGCCATCACCTCATCGCGGTTCCAGATGCGCCATGCGCCCAACAGGAATGCGGCGTTCAGAACCAAGGCCACGGCGAAGTAGAAGATACCACCGATAGCCGTAAAGGCTGTGCCGATCGCCAGAGCAGCCAGCAGAACGGTATAGATCAAGATATGCAGCCGCGTGGCCGGACGGCCATGGGTCACGGTCAGCATCGGCACTTTGGCATCGTCGTAGTCAGAGCGCATGAACAGGGCCAGCGCCCAGAAATGCGGCGGGGTCCACATGAAGATCAGCGCGAACATCAGCCATGCCTCGACCGAGAAGCTGCCGGTGGCGGCGACCCAGCCGATTACGGGCGGGAAAGCACCAGCCGCACCGCCGATAACGATGTTCTGCGGCGTCAAACGCTTGAGCCACATGGTGTAGAAAACCGCATAGAACAGGATGGTGAACAACAGCATACCGGCGGCCAGCAGATTCGTCGCCAGCCCCAGCATCATCACCGACAAGCCCGACAGCGCGACGCCAAGCGTCAAGGCTTCGCCGGGCTGTACACGGCCCGATGGGATCGGGCGGCCACGGGTGCGGCGCATCACAGCGTCAATGTCCGCATCCCACCACATGTTCAACGCGCCCGAAGCACCGCCGCCGATGGCGATGAACAGGATGGCGCAGAAGCCGACGATCGGGTTCACGGACACTGGTGCGGCCAAAAGCCCCACAAATGCAGTAAATACAACAAGCGACATCACGCGCGGCTTCAGCAGGGCAAAGTAATCCCCCAGCTGCGCATCGTACTCACTTGTCGGTGTATTGGTGATGTCAGTCATCCCGAACCTTCCAGGTTAAAAACGGGGCAGGTTTCCTCCCTGCCCCGCAGAACTGGCTTACTTGGAGGCCACGGTCAGCGGCTGTTCGATACCCGCATATTCCGCCTTAGCCTTACCGAGCCACTCGGCATAGGCTTCTTCCGAAACAACCTTCACGGTGATCGGCATATAGGCATGGGCCTGACCGCAAAGCTCGGAACACTGACCGTAGTAGACGCCTTCCTGCTCAGCGGTGAACCACAGTTCGGCCAAGCGGCCCGGCACGCCATCCTGCTTCACGCCAAAGGCGGGGATGGTCCAAGAGTGGATCACGTCGCTTGCGGTAACCTGTACCACGATGGTTTTGCCAACCGGGATCACGACCGATGTATCGGTGGCCAGCAAGAAGTCTTCGCGGGCATAGCCTTCGTCTTCGAGCTTGGCGACCATCGCGTCATTCAGCACGAAGGGGGTCACATCTTCGTCGCCATCGCCCAGCGTCGCGGGCGCGCCGATCATGTAGCTGTCAAAGGCGATTTCTTCGTCGACATATTCATAAGTCCAGTACCACTGGTTGCCGATCGCTTTGATCGTGATGTCTGCCTCAGGGATTTCCTGTTGGCGGAACAGGATGGGCAGCGAATATGCACCAATCAACACAAGGACCAAGATCGGCAGGATGGTCCAGGCGATCTCAATCGGGGTGTGGTGGGTGAACGACGACGGTGTCGGGTTCCGCTTTTTGTTGTAGCGGATCATGACCCAGATGATCAGGCCGGTCACAAAAACGGTGATCAGCGTGATGATCACGAGAATCAGATAGTCCAAATCGTGGATATCCTGCGCCACCCGCGTCACAGCCGGTTGAAAGCCTGTCTCGCCGTCAACAGGTCTGCCGATGACATCAAGCCCGTCAATGCGCAGGCTGTCCTGTGCCAATGCTGGCAGGGCGGCAAGGCTGGTCAAAAGACCGGAAAGGGGGAGTAGATGTTTCATATGTCGTCCTGATCTTGTGACCATTAAGAAGCCGATTAGACACCCGAACCGCTGCTGCGACCCGGTGCCGTTGTAATCCTGGATGCTTACAATCATATTCTGGTTACAAGATAAAGTCACATGCTTGCGTCATAGGGACGCGCGAGACAGTTTTGTGACAGCAAGCAAGGATACCCCCCAATGAGCAGCGCGCAATTTACCCCGTTTGAGGCCGATCTGGACCGAGAAACCGCTCTGAGCGTGCTGCGCGAGGCCGTGGCCGGTGCCGATGACGGCGAATTATTCCTCGAACGCCGCCGCTCTGAGGCGCTGGTGTTTGATGACGGGCGGCTTAAGACCGCGAGCTATGACGCCGCAGAGGGCTTTGGCCTGCGCGCGGTGCGTGGCGAGGTGGCGGGCTATGCGCATTCGACCGAACTCAGCGAAGCCTCCTTGCGCCGCGCGGCAGAGACGGCACGGCTTGCGGTTGGTGACGGCGGCGGTACTTGGGCTGATGCGCCGCAGGCCAGCAACGCGCGACTGTACACGGACGAAGACCCGATAGCCGGCCACGCTTTCCCAGTAAAAGTCGACACACTGCGTGAGATCGACGCCTATGCCCGCAGCCTCGATTCCCGCGTGGTGCAGGTGAGCGCGACGATTGCCGCCAGCATTCAGGAGGTTGAGATACTCCGGCCCGAGGGTCATTCCGTGCGCGACGTGCGCCCCATGACGCGGGTTAATGTCTCAGTCATCGTGGAACAAGACGGTCGACGCGAGAGCGGCGGTGTCGGCGGTGGCGGGCGGATTGGGCTGGACGGGATGCTGGCCCCTGAGGATTGGCAGGCCAAGGTGCGTGAGGCATTGCGCATCGCCTGCGTCAACCTTGAGGCTGTCCCCGCCCCGGCGGGCGTGATGGACGTGGTGCTTGGCCCTGGCTGGCCCGGCATCCTGCTGCATGAGGCCATTGGCCACGGGCTGGAGGGCGATTTCAACCGCAAAGGCTCCAGCGCATTTGCGGGTCTGATGGGCCAACAAATCGCCGCTAAAGGGGTCACCGTGTTGGACGATGGCACGATTCCCGACCGCCGCGGCTCGATCTCTGTCGATGATGAAGGCACCCCTTCGGCGCGCAATGTGCTGATCGAAGATGGCGTGCTGGTGGGATATATGCAGGATCGCCAGAACGGGCGATTGATGGGCGGTGCGTCAACCGGGAACGGGCGGCGGCAATCCTATGCGCATATCCCGATGCCGCGCATGACCAACACCTATATGCTGGGCGGTGATGCAGCGCCGGGTGATATCGTGGCAGACCTCAAGGATGGTATCTATGCCGTCGGATTTGGCGGGGGTCAGGTCGATATCACCAACGGCAAGTTCGTTTTTTCCTGCACCGAGGCGTATCGCGTGCAGAACGGCAAAGTTGGTGCGCCGGTCAAAGGGGCCACGCTGATCGGCGACGGGGCCACGGCGCTGCAGCAGATTCGCGCCATCGGAAATGACCCGACGCTTGACCCTGGAATGGGCAACTGCGGCAAACAGGGTCAGTGGGTGCCGGTGGGTGTCGGACAGCCGACGTTGATGATCGGCGGGCTGACCGTGGGCGGCGCGGCAACCTGACGGCACGCCTGAGTTGAATCGAATGGGTGGGGAAAAATTCATAGGTTGTTAAGCACTAAATCCTATACCTGATTCTGCAACGGACGGAGCTTTGGGATGACTGACAAGGACCTACATCCTTCTTCCACTCACCCCCCACTCCCACCCACCCAGGAAGATGAACGGTTTGCCCGGCTTCGTCTGTTGCGTTCTCGCAGGGTTGGTATCTCGACCTACCGGCGTTTGTTGGATGAACATGGCTCGGCGATTGATGCGCTGACCGCCCTGCCAGAAGTTGCCCGTGCCGCCGGCATTTCGGATTATCGCATCTGCCCCGAAGGGGTTGTTCAAGCCGAACTTAACGCCGCCCGCGCCGCCGGGGCGCGGCTGCTGGTGCAGGGCCAAGCGCCCTACCCTGACCTATTAAGGGATCTTGACGATGCACCGCCCTTTTTGTGGGTAATCGGTGACCCCGCGCTGCTGACCCGCCCGATGATTTCCCTCGTCGGCGCGCGGAATGCCTCATCGCTTGGCCTGCGCATGGCACGCACCCTTGCGGCAGAGCTGGGGGAGGCCGGGTTTGTCGTTGTCTCCGGCCTTGCCCGGGGCATCGACGCCGCAGCGCATGAAGCGGCCCTTACGCGCGGCACAATCGCCGTCCAGGCAGGTGGGGTCGACACTATATATCCCAGCGAAAATTCCGAACTGGCGGGGCAAATCGCGGCACAGGGGCTGCGGCTGTCAGAGCAACCAATGGGGCTGCAACCGATGGCGCGGCATTTCCCAAGACGCAACCGCATCATCTCGGGCCTGAGCCGGGCGACTGTCGTGGTAGAAGCGGCGGCACGGTCTGGCAGCCTGATCACTGCGCGAGATGCGCTGGATCAAGGGCGTGATGTGCTGGCGGTGCCGGGGCACCCGATGGACGCGCGCGCCGCAGGGTGCAACATGCTGATCCGCGACGGTGCTGTGTTGGTTCGCACCGCCGCCGATGTCTTGGAGATTTTGCCTGAACAGGATCGGCAAAAGGACAACGCGCCTGCCCCTGTGAAACCAGCTTCGGGTCCGACATCTGCGCCCCCGTCTCGCGCGACTCAACCCCGTGAAAATACGGGCTCCATCGCGAAGCTACACGCACGCATCCTATCTCGGCTTGGCCCTGCACCGATTGCAGAGGATCAGCTGATCCGCGATCTGCAAGTGCCCAGCACCGCCGTAGCCCCGGCGCTTCTTGATCTTGAAATGGACGGCCAAATTGAAAGACAGCCCGGTGGATTGCTGAGCCGCACCGCGTAGCTAGCAGAGTGACCTCTGCAAGCGATGAAACAGCAGCAAACCGCCAGCGTCTGAGTGAAGCCCTTCCCCGCCAGAGGCTCTGCACAAAGCATCGCAACCATGGCGCCTTTCCAAACCAACAAGCGCAGCAAACCGCTGCCGCGCAGAATCCTCATAATCAGCAGCCGCATTGACAAACACCCCCGCCATCCCACATGAGACAGCGCAAAGCTGCCCTCATTTTTGATCTAAGGTGCCTGTATTTATGCCCGTCGTCGTTGTCGAATCCCCCGCCAAGGCTAAAACGATCAACAAATATTTGGGCGATAATTATACCGTCCTCGCCTCCTATGGCCACGTCCGAGACCTGCCGCCCAAGGATGGATCAGTCGACACCGACGCTGATTTCGACATGAAGTGGGAAGTCGCCAGCGACAGTAAGAAACACGTCAAGGCGATCGCGGATGCGCTGGCCAAAGACAACGCATTGATCCTCGCGACTGACCCCGACCGCGAAGGCGAGGCGATCAGCTGGCACCTGCAAGAGGCGCTGACCAAGCGCAAATCGATCAAGAAAGACACGCCTGTCAGCCGCGTGGTGTTTAACCAGATCACCAAGAAGGCCGTGACCGAGGCGATGGAAAACCCGCGCCAAGTCGATATGCCACTGGTTGAGGCCTATCTCGCCCGCCGGGCTTTGGACTATCTGGTGGGTTTTAACCTGTCGCCCGTTCTCTGGCGCAAACTTCCCGGCGCGAAATCGGCAGGCCGGGTGCAGTCGGTTACCCTGCGCCTGATCGTTGAGCGTGAGATGGAAATCGAAGCTTTCCGCGCCCGCGAGTATTGGTCGGTCAAGGCGCTGCTCGCCACGCCGCGCGGTCAGGAGTTCGAGACGCGTCTTGTTTCTCTTGCGGGCAAAAAGCTGGATCGTTTCGACTTGGCCGATGCCACACAGGCCGAGATGGCGGTGCAGGCGATCACCAGCCGTGCGCTGAAGGTCATGAACGTCGAGGCCAAACCGGCCAGCCGCAACCCATCAGCGCCCTTCATGACGTCGACCCTGCAGCAAGAAGCCAGCCGGAAGTTTTCGATGGGCGCACGGCAGACGATGTCAACGGCGCAGCGCCTTTATGAAGCCGGTCACATCACCTACATGCGGACAGACGGCATCGACATGGCCCCCGAAGCGGTGACAATGGCGCGCGATGCGATCGCCGACCGTTTTGGCGCGGACTATGTGCCGAAAGAGCCGCGCATCTATAAAAACAAGGCCAAGAACGCCCAAGAAGCGCACGAATGTATCCGCCCGACGGATATGACGAAAGACGCCAAAGCGCTGAAACTCGACGCCGATCAGGCGAAGCTTTACGATCTGATCTGGAAACGCACCCTCGCCTGTCAGATGGAAAGCGCGCGCCTTGAGCGCACCACGGTTGAAGTCGGGAGCGAAGATGGTCAGGTCGGCCTGCGTGCAAATGGTCAGGTCGTGCTGTTTGACGGCTTCCTGCGCGTTTATGAAGAAGGCCGCGATGATGTGGTCGACGAAGACGACAAGCGCCTGCCCCAGATCAACAATGGCGATGCGATGGACAAGCGCAGCGTCACGCCAGAGCAGCACTTCACCCAGCCACCGCCGCGCTATACCGAAGCGACATTGGTCAAACGGATGGAAGAGCTTGGCATCGGCCGCCCCTCGACTTACGCCAGCATCGTCACCACGATTCAAGACCGCGAATATGTTCGCAAGGATGGCAACCGCCTGATCCCAGAAGATAAAGGCCGTTTGGTCACCGCCTTCCTTGAGAACTACTTCCGCCGCTACGTTGGGTATGATTTCACCGCCGATCTGGAAGACCAGCTTGATAAGGTCAGCGCGGGCGATGCGGCTTATAAAGAAGTGCTGCGTCGCTTCTGGCGCGACTTTTCGGCGGCGATTGCCGAAACATCCGAGCTGCGGATCACGGAAGTTCTGGAAAAGATCAACGAGGTGCTGGAACCGCACCTCTTCCCACCCACAGAAGACGGCAGCGATCCGCGCCTTTGCCCGAATTGCGAGATTGGACGCCTGTCGATGCGTACCGCGCGGTCGGGCGGGGCATTTATCGGCTGCTCAAACTACCCCGAATGCCGCTACACCCGCCCCTTCGGCCCGCCGGACCCAGAGGCTGAAGCCTCGGCCATTCCGCCTGATGGGAAGCTGTTGGGCGAAGATCAGGGGGACGAAATCCGCGTCTTCAAGGGCCGTTTTGGCCCCTATGTACAGCGCGGCCCGGTGACCGAAGAGAACAAAAAACCTCCGCGCCAATCGATCCCAAAGGATTGGCCCGCCGAAGAAGTGACGCTGGAACAAGGTGTTATGCTGCTGTCCCTGCCCCGCCAGATCGGCCCGCACCCAGAAGATGGCGTGATGGTCTGGTCGAACATCGGGCGTTATGGGCCGTATATCAAACACGCCGAGAGCACCTCGGACCGGGGCGGCACCAATGCCAACCTTGAAGGGATCGACGAGGTCTTTACCGTGGGCATGAACCGCGCGGTGCAACTGCTGGCCGAAAAAGTCGCCAGCCGTGGCGGCCGTGGCAAGGCCGCAAAACCGATCCGTGAGATGGGTGAACACCCAGATATGGGCGGCGCGGTGAATATCATGGAAGGCAAATATGGGCCGTATGTGAAGTGGGAAAAGGTCAACGCGACGATCCCGAAAGAGGTTGAGCCGGCGGACCTGACCATGGAACGCGCGGTGGAATTGATCGAGGAAAAGCTCGCTAAATCTCCGGCCAAGCGCAAGGCGGCAACCAAGAAGAAGGCGCCTGCAAAGAAGCCTGCGGCCAAGACCGCCACCAAGAAACCCGCAGCGAAAAAAACGGCTGCTAAGAAGCCGGCCGCAAAGAAACCGGCGGCTAAAAAGACCGACGGCGCGTAACCGATCGCGCCCGCACTGCAGCGGCCGCGCCGGATCGGCGCGGTTCCGCCTGTGGCGCACCGTCACATCCAGCATCATGAATATGTGATTTGCCATTTACCTTCGATTTTCGGATCAGGGGCAGACGGCAAGACCAGTATGAAAGGCAGATATATGTCAGGCATTAAATTTACCCGACGCGGCGTGATCGCCGCCAGCGGTGCGGCGTTGATGACCCCGCAGATCCTGCGCGCGCAGGAATTCGGCCAATCGGCCCGCGAATTTTCCAACGAAGCGCCAGTGTCGCGCAATGCGTCTAGCTTTGCCACGCAACGCTGGCAGGACCATTTCGACAGCCTCGGTCAAGGCGCAATCGTTGCCGACACGATCAGCCGCGCGTTGCATTACTGGAGCGCCGATGGCCAGACCTACAAGGTCTACCCGACATCCGTGCCTGCCACCGAAGAGCTGACCAAACGCGGCTATACCGAGATTGTGCGCAAGAAAGAGGGTCCGGATTGGACACCGACCGCTTCGATGATGGAGCGTTTCCCGCATTACAAATACATGCCGCCCGGCCCCGACAACCCGCTGGGCACCCATGCGATGTACCTCAGCTGGCCTGCGTACATCATTCACGGCACCCATGACACGCGCAAGATCGGGCGTCGGTCTTCGGACGGCTGTATCGGTCTCTATAATGAAAAGATCGAAGAGCTTTTCGGCATGTGCCCGGTCGGCACACAAGTGCGTATCATCTGACCCTTTCGGGCGGCCTCCCTGCGTAGCACCACGTAATTGACACTGCGACGACGCAGGGTCACATATGGCGCAACGAAACCAGAGGGAGGTCGCCCGTGAACAAAATCTATGGATCCGCCGCTGAGGCACTGGAAGGTGTCTTGTCGGATGGCATGCTGATCGCCGCCGGGGGCTTTGGCCTTTGTGGCATTCCTGAATTGCTGCTGCAGGCGATCAAGGATAACGGGGCCAAAGACCTTACCTTTGCCTCCAACAATGCGGGCGTCGACGATTTCGGCATCGGCATTCTGCTGCAATCGCGGCAGGTGAAAAAGATGATCTCCTCCTATGTCGGTGAAAACGCCGAGTTCATGCGCCAGTATCTGAGCGGTGAGCTGGAGCTTGAGTTTAACCCCCAAGGCACATTGGCCGAGCGCATGCGCGCCGGCGGTTCGGGCATTCCGGGTTTCTACACCAAGACCGGCGTCGGCACCCAGATCGCTGAGGGCAAGGAAGTGAAGCAATTCCACGGTGAGGATTACATCCTCGAAGAGGGCATTTTTGCCGACCTGTCGATCGTGAAAGCATGGAAAGCCGATGACACCGGCAACCTCGTGTTCCGCAAAACCGCGCGCAACTTCAACCCGCCTGCGGCCATGTGCGGCAAGGTTTGCATTGTTGAGGTCGAAGAGATCGTCCCCCGCGGCAGCCTCGACCCCGATAAAATCCATCTGCCCGGCATCTACGTGCATCGCATCATCCAAGGCGATCACGAGAAACGGATCGAAAAGGTCACAACACGCAAGCGGGAGGAAGCCTAATGCCCTGGGATAGAGATCAGATGGCCGCCCGCGCAGCGGAAGAACTCGAAGACGGCATGTATGTGAACCTCGGCATCGGCATTCCGACGCTGGTGGCGAACTACGTGGGCGACAAGGACATCACCCTGCAGTCGGAAAACGGCATGCTGGGTATGGGCCCCTTCCCCTTTGAGGGCGAAGAAGACCCCGACCTCATTAATGCAGGCAAGCAGACCATCACCGAACTGAGCCGCACAGCCTATTTCGACAGCGCCATGTCCTTCGGTATGATCCGCGGTGGTAAGATCGCCGCGGCGATCCTTGGCGCGATGGAAGTGGCCGAGAACGGCGATCTGGCGAACTGGATGATCCCCGGCAAGTTGGTCAAAGGCATGGGCGGCGCGATGGACCTTGTTGCCGGCGTGCGCAAGGTGATCGTTGTCATGGATCATCAGAACAAGGCCGGTGAGTCCAAACTACTAAAAGAATGCACCCTGCCGCTGACCGGCAAAGGCGTGGTTGACCGGATCATCACCAACCTTGGTGTGCTTGACGTGGTCGAAGGTGGATTGCGCATCGTCGAATGCGCCGATGGCGTGACGGAGGATGAGTTGCGCGCCGCGACAGACGCCACCATCGTTTAGACAAAGCCCCCGGCGGCATCCGCCGGGGCGCCACTGCGACGTTAGTTCATCGCCGCGAAAACACACCCATCGCTGATCAATTCCGGCGGTGTCAGGCAAAGCCCCTGCGCCACTTGGAAGGCTGCCAGTACCTTTGGCACATAGTCCCGCGTTTCAGCAAAGGGCGGCACGCCCGCGTGTTTGCGCACCGACCCCTCGCCCGCGTTATAGCCCGCAAGTACGAGGATCGGATCACGGTCGAACTCTCCCATCAGCCAATCGAGGTATTTGACGCCGCCCAAGATGTTCTGCGCCGCGATCATACTATCGCCTACGCCGAAACGTGCAGCGGTATCGGGCATCAGTTGCATCAACCCCGCAGCCCCTGCCCGGCTCACTGCATCGGTGCGCCCAGCGGATTCAACGCTGATCACCGCCAAGACGAGTGCCGGAGAAACTTTCGTGCCGACTGTCGCACGCAAAATATCCACACCATTGCTGCGAGCGATGTCTTGTAGATGTTGCAAACGCGGCGCGGGCACTTTGCCAGTGGAAAGCACGGCCATGGCAGGCGCCAGCCGCCCTGCCCCGCCCAAATCAGCAGCGGGAGAGACTTTATCCCAGAACCAATCAAACTGACCTGCGTTCAAAGGCGCGATGGCACCTGAAGGCGTGGCCGCCACGGCTGGACCTGTCTCAACCCTGGCAGCGGCGGCGGCACGGGCAGCCGGGTCGATCTGTACGGTGATGCGCTTGGCCCCTTTTTTGGGCGGCGCGACCCGTTTGGCCGAGAACTCGGGAAAAGGAGCGAGCCCCTCTGCCCAAGTGGCGGGGGCCGAAAGGGCCATGATCAGCCAAAGTGCCAATAAACGATACATGCCTGCTCTACCTTGCGTCTGACGCGCCTTTGGTTGGCAATATCTCATGAAAAGGGGAATCGGGCCAGCGATTGAGACGGGGATCGTGGCGATTTCGCCGCAATTGCGCCGATAACCCGGGAAAACACGCTAAAAAGCGACCTCAAAACGCCTTTAGACTCAATGGAAACAGGACGTTGAAGCCATTTTCAAAGAAAAACATGCCAGAACGGTAAAAGTCACATTTGCTGCCAAATTCGCGCCCCAATCGCAGGGCTATATAGGGTCATACCAAGTCGGACAGCCTTAATGAGAGAGCGAGGCAAACCGGACGGCGAGGTTAAAACCTTTACTCAGTGATCCTTGGAGGGACATGACATGATGAACTTTATCAAAAACTTCCGCAATGACGAAGACGGTGCCGTGACAGTTGACTGGGTCGTTCTGACCGCTGCGATCGTCGGCTTGGCAATTGTTGCTTTCAGCACCATCGGTGAAAACACAGAACTGCTTACAGGCCAGATTGCTGGTGATATTTCCGGTGAGATGCGCGCACCATAAGCTGTGTTAACAGTCCTACTTTTGTAGCCGCCTAAAGTGCTAGGGCCGCCTCCCTATCCAGGGTGCGGCCCTAGCTTATTCTCACAAACCGCTATCAAACGGAAATAGTTATGCCCAGATTTTTCAAAGGTTTTGCAAGCGACCAGAGTGGTGCGGTGAGCGTTGATTGGGTCGTTCTAACCGCCTTCCTGATCGGTATGACTATTTTGCTACTTGGCGTCTTCTCCAACAGTGTCGGTGAACTCTTGGAGTACATTCAGGTACAGATGACCTCCTGACAGCGGTAAGCTTCTAAAGACCGATATTCGCTACGGCAGGCATCATCGCATCGCCGCTGTGCCGACCAATTCTCGTCATAATCGGCAGCTATTCTGCCTTTGACACAAGCGGGCTCAGACCCGCTTCCATAGCAAAGAGGTGACAACATGCGGGCCGTATTTGGATTGGTTCTTTTGGTAGGTATCGCACTTGCCGGTGGGGCCGTATATCTGGCGAAAGACCGGATTTCTCAGTATCAAGCAGCCAATGCACAGGCGCAGGCCGCGCTGGCGCAAGTGGTGCCAACACAAACCGTCTGGGTGGCCGAAAAGCCGCTTAAATATGGGCAGCCCCTGACCCGCGAGGATGTGCGCGCCGTAAATTGGCCCGAGAACGCGATCCCCGAGGGCAGTTTTATTGAGGAAACCCTGCTGTTTCCTGAAAACACCAAGGACCACCGCATTGTCCTGCGCAATATCGAAAAAGATGAAGCAATCATGGCCGTCAAGGTGACGGAGCCGGGTGAAGACTCGGGTCTGACCTCGCGCCTGGCCCGCGGCATGCGCGCCTTTACCATCAAGGTGGATGTCTCCAGCGGTGTGTCGGGCTTCTTGCGCCCCGGCGACCGGGTCGATGTTTACTGGACGGGCCGCGTGAACGTGGGCAACCAATCCAGCAACGGCGACGTAACCAAGCTGATCGAATCAGCTGTGCAACTGATCGCCATCGACCAAAGCGCCGATGCGCTGGTGATGGAGGAAGCCTCAATCGCTAAGACCGTGACCGTAGCCGTGAAACCCCAACAGGTCGCCGCCCTTGCCCAAGCGCAGTCGACCGGCAAACTGTCTCTCTCCTTGGTCGGCACCAATGACGATACCGTGGCCGAAGCCATTGAGGTCGATCAGCGGTCGCTTCTTGGGATTGAGATGCAGGAAACCATCGCAGAGGTCGCCAAAGAGAAGATTTGTACGATCCGCACACGTCGCGGCGCTGAGGTGGTCGAACTTCAGATCCCCTGCACAAACTGACCTGATGACACCCTCTTGCTATGCTAAGCAAAGACGTCGCAGCCTCTGCGGCGTCTTTCCATTTCAAGTTATGTTGCGAATTGCCCACATGCAAAGCACCCGCGAAGAGCTTGATTCTTGCAATAAAATTCGAATTGCCTCAGAGTGCTGCCAAACGAGGGCGAAAAGACCCATCCCGAGGCGTGATCAAAAAGGCAGGTCACATGAAAATCGATAGATTTCTAAAAGCAGCCCTATTGGGGCTGACTCTGGGCGCGATGCCACTGGCATTGACCCTGCCCAGCTCTGCTGGCGCCGACACGCTGCGGGTTGTGAAACGCGGCACGAATTCCAGTCTCGATGTTCCGATGAACCGCGCCGTGGTGGTCGAAAGCGACATCCCCTTTGCGGAATTGAGCATTGCCAACCCTGGCATCGCGGATATCTCTTCGCTGTCTGATCGCACCATCTATGTGCTCGGCAAATCCCCGGGTCTGACCACGCTGACGCTGTTGGACGCTGGCGGGCAATTGATCACCAACGTCGATGTTCGCGTGGCTGCGGATGTATCCGAGTTTAAAGAACGGCTGCGCCAGATCCTTCCGGGTGAGAAGATCGAAGTGCGCACGGCCAATGATGGCATTGTGCTGTCGGGCATCGTGTCTTCGACACAGCGCTTGCAACGCGCGCTTGATCTGGCTGAACGCTATGCGCCTGAGCGGGTCAGCAACCTAATGAGCGTTGGCGGTATCCAGCAGGTGATGATGAAGGTCCGCTTTGCGGAAATGCAGCGTAACGTGTCCAAATCGCTGGGCTCTTCGCTTGCGATCAATGGCGCGATCGGCGGCACCGGCATCAACGGTGGGACAGGCAGCACCAATTCATCTGGCGGGGTTGCTTCCTCTCTTGGCGGCACGATCCCCTCTTCCAACCAGAACGCGGGCGCGGTGCTGTTTGGCTTTAACGCGGGTTCGACCCAAGTGGGCATCTTGCTGGAAGCGCTAGAAGAAAAAGGCGTTGTGCGGTTCTTGGCGGAACCGAACCTCGTCGCGCTGTCGGGGCAAGAGGCCAAGTTCCTCGCCGGGGGGGAATACCCCGTTCCCGTCGCGCAAACAGGTGACACCATCGCGGTGGAGTTCAAACCCTTCGGTGTTGAGCTCGCCTTTATTCCACGCGTCGTGGACAAAGATATCATCAACCTTGAGATGAACGCCGCCGTGTCGGCCATCGACGGGAGTAACAGCATCGCCCTGGGCAATGGGATTGAGATTTCAGCATTTACCCGCCGCGAAACGTCCACCACGGTTGAGATGCGCGATGGCGAAAGCTTTGCCATTGCCGGGCTTTTGACCGACGACTTTACTGACAGCACGCGGCAACTGCCGTGGATCGGCGATGTGCCAGTGCTGGGCGCGCTGTTCCGCTCAGCGGATTATCAGCGCAGCCAGACAGAGCTGGTGATCATCGTCACCGCGCATCTGGTAACGCCAACCCGCAGCGAAGCGCTGGTACTGCCCACGGACCGCATCAAGCCGCCCTCCGAGAAAGACCTTTTCTTGCACGGGCGCACCGCCGACGGCACCCGCACTCCGACCCGAGGTGCGGCGGGCGAAGTGGCCAAGCAGGACTTCCGCGGCTCCTACGGTTATGTACTGGATTGATCCGATGACACGCAGACATATCACGTTGATCGCTGGCACCGCGGCCCTCGCCGGGCTCACCGCCTGCGCGCCCAGCAACGATCCAGTCTATACACAGTTCTACCGCGAAGCCGGCTCGGTTGTGGACACAGGCCAGTTCGGCAATGCCACGCTGCACAACCGGCAGGTTATGACGGGCGAGGAGCGTGTGACCTTTGATCTGGCGAACCGTTTCGCCAACGAAGTCGGCTCTACCGTGACCTTCGCCTTTAACTCCGCCCAGCTGGACGCCACTGCACAGGCCGTTTTGCGCCAACAGGCCGGATGGATCCGCCAGTTCCCTGAGATTCGCTTCCGCGTTTATGGCCACACCGATCTGGTCGGCTCGCAGGCTTATAACCGGGCCTTGGGTATGCGCCGCGCGCAGGCGGTGGTCGGCTACCTCTCGACCTTGGGGATCAGCCCAAGCCGTCTGGAAGCCGTTGTTTCCTATGGTGAAACACAGCCCCTGATCGTGACCCAGGGCCGCGAGCGCCGCAACCGGCGCACCGTGACCGAGGTCAGCGGGTTTGTGCACGGCCATTCGATGCTTCTGGATGGTAAATATGCGCAGGTCATCTATCGCGAGTATGTGGCCAGCGCCGTGCCCCCCTCGCAGTTAAGCACCAGTGCCACTGCGGCTGGTGGCAGCGGCGGGGAGTAAGGCCAAGGGCCTCTTCTGCAATAGAAATTTACCCCCGTGCCCTTGGGTCGCGGGGGTTTCTCGTACCCGCCAAGAGATGTCCAATAGGGCGCTAAAACGCGGATCGTTTCACAATACCCAACAATGGAGGCTTTTTGGCCCCAATCTCGCCCCAGTTGGGCGCGATATTCGACCCAGAAGGACAGATGTGCCCGGCTCAGAGGCCGTGCATGAGGCAGAGGCCAGAGCGGACGCGGCGACAGAATATCGCCGCCCCCGGCCAAACCGTTGATGTAAAGGACAAAAGGTCATGAGCAACAGTATGCCCCAACCCGAAGCAGCGCCGATCGTTGCCTGCACAATCAGCCGTGATGTACAAAACTTCGACCTCTTGATCGAAGATATGGAGGCCACGCTTGGCGAAAGCTGGGGCGACCTGGGATTCGCCGAAGCGCTGGCATTCTTTGGGCAACCCGAAGCCGCGGCGATGGAATTTGTAGCCTTGGCTATGGATGAGACCGACGAAGACAACCTTGTATTGATGAGCGAGATCATCACCCAAGCCAAGGCACGTGATATCCGCGTGATCCTGATCGCCGAGGACATGACCCCCGCAGCGTTGCATTCACTGTTGCGCCAAGGTGCTGACGAATTCGTTCCCTATCCGCTGCCCGAAGGCGAGTTGGCTCAAGCTATCGCACGGGTTCGCGCAGGGGAGAATGCCCCCCCTGCCCCCGCCGCAGAGACAGAATCAGCAGCCCCACAGTTGAAAGCTGGCGCGCGCAAAGACGGTGCCTTGATCGTGGTGCACGGGTTGGCCGGTGGCACCGGTGCGACAACTCTTGCTGTGAACCTTGCTTGGGAACTTGCCAACGCGGACAAGAAGAACGCGCCCTCGGTCTGCCTGCTGGATTTCGATTTGCAATCTGGCTCCGTCGCGACATTCCTTGACCTGCAACGCCGCGAGGCGGTCTATGAGATGATGTCCGACACGCAATCCATGGACGAAGAGATCTTTGGCCAAGCCCTGCAAACCTTTGAAGACAAGCTGCATGTGTTGACCGCCCCCGCGGAAATGCTGCCGCTCGACATCATCACCAACGAAGACGTTGAACGTATCCTGAGCATGGCCTGCAACCAGTTCGACTACGTCATTGTGGATATGCCCTCAACGCTGGTGCAATGGTCTGAAACCGTACTGACCAGCGCGCATATCTATTTCGCTATGCTGGAGCTTGATATGCGTTCGGCCCAGAACGCACTACGCTTCAAACGCGCCCTGCAATCCGAAGAGCTTCCCTTTGAGAAGTTGCGCTATGTGATGAACCGCGCGCCCAAGTTCACCGATCTCAGCGCCAAGAGCCGGGTCAAGCGCATGGCCGAATCGCTCAGCATCTCGATTGACGTACAACTGCCTGATGGCGGCAAGGCGGTGACGCAGGCCAATGATCACGGCCTCCCGCTCGCCAATTCTGCCCCAAAAAGCCCGCTCCGGCGCGAAATAGCCAAGCTGGCAGGCTCCATCCACGATCTCAAGGGCGATCAGGCCAAAGCAGCCTGAGCCCCTAGCGAAAGAGCGTATCGATGTTTTCCAAGTATAAGAAACCAGCCTCCGCGACCCCGAAAGCGGCCCCAGCTTCGGCGCCAGCCAAACAGGCCGCGCCCGCCAAGGTTGTTGAAGCCGCGCCAGTAGCCACCCCCGCAGTTGCTGAGGCCGCCAAATCGGCTTCGATGCGCCGCGCCCTCAAGCCCGCAGCAGCAGCGCCGGAAGACCGTGATGTCAAGCGCAAGCAGCGGATGAGCGACATCAAACTTGAGCTGCACCGCGCGCTGTTGGACAACCTCAACCTTGCCGCTTTGGAACATGCTTCAGAAACAGAATTGCGCCAAGAGATCAACGACATAGCGGTCGAAATTCTCTCGGAAAAAAGCATCGTTCTCAACCGCGAAGACCGCATGACGTTGAACTCTGAGCTGTATGACGAGGTGACCGGTCTTGGTCCGCTGGAAACGCTGCTGAAAGACGACACCGTCAACGATATCTTGGTGAACGGCCCGCAGCAGATCTTCGTCGAGCGCGACGGTAAGCTGCAACTGACCGACATCACCTTTAAGGACGAAAAGCACCTGCTGCGGATCATCGACAAGATCGTCTCGGCGGTGGGTCGTCGCGTGGATGAAAGCAACCCTTACGTCGACGCACGCCTGAAAGACGGCTCGCGCTTCAACGCCATGGTGCCCCCCGTCGCGGTGGATGGGTCGCTGGTGTCCATTCGTAAATTCAAGAAAGACAAGCTGGGCATCGACGATCTGGTGAATTTCGGTGCCTTCTCGGAAGAGATGGCCGCCTATTTGCAGGCCGCCGTGGCGACGCGTCTGAATATCATCGTCTCCGGCGGTACTGGCTCGGGTAAGACCACCACGCTGAACGCGCTGTCTTCGTTCATCGCCAATGATGAGCGTATCTTGACCATCGAAGACACCGCCGAACTTCAGCTTCAGCAGACCCACGTAGGCCGGATGGAAAGCCGCCCGCCCAACGTCGAAGGCAAGGGCGAAGTCTCTCCCCGCGACTGTCTGAAAAACGCCCTGCGGATGCGCCCGGACCGGATCATCGTCGGCGAAACCCGCGGCGAGGAAGTCATCGACATGTTGCAGGCGATGAACACCGGCCACGACGGCTCTATGACCACGATCCACGCGAACTCTGCCCGCGATGGGGTGTCACGTCTGGAAAACATGATCGCCATGGCCGGGATCGAAATGCCACTCAAAGCCGTGCGCAGCCAGATTTCTTCGGCGGTGAACCTGATCGTGCAGGCCTCGCGCCTGCAAGACGGCTCGCGCCGCATGACCTCCATCACGGAAATCACCGGCATGGAAGGCGAGGTAATCTCAATGCAAGAGATCTTCCGCTATCAGCGTGTCGGCCTGACCCCGGAAAACAAGATCATTGGCCATTTCACCGCCACAGGTGTGCGCAGCCACTTCTCCGAGCGGTTCCGCATGTGGGGCTATGATCTGCCTGCGTCCATCTACGAACCGGTCGCGGCCCAGTAAGGATTGATGTAATGAGTGCCGAACCAATCATCTATGGTCTGATCTTCATCGGCGTTCTGGTGCTGGTCGAAGGGCTGTACCTTGTCGCATTCGGCAAATCCATCAGCCTCAACAGCCGGGTGAACCGTCGCCTTGAGATGCTGGAAAAAGGCGCCCGCCGCGAGGAAGTCTTGGACAAGCTGCGCAAAGAGATGCAGCAGCATATGAACGCTAAGTCGATCCCGCTGTATTCCCTGCTGTCAGAACGTGCGCAGAAGGCCGCGATTGCTTTCACGCCGCAGCAACTTTTGATGATTATGGCTGGTCTCGCCGCCGTGGCCTTTCTGGGGCTGACGATTGGCACTGATACGTCAGTGTCGGTGCGCGCGCTTATGTCCCTCGTCATGGGCGTTGGCGCGGTGTTCTTTTGGGTGTCGCACAAAGCCGGTAAACGTATGTCGATGATCGAAGAGCAGCTTCCCGATGCTGTTGAGTTGATGGTCCGCAGCCTGCGCGTCGGCCACCCGTTTTCTAACGCCATTTCGATCGTTTCTAAAGAAATCCAAGACCCGCTTGCCTCCGAATTCGGGGTGATCGCAGATGAGGCCGCCTATGGCCGTGATCTGGGCGAGGCGCTGAAAGACATGGCTGAAAGGCTCGACATGCAGGATTTGCGCTTCTTGGCCGTCGCTGTGACCATTCAACAGCAATCTGGCGGCAACTTGGCCGAAATCCTTGCCGGCCTGGCCAAGGTGATCCGCGCCCGCTTTCGCCTGTTCCGCCGCGTCAAAGCGATCACCGCCGAGGCAAAATGGTCGGGCAAATTCCTATCGGGTTTCCCACTTGCCGCGCTGGTCGTGATTAACCTTGGCGATCCGCATTACTACGACGAGGTCCGCGATCACCCCTACTTCATCCCCGCCTGTTTCATCGTGGGCATGTTCCTTGTGCTGAACTTGTTCGTGATGCGCATCCTCACCAATATCAAAGTCTGAGAGGCCGATGATGGAATTTCTCAATCAGCTTAACGAGCAGATCAACGAGGTCTTGGGCCCGATGGGCCTGATCATCATCATCGGCACCTTGGGCGTTACCTTGGTTGCGCTCACCTTGGTGATGATGTTGCGCCAGCCCGAAGATCCGCTGTCCAAGCTCAAACGCACCAGTTCTGCGCCTGCGGCTGACGGAGCGCGTCAGCAGTTGCGCCAGTCCGACCAAAACGCGCAATTGCAGAAATTCGCCAAATTTCTTGAGCCTGAGGACGTGGCCGAACTCAGTGCCAAACAGTTGATGCTGCGTCAGGCGGGCTATCGTTCGCGCGATGCGGTCCGGCTTTATTACTTTGCCCAGTTTGCCCTCGGGATCCTCGGGTTGGTGGGCGGTTTGGTCTATACCAAAGTCTTGGGCGGCGGCGAAGGGATGACCACGCAGCAGACAATGATGTGGGCCATCGGCCCCGGTGCGATCGGGTACTATCTGCCGAAATACTGGGTCCGCCGCCGGGTTGATTCCCGTAAAGAAGAGATCACCCGCGGCTTCCCAGATGCGCTTGATATGATGCTGGTTTGCGTCGAGGCGGGTCAATCGCTGGATCAATGTATCGTCCGTGTCGGTCGCGAACTGCGCGCCTCTTACCCCGCCCTTGCCGAAGAGTTCGAGATGGTCGCCTATGAGATGAAAGCCGGCAAGGACAGGATCACCGTCCTAAACGACATGAGTGAACGATGCGGCGTGCAGGATGTCTCTTCTTTCGTGACAGTGCTGATCCAATCCGCCGCCTTTGGTACCTCCATCGCCGACGCGCTGCGCGTCTACGCCGAAGAGATGCGCGACAAACGTGTGATGCGCGCCGAAGAAGCGGCAAACAAGTTGCCAACCAAGATGACCCTTGCCACAATGGGCCTCACCGTACCGCCGCTGTTGATCATTCTGATCGGCCCCTCGGCACATGGCATCTCGCAATTGGGACAGATGGGGAAATAATGACGGGCAAAATTCGGCGCAGGCTCGCCCGCGTCGTCTTCATCGGGCCGATCTTGGTCCTTGCTCTGGCCGCCTGTTCGACAGGCGGCTTTTCTGCGTTGGGTGGCGATAACAAGAAACCAGATACCCTTTTTGCCCCCGGTGTGAACCAGCGTGCAGAGGCCGTCGACGGGATTGAAGTGGGCCACAGGCTTATTGCCGCAGGACAGTATGAACTGGCGCTCAAATCCTTTAACCGCGCGGCGCTTGATCATGGGCTGACCGGCGAAATCCTCTCAGCTCTGGGCAGCGCCAACCTTGGGCTGGGCCGCTTGGGCCAAGCCGAGACCCTGCTGCGCCGCGCCGTGGAAAAGGACGCTGCCGGGCCGGAAGTCTGGAACAACCTTGGCGTCGTGTTGATGGAAAGCGGCCAAACCGCCGAGGCGGAGCAGATTTTTCGCAAAGCCTATGCGCTCGACAATGGCGAAAGTGACGCAATCCGGGACAATCTGCGCTTGGCGCTCGCAAAAACGGAAAAATCTGTTATAACAGAAGTCAATGAGGATAATTATAAATTGGTGCGGCGCGGCAGCGGGGATTACCTGATCCGTCCGACACCATGACCAGGCAGAGCAGTAAAAGGACGCAAAATGCGCCATCCAATCATTCTGGCCGTCTGCATGGCAGGCGTCACCGCCCTTGCTGGCTGCGGTGAAAAAGACGCGAACGCCACCGTTGAACGGGCCTTCAAGGACGTCAACGTGGTGGATGAAACCAACCTTTCAGACGTGATGCTGACCGTGGCCGACCCCAATGAGGCGGTCAGTTACTTTGCGCGGTCCGTCAAGGAAAGCCCCGACCGGGTCGACCACCAGCGCGGGCTGGCCGCATCGCTCGTGCGCGCCAAACGCACCACCGAAGCCGTGGGTGAATGGGATAAGGTCACCAAGATGGAGGGCGCCACGCCCGAAGACAACGTGCAACTGGCTGATGCGCTGATCCGCTCCGGCAACTGGGCGCGGGCCGAAACGGTCCTGAACGGCATCCCCCCCACCCATGAGACATTCGCCCGCTACCGGCTTGAAGCGATGGTCGCCGACAGCAAAGAACAGTGGAGCCGCGCCGACAGCTTTTATGAAATCGCCGTCGGGCTGACCACCACCCCCGCCGCTGTACTGAACAACTGGGGTTATTCCAAACTGACCCGTGGCGACTATGCCGAAGCGGAGCGTCTGTTCGGCGAAGCGATCCGTCAGGATGACACGCTTTTCACCGCCAAGAACAACCTCATCATGGCCCGTGCCGCGCAGCGCGATTACACCCTGCCCGTGATGCCGATGGAGCAATCCGAGCGCGCGCAGCTTTTGCACACAATGGCGCTTTCCGCGATCAAACGCGGCGATGTGGAGACCGGCAAAGGCCTGCTGCGCGAAGCGATCGACACCCACCCCCAGCATTTCGAAGCCGCCGTCCGTTCCCTGCGCGCATTGGAAAACGGCTAACCCATGGCGATCTCTGCCATGGCGGCCCTGTGGTTCCTGCCCTTCGTATTGCCGATCTGTCTTTATGTCGCCTTTACGGACATGAAGCAGATGCGCATTACCAATCAGGCAGTCTTACTGCTCACTGCGATCTTCGTAGTGCTGGGGCTGTTTCTGCTGCCCTTTGAGACCTATCTTTGGCGCTTGCTGAGCCTTGTCATCGTCTTGGGAGTCGGCATCGTGCTGAACGCCGCAGGGGTTATGGGCGCCGGAGACGCCAAATTCGCCGCCGCCGCTGCGCCCTTCATCGCGCTAGGTGATCTGCGTCTGCTGATGATGCTTTTCATGGCGACCCTTTTGGCCGCCGCCACCACGCACCGAGGGGTCAAATACACCCCTCTACGCCGCCTCGCCCCCGACTGGCAAAGCTGGCAGGAGACCAAGAAATTCCCCATGGGGCTCGCCCTTGGCACCACCCTTGGCCTCTATCTGATCCTGGGGGCGATCTACGGCGCTTGAGGTTGTCTGGCCCCTGATACAGCCCCCTTCACGACAATTAGATTGTCCATATTCACGCCATATTCACCATTTAGCCTACAGTCTGACCGAGCGCCGCCGCCCGCCCTTTCAAGGAACCCGTTGATGAACGCCCCGACCAGCACCGTGCTTGCCCCGCCGGCCCCCAAGCGGCTGGAGGAAATGAAGCTGCCCATCGTCATGATGCGCGACATCCTTCTGAAAACGATTTTCCGCAAAAACGTCGAATTGGTCAGCGATCTGGCAAGGGCACTGTGCCTACCGATCCAAGTCACGCAAGAAATGGTCGACCAAGCCCGCGGCCAGCGCCTGCTTGAGGCGACAGGCACACTGAGCGCTACCAGCGGCAATGAGATGGGATATCAGCTGACCGATGCGGGAAAGGCACGCGCGCTCGACGCGTTGGCGCAGTCGGAATATTTCGGCGCTATGCCTGTCCCGCTTGAGGTTTACCGCAAACAGGTCAAACGCCAGTCGGTGCGCAACCTACAAATCACCCGCGCGCAACTCACCAGGGCGATGGGCCATCTGGTGCTGCCCGACAGCTTGCTGGACCACCTTGGCCCCGCCGTATCCGCAGGACGGTCGATCCTGATGTACGGCCCGCCGGGCAACGGGAAATCCAGCATTTCTAACGGGATACGAGATGCGTTGGGCGACAAGGTCTATGTGCCGCGCGCCATCGAATACGCGGGCCAAGTCATCACCGTCTACGACCCGATCGTGCATTCCGCCGCCGAGTCTGAGGTCCAAGACCCCACCTCACTGCGCCGCGTCACCCGTTATGACGCCCGCTATGTCTGCTGCGAACGCCCCACCGTCATCACCGGCGGTGAGCTGACACTCGACATGCTCGATTTGGTCTACAATCCCGCGGCACGGACCTATCAGGCCCCGCTGCAACTGAAAGCCACGGGCGGCGTCTTTATCGTCGACGACCTTGGCCGCCAGCAAGAGCCACCGCAAAGCATCATCAACCGCTGGATTGTGCCGCTAGAAGAAAGCAAAGACATCCTCGCCCTGCAATCGGGTGAGAAGTTTGAGGTGCCGTTCGATACGCTGGTGATTTTCTCAACCAACTTCCACCCGAATGAGATTTTCGACCAAGCGGCCCTGCGGAGGATTTTCTTTAAAATCAAGATCGACGGGCCGAACCAAGAAAACTTTCTCAAAATCTTTGCCCTAGTCGCACGCAAACGCGGCATGCCATTGGACGAAGCGACACTGGTTCATCTGCTCAAAGAGAAATACCCAACCATCGACAACGTCTATGCGAACTATCAACCAAACTTCCTAATCGACCAGATGATCGCCATCTGCGATTTCGAGGGCATCCCCTATCAAATGAACCCCGATCTGGTGGACCGCGCTTGGGCAAACATGTTCGTCCGCGATGAGGTGATCGTTAAATAGCTCCAGCTGCTGGCCCCACGGCCTGCCGATACTACATTGGGTGTCATGCGCGCCCTACCCATTAAATTCGCCGATTGGTTTGCCCAAAACGGCTGGTCCCTGCACCCGCACCAGCAAGAGATGCTGGACCTCGCCGATGCCCCCGCCCTGCTGCTCATCGCCCCCACAGGCGGCGGCAAAACGCTGGCGGGCTTTTTGCCCACCCTCGTCGATCTGACCGAAGAGCCGCATGAGGGGATGCACACGCTCTATATCTCGCCCCTCAAAGCGCTGGCCGCCGACATCAAGCGTAACCTGACCCGCCCGGTTGAGGAGATGGGCCTACCGATCCGCATCGAAGACCGCACCGGCGACACCTCGCAATCGCGCCGCCAACGCCAACGCGCCGATCCGCCGCATATCCTGCTGACCACACCGGAAAGCCTCGCCCTGCTGACCTCTTACGAGGACGCGGCCCGCACATTTCGCGGCCTCAAACGGGTGGTGATCGACGAAATCCACGCCCTCGCCGAAAGCAAACGCGGCGATCAACTGATGCTCGCGCTAACCCGTCTTCAAGCGCTCTGCCCCGGCCTTAAACGGGTTGGCCTCTCGGCCACGGTCGAAGACCCCGCCGCGATCGCCCACCTCATGGCCCGCCACCCTGATCCCTGCGAAGTGCTGCTGGCCGACCCCGGCCCCGCCCCCGACATCCAGATGCTACATACCGAAGAAGCCCCGCCGTGGGCCGGCGGTGGCGCAGCCTATTCAATCCCGGCAGTGCTGGAGCAGGTTCGCCAACACAAAACCACGCTGATCTTTCACAATACCCGCGCGCAGGCAGAAATCTTCTTTCACAATCTATGGCTCGCCAATGAAGACGCGTTGCCCATCGCGATCCACCACGGCAGCCTCGACCGCGCCCAACGCGAAAAGGTCGAAGCGGCCATGGTCCGCGGCGATCTGCGTGCCATCGTCTGCACCGGCACGCTGGATCTGGGCATCGACTGGGGCGATGTGGACCTGATCATTCAGATTGGCGCGCCAAAGAACGTCAAACGCCTCGTCCAACGCATCGGCCGTGCCAACCACCGCTATAATGCGCCGTCCAAGGCGCTGCTGGTGCCCGCGAACCGCTTTGAAGTGGTCGAATGCGTGGCCGCCCTAGAAGCCGTGCTCGAGGGCGCACTTGATGGTGATCCCCGGGGCCCCGGCCCGCGCGACGTGCTTTGCCAACACATACTCATCACCGCTTGCGCTGGCCCTTTTGACGCAGATGACCTCTTTACCCAAGTCCGCTCTGCCGGAGCCTATGCCGCCCTGCCCCGCGCCGAGTTCGACGCATGCCTCGATTTCTGCGCCACGGGCGGCTACGCCCTGCGCGCCTATGACCGTTGGCAACGTTTGCTGCAACGCGCGGACGGTCAATGGCAGCTCCGCGACCCGCGCAGCACACAACGCATCCGCATGAACATTGGCACCATTCAGGATACCGATAAGCTGAAGGTTCGCATGAAACGCAACCGCGGTGGCAAACCGCTGGGCGAGATCGAAGAAGGCTTCGCCGCGACCCTCACCAAAGGCGACACGTTCCTCATCGGCGGCCAGATCGTGCGCTACGAAGGCTTGCGCGAAACAGTGGTTGAGGTCAGCCGGAACGCTGCGAAGAAACCCAAAGTTGCTACTTTCGGCGGCACCAAATTCGCCACTTCCACGCAGCTGTCGGCCCGCGTACAACGGATGTTCACCCAAGACAGCTGGCCTGAATTGCCGCGCCACACCGCGGAATGGCTGGGCTTGCAACGCGAAGTGAGCCAACTACCGCAACCCGGAACCCTGCTGGTCGAAAGTTTCCCGCATGACATGGCCGAGCAAACAGTCTTTTACGGCTTTGCCGGACGCAACGGTCAGCAGACATTGGGCCTTCTGCTAACCAAGCGCATGGAAGACCTGGGCCTACGGCCCTTGGGGTTTGTTGCCACTGACTATGCCACTCTGATCTGGGGACTGTCCCCTGTCGAGGACCCGGCGCTGCTGCTTGATCCCACCTTGCTACACGAAGGTCTCGACAGTTGGCTTGCAGGCAACGCCGTGATGAAACGCACTTTTCGCGCAGCGGCAACCGTCGCAGGGCTGATCGAGCGCAACACCCCCCAGGCCCGTAAATCCGGCCGGCAAGCGACGTTTTCCAGCGACATTCTTTATGACACGCTACAGCGCTATGAACCGGACCATCTGATGCTCGACATCACCCGCGAGGAGGCATTGAGCGGGCTGGTGGATTTTGGCCGAATCGAAGAGATGCTTGCCCGCATCGCCGGGCGCATAACCCATCGCAAACTGGCCCGGGTGAGCCCACTTGCCGCGCCGCTCTTTCTGGAAATGGGTCGTGTGCCCGTCGAAGGAGCCGGACAGGAACGCATGCTGGCGCAAGAGGCCGAAAGACTGATGGAAGCGTCCGGACTTGCTCAGCTCACCCCACCGCCATCCGATCAACCCCGCTGGCGAACGGGAGGCTAAACGCAGACTCCCCGCGGGTTGAGATGTCGTGCACGGTATTTGAAAAAGGATGAAGAGGATTAAGCATTCTTTAATCAACGAGGTGCATGTTTCCTCTGCGGTACAGGCTGCGGAGCCGATGACCGCAAAGGATGAAGGCGCGCCTCCGGTCGAGTTACCGCTTGGTTGCGGGGCGCGTTTTCTGCATTTCATCCTTTCGAAAATACCGCTGCGAGACCTTTTCCGATCATCCTACATCTGCGTTTGCCCCTTGCCAAATCAGCGCCGATCTCAGATGAACAAAGGATGAACGGACTGGATTTTTCTTTCGTAGGCGCCCTGCTGACTGCCCTTGGCTCAGGCGCGCTTTGGTGGCGTGAACGGGACTTGCTGTGTGTGAGTGATCTGCACTTGGGTAAGTCAGAGCGGATGGCGCGACGTGGCGGATCGGCATTGCCGCCTTATGAAACCCGGGACACATTGAACCGTCTGGCCGCGGATTTATCCTTTACGCAAGCGCGGCATGTGGTCTGTCTTGGCGATAGTTTTGATGACCTTGGCGCGGCGCAAGCGTTGCCGGAAGACGAGCGTTTGTGGATACTGGGCCTGCAAGCCGGTCGCCGGTGGGATTGGATTGAGGGCAACCACGATCCTGGTCCGGTCGGGCTAGGCGGTACGCATTTGAGCGAGCTTTCATTGGGGCCGCTAACTTTTCGTCATATCGCCGTGCCGGGGAGCCGTGGAGAAGTATCGGGTCATTATCACCCTAAGGCGACAGTCCGGACACGGGGGCGTAGCATATCGCGGCCAGCCTTTTTGTTTGACACTTCGCGGCTGATTATGCCTGCTTACGGCACGTATACTGGCGGACTTCGCAGTCAATCGCGGGTGCTCTGTGACCTGATGGACGCGGATGCCCGCGCGGTGCTGACCGGGCCGCAACCTGTGGCCATACCCATGCCCGGAAAGGGGCGATAATGAACGACACGATTGAACGCCGCGTGCGGGAGAGCTTTGCATCGCAGACGATGATGCAGACGCTCGGGGCGAGAATTATTGAGGTTCAGCCTGGTTTGGTGCGGGTTTCTGCGCCGATCTTGCCGAGTGCAATGCAGCAGCAAGGGTTCGGCCATGCGGGGTTAACCTTTTCCATCGGCGATTCGGCCGCGGGGTATGCGGCCTTAAGCATGCTTCCACCCGATGTCGATGTTGTGACCTCTGAGATAAAGATCAATCTATTGGCCCCGGCGCGTGGGGACCGGCTTGTTGCCACAGGCCGGGTGGTGAAACCGGGGCGGCGGCTATGCGTGGTTACGGCTGAGGTTCATGCTGAAAACGATGGCGAGACAAAGCTGATCGCCATCCTACAGGGCACCATTGTACCGGTGAGCGCTTCTTAAGCCGTTAGCCCCTCGGGTTCATCAAGGCCGTTGGCGCGGCAGCAGGCAGTGACGGTATTGGCCAAAAGGCAGGCGATGGTCATTGGCCCTACACCGCCCGGAACGGGGGTGATGGCCCCGGCGCGCTGACTGGCGCTTTCGAAATCGACATCGCCGACCAATTTAGTTTTCTCACCCACCTCGATCCGGTTGATGCCTACGTCGATCACCGTGGCGCCTTCTTTGATCCAATCCCCCGGTACCATCTCAGGGCGGCCCACAGCGGCGACGACGATATCGGCGCGGCGCACCACATCTGGCAAATCGCGGGTGCGGCTATGGGCAATGGTGACTGTGCAGCTATCGCCTAGGAGCAGCTGCGCCATAGGTTTGCCAACGATGTTTGAGCGCCCGATTACCACGGCGTTCATTCCAGACAGATCACCATGCTGTTCGCGCAGCATCATCAGACAGCCCAAGGGTGTACAGGGCACCATGCTTTTCTGCCCCGTACCCAGCAGACCGACGTTGGAGATGTGAAAGCCGTCCACATCCTTGGCCGGGGACACGGAGTTTACCACGCGCTGTTCATCAAGGTGGTCCGGCAGCGGCAGTTGGACAAGGATGCCATGGATCTCTGGATCGTTGTTCAACCTGTCAATCAGCTCAAGCAACGCCTGTTGTTCCACAGTGGCGGGCAGCTTGTGTTCAACCGACTTCATGCCAACTTCGCGGGTCATTTTGCCCTTGGAGCGCACGTAAACTTGGCTCGCGGGGTCTTCGCCCACCAGCACCACGGCGAGGCCCGGCGTTATCCCATGATCGGCCTCAAGCCGTGCAACATGGCCCGCCACCTTTTCACGCACTGTTGCCGCAAAGGCTTTGCCGTCGATGATCGTCGCTGCCATATCCGTCTCACTTTCGCTCGCTTCAGGTTGAACACGCCCTACATCACCGCGACGGCTGGGCAATGCAACCCGCCTTAGAACAATCCCTCCACATCGCCGTCGGCGTTAAGCTTGATTGCCTCCGCAGAAGGCACCCTTGGCAGGCCCGGCATGGTCATGATCTCACCGCAGATCACCACGACAAATCCCGCCCCAGCCGAGAGCCGTACCTCGCGGATTGGTACGCTAAAGCCTGTGGGCGCGCCGCGCAGGTCAGGGTCAGTTGAAAAGCTGTATTGCGTCTTTGCCATGCAGACCGGCAGGTCGCCGTAACCCTGTGCCTCCCAGTCTTTCAGCTGGTTGCGCACCTTTTGGTCGGCCAATACCTCGTCCGCGCGGTAGATGCGTTTGGCGATGGTCTCGATTTTTTGGAACAGTGGCATGGCGTCGGCATAGAGCGGTGCGAAATTGGCGCTGTCGCCATCGGCAATTTCTGCCACGCGGGTGGCCAGATCGGCGGAGCCTTCGGAGCCCAATTCCCAGTGGCGCGACAGGATCGCTTCTGAGCCCTGCGCGGCAACGTAGTCCTTTACCGTCTGGACCTCAGCGTCGGTGTCGGTGACAAAGTGGTTGATCGCCACAACAACCGGAACGCCAAAGGATTTGACGTTCTCGATATGGCGTCCGAGATTGGCGCAGCCCTTCTGAACGGCATCGACATTTTCGGCCCCAAGGTCGGCCTTAGCCACACCGCCGTTCATCTTCATCGCGCGCACCGTGGCCACGACGACAACGACCGACGGCGCGAGCCCAGCCTTGCGACACTTGATGTTCATGAACTTCTCAGCACCCAGATCGGCACCAAAGCCTGCTTCGGTCACCACGTAATCGGCCAGTTTCAGGGCCATTGTCGTCGCGATGACCGAGTTACAGCCGTGGGCGATATTGGCGAAGGGACCGCCGTGCACGAAAGCGGGGTTGTTCTCCAGCGTCTGCACGAGGTTCGGCTGCATCGCGTCTTTCAGTAGCACGGTCATGGCACCATCGGCTTTGATGTCGCGGGCATAGACCGGGGTGCGGTCGCGGCGGTAGGCGACGATCATCGCACCCAAGCGCTCTTGCAGGTCGGTCAAATTGCGCGCGAGGCACAGGATCGCCATGACTTCGGACGCCACAGTGATGTCGAACCCGCTTTCGCGCGGGAAACCGTTCGGCACGCCGCCCAAACTGGCCGTGATCTGGCGCAGCGCGCGGTCGTTCATGTCGACCACCCGACGCCAGACAACGCGGCGTGTGTCGATCTCTAGCTCATTGCCCCAGTAGATGTGGTTGTCGATCATTGCGGCGAGCAGATTATGCGCCGAGGTAATGGCGTGAAAGTCGCCGGTGAAATGCAAGTTCATCTCTTCCATCGGCACGATCTGCGCATAGCCACCGCCCGCGGCACCGCCCTTCATACCAAAATTTGGCCCGAGCGAAGCTTCGCGGATGCAAACCGCTGCCTTCTTACCAATACGGTTCAGCCCGTCTCCGAGGCCGACCGTGGTGGTCGTCTTCCCCTCCCCCGCGGGCGTGGGGTTGATCGCGGTGACGAGGATCAGCTTCCCGTCAGGGCGGTCCTGAACAGAATCGATAAAACTTTGGCTTACCTTCGCTTTGTCATGGCCATAGGGCAGCAGATCATCGCTGGAAATGCCCAGCTTTTCGCCGATTTCCTGAATAGGGCGTTTCGCCGCTTCGCGGGCGATTTGAATGTCGGTTTTAAAAGCCATGAGATTCCCCTGTTGCCATTGTTGGCGATCTTGATCCTTAATCCATAGCGCGACTACACCCCGGCGGGGAGCCGTGTTTCCGACACTCAAAGTTCGCGAAACGGCGCGCGGTTAGCCGAGGTGGGGCCAACTGGGTTGGTTGGGTACAAAAAGTCGCAGTTCGTCACCCAAGGACAGCGGCCCTTCCCGTTCGACCCAAGCGGTCACACCGCGCTTGCCCCGTGCCGCGGCCTTGAAGCCCTTGCCGTGACCGGGGGCCGCGCTTTCGATCTCTCGCGCGGGCAAATTGCAGGGGCCGTTTTCGATGTCGACCACAAGCGTCGTACCTTGGGCGTTTTGCAGGCGTGACCCCGGTGGCACGAGGGTAAAATCCGGAATGCCTTCAAGGATGATCGACACGCCGAGTAGTGTGGGATCAAGCTCAGGCAGATCGATGGCCGTGGCGATCTGGGCCATCTCTTCGGCTGAGAGAATAGAAAGCTGGCGCGTGTTGCGAATTTCCCGGCCCTTGGGGTACAGATTACGGACGCGCACGCAGGCAGGACGGGTGAGCCCGGCGTGGAAGTCGCCCTCGAACCCAGCGTAGGTCGCAAATGCCGCCTCCATAGAAACGGAGCGAATGTTCTTGCGGTCTTGGGGGACCATGCCCAGCCAGGTGATCCGGGCGCTGTGATCGGTCGTGCGTAGCTCAGGCATCTTTGCGTCCTTTGAGGCGGTTTGATCGAATGGTGAAACCCCCGCCTATTGGCGGGTCAGATGCACCTTGAATCCGCCACCGCTTAACGAAGCTTTGGCAAGTTCACCTGCCGTATAGACAAGCTCCATCCCAAACGACTTGAGGTAGAAAGGCGAGACATACCCCGGCCCCATCACAACGCGATAAGACATTTCGCAAAGCACAGAGGCCCCCTCTTGGCTCGTTGCTTGGGTCGCAATCTGAACCACGCGGCGGCCATCGTAGAGGGCAAGCGGGGACGGACAGCCACCGGATTTCGCCAATGCTGCAAAAACCTCGGGCGGGAACAGGACGCCGGCAGGCACCGCTTTGGCATTCGACATCGCAGTCATTTCCGAAGAGGGCGTGATCGTCACCGAAGTGACCCGATCTGCGGTTCGGGCAATCGCGATATCGCGCGTTTCGCTTCCCCGGTTGGAGCCAAGATAGCTGACGTCGCCTCCGGCAGATTGCGTCACCGCGTTAAAGGTGCCGTTCTTGATACCAAAGGGCGCATTGTTGAGCGACAGCAAGAATGCCGCGTTCCGGCTTTGCCCATTAAACTGCAATGTGCCCAAGGGACGCCCGCCCAAGGCCACCATGTAGTTTTGTGCCTCAGCCCAAGCCGGACCGGTCATAAATGCAGAGAGCGCAGCCAGAGCCAGAAGAATGCGTCGCATAAAACCCTTAATATAAAGCCATTTACCCACATCTAGCGCGTCAGCGCCGATGAGGCGACACCTGAATCTCTACTAGGGCCCATTCAGCCAGCCGTAACAAAAAAGACCCCACCGAAGCGGGGTCTTTAAAGGTAGCCTTAAGGTCAGGTTAAACCGAAGGCTCAGGCTCCATCCCGCCATCCTTTGGCGGGGTCTTCTTGCCTTTCGCTTTGGGGATCGCGGTGACGCTCGGCGCACTGCCCGCGTCAGAGTTGTCGTCGTCGGAATCTTCCGCAGGCGGCAGCCCCTCCATGACGCGTTTGATCTCATCGCCCGTCAGGGTTTCGTATTCCAGCAAACCTTGCGCCAGACGCTCGAACTCCACCTCTTTCTCGGTGATGATCTTCAGCGCGTGGTCATAGCCGTCCTGAATGAACTTCTGGACCTCTTTCTCAACCAGTTCCTTGGTATTAGCTGACACCGAGAACCCGCCAGTGTTGCCCTGATAGCCCTGCGCTGCTTCGGAATAGTCGATGTTGCCGACTTTATCCGACATGCCCCATTGCAGCACCATTGCACGTGCCAAGGCAGATGCCTGCTGGATGTCGCCCGCTGGCCCGTTGGAGACAGAATCGGGGCCGTACTTGTGAATCTCGGCCGCCTTGCCCGCCATGGCCATGGCCAAACGCTGGTGGCATTCGTCCTTGAACATGTTCAGACGGTCAATCTCAGGCAGGCTCATCACCATACCAAGCGCACCACCACGCGGAATGATCGTGGCCTTATAGACCGGATCACATTTCGGCAGGGTCATGCCCACCAGCGCATGACCAGCTTCATGATAGGCGGTCATTTCTTTCTGCTCGGCGGTCATCACCATCGAGCGGCGCTCTGGCCCCATCATGACTTTGTCTTTGGCCTGCTCAAAATCGATCATTGTGACGAAACGGCGGCCCACACGGGCGGCCATGAGTGCTGCCTCGTTCACAAGGTTCGCCAGATCAGCACCCGAGAAGCCCGGCGTGCCGCGCGCGATGATGCGCAGGTCAACATCCGGCCCAAGCGGGGTCTTGCGGGCGTGAACGGAGAGGATCTTCTCGCGGCCTTTGATGTCGGGGTTTGGCACTGTGACCTGACGGTCAAAGCGACCCGGCCGCAGCAGCGCGGGGTCGAGCACGTCGCGGCGGTTGGTCGCGGCGAGGATGATGACACCTTCGTTGCTCTCAAAACCGTCCATCTCGACCAGCAACTGGTTCAATGTCTGCTCACGCTCGTCATTGCCGCCGCCATAACCGGCACCCCGGTGACGACCCACGGCATCGATTTCGTCGATAAAGACGATACAGGGCGCGTTTTTCTTGGCCTGTTCGAACATATCGCGGACACGGCTCGCACCGACACCGACAAACATCTCAACAAAATCAGAGCCGGAGATGGTGAAGAAAGGCACACCCGCCTCGCCTGCAATCGCGCGCGCCAGCAATGTCTTACCCGTACCGGGAGGGCCCACGAGCAGCGCGCCTTTAGGGATTTTGCCGCCAAGGCGCGAGAATTTCTGCGGGTTGCGGAGGAATTCGACGATCTCTTCAAGCTCTTCCTTGGCCTCGTCGATGCCCGCCACGTCGTCAAAGGTCACGCGGCCCTGCTTTTCGGTCAGCATCTTGGCTTTGGATTTGCCAAAGCCCATTGCGCCGCCTTTGCCGCCGCCCTGCATGCGGTTCATGAAGTAAATCCAGACACCAATCAGCAACGCGATCGGCAGCAGCGACATCAGGAAGGTTTGGAAACCAGACTGCTGCTGCGGGCGCGCTTTTACAGGGATCTCATTGCTGATCAACAGCTGCGTCAGTTCTGCGTCTTCGGGCTTGATCGTGAGATAGTCCGCCCCGTCTGCCGACCGAAAACGCACCTGCTCGCCGTCCAATGTCACATTACGGACATCACCATCCTGTACGGAGGTAACAAACTCGGAATAGCTGACCTCGTTGTTTTGCAGCGAACCGCTGGACCCGCTGAACAGGTTGAACAGCGCCAGTACCAGCAGCATCAGGACAACCCAGAAGGCGAGGTTACGAACATTTCCCAAGGGAATTCTCCTAAATTCACATGGCCGCAGGCAAGTCCTGCGACCCAAGGGGCGCCCGTTCGGGCAACCACCATACTAAGATAGACATGATACGCTCATGTTCAATGCGATAATGGCGCGGTGTTGATCCATTCCGCGCCGCTTTCGAGCAGGACATGCCATTTCTCGTCCAGCCCGGCAAGGGGCGCTGCAAGCAGCTGCGCGCCTTGCCAGATCGCCGGGGTGGACAACAGCATGGCCCGGGGCCGCCCAAGGCTGCGCCAATTGGGACATTGGGCCAGACCTTCGGGCCCCAAGGCGCGCAACTCAGCCCCCTCTGGGGCCCCGCCCGACGGCACCGCACGCCAGCGCTTATCCCAGAGGTGATTCACAGGCACCCGAAGATCCCGCACCGCATTATATTCGCGAAAGAGCCAGATTTCACCGCGCCGTACCAGCGCCTGACAACCATCCAGCGTTGCGGCCTGTCCTTCCGCCAGCCCGGCAATCAGGGCTGCTACGGGTCCGCGTCGAGGGGAATAGGCGCTGCCGCTAATCTTCCCTAGCGCGCGGATCATCAGGCGGCGGCGGATCTCTTCGGGTTCGGCAAAGAAAGCCTCAGACCGCATCACCAGTGCCCCACCCTCCATGCGCAGAATATCGCCTGCGGCACGCTCAGTCTGGCGTTCCAGCGCGTCGCGGGCGGTTGCCATATTGCTTGCCACCTCGGCCAGCGTCTCGACATCAATGCCAAGCGGATCAAGTGCCGCAAGGCTTTGGCGGGTTTGAATGCGCGCGTAACGAGGATCATCGTTGCTGGGATCGTCGACCCACTCAAGACCCGCGCGGCGCAGATAGTCGCGCAAGCTTTCTCGGCGGGCGAAGAGTAAGGGACGCAGCCATGTGACCCCGTGCCGCCTGCTCTGCGGGGCCATGGCCGACAAGCCATCAACCCCAGAGCGGCGGGCCAGTCGCATCAAAACCGTCTCGGCCTGATCATCTGCCGTATGGCCAAGGGCGATGCAGGGCAAATCGCGTCGCGCCGCCCAATCCGCCATCAGCCGATACCGCGCCTCACGCGCAGCGTTTTGGAGGTTGCCCTGCCCATCCCAGCCGCGCCATTGCAGCGTTTCATGGGGCAGGCCCAAAGCACCCGCATGGTGTGCCACGAACGCCGCTTCTGTCGCGGCTTCGGGTCGCAGACCGTGATCCACGGTAACGGCTTCAAGTTGCGTACCCGCCGCCGCGCAAAGCCCGTGCAGCAGGGACAACAACGCCATGGAATCGCCCCCGCCCGAGACCGCAACACCAAGGCGGGGCGGTAACGTGCCGCCAAGCCCCGCCACCAGCCTGTCGGCCAGCGCGGTGTCAGCCAAAGCGGCGGGGGCAGCCATCAGCGTTTAGGAGCAACCCAGCGTCTGGCGCTGCGCTTCGGCTTGGCTCACCTGCGGCGCGCCGGGGAAACGCACGGCCACCTCAGACAGGGTTACGCAAGCCTCCTGTGTCTGCTCCAAGGTGCCAAGCGAACGGCCCAGCTCAAACAAAGACTGCGGTGCGACGGGCCCTTCTGGATCAGCGCTAAAGGCCGCGAGAAACGCGCGGGCTGCTTCGCGGTTGTCGCCCAACCCAGTCAGGGCTTCGCCCCGGCGCAATTCGGCTTCGGCGGCTAGCGGACCACCGGGATAGGTCTGACTGAAGGTCGCAAAGAGATCGGCGGCGCTGCGAAAGTCACCGGATGCGAGCGCCCCCTGCGCCCGCTCGAAATCGGTCTTTTCGCTGACCGCCAGCTCTGCCTCATTGATGGGGGTGATGATGCTACCCGACGTGCTTGCACCGTCGCCCGGGGTGACTTCTGTCACCGCCCGGCCTGCGTCGGGGGCAGGTGCCACAACAGCGGGTTTTTCACCGCCGCCCAGCGTCGAGGTTTCGCCAATCGCGCCCAGATCGCCGCCCTCAAGCTCAACCAGACGGTATTCCAGATCGCCGATGCGATTGGTCCCATCGGAAACGACCCGGTTGATCCGGTTCTCCATCTCTTCGGTTTTCGAAGTGAGACGCTGTAGTTCACTTTCCATGGTGCCGACACGTTCCAAAACCGAGTTGCCACCCGTTTCGACCGAGCCAGCGCCCGTGGTGGACAACTCGCGGCGCAGCTTTTGCACCTCGACGCTCAGCACAGTCAGTTGCTGGCGGATGTCCGCCAGCGTCTGATCGTTGTCCTGCGCCATAAGCGCGGCGGGGGCGGTCATCAGCCCCATCACCGCCACGAAGATATATCGCTTCAGCACATCGGCCTCCTTGGATTTTTATAACGTCGGCAGTTGCCGCGATTAGCTGGTCAGCGCGCCACCGGCCAGCACGGTCACGGCGCGGCGGTTCTTGGCATAGCAAGCCTCATCTGAGCAAATCTCGATCGGGCGTTCTTTGCCGTAGCTGATGGTCTTGAGCCGCGATGCAGCGATACCGCGCGAAATCATGTATTCACGCACCGCATTGGCGCGGCGACCGCCAAGCGCGATGTTGTATTCGCGTGTGCCCTGCTCATCCGCGTGACCTTCGATCACGGCTTGATAGTCCGAGTTTGTCTGCAACCAAGCGACCTGCCCATCGAGCGTGGCGCGGCCTACATCGGTCAGTGTGGATTGGTCCACAAGGAACAGCACCCGGTCGCCGACAGCCTGTTGGAAATAGGCTGTGGAGGTGGGATCGTTCGCACTGCCCGGCACCACGCCGGCGTTGACCCCTGCGCCACCATTGGCCCCGACCCCGGCACCGCCCATGCCATCGGCACCAAAGCGGTCAGGGTTGGTACAGGCCGACACGGCCAATGCGGAAATCAAAAGCGTGCTGGTCAAAATACGTTTCATGAGGGATCTGCCTTCTCTGTGGTGGCGTTGTTGTTGCTGGTGTTAACACAGGCGCGGAACCATTGGAATTGCCCGCGCCCGTTTGAAAGGTGTGGAATACGTTACTGCTGTAGCGGTGACCAAGAGGGGTCAGAGCCGCCTTCGGGCGTGCGCACCGGCTTGAGGTTGCGCCCCGAAATATCGACGGAATAAAGCGAGGACGACCCGCCTGCCCCTTGGGTTTCACGGGCGAACATGATCACCCGACCGTTGGGCGCCCAAGTCGGACCTTCATCAAGGAAGGACGCGGTCAACAGCCGCTCTTCTGAGCCATCAAGGCGCATCACGCCAATGTGGAAGCGGCCTTTGTTTTGTTTGGTGAATGCCACCAAATCCCCACGCGGCGACCAGACGGGCGTGCCATAACGCCCTTCGCCAAAGGAAATCCGCGTCGCCTCTCCGCCTGTGGCGGGCATGACATAAAGCTGCGGGCTGCCGGAACGGTCACTCTCAAAGACGATTCTGCTGCCATCGGGAGAGAAGCTGGGCGCCGTCTCGATCGCGGGGGTATTGGTCAGGCGCACCGATTGGCCGCTGTTGATGTCCATCGAGAAAATGTCGGTATTGCCACCTTGGCTCAGCGAATAGACCACGGTCTGACCGCTGGGTGAGAAGCGCGGCGCGAAGGCCATGGAGCCTTCGGCGCTTTGCAGCGCGCGGCGTTGGACAGTGCCGATATCCAGCACATAGATGCGCGGGAAACCGCTCTCGTAGCTGGTGTAAAGAACCCGATCACCGGTGGGCGAGAACCGCGGCGCAAGCACGATAGAGCCAGATTCGGTCAGATACTTCAGGTTGGCCCCGTCGTAATCCATCACTGCCAGACGTTTCTGGCGGGCGTCCTTCGGGCCGGTTTCCGAGACATAGACAACACGGCTGTCGAAATAGCCGCCCTCGCCGGTGATCCGGCTATAGACCGCATCGGCCACCTTATGCGCCATCCGGCGCCAGCCATCGACGGTGCCGGTAAATTGCAAACCGCCCTGCCCGCGGCCATCCAGAAGCTCTTCGCCCGAGAAAACATCATAGACGCGGAACTTCACGTTTACAGAATTACCGCTAACGTTCACCGCCCCGGTGATCAGCGCCTGCGCGTTAATCGCTTTCCAGTCCGCGTATTCCACGGGCGCGTTAAAATCGCTGACGGTGGAAATATAGGCGCTGGCCGGGATCTCACGGAAAAGCCCGGTGCCGGTCAGGTCTTCGGACACAACCCGCGCCAGATCGACGGCCATCTGCCCGGCCTCGCCGCTTTCAGGCTGAAAGCTGGGCACGGCGAAGGGCAAAGGCTCAATCGTTGGGTCGTCGATCACGATGCGCAGCGGTTGCGCGTGCGACTGGTTGGGGGCCAGTGTGAGCGTGGCCGCCGTGGCGCAGAGCGCCAGTAGTCCCAGAAGTCTAGTCAGCATGTTATCGGCTCCTCATTGGGTCGAATGTCATCTCGATGTCTTGCCATTGGCTGTATTTTTCCTGCGGCAGTTTGTAGCCGCTGCTGCCGCAACGAATGACCGCGCGCTTTGCGGCCTCATAGGCTTGCCGCGCGGCGGTGTCGCTGCCACCGCTGGAGCTCAGCAGGCGGATTGAACTGGCAACTGGCGTGCCGTCGGTGTTCATCTGCATGCCGACCACGACCGTGGTGCGGGCCGCCTCTGTCGAGAGCGCGCCGATGTTCCAGCAGGCAGATACCGCCACGCGCAGAGATTCGCGCTCACCCGACGACAGCGGCGGGCCGCTTGGTGTGGGCGCGGTGGCTTCTGGCTGGCCCAAGACTTCGCTCAGCGCATCGGCGATGGCGTCCTCGGTTGAGCTGGACGTCGCCGGTTCCTCTACGGGTGTGGGTTCTGGCTTCGGCTCGGGTTTTGGTTCAGGCTTCGCCTCGGGCTTCGGCTCGGGCTTTGGCGTCTCAACCGGTTTTTCAGCCACCTCGACGGGGGCCGGGGGCGGCGGTGTCGGACGGCGGCCGGGCGGACGTGCAGAGGCCGCCGGCGCTTTGTCGGCTTCGGTGACGATCTCGGTCGTGCTGTCCTCGGGCGTGCGGGCCTCTTGCGGCTCTTCCACGACGGCTTCGGCCTCGGCTTCGGCATCCGGCTCAACGGCGGGCTGCTCGTCCAGATCGGGGCGCACTTCGGGGTCGGGTTGCTCTACCGGTTCAGGGGCCACGCGCGGCGCTTCGCGCGGGCGGGATTCGGGCGCGATCTCAGGCACCAACACGGCGGTATCACCCACCGGCTCGTTCATCTCGGGCGGGGTATCATCCACTTGGGTCTGCGGCGGCAGTTCCAATTCCGTCACCTCAGGAGGGAGATCCTCCGGCGGGGTTTCGGTCTGCACCGGCTCGGGCTGTTCGATCTGCGTGTCAGGCTCTGCCGTGACCTCGGGGGTCTCCTCACTCACCTCTGGCGGGGCGGGTTGCGCCACTTCAGTGGACGAGGATGGCGGCTGTTGCGCGGCCACCAGCGCGTCATATTCGGCGGCCGAAATCACCGAAACCTCGGTCATTTCAACGGGCTCAGGCTCGGAGGTGAAGATGCTTCCAAACAACAGCCAGGCGATAAGGCCCAGATGCCCGGCACCTGATATGTAATGCCCGGTATGCACCGCTCAGCCACCCGACGTGTCGCTGCCGTCCAACGCCGGGCCACCGCTGTCGGTCACCAGACCGATATTGGAAAAACCGCCTGCGTTGAGCGCGCCCATGACTTCCATGACCTGCGCATAAGACACTTTGCCGTCCGCGCGCAGGAACACCCGATCGCTTGCGCGCTCCGAGGCGATCGCCCGCAACTTGGTCACCAATTGGTCACGCGCCGTGTCGGTAGTCTGGATCTGCACCGCGCCTTCGGCGGTGATGGTCACGGTCAGCGGTTCTTCCTGTTCGGACGGCAGGGCGCTGGCGGCGGTTTTGGGCAATTCAACAGGCACGCCCACGGTCAGCAGCGGGGCCGCGACCATGAAGATGATCAACAGCACCAGCATAACGTCAACAAAGGGCGTGACGTTGATCTCGGCCATCGGCTGCGCGCGGCCGCGACGCCGCCCCCTGCCGCCTTGTTTTTTCATGACACCTGCGCCCATGGCTTAGCTGTCCAACTGGCGGCTGAGGATGGTGGCGAACTCATCCGAAAAGGCTTCGTAGTTGCCAAGGATGCGGTCACTGTCGGCGCTGAGCTTGTTGTAGAACACAACCGCCGGGATCGCAGCCAAAAGGCCGATACCGGTCGCCAAAAGCGCCTCGGCAATACCGGGGGCGACGACCGCGAGATTGGTGTTTTGCTGCGCGGCGATCTCAATGAACGAGTTCATAATGCCGAAAACCGTGCCGAACAGACCGACGAAGGGCGCGGTGGACCCCACGGTCGCCAGCACCGGCAGCCCCTTTTGCAGACGTTCCGCCTCTTTGGAAATCGCCACATCCATCGAGCGGTCGATCCGCGCGGTGGCACCGGGGATCAGCGCGCCGTCTTCGCGGTGCGAGCGGCGCCATTCCGACATGCCAGCAGCAAAGATTTTTTCTGAAGATCCATCCGGGTCAGCGCCGATATTATCAAACAACCCATCCAGCGGCTCGCCCGACCAGAACGCCTGATCAAACTGCGCCGCTTCGGCGCGGGCTTTGCGGTACTGGATGGTCTTTTGAACGATGATTGACCAAGACCAGAAAGAGGCCCCGATCAGCATGATCATTACAAGTTTGACCGTGACTGTCGCCTTCGCGAACAGCCCCCACAGGGAGAAATCAATCCCCTGTGCCAATGCCAGCGTCTCTGCTTCCATTTAACTATGCTCTTTTACTGCCGCCCCTTTGGGGCAATCTGCCTCATGGGCCCTATTTTCCGGCCTCTATTTGGAGCAAAGCTAACGGACTGCAACCGGGATTGCCAGAATTATGGTATCACGCCGCAGGATCGCCGTCTGACAGGCGGAGTTTCGCTGGCAAACGGGTGGGTTTACCGGCTGTTGTCATGCAAACGGCCGTGACTTTAGCGCGAAAGATCACCTTTCCGTCGCGCAGCACGTCTTGATCGAACACCCACCGCACCGGCCCTTCGGCTTGGTGGGTGGTATGCACTTCCAGCCGATCCCCGAACCGCGCAGCGCCCAGATAATCCGCCTCTACCCGCGTCACGACAAAGACCAGCCCCTCGTCGTGCATGGCGCGTTGGTCGAGGCCGATCTGTTCAACAATGTCCGACCGCGCCCGTTCGATATAGCGCAGGTAGTTGGCGTAATAGACGACGCCCGCCATATCGGTGTCTTCGTAAAAGATGCGAACCGGGAAGGTATGGCTCATGACGCGACCTGCACCCGCGCGGCAAGGCGCAGCGCATGGGTGGGATCATTAGCGGCGGGCGGCATCACCGGGTCATAGGCGGCCCGGATCACATCGGCCACTTCGGGGCGCAGCACCAAAGCTTCGTCGGCCAAGGCCAGCGGGGATTGCTCTTGAAAGGCATCCTCGGACCACAGCAGGATGACCTGCACCGCTTGGCTCAGCGCCAGCACCTGCGCGGACATCTCTTGCAGGCTCTCGTCCATGCGCAGAAAGACAAAAGCCGCTTTGATCGCGCCATTCTCTTCAAAGCGGAAGAAGCGGTATTGGTTGGCCCCTGCCGCCTGCAAGCGCTCGACTTGCCCCGCAAGGTCCGGCACCAAACCATCCATCCCCGGCACGTCCAGCAGCTCTGCCCAATCGGCAAAGAAGAACATCATCAGGTTGCTGCCAAGCTCGGTGTCCGTCTCGGCCATGTCATGGCCTGCAAGTTTCACCACTGCTTCAAGCGCGCCCTTCACCACCGGCAGCGCGTCTTCCTCTATCCCAAAGGCCACCGGCGCGATGGGGCGGCCCCAGCGGGCAAAGGCGAACTGTCCGTCGCGGCGGGTGAAAAGGGTCTCGATCTGCTCAGCTGTCATCGTCATCTGTCTTACCTTCGATCTGGGGCGTCAGCCGAAAAGGTCGTTCTGCCCCTTGGGCGCAGCCATGCCGAGATGGGTCCACGCCTTGGCCGCCAACATTCTGCCGCGCGGGGTACGCTGGATCAGCCCTTGCTGCAACAGGAACGGCTCGATCACCTCCTCCAGCGCATCACGGCTTTCCGACAGCGCGGCGGAAAGGGTTTCGATCCCCACCGGGCCGCCTTGGTAATTTTCGGCGATCAGTTTGAGGTAGCGCCGGTCAGCGCCATCGAGGCCGAGGTGATCGACCCCAAGCCGGGTCAGCGCCATGTCGGCCAGTTCCTGCGTCACCCGGCCATCGCCTTCGACCACGGCGAAATCCACCACCCGGCGCAAGAGCCGACCCGCAATACGCGGCGTGCCCCGCGCGCGTTTCGCGATCTCGCGCGCGCCGCCTTCGTCTGCGGGGGCACCTAGTTTGCGGGCGTTGCGATCAACGATGATGAAAAGCTCGTCTTCGGTATAGAATTGCAGCCGCGTCGGGATGCCGAAACGGTCGCGCAGCGGCGTGGTCAGCAGGCCCATACGGGTTGTGGCCCCTACCAGCGTGAATGGCTGCAACTCGATCCGCACAGTCCGCGCGGCCGGGCCTTCGCCGATCACCAGATCAAGCTCAAAGTCTTCAAGCGCGGGATAGAGCACCTCTTCCACCGCCGGGTTCAGACGGTGGATCTCGTCAATAAACAGTACATCGCGGGCTTCGAGGTTGGTCAGGATCGCCGCCAAATCGCCCGCCTTGGCCAGCACCGGACCAGAGGTCATGCGAAAGCCCACGCCCAACTCCCGCGCCATGATCTGCGCCAGTGTGGTTTTGCCAAGGCCCGGAGGCCCATGGAATAGCGTGTGGTCCATCGCCTCGCCGCGCTGACGGGCGGACTGGATAAAGACGGCAAGGTTCGCCCGCGCCTCGGCTTGCCCGACAAATTCCGCCAGCATCTGCGGCCGCAGCGCGCGGTCGAAATCTTCAGGCATCGGCGCAGGCCGGACGGTGGGGTCAATGTCGGTCATAGAGCCTCGTTATGCCGCAGGGCGGAGGGTTCTGCCAGAGGAAGCATCACCCCTTCGGCGCCAGCAGTTTCAGCGCGGCGCGGATCAGCGTCGGCGTGTCCGCATCTGGCATCTCACCCGCGGCCTGCGCCACGGCGCCTGCTGCATCGCCGGGGCCGTAGCCGAGGTTGCCAAGCGCCGAAAGCGCTTCGGATTGGGCCGAGGCATTGGGCGCGGCGGGTTTCGGGGCGCGACGCGGGGTGGCGGCTTCGATGACGCTCTCATCTGCAGCGGCTTCGGCCTCGCCCATGGCGTCGGCCACCGTGCCGGTCATCGCCATGACACCGGGGGCTTTGTCCTTGAGGTCAAGCACCACGCGCTGCGCGATCTTTGGGCCGATGCCCTTGGCCGCCTTCACCGCGTTCCAGTCCCCAAGCGCAATCGCGCGGCTTACACCATCCGGCCCCAAAGTGCCGAGGATCGCCAGTGACGCCTTGGCCCCGACCCCCTGAACAGAGGTGAGCAAGCGGTGCCATTCCTTTTCCACCAAGGTCTGAAAGCCAAACAGTTGCATCAAGTCTTCGCGCACCACCAGATCGGTATAGAGCGCAACAACCTCGCCCACGCTCGGCAGCGCCGCCATGGTGCGGTCAGAGACATAGACGAGGTATCCAACACCGCGCACATCGATCAGGACATGGTCAGCGGCGCGGTAATCGATCCGGCCAGAAAGCTTGCCAATCATGCCTGCGCCCTCGCCACGGCCTGCGCCAAGGTGCTGGCTCCGCCGTGATGGGCGTGGCAGATGGCAATCGCGAGCGCATCGGCGGCATCCGGCCCCGCAATCTCGATCCCCGGCATCTGCATCCGCACCATATGCGCCACCTGTCCCTTGTCCGCATGGCCCACACCGACCACGGTTTTCTTGACCTTGTTGGGCGCATATTCGCCCACCGTCAGGCCAAACTGCGCAGGCACAAGCATCGCAATGCCCCGCGCCTGACCGAGTTTAAGCGTGCCCGCCCCGTCTTTGTTAACGAATGTCTGCTCAACCGCCGCGGCACCGGGGCGGTAGGTGGCCAGCACCCGCGTTAGCTGCCCGTGCAGGGAGAGGAGCCGCGCCGCAAGGTCTTCGCCCTCGGAATGACAGATGCCGTTGGCGACATGCGCGATTCGGCTGCCAGAGACGTCGATGACCCCCCAGCCCAAATTGCGCAGCCCCGGATCTATGCCGATCACCCGTATCATCTCTGCCCTCGATAAAATTGTTGCTTTTTTGGTGCACTAGCACGAAACGCGAACATCGCAAAGCCCTGATGCACCACAGGCGCTTTGCGACACGCGCCTTGTCGCTTTTAAGCCGCGCTGTCGAATTGCGTCTTTCCGTGACGCAAAACCGACACCGCCAAAGCGAGATTTATCCATCTGTAGTAGTAGGTTAACGCCACTTTAGACCTATGCAAAAAACGCAGAGCTCACTGTCGTTTTTAAGGGATTGCGCGACGCGATATTCGGGCATAATTGCCAAAAATCCCGTTTTGAACATGGCGCACTTTTATGCGCCGTGCAGGACGCAACCGACGATTAAACAAAGGACGGCACCATGGCAGCTTTCGACACCACCCGCACCGCTTACGGCTCAACATCGGCCGTCTCTCGTATTTTCAACTTTTTAGGCGCGTTCTTTGCTGCGGTCGAAGCATGGCAGGACTCCCGCGCGACCCGCAAAGCGCTGTCCGACCTGACCGATCTTGAGTTGCAGGACATTGGCCTGATCCGCGGCGATATCGACCTCGTGGCGCAAAACCACTTCGTGCGCTGACTGCTGTGCGCCTTTTGCGGCGCAGCGCCCTGCCCGAACGCAAAAGCCGTAGCCGGATGCCCCGCTACGGCTTTTTCTGTTTCAGAGTTAAGGCGCTTAAGATTAACGCATGATCGGGCCAGTCAACCCCGCCAAAGCCCCTGTCACCGGATCAATAGCCATCAACTTGGCACCAATCTGTTCGACACTTGATCCGTTGTTCAATCTCGACAGCCGCTCATTATACGTCACCGGACCGATCGCGGCGAGGGTGAAGACCTTAAATCCAAAGAAGACCAGGGCGATCAGGTAGAGCCCTGCCATCGGGAAGCTCCGTTTGCCGCGCTTTGGTAAGACGCTGATCAACCCGTCGCGACCGACACGGGTGACATAGCCATGCTGCATCTTCCGATGCTTGCGCCCCAGAAGTTCAATACGTTTCGCGAATTGAGCGTGTCCTTCAGCCATCACAGCCTCCGTAGCAATTCGGCCCCCACCGTTTGCTGCCAATTTGAATAAAGACAAATTGTGGCAGCAAAGGGGCAAAAGGGCCAAATGCAACGAAAATGAGGCGTGAATTATGCGTTAGTTTGCAACGTTAGTGTCGTCCAGTCGCCAATGCTTTCGCGATGTACCAGATTGATGCCAGATCGTGCATAAACCTCGATCACCTCGTCGGCTTGCTCGTTCAGCAGCCCCGAGAGAATCGCATAGCCCGCGGGCCGCAGTACTTCGGCCATGTCGGGGGCCAGTGCGACCAGCGGGCCTTTCAGGATATTGGCAAAAACCAAATCAAACGGCGCGGCTTGCGCCAGTTGCGGATGATCGAAGCCCGCGGCTTCGACACAGGTCACGCGGCCCGAAAGGTCATTGGCATCAACATTGGCCTGCGCCACTTCGACCGCGACCTCGTCGATGTCGCTGGCCAGCACAGGCTCGGGCCAGATGCGCGCGACGGCCATGGCCAGCACAGCAGTGCCGCAGCCGATATCGACAACGTTTTTGCCGTGAAACCCCTCGCCCGCCAGACGGTCCAAGGCCCGCAGGCAGCCCAGTGTCGTGCCGTGGTGCCCGGTTCCGAAGGCCATCGCGGCCTCAATTAACAGCGGTTCGCAGTTGTCTGGCACCTTGTCAGCGTCATGGCTGCCGTAGACAAAGAAACGCCCAGCTTCGACCGGGGCCAACTCGCGGCGCACATGTGCAACCCAATCGGTTTCGGGCAGCTCTGAGATCGTGAAATCCTTGGCCCCCAACGCAGCGGCCAACACGGCCAAGGCGGCGGTGTCGGGAGCTTCCTCGAAATAGCCGCCGACTTCCCACAGGCCCGATCCGTCTTCGACCTCAAACACGCCGACGCCAGTGGGTTCGGGGATCAGCCGTTCCATTGCCTCGCCCAAAGCGTAGGCAGGGTCGCGGCCCGTGAGGGTGGTCAGAGCGGTGAAAGTGGGCATGGCGCGGTCCTTTGCTGCGGTGCGGTTGCGCTTCGCCTAGGGCTGTGTGCGCTTCGGGTCAAGCCATGCTGGTTTTCGCGCGCTACTCGGCGGCTTGTGGCACAGCGCGCTGAAAGATCGTCTCATGCCCCGGTGCCGGGTGGCGCGGGATCAGCAGCGACAGCATCAGCGACACCGCCGCCATCCCCGCCGCAAGAAAGAACACTGCCGCGGGCGAGACGAGCCACAAGAGGCCAAGCCCGACCGGCAAGAACACCGCCGCGATGTGGTTGATGGTAAAGGCGACCGCCGCCGTGGGGGCGATATCTGCGGGGTCAGCGATTTTTTGGAAATAGGTCTTCAGCGCCAGCGCCAAGGCAAAGAACATATGGTCCAGCACATAAAGCGTCGCCGCGATGACCACGCCCCAGCCAAGGTAGTAAACCCCGCCGTAAGCAAGGAAGACGAGGATCAGCCCGACATATTCAACGGTCAGCGTCCTGCGTTCCCCGAAATGGCCAACCGCTCGGCCCATCAATGGGGCAAAAATCATATTGGCAACGAGATTGATGAGGTAAAGCATGGTGATCTCATGCACTTCAAAGCCGAAGCGTTCGACCATCATGAAACCCGCGAAGACCACGAAAATCTGCCGCCGAGCGCCAGACATGAATTGCAACGCGTAATAGAGCCAGTAGCGTTTGCGCAGGATCATCTTTTTGTTCTGCACTGTGGGGGATTCAAACTGCGGATAGGCAACCATCGCGATGATGGCGATCACCACGGTGACACCGCCGCCGATCATATAGACGATGTTGTAGCTGAGGTTCAGCGTCTCCCACAGCGCCATGATAGCGAGATAGGCCACCAGTGTTGCGAGCGACCCGGCGGCCATTAGCCAGCCGATCATGCGCGGCGCGTCTTCGATTTTGAGCCATTGTAGTTGCAGCGACTGGTTCACCGTCTCGTAGTAGTGAAAGCCGATGGAACTGAGCATGGTGATTGTGAGAATCCCGCCCATGGAGGGGAAATAGGCCGTGATCGCCGTGGCCGCGCCCAGCAGAATGAGCGAGACCAGCCCCAGCACCTGTTCGCGGACGAAGATGATGATGGCGATGACGCCAATGGCGAAAAATCCGGGGATCTCGCGCACTGTGTGCAGCAGTCCAATGTCGGACCCGTCGAAGTCGGCCACCTCGATGACGAAGTTGTTCAGCAGCGCCGACCATGTGTTGAAAGCGATGGGCATTGCCAGCGCCATGAGGAACAACAGGGCCACAGGACGGCGCCAGAACGGTAGGCGCTTGGCCTCTTCGAGGGTGATGAAACGGGTCATGGGAAATCCAATACGCCGAGGTTCTGCGCTTGGCGAGAGAAAAGGCGCAGAGCCGGGCAGTGCCAGACCGGGGGCTGGCGCTCACGACTTCACAGTTGGGCAATTTATGGCAGCACCCCATGTCGAGCCTCGCAAGCTGGCAATCCGATTGCAAAAGCGCCAGCCCAAGGGCCGGTCTGGCGCTGCCCGGCGGCCTTCGGCCTTGACTCCGGGCTGTTGCGCCCGAGGCAAACGGTTTGCTAGCTAACCTCAATAAAAACTCTGCGGATCAATATCCACTGCTAGCCGCAAGTCCCCCTTCAGCCGCACTGACCCGACCCAACGGCTCAGCGCCTCTTGCAGCGCCACACTCTTATCCGCCTTCACCAGCAACCGCACCCGATGCCGCCCGCGCACCCGGGCAATCGGCGCGGGCGCTGGCCCAAAAACCTGCGCGCCCACGGCCCTAAGCGGCCCGTCGTGCCGCGCCAAGTGGTTGCCCAAATCAAACACCGCGGCCGCATCGCTGCCGCTGAGGATGATCCCTGCCATACGCCCATAGGGCGGCACCCCGGCTTGCCGGCGCTCGCCCGCCTCGGCCGCCCAAAATTTCTCTTCCTCACCCGCCAAAATCGCCCGGATCACTGGATGCTCAGGCTGATAGGTCTGCAAAAGCGCCGCCCCCGGCGCTTCGGCGCGCCCTGCCCGGCCCGCCACCTGCCGCATCAGCTGAAACGTCCGCTCCGCTGCCCGCAGGTCCGACCCGGTCAGCCCCAAGTCCGCATCAATCACCCCCACCAAGGTCAGCTTGGGAAAGTTGTGCCCCTTGGCGACCAGCTGTGTGCCGATGATGATATCCGCCGTCCCCTCGGCGATTCCCGCAATCTCGGCCTTGAGCGCCCGCGCCGAGCCGTACATGTCCGAACTCAGCGTCGCGATGCGTGCTTCGGGCCAGAGCGCCGTGGCCTCTTCGCCTAATCGCTCAACCCCCGGCCCGATAGGCGCAAGCTTGCCTTCGACCTCGCACGAAGGACAGGCTTCGGGCATCGGCTTGGTCTCACCACACTGATGGCAAACCAGCCGCTTGAGGAACCGATGCTCCACCATCCGCGCGTCACACTGATCGCAGCCAATTTGTTCGCCACAGGCCCGGCACAGCGTGATCGGCGCATAGCCACGGCGGTTGATAAAGAGCATCGCCTGCTCGCCGCGCTCCAGCCGCGCATCAACCTCGCGTTTCATTTCAGCCGAGATCCACTTATCGCCGGGCAAGCCCGCCTGCCGCATGTCAATCGCGCCCATCTGCGGCATCACCGCCGGGCCAAAACGCGAGGTCAGCTCCAAACGTCGATACTTGCCTGCCTCGGCGTTGGCCCATGTCTCAAGGCTTGGCGTTGCACTGGCCAGCACCACCTGCGCCCCACAAATCGAGGCGCGGAGCACCGCCATGTCGCGGGCGTTATACAGAACCCCGTCCTCCTGCTTGTAGGACGTATCATGCTCCTCATCGACAACGATCAGCCCGAGGCTCTGGAACGGTAAGAACAGTGCCGAACGCGCGCCGATGACCAATTGCGCATTGCCCTCGCCCACCATGCGCCAGATGCGGCGACGCTCAGTCATGGTGACGCCGGAATGCCACTCGGCGGGCTTGGCCCCGAAACGCTCTTCGACACGGTCCAAAAACTGCTCGGTCAGGGCGATCTCGGGCAGCAGCACCAATGCCTGCCGCCCAGACTCAATCGCCGCCGCCACGGCTTCGAGATAGACCTCGGTCTTCCCCGACCCGGTGACGCCACGCAGAAGGGTCGTGCCGTAGGTCTCGGCCTTGATCCCCTCGCGCAGCACCGCCGCCGCTGACGCTTGGTCTTCGGTCAGCGCCTTGCCGGGCAATGACGGATCCAGCCGCCGAAACGGCAGATCGCGGGGGCTTTCCTCTTCGCGGACGGCTCCTTGCTCGACCAGCCCCTTCACCACCGAGGACGTCACCCCGGCCATCTCCGACAGTTCCTTCAGCGTAAACGCCAGATCGCCGTATTCCTCCAGCACCGCCATCACCCGCTGGCGCGCGTCGGTCATGCGGGTCGGCACGCCGTCGCCCGCGCGGTAAATCTTGCGCATCGACGGCGGATCGCCCAAGCCCGGCGCACGCGTGGCCAGCCGCAGCATCGCAGGCAGCGGGGTCAGCGTATAGGCCGCCGAGCGCAGCAAAAACTCGCGCATTTCATCGCGCATCGGCGGGGCGTCGAGCACGCGGATCACATGGCGCACCTTGTTGATGTCGTAATCCCCGGCCCCCGGCCCCCAGACCACGCCCATCACCTTGCGCGGACCCAACGGCACCTCGACAAATGCTCCCGCATGGCAGCCGCCTTCGGGGGCGCGGTAGTCCAGCGCCCGGCCCAGAGGCTGGGTGGTCATCACCGAGAGCAACTCGCCATGATGGTAGAATTCAGCCATGTCTGCCGCATGCTCCGTGTCGCTTGGGGGAATTGAGGCTTTAAGCATCGCAGATCATGCGGTAAAGCCAAGGCAAGCAATAGACCTGTTAGCGATCACATTCCAACCCGGAAGGAAAGCCCATGAAATTCTTCGTAGATACCGCCGAGATCGACGCCATCGCCGAACTCAATGACCTTGGCATGGTCGACGGCGTGACCACCAACCCCTCCCTGATCCTGAAATCAGGCCGCAACATCCTTGAGGTCACCAAAGAGATTTGTGACCTCGTTGACGGCCCCGTTTCCGCCGAAGTGGTGGCGCTGGAGGCCGATGCGATGATCGCCGAGGGCCGCAAACTGGCCGAGATCGCCGACAACATCACCATCAAGCTGCCGCTGACATGGGACGGGCTGAAAGCCTGTAAAGTCCTGTCGGGCGAAGGCCGCATGGTGAACGTTACGCTCTGCTTCTCGGGCAACCAGGCGCTGCTGGCTGCAAAGGCTGGCGCGACTTTCATCTCGCCCTTCATCGGCCGTTTGGACGACATTAACCTTGATGGCATGGACCTGATCCAGGACATCCGCACCATCTATGACAACTACGGGTTTGAGACGCAGATCCTTGCCGCCTCCATCCGCAGCCCGAACCACGTGCTCGACGCTGCGCGCATTGGGGCCGACGTGATGACCGCGCCGCCGGAAGTGATCAAGAAACTGGCCTCGCACCCGCTGACCGACAAAGGTCTTGAGCAGTTCATGGCCGATTGGAAAAAGACCGGTCAGAACATCCTCTGATCCGGCCTCATGGCAAAACAACAAACCCCTTCCGCCCGTGGCGGAGGGGGTTTTTCTTTGCCTTAAGCTGCGTTGCCTTCGACCGTCAGATGGTCACCGGACCACAGACCGGGGCGGACCTCGGCCTCAGCCGCACCCGCGCGAATGCGGCGACATTGGCCCACGGGGATCGCGGCGGCCTGCAAAACCAAATCGGTGCCATGCGCAGCCGTCTGCGGCGGCAAGGCCGCGTGCATCCCGTCCAGCGCTACGGAAACGTCGCAGGGCAAATACACGCTCGCCCCGCCCACGCCGGTGTCTTCCTGCCACGGGGTCAACGGCGCGCCAACAGCGCCAACGCAGCAAACGGCGGTCTGCAATTCAATCGCCCGCGCCCGCGCACAGCTAAAGACGCGGTTGTAGCCGGTGATCATGTCGGTCTTGGCCGGGATGATTACCAGATCAAGGTTCAGCTCCCCCAGCTTCGACCAAAGCGCGGTGTATTCCGCATCAAGGCAGATCGCGATCACGCAGCGCAGACCGTTCCACTCAAACAGGTTAATCCCCGTACCCGCGATGGTCACGCCACTGGCGCCATTCGCCTCAAGTGGCGTCAGGCTCAGTTTATTTTGCACCTGCATGCCGCCGCCCGGCGTCAAAAACCACGCTTGATTGAGGTAGCCTTCAGGCGCATCGACAGAGGGGAAAGCCACTGGGAAAGTGCCGGGCAGCAGGGCCACGCCGGTCTCCTCAACCATGCGGCGCATAGAATCGAGTGCAATCACGGCGGTTTGTGCCAACCAGCCCAACTGTTGATCTGCGGGCAGGTCCACCGGGGCAAAACTCAGCCATTGCGCGCAGCAAAATTCCGGCATCACCAGCAGGTGCGCTTCGCGCGCAGCGGCTTGTTGCAGACGCAGCTCGACACTGGCGAGCCAGCTTTGCAGGGACTCGGGCGCAACTTGAAGATTGGCCGCCCAGAGATCGACAGAAACATGTTCCATGTGAGATTTCCTCTCCCGGGAATGGCCATCTCACCACATCCGGGGATATGCGGCAGGCTTGTATCATGCGCGCAGCCTAGCGGCTGAAATCCGCGCGTTGACCGAAGCAAACACCCCCGCGCCGCTTTTGTTCCCGAAGGCTTCGTTCTACATCGGCGGCCTGACGCAGAGCGGCAACAAAGACCGCAAGCGGCAGAACCGTGACCAATTTGGGGCAGATCTTGGCGCCCCACCATGTTATGACACCGCAAATCAAAAAGAGACGCCCATGAGCAGCAGCCCGAAAATCGACGACGCCTTGCGCGAGGCGATCATCTCCGCGCCCGATGTCATCCTTGACGACAGCGATGTGATGCAGGCGCTGATCGCGGCGAACGAAAAGGCAATGGGTGGCAATATCGTCGACCTGCGCGGTATCGCGATGGAGCGTTTGGAAACCCGCCTCGACCGGTTGGAAGACACCCACCGAAGCGTCATCGCGGCGGCCTACGAGAACCTTGCCGGAACCAACCAAATCCACCGTGCGATCTTGCAAATGCTGGACCCGGTGGAATTTGAGACGTTCCTACGCAATCTAGGTGGAGAAGTGGCAGACATTCTGCGCGTAGATGCGGTGAAGCTGGTACTGGAGTCGGTCCAGAACGACAATGATCCGGCGGTGCAGCGTTTGGGTGATGTGCTGACCGTTGCCGAACCGGGCTTCATTGATGATTACCTCAGCCATGGCCGCGGCGGCTTGGTGCGGCAGGTGACCCTCCGTGCGCTCCAAGACGGTTCTGAGACGCTGTATGGCACCAAGGCTGGTTGGATCCGTTCTGAGGCCTGCCTGAAACTTGATTTCGGCACGGGCCGCCTGCCCGGTCTTTTGGTCATGGGGGCCGAAGACCCGCATATGTTTGGCCCGCAACAGGGCACTGATCTGCTCACCTTCTTTACCGGCGTGCTGGAACGTACCATGCGCCGCTGGCTGACTTGAGCGCCGAGGCAAATCCGCTGCTGATCAGCCCCGCCGCGCGGGATGCGCTGCAAACGTGGCTGACGCATCAAAGCGCGTTGAAGGGCGCGGCAGAAAATACCGTCACCGCCTATCGGGGCGATGTGACCGAGTTCCTCGCCTTCATGACCTTGCATAAGGGCGATACCCAAGGCCTTGGCGCTTTGGCCAAAATCACCATCAGCGACATGCGGGCCTGGATGGCCCGCATGCGCAGTGGCGGGGTCGGGTCCAGGTCGGTTGCGCGCAAGCTGTCAGCGGTGAAAGCCTTCTACCGCTGGCTGGCCGAGCGTGAGGGGTTCGAGCCCACCGCCGTGCTTCTTACCCGCTCGCCCAAGTTTCAAAAGAAACTCCCCCGCCCTTTGGCCGAAGACGCCGCCCGCGCGTTAATCGACTGTGTGGAGACCCAAGCCCGCGCCCCATGGGTGGCGGCACGGGATGTGGCGGTGCTGACGATGCTTTGGGGCTGCGGGCTGCGGATTTCCGAGGCGCTCGCACTCAAGGGCGGCGATGCGCCTTTGCCGAGCAGCCTACGTATTCTTGGCAAAGGCGGCAAAGAACGGGTCGTACCAGTGCTGCCTGCCGCCCGCGCCGCCGTCGAAGACTACCTCGCCGTCTGTCCCCACCCGCAAGAGCCGCACGCCCCGCTGTTCCGGGCTATTCGCGGCGGTGCCTTGGGCGCGCGGGCGGTGGCGCAAGTAATGGCCGATGCGCGGATGCAACTGGGCCTTCCAGCCACCGCCACACCCCATGCCATGCGTCACAGCTTTGCCACGCACCTGCTGGATGCGGGCGGCGATCTGCGGGCGATCCAAGAGCTTTTGGGGCATGCGTCCCTGTCGACCACGCAGGCTTACACCGCCGTTGATACTGCGCGGCTGATGGAAGTCTATAACAACGCCCATCCCAAGGCGGGCCGCTGACCCTCTTGCACCCTGCGCGCCAATCGCCATATTGGGGCCAAGCGAGGACGACCTCCCCCATTTGGGCAACCACTCGGGACGACCCGACCAATACCGGGACCGCCCCATGCGCAGCACCGCAGACCGCATACGCCACGCCATCAGCTTTGAAATTCTCGCCCTTTTGATCGTCACGCCCATGGGCGCGTGGCTTTTTGACAAACCTCTGCATGAGATTGGCGTTGTCACCGTCGTCAGCGCCAGCATCGCAACGGGATGGAATTACCTTTACAACCTTGGGTTCGACCACGCGCTGCGCCGTCTGCGCGGCACGGTGCGCAAGACCGTGCCGATCCGAGTTCTTCACGCCGTGACATTTGAGATCGGCCTGCTCTTCGTCCTAATGCCCTTTATCGCGTGGTATCTGGGCATTTCGCTGATGGAGGCGTTCTTGATCGACGTGAGTTTCGCGCTCTTCTACCTGATCTACGCTTTCGCGTTTAACTGGATCTACGACGTGATCTTCCCGGTGCCCGAGCCTGCAAGGCAGTCTTAATCGGCCCGCAGGCGGCTCACGAACTCGGCTGCCGCCTCTGCCGGATCGCGCGCGCCCTCGGCCACCGCGTCACTGAGGCGGCTCAGATCGTCCTTCGCCTGCGGTGTTTCCAACTGCGCCAAAAGCCTTTGTTTCACGTCTTGCTCGAACCAATAGCGCGCCTGCGCGGCGCGTGTTCGGTCCCAAAAGCCATTTGCGCGCCGCCAGTCGATCAGCTCCTGCAACGCGGTCCAAGTCTCATCTAGCCCGTGCTCCTCAAGCGCCGACACCGCCGTCGCTCGGGGATAACCTTCGGGATCCTGCGGGCGTTTGCGCAGAAGACGCAGTGCCCCGGCGTAATCCGCGCGCGTGCGCGACGCGGTGGATTTCAGGTCACCATCTGCCTTGTTAATCACAATCAGATCGGCAATCTCCATGATGCCGCGTTTGACGCCCTGCAACTCATCCCCGCCCGCCGGCGCCAGCAGCAGCACAAAGGCGTCAGACATCTCGGCCACCACGGTCTCAGATTGACCCACGCCCACGGTCTCGATCAGCACCACGTCAAACCCCGCCGCCTCGCACAGCCGCACCGCCTCGCGTGAACGGCGCGCCACGCCGCCGAGATGCGTCTGACTGGGGGAGGGCCGGATGAAAGCGCGCGGTTCACGGCTGAGCCGGTCCATCCGCGTCTTATCGCCCAAGATCGACCCACCTGAGCGCGCCGAACTGGGGTCTACTGCCAGTACCGCCACGCGCTTGCCCTGCGCGGTCAGCATCATGCCAAAGCTTTCGATGAAGGTGGATTTGCCCACCCCCGGCGTGCCCGACAACCCGATGCGCAGCGCTTGCCTATCGGTCGGCAAGGCCGCCAACAGCTCCGCCGCCGCCGCGCGATGGTCCGCACGGCCCGATTCCACCAGCGTGATCGCCCGCGCCAACGCGCGGCGCTCGCCTGCTATGATGCCCTTGGCCAGATCGTCGATATTCATGGGCTAACTTTTGCGGGGGCGGCGCGGAATTGTCCATCCCCACCCTTGGCGCGGCGGCGGCTTTGCCCGATAACCGCCCCATGTCCAACGCTGATTTCGCCCTGCCCATCGACGCCGTCCTGCCTGATGTGATCGCCGCCCTGCGCGAGACCGGCCGGGTGGTGCTGCAAGCGCCCCCCGGCGCGGGCAAGACCACCCGTGTGCCGCTGGCGATGCTCGACGCCGAGCTAACCCAAGGCCGCATTCTGATGCTGGAGCCGCGCCGCCTCGCCGCCCGCGCCGCTGCTGCGCGTATGGCCGACAGCTTGGGCGAAGAGACGGGACAGACCGTTGGCTTTCGCGTGCGCGGGGCCTCTGCCGTGTCGAAAAGCACCCGCGTTGAGGTCGTGACCGAAGGCATCCTGACCCGCATGTTGCAGGACAACCCCGACCTGCCCGGCATCGGTGCGGTGATCTTTGACGAATTCCACGAGCGCTCGCTGAACGCCGATCTGGGCCTCGCGCTTTGCCTCGAAGTCGCGGGGGCGCTGCGTGACGATCTGTTGCTCGTCGCCATGTCTGCCACGCTCGATGCCGCGCCGGTGGCTGAATTGATGGACGCACCCATCGTGACCTCTGAGGGGCGCAGTTTCGATGTGGAGCCGCGCTGGCTCGATAAGCCGGTGGGCAAGCAGCGGCTGGAGAACGCCGTGGCCGACCTCACGCTCAAGGCACTTAGCGAGGCTCCTGGCTCCGCGCTAGTCTTCCTCCCCGGTGAGGGCGAGATCAGGCGGGTGGAGGGGCTGTTGCGTTCTACCTTGCCGAGCGATTGCACCTTGGCCCCGCTGTTTGGCGCGCTGGATTTCAAAGCCCAGCAAGCGGCCATTGCTCCCGCAAAATCAGGTCGCAAGGTGGTGCTGGCCACCTCCATCGCCGAAACCTCCCTGACCATCGAAGGTATCCGCATCGTGGTCGACGCAGGCCGTTCCCGCCGGGCGCTGTTCGACCCGTCCTCGGGCATGTCGCGGTTGGTGACCGAGCGCGTCACCCGCGCCGAGGCGACACAACGCGCAGGCCGCGCCGGGCGGCTTGATGCGGGCGTGGCCTATAAGCTTTGGACCCGCGGCGAAGAGGGTGCCCTCGCCGCCTTCCCCCCGGCGGAGATCGAAGCGGGCGACCTCACCGGCTTTGCGCTGGAGCTGGCGCTCTGGGGCGCGCAGGCGGAAGAGTTGAGCTTTGTCACCCCGCCCCATGCGGGTCGCTTGGTCGAAGCGCAGTCGGTCTTGCAGATGCTGGGCGCGCTGGACGACAGCGGACGTATCACCGCGCATGGGCGGGTGCTGGCCAAACTGCCGCTGCACCCCCGTCTTGCGCATATGGTCGCGCGCGGCGGGCCACGCGCACCGCTGCTGGCCGCGCTTTTGGCAGAGCGTGATCCGATGCGCGGCGCGCCCGTCGACCTGTCGCTGCGGATGGACGCGCTGGCCGGAAAACGCACCGCCGCCGTGCCTCACGCCCCAACGCTTGCGCGGATCAAGGCAGAGGCCAAGCGGTTGGGCCGCATGACGAAGGGCGACGGGCCGGACGGTTTGGGCGTGCTGGCCGCCTTGGCCTATCCGGACCGTGTCGGCCTGCGCCGCAAGGGCGACGCGCCGCGCTATGTGCTCTCGGGGGGCAAAGGGGCGATTTTGCCGGACACCGATCCGATGGCGGGCGCACGTCTGCTGGTGGCAACGGATCTCGACGGCGACCCGCGTGAGGCGCGCATCCGGCAGGCGGCGCTGATCACGGACGCTGAGTTGCGCGCGACTTTCCCCGAGCAAATCCACTGGCAAGATGTTTGCCTCTGGTCGCGCCGCGAGGGGCGCGTGCTGACCCGGCGGCAAGAGGTTTTTGGTGCGCTGGTGCTGGAGGACCGCACGTGGCCCGACGCGCCTGCCGATGCGGTGGCCGTGGCGATGCTCGACGGGGTGCGGCAATTGGGTCTGAAGCCCGGCAAAGCAGCTGACCTGTTCTTGGCCCGCGCCCGTCTGATGTCCGCTCCTTTTCCTAATTTTTCTGACGATCACCTGATGGCGACGCGCGAAGACTGGCTGCTGCCGCATCTCGCGGGTGTGCGCAGCACGGGCGATTGGAAGGGCTTTGATCTAACCCCGGCGTTGAAGGCGCGGCTGACGTGGGAGCAGCAGCAAGAGCTTGACCGCGCGGCGCCGGGGCATTTCGAAACCCCGCTCGGGCGGCGTGTGGCGATTGACTACAGCGGCGAGCAGCCCGGCATCGCGCTGCGTCTGCAAGAGATGTTTGGCGTTACGCGGCATCCGACGGTGGGCGGGCAACCGCTGCAAGTCACCCTGCTGTCCCCCGCCCAGCGCCCGGTGCAGGTGACGATGGACATTCCGGGCTTTTGGGCGAGCTCCTATGCCGATGTGCGCAAGGATATGCGCGGGCGCTATCCGCGGCATCCATGGCCCGAAGACCCGACAGTGGCCGACCCGACCCTGCGCGCCAAACCGCGCGGCACTTAAAAACGAAAACGCGCGCCGAAGCGGCGCGCGGTCGGGTCGTCTAGGTCTTAGCTCTTAAGCTGCGACAAATTTCAACGAGACACCGTTGATGCAATGCCGCTTGCCGGTCGGCTCTGGCCCGTCGTCGAACACATGGCCCAGATGGCTACCACAACGGTCGCAATGGACCTCGGTTCGGCGGAAGAACAGGCTGTTGTCGGGCATGGTCTCGACGGCGTTGTCGAGCGGTTGATAGAAGCTCGGCCAGCCGGTCCCACTTTCGAATTTGGTCGCCGCATCGTAAAGCGGCTGATCACAGCCTTTACAGGTGAAGGTGCCAGCGCGGTCTTCATCGTTAAGCGGGCTGGTGAAAGCACGTTCCGTGTCGCCCTCGCGCATGACGGCATATTCCGTGTCGCTTAGCATCTTGCGCCATTCGGCCTCTGTGCGCTTAATCTCGAAATCACCGGAGACATAGGCCGCGAGCGCCCCCCGCGCACCCAGCCCAAAAGCGGTGGCGCCCAAAAAGGTCGATGTCAGAAAATGACGTCTGTTCATGGTATTACTCCTCGCGGTGGGGTGGGATTGCGCCGGGCCAACATGGGGGTGCTGGCCCGGCATCACAGTGTGTGTTGCCTATTATTTGGGAACCAACACGCTGTTTACAACGTGGATCACCCCGTTGGACTGGTTCACATCTGCGATAGTCACGCGCGAGGCGTTGCCGTTCTCGTCAAGGATATAGACGTTTTTGCCTTTGACCTGAGCCGACAGCGCGTCGCCCGACACGGCTTCGAAGTGGTAGAACCCATCTTTCGACGCGCGCGCCTTGGCGGCGATGTCTGCGGCGGACCACTTGCCGGCGACGACATGGGCGGTCAGCACTTTGGTCAGCATGTCTTTGTTTTCGGGCTTCAGCAGCGTGTCGACAGTGCCCGCGGGCAATGCGGCAAAGGCCGAATTAACCGGGGCGAAGACAGTGAAGGGGCCTTCGGAGGCAAGCGTATCCACCAGACCTGCGGCTTTCACAGCGGCAACCAGCGTGGTGTGATCGGCAGAATTCACAGCGTTTTCGACGATGTTCTTGCTCTCGAACATATCCGCACCGCCGACCTGTGGGTTGGCAGCGATGGCACCGGTGGCCAGCAGAGCGGCAGTGGCCGTGGCGGCGGCGAATGTCTTGAAGTTAATCATTTGGGTTTCCTCCTCAGATGCCCCCCGTTTTGGGCGGCGATGCAGAACCCACGGGTCGAGAAGGAGAGGAGTTTCAGAAAGGTTCAAAGAAATCTGAAAAAAATTTAAGGCGCTGCTTTTGCGAAGCAAAGTAAAACGCCCACCCTGATCTGGGGTGGGCGTTTGGCCTTTAAAGTTCGGCAACGGCACCGAGGGCCATGATGCCGCCAGTGGGCGATCCATCCGGCGCGCCGCCCGGTGGCTCGTCGGTGATGGCCAGCGTGATCTGTGCCGCCTCGGCAGCCAGATCGGCGGGCAAGGCCACGCGGGTCACGTCACCCTCAGGCAACACGCCCAAAGAGATCGGCGCGCGGTCGGGCAGAATGGCCCAAAGCTCCAGCACGCGGCCCTCAGGTGCATTACCCGATACCCGGCGCAACGCGATGTCGCCGCGTGACATGTCCATAACAGCCAGCATTTCCAGCGCACTGTCCTCGGCCGCCATGCGGGTGGCATAGACATCGCCTGGCAGTTCCGTCGGTGCTTCGCGCAGCATTGGCAGGGCGAGGAAGGCCACGGTGGCAAGTGCCGCAACCGACACACCCTGCCAGAGCCAGAGGCGCTGCATCAAAGGCACGCGGCGCGTGGGGAAGAGCCGCGACATCAACGCCTTGCGCGCCTTTGCAGGTGGGGCGACGGGCGCGATATCATCGGTCATCGCGACGAAACGCTCCTGCCAATCGGCCACACTGCGGGCAAACGCGCGATCCTGCAAAAGGCGGGCGCGTGCAGCCGCGCGGTCTTCGCCCTCAAGCAGGCCTAATGCCACTTCGGCAGCGAGCAGATCGTCGTCTTCGGGCGGGATGATGGGGGTATCGCTCATGCGCTCATACACTCCCGCAGGCTCAACAGCCCGCGCCGCAGCCAAGTGCGCATTGTGTTGAGCGGTACGTTAAACCGCTGGGCGAGGTCCGCGTAACTGTCGCCATCAAGATAGGCCCCGCGCACCGCAGCGCCCCGGTCAGCCTCTAGACTATCCAGACAGCCGGTCAGGCGCTTGGCCTCTGACGCGGCCACAGCGGATTGTTCGGGGTTCGGCCCCGGTGCGGCCAATTCCAGCCCTGGTGTGTCGATATCCTGATGCCCCTTGCGGGTCGCACGCAACCGGTCGATTGCAGTGTTCCGCGCAATGGTAATCAGCCACGTCATCGGCGACAGACCATTGGCCTGATAGCGGTCGGAATTATTCCAAATCTTGACGAAACTATCCTGCATGGCGTCCTCTGCTGTGGCCCGTGTCTCCAACACACGCAGGCACACCCCGAATAGTTTCGCCGACACTCGATCGTAGAGTGTCTCAAAGGCTGCGCGATCTCCCAAGGCTACCTGCGCGATCAAACGCTCAATCTCTTCACGGTCGCTGTTCAAGGGCCACTCCTTTGGGCGGTCATGTCTTTGGCGACGCAGGCGCGGCCCCATCGCTCATGGTGCGACAGACGCCACAAAAGTCAACGGCGCATTACAACCAGACGTTCTCTGCGCCACCCTGCCCCATCGTTGAGCATTCGCGCAACCCATCGCGGAAAAAGGAAAATCTGCCGTCCTGTTCACAGAGATTGCAGGCTGTGGATGCTTAGGCTACCCACGATTCAGAGGGGAATGCGCAAGGGGAGAATGTGCATGCAAAACGCGCTTGAGGCGTCTTATGACGTGGTTATCGTGGGCGGGGCCATCTACGGCTCGGCCTTGGCTTGGTGGCTAACGAACACGCCGGGCTTTGACGGCAAAGTGCTGGTGGTAGAGCGTGATCCCACCTATGAATTCGCCTCGACCAGCCATACGAATTCCTGCATTCGCCAGCAATTCAGCGCGCCGGTGAACATCCAGATTTCGCAGTTTGGGGCCGAGTTCATTCGCAACTTCCGCCATTTCATGCATGACGATCCCGAGGTGCCAGAACTGGCTTTGCAAAGCTTCGGCTACCTCTACCTTGCTGACACGCCCGAGTTTGCCCAGACCCTGCGCGAGGCGCAGAGCATTCAGGCCTCCATGGGCGCGCATACCCAGCATATGACCAAAGATGAGATCGCCGCGCGCTATCCGTTTTACATGCTCGACGACGTGATCGCGGGCAATCACAACACAGTTAACGAGGGCTACTTCGACGGCGGCACCATGTTTGACTGGTTCAAGCGCATGGCCAAGCGTCGGGGCGTGACCTTTATCCATGATGAGGTGACGGGCATGACGCTGAACGCCGCAGGCAGCGCGGTGGATGCGGTGGTACTGAAATCCGGCGCAACGGTCTCTTGCGGCACGGTGGTCAATGCCTCTGGTCCCCGCGCGGCGGCGACGGCGCAGATGGCGGGCATCGCCCTGCCGGTCGTACCGCGCAAACGCTACACCTTCATCTTTGACGCCGCCGAGCCGCTAGAGATGGACCTGCCGCTGACCATCGACCCCAGCGGCGTGCACATGCGCCAAGAGGGCAAGTATTATATGGCAGGCTGCCCGCCCGACGATGACTACGACGCAGCCTATGATGATTTCACCTTTGACCATTCGATCTGGGAGGAGAAAGTCTGGCCCATCATCGCCACCCGCGTCCCGGCCTTTGAACGGGTTAAAGTGATCAACGAATGGGTCGGGCATTACGCGTTTAACACCGTGGATCAAAACGCAATCGTCGGGCGGCACGATAAGGTTGAGAACTTCGTTTTCATGAACGGCTTTTCCGGCCATGGGTTGCAGCAAGCCCCCGCCATCGGGCGCGGCACGGCGGAGTTGATCACCCACGGTGCATATCGCACGCTGGACCTCACACCACTAGACTACGGGCGCATCACGCGGTCCGAAAGATTTATTGAAAGGGCCGTGATATGAAACACCCAGAGAACAAGTTCCTCTCTGCACTTCGCGCCGGGCAAAAACAGCTTGGCCTTTGGGTCTCCCTCTCCGACGGCTATGCCGCTGAAGTTGTGGCCCATGCAGGCTATGACTGGGTGATGCTGGATATGGAGCATGCGCCAAGTGATATGAAGTCGGTGCTGGGGCAGCTGCAGGCCTTTTCGGGCAGCGACACAACGGCGATGGTGCGGCCTGATTGGAACGACGCGGTCAAGGTTAAATGTCTGATGGATCTCGGCGCGCCGGGGCTGCTGTTTCCGATGGTACAGACCCCTGACGAGGCCCGCGCCGCTGTTGCCGCCTGCCGCTATCCGCCGCGCGGTATCCGGGGTGTGGCCGGGCTGAACCGGGCCAACCAATTTGGCCGGGTTGAGGATTACAACGCCGAGGTCGAGAACCAGACCGCCATCCTGATCCAGCTTGAAACCCGCGCCGCGGTGGAAAACGCCGCCGCTTATGCTGAGGTTGAGGGGATCGACGGTATTTTCTTTGGCCCCGCCGACATCGCCGCCGATATGAGCCATCTCGGCCAAACCATGCACCCCGAGGTTTGGGACCTGATCCGCCCCGCAGCCAAACTGCTGATGGATAAGGGCATTCCCGTGGGCACGCTGGTAACCGACCCTGATTTCGCGGCTCAATTGCTGAACGAAGGGTTCACCTTCGTCGCCTGTGGGACCGACGTGGGCCTTTTGGCCAGAGGGGCCGACGCGCTGCGCGCCCAAGTGCGCGACAAGATTTCTGAGACGTGAAAGGAAGATATTATGAAATTTAAAAAACTGGTCCTGACAGGTGCCGCCGGACGGCTTGGCTCCTACCTGCGCGAACCACTGGCCGCGATGTGCGAAGAGCTGGTTAGCACTGACATCGCTGATGACATCGGCAAGCTTTACGACGGCGAGCGCTACGCCAAGGCCGATCTGGCTGAATATGATCAGATCGCCCCTCTGATGGAAGGTGCCGACATGGTCGTGCACTTCGGCGCGATTGTGGACGAGAAGCCTTTCATGGAACTGCTCGGCCCGAACTTCGTCGGCTCTTATAACGTCTGGGAGGCCGCCTATCAGGCAGGCGCGCGGCGCGTGGTCTATGCCTCATCCATCCACGCCGTGGGGATGCATAAGAAATCCGATTTCATCGGCATCGACGCGCCCCACAAGCCCGACACGTTCTACGGCCTCGCCAAATGCTTCACCGAAGACTTAGGCTCCATGTATTGGGACAAGCGCCAGCTGGAATCGGTACATCTGCGCATCCTCAGCGCCGCGCAGGTCAACAACTCCCGCGCGCTTGGATCGTGGCTGTCGTATGACGATCTGATCCAACTGGTAACCCGCGCTGTGGATACGCCCTCAGTCGGTTTCTCGGTGATCTACGGTGTCTCGAACAACGACCGCGCCCCGGTGGACAACGCAAAGGCGTCCTTCCTCGGCTACCGCCCCAAGGACAACGCCGAGCAATTCGCCGAAAAAGTGCTGGCAGAAGAAGGCCCGGTGGACATCACCGACCCCGGCCAGATGTGTCACGGCGGCCCCTTCGCCAAGGTTGATCTGGGCGAAAGCGGATTGGCACAGATGACCATCGTCAACGACAAGAAAGAGACCTGATCGCAGGTTAACAAGAGGGACCGTCATGAAACTGCAAGACCTTGAAGTGATCGTGACGGCCCCGCCCGCCCCCGGCTGGGGCGGGCGCTATTGGATATTGGTTAAGGTGACGACCGATACGGGCGTGACCGGCTGGGGCGAATGCTACGCCAGCAGTGTCGGCCCAAAAGCGATGACTGCGGTCATCGAGGACGTTTTTGCCCGTCACATGGAAGGCGAGAACCCCGAGAACATCGAGTTAATGTTCCGCCGCGCCTATTCCTCGGGCTTCACCCAACGGCCCGATTTGACGGTCATGGGTGCCTTCTCGGGGCTTGAGATCGCCTGTTGGGACATCTTGGGCAAAGACCGAGACCGCCCGGTGCACGCGCTGCTGGGGGGCCGCACCAATGAAAGGGTCCGCGCCTATACCTACCTCTACCCACTGCCCCATCATGATGCAGCGGCCTTCTGGACCTCGCCCGAAATGGCCGCAGAGTCGGCCGCGGACTGCGTGGCGCGCGGCTATACGGCGGTTAAGTTCGACCCCGCGGGCCCCTACACGCTGCGCGGCGGCCATATGCCCGCGAAGTCGGACATCACGCGCTCAGTCGCCTTTTGCAAAGCGATCCGCGAGGCGGTGGGGGACAAGGCCGATTTGCTTTTCGGCACCCACGGGCAGTTTACGACTGCGGGAGCGATCCGTTTGGGCAAAGCCTTAGAGCCCTACGATCCGCTGTGGTTTGAGGAGCCGATCCCCCCCGACGCGCCAGAGCAAATGGCAAAGGTCGCGCGCGGGGTGCGCATTCCCGTCGCAACGGGCGAGCGGCTTACGACAAAGGCCGAGTTCGCGCCGCTGTTGCGCTCTGGTGCAGCGGAAATCCTGCAACCGGCGCTTGGTCGTGTGGGCGGGATCAACGAGGCCAAGAAGATCGCGGCGATGGCCGAGGTCTATAACGCGCAGATCGCGCCGCATCTCTATGCCGGGCCAGTGGAATGGGCGGCGAATGTGCAGCTTGCCACGGCGATCCCGAATATCCTGATGTGCGAGTGTATCGAGACGCCGTTTCATGACCGGCTGATCAAGGGGTCGATCCGGGTGGAGGATGGGTTTATCGCCGCCCCCGACGCGCCCGGTCTGGGGATTGACGTCGATGAGGAGCTTGCCCGCGCGCATCCCTACACCGGAGATGGTCTGCATCTGGAAATGCAGGAAGCACCTTGCGACTATGCGAACGGCAACAACTTCCAAGGCGGCGCGCCAGCGGAGAGCAGTTAGGCCGATCGCCTGCCCCAGCCCGGAATCAGGCCGCAGGCGCCGGGCCATCGCCTGCCCGCCCTCCGGGTAGGCGATTTGGTGAGGCACGCCGCAACCCCGCAAAGTCACGCAAATGCCGCCCCATAAAGTGGCATGAACCACCCTTCGCATCGCCAACCCGCAGGCAGGCGCTGGCCCTACCCCAGAAACTCTCGCGCCGCCGCTACGATCCCCTCACGCGACGGCAGCGTCGCCGCATAAGCCGGCCCCGTGGCGATAAAACTATCCTCCGCCGTCAGCCGCGCAAAGTGCTCAACGCCCCGCTCCGCCATCAGCGCCATCAACCCCTCAGCCTGCCCGCCCGTGCGGCGACATTCATCCACAATCAACACGGGTCGATCCCCAATCGCCTCGATCAACGCCGCCTCCGGCAAAGGCGCCAGCCAGCGCAAGTCAATCACCCGCGCATCCACCCCCTGCGCCGCCAAATCACGCGCCGCCTGCTGGCTAAGGTAATGCCCGTTGCCATAGCTCACGATCGCCAAGTCGGCACCGTCGCCCGACACACCAACCTCGCCCAAGCCAATCCGCTGGTCCGGCGCAGGGTAGCTCCGCATCCAGCCGCCATCCCCGGCCTCCGCCAAATCGCGCATCGGATAAAGCGCAATCGGCTCAACAAAAACCACCACCCGCTGCTCTTCGCGTGCCAGACGGTGCGCCTCGCGCAGCATCATCGCCGCATCATCCCCCGCAGAGGGGCATGCAATGATGATCCCCGGAATGTCGCGCAGCACCGCCAGCGAGTTGTCATTGTGGAAATGCCCGCCAAAGCCCTTCTGATAGCCCAGCCCCGCGATGCGCAGCACCATCGGGTTGCTCCATTGCCCGTCTGAGAAGAACGGCAGCGTCGCCGCCTCACCGCGCAACTGGTCCTCGGCATTGTGCAGATAAGCCAAAAACTGGATTTCTGGCATCGGCACAAAGCCATTATGCGCCATGCCAATCGCCAGCCCCAAAATGCTTTGCTCATCCAACAGCGTGTCGATCACACGGCCCGGCCCAAAGCGCCCCTGCAATTTCTGTGTGACGCCATAAACGCCGCCCTTCCGGCCCACATCCTCGCCCATCAACATGGTTTCGGGATGCGCCAACATCAGATCATGCAGCGCCCAGTTGATCAGCCGCGACATCGGCTGCGGGTTGTCCATCTGCGCCATATCACTGCCGAAGGTTTCGGCGCGCGTCTCTGCACTTGGCCCGTTGCTAGGTGCGCAGTCCCGCTTGGGCGGCACGAGGCTCGCCATCACATCCGATGCAGTCTTGAGCCGCGGGCGTTTAACCACCTTTGCCACCGCTTTCGCCACAGCCTCTTGCGTATCGCGGTAGATCGCCAACGCCTCCTCGGCGCTCCCCCCCGCCTCTACCAAAAGCCGCGCAGAATGCAGCAAAGGATCATTCGCCTCATCGGCCTCAACCTCGGCGCGCGGCAAATAGGAGGTCGCCACATCCGCACCAGCATGGCCATAAAGCCGCACCGTCCGCAGATGCAGGAAGGCAGGCTTGCGGTGCACCCGCACATAATCCGCCGCTTCTTTCGCCGCTGCAAAGGCGGCATGGAGATCCAGCCCGTCCCCCTCAAAATACTTCAGCCCCGGCCGTGCGGACATAGACGCCTTAATCCAGCCTGTCGGCGTCTTGGTCGAAATGCCAATCCCGTTGTCTTCGCAGACAAAGAGCAGCGGCAGCGGCACGCCCTGAACGGCGGTCCAGCAGGCCGCATTGATCGCTCCCTGCGCGGTGGAGTGGTTCGCCGATGCGTCCCCAAAACTACACATGGCAATCGCATCACGCGGCAAGATCGCATGCTCAGGACGGTTGCGCCGCGCCATGCCGATGGAATGCGCCGCCCCCACGGCCTTGGGCAGATGGCTGGCGATGGTCGAGGTTTGCGGCGGGATCATCAGGGGCCGCGAGCCAAGCACCTTATGCCGACCGCCGCTGATCGGATCGTCGGCGGAACAGGCGAAGCTCAACAGCATATCGCGCAGCATGTCCTGCCCCTCGGCCTGATCGGCCCGGGCGATCTGAAACGCCGCATCGCGGTAATGCAGGAACGCAATGTCATCCACGCGCAGGGCCGCCGCCACTGCCGCCATCCCCTCATGCCCGGACGAGCCGATGGTATAGAACCCTTGCCCCTCTTTCTGCATCACACGGCTTTGCAGGTCGAGCGCACGGCTCAACACCTGCGCGCGATAGAGCTGCTCCAACGCGGCACGATCAAGCGCCTTTTTATCGGAGGTGGAAACGGGAAAATCCCCCGCCGCAACGCGACGGAGGAAGTTCTCATGAACGATGGCAACGCGGTCCATGGGGCCTCTTGGTATTTTAGGATTCTACTTTCGGCGCGGCGAGATGGGGGGAGCCGATCCCCCCAAACCGTTTCTTAAAAGAACGCCTGCAGGCCGGTCTGGGCGCGACCCAGGATCAGCGCGTGGACGTCATGGGTGCCCTCATAGGTGTTCACCGTCTCAAGGTTCATCATGTGACGGATCACTTGGAATTCACCCGAGATGCCGTTGCCGCCGTGCATGTCACGCGACATACGCGCCACGTCCAGCGCTTTGCCGCAGTTGTTGCGCTTAACGATCGAGATCATCTCAGGCGCGGCGTTGGCGGCATCCATCAGACGGCCCACCTGCAACGACCCTTGAAGGCCCAGCGAGATTTCGGTCATCATGTCGGCCAGCTTTTTCTGGAACAGCTGTGTCTGCGCCAGCGGCTTGTTGAACTGTTTGCGGTCCAGACCATACTGGCGCGAGGCATGCCAGCAGAATTCAGCGGCGCCCATCGCACCCCAAGAGATGCCGTAACGCGCACGGTTCAGACAGCCAAACGGCCCTTTCAGACCCTGCACATTCGGCAGCAGCGCGTCTTCGCCGACTTCGACACCGTCCATGACGATCTCGCCGGTGATGGAGGCGCGCAGGGACAGCTTATTGCCGATCTTCGGCGCGCTCAGACCCTTCATGCCTTTTTCCAGCACGAAGCCACGGATTTTGTTGTCGTGCTCTTCGGACTTGGCCCAAACAACGAAAACATCGGCGATGGGGGAGTTGGAGATCCACATCTTGGAGCCGGTCAGCTTGTAGCCATTCGCAGTCTTTACGGCGCGGGTTTTCATGCCGGCAGGGTCAGAACCCGCATCAGGTTCGGTCAGACCAAAGCAGCCAATCCATTCGCCCGAGCAGAGCTTTGGCAGGTACTTCTTGCGCTGTTCTTCGGAGCCATAGGCATAGATCGGGTACATGACGAGGCTTGCCTGCACCGACATCATCGAGCGATAGCCGCTGTCGACCCGCTCAACTTCGCGCGCGACCAGACCGTAGGAGACATAGTTGCCGCCCAGCCCGCCGTATTCCTCGGGGATGGTGACGCCCAGAAGGCCCATGTCGCCCATCTCGCGGAAGATGCCTGCATCGGTTTCTTCGTTGGCGAAGGCGTCGATCACGCGGGGCTGTAGTTTTTCCTGCGCATAGGCATGGGCAGAATCGCGGATCATGCGTTCGTCTTCGGTCAACTGGCCGTCGAGGCGGAAGGGGTCCGTCCAGTCGAATGTACCAAGGTCGGGTTTATCTTTGGCGCGCAGCTTGGGGGCTTCGGAAGTCATGAGGCATCCTTTCGGGTGAGGTGATTTGCGGCAGTATTGCAAATTGGCGCGGCGAACTCTATCGCTGCTTTGTCCTGAGTTCATGAGAAAAAGTCATATGATCGCCCCGCGCCGCTTTTTACCGTCGATCTCGGCCCTGCTGTCTTTCGAGGCGGTCGTGCGGCTTGGCACCGCCACGGCGGCGGCGCAGGAGTTGAACCTGACCCAAAGCGCGGTGAGCCGTCAGATCAAGACGCTAGAGGATCAACTGGGCGTGTCGCTGATGATCCGGCAAGGGCGGCGGCTTTCGCCCACACAGGCTGGGTTGGACTATGTAACGCAGGTGCGCGATATCCTGAACCGGCTGGCGCAGGCCTCGGTCTCGGCCCGGACAAATCCTACCGGTGGCACGCTCGATCTGGCGATCCTGCCCGCCTTTGGGATGCACTGGCTCGCCCCCCGGCTGCGGGATTTCGCGCGGGCGCATCCTGAGGTGACGGTGAACCTTTCCACCCGATTGCATCCCTTTGCCTTTGCGGGCAGCCGCTTCGACGCCGCCATTCATTTTGGTCATGAAGACTGGCCCGGCGTGCGCTACCTGCCACTGCTGCCGGAAACGGTCGTGGCGGTCTGCGCGCCTGATCTGCTGGCCGAGCCGTTGGAAGATGCACGCGATGTGCGGCACTTGCCGCTGCTGCATCTTGAGACCCGCCCGCGCGGATGGGCGCGCTGGCTGTCGTCGCTGGGCGTGACCGATGAGCCGCCGGGCGGGATGATGTTTGACCAATTCTCGACCATGGCGCAGGCGGCGATCCACGGACTGGGCGTGGCGCTGTTGCCGACATTCTTTGCGCGCCCCTATCTGCGCGATGGTCAATTGGTGCTGGCCGCCTCGCAAACCACCCAGAGCATCGGCAATTACTATCTTGTCTGGCCGGAAGACCGGGACGAAACCGCCGCGCTCGCGTCCTTTCGCGCATGGCTGGCCGAGCAAGCCGAAGCAGTGGCGACCGATTAAACCGACCCCGAGACGGCCAAAGTTATGCCGCATTCACCCTATACTGAAGCGGCCAATCCGCCCGCGTCGGGCGACTTTGAGGAGCAGATGATGCTAAGTTCATATCGTAAAAGCGCTGGTGCTCTGGCCCTTGCCATGAGTGTTTTCGCAGCTTCCGGCGCAAGCGCCGAAACCCGCAATGTGCTGATCGTTGACGGCGCCTATTTCCCATCAATCTCGCATGTGCAACCGGGCGATCAGGTGGTTTTCACCAACAATGCCACGGGCGGCCACACGGTCACCGGCGACGCAGAAGCGTGGACCAGCGGCGCAATCCCTGTGAACGGCAGCTATACGCTCGATATCACCGCTGAGACCCCCACCACATTCAGGGGCCAAACATCAGATAACGCCGAGTTTGAAGGGGCGATCAGTTTCGACGTGCCCGTCACGCAGTAACGCGGCAGCCTCGCGCAAGACCAAAGCCCCGCCATGCTGCGGGGCTTTGTCGTTTTAGCGATCCGTTTTACTGAGCAAAGACACGCTCCATATCCGCGAAACCTTTGACCTCAATCGGGTTGCCCGACGGGTCGCGGAAGAACATCGTCGCTTGCTCACCCGGCTCACCCTCAAACCGCAGCGAAGGCTCGATCACGAAATCGACCTTTGCGCCTTTCAGCCGTTCTGCCAGCGCCTTCCAATCGTCCATCTGCAAAACCACGCCCAGATGCGGCATCGGCACCATGTGTTCGCCGACTTTCCCGGTGGCCTGCGTGGCGAAAGGCTCTCCCAGATGCATGGAAATCTGATGCCCAAAGAAGGAATAATCGACCCAAGTCTCGGTCGAGCGGCCCTCAGTACAGCCCAGCACATCGCCATAAAAGGCGCGGGTTTGGTCAAGGTCACGGACGTTGTAGGCAAGGTGGAACGGGGTGAGCATTGGTGGTCTCCTATTTATCTGCCGCCTGTGTATCTTGCCGGTGCAAAGGTGCAAGTGCGACCCGCGCCGCAGATCGAAGACAGGGGCCAAGTGCCGCCAGCCACGCATAAAAAAAGGGCGCGCCCGAAATCAGACGCGCCCCCAAAAATCAGGTTTGACCCCGTTTTACTTCATAGTGATCCGACCATCGGTATAGGGCTTATATGTCCCGTCCTTGGCCAAATACTCCGCCGTGACATCCGCCAAATCTGGGCCGTAGTCATAGGCATTGGCGGCGTCTTTAAACATCGCATAGCCATCGCCACCGTTGCGAACGTAGTTGTTCGAGACGGCACCATAGGTTTTCTCAAGGTCAATCGGCGCACCAGCAATCATCACATCGCTGATCCGGCTGCCAGCTTCGGCCTTAGGATCAAAGGCAAAGGACATGCCCGCCACTTGCGGGAAACGCCCTGCGCCTTCTTCATGCTGGCTCACACCGTTCTCCAGCGCCTCAACCAGTTGTGCGCCGGTGACTTGGAAGATCGACAGCGTGTTCTGGAACGGCAGCACGGTGAGCACTTCGCCCATCGTCACCTCGCCCGCGTCGATGGAGGCACGCAGCCCGCCCGAGTTGGCAATCGCCACGTCGATGCCCTGATCCTTCACCCGGTCAAGCATCGCGTCGGCCACAAGGTTGCCCATTGAGCATTCCTGCGCGCGACAGCTGCCGCGCTCCCCGTCGATTGCCTCGGCTGTATCGGCCACCACCCGGTTGCGGATTTCCTCGAGCGGCTTGGCGGCTTCGGCGATACGGTCGACGGTGGGCTGATCCTCGGTCACGGCCGCGTCCATGATCAGCGGCTCGCCCTCGGCCTTGGTGATGTTGCCCTCATCGTCAAAGGTCACATTCAACTCGCCAAGGAATTTGCCAAAGGCATAGGCCTGCACGATTGCAGTTTCGCCCACCATCGTCGGGTACGGCCCTTCAGCACGCTCGTTCGTGTTGCTGAGCAGCGTGTTGGTGTGGCCGCCCACGATCACATCGACCCCGGTGGTTTCCGCCGCCACCTTCTGGTCAACGCCATAGCCTGAGTGGCTGAGCACGATGATTTTGTTCACACCCCTAGCAATCAGCAGATCGACCTCACCCTGCACGGCGGCTACCGGGTCAGAGAAGGTGATATTGTCGCCTGGGCTGGCCAGCTCATGCGTGTCTTGCGGCGTCAGGCCGATCAAGCCGATCTGTTCGCCCCCCTTTTCGATCACGGTCGATTTGGCCAGCTTGTCGGCCAGCAGCGGCTCGCCAGAGACATCGGCATTGGACATAAGCACCGGGAATTCCAAGGCGTCCATAAAGCCGCGCAGCACTTCGGGGCCATCGTCAAATTCGTGGTTGCCCACGGTCATCGCATCATAGCCCATCTGGTTCATCATCTCGGCGGCCAATGCGCCCTTGTACTGGGTGTAGAACAACGTGCCCTGAAACTGGTCGCCGCCATCCACAAGGATGCTGTTGCCTGCACGCTCGCGCGCCTCGGTGATCGCGGTCATCAAACGGCCAGATCCTCCGAAACATTCACCCGCTGTGTTGTCTTCGGCACCGCAGGGACCGTCGTATTTGCTGATCGGCTCAAACCGCGCGTGAAAATCATTGGTGTGCAAAATGGTGAGATTATACTCAGCCGCCGCCATGCCACTGGTCAGCGCCAGTGCTGCGGTCGCAGTCAGGAATCGTTTCATGATAGTTCCCCTGTTGGTTGTTATGCCGGTATCGTGGCGCGCGGTTCGGCCTGTGTCAAAGGTCATATCGCCTGCCCTATGGTCAGCCACAGGTCTTGACCCCGCCCCGCCCGGCGGGCATCAGAAGTTATGCTGATTTTTAAGATATTCCGCGCCGACGAATGGGCGGCGCTGCGCAAAGATGGGGCCACCGATGGGGCGCCGATTGATGTAACCGACGGCTATGTGCATTTCTCAACCGCCGAACAGGCTGAAGAGACTGCTGCCAAACATTTCGCCGGGGTCGATGGCCTGTTTCTGCTCGCCATTGAGGCCGAGACGCTGGGCGATGCGCTGAAATGGGAGCCCTCGCGCGGGGGCGCGTTGTTTCCGCATCTCTACCGCCAGCTTAAACTGGGCGATGTGGTCTGGGCACAGCCCTTGCCCTTGGTGGAGGGCGCGCATGAATTCCCCGCCGGACTAGGCGAAGCAAGCGCATGATGCCGCTGATCGAAAAAATGGGCCTCAGCGCGCTGCACCGGGTTGATCCTGAAGCGGCCCATGGTTTGGCGATCCGGGCCTTGCGGTCGGGTCTGGCCCCGTCCCCCGGCCCTCAGACCTCTGCACGTTTGCACACAACGATCGCCGGGCTTGATCTGCCGAACCCCGTCGGGCTGGCGGCGGGCTTTGACAAAAACGCGACCGCCGTGGCTCCGCTCAGCCGGGCTGGATTTGGCTTTATCGAAGTGGGGGCTGCCACGCCCCTGCCCCAACCCGGCAACCCACGTCCGCGTCTGTTTCGCCTGACCGAAGACCGCGCGGCGATCAACCGTTTTGGCTTTAACAACGACGGGATGGAGGCGATCTGCGCGCGGCTTTCGCGGCGCGGTGCTGGCGTTCCGGTGGGGCTGAACCTTGGCGCGAACAAGACCAGCCCCGACCGCGCCGCCGACTTCGCCCGCGTGATGACCGCCGCGCGCAATCACGTCGATTTCGCAACGGTGAACGTCTCCTCTCCCAATACCGAGAAGCTGCGCGACCTTCAGGGCAAAGCGGCGCTGTCGGCCCTGCTCGAAGGGGTGATGGAGGTGCGCGGTGCGACGCCCGTGTTTCTGAAAATCGCCCCCGATCTCAGCCCGGCAGAGATTGAGGACGTGGCCGAGGTCGCCCAAAATTCGGGCGTCGCTGCCATTATCGCGACCAATACGACACTCGACCGGACCGGCCTTGCCAGCGCCCACGCGAGCGAGGCCGGTGGCCTTTCCGGCGCACCGCTGTTTGAGCGCTCGACCCGCGTTCTGGCACGGCTCGCCGGGCTGACCGACATCCCGCTGATTGGCGTCGGTGGCGTATCAGACGCCGAAACCGCCTATGCCAAGATCTGCGCAGGTGCCTCGGCGCTGCAACTCTATACGGCGCTGGTGTTTGGCGGCCTTGGACTGGTGCGTGAGATTACCTCCGGGCTGGAGACGCTGCTCGCCCGCGATGGCTTTGCCACTGTGGCCGAAGCTGTGGGCAGCAAGCGTGAGGACTGGCTATGATCACCCTGTGGCACAACCCGCGCTGCTCAAAGTCCCGCCAGACCTTGGCGTTGATTGAAGAAGCCGGAGCGCCCGTGACCGTCCGCCGCTATCTCGAAGACGCGCCGACACGGGATGAGATCGTGGCCGCCCGCGACACTCTCGGCCTGCGCGCTATCGAGATGCTCCGGACGGGCGAAAAGGTCTTTAAAGAGTTGAACCTGACCAAGGACAGCTCTGATGATATGTTGCTTAATGCGATGGCCGCCCATCCGATCCTGATCGAACGCCCCATCGCCTTTGCCCAAGGTCGCGCCGTGATTGGCCGCCCGCCCGAAGCGGTACGGGTGCTGCTCTAACCCGCCGCGCGCTCCAACGCCGGATAGCGCAGCCCCAATGTGACGCCCCGCACCACGAAGGACACCAGCAGCGAAATCCACAGCCCGTGGTTGCCCAGAGTCGGCACCAACAGCAACGCTACGGCGACATAGATCAAGAACGACACCAGCATCATGTTGCGCATATCGCGCGAGCGGGTGGCGCCGATGAAGATCCCATCGAGCATGAAGGCCGCACAGCCCAGCAGCGGAGCCGCAACCATATAGGGCAAATAGACCCGCGCGAGGTCCTGCACGTCGGACGCTTTGGCCATCAAGTCGATGATTAGGCCACCGCCAACCGCAAAGGCCACGGCCATCACAGCACTCACCAACAGCGCCCAGCCCGAGGTCAGTAGCGCCCCGCGCCGCAGCACTTCGCGCTGGCCCGCACCAAACGCCCGGCCTACGATCGCTTCGGCGGCAAAGGCGAAACCATCAAGGCCGTAAGCGGTGATCATCAGGAATTGCAGCAGCACCTGATTGGCGGCTAGCGTCACATCGCCCAAGCCCGACCCCATGAAAAGGAACGAGACAAAGATCGCCTGCAACAGCAGCGAGCGGATCAGGATGTCAGTGTTCACCTGCATCATCCGTTTCCAGCGCGGCCCGTCAAAGACCTGCACCCAGTCGCGCCAGGCCACCCCGGCAAAGGCCGCGCGGCAGAACCACAGCCCTAATGCCGCCCCGCTCCATTCCGCAAGGAAGGTAGCAATTGCGACGCCTTCGACACCCCAGCCGAGGCCCAGCACAAACCACAGATCAAGCAGGATGTTCAGCCCGTTCATCCAGACCTGCAACACCAGCACCGCGCGGCTGCGTTCTTGGGCAATCAGCCAGCCGGTGATCGCATAGATCGAAATGGCGGCGGGCGCAGACCAGATGCGGATCGCCATATACTGCCGCGCCAGCCCTTCAACTTCGGCAGAGGCCGGGGCGACCTGAAAGGAGGCCCAGAAGAGCGGCAATTGTAATGCCATGAGCACGAGCCCCGCACCCGCGCCGATCAGCAGACCGCGCGTCAGCAGAGCCGCGACTTCCCCGTCATCGCCATTGCCCGCCGCCTGAGCAGTCAGCCCGACAGTGCCCATGCGCAAGAAGCCGAAAATCCAGTACAGCGCCGAGAGGATAATCGCCCCTAGCCCCACCGCGCCAATCGGGGCCGCTGCGCCCAGCTGCCCCACCACGCCCGTATCAACCGCGCCGAGGATCGGCACGGTGGCGTTAGAAATCACGATGGGCAGGGCAATCTTCAGCACCCGGCGATGGGTCACCACATCACGCGCGGCCAGTGTGCCACGCTCAACCGCGCGCACTTCAGCGTCGGTGAGCGGCTCGGCCTCTGCGCCGGCCTCAGCCACGCCGTTGCGGCATTAGGAAATGGCCGGTGGCCTGTGCAAATATACGGCTGCGGTTGTCCTGCCACGCCTCAACATGAACCGAGGCATAGCGCCGGCCCGAGCGGTTAATCCGCGCCCGCGCATAAGCGTCGCGCGGCAGACCGGTGCGCAGATAGTCCACTGTGAAATCAATCGTCTTTGGCAGCCGTGGCAGGTGGTCACTGTCCAGATTATCCAGATCAAGCGCGCCGCTTTCCATGTCTTCCCAGATCAACCCCCAGCTCAGCGTGATGATCGCCGTGACCTCAAGGAAAGCTGCCGTCGCCCCGCCATGCAGGGCGGGCAAGATAGGGTTGCCGATCAACTGCTCGGAAAAGGGCATGACCCCAGTCAGCTCATCGCCCCGGCGCTCAAACTCGATACCAAGAAAGCGGATATAGGGCACGCCTTCGACCATGGCGCGCAGCACCCCGTCGCGGCGCTGTTTGACGACCTGTACTGGCTCTGGCTTGCGGTGTTTGGTCATTTGTGGCCCTCCACGGTGAAGGTTCCGGTGGCCGTGGCGACAAGGTTTTCGGCATCTTCATCAGTCGCCGTGGCGCGCACAAAGGCGACCGAGCGGGTGACGTGATAGCAGGTCGCGCGGGTCGTGATCGTCTGCCCGGGCTTTGCCGCGCGCAGGTATTCAATGCGCAAATCCATCGTCGCAGTCGCGGCGGGATTGCTGGGATGGCTCATCACTGCCGCCCCACAACAGGTGTCCATCAAGGCCGAGACCGCCCCACCGCTGATCACGCCAGTCTTCGGGTCGCCGATGAGTTTTTCATCATAGGGCATCGTGATCTCGGCAGAGCCGTCACCCAGCTCCTGCAGCTCCATCCCAAGCGCCATAGAATGGGGCAACGCTTGAATGAACTGTCGTGCCATCTTCAACTTGTCCGACATGCGGCTCGACCTCGTGTATCTGATTTCGACCTTTATCACGGGGGGATAGCGAAAGGGCAAGACCACCTGTTGCGCATCCCCGCGGCTGACAATAGTTTGCCTGAAGGGGGAAAACACTTTGGACGATGAACGCCTGACATTCAAAGAGATGTGCGCCGCATTCGACGTGACGCCACGCACCTTGCGCTATTACGAATATATCGAATTGCTACAGCCGCACCGCGAAGGGCGCTCTCGTTTCTATGGCCCGCGCGAACGCGCGCGGATGAAGCTGATCCTACGCGGCCGCAAGTTTGGCTTTGCGCTGGAAGACATCCGCCAGTGGCTGTTGATCTACGAAAAAGAGGGCACAGAGGCACAGATGCGCGCGTGGGTGACTATGGCGGATGGACAACTGTCAGAATTGGCCGAGCAACGCCGTCAGTTGGACGAAGCGATGGCAGAATTGCAAAAGCTGCGTGATGACACCGCCGCAGCAATCGGATCGGGCCAAGGCTAACCCCCGCCCTCCTGCGAGAGTTCAGTGACTGCTGCGCTGAGACAGTTGCCTGATGAGCATTTGCAAATCAGCGGCAATACGAATGAGGTCAGACACCGTATCTGGGTTTGCGGCTCCGGCCAGATCAAAGGCGCTATTCTCAATGATCTCCGACGCGGCTTTGAGGTCCGTGACCACACGTTGGCGCGTCTTTTGGTCAGAACCGTTTCCAGTCCCGTTACCTGTGCCTGTCTTCTCGTTTTCGTCCGACATACCTCACGCCTTTCTAGGTCAAGTTCCCTGACCTACAGAGCGCCCCCGCCGGGGTCATGTCACGCAGTCACGCGACAGCACAGCATGCTATTATGGTACCCGTTACGGCGCATTGTCTTTTGGACGGCGCAGCAGTCCTGCCCCCAGCCCCCGAATGGCTGCGGTGGTACGATCGTTCACGTCGAGCTTGGCAAAAATTCGGCGCACGATCGTATCCACCGTATGCGGCGAAATCCCAAGTATTTCAGCGATGACACCGTTGCTTTTGCCGGTAGCAATCCACTCCAACACCTCAACTTCACGCGGAGAGAGGCCAAAATCACGGGGCGATTGGCTCTCGGCCAAAGCGCAATACCGCAGGTGCGCAATCTGGGCGGCACAAAGAAGTTTATAGAGCGCAATTGATGACAAACGCGCCTGTTTCGCCGCAAATCCCAACCCCACGACGGCAGAATCTCCGCCAGGGCCGTGGACCTTTAGGGAAATGCCGTCATTTGGATACCGCCCCAGCAGCCTGTCCATATATGCACGCTCAGCGCGGGTAAGGCGGGCTTCTTTGGACACGGCTGACCAATAGACTGGCAGAACCTGCTGTCGGGCTATGGCTTCGACAGGGCTTTCGCGTAGCGTCTCTACGTCCAAGAACCGCGAATGCCACCGGGGCGTCTCCGCACCCGTCGCCTCATACCGATAGAGGATTGCCGGCGCGCCTGTGCTATCGCCATGATAGCTCACCAAATCGATCCCATGCGGTTGATAATAGGCCAGCCCACAAGCCAATAGGCTCGCTGCGGTCATAGCGTCCTGACAACACTGAACCAGCTCATCCAGCGTTTTGGGACTATGTTGATTGAGGTCGATCATCTCCCGTCCACTCCGATGCCCAGCGCCGTGGAGCGGACAGCCCGCCCCCGCAGCGCATGTCAAACCAAACGGTCGTTCCCTCGCGCACAAAGTGACGCAACGTATCGCTTACGTCAACGTCAGCTTCCGTTGTAACAGAAACGCCAGTCCCCACCTAAAGTCCTGAAACGACCATTGGAGAGTGATGAGATGACCGCCGACACGCTGACCATTCGCCAGATGTGCGACGCCTTTGAAGTGACCCCCCGCACCCTGCGCTTCTATGAGGCGAAAGAGTTGCTCTTCCCGCTGCGGGAAGGTCAGAAACGGCTGTTCACCAAAAGCGATCGCGCCCGGCTCAAGCTGATCCTGCGCGGCAAACGTTTTGGGTTCAGCCTCGAAGAAATTCGCCAGTTGCTCGACCTATACCACATGGGCGACCAACAGCAGACTCAAATCGCCGCCGCTTATGACGTGGCCCGCGCCCGATTGGCCGATCTAGAATTGCGCCGCGAAGAGCTGAACGAGGCCATCGACGACCTCAAAGACCAGTTAAAATGGGGGGAAAAGATGATCGCCTCCATGAACCAACCGCGCCGCGCCGCCGAATAATTATTAACACCCATAAAAAGACCACCCGGAGAGCATAGATGCCCAGCTACACAGCCCCCACCAAAGACCTGCAATTCGTTCTGCATGACGTGCTGAAAGTCACCGAAAGCAAGACACCCGGCTATGATGAGCTGGAGCCTGATTTCACCGCCGCCATCCTTGACGAAGCGGGCAAGCTGACCTCCGAAGTCCTCGCTCCGCTGAACGCCGTGGGCGACAAGGAAGGCTGCCGTCTGGAAAATGGTGTGGTCTATACGCCCAAGGGTTTCAAAGAAGCCTTTGAGAAGGTCAAAGAAGGTGGCTGGCCCGGTCTCGACATGCCCGAGCAATACGGCGGGCAGAACATGCCTTATGTCATCGGCACCGCCGTCGGCGAGATGTTCTCTGCCGCGAACCAAGCCTTTACCATGTACCAAGGCCTGACCCACGGCGCGGCCTCCGCGATCCTCGCCCATGGCACCGACGCACAGAAAGACACCTATCTGCCCAAGATGGTCTCCTGCGAATGGACCGGTACCATGAACCTGACCGAGCCGCATTGCGGCACCGATCTGGGCCTGATGCGCACCAAAGCAGTCCCACAGGACGACGGCAGCTACAAAATCTCCGGCCAGAAGATCTTCATCTCCTCGGGCGAACACGACATGGCCGACAACATCATCCATCTGGTGCTGGCCAAGATCGAAGGTGGGCCTGAGGGCATCAAGGGCGTGTCGCTCTTCATCGTGCCGAAGTTCATGGTCAAGGAAGACGGTAGCCTTGGCGAGCGCAACGGCGTCTCCGTCGGCTCCATTGAGGAAAAAATGGGCATCCACGGCAACTCAACCTGCGTGATGAACTACGACGGTGCCACCGGCTACCTGCTGGGGACCGAGCACAAAGGCATGCGCGCTATGTTCACCATGATGAATGAGGCCCGCGTCGGCGTCGGCATGCAGGGTCTGGCACAGGCAGAAGTCGCCTACCAAAACGCGGTGATCTACGCCAACGATCGCCTGCAAGGCCGCGCCGTGACCGGTGCCGTGGCGCCCGAAAAAGCGGCTGACCCGCTGATCGTACACCCCGACATCCGCCGTTCTCTGATGGACCAGAAAAGCTTTGTCGAAGCCGCCCGCGCCTTCATCCTCTGGGGTGCGACGATGATCGACGCCGCCCACCGCGCCGATGACAAAGACGCCGACGGTCTGGTGTCGCTGCTAACGCCTGTCATCAAGGGTTTCCTGACCGATCAAGGCTACGACATGACCGTGAAGGCCCAGCAGGTCTACGGCGGCCACGGCTATATCGAAGAATGGGGCATGTCCCAGTTCACCCGCGACGCCCGGATCGCCCAGATCTACGAAGGCGCCAACGGCGTGCAGGCGCTGGACCTCGTGGGTCGCAAACTGGCCCAAGACGGCGGCAAACACGTCATGGCCTTCTTCGATCTGGTCAAAGGCTTCATTAAAGACAACGCAGGCCAAGACGCCGAGTTCGACGCGGCCTTCCTTGACCCATTGAAAGCAGCGAGCAAAGACCTGCAATCGGCGGGCATGTACTTCATGCAGAACGGCATGAAGAACCCCAACAACGCGCTCGCGGGCTCCAATGACTTCATGCATATGTTCGGCCATGTCTGCTTGGGCCTGATGTGGGCCAAAATGGGTTTGGCTGCGAAAGAAGCCCTCAAGACCGGCAGCGGCGACGCCACGTTCTACGAGACGAAACTCGCAACCGGGCGCTACTATATGGCACGGCAACTGCCCGCCACGGCCCTGCACCTGACCCGCATCCAATCGGGCGCGGACACAGTCATGGCGCTGGAGGCCGCAAACTTCTAAAACGGGTGGTGGGGGTACGCCCCCACCCTGCCCAACACCCGGAGAGACCATGCCCAAACGCTTCCGCCTGACCCGCCGCTTCCCCGTCGCTATGACCGAAGAAGGCTACCGCAGGCTCAAGAAGTTCAGCACGGATGCAGGTCTTGATGAAGGGGAAGCACTGTCGTTCCTGTTCGAGAATTTCAACTCGGTCATGAACGAAGAAAACCTGACCGCGCGGCTGCGCCTGTTCAACGCTGAACTGGATGCCCGCAAACGCTGAACCCTTGGGGAGGGGGCCAGAAGATGCAGAACAAAACATCCACATGGATGACCGATGAACACCAGATGATCGCCGATATGACGGCGCAGTTCATCAACACCGAATGGGCGCCCAAATTCGAGAAATGGCGCAAGCAAGGCCAGATGGACCGCGAGACATGGGTCCAAGCCGGTGAGCTCGGCCTGCTTTGCCCCTCAGTGCCCGAAGAATACGGCGGCGCCGGTGGTGATTTTGGCCACGAAGCCGCGATCCTAATCGAAGGCTCCCGCGCCAACCTCGCCTCTTGGGGCCACGGCATCCATTCCGGCATCGTGGCGCATTACATCCTCGCCTATGGCACCGAAGACCAGAAGAAACGCTGGCTGCCCAAGATGGTTTCGGGCGAGCTTGTCGGCGCACTCGCGATGACCGAACCCTCCACCGGCTCTGACGTGCAGCGGATCAAGACCAAGGCCGTGCGCGACGGCAATGCGTATAAACTGTCGGGCCAAAAAACTTTCATCACAAACGGCCAACACGCAAACCTAATCATTGTCGCCGCCAAGACCGATCCCAAGGAAGGCTCCAAAGGCGTCTCGCTCGTCGTCGTCGAAACCGGCGGCGCACAGGGTTTTCAACGCGGCCGCAACCTCGACAAGATCGGCCTGCCCGCGGCGGACACCTCGGAACTGTTCTTCGACAACGTCGAAATTGCGCCCGAAAACATCCTCGGCCAAGAAGAAGGCCAAGGCTTCTACCAGATGATGAAGCAACTTCCCCAAGAACGGCTGATCATCGGCTGCGGCGCGGTGGGAGCGATGGAAGGCGCCGTGGCCCGCACGATCGCCTACTGCAAAGAGCGCGAAGCCTTCGGCGGCCCGCTGACTCAGTTTCAGAACACCCGCTTCCAATTGGCCGAGGTCAAAACCAAGACCGCCGTGTCGCGGGCATTCCTCGACGAATGCATCAGCGAGCACCTGCGCGGCGAGTTGACCGTCGATAAAGCCGCGATGCAGAAATATTGGCTCACCGACACCCAAGGCGAAGTGCTCGATGCGTGCTTGCAACTGCACGGCGGCTACGGCTTCATGCAGGAATATGCCGTTGGTGAAATGTGGGCCGACGCGCGGGTGCAACGGATCTATGGTGGCACCAATGAGATCATGAAGGAACTGATCGCGCGCAGCCTTTAACCGCGCGCCAGGGCCCGACCGCCGCGCAGAGGTATTTAAGAAAGGATGAAGATATGGCCCACTCTGCCCCCTTCATCCTTTTAAAAATACCGTCCGAATGTGCAGCGGGCGCCAACAGAATGAGGAGGAGAACAACGTGACCATTCAGCTCTATTGCTTTGGTGAATCCGGTAATGCCTACAAAGCTGCGCTCGCTTTGGAACTCTCAGGACTAGACTGGGAGCCGGTGAAGGTAGATTTCTTCGGCGGCCAGACGCGCCAGCCTGATTACCGCGCAGAGATCAATAATATGGGCGAAGCGCCAGTGATGGTCGACGGTGATCTGCGCCTAACCCAATCGGGTGTAATTCAGGATTACGTAGCGGAAAAGTCAGGAAAATTCGGCGGGCGCGACGCGACGGAACGGCGTGAAATCCTGCGGTGGGTGCTATGGGATAACCACAAGCTTAGTGGCGTGGCCGGGATGACTCGTTTTTTGATGAACTTTCTACCCGAGGACAAACGCCCTGCAGAGGTCATCGCCTTTAGCCAAGGACGGCTTAAGGCAGCCTACGCAGTGCTGAACGATCATCTCGATGGCCGCGACTGGATCGTGGGCGACGAATTAACCAACGCGGACCTGAGCTGTTGCGGGTATCTTTATTACCCCGAACCTTTCGGCTTCGACCGTAGCGACTGGCCGCATATCGACGCGTGGCTCACGCGTCTGAGTGAAACACCGGGCTGGAAAGCCCCATACGACCTGATGCCCGGCAGCCCTGCTGACCGCGCTTGATCCCGGAGGACATGAACATGACCCAAGACGCTTATATCTACGACGCCCTGCGCACCCCCCGTGGCAAAGGCCGCAAGGACGGCGCGCTGCACGAAGTCACGTCGCTGCGCCTCTCGGCCTTGACGCTGAATGCCCTCAAGGAGCGCAACAACCTTGAAGGTCACGCTGTTGAGGATGTGATCTGGGGCAATGTGACCCAAGTCATGGAACAGGGCGGCTGTCTGGCCCGCTCTGCCGTGCTGGCCTCGGACCTAGATGAGCGCATCCCCGGTTTGGCGATCAACCGTTTCTGCGCCTCTGGTATGGAAGCTGTGAACCTTGCCGCCAACCAAGTCAGAGGCGGCGCGGGTGACGGCTATATCGCGGGCGGGGTCGAGATGATGGGCCGCGTGGCCATGGGCGCTGATGGTGCGGCGATTGCCGTAGACCCAACGCTGGCGATGGAGAAATACTTCGTCCCGCAGGGCATCTCGGCGGACATTATCGCGACCGAGTTCGGCTTCACCCGCGATGAGGCGGATCAATTGGCCATGCAGTCTCAGCAGCGCGCGGCGCGGGCTTGGGAAGAGGGCCGCTTTGACAAATCCGTGATCACCGTGCGCGATCAGAACGGCCTCGCGATTTTGGACCGTGACGAATACATGCGCCCGCAAACCGATATGCAGTCGCTTGGCGGCTTGAACCCGGCGTTCCAGCAGATGGGTGAAGTCATGCCCGGCTTCGACAAAATTGCGCTGATGAAATACCCGCATCTGGAGCGGATCAACCATATCCACCACGCCGGCAACTCGTCCGGCATCGTTGATGGGGCCGCTGCCGTGTTGATCGGCAACAAGGAGTTTGGTGAAAAACACGGTCTGAAGCCCCGCGCCCGCATCCGCGCCACGGCCAAGATCGGCACCGACCCGACCATCATGCTGACCGGCCCGGTCCCGGTGACCGAGAAAATCCTCAAGGACAACGGCATGAATATCGGTGACATTGATCTGTTCGAGGTCAACGAAGCCTTTGCCGCCGTTGTCATGCGTTTCATGCAGGCCTTTGACGTGGACGATAGCAAGGTGAACGTGAACGGCGGCGGCATTGCCATGGGTCACCCACTGGGGGCCACCGGTGCGATGATCATCGGCATTCTGCTCGATGAGATGGAACGCGCGGACAAGGAAGTGGGCCTCGCCACGCTTTGCATCGCGTCCGGCATGGGTGCCGCAACCATCATCGAGCGCGTCTAATGGCCTCGGATCATCCTTTCCACGCGGTTGCGGCGCTTGCCGCGGCCCGTGGCACGCCGGACCTGCAGATCAAGGTCGAACGCGGTGGCGATTATGTGCGGCTCTATAGCACCGACCCTGCCCTATTCTTCAAACACCGCGACGATCCCAGTGACAGCTTTGACCGCGAAGCCTTTGGCCAGTCCAAACGCATCCTGCTCAGTGCCGATGACTGTGACGCGGGCCCCGAAGCCACGCTGGCCCTGATCGAGACGCTGCTGGAAAAATTCGCTGGCTACACGTTTCAGCGCCCCTAACCCATTTGAGGGAGAGACCAATGACCGATTTTACATTGAATAAAGACGCCGAGGGCATCGCCACCATCACATGGGACGTGCCGGGCAAGAGCATGAACGTGATGTCCTTTGACGGGCTGCGTGATCTGGAAACGCACATCGACGATGCGCTGGCCGATGACGCCGTGAAGGGCATCATCATCACCTCTGGCAAGGAAGGGTCTTTTGCCGGCGGCATGGACCTCAACCTGCTGGCCAAGATGAAAGACGATGCGGGCGACGATCCGGCCAAGGGGCTGTTCGAGGGCACGATGAAAATGCACGCCCTGCTGCGCAAGATCGAACGCGCAGGTATGGACCCGAAGACCAACAAGGGCGGCAAGCCTGTGGCCTGCGTGATCCCCGGCACGGCGGCGGGCATCGGGTTGGAACTACCATTGGCCACACATCGGACGTTTGCCGCCAACAATCCCAAGGCGCGCATCGGCTTGCCTGAAATCCTCGTTGGGATTTTCCCGGGTGCCGGTGGCACCACGCGGATGGTGCGCAAGCTTGGCGCGATGGCGGCCTCGCCCTTCCTGCTCGAAGGCAAGATGGTCAGCCCCGACGCTGCCGTTAAAGCCGGTATTTTGGATGAGGTCAGCGATGACCCGATGGCCGCCGCGCGTGACTGGGTGTTGGGCGCCAAAGACGCCGATCTGGTGAAACCGTGGGATGCCAAGGGCTACAAGATGCCCGGCGGTGCGCCTTATCACCCGGCGGGTTTCATGACCTTTGTGGGTGCCTCGGCCATGGTCAACGGCAAGACGCAGGGCGTCTATCCGGCGGCCAAGGCGTTGCTCTCGGCGGTCTATGAAGGTGCGCTGGTGCCTTTCGACACGGCGCTCAAGATCGAAGCACGCTGGTTCACCAATGTTCTGATGAACCCGTCCTCGGGCAATATGATCCGCTCGCTCTTCCTCAACAAAGAAGCGTTGGAGAAGGGTGCTGTGCGTCCTGAAGGTGTGCCGGACCAGCGCGTGAAGAAACTGGGCGTTCTGGGTGCAGGCATGATGGGTGCGGGCATCACGCTGGTGTCGGCCCAAGCGGGCATCGAAGTCGTACTGGTCGACCAGACGCAGGAAGCCGCCGATAAGGGCAAAGCCTATTCCGCGAGCTATTTCGACAAGGGCATCGCCCGGAAGAAATCGACCGCGGAGAAGAAAGAGGCCGCGCTGAACCTGATCACTGCGACCACCGATCTGGATGCGCTGAAAGGCTGTGACCTAATCATTGAGGCCGTTTTCGAAGACCCCAAAGTGAAGGCTGAGATGACCCAGAAAGTCGAAGCCGTGATCCCCGAAGATTGCATCTTTGCCTCTAACACCTCGACCCTGCCGATCACCGATCTGGCGAAAGCGTCGAGCCGTCAGGAGCAGTTCATCGGGATCCACTTCTTCTCGCCCGTTGAAAAGATGCTGCTGGTAGAGATCATTAAGGGCAAGCAGACCGGCGACCGGGCCGTGGCCAAGGCGCTCGACTATGTGCGCCAGATCCGCAAGACGCCGATCGTGGTGAACGACGCGCGCTTCTTCTACGCCAACCGCTGCATCATCCCCTATATCAACGAGGGTGTGCGCATGGTCCAAGAGGGCGTTGAGCCCGCGTTGATCGAGAATGCCGCCAAGCTCGTTGGCATGCCGCTGGGGCCGTTGCAGTTGATGGACGAGACCTCGATTGATCTCGGCGCCAAGATTGCCCGCGCGACCAAGGCAGCGATGGGTGCGGACTATCCGAACGATGACATCGACCCGCTGGTCTTCTGGATGGAGAGCGAGGGCCGTTTGGGCCGCAAGGCGAACGCTGGTTTCTACAGCTATGACGCCAAGGGCAAGCGCGAGGGTCTGTGGAAGGGCATGGGGGACAAGTATCCCGTGGCCGAGCAGCAGCCCGATCTGATTGAGGTGCAGCACCGACTGCTCTTCAGCCAAGTACTGGAAGCTGTGCGGGCGCTTGAGGAAGGCGTGCTGATGGACATCCGCGAGGGTGACGTTGGGGCGATCCTCGGCTGGGGCTTCGCGCCTTGGTCCGGTGGCCCGCTGAGCTGGCTCGACATGATCGGCGCGCCCTATGCCGCGGAACGTTGCGACCAGTTGACTGAGAAGTTCGGTGAGCGGTTTGCTTGCCCGGAGTTGCTGCGCGAGATGGCGAGCAAGGGGCAGAGCTTTTACGGGCGGTTCAACCCGGATGCCACAAAGGCAGCTTGATAGATCGGGGCGCTTCGGCGCCCCTTTTTATTGGGACCACAAGGGTCATCGCCTGCCCGCGGGTCGGCGATCATTACGGTCGTTCATGCCACTTTATGTCTCGGCCATGATGTGCGCTCTCAATGTCGCACCCAGCCTCACCAAATCGCCAGCCCGCCGGGACGGGCAGGCGATGGCCCGGCGCCTGCGGCTTGGTTCCGGGCTTAGGGGCCGCCGTAAACGTAGCCAAACCGTGCGATATCCTCGGCGCAGACCTCGGCCACGATATCGCGCAACTCTGGCGTGTAAGCCGCCGCCTCCTCGCGAGCCGAAGCATTCACCCGTGGCAATTCCAATTCAAACCCTAGATGCGCAAACAACGGCTGCGCATCCTCAGAAAAATGCTCCAACCGGATATACAAATCACAGCGCTCCCGCCCCGCCGCGTCCTCCATATACCGCCGCGCATGCCACGCCCGCAAACTCGCACGCGTCTGCGGATGCCGCAGGAACCCTGCAAAATCCTCCGCCTTGGCCAGACGCACCGCCGGATGCTCAAACCCCTGCCCGCGCAGCCAGCGGTAATAGCTTGCCACCCGATCCCACGGGTTGCGCACCAGCGTGAAGCAGAACAACCCGTCCAACTCCTCCGCCGATACCAGCCCGTCGATATCTGCCAGCGTGGAATGCTTCCACAACCGCCCCGCCGCCTGCCCCCCCTGCAACCGCCGCCGCCGTTTCAGCGCTTTGGGCGTGTCACCCAGCATCAGATCGTCCTTCATCGCCCGCCCCTCCAGCGCCAAGGCCAGCGAGGTGCCCCCAGTTTTAGGAATATGCACAAAGGCGTAGCGACGGCCGCGGCTGATGATCACTCTACTGCCTCCGGCGCGCGCAGGGTCGAAGGCTCATCGCTGCGCAGGGCAATCACCGCGCCCGCCAGCGCGATCAATGCCATGCCAACAAAGCCAAGCGCTGAGACCGTCTGCCCCCAAAGCACCCAGGCCCAAAAACTGGCGAAAATTAGCAACGAATACTCAAAGATCGCCACATGCCCGGCCTCGCCCAATTGGTAGCCGCGCACCAACAGCCCAATGCCCACCAGCGAGCCCACGGCCTGTACCGCGATCCAGAACCACATCGCCCCATCCAGCGGCCCCCATGTGCGGCTGACGAAGCCTTGCGCCCCCGTCACCTCGGCGCCCGGCAAGATCAGCATGCCAATCCCGCCCATCACCGCCAACATGCCAAAGAACCCGGCGGTCATGACCATGGTGCTTTCGCCCTCGCACCACGCCCGCGTTGCCACAGCACCGATGGCATAGAGCACCCCAGCCAGAAGCGGCAGAAAGGCCACGGGATCAAGGTCGGACGGGTCGGGTCGGATCACCATCAACGCCCCGGCAAAGCCCACGGCCACGGCACCCCACCGCCAGCGCCCGACGCGTTTGCCCTGAAACAGGGCCGAGATCATCAACACGAACAGCGGCGAGGTGAACAGCCCCGCCACCACAACGCCGATAGGCAAAAATGCCAGACAGCCGAAATAGATCAACATGGCCCCAGCCTGGAAAAGGCTTCGTCCGACCACCGCCCAGAACCGCAGCGGACGCAATATGCCAAGGCCAAAAGCCGCCAACACCGCGAGGATCGCCACCGCCATGATCCCGCGCACAAAATGGAACTGCCAGAGCGAGCCGCGCTCAGAAATATAGGGCACAAAGTTATCCGTGAGCCCCAATGCCGCCATGCCGCCCACCGCGCATAGCGCCGCCATGCCTGATTTTACCGCTACGTCCTGCATCAATCCTCCTTTTCGCGTCCTGCCCTCTTTGCAAAGTCACGCCTCAGCAGCAATACTCAACCCTAAATCGCAACCAATGCCTTGGGAGGGGTCGCATGGGGTGGATGACAGACGAGCGCGGGCTGGATAAATGCGCGGCGAACTTTGTGCCGCTGACGCCGCTGTCACATCTGCGTCGCGCGGCACAGGTCTTTCCGACCCAAACGGCGGTGATCTATGCCAACCACCACGCCACCTATGCGCAGTACCATGACCGCTGCACTCGGCTGGCCTCTGCGCTTGTAAAGTTGGGCGTTGCTCCGGGCGATGTCGTGGCCACGCTCATTCCCAACCTGCCCGCACAGGCCGAAGCGCATTTTGGCGTACCCGCCTGCGGTGCGGTGCTTAATACCATCAACATCCGGCTCGATGTGGGCACGGTGTCCTACATCCTTGATCATGGCGGCGCGGTTGTGCTGCTGGTCGACAGCGAGTTTATCGCTTTAGCCGAGGCCGCCTGCGCTGCCATGGATGGCCCGCCACCTGCGATTGTCGAAGTGCCCGACACGGATGCGGGGCACCCGCCCACAGGCCGCCATCCGCTTTACGAAGACCTACTGTCCGAGGGCGACCCCGCCTTCGATTGGATCTTGCCAAGCGACGAGTGGGAAAGCCTTGCGCTGAACTATACCTCTGGCACCACCGGGCGGCCCAAGGGTGTGGTTTATCACCACCGCGGCGCCTACCTAATGACCATGGGCACGGTCGTCTCATGGCAGATGGTGCTGCGCCCGGTCTTTATGCAGATCGTGCCGCTGTTTCACTGCAACGGCTGGAACCACACGTGGATGATGCCCCTGCTGGGCGGCACGCTGGTCTGTTGTCGCGACATCACGGCGGCGGCGATCTATGACGCCATCGCCGATCACGACGTCACCCATTTCGGCGGCGCACCGATCGTGCTGAACATGTTGGTCAACGCTGCTCAGGAAGACCGCCGCGCCTTCGATCATACGGTCGAAGTCTTCACCGCTGGTGCGCCCCCCGCCCCCGCAACCCTGTCGAAGATCGAGAAACTGGGCTTCAACGTCACGCAAGTCTACGGGCTGACCGAAACCTTTGGCCATGTCACCGAATGCCTCTGGCAAAGCGATTGGGACGCCCTGTCAGAAAACGAACGCGCCGCGATCAAAGCGCGCCAAGGCATTGCCATGCCGATGATGGAGGAGATCACCGTCACAGACGCCGAGATGTCCCAAACCCCGCGCGATGGCAAAGCGCAGGGTGAGATCATGATCCGGGGCAATGCGGTGATGAAAGGTTATCTCAAGAACCCCGAAGCAACGGCCGAGGCTTTTGCAGGCGGGTATTTCCACTCCGGCGACATCGCGGTGCAGCATCCCGACGGCTATATCCAAATCTCTGACCGGGCCAAGGACATCATCATTTCTGGTGGAGAGAACATCTCAAGCGTTGAGGTTGAGGGCGTCTTGATGGGTCACGACGCGGTTAATCTGGCCGCCGTGGTGGCGCAACCGCATGACAAATGGGGCGAGGTGCCCTGCGCTTTTGTTGAGATAAAACCGGGGTCAGAGGCCACCGAAGAGGCGCTGATTGCCTTCACCCGCGAAAGCCTTGCCGGGTTCAAAACCCCCAAACGGGTGATTTTTGGCGAGTTGCCTAAAACCTCCACCGGGAAGATACAGAAATTTGAACTTCGAAAACGGGCCGCAGCGCTCTAAGTCGGGGCGCATTATGTCACCTCCCATTGCTGATCCCGCAGCGCGTGGTAGAGTGGCGAAAATTGACAGGCCCGCAGCAGAACCCCATGACCGCCTTGACAAAATACGCCCGGCTCGAAGCGACGGGCCTTTGGCGCGCTACGCCCGAAGCGCAGCGACGCGAGGTGATCGTATCCATCGGTGATGCGACGCTGGTGATCAGTGATCTTAAGGATCAGGCGCTGACCCATTGGTCGCTTGCGGCGATCGAGCGGGCCAACGCAGGGCAACTGCCCGCGCTCTATCATCCTGACGGTGATCCGGGTGAAACGCTGGAACTGCCCGACGATGAGACCCAGATGATCGAGGCCATCGAGAAGCTGCGCCGCGCAATCAACCGCAGCCGCCCAAAACCGGGCCGCCTGCGGTGGATGGGCATGGCGGCATCTGTGGCCGTGGTGGCCGCGCTCGCGGTGTTCTGGATGCCCGGCGCACTGCGCGATCACGCCATCAAAGTGGTCCCAGACGTCAAACGCACCTCCTTGGGCACCGCGCTGCTGAAACGGCTTGAACGGGTCTCTGGCCCTGCCTGCGAAAGCGCGGGGGGCAGTGCGGCGCTGTCACGCCTCTCCAAGCGGTTGGAGGTGGGACGCGTGGCGATCCTGCCCGATATGACCCGTCCGAGCCTTCATCTGCCCGGACGCCTTATCGTGCTCGACCGCGCGGTGCTGGAAGATCACGAAGAACCAGACGTCGCCGCGGGCTATGTGTTGACCGAAGATGTCCTGCGGGTAGAACATGACCCCTTGCGCGCGCTGCTAGAGGCGGTTGGCCTGCGTGAGAACTTCCGACTGTTGACCACCGGCGACATCTCCTCAGAGGCGCTTGATGCCTATGCTGAGCAACTTCTGCTGCGCCCGGCTGCCAACAAACCGCAGGTCGACATGCAGCTGGCCCGCTTTGCCAAGGCTGAGTTGCGCAGCACCCCTTATGGCTATGCGCGCGACATCACGGGCGAAACCACCCTGCCCCTGATCGAAGGCGATCCGATGAGCGGTAAGCTGACCGCGCCGCTGTTGTCGGATGCTGATTGGCTGAGATTGCAAAACATCTGCGGCGGTTGACCGACCCGCACAACGCAAAAGGCCAGCCGGGGGGAACCACGGCTGGCCTTTGTTGTCTTCGCAATACGCTCAGCGGCGCAGGTAGGCGTCGCGGTATCCCGCCCGGCGCAGCTGGCTTACCGCCGATTGAACCGACCCACCCGCGATAGGACCGGCCTGAACGCTGTGATAGGTCTTGCCACCGCGTGTCTGTTTGCCGATGCGGGCAGGCAGGCCCATACCGGCGATCTGGCGTGCCGCGCGTTGGGCATTGGCCGGGCTGCCAAAGACACCGACCTGAACGTAACCCGCGCTTGCGCTTGGCTGTGGCACAGGGGTCGACCGGCTGGAATAGACCGGCTCTGCTTTGATCGGGCGGGCGTCGCGATGCACCGGCGCGGCATTGCGGTAGCGCACGACGCGTTTCACCACTTGGCCGTCCCGCTCAACAATCTTGACCAGCCCCAGTTTGCGACGCTGTGTTTCGATATCAAGATAGGGGTAAATCAGCGGCACTTTGGCAGTCACGTCTTCGCCGGTCGCCTTGTTCACCAAACGGCGCGGCAAGGTCTGGGTCCAGACCAGCAGCATGTCAGCGCGGCCTTCCAAGGTCTGCTCGGCCCGGTGCGGGTTCAGACGATCGTCTTCCCAAACCTTTTTATAGCCGTGTGGGACTTTCACATTGGTGGTGTTCAAACGGTTGATCGCCACATGTTTCGGCACGATCCGCGTCTGGGTGCCCACGGCTTTGGCAGGCGGCGCGGTGACCACCGGGGCAGTGACTGCAACAGGCGTCACGATCCGTGCGGGTGCTGCGACAACGCCGGGCATCATACCCGCGCTGCGGTAGGGCTGCGGTGCCGTGCCGCGCTGTGGGCTCGAGGGCGCAAACCGGCCCGTCACGATAGGTTCGGCCTGCGGGCCACAGCGCACGCTATAGCCATCACCGCGCCGCATGTAGCGTTGGGACAAGGGCGACGCGTCGGGGCAAGCTGTGCCCTCAAATGTAGGCGCCGCCAAGGTGACTGGTTTGCTCGGCACCACGGGCACAGGACGCGGCGCGGTTTGACGCACGACGACGGGCGCGGCGGTGCGTACCGGCGCAGGGGCCACCCGGCGCACGACCTTTTGCGGTGCGGGGCGGGCCACCGGCGCTTTGCGCGCTTTTGCAGTGGCGGCCGATGCTTCGGTCACGCGGGTCGGAGCTGGCTTGGCGGGTGTCGGCTCAACCGCAACCTTTTCAGCCACTGCGACCTTCGCCGCAGGCGCCGCTGCAGTTTGCACGCCACCGGTTGGCTGAAAGCCGCAAACTTGATCTCGTGCCCGGCTCATGCGCGGCACCCATGACACATTGCCGTCGATCCCTGCCCGGATAAACACACATCCCGCGCTGTCGACATATTGCTTGCCCTTGTAAGAGGACGGCGGAAATTCTGCTGGCTGGCTGCGGCTGTCTTGGGCCTGCGACTGCGATCCGCCGACGCCCAAAGCAGCGACGATCATCGCCATGGCAATACTTCTGGTAAGTGTCATCTAATGCCCCCACACTATCTGGTAGAACGATGCATCAGCGCGCGGCCTGAGTAAAGCACCGCGCGCTACATTGCTGATTTTACCCGATCACTTGGTGCCAAACATCCGGTCACCCGCATCGCCGAGACCCGGAATGATATATCCCTTCTCGTTCAGGGCTTCGTCCAGCGAGGCCGTGACGATCCGCACATCGGGATGCGCTTTCTTCATCGTGGCCACCCCTTCGGGCGAGGCAAGCAGACATAGGAAGATGATATTCGTGGCGCCCGCTTGTTTCAGCAAATCAATTGCTGCAACCGAGGAGTTGCCAGTGGCGAGCATCGGATCGACGGCAATCACCAGACGGTCATCCAGCCCTTCGGGCACTTTGAAGTAATACTGCACCGGCTGAAGCGTTTCTTCGTCCCGGTAAAGACCAACAAATCCGACCCGTGCCGACGGGATCAGTTCCAGCACACCGTCCATCAGACCATTGCCCGCCCGCAGGATCGAGATCAGCGCCAGCTTTTTGCCGTCTAGCGTCGGCGCGTCCATCTCTTGCATCGGGGTTTCGATGCGTTTGGTCGTCATCGGCAGACCGCGCGTGACCTCATAGGCCAAAAGCTGGCTGATCTCGCGCAGCAATTGCCGGAACACCGCCGTGGGCGTGTCCTTGTCGCGCATGATGGTCAGCTTGTGCTGCACCAGCGGGTGGTCGACGATCGTGAGGTGGTTGGGGATATCGGTCATGCGGCAGGCTCCTTTAGTTGCCTTGCTTCTAGCCGCACAAGTGCCTCGCTCGCAAGCAAAGGCTGCGCGGCTACTCCGGCACCTTTATCCCCAAATGCCCGGCAACAAGTGCCGCGACATCGGTAAAACTAATCTGACCCAGCTCCCCCGCCCCGGTTCCGGCGACCAGCACCGGCACCCTTTCGCGTGTGTGATCGCTGCCCGACCATGTGGGATCGTTGCCGTGATCCGCTGTGACGACCAGCATGTCACCGTCGCGCAGCGCGTCGATGACCTTGCCGATCTCGGCGTCGAACCACTCCAACGCGCGGGCATAACCCGACACATCGCGGCGGTGGCCATAAAGGCTGTCGAACTCCACGAAATTGGCAAATGTCAGGCTGCCCTCTTCGGCCTCGTTCATCAGATCATTCAAATGCCCCATCAGCACCGCATCCGGGCCTTTGCGCAGCTCATCAATGCCCTGCATGGTGAAGATGTCGCCGATCTTGCCTACCGCATAAACACGCCCCCCGGCGTTTTGCACCCAGTTGGTTAGCACCGGTTTCGGCGGCGTGATGGCATAATCGCGGCGGTTGGCAGTGCGCTCAAACGCGCCCGGCTTGCCGGTGAAAGGCCGCGCGATCACCCGGCCGACCTTCATCTCATGCAAGCGCGGCGCGATGTCTTCGCAAAGCTTCAGCAGACGGTCGAGGCCAAAGGTTTCTTCATGTGCTGCGATCTGGAAAACGCTGTCGGCGGACGTATAGCAAATCGGCCAGCCGCTCTCGCAATGCTCTGCCCCCAGCCGTTCGATGATCGCCGTGCCGGAGGCGTGGCAGTCCCCCAAAATGCCCTCCGTTCCCGCCAGCCGCGCGACCTCCTCCGTTAGGTCGGCCGGAAAGGCAGGGTGCTCATCTGGGAAGTAATGCCATGCCCAAGGCACCGGCAACCCGGCCAATTCCCAGTGCCCCGAGGGGGTATCCTTGCCCTGAGAGATTTCCGTTGCCGCGCCCCATCGCCCCTCGGGCGTGGCGCCCAAGCCCGGTGCCTCCATCCCGCTGGCGAGCGTCAGCGCAGCACCCAGCCCCAACCGGTCGAGATTGGGCAAAGTAAGCGGCCCACTGCGGCCCTCCTCGGCCTTTCCCGCAGCACAGGCCAGCGCGATATGGCCCAGCGTATTGGCCCCGCTATCCGGCAGATCGCCGTTAAAGAAATCCCCCGCATCCGGCGCACCGCCGATACCTACGGAATCAATCACGACCAAAAAAGCACGTCCCATCAACCGATCCTTTCAAAGATCAAATCCGGTGCCGCGACCGGCGCATCGCCCAAGCTGATCGCCGCCAGTACAGCCGCCTCGGCGGCATCCGCAGCCTCTGGCCGCGCCGCATGGATCATCGCCAAGGGTTGACCTGCCTGCACCTCATCGCCCAGACGCAGCACTTCTGAGAGGCCGACCGCCGGGTCGATCCGATCCGCCTCAACCACGCGACCTCCGCCAAGGTTGACGACAGCCATGCCAAGCGCGGCCCCGTCGATTGCGTTGACATAACCGGCGCGCGGCGCAGGCACAGCGCGGATCACAGGAGCCTCGGGCAGGACGCGGTGCCAAGTCTCAGCGAAATCTGCAGGCGCGCCCATCGCACTTAGCATGCGCGCGAAATGCTCCAATGCACGGCCATCGGCAACTGCTGCGCGCAGCGCTTGCGCGCCCGCTTCCGCATCCGCCGCCAAACCGCCACTGGCAAGCAGGCCGCCCCCCAGCTCGACTGTCACATCAAGGATCGGCCCGGTCTTCGCCCCCGTCAACACCCGCATGACTTCGGCCACTTCCAGCGCGTTGCCAAGGCTTGGCACCAGCGGCTGGTTCATGTCGCTGATGACCGCCGTGGTCGGGCAACCCGCCGCCGTAGCGGTGCCGCTCAGCGCTTGCGCCAAAGCGCGCGCCTCGGCCAAATCTTTCATGAAGGCGCCGCTGCCAACTTTCACGTCCAGCACCAACCCATCCAGCCCCGCCGCGAGTTTCTTGGACAGGATCGACGCGGTGATCAGGTCGAGCGAGTCGACCGTCGATGTCACATCCCGCACCGCGTAAAGCCGCCGATCCGCTGGGGCGATGTCGCCACTGGCGCTGACGATGGCGCAGCCGACTGTCCTCACGACCTCGCGAAACTGCGCCTCTTCCAACTGAGTACTAACGCCGGGAATCGCCTCCAGCTTATCAAGCGTGCCGCCCGTGTGACCCAAGCCCCGGCCCGAAATCATCGGCACGAACGCTCCGCACGCGGCCAGCGCCGGGGCAAGGATCAGTGACACACAATCGCCCACACCCCCGGTGGAATGTTTATCCAGCACCGGGCCGTCCAAGTCCCACGCCAGCACCCGCCCCGAATCGCGCATCGCAAGCGTCAGCGCCACGCGGCCTTGCTCATCCAAGCCGTTAAGGCAGATGCCCATGGCAAAAGCCCCGGCCTGTGCGTCGCTCACCGAGCCGTCAGCCAACGCGCCCGCCATCCAAGACAGGGCTTCGGCGTCCAGCGCCTTGCCGTGGCGCAGACGCGCCAAAATATTCCGCGCGCTCATAGGCTTAACCCTGCATATGGGCGGCGCCGAATGCCCCCGGCAGTAGGTCGCCCATGGTCATTTTCTGTTCTTTGCCTGCGACTGTCGCCATGGTCACCGACACCAAGTCGCCCGAGAACTCGGCCAGTTTCTGGCGGCAGCCACCGCAAGGCGTTACCGGCATGTCGCTGCCTGCCACGACATAGACCTCGGCAATCTCACGCTCGCCTGCCGCGACCATAGCGGCGATCGCCCCGGCCTCGGCACAAGTGCCCTGTGGGAAGGCAACGTTTTCGACATTGCAGCCGCTGAACACCGCACCCGAGGCGGTGCGGAGTGCCGCACCAACCTTGAAATTCGAATAGGGCGCATGGGCATTTTCCCGCACCTTCACAGCCGCTTCGCGCAAATCGCTCATCATGATCTCCCTTTTTCTTGGACTATAGAAAATTGCCCCGCCCTGTGCGATGCAAAACCGCGCGTCATTCCAGCCGTCCCTCATATCTCTAGCGCAATGGCCTGCAAGAACGACGCCAAGTCACCCCCCTTCAACCAGGGGCCCAAATGCCGCTTTGCCTGCGCGCAAAAAATAGTTTAACGCTAAACCATTATTCGGGAGAAGCATGAACGATGTCCGACACCCCCAACTTGCGCCAAGCAGCATTGGATTACCACGAACACCCCCGGCCCGGTAAGCTTGAGGTCCGCGCGACCAAGCCGCTGGCCAATGGTCGCGATCTGGCACGGGCCTATTCGCCCGGTGTGGCCGAGGCCTGTATCGAAATTCAAAAAGACCCCGACACCGCCGCCCGCTACACCTCGCGCGGGAACCTTGTTGCCGTGGTCACCAACGGCACCGCTGTGTTGGGGCTCGGCAATATCGGCGCGCTGGCCTCCAAACCGGTGATGGAGGGCAAGGCCGTGCTCTTCAAAAAGTTCGCCAATATCGACTGTTTTGACATTGAGCTGGACCAAGCCGACCCCGAAAAACTGGCCGATATCGTCTGCGCGATGGAGCCGAGTTTCGGCGCGATCAACCTTGAGGACATCAAGGCCCCCGATTGTTTCACGGTGGAGCGTATCTGCCGCGAGCGGATGAACATCCCCGTTTTCCACGATGACCAGCACGGTACTGCCATCGTCGTCGGTGCTGCTGTGAAGAACGCTTTGCATGTCGCAGGCAAACGGTTCGAGGACATCAAGATCGTCTCCACCGGGGGCGGGGCGGCGGGCATCGCTTGCCTCAACATGCTGCTGAAACTGGGCGTAAAGCGCGAGAACGTCTGGCTGTGTGACATTAACGGTCTGGTCTATGAGGGCCGTACCGAGGATATGAACCCGATCAAGGCCGAGTATGCGCAAAAGTCCGATCTGCGCACGCTGGACGATGTGATCGACGATGCTGACCTCTTCCTCGGCCTCTCCGGCCCCCGCGTGCTCTTGCCCGAGATGGTCGCGAAAATGGCCAAACGCCCGATCATTTTCGCATTGGCCAACCCGACGCCCGAAATCCTACCCGATCTGGCCCGCGCGGTGGCCCCCGATGCAATCATTGCCACAGGCCGCAGCGATTTTCCCAATCAGGTCAACAACGTCCTCTGCTTCCCCTTCATCTTCCGAGGCGCGTTGGATGTGGGGGCGACAACGATCAACGACGAGATGAAAATCGCCTGCATCGATGGTATCGCCGCCCTCGCCCGCGCCACGACAAGCGCCGAAGCGGCGGCGGCCTATCAGGGCGAACAGCTCACCTTTGGCGCCGATTATCTGATCCCGAAACCCTTCGATCCGCGCCTCATCGGGGTCGTGTCCTCTGCTGTGGCCAAGGCCGCGATGGAGACGGGCGTGGCCGCACGGCCCATCGAAGACCTCGACGCCTATAAGCGTAAACTCGACGGATCGGTGTTCAAATCCGCGCTGATCATGCGCCCGGTGTTCGAATCCGCCCGCTCCTCCCCGCGCCGTCTGGTCTTTGCCGAAGGCGAGGACGAGCGCGTGCTGCGCGCCGCACAGGCGATCATCGAAGAAACCGTCGAACGGCCCATTCTGATTGGCCGCCCCGAGGTGATCGAACGGCGCATCGAAAAGGCCGGGCTCAACCTGCAGCTGGGTCAGAACGTCGATCTGGTGAACCCCGAGAATGACCCCCGCTACCGCGACTATTGGGAGACCTATCACAGCCTCATGTGCCGCCGTGGCGTCAGCCCCGACATTGCCCGTGCGGTGATGCGCACCAACACCACTGCCATCGGCGCGGTCATGGTGCATCGCGGCGAGGCCGACAGCCTGATCTGCGGCACCTTTGGCGAGTTCGGCTGGCACCTGAACTACGTCAATCAGGTGCTGGGACGCGACGGCTTCCGCCCGCATGGCGCGTTAAGCATGATGATCCTCGAAGACGGGCCACTGTTCATCGCCGATACGCAGGTGAATCTGCACCCCTCTCCCGAACAGATCGCCGAGATCGCCATTGGTGCTGCCCGCCACGTGCGGCGCTTTGGGATTGAGCCGAAGGTCGCACTCTGTTCGCAAAGCCAGTTTGGCAATCAGGGCGAAGGGTCAGGCAAGCGTCTGCGCGCCGCGCTGCAAATCCTCGACGCGGGCCAGCATGATTTCTGCTATGAAGGCGAGATGAACATCGACACCGCGCTTGATGCGGAATTGCGCGGGCGGCTCTTGCCCTGCAACCGGATGGAAGGGGCCGCGAATGTGCTGGTCTTTGCCCATGCCGATGCGGCCTCGGGCGTGCGGAACATCTTGAAGATGAAGGGCGACGGTCTTGAGGTTGGACCCATCCTGATGGGCATGGGCAACCGGGCGCATATCGTTTCGCCCTCAATCACCGCGCGCGGGCTGCTCAACGTCGGCGCCATCGCGGGAACCCCGGTCGCGCATTACGGTTGAACCCAAAGCAAAACGCCGCCCCCATCAGGGGACGGCGTTGCGCGATCGGGCGTAGGCTTATTTACGGGGCGTGGCGGACTTGATCTCCGCGACGGAGGACGGGGCCTTGGAGGCTGGCTTTGCCGCCGCCTTGGCTTGCTTTTTCTTGTTGCTGATCTTGTCACCCATGGTCGGGCCCTTTGTCATGCGAGGGGCGCTGGCATCATGCCGCGCCTGCCCTCATCATGACAAAAACCCCTGCCCACGCTGATCCGTTTTCGACCATGATGTCGCAAACGACGCGCCGCCCCAAAGGGCGGCGCAATGCCGCTTAGAACCGCCAGTTGAACGCGCGGCTGACGCCAAGGCGCATGGTCCATTGATCGTCCGAACCAGCTTGGGTGATCGGGCTATCGGCAGCATCGTTCAGCAGACGTTGATAGGCCACAGCCCCTTCAAGTGCCCATGCGTCATCCAAACGGTAGGTCGCCTGCACCTCAACACCCGCGCCCAAAAGGCCGCCATCCGCCTCATAGGCCGCCAGTGTCGGCGTGGCGGTATCAACCCCGAAATAGGTGTCGGCATAGGTGTCATTGCCAAGGCTAAAACGTGGGCCTGCGGTGATGGTCCAACGCTCATCGGGGCGGAAGATCACGTCTGCGCCAATGTCACCGGTCACGCCTTCATGCCCGCCAAAACCTTGGCGCACCTTACCGAAGACTTGCCAGTTCACTTCGCGGTAGACCACGCCAAAGCCCAGTTCGACCGCCGCGTCGATATCCTCAAGCCCCGCCAGTTCGGGGTAGTCGGATGTGTCACGCTCGCCCACATACCGGAATGCGCCGGTAAAGCCGAAGCCGGTTTTGGGCGCGTCGCCGATGTTGGTGCCGATCTTACGACCGCCCCATTCCAGTGACCCGAAGGTGAAGGACAAATCCGGCGTCGCGCGGTAGCTGCTGGCGCCCGGATAATCCGGTGCCGCCCCGACCCCGCCGCGCAGGGCGAAGTTGAACGAACGGTCCTGTGCCGCTGCTGGCAGCGCGGCAACCAAGGCAAGACAGGAAGCAAGGGGCAGTGAAAGGGCGAGGCGCATGGGGGCAGGCTCCAAAGATAACAGGGTTTCAGGCCAACTTAGCATGACGCGCCACAACTGACAGGAACAATAGCGATCCGCTTGCTGAATTCTTTCTAAGCGGCCAGAGTGGCTGGAAATATTTGCGCGTCAGTACAGCTATACCCGGCCCGCGGGTTTGCCCCGCCCGCGCAATAAGAGGAGGATCACCATGGGATACCGCGACACCTACGACCGTTGGAAGGCCGACCCCGAAGCCTATTGGTTAGAGCAGGCCGAGGCGATCGACTGGGACATCGCGCCGAAACAGGCGCTTTTTGACCGGGGCGATGACATCTATGAATGGTTCGCGGATGCCAGTGTAAACACCTGCTACAACGCCGTGGACCGCCATGTGGAGCAGGGCAACGGCAAGCGCGTCGCGATCATCTACGACAGCCCAATCACCGGCAAGAAATCTACCCTGACCTATAGCGAATTGCAGGCCCATGTCGCCTCACTCGCCGGGGCGCTGGTGGCGCAGGGCGTGGAAAAAGGCGACCGCGTGGTGATCTATATGCCCATGGTCCCCGAAGCGGTGGAGGCGATGTTGGCCTGTGCGCGTATCGGCGCGATCCATTCGGTGGTGTTTGGCGGCTTTGCCTCCAGCGAACTGGCGGTGCGGATCGACGATTGCAAACCCAAGGCGATCATCGCCGCCTCCTGCGGGGTCGAGCCGTCGCGCGTGGTGGATTACAAACCCCTACTGGACGGCGCCATCGAACAGGCCACGCACAAACCCGACACCTGCATCATCCTGCAACGCGGCCAAAAACCCTGTGAGTTGAACCCCGAACGGGACATTGATTGGTACGCCGCCCAAGACGGCGTGCGCCCCGCGCCTTGCGTCCCCGTTGAGGGGAACCACCCGGCCTATATTCTTTACACCTCCGGCACCACTGGCGCGCCCAAAGGCGTGGTGCGCCCGACAGCGGGGCATCTGGTGGCGCTGAACTGGACGATGAAGAACATCTATAATGTCAATCCGGGCGAGGTGTTCTGGGCCGCGTCAGACGTGGGCTGGGTCGTGGGCCACAGCTACATCTGCTACGCGCCGCTGATTGCCGGCAACACCACTGTCGTCTTTGAAGGCAAGCCCGTGGGTACGCCGGATGCAGGCACCTTTTGGCGGGTGATCGAAGAACATGGCGTGTCGAGCTTTTTCACCGCCCCCACCGCGATCCGCGCTGTGAAACGCGAAGACCCCAAGGGCGAGGAGATCAAGAAATACGATCTGTCGAGCCTGCGTGCGCTTTATCTCGCGGGTGAGCGGGCCGACCCTGATACCGTCGAATGGGCGCAGGAAAAGCTGGGCAAACCGGTCTACGATCATTGGTGGCAGACCGAAACGGGCTATACCATCGTCGGCAACCCCGCAGGGCTTGAGGCGCTGCCGGTCAAGGTCGGCTCCCCCACCGTGCCGATGCCGGGCTATGACGTGCAGATTTTGGATGAGCGCGGCCAGCCGCTGCCTGCCGGAGAGTTGGGCGCCATCGCCATCAAGCTTCCCCTGCCCCCCGGCACCCTGCCCGGCCTGTGGAACGCCGAAGACCGCTTCCGCAAATCCTATCTGAACACCTTCCCCGGCTATTATGAGACCGGCGATGCGGGCCGGATTGATGAGGACGGCTATGTCTGGATCATGGCGCGCACCGATGACGTGATCAACGTCGCGGGCCACCGTCTGTCGACCGGCGCAATGGAAGAGGTTTTGGCGGGCCACCCCGATGTGGCCGAATGCGCCGTGGTGGGGGTTAGCGATGACCTCAAGGGCCAGACGCCCGTGGGCTTTTTGTGCCTCACCAAAGGCGTCGACCGCCCGCATGAAGAGATCGTCGCGGAATGCGTCACCCGAATGCGCGAGCAGATTGGCCCCGTCTCCGCCTTTAAGCAGGCCGTTGTGGTGGACCGGTTGCCCAAAACCCGATCGGGCAAAATTCTCCGCGCGACGATTGTGAAAATCGCGGATGGAGAGGACTTCAAGCCGCCTGCGACCATCGACGATCCGGCGATTTTGGACGAAATCCGCGAGGCGCTGAAAGGCATCGGCTACCCGCAGAGCTAATCAATCAACCTCAGGGCGGTGGACCTTCGCAGGTCTGGCGCTAAACTCTCACCCATGGAAACGCACGGGCTTGCCTGCCCGCGCGTTTTTTTACAATTGCGCTGCTTGCGCGAAATATGCGAAGCGCCCTCGGAAATGCCCCGCAGCGGGGCCAACCACGACAGCACATCCAGTGGGTCTTTTCCCTCCCGGAGCATGCACTCCGGCCGCGCAGAAAGGTTTTCGACGTGCAGACACCTTATTACCTGATCGACAAGGCCAATCTCCGCGACAATATGGAGAAGATCGCCCGCCTTCGCGCGCTTTCGGGCGCCCGTTGCCTGCTGGCGCTCAAGTGCTTCGCCACATGGTCGGTTTTCGATTTCATGTCGGAGTATATGGACGGTTCGACCTCCTCTTCGCTTTACGAGGTGCGGCTCGGGGCCGAGAAATTCCCCGGAGAGACCCACGCCTATTCCGTCGCCTATGCCGATCACGAGATTGACGAGGTGCTGGGCCACGCTGACAAGATCATCTTCAATTCCATCGGCCAGCTCGACAAGTTCGACACCCAATCCTCGGGCCACATCCGCGGCCTGCGGGCAAATCCCGGCGTCTCGACCTCGGAGTTTGACCTTGCCGACCCCGCGCGGCCCTTCAGCCGTCTGGGCGAGCACGACCCTGAAGAGATTGACGCCGTGGCGGACCGGATTAGCGGGCTGATGTTCCACAACAACTGCGAGAACGATAGCTTCGAGCGGTTCGACGAGATGCTAACGCTGATCGAAGACCGCTTTGGCGCCGTGCTGCATAAGATGGACTGGATCAGCCTTGGTGGCGGCATTCATTTCACGGGCGCTGACTACCCGCTTGATGATTTGGCGCTGCGCCTCAAAGCCTTTGCCGAAGCCTTCGGCGTGCAGGTCTATCTAGAGCCGGGTGAGGCCGCGATCACCGGGGCGGCCACGCTGGAAGTCACCGTGCTCGACACGATGCACAACGGCAAGAACCTCGCCATCGTCGACAGCTCAATCGAGGCGCATATGCTCGACCTGTTGATCTACCGCGAACCGGCCAAGATCGCCCCCAACACGGGCGACCACGAATGGATGATCTGCGGCAAGTCCTGTCTTGCGGGCGATATCTTTGGCGAATTCCGCTTTGACGCGCCGCTGAAAGCTGGCGACCGGCTGTCGTTTCAGGATGCCGCTGGCTACACGATGGTCAAGAAAAACTGGTTCAACGGCGTCAAGATGCCCAGCATCGCGATCCGCGAGTTGGACGGAACCACCCGAATGGTGCGCGATTTCGACTATGACGATTTCGCCGCCGCTCTGTCGTGACATTGAGAGAGGTACCCTACATGAAACGCAATGTTCTTATCATCGGCGCGGGCGGCGTCGCACAGGTTGTGGCGCATAAATGCGCGCAGAATAACGACAAATTGGGCGATCTGCATATCGCCAGCCGCACGGTCTCTAAATGCGAGGCGATCATCGCCAGCGTGCATGAGAAGAACGCGATGAAACAAGACGGCGTGTTCAAGGCCCATGCAGTCGACGGGATGGACACCGAAGCCGTGGCCGCCCTGATCAAGGAAACCGGCTGCCAGATCGTCATCAACGTCGGCTCGCCCTTCGTAAACATGACCGTGCTCGAGGCCTGCATCCAGACCGGCGCTGCCTATATCGACACCGCGATCCACGAAGACCCGACCAAAATCTGCGAAACCCCGCCGTGGTATGGCAACTATGAATGGAAGCGCCGCGAGGCCTGCGCCGAAGCAGGTGTGACCGCGATCTTGGGCGCCGGTTTCGATCCCGGTATGGTCAATGCCTTCGCCCGTTTCGCGGTTGATGAGTTCATGGACGAAGTGAAATCCATCGACATCGTTGACATCAATGCGGGCGATCACGGCAAGTATTTCTCGACCAACTTCGACCCGGAAATCAACTTCCGCGAATTCACCGGCACCGTCTACAGCTGGCAAGAAGGCGCATGGCAAGAAAACAAGATGTTCGAGGTGGGCCGCGAATGGGATCTGCCCGTCGTCGGCAAGCAAAAGGCCTATATGTCGGGCCATGATGAGGTGCATTCGCTGGCCGCGAACTACCCCGAGGCCGATGTGCGCTTCTGGATGGGCTTTGGCGATCACTACATCAATGTCTTCACCGTTTTGCAGAACCTCGGTCTGCTTTCCGAGCAGCCGGTGACCACTGCCGAGGGGCTAGAGGTCGTGCCGTTGAAAGTGGTGAAAGCCGTGCTGCCCGATCCGTCGAGCCTTGCGCCAAACTACACCGGCAAAACCTGCATCGGTGATCTGGTGAAGGGTGTGAAGAACGGCGAAGAGGTTGAGGTGTTCGTTTATAACGTCGCCGATCACAAGGACGCCTATAACGAGGTCGGCAGCCAAGGGATTTCCTACACCGCTGGCGTGCCGCCGGTCGCTTTTGCGATGCTGATCGCCGAAGGCGCTTATGACACGGGCACGATGGTTAATGTGGAAGAGCTGGACCCGAAGCCGCTGTTTGGTCTGCTGGACGACATTGGCCTCCCAACACGCGTAAAAGACGACAAGGGCGACCGCGCTTGGCACGAAGCTTGATGCCTTAGCGCATACTTAAACGCAAAAAGGCGACCCCTCGGGGTCGCCTTTTCTGATCTATCGTCAAGAACTCAATGCTTTGCAGCAAAGTCGTCAACCTGACGCTCGGCCTCGTCCTTGGCCACGCCGTAACGTTCTTGAATCTTGCCCACCAGCTGCTCGCGGTTGCCGCGTGCTTCGGTAATCTCGTCGTCCGTCAGATCACCCCATTGCGACTTCACGGCGCCGGTCATCTGTTTCCAATTGCCTTCGATACGATCCCAATTCATAGCAGGTCTCCTTTTATCGGCTGCGAAAATGCGGGATTGCCCCGCTCTTGCAAGTACAACGCTGGCGGGAAGTTCGTGGTTCCTGCGCCAATCCTCAGCAGCGGAAAGGTGCCAGCGGAACAGTCAGCCCGTCCCGTAGCCTAATTGAATTGCTCAGAGATCAACCGCTCTTCCAACCCATGTCCAGGATCAAACAGGATGCGGTGGGTGATCCCGGGATCTGAGGCCACTTCAACGGTCGTCACATTGCGGTGTGACTGCCCGTCGGCGTCCGCCATAACGGGGCGCTTTTCAGGCTCCTGCACATCAAAACGCACCGTGGCGCGTTTGGGCAGCAACGCCCCCCGCCAACGACGCGGGCGGAAGGCTGCGATAGGGGTCAGGGCCAGCACATCCGACCCAATCGGCAAAATCGGACCATGCGCGGAATAGTTATAGGCGGTGGAGCCCGCAGGCGTTGCCACCAGCGCGCCGTCGCAGACAAGCTCTTCCATCCGTTGCCGCCCGTCTATCGTGATCCGCAACTTGGCCGCCTGCGGCCCGGCGCGCAACAAGGACACCTCATTGATCGCAAGCGCGGTTGAGATGGTCCCATCAATATGCGTGGCACGCATGACCAAAGGGTTAATCACCGCCTCTTCGGCAGCGGCAAGACGCGCTTGCAGGTCACCTTCGCGGTAGGCGTTCATCAAAAAGCCGATGGTGCCCCGGTTCATCCCATAGACCGGCGCGTCCATCTCTTGGGTGCTGTGCAACGTGTGCAGCATGAACCCGTCACCACCCAGCGCCACAATCACATCCGCCTGACGCAGAGGCACATCGCCGTAGCGGCCAATCAGGGCGGCACGCGCTGTCTGGGCCACGGTGGCGCGGCTGGCCACAAAGGCGATCTTTAGGGACATGTCAGCAAGCTCACTCGGGGCAAAGTTTCCGATCATCGGCGTTTGGGGCCAAAACAACCACATTATTCCGCGCGCCACCAGTGTTGACGCACATATCTTGCACATGGTCGGTTTACAGCCTTCACCTCGGCCCGCGTTTCCGATAGGCAACACGCGAAACCAGCTCCAATGAGGATCCCCTGATGTCCGATTTCTTCACCAAATCTCTTGCAGATTCTGACCCAGCGATTGCCGCCGCAATTGGCGATGAATTGGGCCGCCAGCGCGATGAGATCGAACTGATCGCCAGCGAGAACATCGTCTCTGCTGCGGTGCTTGAAGCACAGGGCAGCATCATGACCAACAAATACGCCGAAGGCTATCCGGGCCGTCGGTACTATGGCGGTTGTGAGCATGTTGATGTGGCCGAGAACCTCGCGATTGAGCGGGCCTGCAAGCTGTTTGATTGTCAGTTCGCCAACGTGCAGCCGAACTCCGGCAGCCAAGCGAACCAGGGTGTCTTTACCGCCCTGCTGCAACCGGGCGACACCATTCTGGGCATGAGCCTTGATGCCGGCGGTCACTTGACCCACGGGGCCAAGCCGAACCAATCCGGCAAGTGGTTCAACGCCGTGCAATACGGCGTGCGCAAGCAAGACAACCTGCTGGACTATGATCAGGTCGCCGAATTGGCAGCCGAGCATAAGCCCAAGATGATCATCGCCGGCGGCTCTGCCATTCCGCGCCAGATCGATTTTGCCAAAATGCGCGAGATTGCCGACAGCGTGGGGGCCTACCTACTGGTCGACATGGCGCACTTCGCGGGCCTCGTTGCAGCGGGTGAACACCCCTCGCCCTTCCCGCATGCCCATGTCGCCACCACCACAACCCACAAAACCCTGCGTGGCCCGCGCGGCGGGATGATCCTGACCAACGACGAAGCGATCTCGAAAAAGATCAACTCGGCGATTTTCCCCGGCATTCAGGGCGGCCCCCTGATGCATGTGATCGCGGCCAAGGCCGTGGCCTTTGGCGAGGCGTTGCAGCCCGGCTTCAAAGACTACGCCAAACAGGTCATCGCCAACGCGCAGGCGCTGTCGGATCAGTTGATCAAAGGTGGGCTTGATACCGTGACCCACGGCACCGACACCCATGTCGTGCTGGTCGATCTGCGCCCCAAGGGCGTCAAAGGCAACGACACCGAAAAGGCACTGGGCCGCGCGCATATCACCTGCAACAAGAACGGCGTGCCGTTTGACCCCGAAAAGCCGATGGTGACCTCGGGCATCCGTTTGGGCTCCCCCGCAGGCACGACACGCGGTTTCGGTGAGGCCGAGTTCCGCCAGATCGCGGATTGGATCATCGAAGTGGTTGATGGGCTTGCGGCGAATGGTGCCGAAGGCAATGCCGAGGTTGAGGCGAAAGTGGCTGCCGAAGTCGAAGCGCTGTGTGAGCGCTTCCCAATGTATCCGAACCTGTAAGGCATTTGGCCCTCGCAGAGATGCGGGGGCTTTTCTGTGCCCGGACTCAAAGCGCCCTTCAGCAGGGCAGCGCCCGACCGCGGGTGGGCATCGCAACGAGCGTTCCTACCGCTTAATTTCTCAACCATGATGTGCTCCCAAGCTGACGCGTCCGGCTGCAAAAGCGCCCGCCCATGGGGCGGTCGGGCGCTGCCCGGCGGCGCAAAACGCCTTGATTCCGGGCGATCATCGCTAGACATCCCCCTTGCCGATCCCCCCGCCCCGCGCCACATTCTCCTGCAAAGGAGACCCACATGATCATTCACCCCCAAGGCAGCCGCCCCACTGAGCCCGGCCCCGAAGATTACTTCACCGGCGAGGTCGAAATGGCCCCGCTGATTTCGGCCCCGGCCCCTGCCCGACTGCGCGCTGTGACGGTGACCTTTCAACCCGGTGCGCGCACAGCGTGGCATACTCATCCGCTCGGTCAGACGCTGATCGTGACCGAAGGCACAGGCCGCGCCCAGACCGAAGGCAGCCCGGTGCAGACACTCAACAAAGGCGATGTGGTCTGGTTTGAACCGGGAGAGAAGCACTGGCACGGGGCCGCACCTGACAGCGCCATGACCCATATCGCCATGCAAGAGGCACAGGTCGGCGGAGCCGTTGAATGGATGGAGCAGGTCGCGGATGCGGACTACGATCCGTCCTGAGCCAAACGGCGCGGTGGCTTAGACGTATCCGCGCCACCACAGCCAGATCACAAACCCCACGAAAACCACGAGGATGTTAAAGGCAATTCCTGCCAAGCGATCCAGAATCTTACCGCGCCGTCGGGCTTTGCCATCGATTTCACGCAGATGTGTCGTCACCCGGTCGAAGGCAGCCCAAACAGGCGCGTCCTCTAGCTGACGTGCAATATGAGGGTTGGCGACCAGATGTTCGGTCTTGCCCAACAGGGCCCCATCGCCCCGAATGCCGCGCGGCAATTCCCGGCCTGCCCGATGAAAGGCCTGACGCAGATCACGCGTTTTGATGCGCAACCTATCCTCAAACAGGGGGCGCAGCGCCTCGGCGCGGGTGTTGAATTCTTGACGGTCGATCATGGCCGCATCTAATCGCTCTGGCCCCCGGGCTGCAATGACCGTAATTTAGTCGCATGTTAAATTACACTGAATATGGCGACACCGCCGCCGACCATCCGAGCTTGATCATTGTGCACGGGCTTTATGGCTCTGGCCGCAATTGGGGCGTGATTGCCAAACGTCTTTCCGATAACCGCCGGGTTGTGACCGTGGACATGCGCAACCACGGCAGCAGCCCGCATCACGCCAGCCACAGCTATCCCGACATGGCCCAAGACATCGCGGAGGTCATCGAACATCTGGGTGGGCCAGTGGACATCTGCGGCCACTCCATGGGCGGCAAGGCGGTGATGCTGCTGGCACTCACCCGTCCTGAGCTGCTGCGCCGCGTGATTGTCGCCGATATTGCGCCCGTCCCCTATGGCCACACACAGCAAATGTTCATCGACGCCATGCGCAGCGTGGATCTGGCCCATATCGAGCGCCGCTCAGACGCAGAGGCGCAGCTGGCCAAGGCCGGCGTAGAGCGCGCCTTGCAAAGCTTTTTCACCCAATCGCTTGACGTGCCCGGCAAACGCTGGCGCTTGAACCTTGACGCGCTTGAAGCAGAGATGCCCAAGATCATCGGCTGGCCCGAAGGTGTCGGCGGCCAGTTCGACGGGCCGACGCTTTTTCTATCCGGCGGCGCATCAGACTATGTCCGCGCCGAACATCGAGGTCCGATCAAGGAACTCTTCCCGCAGGCGCGCTTTGCCAAGATCCCCGGCGCGGGTCATTGGCTGCATGCCGAAAAACCACGAGAGTTTGAAGCCACGCTGCGCATCTTCCTGAATACCGAAAGAGCGGACACGCCAAGCTAGGTACCTCCTACTCCCGCATAGACGGACCAGAGCATCACCCCATGGGTAGAAGTCACCGCTCAACCCCGCGTTCTCAGGCCGTCAACGCCATTCCCCCTTGCAGCCACAGCCGCCTTGCCTATAAGGCAGGACAATTTTCAAGCACAGGGGGCCGCCATGCCAAAACGTACCGACATCCAGTCGATCATGATCATTGGTGCGGGGCCGATTGTCATCGGACAAGCCTGCGAGTTTGACTATTCCGGCGCTCAGGCCTGTAAGGCACTGAAAGAGGAAGGCTACCGCGTCATCCTCGTTAACTCCAACCCCGCCACGATCATGACCGATCCGGGCCTCGCCGATGCCACCTACATTGAGCCGATCACGCCTGAGATCGTTGCCAAGATCATCGAAAAAGAACGCCCCGACGCGCTGCTGCCCACGATGGGCGGCCAGACGGGCCTGAACACCTCGCTCGCGCTCGAAGAAATGGGCGTGCTCGAAAAATTCGGCGTTGAGATGATCGGCGCCAAGCGCGAAGCCATTGAGATGGCCGAAGACCGCAAGCTGTTCCGCGACGCGATGGACCGTCTGGGCATCGAAAACCCCAAGGCAACCATCGTCACCGCCCCCAAACGCGCGGACGGCAAGAAAGACCTCGCCGCAGGCGTGAACCTCGCACTTGAGGCACTGGAATACGTGGGCCTGCCCGCCATCATCCGCCCTGCGTTCACGATGGGCGGCACCGGCGGTGGCGTGGCCTATAACCGCGAAGACTATGAATTCTTCTGCCGCTCGGGCATGGACGCCTCGCCGATGGGGCAGATCCTCGTCGACGAGTCCCTGCTCGGCTGGAAAGAGTTCGAGATGGAAGTGGTGCGCGACACCGCCGATAACGCGATCATCGTCTGCGCGATTGAGAACATCGACCCAATGGGCGTGCATACCGGCGACAGCATCACCGTGGCTCCGGCCCTGACGCTGACGGACAAAGAATACCAAATCATGCGCAACCACTCCATCGCCGTGCTGCGCGAAATCGGCGTGGAAACCGGCGGCTCCAACGTGCAATGGGCCGTGAACCCCGCAGATGGCCGCATGGTCGTGATCGAAATGAACCCGCGCGTCTCGCGCTCCTCGGCGCTGGCGTCCAAGGCGACCGGCTTCCCCATCGCCAAGATCGCCGCAAAGCTCGCCGTGGGCTTCACGCTGGATGAGCTCGACAACGACATCACCGGCGTCACGCCCGCATCGTTTGAGCCGTCCATCGACTACGTCGTCACCAAGATCCCGAAATTCGCCTTTGAGAAATTCCCCGGCGCCGAGCCTCATCTCACCACCGCGATGAAATCTGTGGGCGAAGCCATGGCGATTGGCCGCACCATCCATGAAAGCCTGCAAAAAGCGCTGGCGTCGATGGAATCCGGTCTTACTGGCTTCGACGAAGTCAAGATCATCGGCTTCAACGCCGATCTGCCAAACGACGCGCCGGAAAACAGCGCCGCCCTTATAAAAGCGATCACCGCCCAGACCCCCGACCGCATGCGCACCATCGCCCAAGCTATGCGCCACGGAATGGCGGACGAAGATCTGCACGCCCACACGATGTTCGACCCATGGTTCCTCGCCCGTATCCGCGAGATTATTGAGGCCGAAGAAGCCGTCCGCACGAATGGCTTGCCGGAAGACAGCGACAGCTTCCGCGACCTCAAAATGATGGGCTTCACCGACGCCCGCCTCGCCATTTTGACCGACCAACGCGAAGCCGCAGTCCGCGACGCCCGCCTCGCCCTCGGCGTCAAAGCTGTCTTCAAACGCATCGACACCTGCGCGGCCGAGTTCGAGGCGCAGACGCCCTACATGTACTCCACCTATGAGACCCCGCTCATGGGCGAAGCCGAATGCGAAGCGCGCCCGTCGGACCGCAAAAAGGTCGTCATCCTCGGCGGTGGCCCCAACCGCATCGGCCAAGGCATCGAATTTGACTACTGCTGCTGCCACGCCTGCTACGCGCTGACCGACGCGGGCTATGAGACCATCATGGTCAACTGCAACCCCGAGACAGTATCGACCGACTATGACACCTCGGATCGCCTGTACTTCGAGCCGCTGACCTTTGAGCATGTCATGGAAATCCTGCGTGTTGAGCAGGAAAACGGCACGCTGCACGGCGTAATCGTCCAGTTTGGCGGCCAGACTCCACTGAAGCTCGCCAATGGCCTGCAAGAGGCGGGCATCCCGATCCTCGGCACCACGCCCGACATGATCGACCTTGCCGAAGACCGCGAGCGTTTCCAGCAGCTTGTGCTGAACCTCGGCCTCAAGCAGCCGCACAACGGCATCGCCCATTCCGACGCCGAAGCGATGGAAATCGCCAAGGAAATCGGCTTCCCGCTGGTGATCCGCCCCTCCTACGTTCTGGGTGGCCGCGCCATGGAGATCGTGCGCGACCAAGCCAGCCTTGAGCGCTACATCACCAACGCCGTGGTCGTCTCGGGCGACAGCCCTGTGCTGCTCGACAGCTACCTCTCGGGCGCTGTGGAGCTAGACGTCGACGCCCTCTGCGATGGCAAAGATGTCCATGTCGCAGGCATTATGCAGCACATCGAAGAGGCCGGCGTCCACTCCGGCGACAGCGCCTGCTCCCTGCCGCCCTACTCCCTCCCGCGCGAAATCATCGCCGAAGTTGAAAAGCAAACCCGCGCACTTGCGCTGGCGCTCAACGTCGTCGGCCTGATGAACATCCAATTCGCGGTCAAAGACGGCGAGATTTACCTCATCGAGGTCAACCCCCGCGCCTCGCGCACCGTGCCCTTCGTGGCCAAAGCGACCGACAGCGCAATCGCCTCCATCGCCGCACGGATCATGGCTGGTGAGCCGCTCAGCAACTTCCCCCTGCGCGCGCCCTATGACGCCTCCGCCGCCTATGAGGACACCCTGCCGCTGGGCGATCCGATGACGCTGGCCGACCCCAACATGCCGTGGTTCTCGGTCAAAGAGGCCGTGCTGCCCTTCGCCCGCTTCCCCGGCGTCGACACGCTGCTGGGACCGGAAATGCGCTCTACCGGCGAGGTTATGGGCTGGGACCGCGATTTCCCCCGCGCTTTCCTTAAGGCGCAGTTGGGCGCGGGCAACCCGTTGCCACGCAAAGGCTGCGCATTCTTGTCTGTCAAAGATGCCGACAAGGGCCAAGGCATGTTTGAGGCGGCAGAAATCCTGCTGGACCAAGGCTTTACCCTCATCGGCACCCGCGGCACCGCGGAATGGCTGTCTGAGAATGGCCATGCCTGCGATGTGGTGAATAAGGTCTACGAAGGCCGCCCCGACATCACCGACATGATGAAGAACGGCGATGTACATCTGGTAATGAACACCACGGAAGGCGCGCAGGCTGTCGAAGACAGCAAGTCGATCCGCTCCATCGCGCTTTATGACAAGATCCCCTACTTCACCACCGCCGCAGGCGCACATGCCGCCGCATTGGCGATCAAGGCGCAGGCCGAAGATGAGATCGGGGTGAAGGCCCTGCAAGGTTAAGAAATTGGGGCTGTCCATTGGGCGGCCCCACTTCATTGATGCGCTCAGCTGCCCTGAGGATCGGTGCCCTTTCAAGCGCCCCAAAGTGCCACACGGCTAACTAGCTGACGATGCACCTCAGCCAGCACAGCTGCGGCGCAAAGCGCATTCGCGTGGCGTGGGATACGCTGACTTCCCGGCCCTCTAGTCCAATCTGCGCGATCGGTTCGTGCATGAACGACGTCTCGACCAGCACCAGCCGGTCGCCTTCGGCCATCAGCGGCACGCGCTGACGTGACAGACCTGCTGCGAAATCCAAGTTCAGCAGACTGTCTAATCCAATCCCTTGCGAGAAATCGACCAAAATGATCCGACGGTTAAGATCAGCGCAATTGCTGAGACAGCGAACTTGGGTGATGCGCAGGGACACATCATAGCCGATCAACTGCTCTGCGACCGATTGAAGCCCAAGCAGCTCGTTCAGGTCAATTGGCGTTGTTTCCCGCGACAGGCTGTCGGCGATAACGGCAGTGGCATCCGTGGCCATTGCACGAATGCGAAATGCATCCGTAAAGGTCAGCATCGCCATGATGGACCAAACCAAAAGTGGCAATAGAACGACAAAGGCGATCGTTTGACTGCCCTCATCTGCCTTCAAGAAGCGTTTGAACCTATTTGCAATCATCCGCGCGGCTCCGTCACGAAGGCAGTAGTGACCCGCACGCCATACTGACTGTCAGACCCTTCGGGCAGACGGCGCCCCAGCCCGGTCCCCGGCAAAAGCGGGTCGAAAAGGCGGCAGACCCGCATCATCATCAGGTTGTTCTGCTGGCCGGGTAGAAAGCCGTTGGCCGGATCGTAATCCTCGTCTCGGTCGACACAGGGGGCTGGCCCTGAAAAGTCTGCCCAATCCGCCACAGGCTTGGCCTGCATCTCAATACGGATCCCCTCAAGACACCCTGCCTCAAACACAGAACGCTCGCAGATCAACGCCTTCATGTCATCATAGCTCGGCGTGGTGCCGGTCGACAGGCGCACATCCCGCACGGCCAAGTTCGTTGCGCGCCGCAACGTGATTTCACGCGCGCTCCACAGGCCGGTCTCAAGCGCTAAGAAGAAGAAATAAAGCACCAAGGGCAGCAGGATGACGAACTCAATGGTGACCCCGCCCGCCTCGGATCGGCGAAAACGATGTTTGAGAAAACCCTTCATTTCGTCAGCCTCAACATTGAGATCGACGCGGCGATCATGTCAAAAGCTGTCTGGATCTCCAGCCCTTCAACATCGAAGTAATGGGATTCAGAAGAGGCGCAGTCCTTCAGAAGGTTCAGCGAATTGGTGTTGTCCACGTCCATGCCGATGGAATAGATGACGACCCCCGCAGCATTCGCCACGCCGCAAATTTGCCGAAGGCGGCGGTCTTTTTCCACCGAGTCGACCGTCCATTGAATGTAATCTCGGAAATCTGTCGCACGCTGGTACCAGTACCAACTCGAATTGTATCGCCGCCCATACATGTTGTAGCCGTAGTAGTAGGGCGACATTTCGGCCCAGACTTCAGGCCAGTCCAGGCGCACTTCAGTTGACATTCGTGCCTGTCTGAAGTCGGAATTGTTCGCGAGCGTGTAATTGCTCCACATTCGCTGGGTTCCAAACGGGTGTATCGCGTAAAAGTTAGATTCGGGATAAGTCCAATCGCTGTCATTCTCGTAATTGCTCTCCGAAGACGCGACAGAATAGTATGTGTAGCCCCCATAAGTCGTTCGGGTCAAATCCGATTGGCCAGATGCAAATTCTGGCTTTAGGCGATACTCCTCGCGGTTCTCACCGTCGGTCATCAGCACCAAGACTTTCATGCTATTATCGGCACCATAAACATGGGGTCGACCCTGAAATGCGCGGTTGACCTGACCTGACGCAATCATGGCAGCGATGGGTGTTTGGGCGGAGGGATCAAGCAATGCCAACCCCCATTTCGCACCCATGTCGATTGATGTTGAACCCAGAGGGGTCAGCGCAGCAATCTGCGCTTTCAGCTCGGCGACTGAACTAGACAAAGGCGTCACCGCGAAGCCCGAATCAAACCGGCACACCCATTGCCCCGCAGTTCGGTTTGAAGTCGACTCACTGCCGATCAGAAAATGCCCGGTTCGCTGCAGTTCGGTGGCTGTATCAATGCGAAGATGCGTGAAGTCATCAGCGTCAAAGTCAACGCAATGCGAATATGAATGCTCTTGGGACACGGTGTATTGACCCAACAACGCCGACCCGGGGTTCACCTTTGTCGAATATGGAACGATTGAAATTGACACACGCCCCTCTTCAGCATCACTTAAAATCGTCTCAACAAAATCGCCTGCCGCCCTCTTTAGCAAATCCATCTTGATCCCGCTGCGGTCGCTGGTGATGTCCCCCATCGATCCCGAAACATCGAGCACGAGTGAAATCTCGATATCCTCCACCCGCTCTGTGGCCTCTGAGCTGATCGTCATGCCAAGCGTGTCTATATCGAAAAAGCGGAAGAAATAGGTGTTAAGCCCGGCAGGAAGTGACGCTTCGACTGTCCGGCCCACCAAGATACCGCCGATCTTTTCTTCGCGTGTCTCAATCTCGACTTCCGACGGGTCAAGCCCCGCGGATGTGAGATAGCTGCGCACCACCTCCTCAGCATCGAGGTCTTGTGACAGGCTGGCAGCTGCCAGCACCGCGTTATCGAGATGGGTCTGAAAGGTCGTCCGCGTCCGCTCGTGGTTTGCCAAATCTACGGCGAGCCCGCCAAAGATCGTAATCCCAAAGAATACGATCAGCATAAGGACCAGCATACCACCGCCCTCATCCTTGCGGAAATGCGCTATCCTGCTGATAAGCATCATATATTTACTTCTATGCCTCATGACACCCTCTTCTGCGGAGGTTAAAATCGTAAGGAGTTTTTGTGCTTTGCGTCGCGAAATCAGCGGCAAATAGCCTGTAAAATCATTGCCAGTTTCGTCGACGCCAGTGCAAAACTCTGAATAAATTTGAACAATTAGTGGTTGTTAATATCTGATCACTGCCCCCTGCGGATTGCATAGTCAAGGCATGCCGCAAGATAGAGATATATCAGATTGTGTGATTGTAGCGGCATTCCCACGCCTGCCATGTCAAACCCGTGGCAACTCTGTTGTGGTTTCGTTAAAGTCGAAACCTGCACCATTGCAGTATGCACCCAAAGGTGCAGCAACCGCGACGGCGGCCCCTTGCAAAACTTCTGGGGCTGCTCAGCTTTAGTAGACCAGCCATGCTGTTGGTGAGAAAGGGATAACTTCGATGTATCAAGCCGCCATCACCGGCACGGGCGTCTTCACGCCGCAACAGACCATCACCAATGCGGAACTGGTCGAAGCGTTCAATGCCTATGCCGATCTTTACAACGCCGAAAATGCCGAGGCGATCGAAGCGGGCACCGTGGACGCCAAGGCGCATTCTTCTGAGGAATTCATCCTCAAAGCTAGCGGCATTGAGCAGCGCTATGTCATGGACAAATCCGGCGTGCTTGACCCCAACATCATGCACCCCCTGCTGCGCCAACGCGCGGATGAGGAACCCTCATTGATGGCGGAAATGGCCGTTGACGCGGCCCAGAAAGCGCTTGCCGCTGCTGGCAAAACCGCCGCCGATGTGGATGCCGTAATTTGCGCCGCCTCTAATCTGGAACGCGCCTATCCTGCGGTGGCCATTGAAATTCAGGAACTGCTCGGGGTTAAGGGGTTCGCCTTTGACATGAACGTCGCCTGCTCTTCGGCCACCTTCGGCATCCAGGCCGCGGCAGATATGATCCGCTCCGGCTCCATCCGCTCTGCTCTGGTGGTGAACCCTGAGATTTGCTCAGCTCACCTCGAATGGCGCGACCGGGATTGCCACTTTATCTTTGGCGATGTCGCCACCGCCACATTGCTAGAGCGCGCCGAAGATACCGACGGCCCCTGTTTTGACGTCATCTCAACCCGCTGCGCCACAGAGTATTCCAACAACATCCGCAACAACAACGGCTTCCTCCGCCGCTCGCGCCCCGATGGGCTGAGTGACCGGCGCGATATGCAGTTCATGCAGAATGGGCGCAAAGTATTTAAGGAAGTGTTACCCATGGTGGCCGACCATATCGGCGGACATATGGCCGACAATGGGCTAGAATCCTCTGACCTGAAGCGCATTTGGCTACATCAGGCGAACAAGTCGATGAATGACTTTATCGGCCGCAAGGTGCTGGGCCGGGAGCCTGAACAAGGTGAGCAACCCAATATCCTGCAAGACTATGCCAACACGTCCTCCGCCGGGTCGATTATTGCCTTTGCGAAAAATTCCGATGACCTAAAAGACGGCGAAACCGGTCTGATTTGCTCCTTCGGTGCGGGCTATTCTGTCGGCTCGGTGATCGTCAAAAAACGCGGGTAACAGCCCGCGACATGCTCGCCGCCTTCTGTGCACGAGGGCGGGGTTTGCGGCTTGATCCGCTGTCATGGGCGGCGTAACACCCTGCCCATGGCAAAGCTCTACTTCAACTACTCCACCATGAACGCCGGTAAATCCACGGTGCTGTTACAAGCGGCGCATAACTACGTGGAACGCGGCATGGTCCCCTATCTGCTAACCGCCCAGTTCGACAACCGCGCGGGCGAAGGGCGCATTGCTTCGCGCATCGGCATCGGCCAAGAAGCCGACACTTTCGGCCCCGGCGAAGACCTTCTGGCCAAGATCGAAAGCCGTTTAGAGCAAGGCCCCTGCGCCTGTATCTTCGTCGACGAGGCGCAGTTTCTCGAGGTTGACCAAGTCTGGCAACTGGCCCGCGCGGTGGATGATCTGGGTGTGCCGATCATGTGCTTTGGCCTGCGGGTCGATTTCCTCGGTGAACTTTTTCCCGGTTCTGCGGCGCTATTGGCGCTGGCCGATGAAATGCGCGAAGTGCGCACCATCTGCCACTGCGGAAAAAAGGCAACGATGGTCGTGCGCCGCGACGCCGAAGGGCAAGCCATGCGCGACGGCGCGCAGGTGCAGATCGGCGGGAATGAAACCTATATCTCGCTCTGCCGCAAGCACTGGCGCGCCGCCGTGGGGGATGGCTAAACCCGGTTCGGTGGGGTCTCTCCGTCGATGAAGGCCTGCAGATTGGCCACTGCCATCAGCCCCATATCGACACGGACTTCATGCGCCGCCGTGCCCAGATGTGGCAACAGCACGACATTTTCTAAATCACGCAGCGCCTGCGGGACCTTTGGCTCGAATTCATAAACGTCCAGACCAGCACCGCCGATTTTGCCCGCTCGAAGGGCTTCGATCAGCGCGGCCTCCTGCACCACATCGCCGCGAGCGATGTTGATCAGCCGAGCATGGGACTGCATCGCGCTGAGCACCGTCTCATCGATCAAATGCCGCGTCTCTCCCCCGCCCGGCACGGCGATGACAAGAATATCGACGGAGGTGGCAAGGTCTATCAGGCTTTCAACACGCGTGGCTGGAAAATCCAGGTCCTTGGCGCTCCGATTGAAATAGCTGATCTGCATTTCAAACCCATAGTGACATCGCCGCGCAATCGCTTGCCCGATCCGGCCCATGCCAACGAGACCAACCATTTTGCCTGTCACGTGCAGCCCCAGCATCTGGGTCGGGTGCCACCCCTCCCACGCGCCGGAACGCACCAGCCGCTCCCCTTCAGCGGCGCGGCGTGCGGACATCAGCATAAGGGTCATGGCGACATCCGCCGTCGCATCGGTAACCGCGCCGGGGGTGTTCGTCACCTCAATCCCCGCAGCCCGGGACGCAGCCGCGTCGATATGATTATAGCCGACGCCGAAATTGGCGAGGATTTTGCAGCGTGGGTTGGGCACATCGGCAAAGACTTCAGCCGAGAATGCATCTCCCAAGGTCGGCATCACCCCGTCATAGTCGCGCAGCGCAACGCGCATTTCATCAGCCGAGAGGGGCGCGGTCTCCTCGCGCACGGTCACGTCGCAGCCTTTCAGCGCGCTGGTGACCTCTTCTGGCAAGGGTCTGGCAATCAATACTTTTTTCAATGCATCCGCCCCCCTTGTGGCACCAGTTGATCAGGTGAAAGCAGTACAATCTCGCCGTCTTTGTCCGGCAGGCCGAGCACCAGCACCTCTGACATGAATGGCCCAATCTGGCGCGGTGGGAAGTTCACCACGGCCACAACCTGCCGCCCCACCAGCGTTTCTGGGCTGTAATGGGCGGTGATTTGCGCCGAGGTTTTACGCTCGCCGATCTCATCGCCGAAGTCGATCCAAAGCTTGATCGCCGGCTTGCGGGCCTCAGGAAAGGGTTCGGCCCGGGTGACGGTCCCGACGCGGATGTCGACTTTCAAAAAATCGTCAAAGGAAATCTCAGCCATTTGCCAGCTCCCGCGATCTATCTGCGGCGGCGGCAACGGCGCGTTTCAGCAAGGGCGGGAAGCCTTCGGCCTCGTCCATCAAAACCTCAAGCGCGGCTTGGGTGGTGCCATTTGGACTGGTCACATTGACGCGAAGCTGGCCGGGATCCTCTTCGGCCTGCATCGCCAATGCCCCTGCCCCAGCGACGGTCGCTTTGGCCAGCTGCATGGCTAATTCTTCGGGCAACCCTTGCGCCACACCGGCGGCGGCCATGCATTCGATCATATGAAAAACATAGGCCGGACCAGAGCCGCTGACCCCGGTGACTGCGTTGATCTGGGCCTCTTCGGTCAGGCGGACGACTTCGCCCACGGCGCTTAGCAGGGTCTCGGCCTCATCCAGTGACCGGCTGCCCGCCTTGGCATTTCCAACGATTGCCGTGATCCCTTGGGAAATGGCGGCGGGGGTATTGGGCATGGCCCGCACAATGGGTGTGTCGCCGCCAAGGACGCTTTCAAAATAGCCGATGGTGGTACCCGCAGCGACGCTGACAAAAAGCGTGTCGCCATTGCCCATCGCCTGAAGCGTCGGCAGCGCATCTGCCATCATCTGCGGTTTCACTGCCACCAGCACCACGGCGGGCGCGGCGGGCAGATCGGCGTTAAGGTTCACGCCAGTGCCTTGCAACCAGTCTGACGGCTTCGGGTCACGAACCCAGACCGAGCTTGCCGGCAGTCCCTTTGCCAGCCAACCCGCCAACATGGCCGACCCCATCTTGCCGCAGCCTAGTAAAACCAGGCCATCACGTGCCACTCTGCCGTCTTTCATCGTCATCCCCCCGAAGTTGTTCGGGGACTTTGTTACGCCCGGCCGTAAGCCTCTGCAATGGCGACATCCATCGCGGCCTTCGGCGTTTGATCGCCCCAGACCAGCAATTGCAGCGCAGGATAGTAGCGTTCCGCGCTCATGACAGCGGCACCAATCATCGTGTCGATCTGCTCAGGCCCCGCAACCTGACCACCCGCTAGGACTAACCCGTAGCGGTAGACCATCATTTGCTGATCGGCCCAGAAGCTGAACGCCCCGGCCCAGCATTGATCGTTGACGAGGTTTAACAATTCGTAAAGCTGCGGCAGTTTTTCGGCAGGCGGCTCCATCTCAAAGGTGCAAATCAAGCGCAGGGTCTCATCATAGGCGGACCACGCAAGGGTGATGGAATAAGTACGCCACTGCCCTTCAACAGCCATGGCGATCTGGTCATCCGCAACTCGGTCAAAGTCCCAATCATGGTGGGCTGCGAGATTTTCTACGATATCAATGGGGTGAATGTCTTCTTCAAGGTAATGCTCGGACAGGGCCATTTCGCCACCTCTCAATCTGTTCCATAGGATGGGCCGTGGCGCCACCAGCCATGGAAGCCTGCACAAATAGGCGTGTAGGTTTACCTCGCCCATACAATATATGGTGCTTCCAGCAGGCCGCTCTGGCAACCTTTTTCTTGGGGATAACCACAAAAGGTAGGGGATAACCGCAATAACTTGTGGGTAAGTCGCGGAAAACGTCTAGGATTTGGAGGGGCATGCGGCGCGCGGCCCAGATTTGGGCCTCAGGCTACCGGAAGGATCACCGCCCCACGCAGGGGCAGCAGATCAATTTTTGGTGGGGCGTCGCTTAGCGCTCAGTCCTTGGCTTCCAGCTTGTCGAGCCGGGTTTTAAGCGCTTCGTTCTCTTCGCGGGCCTTTTGCGCCATCGCGCGCACCGCGTCGAATTCTTCGCGGGTGACGAAATCACGATCGGCCAACCAACGGTCAAGCATGCCTTTCATGGCAGTCTCGGCCTCGTCTTTGGCGCCTTGGGCGACGCCCATCGCATTTGTCATCATCTGTGAAACATCGTCGAAAAACTTGTTACGGGTCTGCATGTCTGGCCTCCAGGTGTCTGCTTGACCTCTATATGGGGCGCAAGGCCCTCACTCGCAAGGTTGACTTCCCCGCGCGGCCTTGCTCAATCAGCGACATGATAGCCATGCTCCCCTTCCCCGATATCGCGCCGGAAATCTTTTCGGTTAACCTGTTTGGTGCCACCTTCGCGCTACGGTGGTATGCGCTCGCCTATATCGTGGGCATTTTGCTGGGCTGGCGTGTTGCCACTGCGGCGATCAAACGGCCAACGCTATGGAAGAATGACACGCCAGTTATGAAGCCCGGTCAGGTTGAAGACCTGCTGTTTTGGGTGATCCTTGGCGTGATCCTCGGCGGGCGGTTGGGCTATGTGCTGTTTTATCAGCCGGCCTATTACCTGTCGAACCCCGCCGCCATTTTGCAACTGTGGGAAGGCGGCATGTCTTTCCACGGCGGGGCGCTTGGGGTCATTCTGGCGGGGCTTTTTTATACATGGAAACACCGCATCCCCGTCATCTCGACCGGGGATATGGTCTGTTTGGGGCTGGCACCGGGGCTGTTTTTGGGCCGGCTGGCGAATTTCATCAACGCCGAGCTTTGGGGGCGCCCGACCGACCTGCCTTGGGGCGTCGCCTTTCCCGGTGATGCCGCGCAGTTCTGCCCGGACGTGGCCGGTATCTGCGCGCGCCACCCCTCGCAGCTTTATGAGGCGCTGCTGGAAGGGCTGCTGCTGGGCGGCGTGCTGATCTGGATGGCGTGGAAGCGCGGTGCGTTGAAAACGCAGGGGTTAATTGGCGGCACCTTCCTTGCAGGCTATGGCGCGGCACGTTTCGCGGTAGAGTTCCTGCGCCAACCTGATGCGCAATTCGTGACGCCGGGCAACCCGCTGGGGCTGGCGTGGCATTTCGGTGGCTGGGGTCTGACCATGGGGCAAATCCTGTCGCTGCCGATGATCGCCGTAGGCCTCTTTCTTATCATCCGGGCGCGGCGGCAGGCATGAGCCTGAAGGACCATCTGCTGGCCCGGATCGCGCTTGAAGGCCCGATGCGGCTGGACGATTATATGCAGTCTTGCCTGCTGCATCCAGACTGGGGCTATTACACGACGCGCATGCCTTTTGGTGTGCAGGGGGATTTCACAACCGCGCCGGAAATCAGCCAGATGTTTGGGGAGTTAATTGGCCTCTCGCTGGCGCAATGCTGGTTGGATCAAGGTGCGCCTGCACCCTTCACGCTGGCCGAATTGGGGCCGGGGCGGGGCACGCTGATGGCCGATGTGTTGCGTGCCTGCGCGCGCGTGCCGGGGTTTCTGGCTGCAGCACAGGTAAGGTTGATCGAAGCCTCCCCTGCCCTGCGCGACTTGCAACGCCAGACCCTAGAGGGGTTTGAGGCCACTTGGCACGATACCGTGACGGAATTGCCGGACGTACCGCTTTTCCTCATTGCCAACGAATTTTTCGACGCGCTGCCGATCCGCCAGTTCCTCCGCCAAGGCGCAGGCTGGGCCGAGCGGCGCATCGGAGCGGCGGAAAACGGCCTTTGCTTCGGACTTGCCCCGGTCGCACCACATCCAGCTATCGCCCACCGGTTGGACGATACGAAGGATGGCGATTTGGTCGAGGTCTGCGCTCCGGCGGCCGATATTATGCTTGAGATCGGCAATCGCATCGCACAACAGGGCGGTGCCGCGCTGATCATCGACTATGGCGACTGGCGCGCGCTCGGTGACACGTTGCAAGCGATGGAACACCACGCCCCCGCCGATCCGCTGGCCAACCCCGGCTGCGCCGATCTGACCGCCCATGTCGATTTCGAAGCGCTCGCCCTCGCGTGCCCCTGTCAATACAGCCGCCTGGTCACGCAAGGTGTCTTTCTAGAGCGTTTGGGCATCACGGCCCGGGCGCAGAAATTGGCCGAAGCGCTCACAGATGACGCGCTTCACAGCCACATTGCTGCACATCGACGGTTGACGCACCCGGCGGAAATGGGAAACCTGTTCAAAGTTATGGGGCTCTACCCAAAGGGTCAGACCCCGCCTCCGGGAACAGAAATATGACGCTCGAAATTCTCACCTCAGACGCGCTTGCCCCGCTGCGGCACGGTTTTTTCACCCGGCGCGGCGGTGCGTCGTCGGGAGTCTTTTCCGGGCTTAACTGCGGCAGCGGCAGTTCTGACCAATCCGAAATTGTGCGCATTAACCGCACCCGCGCGGCCGAGGCGATGGGCCTGCCAGCCGATCATCTGGTGGGCGTGCATCAGGTACATTCTGCCACGGTCGTCACCGTTACAGAGCCACGCGAGGACAAACCCCGCGCCGACGCGCTGGTGACCAAGACGCCGGGGATTGCGCTGTCGATCTTGACCGCAGATTGCCAGCCGGTGCTTTTTGCAGATCCGCAAGCTGGTGTGGTGGGCGCAGCCCACGCAGGCTGGCGCGGCGCGCTTGATGGGATACTTGAGGCGACTGTCGACGCGATGGTTGATTTAGGTGCCACGCGCGAAAAAATCACCGCCGTGATCGGCCCCTCCATCAGCCAGCGTGCATACGAAGTTGGGCCAGAGTTTCTCGACAACTTCATGAACGCCGACCCCGAATTCGCCCGCTACTTTGCCCAAGGTGAAGGTGACCGGCTGCATTTCGATCTGCCGGGCTTTGGCTTGAACCGTCTGCGCGCGGCGGGCGTGGGCCATGCGGAATGGACGCGGCACTGCACTTATGCTGATCCGGCGCGATTCTATTCCTATCGCCGCACGACCCACGCCAAAGAAGCAGATTACGGGCGTTTGCTGTCGGCGATCACGCTCTGAACGGGGCGGGATTGGGGCAAAGCCCGTCCGCTTTACGCCCCATTGCTCTGAAAAGTTGCGAAACAGTTGCCGCAAACTAAGCGCACTGTTGATCACAAATTCAGTAACCCTTTGAAATAAAAAATCTTTCGAAATGTGGCGAGCGCGCCCCAAAGCCCCTCGCTCTGCCCGGGATTTTCCGTAAGTTTTTCCTTTACCGTCAAAAACCGGCCCGATTGCCCTGCGATAGTGATCATCAAGCAAAGATGCCTGCGTGACCCGAGAGGAACAGAGCCATGAAAAAGAACCCGCGTTTCATCAAGTCCATCGTCGAGACTGCCGCCAAGACCGACACGGTCATGCCGTGGGCCCGCGGCGCACGTCGCGCTGCCTTTATCGCCAAGCGCGCAGGTGCCGCCCCGGTCCGCAAAAGCGCCTGATAGGTTTCCCCCGGCACCGCCAGCGCCAAAGCGCCCGGTGCAACTGACCGCCCCTCGGTACGTTGATTCGTGCCGGGGGGCGCTTTCATTTAAATGTGGCAAGCAACCTCCCCCCGTCGGAAACAGAACCTTGGTTTTAGTCAAAATTGGCTATGAATAAGTCGTTAATGTTCTGGATACTTTGACAATCCATGCCAGACGTGGCGATTTGACTGTCAGACCGCGCCAACTAATACCGAGGTACAGCTGCTTGATGTCAGCGATGCCGGATGCAGCGGACCGATAAGAGGTTTTGAATGACACTGACCGCCGCCACCGATCACGGCAGCCCCACGCCCGAACCGCTGCGCACCTACGAAGTCGCTGCTTTGCGGGCCGATGGCTCGCTTTATATCGGTCAGGACAATGCGCCCGCCCTGCCACTTTTTGAAGCAGCCTTTGCCGCCTTTGCCCGTGGGACGTTGATCCAGACCGTGCAGGGTGACATCGCCATCGAGGATCTGCAGCCCGGCGACATAATCAACACTTCGTCGGGAGAGCCAGCCCAGCTGATCTGGATCGGGTCGAGCAATTTTATCCCCGCTGATACCGGGCGGCGCCTGCCGCTGATCCGCATCATGCCCGACAGTTTCGGAGAGGGACGGCCCAGTTCATTCCTAACCGTTGGCCCTGCCGCGCGGGTATTGCATACGCCACACCATCTGCGCGCAGAGGCGGGCGGCACCCGTCTGCTGGCGCCGGTACGTGAGTTTGTGGATGGGGTGAATGTAATCGAAGTGGCCCCGCCGACCCCGGTGCGCCTGTTTCACATTTGCCTGTCCCGCCATGCGGCGGTCAAAGCCGGCGGGTTGGAGATGGAGACCTTTCATCCCGGCGCACAAGCGCTGCGCGATGCTACGCCAAACCAACGTGATCGGTTTCTATCTATGTTTCCACAGATTGGTCATGCGACAGACTTTGGCCCCCTCGCCCATCCCCGCGCGCCTGACACACCAGCCGAGAGCGTGACCGGCTGAGTTAAGGCGCAGTCGAAAGTCGCGCTTCGAGCACGTCGAAGGGCACACCGGGATCATCTTTTGCGCCACGGATCACGAGACTGGTCTTCACGCTTTCCACATTTGGCGTGGTCAGCAACTGCCCGGTCAGGAAGCTCTGAAAGCTCGACAAATCAGGCGCCACGCATTTCAGGATGAAATCAACTTCACCGTTTAGCATATGGCACTCGCGCACCAGCGGCCAACCACGACATTTTTCCTCAAAAGCGCTCAGGTCAGCTTCGGCCTGACTGGCCAGTCCGACCATGGCAAAAACCTGCACCTCGAACCCCAATTCGCGCGCATCGACATCGGCATGATAGCCTTTGATATAGCCCTGCTCTTCCAACGTGCGGACCCGGCGCAAACAAGGCGGCGCAGAAATACCAACGCGTTTGGCCAGTTCGACATTCGTCATCCGACCATCCGATTGCAATTCGGCCAAGATCATCCGGTCAATCGGATCTAGTCGTGTACCTGCCATATCGCCCTCAATGATTTTCGATTCTTATAGCAGCCTGCGGTCTACACGCAATAAAGTTTCACGCAAGCGCAATATTCTTTGTCACCGACCACGGCCAGATCTGGTTGCGCCCCTCACATAGACGTATGGCGCATCGGCGACGGCAGGGGTTTAACGGCTCCCCCGCTACCGCTATATGAAGCGGGCAATATCAATGACAGCCCGGGGGCGCCAGATGGCCGAGACACGTAAAACCAAGGTACTGATCATCGGCTCCGGCCCTGCGGGCTATACCGCTGGTGTCTACGCTAGCCGCGCGATGCTTGAGCCGATCCTCGTGCAAGGGATCGAGCCCGGCGGCCAGCTGACTACAACGACAGAGGTTGAGAACTGGCCGGGCGACAGCGAGGTTCAGGGCCCTGACCTGATGATCCGCATGCAAGAGCACGCCAAAGCAATGGGCACCGAGATCATCGGCGACATCATCACCGATCTCGACCTCTCCAGCCGCCCTTTCCATGCTAAAGGCGACAGCGGCACCACCTATGTGGCCGACGCTGTGATCCTAGCCACCGGCGCCCGCGCCAAGTGGTTGGGGCTGGAGTCGGAAGAGAAGTTCAAAGGTTTCGGCGTCTCGGCCTGCGCCACCTGCGACGGGTTCTTCTATCGCGGGCAAGAGATCGTGGTCATCGGTGGCGGCAATACTGCTGTCGAAGAGGCGCTGTTCTTGACCAACTTCGCGTCCAAGGTGACCCTGATCCACCGCCGTGATGAGCTGCGCGCCGAGAAGATCCTGATCGACCGCCTAATGAAAAACCCAAAGATTGAACCGTTGTGGTTCCACCAACTGGACGAAGTCTATGGCACCGACAGCCCTCTGGGCGTCGAAGGCGTGAAGGTAAAGCACGTCAAAACGGGCGAGATCACGGACATCCCCGCCAAGGGCGTCTTTGTGGCCATTGGCCATGCGCCGTCGAACGAATTGGTCAAAGACACGCTGGAAACCCATATGGGCGGCTACGTCGTGACCAAACCCGACAGCACCGAAACTTCAATCCCCGGCGTCTTTGCTGCGGGCGATCTGACGGATCACAAGTACCGTCAGGCCGTCACCAGTGCGGGCATGGGCTGCATGGCAGCGCTGGAAGCCGAGCGTTTCCTGGCCGAAGTGGGCGATGATGAGGGCAAAGATACCTCTCTGCCGTTGGGCTACGGGGCCGAGGTGAGAGAAGGCGTTTAACAAGGAATAGAGTGCGGCGGAGATAATTCTCATCTCTGCCGCACACCTAAACCCGTATGACGGACATTCTCGATATTTTGGGAATTCGACCCTTTAACGCGCTGCTGCGGCCCGGTTCTATAGACAACTAACGCGCTTAGACGCTATGGCGGCCCCAACCAGAGCCGCCTGCGACTTGATGAAAAGAGATAGTTATGATGCCCAGCAACCTGACGCCGATCCCCGAACTTTATGTCTCCTACGAGTCTTCGCAAAAGCTGAAAGTAGAGGCGGGCAATCTTGTGAGCCTTGATCTCACCCCGCGTCAGATCTGTGATCTGGAGCTTTTGATGAACGGCGGTTTCAATCCGCTCAAGGGCTTCCTGACCGAAGAAGACTATGACGGCGTGGTCGAAAACATGCGGCTGGCCGACGGCACGCTCTGGCCGATGCCGATCAACCTCGACGTAAGCGACGCTTTCGCCGAAAAGCTCGAATTGGGTCAGGACATCGCCCTGCGCGACCAAGAGGGCGTGATCCTTGCGACCATGACCGTCACCGACCGTTGGACCCCTAACAAAGCCCGCGAGGCTGAGAAGGTCTTTGGCGCCGATGATGACGCGCACCCAGCGGTGAACTACCTGCATAACCAAGCGGGCGACGTGTATCTCGGCGGACCCGTGACCGGCATTCAGCAGCCCGTGCACTATGATTTCCGCGGCCGTCGCGACACGCCGAACGAGCTGCGCGCCTATTTCCGCAAGCTAGGCTGGCGCCGTGTTGTGGCCTTCCAAACCCGCAACCCGCTGCACCGCGCGCACCAAGAGCTTACCTTCCGCGCCGCGCGCGAGGCGCAGGCCAACCTGTTGATCCATCCCGTTGTTGGTCTGACCAAGCCGGGCGATGTCGATCACTTCACCCGCGTGCGCTGCTATGAGGCGGTGCTCGACAAATACCCGGCGGCCACCACGTCGATGAGCTTGCTAAACCTCGCCATGCGCATGGCGGGCCCGCGTGAGGCCGTCTGGCACGGATTGATCCGCAAGAACCACGGCTGCACCCATTTCATCGTTGGCCGTGATCACGCTGGCCCCGGCAAGAATTCCGCCGGTGAAGATTTCTATGGCCCGTATGATGCGCAGGACCTGTTCCGCGAACATCAGGAAGAAATGGGCATCGAAATGGTCGATTTCAAACACATGGTCTGGGTGCAGGAACGTGCCCAGTACGAGGCCATGGATGAGATCGAAGACAAAGAGAACGTTACCATCCTGAACATCTCGGGCACCGAATTGCGCCGCCGCCTGCGCGAAGGTCTGGAGATCCCTGAATGGTTCTCCTTCCCTGAGGTCGTCAAGGAACTGCGCCGCACCTCGCCGCCGCGTTCCGAGCAGGGTTTCACCGTCTTTTTCACCGGCTTCTCAGGCTCCGGCAAATCTACCATCGCGAACGCGCTAATGGTTAAGCTGATGGAAATGGGTGGTCGCCCTGTGACGCTGCTGGACGGTGACATTGTGCGGAAAAACCTCAGCTCCGAGCTGGGTTTCTCGAAAGAGCACCGCGACCTGAACATCCGCCGTATCGGTTATGTCGCGTCTGAGATCACCAAGAACGGTGGCATCGCCATCTGCGCCCCAATCGCGCCCTACGCGACCACCCGTCGCGCCGTGCGCGAGGATGTAGAGAACTTTGGTGCATTCGTTGAAGTGCACGTTGCGACCTCTATCGAGGAATGCGAACGCCGTGACCGCAAAGGCCTCTATAAGCTGGCCCGCGAAGGCAAGATCAAAGAGTTCACCGGCATCTCAGACCCCTATGACGTGCCGCAGAACGCCGAACTGGTGCTTGAAACCGAGAATGTCGATGTCGACAACTGCGCGCATCAAGTGCTGCTGAAGCTTGAAAACATGGGGCTGATCGCCGGTTAAACCGAGTTGCCGTTTGAAACGACCACGCAGCCCCTCGGGGCTGCGTTTTGCGTTTCGGACTAGGCCGTTTCAGGCATGAAAACCTGACCTGACATCACCACGCGGCCCTGCCCCGCCACGCGCACGCCCGTGATCGCATCGCGCGGGCCGAGCACCTCCACTTCGGCCCTGCCGGGGCGGCCCATGAGATGCCCCTGCTCTGCCACGAAAGCCGGGCTGTCTATCAAACCGCGCGCCCAGAGATAGGCCGCCATGGCGCCAGTGGCTGATCCGGTGAAAGGGTCTTCGGCGGGGCTGGGTGGCGCCAGCAGAAGCCGCGCATAGGTATCGCCTGCCGAAGTCGCCCCTTCGAGGGCCACCCAGAAGGGCTCCATCATGTCGCTGTCTTGCCCTAAATGAGCGTTGTACTCCGCCAATGCATCTGGATCGAGCGTCAATGTCTCCAACGCCGCGCGGCTGCGCAGAACGGTTATACAGAAAGGCAGCCCGGTGGAGACCACCTGCGGCTGTCCGATGATATCGCTGGTCACAACTCTGCCCACCCGCGCCACAAGGTTAGCCGGCACCTCGGCCCCGAAAACCGGCGCGATCTGCGTCATCGCGATCTGCGCGCCACGCACCTCCACGTTGACAATTCCCGCCCCCGTTTCCAACCTTAGCGGCCCTTCGCCGATCAATCCGCGATGGCGCAGTGCTGCCACGGTGGCGATGGTCGGGTGGCCTGCAAAGGGTATCTCGCGGCTGGCGAGGTAGTATTCCACCTTGAAGTCAGCGACCTCGGATGGACCAGTAAAGGTACACTCCACCAAAGATGTCTCACGCACATAGGCCATGCAAATCGCATCAGAAAGCACCGCCCCGCCGTGCACCACGGCACAACCGTTGCCACCGAAGACCTGATCCGTGAAGGCATCTACCCAGTCGAAATCGAAATTCAAAAGCCCGCTCCCAATAGAAAAGGCCGCAGCGGACTGCGGCCTTGCATCAGGCTTAGATTATCGTCGCCGTCTATGGCGTCAATGCACCATAACCGGGCGGTAGTCGTGTTCACGCGCCAGTGAGAACGCGAGTTTCTGATCGCCGACAAGCGCCAATTGCTGCCCTTCGGCATCATGGACCGCATAAAGAAGTTCAAGCCCCTCGGCCTGATCACGCACTTCGCGCGGCAGATCGGCGACAGCGATGGTTTTGACATAGACCATACGGTCATTTCCGTGGGTGATTGCGTCTTGCATGATATTACCCCTTCTTGATCTTGATGGTTTGAACCACCGTTTCAGGCTTGGCACGGGTCAGATCCACATGCAGCAGACCATTCTCCATTACGGCTTCACCCACATCGACCCCATCGGCCAGAACGAACGAGCGCTGAAATTGTCGCGCAGCGATGCCGCGATGCAGAAACACCCGATCTTCGCCATCGTCAGCCTGACGCCCACGGATCACGAGCTGTCTATCCTCAACGGTTATCGAGAGATCCTGTTCCGAAAAACCCGCAACGGCAAGTGTGATCCGATAGCTAAAGTCCGAGGTTTGTTCGATATTAAACGGCGGATAACCTTCGTTTCCGGCTTTGGCGCTGCGTTCGAGCACCCGTTCCAATTGTTCAAACCCAAGCATATGTGGGTAAGAGGCAAGCGTTAGTTTCGTCATGCGACACGTCCTTATCAGGTCAAGCGACAGTGTTTCACAGGCCCCGCAACCGGCAGCCCGTTGTCTAGAATATGGGGGGGCTTTCTTGCCTGCGCAAGGGCTATGCCAAATGATCTCAAGCGCTTATATTCAAAGTTCAGTTGCCTAACGGAATCACTCAACCATGAATGCCCCTACCGATCTGTCGATGAAAACGGATGAAGTGCTGCGTGTCGAACTTGAAGTCTTCCGACGGGAACATCGCGATCTGGATGACGCCATCCATGCGCTCGTTGAAAAAGGGACTGGCGATCAGCTGACCCTGCAACGGCTGAAAAAGCGCAAGCTGCGGCTCAAGGATCTCATCGCCCAGATCGAAGACCGCCTTACCCCCGACATTATCGCTTAACCCATTATCCCTGCGGCCCGTGGCAATCGACGTTGCCACATGGGCCGGGATGGGTATAGTGCGCGCTCTGATCCACCACGAGAAGGCCCTGCGCAATGACCACGCCCCCGGTTGGCATCATCATGGGGTCCCAGTCCGACTGGGCCACCATGCGCGAAGCAGCAACCCTGCTGGAAGAGCTTAACATCCCCTTTGAGGCGCGCATCGTATCAGCGCATCGCACGCCGGACCGGCTGTGGGAGTACGGCAAAACAGCGGTGGATCGCGGCCTGCAAGTGATCATCGCAGGCGCTGGCGGTGCGGCGCATCTGCCCGGCATGATGGCCTCAAAAACCCGCGTGCCGGTGATCGGCGTGCCGGTACAGACCAAGGCGCTCTCGGGTGTGGATTCGCTTTATTCCATCCTACAGATGCCGCGCGGCTTTCCTGTGGCAACGATGGCTATCGGCGCGGCGGGCGCCGCCAACGCGGCCTTGATGGCGGCGGGCATTCTGGCCCTGCAAGACGCGGAACTGGCCAAACGGTTGGATAATTGGCGCGAGGCGCTCAGCGCCTCGATCCCTGAGGTGCCGCATGACTGAGGCACTGCAAACCGGCGCCACCATCGGCATATTGGGCGGCGGTCAGCTGGGCCGGATGCTGTCCGTCGCCGCTGCCCGCTTGGGCTTTCGCACCCATATCTTTGAGCCGGGTGCCAACCCGCCCGCCGCCGATGTGGCCCATGCTGTGACCACCGCAGGTTATGACGACCACAAAGCGTTAGAGGCTTTCGCCCGCGCCTGTGACATCGTGACCTTCGAGTTTGAGAATATCCCCACCGAGGCGCTCGACGTGGTGGAGGCAATCACCCCCATCCGCCCGGGCCGCGAAGCGCTGCGGATTTCACAGGACCGGCTGACGGAGAAAACCTTCCTCGGCGACCTCGGCTTGAAGGTGGCCCCCTTCGCCGATGTCACTGACGCTGCGACCCTGAAAGCCGCCGTGGCACAAATCGGCACGCCCGCGATCCTCAAGACCCGCCGTTTTGGCTATGACGGCAAGGGCCAGGCGCGGCTGAAAGACGATGCCGATCTTGACGCCGCATGGGCCGAAATGAACGGCGCGCCGTCCGTGCTCGAAGGGTTCGTGAACTTCAGCGCCGAAATCTCTGTCATCGCCGCGCGCAGTGCAACGGGCGAAGTCGCCTGTTTCGATCCCGGTGAGAACGTCCACCGCGACGGCATCCTCCACACCACCACCGTCCCCGCGAAGATCAGCAATGCACAGCGCACCGACGCGGTTTTGCTGGCCGGTCGGGTGCTAAATGCGCTTGATTATGTCGGTGTCATGGGGGTCGAACTTTTCGTCACGCCGCAGGGGCTGATCGTGAACGAGATCGCACCACGGGTGCATAACTCAGGCCATTGGACCCAGAACGGCTGTGCCATCGACCAGTTCGAGCAGCACATCCGCGCCGTGGCCGGATGGCCCCTTGGCGATGGTCAGCGCCATGCGGATGTGGTGATGACCAACCTCATCGGCGATGACATGGCCCGCGTGCCAGAGCTTGCCCGCGCCCGTGATACGGCGCTGCATCTCTATGGCAAGGCCGAGGTGAAGCCGGGTCGTAAGATGGGCCATGTGAACCAGATCATCCGCGATTGAGTTCAGGCGGCGAAACGCTCTGCGATCACCCCTGACATAAAGCTCACCCGCCCCGCCACGAAAGTAGCGGAAACACGGCCCGTGGCCTTGTCCAGCACGACGAGATCAGCGCGTTTGCCCGGCGCGAGCGTGCCACGATCCGTTAGCCCCAGCACCTGCGCCGGCCCCGATGAAACCAACGCCCATGCGCTCGCGAGGTCCATCAACCCACTCTGCGCCAGCATCAACGCGGCACGACGCGGCGACGGGTAATGGTAGTCTGACGCCAAGGCATGACACAGCCCCATGCTGATCAAGTCCAGCGCCGAGAGGTTGCCGTTATGCGACCCGCCACGCACCACATTCGGCGCGCCCATGATCACCGCATCACCCGACACATGCGCGGCCTCGGCGGCCTCCTGCGTCTCTGGGAACTCAGCCAGCGTCACAGCCCGCGCCCGCCATAAGGCGCGGCCCTCTGCGGTCTGGTCGTCATGGCTACCCATCTTGACCCCGCGCTGCGCGAGGTCTGCGCAGAGCCGATCCAACGCCGCTGGCACCTCATCGCGCCGCGCGTGCATCTCTTGCATCTGCGCTAGATGGCTTTCGGGGCTGCGCCCGGCCTTCAGCGCTTGCCCCACCAGCCGTTTGGGCATTTTGCCCTGCGCCAAGCGATCATGCGGCAGGTGATCGTTAAAGACCACATAGCCCACACCCCAATCCGCGATCCGTTGCGGCAGGCAGTCATAGAGGTCGAGCATATGGGTCTCAAACCGCAGTTGGGGGCGGACATCGGTGACCAGTTCGGGCGCGGTATCGCGAATGCCGGTAAAGACCTGATCGGCAAACGCCAGCCCCCGAAGCCCGCCTTCCCAACTGACGAATTGCGCCAAAATCGCTGTCGTTATCCCATTGGCGGCCAACTCGGCTTCCGCCGCGACCAGCCCCTCGGAGAGTTGTTTCATCGCCCCCCGGCGCGGAGCCAGATGCCGCTCGAACGCATCGCCGTGAAGATCAACGATCCCTGGAAGCACCTGGAAACCAGTCAGATCGACGCGCCGCCCCACCGGGGCTTCGAGGATCAACCCATCGGCAAAGGACAGCGGCGCGCAGCTCAGCCCTTCGGGGTGCAGAACGTCTGCGTTGATCAAATTAAGGTTTGGCATCGGTCCCTCCCATCCCCGGCAGGCACCCCCCTTCGGGGCAGCCAATCGCATTCAATACGCCATCGATAAAGGTCATCGAACGGTCAAAGCTGCCGGTTTTCAGAAAGGCCATGGTCTGCGCAATCACACGCGGGTTGTTCATCATAAAAGTATGGGTCACGGGCAAAACGATATGCTCTTTCATACCCGCCACACGTGTTGACGCGACAGAGACTTTCCCATCATCCGGTCCCGGCAGTAGACTTGAAAAATATGGATTTAGCGACTGCGAGCCAGCGATCACCCCCAGTTCGAACGGCACGGGTGGCAATTGGTTTGGCAAGGCTTCATCGCCGGTACCGATCTCGGCCCCCGCGGGGCCGTTCAGCCATTCAAACGCCGGATTTTCGACCAGTTCGTCCACCACCTCGCTGCCATGGTTGGGCGGCCCCAGCATCACCACCCGGCCCACCCGATCAGCTCCGGCCTCTGCCACCCATTTGCGCACCAATATGCCACCCATGGAATGGGTCACGAAATCAATCCGTCCGGTTCCGCAGGCAGCTATCGCACGCGGCAGGGTTTGCTTCGTCAAATCAGCGATATTGGCCTCGGTCGAGGGGTAGCCGGGACGTACCACACGGTACCCTTCGGCAGCCAAGGCGGCCTCCATTACGGCGAAAGACGTTTCGGTCCGCGCCAAACCATGCAGCAATACAACACAGCGACCTACAGCAGTTTCCGCCTTGGCAGGCTGCGGCAGCGCCAACCAAAACGCGGCGAAAATCAGGGAAAGGCTTTTCATCATGCCCTCCAGATAGACTGATTGCCAGGACTGTGAAATGGTCTTGGCGCGTTACCTGACGAAAGTATGCCGATGCCCCGCCCCTGCCCCCGATTGGCCGCCCGTGCGGTCTTGCTCCATGAAAGCCGGTTGCTGCTGGTAAACGCCTATTCCGACAACAGGCTCGGTCTGATGTGCGCCCCAGGTGGCGGGGTAGAGGCCGGAGCGTCGTTACCTGAGAATCTGCGTCGTGAAGTTTTCGAGGAGACCGGTCTGCATATTTCGGTAGGCCAGCCTTGTCTGGTGAATGAATTCCACGACCCGGGCGGCGATTTCCATCAAGTAGATATCTACTTTCGTTGCCTTCTCTTGGGTTCGGCTGAAATTGCGCCCAATTGGCAAGACCGCGAGGCCATCGTCACCCGGCACCAATGGGTAACCAAATCCGAACTTGCGCAGGTGCCCCATAAGCCAGACAGCCTTGGCGCGGTCGCTTTCGGCATCGCAGATGCGGCGATTACCTATGATCCGTTGGAGCCGATCTTGCGCTGATCGCCCAGGCGATCCCGCCCAGCACCAGAACCGTGGCGATGAGTAGGGTAAAACTCAGCGGTTCCCCGAGAATCAGCGCGCCAGCAAAAATCGCAATGATCGGCACACTGAGTTGCGCCACGGCTGCCGTCCCTCCGTCGATCCGGGCCAGCACTGCATACCACAACGCGTAGCCAAGGCCCGAAGTTATCCCACCGCACAGCGCACCGAGCAGAAGACCTGATACGCTAAAATACCCGCCCGAAAATGCTGGCAGGATCAGCATGAAAGGCAAGCAAAGCAAAAAGTTTGCTGAAGTTGCGGCCAAAGGATCACCGGATGTGCGCCCGACGATCGTGTAGGCGGCCCAGCCGATCCCGGCGAGAACCATAAGCCCAGCACCCGCGACATCTGTAGAACTCTGCCCATCAGGCCAAAGTACAAGCACCAAGCCCGCGAAGGCTGCTGCCGCACCGATTACCTGCCTTGCTGTAGGTGCCGTGCCGGTAAGCGCTGCGTGGGTGAACATGGTTATCTGCACCACGCCGAAAAGAATAAGCGCGCCAAGACCGGCATCCAACGTCATGTAAGCGAGGCTAAAACCAATCATGTAGACAGCAAGGCTCAACGCCCCGCCAATCCTGTTACGTCGTAAAAGTGGTAATCGCCCTCCCCTCAACGCCACCATCACCGCCAATACCACAGCACCCGCGCCGACCCGAACCAAGGCAAAGCCAGCGGGATCAATATGCCCACCGTCGACCGCCATCCGTGTCAGAATGGAATTGGCCGCAAAAGCGCACATGGTGAGGGCGGAAAGAAGGAGCAGTTGCATAGCCATTCGATTAGCCTCCAGACTTGGCTGCGCCAAGCACGGAATCTCTCTGGCCTGGCAATCTAAACGGGTTGTGATGCTTCACCTCCTACGGCTTCACCGGATTTGCTTGTTTCGAGCCACCTCTTTCCCCGTCCGAACGGGATTGGTAAACCTGATCCGGCCCTTTTTACCTTCCTACATCGTGACCGTCTGCAATCTCACTTCAACCGTCGTTCCGCGCCCTTTCTGTCCGAAAAGAATTCTTGCAGATCCTTCATAACACCTGGCGATTTTTCGTACGATGGCCAGCCCAAGGCCAGACCCTTCAACGTCGTCCCGCGCACGCAGCGTGGTCATGGGCCTGAAAACCCGCTCATGAAACTCCGGCTGGATACCTGGACCGTCGTCCGAAATCGTCAGTACCAGAGCCGTTCCCTCCATCCGACCCATTACCTCAACAATTCCCGCAAGCTGATCATGATGCTTTACTGCGTTGCCAATCAATGCCGTAAAGAGCGCATGCAGATCCTGTTCGCAGATCGGAAATGAATGGCAATTGAACTGTTGGTTGAATCGAAATTCTCTTGGCAGCCGCAACTCTTCTAGGGCAACATCACAGGCATCACGCAAATTGACCTTTTGAACATTTCGACCTTCACCCGCACGAGAATACTCCAGCAAGTCGATCAGCATCCTGTCCAAGCGTCGCGTATGCCGTTTCATCAAGGAAATCGAATCAAGTACTGATGCACTCACTTCTAGCCCAGATTCTTCGAGGTCTTCAGCGATCCACTCAGGAAGTTCTAGTAATGCCCGGATGGAGCTTCGTAGATCATGGCTTAAAAGATAGATAAACTCTTGCGTATCCACGGCAGCGTTTTCCGGCGGCGCGGCCGAAAGCGGATCAGTGTCGGGGGTGAGGTTCAACAGCGGTGGTGTCATGTGCTAATAGCCAAGATGGCTCCATTAATTATATTAAATAGATTGAGCACTAATTATATGCGCAGCCCTGTAATCACGCGATATCTCGCAGTAAACGGCGAGCTTCTGGCGGATATTTGGCCCGAAGCTGCGCCCATCGCTGTATCTGTTCCGCACGCCCGGCGCGACTTGTAATAAGTTGCCATTTTTGAGCGACTCGGGTTAAGGCCACTTTCGGCGTTACGTCCCCTTGGAGGGCTCTGTCCAGCCCTCTGGCTAAAGTTTGAAAGTACTCCGATTGCCCTTTGAGATACAGATCGGGTATCGCCCCTTCGAGTGCCTCGCGATGCACTTTTAAGAAGGGCTCGGAATAGGCCTTTTGTACACCCGGATCGCTGTAGTGTTCATCGCGGTATGGGTCAAAGAACCCGCCGGGTTGCCGAACAGCAAGCGTTGACATTGCGGGAGTGGCCGCAAAGAGCGCAAAGAGATATCCGAGCTCTTTCTGCGTCGAGGCGGTGCTGATGACAAAGCTCCACCCCCAATTGAAATATGGGGCTGACAGCAATTCATGCCCAACCTTTCCGCCCGGCGTGGGCCCATGTACCATTCGCCCCCGCATCGGTGATTGCAAAGAATTCAGATACTTCTGCGTCCCGCCCCAGCCAATGTTGCAATACACATCGCCCTTTGCATACCGCGCCCAATTTCCGAATAGCCCAAGGCTGGATGCTTCTGGAACGAGGCAGTCTGTAATCGCGATCAATTCCTCCAATGCCGCGATACCCGCCTCCCCAGCGATTTGCGGCGTCATATCAGAGGCCAAAGGCCAATAACCGTTGGCATGAAATCTAACCCACCATTCCCAGGCCAGATAACCCGGCGTGCGAAATAATAACCCCCCATATCGGCCTTCCGCCGGCGAATCGAAAAAACGAATTTGCCGATCTAATTCCTCCCAAGTTTCTGGAGTGGAAAGAATATAGCCGAAGCGATCTGCATAGCGTTTTTGCGCATCCAAATCATTCAGCATTTCGCGGTGGTAAAACATCAAATAAGCGTCACCATCCGTCTGGAAGCCGTACGTCTGACCGTCGAACTTATCGCCCTCCTGATAGAGCATCGCGTTCCTAAAACCGTTAGGTTCATAACGCCCAATATAGTCATCTAAAGCATGGATCGCGCCTGCTGCAACAAGGTCGGCTACGCCGAAAGTTGCCGGTAAGGCAATGTCATATTTCGCCTGACCCAACACGCTATTTAACATCAGTTCAGCATTGATTTGATCGACATGGACCTCTTCTAAATTTATCTGAATACCGGTCTTCTTTGTAAAAGCTGCAGCGACCGGGTCGAGATTGGCTCGAGACCCTTCTGGTAACAAAACAGAGAGTGGGCGACCGTTGTCGCCTAGTTTACGCGCATCTTCCGCGACCACTATGTCAATTGCCTCCGACCCGAATACCGGGCCGGCTGCCAGCGCTGTAAGACTTGCCCCAAGGCCGAGGGAAAGCCGTCGTCGCGTAAGTTTCTTCCCTCTCAACACGTCATAAACCTCCAGATTTTCATACCGACAGCCGGGATGGTCCGCTGACGATGAATCAGTTTTAGGTCGGTGGCGCTTAACATTGCGTTAATTGGTTCCGGCTATTCATCCTGCATGGTTACGATGCTCCCTCTCAGACAACTGCTGCAGCTTTTTGGCAGCCGCATTAGCACCCGCCTTAGGGCGGTGCTTTTCCTGGTCGCTGCAATCATTTGCGTGGCAGGGTCAGCCGCTACGATACAAATGCGCTCTGCATTGAGCAGTCATGCCCATTTAAGTCTATCCGCGCTACCAATGATGGCTCTTTCACAACGAATTGAGCGCTCAGTGAATGACGTATTCTTACTGATTGAACAGTTAAACCAGACTGGGTTTGCGGTTTCCCTTGAAGCCCTTGAAGAGGACATTTCCGCAAAGATCGGTAGCGTTATCAGCTTGCTGGATACCCTCAAAGAATTGGGAATAGACCAGCCACTTTTGACCCAGCTTGAGGAGCGGTTGCAGGTGGCGCGGCGCGCGTCGGCTGCGACGATTCAAAACCGTCGTGAGATGCGGCGTTCAGATGCTCAAATTATAGAGGCGCTCGATAGTATTGAGCAGGTCCAGGATCAAAGCCATCTAATTATTGATGACCTCGCTTTTCAGCTTTCGGAAAGGTCCGAAGCCCTACTACGCAACCCAGATGGGTTTCCTCCTTCGGACGACGACTCCACTCGAGCGCTTAACGCAAACTTCCAGGACCTTCTGCTAAATGCCGTCAATCTTAATGATGCACGCCTAAGCCTAGATACGCTAATTAACATTGTTGTCGCGCAAAGGCTGCAAGACAAACCGCTTCAGCTTGAACGAGCGAAGCTTCAGGTAAAGGAGCACCTACAAGATATCATAGCCCGTCTTCCGCGTATTGCCGATACAGAAAAGCAGCAGTCCTTGGCACGTCAGATCACCGCGTTGCGTGATGTTCTGCTTGACTCCGAAATTGGCTTTTTTGTCCATACCGATGCGCGCCTGCGGTTTCAGAATGGCCTCAAGGCACTGCAGGCTGAGCATTTGCCCATGATCATTGAACTGTCAGACATGTCCTCCGACCTGACGCAGAATGCATTACAACTGGTTGATCGCGCGACAGAGGAACTTAGCAATGCTATTCACCGGGTCATTTGGATTGTGGGCGCAACAGTTACGATTGCGCTTTTCGCCATTGCTCTTACAAACGGGCTGGTTATCGAGCGGCAATTCAACCGTCGTATCAGAAAGTTAACCAATTCCGTAGCGGCCATTGCAGGAGGCGACCTAGATCATCCAATTACCATCCGAGGCCGCGATGAATTGGGAGAAATGGCGCGTGCTTTGGTTATTTTCCGCCAAAATGCAGAAGAACTTCGTCGCTCGAATATTGAGCTAGAGAAGTTTGCCTATGTGGCCGCACATGATCTTCGCTCTCCCCTACGTGCTGTACACGAACTAAGCCTTTGGGTGCTCGAGGATGAGGAAAACGTTCTAAGCAACGAAAGCCGTGAGTATCTACTGATGTCCCAGCAGCGAATTGATCGCCTCAACCGCTTACTGAACGATCTACTGGACTATGCACGCGCCGGGCAAGATCAGCCTATTCCAGAGCCAGTCAATTTTGCCCGCTTGGTGGCAGAGCAGGCACGCTATATCGATACTGAGGATCGGTTCGATATTAGCTTCACTGGCACGGATCAATTAATTGACGTGCAACTCAGCCCGCTGCAGCAAATTTTGGGCAACCTCATCTCTAACGCAATCAAGCATCATGACCGTACCCAAGGTGAAATCCATGTCAGCGCTGACGTTGTTGAGGATCGTTTGATCCTGATGGTCCGCGATGACGGCCCTGGAATAGAACTGCAACATCAAAACAAAATATTTGAATTATTCCAGACACTGAGACCGCGTGATGAGGTTGAGGGAAGTGGTCTTGGCCTTGCCATTGTAAGTAAATTGGCGAGCCACCAGAAGGGCAAAATCACCCTTATATCCGACCCTGTTAAAGGTCGGGGCTCAACCTTTATTGTCGAACTCCCACAAGCACCGGACTCTCACCGCCCTGCACCGCCGATAGCGGCGGCGGCGTGAGGCAAGCCTCGAAGGACTGCTGGATGAAAACTACTGCCGCAAAATTTCTTATCGTCGATGATGACAAGGTTAGTGTGATGGCCATGCAGCGGGCGATGCGAAAATTGAAAATCGTGAACGAAACGGCAGTCTGCCACGACGGCCAACATGCGCTAGAGTTCTTAGCAGAGGAGGTAAAACAGCATGGGCGATTGCCGCCCTATATCATTACACTCGACCTAAATATGCCGCGGATGGGTGGGCTCGAATTTTTAGAAATCGTTCGGGCGGATCCGGCTTTAGAACGTATGGTCGTTTTTGTTTTTACAACATCTGACATGCCCACAGATGTTCAATCGGCTTACAGCAAGAATGTCGCGGGCTATATTGTGAAGGAGAACCCGTCAGAGACCTTTGCAAATGCGCTCGACATGCTGAATGCCTATGCGCGGATTGTCGAGTTGCCCAATTGAGGGCAATAAACTGAGGGGCAAATATAACGGTGCCCCCACCAAAGAAAAAGAGGCGCGCCATTTCTGGCACGCCCCCTGATCTTGAGCCGATTGGGCTGGCTTACATCATGCCGCCCATGCCGCCCATGCCGCCCATGTCGGGCATGCCGCCGCCGGCACCTTCTTTGGACGGACGGTCAGCGACCATCGCCTCAGTGGTGATCAGCAGACCAGCGATGGACGCCGCGTCTTGCAGTGCTGTACGCACAACTTTGGCCGGGTCGATAACGCCGAACTTGAACATGTCGCCATATTCTTCGGTCTGCGCGTTGAAGCCGAACTTCAGGTCGTCGCTTTCGCGGATCTTGCCGGCAACAACCGAACCGTCCACGCCAGCATTTTCAGCGATCTGACGCAGTGGCGCTTCCAATGCTTTACGCACGATGGAGATACCGACGTTCTGATCGTTGTTGTCGCCTGTCAGACCTTCGAGCTTTTTGCCCGCCTGAACCAGAGCAACACCACCGCCAACAACGATGCCTTCTTGAACAGCGGCACGTGTCGCGTTCAGGGCGTCATCAACGCGGTCTTTGCGCTCTCTCACTTCGACTTCGGTCATGCCGCCGACGCGGATAACAGCAACACCGCCTGCCAGTTTGGCAACACGCTCTTGCAGCTTCTCACGGTCGTAGTCAGACGTGGTTTCTTCGATCTGGTTACGGATCTGAGCAACACGTGCTTCGATCTCGGCCTTCTCGCCTGCGCCATCAACGACGATGGTCGCATCTTTGGTGATCGACACTTTCTTGGCGGAACCCAGCATGTCCATGGTCACGGACTCAAGCTTCATGCCCAGATCTTCGGAGATCACCTGACCACCGGTCAGAACCGCGAGGTCTTGCAGCATTGCTTTGCGACGGTCACCGAAACCAGGTGCCTTCACAGCAGCAATTTTCAGACCGCCACGCAGTTTGTTCACGACGAGGGTCGCAAGGGCTTCGCCCTCAACGTCTTCGGCAATGATCAAGAGCGGCTTCTGGGACTGGATAACCTGCTCGAGCAGCGGCACCATCGGCTGAAGGCTCGACAGTTTCTTCTCGTGCAGCAGGATGATCGCGTCTTCCAGCTCGACAGTCATTTTGTCGGAGTTGGTGACGAAGTAGGGGCTCAGGTAGCCGCGGTCGAACTGCATGCCTTCGACGACATCGGTCTCTGTTTCCAGACCTTTGTTCTCTTCGACGGTGATGACACCCTCGTTGCCGACTTTCTGCATCGCGTCTGCGATCTGACGGCCGATCTCTTTTTCGCCGTTGGCGGAGATGGTGCCGACCTGTGCGACTTCGTCGCTGTCGGATACGTCACGGGCCGCGGCTTTGATCGCTTCAACGACCTTGGCAGTTGCCAGATCGATACCGCGCTTGAGGTCCATCGGGTTCATGCCAGCGGCAACCGATTTCATGCCTTCTTTGACGATGGCCTGGGCCAGAACAGTCGCGGTGGTTGTGCCGTCGCCTGCTTCGTCGTTGGTCCGGGAAGCGACTTCCTTGACCATCTGTGCGCCCATGTTCTCGAACTTGTCTTCTAGTTCGATTTCCTTCGCCACGGATACACCGTCTTTGGTGATGCGCGGTGCGCCGAAGGATTTGTCCAGAACCACGTTACGGCCTTTGGGGCCGAGTGTGACTTTCACCGCGTCGGCAAGGATGTTTACACCCTTGAGCATCCGGTTGCGGGCATCGGTGTCAAATTTGACGTCCTTAGCAGCCATGTTGTCTTCTCCTAAAATCTTAGATTGATGTGAGCGTCTTCAAAAAGGGTCGGCAAGCCGGGTGGCTTACGCGATGATCCCCATGATGTCGCTTTCTTTCATCATCAGCATTTCTTCGCCTTCGACGGTGACCTCTGTGCCGGACCATTTGCCGAACAGGATTTTGTCGCCGGGTGCGACGGCCATTTCGATCAGCTCGCCGTTGTCCTTGCGTGCGCCGGTGCCCACGGCAACAACTTCACCTTCGGAAGGCTTTTCTTTGGCGGAATCAGGGATGATCAACCCGCCGGCGGTTTTTTCTTCGCTTTCGGTACGCTTTACCAGCACACGGTCATGAAGCGGTTTCAATGCCATCTTTGCAGCTCCTTAAGGCTCAAAGTTACTCTTCCAAGCCACCCCCTCCGGTCGAGGGGTGCAGCCGTTAGCACTCAACCCATGTGAGTGATAACGAGGCATAGCTAAGCAGCGGTCCGCGTCCTGTCAACAACGGCGTCAAAAAATTTTGCGCGGGTTGGAACTGTTAACCCGCGCCCAGAATGCGGCCAGCGGTAGCCACAGCCTCTGCCCCCGTTGGGGTCAGGCCGTATATGCCTTTGTCGACCTTTTCAAACCACCCATAGTGATCGTCGCGCATCATGCGGGTTGCTGCCGACACCTCGGTCGCGCGGGCCACGTCAGCGCCCTTGCTTGCGCCAGCCTCAAAGAGGAATACCGCCAGCTTCAGTGCGTCTTGGCGGTAGGCCGTCACCAGACCCGCGCGGGTCTGACCGCCGTCATTCGGATCCCCCTGCCGCCGAGCGAATTCGCGCAAGAGCATAGCCGCGCGCTTGGCATTCTTGCGCGGCGCATAGGGGCCGGGATCGCAATGCACTTCGACCAGCCCATCCGAGAGCCGCACAGTAATCAGCCCTAGCCCGAGCCGCCGCGCCAGCGTGACGTTATCCTTCACCGACTTGGCAAAACGCTTGCCGGGTTGGCGCGCCACGGCGAGGTAGACATCATCCGACACCTTGAGCCGCGCCAGGCATTGATGGAACAGCGCCAGCGAAAAGCCGAGTTTCAGCTCCACCACCACCGGCGGTTCTGCCCCGCGCACCGCCACCACATCTGCCGCGCCGACTTCGGATTTTACAACATAGCCCTGATCTTCAAGGAACGCCTTGATTGGAGGGTAAAGATCGGTCTCACGGGGCTTACTCATGGCGGGCAACTTGCCCCATCGCGCAGCGCTATGCAAAGGGCCGCGTGCGGCTTAAGCTGATGCAATGACCCGCGACGAATTCAACGCCTTTTGCGCCGCCCTGCCCCAGACATCCCACGTCGTGCAATGGGGCAACGCTGACGTGTGGAAAGTCGGCGGCAAGGTCTTTGCGATCTGCGGCTGGGCCGACGACGCGCCTGCTTTCACCTTCAAGGTGACCGAACTGGGTTTTGAGGTGCTTTCAGACAGTCCCGGGTTGCGGCCTGCACCCTATTTGGCGTCACGCGGGCTGAAATGGATCCAACATTACGCCGAACCGGGGCTTGGTGACGATGGCCTACGGGATCACATCCGCGCCTCCTACGACATGATCGCCGCCGCACTTTCAAAAAAGAAACGTGCAGAACTGGGCCTTTAGGCGCTGCGTGCAATGCCGCGATGCAGCAGGCGCAGGTGACAAGCCTCTTGAACCTGCTATAAGGCCCGCAAATCCACCCGAACAGACAGGACCGCCCCATGACAACGCTTGTTTTTGGCCATAAATCCCCCGACACCGACAGCACCGGCAGCCCGATTGTCTGGGCCTGGTATCTTAACGAGGTTAAGGGCATCCCCGCCAAGCCCGTTCTGCTGGGCGAGCCGAACACCGAAGCGCTGTTCATGCTCGACAAATGGAACCTCGATAAGCCGGAAATCTTGACCGCGCTTGAGGCCGACACCAAGGTTGTCATCGTCGACACCAACAACCCAGCCGAGCTTCCCGCCAACATCAACGAGGCCGACATCACCGGCATCATCGACCACCACCGTTTGGTGGCGGGCTTGGAAACCCGCGGGCCGATTGAGATCAACATCCAGCCGCTCGCCTGCACCGCGACCATCATGTTCAAGATGATCGGCAAAGATTGGGCACAGGCCCCGCGCGGCGTCAAAGCGGCGGCCCTGTCCTGCATCCTTTCCGACACGCTGGAATTCCGCAGCCCGACAACCACCCAAGAAGACCGCGCGATTGCCGAAGATATCGCGCGCGATTTAGGCGTCGACATCAGCGAATACGCGGCCGAGATGTTCGCGGCGAAATCCGATGTGTCGTCCTTTAGCGAAGCTGAACTGCTGCGCATGGACAGCAAGGAATTCGACCTCGACGGCACCAACCTGCGCGTCAGCGTGTTGGAGACCACCTCCCCCGCGCCGCTGCTTGAGCGTAAGGACGCGCTGATGGCTGAGATGCCGAAAGTGGCCGAAGCCGACGGTGCCGCACAGGTGCTCTTGTTCATCGTCGACATCCTTAAGGAAGAGGCGACGCTGCTGGTGCCCAACGACATGGTCAAACACATCGCCGAGCAGAGCTTTGGCGCTGAGGTGTCCGGCGACACGGTCGTGCTGCCCGGCGTGATGAGCCGCAAAAAGCAGATCATCCCCAACCTCAAGATGTAAGCAAATCGGGCGGGCCAAGTGCCCGCCCTCGTTTTTTGAAAGGCCGCACCATGACCCGCATTATCTCTGCCCTGACCGACGTATCCGATCAATATGACGCGCTGTTCGTCGATCTCTGGGGCTGTGTTCATGACGGGCGCAAAGCGCTGCCTGATGCGGTGGCGGCGCTGCAGGCCTATCGCAAAACCGGCGGCAAGGTCGTGCTGGTCACCAACTCCCCCCGCCCGCGCACGGGCGTGGAAAAACAGTTGCAGCAGTTCGGCGTGCCGGAAGACGCATGGGACAGCATCGCTACTTCCGGCGATTCCGCACGCTCTGCCATGTTCCGCGGTGCGGTGGGCGAAAAGGTCTGGTTCATCGGCCATCCCGGCGAGCGCAAGTTTTTCGAGCCGCTGACCCTTCTCGAAGACCCAGTAGATATTGAAACTGTCGCATTGGATCAGGCCGACGGCATTGTCTGCACTGGCCCTATTGATCCAATGGCGGACCCCGACGTGATGCGCCCCGAGTTTGAGCAGGCCATCGCCCGCGGGCTGAAATTGCTCTGTGCCAACCCCGATATTGTGGTGGACCGGGGCGAGGTGCGCGAGTGGTGCGCCGGGGCATTGGCTGCGCTCTATACAAAAATGGGCGGTGAAAGCCTCTACTTTGGCAAGCCACACGGTCCGATCTACGATCTTGCGCGCCGTCGCCTTGCCGCACTTGATGTCGAAATTTCCGACGACCGTATTCTCGCTATCGGTGACGGCATTCTGACGGACGTTAAGGGCGCGATCGACGAAGGCATCGATTCGCTCTTCATCACCGGCGGTCTGGCGGCTGCGGAAACGGATACCACTCACCAACCCGATGAAGAGAAGCTGACGTCTTACCTGACCCGCGAATCTTCCTCCCCGACTTACGCCATCGGGTTCCTGCGTTAACCCAGATTTCACTTGATTTTCTGCAGTTGCGAAGTAATAAAGTTGCATCTCAACGCCTCTCGGCGTCACTTTGTTACTAGGGAGCCGTCATGTTGGATAATCTGCCGCGCGGGACGATTTGCATCGAAGACATCGAAATCGGGATGACCCGCCATTTGCGCAAAGTCGTGACTGATACGGATATCGAGATGTTTGCGCAGGTCTCCACCGACCATAACCCGGTGCATTTGGATGACGATTACGCCCGTGACACGATCTTTGAAGGGCGCATCGCTCATGGAATGCTGACCGCGGGGCTGATCTCTGCCGTGATCGGCGAACAGCTTCCCGGTCACGGCACGATCTACCTCGGACAGTCGCTTAGGTTTCTTGCCCCCGTTCGCCCCGGCGACATGGTGCTGGCGGAAGTGACAGTCACCGACATGGATATCCGCAAGCGCCGGGTCAAAATGGATTGCCGATGTTCGGTCGACGGCAAGCCCGTTCTCGAAGGTGAGGCCACCGTGCTCGCACCTTCAGCCAAGTTCGACTGACCGTACAGTTTCGCTCTGCCTGCATCTTGCCCTTGCGCGCAGGCACGGCTAGGCAAGGTCCATGCGGATCATCCGAGATTATCAATTCGTCGACCTGCCCGATCGTGGTGCCACCGCTGCGATTGGCAATTTCGATGGCGTTCACCTTGGCCACCGGTCGGTAATCGAACTGGCGCAGCGCGCGGCCCCCGAGGCGCCCCTCGGTGTGGTCACCTTTGAACCGCATCCCCGCGAATATTTCGCCCCCGATGCCCCGCCTTTTCGTCTGATGGGCCGCGAGGCCCGCGCACATCGACTGGAGAAGATCGGCGTCGAACGGCTTTATGAGCTAGCCTTTAACGGTACGCTTGCCAGCCTCAGCCCCGAGGCATTTGCCCGGGATGTGCTGCACGAAGGGCTCGGGCTTGCACATGTGGTGGTCGGTGCTGACTTCTGCTTTGGCAAAGGCCGCGCAGGGACGGCGGACGATCTGGTGCGCTTCGGCGATCAGTATGGATTTGGCGTCACCATCGCCCCGCTGATGGAGCGTGATGAGCTGACGGTATCCTCGACCGCGATCCGCGAAGCGCTGAGCGGTGGTGAGACCCGCGAAGCGGCGGCCATGCTCGGCCATTGGCACCGTATTGATGGGCCAGTGATCTCAGGCGAACAGCGCGGCCGCGAGCTGGGCTTCCCCACTGCCAACATGTCCATCGATGGGCTGCACCCGCCTGCCTTTGGCGTCTATGCCGTGTTGGTGGATGTGCTGGAGGGGCCGCATAAGGGCAGCTATCACGGTGCGGCCAGCATCGGCGTGCGCCCCATGTTCGGCGAAAACAAAGCCAACCTTGAAACCTATCTCTTTGATTTCAAAGGCGACCTCTATGGTGCGCCGCTCTCGGTTGGACTGGTCGAGCACCTGCGTGGTGAAGAGAAGTTCGACAGTCTTGAGGCACTCATCACCCAGATGGACGCCGATTGCACCCGCGCCCGTGCCATTCTGGAGGCTCTATGAGCGACCCGATCCCCCGCAAGGGCTTGGCTCCGAAATTCTGGGAGCAAAAGCCCCTCAAAGAGATGTCCCAAACTGAGTGGGAAGCGCTTTGTGATGGTTGCGGGAAATGTTGCCTGAACAAACTAGAAGACGAAGACAGCGGAGAAGTGGCCCTAACCCGTGTCGCCTGCCGTCTGCTGGACGATAGCACCTGCCGCTGCGTGCACTACGAGAACCGGCATGAGTTTGTGCCCGACTGCATCGTGCTGCGCCCCGACAACCTTGATACCCACGCCTATTGGATGCCCCAGACCTGCGCATACCGCCTGCTTTGGGAGGGCAAACCGCTGCCCGAGTGGCACCCCCTGCTGACCGGCACGCCCGACAGTGTCCATGACGCCGGGGTCAGCGTGCAATTTGATACCGTGTCCGAATTCGACACCCCGTTCGAGGAATGGGAAGACCATATTATCGAGGAGCCCACCTGATGTTTTTCGCCTCTGACAATGCCGGCCCCGTCCATCCCAAGGTGATGGAGCGCGTGATCGCCGCCAACAGCGATTACGCCATGCCCTACGGCAAAGACCCGATCATGGACGAGGTGCGCGCGCAGATACGTGAGCAGTTTGAGGCACCTGAGGCCGCGGTCTATCTTGTTGCAACCGGAACGGCAGCGAATGCGCTGGCGCTGGCCTGCTATTGCCAGCCGTGGCAGACGATCTTTTGCTCCAAAGTCGCGCATATCGAAGAAGACGAATGCAATGCGCCTGAATTCTACAGCGGCGCGGCCAAGCTGACGCTGGTCGAGACCGACGACAAAATGACCCCAGACGCCCTGCGCCGCGCCATCACCGCGCGGGGTCTTGGCGATGTGCACAGCCCGCAGCGCGGCCCGGTGTCAATCACCCAAGTGACCGAACGCGGCGGCGTCCATAGCCTTGACGAATTGCAGGCGCTGACAGCGGTCGCCAAGGAACACGATCTACCCGTCCATATGGACGGCGCGCGTTTTGCAAATGCGCTGGTGGCTCTAGGCTGCACCCCGGCAGAGATGACGTGGAAATCGGGCGTTGATGTTGTCAGCTTCGGCGGGACCAAAAACGGCTGTATGGGCGTGGAGGCGGTGGTGTTTTTCGACCCCCAGAAAGCGTGGGAGTTTGAACTACGTCGCAAACGCGGGGCGCATCTTTTCTCCAAACACCGGTTCCTTTCTGCGCAGATGGCGGGCTATCTCGCCGATGGCGCATGGTTGGAAACGGCCAAAATTGCCAATGCCAACGCAGCGCATCTCGCCCAAGGGCTGCGCAAGGCGGGCGTTAAGTTTCTCCATGAGCCTGCGGCCAATATGATCTTCGCCCGCTTCCCCCGCGCCATCCACCGCAAACTGCATGACGCAGGCGCGCGCTATTACCTGTGGGACGGCACGCTGGACGGTGACGATGGCGAGATGCTGGCCGCGCGGATGGTCTGCGACTGGTCGATCAGCCGCGACCAGATCGACCAGTTCCTAAGCCACTTTTAAACCCTCACACCAGCGGCACGTCGCTCAGGAAATCGCGGATCGCCTCGGCGACCTCGGCGGGGTGGGTGATGGGCACCATATGCCCTGCCCCGTCGACTGAAACCCGCCGCGCGTTTGGCAGGCGGCGCATGAGCGAATCGTTGATCGCATGTGCCGCCTTGGGCGAAGCGCTCCCCTCGACCAGCAGCGCGGGCATCGACGCGCGGTCGAACATGCCCGGCGCAAGCAACCCGGCGCTGTCTTCGCCAAGGAAGGGTGAAGAAGCGGGGATAAATCCAATCCGGTCCACCATATAGGCGCGGGTCGGTTCAGGGATTTGATCCCATTTCGTGCCATCGCCCCAGACCCGGTTGAACAGCCGTGCGGCGGTGTCTTTGTCGCCCTCGGCCAACGCAGCCTCGAATGCCGCGTTCTGATCGTTGTATTCGGCCATCGCGTCAGGATCATCCTGCTTGGCTGCGGCAAAATAGACTGGCTCAATCAAGGTCATGCTGCGCACCAATTCGGGGTGTTCGATCGCCAGCCGCAGCGCCACGGTCGCGCCGAAAGAATGGCCGATCAGGTCCATCGGCGCTTCGAGCAGGCTCAGCGCCATATCGGTCGCTACATCGTGGATATTGCCCTGCCCGTCCCAATCGCCAGAACGTCCGTGCATCGGCAGATCGAACGCCCGCAGGGTCAGCTCGTCCGACAAGGCGGCCCCAACGCCGCGCCAGGCACCGGAATGCGCCAGCGAGCAATGGATCGCCAGCGCCGGGCGCGGGCCGTGACCGAAACGGCGCGCGTTGGTCTCTGGAATCACAGCTTGCCCCCGAGGTGCAAATCAAGGTCTTCCAACCGATCCTGCCCCCAGAACTTTTGATCTCCGACGATATAGAAGGGCGCACCGAAGACGCCCTGCGCCACAGCCTCTTCAAGGTTCGCTGAATAGGTCTCAGCGCCCTGCAACAACCCGCTGTTCGCCAAGTCGGGGTCAAAACCGGCCTCTTCCAGACAAGCGCGCACGACATCGTCATGGCCAATGTCCCTTTCCTCGGCCCAAACGGCGCGGGTGATTGCATGAGTAAGCTTGCCTAGGTCACCGCCGCCTGCGTTCTGCGCAGCGATGACGGCATAGGCCGCGGGCGCGCCATTCGTGGGCCAATGCGCCGGCTTGAGGTTGAAGGGCAAATTCAGTTTGCGCGCCTGACGCGGCAAATCCTGCGCACGGTACTCATTGCGGCTAGGATGACGCTCGGCTGGGGGCAAACCACCTGTCCGCGGGAAAGCCGCGACGATGTCGAACGGCTTGTAAACGATCTCGGCCCCATGCATTTCAGCAATCGCCTCAAGCCGATTCCCGGCGAGGTAGCAATAGGGTGACAGGGTCGCGAAAAAATAGTCGATCCGGGCCATTTGAGTCTCCTTCGGGGGCGGTGCAGCTTTGCCCGACCGTAAGCGCATGCTAAGCGGTGTCAACGTCACGAATCTGCAACCTACCGCTGCTCCGGAGCCCCTATGCCACGCACTTCAGAACCTAAGCTGATCTCAGGCAATGCCAATATGCCGCTTGCCAAGGCCATCGCCCGGCGCATGTCGCTGCATCGCGGCGTTAACGTGGGGCTCGTGGACGCACGGGTCGAACGCTTCAACGACGGCGAGATTTTCGTCGAAGTTTATGAGAACGTGCGCGGTGAGGATATGTTCATCATCCAGCCCACGTCGAACCCGGCCAATGACAACCTGATGGAACTGATGATCATGGCCGACGCGCTGCGCCGGTCTTCGGCGGCCCGGGTGACGGCTGTGTTGCCCTACTTCGGCTACGCCCGCCAAGATCGCCGCACCAAGGCCCGCACGCCGATCACCGCCAAGATGGTCGCCAATATGCTGACCGGGAGTGGCATCGAACGCATCCTGACGATGGACCTGCACGCGGCACAGATTCAGGGGTTCTTCGACATCCCAGTCGACAACCTCTACGCCTCGCCGATCTTCGCGCTCGACATCAAAGACACCTTCAAAGACCGCATGGATGAGTTGATGGTCGTCAGCCCTGACGTGGGCGGCGTGGCCCGTGCGCGTGAGCTGGCCAAGCGTATTAATTCCCCTCTGTCGATCGTCGACAAGCGCCGCGAAAAGGCGGGCGAAGTGGCCGAGATGACCGTGATTGGTGACGTGAAGGGCAAGATCTGCCTGATCGTGGACGACATCTGCGATACTGCTGGCACGCTTTGCAAAGCCGCTGAAGTGCTGCTGGAGAATGGTGCCAAGGAAGTGCATTCCTACATTACTCACGGCGTTATGTCCGGCCCTGCGGTTGAGCGGGTTGAGAACTCGGTCATGAAATCGCTGGTGATCACCGACAGCATCGCGCCGACCGCTGCGATAAAGAAAGCACCGAACATCCGCATCGTGCCGACGGCGCCGATGTTTGCCCAAGCGATCCTGAACATCTGGAACGGCACCTCTGTCTCTTCGCTATTTGAGGCAGAGACACTTGGTCCGATCTATGACGGAATGTATGCCGCGAGCTAAGCTGCGCGCTGCGATCTAGGGGCGGCCTCCACGGGCTGCCCCACCCTGCTGGGCCTTGCCTAGCCGACGACCCAGTCGTCCTCTTCCCCTACGCCCCCAATCGCCGTCCAAGCCAAGCGCACCCGTGCGACGCGGGTGTCGCCCCAGGTGCGAAACACCATATCAAAACCCGCTTCAGTCACCGCCTCAGCGCAGATGTCCGCACGGGTGACGGTACTGGCGTCGATGTCCCAAAGCGACATGTTCACCTGAACATGGGGCGGCTCGCGGAAGGGTTCTGAAAAGGTGATCCGGCGACGGCGCTCGCGCTGGCCCCTGCCCGTCCACATCGGCCCACCGTCCTCATAGTCCGAGAACAGCATGACATCGCCGCTGTCCAGACCGATGGTATGGCTGCGCAGTCGTTTCATGTTTCGGATGTGTTTGATTTGGCTCTCATGACGCGATGATGCCGCAGGAGCCAGAGGCTTAAAAGCAAAAAGCCCCGCCGAAGCGGAGCTTTTTAAAAGCTTTCAAAGCATTACAGGTTGGGCTGCTTGCTCGACAACCCGATATGATCGCCAACGGCAACCATGTCGGCCAGAAGCTTGGCCGCATCATCCACGGGACCGGGTTCGTTTTCCCAGTTGTCCTTGGCGCGGGCGTAGACGGAATGCGCCTCCGCCACCATGCTGTCCATCTCTTCCTGGGTCATGTCGGCGCGTGCCACGGCACGTTCCGCCAGCACAGACACGCCGCCCTGACCGCCGATTTCGGCGAAGCCGCCGGTCACGACATACTCGAACGTGCCCTCCGGCCCTTCAACGCGCAGAAGGCCCGGACGCAGGGTGGTGATGGTGGGCGCATGATCGGCCATGGCCGTCATGTCGCCCTCAGTGCCCGGAATCTGCACGGCCGTCACCTGCATCGATGCCAGCCGCCGTTCCGGCGAAACGAGGTCGAATTGCATTGTGTCTGCCATTGTCAGCGCTCCTTAAGCGGCGTCTGCCGCCATTTTCTCGGCTTTCGCCTTCACGTCTTCGATGCCACCAACCATGTAGAAGGCACCTTCGGGCAGGTGATCGTATTCACCGGCAACCACGGCCTTGAACGACGCGATTGTTTCTTCCAGCGGCACCTGAACACCGTCGGAACCAGTAAAGACTTTCGCCACGTCGAAGGGCTGGCTGAGGAAGCGCTCGATCTTACGGGCGCGGGCCACGGTCAGTTTGTCTTCTTCGCTCAACTCGTCCATGCCGAGAATGGCGATGATGTCCTGAAGCGATTTGTAGCGCTGAAGCACCTGCTGCACGTCTGTCGCCACCTTGTAGTGCTCGTCGCCGATGATCAGCGGGTCAAGCAGACGCGAGGTGGAGCCGAGCGGGTCAACCGCCGGGTAGATGCCCTTTTCTGAGATCGAACGGTCAAGAACCGTTGTCGCGTCGAGGTGGGCAAAGGATGTTGCAGGCGCCGGGTCGGTAAGGTCATCCGCAGGAACGTAAACGGCCTGAACGGAAGTGATCGAACCGGATTTGGTCGAAGCAATACGCTCCTGCATCACGCCCATGTCGGTCGCCAGCGTTGGCTGGTAGCCCACAGCGGAAGGAATACGACCCAGCAGAGCGGACACTTCGGAACCGGCCTGTGTGAAGCGGAAGATGTTGTCGACGAAGAACAGAACGTCGGAACCAGATTCGTCGCGGAACTGCTCGGCCAGTGTCAGGCCGGTCAGGGCGATCCGCATACGCGCACCTGGAGGTTCGTTCATCTGACCGTAGACCAGCGCAATTTTCGACTCGACGAGGTTGTCAGGAACGATAACGCCGGATTCGATCATCTCGTGGTAAAGGTCGTTACCTTCACGGGTACGCTCACCCACGCCCGCGAAAACGGACAGACCGGAGTGCACTTTTGCGATGTTGTTGATCAGTTCCATGATGAGAACTGTCTTGCCCACGCCGGCACCGCCGAAGAGACCAATTTTACCACCCTTGGTGTAGGGCGCCAGCAGGTCGATGACCTTGATGCCTGTCACGAGGATCTGTGTCTCGGTCGACTGCTCGGCGAACTCAGGCGCGTCGCCGTGGATCGCACGGGTGGCTTCGGAGTTTACCGGACCTTTTTCGTCAACCGCGTCGCCGGTGACGTTCATGATGCGGCCCAGGGTCGCGGTGCCGACGGGCACGCGGATCTGGTCGCCAGTGTCGTTCACGGCTTGACCGCGGACGAGACCTTCGGTGGCGTCCATCGCAATTGCGCGGACTGTGTTTTCGCCAAGGTGCTGCGCCACTTCGAGAACCAGCGTTTTGCCCTGGTTCTGAGTGTGCAACGCGTTGAGGATCTCCGGCAGGTCGCCTTCGAATTGAACGTCAACGACAGCGCCGATGACCTGTGTGATTTTACCGACAGCATTTGCCATGTCGTTTCTCCGATTTGCTTACAGCGCTTCCGCGCCGGAAATGATTTCGATCAGCTCGTTGGTGATGACAGCCTGACGCGAGCGGTTGTACTGGATGGTCAGCTTGTCGATCATCTCGCCCGCGTTGCGTGTTGCGTTGTCCATCGCCGACATACGCGCACCCTGCTCGGACGCGCCATTCTCCAGCAGCGCCGAGAAGATCGCCGTGGCGACCCCGCGCGGCAGAAGATCGGCCAAGACCGCCTCTTCGCTGGGTTCATAGTCGAACAATGTGGACGCACCGCTGTCTTCGCCGTCTTCGGCTTCGAACTTGGCCGGGATGATTTGCTGCGCCGTCGGCGTCTGCATCACCACGTTCACGAACTTCGCATAGAAGATCGTCGCCACGTCGAATTCGCCGCCGTCGAACCGGTTCAGGACGTCCTGCGCGATCTTCTGCGCGTCGCCATAGCCGATCTTTTTGACGTCACTAAGGTCAACATGGCCAACCAGAAGGTTGCCCATGTCACGACGCAGCGCATCACGGCCTTTTTTACCAACGGTGAGGATTTTCACCTCTTTGCCCTGGGCCAGCAATTCACGCGCATGGGCTTTCGCCTTCTTTGCGATGTTGCTGTTGAAGCCGCCGCACAGCCCGCGTTCGGCGGTCATGACCACCAGCAGATGCACTTTGTCTTCACCGGTGCCGCTGAGCAGCTTGGGCGCGCTGTCGGAGCCGCCGACGCTGGCCGCGAGCCCTGCCATCACGGCATTGAACCGCTCAGTATAGGGACGCGAAGCCTCGGCAGCCTCCTGCGCGCGGCGAAGTTTCGCCGCGGCAACCATTTGCATGGCCTTGGTGATCTTGCGGGTCGATTTGACCGACGCGATCCTGTTCTTCAGGTCCTTGAGATTTGGCATTGCCTTATCTCCCGTTTAAGCGAAGTCGGCGGCGAAACCGTCAATGGCGGCTTTGATCTTCTCTTCCAACTCGCCTTTGACCTTGCGGTCATTGTTGGTGATGTCCTTGAGAAGGTCGTCATGCTTGCTGCGCAGATGCGCCAGCAGGCCCGCTTCGAAGCGGCCAACGTCGTTCAAGTCCACCTTATCGAGATAGCCGTGTGTACCAGCGTAGATCACGCAGACGATTTCCGAGTTGGTCAGCGGCGCGTACTGCGGCTGCTTCATCAGTTCGGTCAAACGCGCACCACGGTTCAGCAGCTGCTGTGTCGAGGCGTCGAGGTCGGAACCAAACTGAGCAAAGGCCGCCATTTCGCGGTACTGAGCCAGCGACAGTTTCACCGGGCCAGCAACGCTCGACATCGCCTTGGTCTGAGCCGAGGAGCCAACACGCGAAACCGACAGACCGGTGTTCACAGCAGGACGGATGCCCTGATAGAACAATTCGGTCTCAAGGAAGATCTGACCGTCGGTGATCGAGATCACGTTGGTCGGAATAAACGCGGATACGTCGCCACCTTGGGTTTCGATGATCGGCAGAGCCGTCAGCGAGCCGTTGCCAGCTTCGTCACCTAGCTTCGCAGAACGCTCAAGCAGGCGGGAGTGGAGATAGAAAACGTCGCCCGGGTAAGCTTCACGGCCCGGTGGGCGGCGCAGCAGCAGGGACATCTGACGGTAGGACACGGCCTGCTTGGAGAGGTCATCATAGATGATCAGCGCGTGGCGGCCGTTGTCGCGGAAGTGCTCTGCCATCGCGGTCGCGGCGTAGGGCGCGAGGAACTGCATTGGTGCAGGCTCGGACGCGGTCGCGGCCACAACGATGGAGTAGTCAATCGCGCCTGTTTCTTCGAGCTTTTTCACAAGCTGAGCAACAGTCGAACGCTTCTGGCCGATGGCGACATACACGCAGTACATCTTCTTGCCTTCGTCGTCGCCAGCAGCGGCGTTAACCTGCGCTTGGTTCAGCATCGCGTCGAGAGCGACAGCTGTTTTACCGGTCTGACGGTCACCAATGATCAGCTCACGCTGGCCACGGCCAATTGGGATCATCGCGTCAACGGACTTGAGGCCAGTTGCCATCGGCTCATGCACCGATTTACGCGGGATGATGCCGGGCGCTTTGACGTCGGCGATGCCGCGCTTGGTCGCGCCAATCGGGCCTTTGCCGTCGATGGGGTTACCAAGGCCGTCAACAACACGGCCCAGCAGTTCGTCACCGATTGGCACGTCCACGATGGAGTTGGTGCGCTTGACGGTGTCGCCTTCTTTGATGTCACGGTCGGAACCGAAGATAACAACACCCACGTTGTCAGCTTCGAGGTTCAGGGCCATGCCCTGAATGCCGCCGGGGAATTCGACCATCTCGCCGGCCTGAACGTTGTCCAGACCATAGACGCGGGCGATACCGTCACCGACGGAGAGAACGCGGCCCACTTCGGCGACTTCGGTTTCCTGACCGAAATCCTTGATCTGGTCCTTCAGGATCGCAGAAATCTCTGCTGCTTGGATACCCATTTATCCGACCTCTTTCATTACATTCTGGAGGGAATTGAGCTTGGAACGGATCGACGTATCGATCATTTTCGAGCCCACTTTGACAACAAGACCGCCGATGAGGCTTTCATCAACGGTCGCATGAAGTGATACTTTTTTGCCGGTGGAGGCATTGAGCGACTTGGTCAGCTTGTCCGACTGCGTCTTGGTCAGCGCTTTGGCCGATACGACGTCAGCGGTGATCTCGCCTTTGGCTTCGGCAATTGTCTCGCGCAGCGCCTTGACCAGCGCGGGCAACACAAACAGACGACGCTTTTGCGCCATCAGTGCCAGCGTGTTCGCCATGGTCTTGGTCAGGCCCATCTTGTCGGCCAGCACCTTGATCGCCTGCGCCTGCTGATCGCGCGTATAGAGCGGCGAAGAGATCAGGCGGCGAAAGTCGTCGCTGTCGTTCAATGCCGCTTCAAGTGCGGTAAGATCGCCCTCGATGGCATCGACCTGATTGGCCTCGCGGGCCAGATCATACACGGCTGTCGCGTAGCGTTCCGCGATGCCGGTGGAAATGGAAGCAGGTTCGGACACGTCCATCCTCTCGTTCAATAAGCGCCGGATATGCGAAAATCTCGCGTCACCAGCAGTTGGCGCGGCTTGAAGTTACCCAAGACGTCTAAATCAGGGGCGATGTAGCAGACAGGTTCGCGCCCGGCAACACAGTATAGGCAGGTAATGTTCCCACGCGCGGCAATATTGCAAAGGCTACGGCCTGCAGCGTCCCTGTGTCGCAGAAAAATGCGGCCTTTAAGGTCAAACGCCCGCAGCGTTGGCGAATCCTCTAGACCGAATGGTGGTTGCCTCAAGCCTGTAAGGCTCAGACCGGTTTGGCCTGCGGCTCAGCGATCCCCTCCAACACCCCGATCGCGCGCCGCGCGGTGCTGCGCTGTGGTCGGCCGCGTGGCGGGTAGACCAGCTTTGTCGCTTCAACCAAGATCGCCCCGCCGCCCATCATTGTTGGCATCTGGCGACCAACTTTCTCAAACAATGGGGCGGATTTCATCCAGATTCGCTGCTGTGACGGGAATTGAAACAGCGCCCCAAGATGACGCTCAGGCAGGAATTGATGCTTACGCAACTGCGTTTCCAGCTGTCCCGGCGAATAGGGCCGCCCATAGCCGAATGGCGTGCGATCCCGCCGCGCCCACATGCCCGCCCGGTTCGGCACGATAAACAGCGCCTTGCCCCCCGGCCCCAGCACCCGCCAGCATTCGTCCAGCAGTTCACTGGGCCGTTCCGAGGTCTCAAGCCCATGCATCAGCACCAGCTTGTCCACCGCCCCCGTCTCTACCGGCCATAGCGTTTCCTCGGTCAGCACCGAGGTATTGGGCATCCCCGCGGGCCAAGGCATCACGCCCTGCGGACCGGGCATCAACACCATCACCCGCCGGGCATCGGCCAAATAAGGCCGCAGCAGGGGTGCGGCAAAGCCAAAGCCGACCACCGTCTGGCCCTTCGCCTCGGGCCAAAGCTCTAACAATCGCCCGCGCAGGGATTTCTGCGCCGCACGCCCCAACGCGCTGCGATAATAGAAATTGCGCAGATCCTGTACATCAAGATGCATTGCAGCCCGCCTTGGTGAGTGTCACTCTTACCCGACCATAGCAACACAGCGAGGTAAGACGCCATGGCCTTTGATCTGGTCACGATTCCATGTCTGTCGGACAACTACGCTTTTCTGCTGCGCGACCATGACAGCGGCGACGTGACGCTGATTGATGTGCCTGAGGCTGCACCGATTATGGCGGAGCTTGATCGCCGTGGCTGGACGTTGAGCCAAGTTTGGCTGACCCACCACCACCCCGACCACGTCCAAGGCCTTGCCGAGCTGCTGACCCGTTTCCCCGCGCAAGTGGTCGGCGCCAAGGCCGATGCCCGCCGCCTCCCCCCGCTCGACCGCGAAGTGGCAGAGGGCGACAGCATCGCGTTGGGCGCGCTGCATGCCGAAGTTCTGGATGTGTCGGGCCACACCGTGGGTCATATCGCATTGCATGTGCCGGAGGCCAACGCGGCCTTTACCGCCGACAGCCTTATGGCGCTCGGCTGTGGGCGCCTGTTTGAGGGCACGCCCGCGCAGATGTGGGAAAGCCTGCAAAAGCTCGCTGCCTTGCCCCGCGATACCACGATCTGCTCGGGCCACGAATACACTGCCGCCAATGCAAAATTCGCGCTGACCGTTGATCCGGACAACGCGGCACTTATATCAAGGTCCAAGGACATCGAGGCTACCCGCACTGCAGGCCGCCCCACCGTCCCCTCGCAGCTTTCACTGGAACTAGAAACCAATCCCTTTCTGCGCCCGGGCGATCCCGCCATCCGCGCCACCTTGGGGATGCCAGACGCCACCGACACGGAAGTGTTCACCGAAATCCGCAAGCGAAAAGACCAGTTCTGATTGCCTGCAATCATGGCCCAAAGTCCCCGCTCACGTGAAATGTGACCGATTCGGACCAGAATCTTCTTGAAGATGGGCGATGATCAACCAAACTCTAATACTATGAGGCCATGGTCGGACCGGGGCCTGAGATATCTCAGCACCTCACCGACCCCGATCGAAAAGGAGCACGCCCGTGCCTTCATTCTCGACTACACTTGAGCAGGCAATCCACGCGGCCCTCGCGCTGGCCAATGCCCGCCGCCATGAATTCGCCACGCTAGAGCACCTGCTGTTGGCGCTGCTTGATGAACCTGACGCGGTTCAGGTGATGAAAGCCTGTTCGGTCGACGTCTCTGATCTGCGCGACACGCTGGTTGAATTCGTAGATGATGACCTGAGCAATCTGGTCACCGACATCGACGGCTCTGAGGCTGTGCCGACTGCCGCTTTCCAGCGCGTGATCCAGCGCGCCGCCATCCACGTGCAATCTTCGGGCCGGACCGAAGTGACCGGGGCCAATGTGCTTGTCGCGATCTTTGCCGAACGCGAAAGCAACGCCGCCTACTTCCTGCAAGAGCAGGACATGACCCGCTATGACGCGGTGAACTTCATTGCCCACGGCGTGGCGAAAGATCCCGCATATGGCGAAGCCCGCCCGGTGAGCGGCGCGCCCGAGCATGAAGAAGAGCCCCAAGGCGTCACCGAGGGCGATAAGAAAGAATCCGCGCTGGCAAAATACTGCGTAGATCTGAACGCTAAATCCCGCGAAGGCGACATTGACCCGCTGATCGGCCGCGAGAGCGAAGTCGAGCGCTGCATCCAAGTGCTCTGCCGCCGCCGCAAGAACAACCCGCTGTTGGTGGGTGATCCGGGCGTCGGCAAAACCGCCATCGCCGAGGGTCTGGCGCGCAAGATCGTCGCAGGTGAAACGCCTGAAGTGTTGGCCAACACCACGATCTACTCGCTCGATATGGGCGCACTTTTGGCCGGCACCCGCTACCGCGGTGATTTCGAAGAACGCCTGAAAGCCGTCGTGACAGAGCTGGAAGAGCATAAAGACGCAGTGCTGTTCATCGACGAGATCCACACCGTGATCGGTGCAGGTGCCACATCGGGCGGCGCGATGGATGCCTCCAACCTCCTGAAGCCCGCGCTTCAGGGTGGCAAACTGCGCACCATGGGCTCCACGACTTATAAGGAGTTCCGCCAGCACTTTGAGAAAGACCGCGCGCTGAGCCGCCGTTTCCAGAAGATCGACGTGAGCGAGCCTTCGGTCGAAGACGCCACCAAGATCCTTAAGGGTCTGAAGCCTTATTTTGAAGAGCATCACAGCGTTAAATACACGGCCGATGCGATCAAGACGTCGGTGGAACTGGCGCATCGCTACATTAACGACCGCAAGCTGCCCGACAGCGCCATCGACGTGATCGATGAAGCGGGTGCCGCCCAGCATCTCGTGGCCGCCTCTAAGCGCCGCAAGACCATCGGCACCAAAGAGGTCGAAGCTGTCGTGGCCAAGATCGCCCGCATTCCGCCAAAGAACGTGTCGAAAGACGATGTGGTGGTGCTGAAGGACCTGGAAAGCTCGCTCAAACGGGTGGTCTTTGGTCAGGACGACGCCATTGTGGCGCTATCTTCGGCGATCAAACTGTCGCGGGCTGGCCTGCGAGAGCCGGACAAGCCAATCGGCAACTACCTCTTTGCTGGCCCCACCGGTGTCGGCAAGACCGAGGTCGCCAAACAACTGGCGGATACCTTGGGCGTGGAACTGCTGCGCTTCGACATGTCGGAGTATATGGAGAAACACGCGGTCTCTCGCTTGATCGGTGCCCCTCCGGGCTACGTCGGCTTTGACCAAGGCGGCATGTTGACTGATGGTGTGGACCAGCATCCGCACTGTGTGCTGCTGCTTGACGAGATGGAGAAGGCCCATCCAGACGTCTATAACATCCTGTTGCAGGTGATGGACCACGGCAAGCTGACCGATCACAACGGCCGCACGGTGGATTTCCGCAATGTGGTGCTGATCATGACCTCTAACGCCGGCGCATCCGAGCAGGCGAAAGAGGCCGTGGGCTTTGGCCGCGAGCGGCGCACTGGCGAAGACACCGCCGCGATTGAGCGGACGTTTACGCCGGAATTCCGCAACCGTCTTGATGCTGTCATCAGCTTTGCGCCGCTGCCGAAATCGGTGATCCTGCGGGTGGTCGAAAAGTTCGTGCTCCAACTCGAAGCGCAGTTGATGGACCGCAACGTGACCATCGAGCTTAGCAAAAAAGCCGCCGAATGGCTGGCCGACAAAGGCTACGATGACAAGATGGGCGCACGCCCCTTGGGCCGCGTGATCCAAGAGCACATCAAAAAGCCGCTGGCCGAAGAACTTCTGTTCGGCAAGCTCGCGAAAGGCGGTGTGGTCAAGGTGGGTGCCAAGAAGGGCGAGTTGACGATCGAAGTGCTGGGCGTTGAAAACAAGCGCCTGTCGGGTGATCGGCCGCCCCTGCTGACCGCAGAATGATCTACAGGGCCGCTCTGGCCCTGATCCTCTCCTCCGCTGGCCCCGCGCTGGCGGAGGATTTGCAACTGGCCTTTCCGCTTGATTGCACCCTTGGGCAAGATTGCCACATTCAACAATATATGGACCACGACCCCAGCAGTGCTGTGCAGGATTACCGCTGTTCGGGGCTGACCTATGACGGCCATAAAGGCACCGACTTTGCCCTGCCCGACCTTGCTGCAATGGAAGCAGGCGTGTCCGTCCGCGCTGCGGCGGGCGGTATGGTCAAAGGCGTGCGCGACGGCATGGAAGACGGCGCACCGCTTAGCCAAGTGCAGGGGCGTGAGTGCGGTAATGGCGTGGTGATCGACAACGGTAAGGGGTGGGAAACGCAGTATTGCCACCTAAAGCGCGGCTCCCTACGCGTCACCGACGGCCAGCAAATCGCCGAAGGTGATGTCATCGGGCAAGTCGGCCAATCCGGCAGGGCCGCCTTCCCCCATCTGCACCTTTCACTGCGCCACAATGGCGAACCGGTTGATCCCTTTGACGCGGGTGGCACTGACTGCGCGGCTGAGCCGTCCGAAACTCTTTGGCAAGACACCCCGCCCTACCGTCCCGGTGGGTTGATCGCAGTGGGATTCGCGGATCATGTGCCCACTTACGCGGCCATTAAAGCAGGCGATGCCGGGCGCGAGACGCTCCCCACAGATGCAGCTGCCTTGGTGATCTATGGCTACAGCTACGGCACGCAAAAGGACGATATTTTGCGGCTTAGACTTTCAGGCCCAAAAGGTGTGGTGATTGAAAAAGACGTGGTGATGGACAAGCCCCAAGCGCAGTCCTTCCGCGCCATCGGCAAACGCATGGCGTCCCGGGAGTGGCCTCCAGGTCGCTATACTGGCACCGCGACCCTGCTGCGCGCGGGCCGTGTCATTGATGAAAGAAATGGCTTCGTAACCGTGCGTTAACCACCCGGCGCGATCACTTCTCGGTAAACTTCAACTCGATCCGCCGGTTTTGCGCCCGCGCGGCTTCGGTATTGCCCTCGGCCACGGGTTGATACTGGCCAAAGCCGTTGGCCGCCAGACGATCCGGCGCGATGCCGAGGAAATTGACCATATATTTGACGACAGACAGCGCCCGCGCTTGGCTCAACTCCCAGTTATCGGCAAACTCGCCAAAGCCTGAAAGGGGCACGTTGTCGGTATGACCGTCGACCCGGATCACCCAGTCAATCTCGGCGGGGATATCGTCCACAACACTGCGCAGAATGCCCGCGACCTTGGCGATCTCGCCCTGCCCATCTTGGCTCAGCACAGCGCTGCCCTGTCCAAACAGCACCTCGGAGGAGAAGACAAAGCGGTCGCCTTCGATTCGTACGCCTTCTTGATTGCCCAAAAGGTTGCGCAGACGGCCAAAGAATTCCGACCGGTACTGGGCCAGATCCTTGCTTTCCTCTTCCAAACGCTTGCGCTCTGCCGCTTCCATTTCAGCGCGGCGGCGCTCCTCTGCTGCGACCCGCGCAAGGGCGGTGTTCAACTCAGACCCCAGCGATTGCAACTCGACCGAATTCGCCGCATCCCGCGCCACGGCATCATCCAAAAGCGCCTGAAGGTTGCCCAATTGCGCGCGCAGTTCTGCGACCTGTTGGTTCAGCAATTCGGTCTGGCGCTGCGCCTCGGCACTTACGGCTTTTTCTTCGGCCAGGGTCTGCTCGGCCTGCGCCAACAGGGCCGCCCGGCGTTCGGCGGCGGTGGTATTGTCTTCGGCTAGTGTTTCAGCTGCGAGCTTTGCCGCCAACGCCTGTGCCAGCCGTTCGCGCAAGTCAGCTTGATCGCCACTCAACGCATTGCCCTCGGCCTCAAGCAGTTGCACACGGCTCAAGGCGTCTGAAAGCCGCGCGTTCAACTCCTGTTCGGTGACCTCCGCCTGCGCCAATCGGGTCCGCAGGTCTTCTTCGGTTCCCTCAGCCGCTTCAACCTGTGCCTCCAGCGTCGCGCGCTCGGCTTCGAATTCTGTACCGCTCTGCTCAAGGGTCTCCATCCGCAACAGGGCAGCGGCCAGTTCGGTATCAAGATCGCTGCGCGCCGCGCGGGCGGCGGCCAGCAGGGTCAGGGTATCTTCTGCTTCCTTGCGCTGCGCCTCAAGCGCGAGGGTCATGGCGGTCAGCTCCGCATCTGCATTTTCCAACCGATCACGCAGCGCTTGCGCGGCCGCGGCCTCTGCCAGCCGCGCGGTCTCTTCCTCGCTCAGCGCGTCTTCCGCCTCGGCTACCTGTGTATTCAACGTGGTAACTTCGGCCTCTGCCTCGGCATTCTGTGCCCGAAGGTCAGCGACCAACGCATCCAACGCTTCGCGTTTCGCCGCGGCCAAACGGGCCGTTTCGGCCTGCGCGTCGATCTCGTCACGGGCGGTGCTAAGCGCGAGGTTCAGCGCCTCTTGTTCATCCAGCAACTCAGCTTCGCGGTTTTCCAAAGTGCCGATACGGGCCTGATCCGTCGCCTGCGAAGCTAACAGCGCCGCAACGCGGGCCTCGAACCCGGTGATCTGCGCCTCTGCGGCTTTCAAGGCCGCGTCCTGCTCATCACGTTCGGTCGTTAGCCCGGCAATTACGGCCTCTTGCCGCGACACTTCATCCTGCGCGTCATTCAGCGTTGCGTTAAGCGCGCCAAGCCGTGCCTCCAACCGGGCGCTGGTGCGTTCCTCGACGCCAAGCGCTTGCGCAAGGGCGGCAACCTCTCCAGCCAGTTCATTCAATTCGCTTTCTTGGCCACTGATGCGTTCAGTCAGGACGAATTGCACCACCATGAAAATGGTCAGAACGAACATCAAAACCAGCAAAAGCCCGGTCATCGCATCGACGAACCCCGGCCAGATAGAGCCCTGAAACCGCGTGCCTGACCGCCGGGAAAGTGCCATTACTGGTCCCCGCCACCGGGGGCATCACCGGCCCGCAGGCGCCGCGCATCCGGCGCGCGTTGGCCAGAAAGTGCCTTGGCCAGAAGTGAGATATCCTTGCGGAGTTCGGCCATGGTTTCCTGTCGCCCGGCGGAAATCTCTTCTAAAATGCGCAGCATTTGCACATCGATCGACCGCAGCCGCATTCGGCTTTCGGCATCGATCCCTTCGCCCGTGACCTGACCTTCGAGGACAGAAACCAAACGCTCTTGTCCCTCGGCCACCCGCGTCAGAGCTGCCCCGGTCGGATCGTGCCGTTCCATCCTTGTGGTCATCCGGTCCACGGCATCGGCAAGCTTGCCCAGTTTGTCATCGACCATGGACCGGCTGATATCGGACTGGGTGAACATCTGCTGCATTTCGCCCATCTGTTCGACCATCTGATCCATCACGCTGGCCATGATGTTCTGGTCGCTCACATCGTCGCCGGAGGTCAGACTGACCCGCGTGATGGAACTGAGCCAGTCTTCTAGCTCTTGATAGAACCGGTTTTGCCCGTGGCCTGCGAAAAGCTCCAACAGCCCGACGACGAGAGAGCCCGCAAGGCCGAGAAGCGACGAGCCGAAGGCCACCCCCATGCCGCCCAACTGCGCCTCAAGCCCGGTCATGAGGCGGCCAAAGACATCGACGCCTGCCTCCCCCTCACCCGGGGCGAGCGAGCGGATCGTATCGACAACTGCAGGCACCGTCGTGGCAAGCCCGTAGAAGGTACCGAGAAGGCCGAGGAAAATCAGCATGTTGACGATATAGCGCGTGATCTCGCGCACTTCATCGATGCGCGAGGCGACAGAATCGAGGATCGAGCGGGTGGAGGCCGTGCTCACCTGCATCCGCGCGCCGCGCTGGCGCAGAAGCGATGCCAATGGCGCCAGCAGTTGCGGCGGCTGGGCATCGGGTTCGGAGTTGTCGGCGGCGAAATCCTCAATCCAGCGGACCGAGCCGATGAGTTGCGTCACCTGATAAAAACAGGCCAGCACACCGACGACGAAAACAAAGATGATGACCCCATTAAGCCATGGGTTCGCGGCAAAAATCGGCAGCACACTGGGCAGCGCCAAAAATGCCCCGACGCCGGTCAATGCCAATACGATCAGCATCAGTGAAATCTGACGCACCGGTTGTGAAAACTGCGGTTTTGCCTTGCGGTCTGGCTGTGCCATGCGGCCTTTCCTGACCCTTTATTCTGCTCTCGGCGCAGCTTACACTGAAACGCCGGGGGGTTGCCAAGTTTTTATGAAGCCAACGCCTTCACGCGGTCATGCAACCACTCCAACGCAGGGTCATGCAAGCCCACTTCGGAAAGATGCGCGGCAGTGTTGATTAAATACTCGGTATTTGGCCCGCGCCCGCCCACCGCACGGGCAATGATCTGGGCCTGTTCCTCCAATGGGAGCCCGCCGCAATATTGGTCATGCGCCGCGTCGATCACATAGGTGACCGCCTCCACATCGCGTTCATCGGTCAGATGCACAGTAAGGTTTTTCTCCACATAGGCGGACGAGATCAGCTCACGTTCGCGCAGATAATCCAGCGTCTGTGCCTCATGCCCCTCCGCCACGCGCATCGCCATGCCTTCGCAAGCCGAGCGGACGGATTCGTCAAGCGCCAGCACCAGCCCAGGCTGTTCGACCGTGCCACGGTGATGGATCGAGCGCATGCAGAACGATCGGGCATAGCCCGGCAGCGTGGCGATCACGCTTTCCGCCACCTCGAAACCGGGATTCCACAAGAGGCTACCGTATCCAAATACCCACATAGTCATCGTGCTGGTCCTTTCTGCTGGCCTTCGGTAAACCGCATCTGAAGCACGATTTGAAGGGCTATCGAAATGCGGAAATTAGTTTGGCTGCTGATTTTGCTCGCTGCACTTTGTGGCGCATGGTGGGCTGCGGCCACGGCGCAAATGCAAAGCACCCTGACCGGCCTGCTCGACAGCCGCCGTGCGGCGGGGTGGGATGTAACGCTCAAGGACATCAGCAAGGCCGGTTTCCCTCTGACGCTGCAAAACCGGCTAAGCGGTCTTGCTGTGGCTGAAGCGGGCCGAGGTGTGGCTTTTGAAGCGCCGCAGCTTGACCTATCGGCCCCAGTTTGGTGGCCCGGTGATCTGACCGCGCGCGCGCCGGTCGCGCAGGCCGCGTTCCCTGCGGGGGCGCTGCCCTTGGTCTTGAAAATGCGCGACATGCGCGCAGATCTGGCGTTGCATCCCGGCCTATCGCTTCAGCTTGAGGGGATGCTGGCCCGCAGCACCTATCTTGAGGTCAATGGCCCTGATGGTCTGTTGCTGGAAGCCGATGAGCCGCGCATGGAGGTCACGCAGTCGTCCGACGCTGAGAATGATTACAACATCGCATTGTTGCCCGGCAGGATTGCCCCCGGCCCCTTGCTGCGCAAAGTCCTAGGAGACGGCATCGGCCAACCCGGCGGGCAACCGATCCTGTCGGCGCGGATGGCCGTCACCTTTGCCCGCGCGCTGGATCGCCACACCGCAATGACCGGCACCCTGCCTCAGATCGACGCGCTGACGGTTGAGAACGTGGACGTGGCATGGGGCGATGTGGCGCTGGCCACCGAAGGGGCGCTTACATTCAACTCTGAGGGTATTCCTGCGGGCGTGTTGAGCCTGCGGGTCACCAATTGGCCTAAACTGTTGGACGCGGGGGAACGTGCAGGATTTTTGCCGCCATCGATGCGCGGGCAGGTCGATACCATGCTGCGCCTGCTAGAGGCACGGGGCGGCACAGCCGGCGGGCTTGATCTTGATCTGGTCTTTGCAGAGGGGCAGATGGTGCTGGCAGGCATTCCGCTTGGCGCGGCACCTCGATTGATCCAGCCGTAAACCGCCCTCAGCGGCAATAGCTGCCGCTGCGGTACCGCGCCGTGTCGAAGTGAAAATGATCTTGGTGGAAACGGTCGGATTCGGGGCCAAGCACGGTGCCGAATGGCCCACAGGCGCCCCGATGCATCCGCCGCATTGCCTCACTGCTACGCCGAGCGCGCCAGCCTTTCAGGACAGTGATCGTGCTGCCATCTGCCAGTTCAAACCCGGAAATATCGATCGCGCGACCTTTCCCATGTTCGGAAATCTTGCCACCCTTGCGGTTGTTCCGCGTGCGGCAGGCATAATGCGCGGCGACCCTCAGTTGCTTAAGCCCACCGCCCTGCCCCGCCAAGGCGGGCACCGCCGATTGCCGCACCCAAGTATCAAGCGCTTTGGCCGTGGTGCAGTCCATCACGGCAGAATTGCTAAGCTTGATGCCAGAGACGGAGCGTATCTTCACCGCATTCTCAATCCCGCAACCGCTGATCTTGCCGGGCACCCGGCCAACCTGCGCGCCCTGAATCGCCAGATCGCCACAGACCGCGCCTTTCGCCCGCATCTGTTGGCGCGCGCGGGCGGCTTTTTCAGCCTTGCGGCTGCGCAGAGAAGGGCGGAGAGAGGATTTCATTCCCTGTCCCCCTTCGGCGGCAGCACGCGCAGCGGGGTCCCGTTTGGGCTGTTCAATCGCCCCTGAGGGCACGACGATCACCGGCAGCGTGTCGCCATTGTCGCGCGGGACCGGGCGCTGCGACCTGTCCGGACCTGCGGCCAAGGCCATCTGCCCCAGCACGATCAGCGACAGGACAGCCCAGCCCTTCATGGCTTGCGCGCGCCCCGGCCAAAGTCGGGCGCGTCGGTGTCCTGCCCCGCCTCGATAATGCCGCGCCGGATCGCGCGGGTGCGGGTGAAATAGGCGTGTAGGTGGTCGCCGTCTCCGGTGCGGATGGCGCGCTGCAGGGCAAAAAGCTCTTCGGTGAAGCGCCCCAGAATTTCCAGGGTCGCGTCTTTGTTGGTCAGGAACACGTCACGCCACATGGTCGGGTCACTGGCGGCAATTCGGGTGAAATCTCGGAAACCGGCGGCAGAATACTTGATGACTTCGCTGTCGGTCACCCGGCGCAGATCATCGGCCACGCCCACCATCGTATAGGCAATCAGGTGCGGCGCATGCGAGGTAACCGCGAGCACGAGGTCATGATGCTCGGCGTCCATTTCCTCAACGTTGGCCCCCGCCCCTTCCCACAAGGCACGCAGCCGGGCGATGGCATCTGCGTCTGTCCCCTCAACGGGGACAAGCAGGCACCAGCGATTATCGAAGAGCTCAGCAAAGCCGCTGCGCGGGCCAGAATGCTCGGTGCCCGCCAACGGGTGGCCGGGGATAAAATGCACGCCATCCGGCAGATGCGGACCGACCTGCGCGATAACATCCGCCTTGACCGAGCCTACGTCCGTAACGGTCGCCCCCGGTGCCAGATGCGGCGCGATCTCGGCGGCCACGGCGCCCATGACGCCCACAGGCACGCAGAGCACCACCAGATCGGCGCCCGCAACGGCTTCGGCCACACTATCGCAAACCCGGTCGCAAAGGCCGATCTCGCGCGCGGTGGCGCGGGTCTCATCGCTGCGGGCATAGCCGGTAACTTCGCCCGCCAAACCACCGCGCTTGATCGCCCAGAAAAGCGAGGACGCAATCAGCCCCAGCCCGATCAGGGCGACCCTGTCATAAACCTGTGCCATCAGCGCGCCCCCTTGAACTGCCGCACGGCGTGGACAACGCGACGGCACGCGCTCTCATCCCCCACGGTAATCCGCAGACATTGCGGCAGGTTGTAGCCCGCCACCCGCCGCACGATCAGCCCTTGGGTTTTGAGGTAATCATCACAAGCTTCGGCTTCGGCCTGATTGGCAAAACGTGCCAGCACGAAGTTGGCGCAAGAGACATCCGATGGCACGCCAATTTCGGCCAGTGCATCCGCCAGCCAAGTCCGCCAGCGGGCATTCTCGACCCGGCAATGGTCGGTATAAGCGCGGTCCCTGATCGCAGCCTCGGCAGCAGCCAGCGCCGCTTGCGAAAGGTTAAACGGCCCCCGCACGCGGTTGAGCACGTCGATTACGTGGGCCGGACCGTAGCCCCACCCAATCCGCAGCCCGCCGAGCCCGTAAAGCTTGGAGAACGTCCGCGTCATCACCACGTTATCGCGCCGATCGACCATTTCGGCCCCACCGTCATAGCCCTCGACATATTCGGCATAGGCACCATCCAGCACCAAAAGCGCCTGCGGTGGCAGCCCTTCAGCCAGCCGTTCAATCTCTGCCAGACCGATCATCGTGCCGGTGGGATTGTTGGGATTGGCGATAAACACCAGCCGCGTCGCATCGGTACAGGCCGCAAGGATCGCATCGACATCGGTGACGCGCTCGCGTTCGCGGACCTCCACCGGTGTAGCGCCCGCAGCCAGCGCCGAAATGCGGTACATGGCAAAGCCGTGTTCGGTGTGCACAACTTCGTTGCCCGGCCCGGCGTAGGCCTGGCAAAGGAAGGCGATCACCTCATCCGAGCCTGCGCCGCAAATGATCCGATCGGCGTCCAGCCCCAGCACCTCGGCAATCGCGCCGCGCAGGGCGCGGTGGTCCGAGGATGGGTAGCGATGCAGATCGTAGGAGGCGCGGCGATAGGCCTCAATGGCAGCGGGGCTTGGCCCCAGCGGGTTCTCATTCGAGCTGAGCTTGACCACGTTATCAAGGCCCGCGACATGCGCCGCACCCCCTTGATACAGGTCGATCTCCATAATGCCCGGTTGCGGTGCGATCTTTGTCATCTCGCTCTCTTCCTCACGCTATTGCCGCCCTTCTACCGAGGCGGCCGCAGTGATGCCACAAACATCTTGCCCCATGCGCCATCCGCCGCAGCCTGTTGCAATGACGCGCCCTTGGAAGCCGAGAACCATGAGGCGAAGGGTCTGCCAAAGAAAAAGGCCGCGCGGTCTGCACCACGCGGCCTTTCGGTATTCGACGGGCGAAGAAACTTAGTTCTTCGCGTAGAATTCCACGACGAGGTTCGGCTCCATCACAACCGGGTATGGCACATCGGACAGGCCGGGTGTGCGCACGAAGGTTGCTGTCAGCTTGGAGTGATCCGTCTCAAGGTAGTCAGGCACGTCACGCTCGGGCAGCTGAACCGCTTCCAGAACGGAAGCCAACTGCTTGGAACGGTCACGCACTTCGATGACGTCACCCTCTTTCACGCGGTAGGAGGGGATGTTCACTTTTTTGCCGTTCACCCGGACGTGGCCGTGGTTCACGAACTGGCGCGCTGCGAAAACGGTCGCGACGAACTTGGCGCGGTACACAACGGCGTCCAGACGACGCTCCAGCAGACCGATCAGGTTTTCACCGGTATCGCCTTTAACACGCTCGGCTTCGCCGTAGATGCGACGGAACTGCTTTTCGGTCAGGTCGCCGTAGTAGCCCTTGAGCTTCTGCTTGGCGCGCAGCTGGATACCGAAATCGGAAATCTTGCCCTTACGACGCTGGCCGTGCTGGCCGGGGCCGTATTCACGACGGTTCACTGGGGACTTCGGACGGCCCCAGATGTTTTCGCCCATGCGGCGGTCTAGTTTGTGCTTGGCAGCTGTGCGTTTGGTCACGGCTGTTCTCCTTTATAAGGCCCCGAGGGGCGGTAAAGGGCGTTGTCCTTTGGCCGAAGCCCGACAGGGTTCCCCTTGCGGGGTCCACCAACACCAATGAAGGGGCGCTTATACGGTGCCATGGCGGGGAGTCAACGGGGGATTTCAGCGAGAGCTATACGCCCTGCCCTAACGCGCCAGCGTCGCACAGGGGCCGTGGCGGTGGCAGGTCAGGATATGGTCATTCACCAGCCCGCAGGCCTCCATCCACGCATAGGTGATCGTCGGCCCGCAGAACTTGAAACCGGCTTTTTTAAGGTCTTTGCTGACCTGCTCTGACAGCGCTGTTTTCGGTGGCACCTCAGACTGCGTGGCAAAGCCAGGCTGCAGGGGCACCCCATCCACATAACGCCACATAAATTGGTCGAACCCTTCGCGCGCCTCCATCTCCTGCCATGCCCGCGCGTTGGTGATTGCGGCCTCAATCTTGCCTCGGTGCCGAATGATGCCCGGATCACCCAGCAGACGGGTCACATCCGCCTCGCCCCACTCGGCAATCTGATGCGGATCGAACCCAGCAAAAGCAGCGCGAAAATTGTCGCGTTTTTTAAGGATCGTGATCCAGCTTAACCCGGCCTGGAACCCATCAAGAATCAACTTCTCCCAAAGCGCACGACTGTCATATTCGGGAACGCCCCATTCTGTGTCATGGTAGGCTTGGTAAATCGGGTCGTCCCCGGCCCAGTCACAGCGCTGCATCTTAGCTCTCCCGCGTGATCCACCGCGGAAATCGCCGCTGATTAAGACCGTGTTATCACCTGTGCGCCCATACCTATGGCAGGACAGAAAGAAGAGTACCGCCGTGCCCCGCCGATTCCAACGCCCTATCGCCGACATCCCTCCCGGAGGGGACAGCCCGCTGAACCATGCGGTCACGCAGCGCGATGCCTCGACCCTTGAGATGGTGCGCGTAGCCGTCGCACATCGTCAGACACTGCTGGCCTTTCAGCCGGTCATGCGCGCCAGCGATCCCACCCGTATCGCCTTTCACGAAGGGCTCATTCGCCTGCTTGACCCGACGGGCCGTGTGATCCCGGCCAAGGATTTCATGCCGGTCATTGAAGACACAGAAACGGGGCGGCAGGTTGATGTACTGGCCCTGCGGTTGGGGCTGAATGCGCTGCACAGCCACCCCGGCCTGCGCCTTTCAATCAACATGTCTGCGCGTTCTATCGGGTATCAGGATTGGAACCGCGTCTTACGCCACTGGCTCGCCCGGGATGCAACTTTGGGAGAGCGGCTGATCCTTGAGATTACCGAGAGCTCAGCCATGATGGTGCCGGAACTTGTGGCAAACTTCATGGATCAGCTGCAGCCCTATGGCATCTGCTTTGCAATGGATGATTTCGGAGCGGGGCAAACCGCAATCCGCTATTTCAAGGATTTTTACTTCGATATCCTTAAACTTGATGGGCAGTTCATCCGCGGGATCGCCACGAACCCCGATAACCGCGCATTGACTGCGGCGCTCATGTCGATCGCCACGCATTTTGACATGCTCACTGTGGCCGAATGCGTCGAAAACGCTGCCGATGCGGCGGTTTTGACCGAAATGGGCATCGACTGTTTGCAAGGCTATCACTACGCCGCGCCGACCACCCGACCCGATTGGTTTGATCTTGGCCACGCCCGCGCCACTGGGTAACCCTCGATCTATGATGTGATGTAGATGACGGGGTGCTGCCTGTTCAGTTGCCGCGTTGCAGCGCATCCGCTATCACTACCTCAGAGGGACGGAGGCGCCCACGCCCGACGACGGCGCGTGTCGGTGTGCCCCCGCCCAGTCAGGTAGAGGAAAGTCACATCATGACCAATGTCGTCATCGCATCCGCCGCCCGTACCGCCGTGGGCAGTTTCGGCGGGGCGTTTGCCAATACACCCGCCCATGATCTTGGTGCCGCCGTTCTAAAAGAACTGGTAGCCCGCGCCGGGGTGGACCCGTCCGAAGTCTCTGAGACCATTTTGGGTCAGGTGCTCACCGCCGCCCAAGGTCAGAACCCCGCGCGTCAGGCGCATATCAATGCGGGCCTGCCGAAAGAGAGCGCTGCTTGGGGCATTAACCAAGTTTGTGGTTCGGGCCTGCGCGCCGTAGCGCTGGCGGCACAGCATATCCAATTAGGTGACGCGAGCATCGTCGCCGCAGGTGGTCAGGAAAACATGTCCATGAGCCCCCATGCGCAAAACCTGCGTGCCGGACAGAAAATGGGCGATCTGCAGTTCATCGACACGATGATCCGCGACGGCCTGTGGGACGCGTTCAACGGTTACCACATGGGTCAAACGGCCGAAAACGTCGCTGAGAAATGGCAGATTTCCCGCGATCAGCAGGATGAGTTTGCCGTCGCCTCGCAAAACAAGGCCGAGGCTGCCCAGAAAGCTGGCAAATTCGCGGATGAGATCGTCGCCTACACCATCAAATCCCGCAAGGGCGAGACGGTCGTCGATCAGGACGAATACATCCGGCACGGTGCCACTATGGAAGCAATGCAAAAACTGCGCCCTGCCTTTACCAAGGATGGCTCGGTTACAGCGGCCAACGCTTCGGGCCTGAACGACGGCGCGGCGGGTGCCCTTTTGATGAGCGCGGACGACGCTGAAAAACGCGGCATCACCCCGCTGGCGCGCATCGCCTCCTATGCCACGGCAGGTCTCGACCCGTCGATCATGGGTGTCGGCCCAGTCTATGCCTCGCGCAAAGCGCTGGAAAAGGCGGGCTGGAAGCCCGAAGATCTCGACCTTGTGGAAGCCAACGAAGCCTTCGCCGCGCAGGCGTGTGCCGTGAACAAAGAAATGGGTTGGGATCCTGAGATCGTGAACGTCAACGGCGGTGCCATTGCCATTGGTCACCCCATTGGCGCGTCCGGTGCACGCGTGCTCAACACTCTGCTGTTCGAAATGCAGCGCCGTGGCGCCAAAAAAGGTTTGGCTACGCTGTGTATCGGCGGCGGTATGGGTGTTGCCATGTGCCTTGAGCGCCCCTAAAACTAAAATCGGCGCGCAATTTTGTTGCGCGCCGAAACATGCATTTGCAAGAACATTACCTTGAGGGAGGGATTACATGTCACGCATCGCTTTGGTCACCGGAGGCAGCCGCGGTATTGGCGCGGCCATTTCGACCACGCTGAAGGACAAAGGCTATACCGTCGCCGCCACCTATGCCGGCAATGACGAAGCCGCCGCGAAATTCACAGAAGAAACAGGCATCAAGACCTACAAATGGAACGTGGCAGACTACGACGCCTCCAAGGCCGGGATTGAAAAGGTTGAGGCTGATCTTGGCCCCATCGAAGTGGTCGTCGCCAATGCGGGCATCACCCGCGATGCGCCTTTCCATAAGATGACGCCCGATCAGTGGAACGAGGTCATCGCGACCAATCTCACCGGCGTATTCAACACGATCCACCCGGTATGGCCCGGCATGCGCGAACGCAAATTCGGGCGCGTGGTCGTGATTTCCTCGATCAATGGGCAGAAGGGCCAGTTCGCACAGGTCAACTATGCCGCGACTAAGGCGGGCGATCTGGGCATTGTGAAATCACTGGCCCAAGAAGGCGCACGTGCAGGCATCACCGCCAACGCAATCTGCCCCGGCTATATCGCGACCGATATGGTCATGGCCGTGCCTGAAAAGGTCCGTGAGAGCATCATCGCGCAGATCCCCGCAGGGCGTCTGGGTGAACCCGAAGAAATTGCCCGTGCTGTCGCCTTTTTGGTGTCGGATGATGCGGGCTTCATCAATGGCTCGACCATTTCAGCGAACGGCGCACAATTCGTCGTTTAACTGGCAAGACCTATTAGAATTGAAAAGGCCAGCCCTTCGCGGGGCTGGCCTTTTTCACATCGGCTCGGAGCAACATCTGCTATCAGGTCACCGCGCGGCTTGAGTATGCGTCAACCATAGCAGAAACGCGAAGCTGCCGCTCCGCCAGAACGGAACGACAGCCATCAGAAGAGTTTTATTTCTCGTCGGAGGTCAGCTCGACAGGCGGCTGATCTCCTCCTTTAAGCGCAGTTTTTCTTTCTTCATGGAAGCCACTTGCAGATCGTCCGAACCGGGGGCGCGCTGAGCGGTTTCAACCGCCTCACTCATCGCCTGATGCTTCCGCTTCAGAGTGTCCAGATGTGCGTTTAAAGCCATACAATCCTCCATGATTGGTGTTTAGAAATTAAGTGGATCACAGCGCGACCCACAAGTCACGCAGCACCGCAGCATAGGGGTGAAGTTGGTGAAAAAATGCTTAAGAATTGGGAAAGAGCAGTTGTGCGCCGCGGCGCAGGACCGCTTCAATTTCGGGCACATAGCTTTTCTGGTCGCCTTCATGCCGCGCTCCAAGGTGCATGGCATAGCTGTGATGCAATCGAAAAGCGCCCCGCCCGTTTTTGCGCGCCCGCAGCAGAATCAGTGCAGGCATCCGCCCCGCACGCGAGAACAAGGGCAGCACTTCGACCGATCCCATCTCATGCGGAAGCGCTGCCAAAAGCTCGGGCAGCCGTTCCGCACGGTGGATAAAATGCGCCTGTCCTTTAGGTTTTAGCCGTTTCGCGGCGATGCGGACCCATTGTCGCAGTGGCGTAGCTTCGCCCAAGGCCGCCTCCCGTCCCGGATCACGGGACTGGACCGAGGCGGCACGATCAAAGTAGGGCGGATTGGCCAACACATGATCGAATTGCCTCTGACGCAGATGCAAGGGCATGTCGGTCAGATCGGCCTCGACCACCTCCAACACATCTCCGCCATTGCGCCGCGCGAGATCGGCGTAGGCGGGCTGCAATTCGCACCCCGTCAGCGCCAACCCCGGCACCCGAGCGCTCAGGCATAGCACCGCGGCGCCCACCCCACAGCCCAGTTCCAGTACGCTTTGCCCCGCCGCGGCCTCGACACTCGCGGCCAGCAGAACCGGGTCCACCCCGGCGCGATAGCCCCGCCCCCGGCGCGGTTGCCATAGGCGCAGCTTACCGCCCAGAAAGGCATCGCATGTCAGGTCGTCTTCGGCAAAAAGGCTCACAGCCCGAGCGGGATCTCGTTGTCGCGCATCACCCGCAGGGCGGCGTCATGGTCATCGGGGTGCACCATTAGGCGGCGGGGGAAGATTCCAATGCCGCCTTCGAGCACGCTCATGTTTACGTCCATTTCAAAGCAGTCTATATCCTCCCCCCTAAGGAGGGCGGTGGCAAAGGCGATGATGGTCATGTCGGTGCTGCGCAAAAGTTCCTTCATATCAAAGATGTAGAGCCGGATTACCGGCATGTCGAGCGGGACGTGGGAAATGACGATGAAAATTGATGCAACAATGAAACCGCACGACCAAATGGCGGCCTATTTGGCCGATGATATGCAGGCGGTTAGCGCGCTGATCCGCGAGCGAATGGCCTCCAAACACGCGCCCCGTATCCCCGAAGTCACCGCCCATCTGGTCGAAGCCGGAGGCAAGCGCCTGCGCCCGATGCTGACGTTGGCCGCCGCGCGGATGTGTGGCTACGGCGGGCCCTATCACGTGCATCTGGCCGCCACGGTAGAGTTCATTCACACCGCGACCCTGCTGCATGACGATGTGGTGGACGAAAGCGCCCAGCGGCGCGGACGACCCACGGCGAACCTATTGTGGGACAACCAGTCTTCGGTACTGGTCGGCGATTATCTTTTCGCGCGCAGCTTTCAGTTGATGACCGAACCGGGGTCAATGCCCGTCATGCGCATCCTGTCCAACGCTGCGGCAACAATTGCCGAGGGCGAAGTGCTGCAGCTGACTGCGGCGCAGAATCTGGCCACCGATGAGGCAGTCTATTTGCAGGTGGTGCGCGGTAAAACGGCGGCGCTCTTCTCTGCCGCGACGGAAGTGGGCGGCGTGATTGCCGGTGCGTCGACAGATCAGGTTAAAGCGCTTTATGACTATGGCGACGCGCTTGGCATTGCATTTCAAATCGTCGATGATTTGCTGGATTATCAGGGAGATACCGGCGCCACGGGCAAGAACGTAGGCGACGATTTCCGGGAACGGAAGCTGACCCTGCCCGTGATCAAGGCCGTGGCCAAGGCCGACGCGGAGGAGCGCGCTTTTTGGGTCCGTACTATTGAAAAGGGCAAACAGGAGGACGGCGACCTCGATCAAGCGCTGTCTATTTTAAACAAACACGCCACGCTTGCCGCCACGCAGCGTGATGCGCATGGCTGGGCCGAAAAAGCCAAAGCAGCGCTCGCCCCCCTGCCCGACCACGATCTAAAAGACATGTTGATCGATCTGGCCGACTACGTCGTCAGCCGGATCAGTTAAGCGACCAAAATCGGTGCGGCGGCGACCCACCAATTGGGCGCGGCGGTGGTGATGCGATGGGCGGCGGTTTCAGCCTCTTTGGCAGTCGCGTAAATGCCGAAACACGTCGCGCCGGAGCCTGACATTCGCGCGAGTGCCGCGTCACTCAGTGCCTCCAAACAAGACGCGATGACCGGCGCGCGCGCGATGGCAGGGGCAGCAAGATCATTGCGCTGCAGACGCAGGAAATCAACAAATTCAGCAAAATTCGCAAATTTCGGAATCACATCCGGCATCGGCGGTTGGTTCTTGTCGGTCAGGGCCGCGAAGACCGCAGGCGTCGGCACATCTACGCCGGGATTCACCAGCACAATGTGGCAGGCCGGAAGCGGCGGCAGCGGGGTAAGTATCTCCCCCACTCCCTGCATCCGCTGAGGGCCGCGGGTGAGGCATACCGGCACATCCGCGCCAAGCCGCGCTGTATCAGCAGGCAGCGGCACACCCCAATGCGCGGAGAGCAATTCCAACGCCACTGCCGCATCGGCAGAGCCGCCGCCAATTCCCGCCGCAGCGGGCAGATGTTTAACCAGATGCAGCGCCGCACCCCGGCCCGCACCTGCATCCAGCATCTCAGCCGCGCGCAGCACGAGGTTGCGCGCATCGGTCGGCACGCCTTTAGCGCGCGGGCCGCTGATGGTGAGGGTCAGGATTTCAGCGGGTGCCACGTGCAGCGCGTCACCCACGCCCACACGGACCACAAGAGAGTCCAACAGATGATAGCCGTCTGCGCGCTGGCCGGTGCAATGCAGGGTCAGGTTTACTTTGGCCCAAGCCATCCGAGACGCCGTAGCGACGGGGCCAGCGGGCGCCGCATCTTCCATAACGGTCATTCGTCAGCAGCAACCTTTAGGGGCGGCGCGCCCTCTTCGGACAGCACGGCATCAAGCCCAACCTCCAACTTACGGCGCATCCGTTCGGGGTCGGCTTCGGAATCCGCATCGGTCAGGTCCACGAAGGACAGCGCCCGGCGCCACTGGAACTCGGCCTCGCGTTTGCGGCCCACGGCCCAGTAGACATCTCCGAGGTGATCATTCACCACCGGGTCCACAGGCTCCAACTCCACTGCGCGCTCCATCTGCTCCACCGCCTCGCCGTAACGGTCCAGCCGGTAGAACACCCAACCCAACGAATCGACGATATAACCGCTGTCGGGGCTGGCCGCGACAGCGCGCTCGATCATATCAAGCGCCTCGTCCAAGCTGCGCTGCTGCTCAACCAGCGAATAGCCGAGATAGTTCAAGACCTGCGGTTGCTCGGGGTTCAACTTAAGCGCCGCGCGGAAATCAGCCTCAGAACCTTCCCAATCGCCGCTGCGTTCCTTGGCGATGGCGCGGGCATAGAACAGCACCCAACGGGCACGAGCGGTTTCGGCAGTCAGATCGAGCGCTTGATCGTAAGAGGCGATGGCCGCCTCATAGTCTTCCTCAGCCCGCAGCATATCGCCCAGCGTTGAGTGCACGACAGCAAGACTACCATGGCTCCGCGCGAGCTGCTCCAACACTTCGATGGCCTGCGCGGTTTTGCCCGAGCGGCGCAGCGCTTCGGCACGGCCCAATTCGGCGGCGTGATAGGCGGGGCTATTGGGAGGCAGGGATTTATATTCGGCAATCGCCAGATCATGCTCACCAAGGTTTTCCAGCAGGCTTGCCGTCAACAGCAGCGCGTCGATGTGATCGGGGCGCAGGTAGCGGGCGATGCGGGAATAAAGCAGCACATAGTAATCCCCCGCCGCCTCGTTGCGCAGCACGGCGGCGAAGGTGAAAAACACCTCGGCCATCCCGGCTTGAGCGTCAGGCGTATGACTGAAAGGGGCGGGCGCGTCTTGTTGCAAGTTTTCGATCAGACGGGCGATCTCTGGATCGGTGTCATCGCCGAAACCGTCTTTGAGCACAGCAAGCGCATCATCGCTGCGGTCCAATTGGCCAAGGATTTCAGCATGCGCCATCACCCCACGTCGGGTCTGGCCCGCCGCCCCTGCCGCATCACTGGCAAAGATCGCCTCGGCCCCTTCGAAATCGCCGACACTCGCGAGTGCTAAGGCTTTGTGATACATCACAAAACCCTGCATCCCGGCTTCTTCACTTAGGCTATCGAAAGCGGCCATGGCGGCGGTGACATCGCCAGCGCCCATATGCGCCCAAGCCTGCACCAGCCCACCGACCCAAGGGCCGATCGCCGAGGTGTCACGCTCCAAAAGAGCGTCGTAATCGCCCTCCTTTGCCATGCCAGCCACGAGGGCCATCTCAGCCACTTGGCTTTTTGTGCCCAAGGTAATCATGTTGCGCGCTAATGGCAGCGCTTTCTCAACCCGCCCCAGCGACAGGTAGGACAGCACGGCGCTTTCCATCAGTTCGATGTTTTTGGGATCATTGGCTAGCGCTTGGGTGTAATAGCGCGCAGCCTCAGGATAGTCGCTGTTCACCGCGGCATGGCGCCCGGCCAGATAGGGGCCCGCGATAGATTGCGCCATCAAGGGCGCAGAAAGGCCGATGCAAAGCGCCGCGACGCTGGTGAACCCTAGGACATTCCGAAACATGCAAACCGCCTCATATCGCTTTGCGCTCAGGCTATCACCTCTGTGCCCGGGTGCAATGGCGTGGCCCCGATGAGACGCGCCGCCGACAGGATTTCGCCGACCGAGAAATAGAAAAGACCGACACGCCCTCGCGTGCCGGTCCTTTTCTACGTGCCACTTCGATCACCGTTTACATATTGGGGTAGTTCGGCCCGTCCCCGCCCTGCGGCGTGGTCCAAACGATGTTCTGCGTGGGGTCTTTGATGTCGCAGGTCTTGCAATGCACGCAGTTCTGGAAGTTGATCTGGAACCGCGTCTCCCCGGTCTTCTCATCTTCGACGAACTCATAGACACCCGCCGGGCAGTAGCGCGCCGATGGGCCTGCGTATTTCGGCAGGTTCACCTCGACCGGAATGCTCGGGTCTTTCAACTTAAGGTGCGCAGGCTGGCTTTCTTCGTGGTTGGTGAAAGAGAAGGCCACATTCGTCAAACGGTCAAAGCTGAGCTTGCCATCGGGTTTGGGGTAGTCGATTTTCTTGTGCTTATCCGCAGGCTCGGTCGCCTCGGCGTCCGATTTGCCGTGGCTCAGCGTGCCCAGCAACGAAAAGCCGAGCGTGTTGGTCCACATGTCGAACCCACCAAGCGCCAGCGACGCGGTCAGGCCGTATTTTGACCACAGCGGTTTGACGTTGCGCACTTTCTTAAGGTCTGCGGCAATCGGCCCGTCGCGCACATCGGTTTCATATTCGGTCAGCTCATCGCCGCCCCGGCCCGCTTGGATCGCCGCATAGGCGGCTTCGGCTGCGGCTTTGCCGGACAGCATGGCGTTGTGGTTGCCCTTGATGCGCGGCACGTTGACCATACCGACCGAACAGCCCAGCAAAGCGACGCCCGGCGCCACCATTTTGGGCATGGATTGATAGCCGCCTTCCGTGATCGCCCGCGCGCCGTATGCCACGCGTTTGCCACCCTCGAGCAGTTCGGCCACCATCGGATGATGCTTGAAGCGTTGAAATTCCATGTAAGGGAAAACATGCGGGTTTTTGTAGCCGAGGTGGACAACGAAACCGACGTAAACCTGATTATTTTCAAGGTGATAGATGAATGAACCGCCACCTGCGTTGCTGTTTAGCGGCCAGCCCATCGTGTGGGTGACGGTGCCTTCGCGATGCTTGGCGGGATCAATCTCCCAGATTTCTTTCATGCCAAGGCCGTATTTCTGCGGCTCTTTGCCTTCGTCCAACCCGTATTTCGCGATCACCTGTTTGCTCAGGCTGCCGCGCACACCTTCGGAGAGGAAGACATACTTACCATGAAGCTCCATGCCCGGCTCATAGCTTGGGCCCGGCGTGCCGTCGGCCTGACGTCCCATCTCACCGGCGACAACGCCTTTGACTTCGCCGTTCTCGCCGAACACCAGTTCAGAGCAAGCCATGCCGGGGAAGACTTCGACGCCCAGTTCTTCGGCCTGTTCGGCCATCCAGCGGCAGACATTGCCCATGGAGACGATGTAATTGCCGTGGTTTTTCATCAGCGGTGGCATCGGGAATTCGGGGATGCGCAGCTTGCCCGCCTCGCCCAGCAGATAGAAGTTGTCTTCTTTAACAGGCACATTGATCGGCGCGCCTTTTTCCTTCCAATCGGGGATCAGCGCATCCAACCCGCAAGGATCAAGCACCGCGCCCGACAGGATATGCGCACCCACTTCTGAGCCCTTCTCAAGCACCACGACATTGCAATCGGCGTCCAACTGCTTAAGCCGGATCGCAGCCGACAGGCCCGCAGGCCCGGCGCCAACGATCACAACGTCATATTCCATCGCTTCGCGTTCAATCTCGGCCATTCTTGGTGCTCCCTCACGGCAAATTCGGTTTGAATTTGGCTAAACCACCGCCGCACGCATTGCAATCGCGACCCTGCGTTTATTGCGCAAAACATGGCCCCAGCGACATAACATGGCGCACGGCCCATCAGGCCGCCGGTTTGTTCCCCATCAGATAGTGCAATCAGCCGTCGTTTCACCATACCTGCAGCAGTATTGCTATTGCACGGTTGGGACAGGATTGACGGCATCCAACCGCCGATCTCAGGGGCGTTAGGCCCTTGCAATTGGGGGGCAGTTTGGGTCAGGTAACTGCCAAGTTAACACGCAATTGGCCGCCCCCCGGCGAAAACCCGGGTGCGGCCCTCATTATGTAGGCACACCGCCATGGAAAAGATCCCGATGACCCGCGACGGTCACACCGCGCTCGAAGTCGAACTTAAGCACCTGAAATCGGTTGAACGGCCCGCCATCATCAAGGCTATCGCCGAAGCGCGCGAACATGGTGACCTGTCGGAAAATGCCGAGTATCATTCCGCCAAGGAAAAGCAGTCGTTCATCGAAGGCCGCATCAAAGAACTTGAGGGCGTGATCTCGCTCGCGGATGTGATTGACCCCAAGAAACTATCGGGCTCGATCAAGTTCGGCGCTACGGTGACGCTGGTCGATGAAGACACCGAAGAAGAGAAGACCTATCAGATCGTTGGCGAATATGAGGCCAACATCGAAAAGGGTCTTTTGAACATCAAGTCGCCCATTGCCCGTGCGCTGATTGGCAAAGACGAAGGTGATTCCGTTGAGGTGCGCACCCCCGGGGGGCAGAAGTCCTATGAGGTTCTCAAGATCGTCTACGCTTGAACGGGAAGGCTGACATGGCAGACCCCGACACTTCCGCATCCGGTCATCATCCCCCCCGCGCCCCGCGCAGCGGGGAAGGTGCCGCACGGCCCGCACCGATCGGTCTCTATGACCGATCCAAAGGCAGCAGCATCACCGAGATTGAAATCATCGCGGGTGCGCTCTCAGCGCTTTGGCTGCTTGGCACGGCGGGCTATTTCACCTTCATCGCCGCCGAGGTGCCGGAAGGTGCCAATGACGGTGGGCTGCGCGGGCTGTTGATCCTTCTGGTGGTGATTATGCCGGTCGCAATGATCTGGGTCGGGGCCACCGCCGCCCGCGCCGGACGAGTCATGCGTGAGGAAAGCCAACGTCTTCAAGCCGCGATCGACGCGATCCGACATTCCTATCTCTCGCAACAGCAGGGCAACAAACCTGCGGGCGAAAACAGCATTGCGCGCAAGCTGGATGAACTCGCCGCCAGTGCGCGCAAGACCGAGATCGCGCTGGCCGGGCTTCAGGGTCGCGACGGGCCTTCGCGCCCGGTCACCCCTGCCGCCGCGCCGACGCCACCCGCCGCCGAAGACCAACCCACGCTGGCGCTTGGCACGCAAGCGAGTGACAGTGCGCAGCCACTCTCTGCCGAGGATTTCACCCGTGCGCTGAATTTCCCCGAAACGGCGGAAGATCAGGCCGGGTTCAACGCGCTGCGCCGCGCGCTAAAAGACCGCTCCGCCGCGCAGCTGGTGCAGGCCGCGCAGGATGTGCTGACCCTGCTGAGCCAAGACGGCATTTACATGGACGACCTGCGCCCCGACCGAGCCCGCCCCGAGGTTTGGCGTCAGTTCGCAAACGGTGCGCGGGGCCGCACGATCGCGCCTTTGGGCGGCATCCGGGATCGATCATCCTTGGCGCTCGCCAATGCGCGGATGCGACAAGACCCGATCTTCCGCGATGCGGCGCATCACTTCCTGCGGCGGTTTGACCGAACCTTTGCGGAGTTCGAAAAGCAGGCAACGGATGAGGAAATCTCGTCACTCGCCGACACCCGCACCGCCCGTGCCTTCATGTTGCTGGGCCGATGTGCGGGGACGTTCGATTGAGGCGCGGCCTTAGCTGGTAAAACTGCCGTAAGGGATAAACCGCACGGTGTCGCCCGGCTTGATATCGCGGGCGGCTTCGTCCAATTCGACCAGCCCTTCGGCCCAGCTTAGCCCGCTGATGCGGCCCGATCCTTCTGAGGCAAAAACCTCCGCCCGGCCATCGCGCATCCGCGCGCGCAGGTATTCACGCCGCCCGGCCTTTTTGCGTTTGTCGAACGCCGCGGGCACATCAAAACCCTGAGGTTCCTGCCAGCCGCGCCCGGCGAGCAAAGCCATCGCAGGGCGTGCAAAGATCAGCGAACAAACCATTGCCGCCACCGGGTTGCCCGGCAGGCCAAAGACCGGCACCCCCTGCCACAATCCGAGCGCTAAAGGCCGCCCCGGCTTCACCGCAATTCGCCACAGCTGCATCGCCCCCGCCTCGGCCAGCAGGGCCGAAACGTGATCTTCGTCCCCCGCCGACGCGCCGCCACTGGTGAGGATCACATCCACCTGCTCTGCCGCCGCGTCGAGCCTTGCGCGCAGCGCCGCGCGGTCATCGGCCACACGGCCTAGATCAACCGCCTCATGGCCGAAGTCCGCCGCGAGTTGCAGCAACATGGGGCGATTGGCGTCGTAAATCTGCCCATCGCGGGCCGTCTCGCCCATCTCGACCAACTCGTCGCCGGTGGAGATCACCCCCACCTTCAACCGCTTGCGCAGGCTCACCTCCGCCACGCCCGCCGCCGCCAACAGCGCCAGCTCCGCCGGGCCAACGCGCGTACCTGCCGCGAGGATCATATCGCCCGCCTGCACGTCTTCCCCGGCTTTGCGGGTATTTGCGCCCTGCCTCACCGGCCCGTTGAACCGCAGCATGCCGCCCTCGGCAGTGACATCCTCTTGCAAGATTACGGTGTCGACCCCTTTGGGCAGTGCAGCCCCGGTCAGCACGCGGATCGCCTGCCCCGTGGGCACGGCCCCCGGACGATCTCCTGCCGCCGCACGCCCCGACATAAGCGGCATTTCATGCAGCCCCTCGCCGCGCGCCCCGGCAAAGCCATAGCCATCGACTGCCGTATTGGGCAACGGCGGGTTGGCGCGGATGGCGGTGACGTCTTGCGCCAAGATGCGCCCACCGGCATTGGCAGCGGGAAGGATTTCCGCCCCCGTCACCGGGTGGAGGCGATTTTTCAACAGGTCCAGCGCGTCGTTCACCGGGGTCCAATGCACGCCGGGTGGGAGGGCAAAACAATCGTTGCGCAGCGGTGGCGGCGAGGCGGTGTCGGGCTTCGAAGGGGCCGCGATCAGACCCACTTCGCGCAGGATGAAATCGGCAATCGCCTTGGTGTCATTCAGATCGAACACAGGCCGATCCAGCTGCAGCGCCACATCACTCGCGACGGCGCGCACAGTCGGGTCATCCGGCGCGATCAGAGCGTTTCCGGTTTCCGCCCGATGCGCTTCGACTTTGGGGTGGCTGTCGCGTTTGTAGCCTTCGATCAGCACCAGATCGACGGGCGAGAGCCGCGCAAGCTGAGCCTCCAGAGGTGGCTCCTCTGCGCCGCGCAACTCGTGCATCAGAGCAAAACGCGCGCCCGAGGCCAGCAACACTTCACGTGCGCCAGCAACGCGGTGACGGTGGCTGTCTTTGCCGGGGTGGTCAACGTCGAAGGTGTGATGGGCATGTTTGACTGTGGAGACGGTGAAACCACGGCCCGTGATTTCGGCCACGAGCCGTTCCATCAATCCCGTCTTGCCCGCGTTCTTCCAGCCGACGACACCGTAAACTCTCATGCCATCGCCTCTGCTTTCGCCAAATCCTCGGGCGTGTTCACGTTGAAGAACGCCGCCTCCTCCGGGAACATCGCCTCGCGCCCGTCATGCGCCTGCGTCCAAAGCACCACCTTGCGCAGCCCGCCCTGCAGAGCCGCGCGCAGATCATCGCGCAGGGCCACTGGCCAGAGGCCGAAGGTCGGATGCCGGGCGCTGCCGCGTTTGGCGTCTGAGGTTGCCGCCAAAGCGAGCGGGTGGGTCATGCCATCGGCGGCGAGCAAGAGACGCGGCACCAAATCGCAGGGAAAGAAAGGCGTGTCGGCAGCAGCGGTGACGATCGTCTCCGCCCCCTGCTCCGCCGCCCAATCCAACCCGGCGAGCACGCCCGCGAGCGGTCCGGCGAAACCCTCAATACTGTCAGCCAGCACCGGCAGACCCAGATCAGAAAAACGCGCCGCATCGCCATTGGCATTAAGCGCGAGCCCAGCGACCTGCGGCTCAAGCCGGTCAATCACCGACGACAGCAAAGTGCCCTGCCCCAGCGGCAGCAGCCCCTTGTCGCCACCGCCCATACGGGTCGCCTGCCCGCCCGCCAGAATGACGCCAAGTGGTTGTTTCATATTATTATTCCTTCGCGCCCTTGCGGCCACTTTTACGCGGCTCGTCGGCCACGCTGGCGGGGTCTGCGTCGCGGATCAACCGGCTTTCTCCTGCCAAACAGGTGAACCGCTGCCCGCGCATCCGTCCGATGAGTGTGAGATTGACCTGCTGCGCAATCTCCACCCCCCAAGCGGTGAAGCCCGAGCGTGACGCCAGCACCGGAATGCCCATCATCGCCGTCTTGATCACCATTTCAGACGTCAGCCGCCCAGTGGTATAGAGCACCTTATCCTCGGCCCCCACGCCTTCAGAGAGCATCCAACCGGCGATTTTGTCGACCGCATTGTGGCGGCCTACGTCTTCCATATAAACGAGTGGCCGGTCGCCTTGGCAGAGCACCGTGCCATGGATCGCTCCAGCCTCAAGATAAAGGCTCGGCGTGCGGTTGATCTTGGCCGCCAGCGCATAGAGGTCCGAGGTGCGCACCGGCGTATCAGGAAGGCGCACATCCGCCAGCCCCTCCATCATATCACCAAAGACAGTGCCCACAGCACAACCGCTGGTGCGGGTCTTGCGCTGCATCTTGTCTTCGTAGTCGGTCGCGCGTTTGGTGCGGACAACGACGGTCTCAAGCTCTTCGTCATAGTCGACGCCGGTGATCTCTTCGTCCGGGCGCAGCATCCCCTGATTGCGCAGAAAACCGAGCGCCAGATAGGCTGGATAGTCGCCAATCGTCATCGCGGTCACGATCTCTTGCCGGTTAAGGAATATCGTCAGCGGGCGCTCTTCGACCACATTGATCGCCACCTCCGCCCCGGTGTGATCCACGCCAGAGACATTGCGGGTCAGTCGAACAGCACTCGGATCGGGGGCGATCAGGTAATTGCTAAGTTCATTGTCTCGGGCCAATTGTATCCCCTTCCGGTTAGGTCTAAGCCTTTGACATTATATTTAAGAGTTCGTCATGGCCATCACCACCACCAAATCCGCCTATCGCAAAGGTATCGTTGATGCATTGCCTTTCGTGTTGGTAATCATCCCCTTTGCCTCACTCTTTGGCCTCTTGGCCACCGAAGCCGGGCTGAACGTCTTTGAGACGCTGACCTTCTCCATCGTGGTGATTGCGGGGGCCGCGCAGTTCACGGCCCTGCAACTGCTGCAAGAAGATGTGCCGACGGCGATTGTGCTGGCCTCAGCGCTGGCGGTGAACCTGCGCATGGCGATGTATTCGGCCTCTCTCACCCCTTGGATCGGCAGCGCGCCAGTCTGGCAGCGGGCGCTGGCGGCTTATATGACGGTGGATCAATCCTATGTCGCGTCCATGACCCAATACGAGCGTGATCCGCAGATGACGGTGCCGCAGCGGATGGCCTATTTCTTTGGGACCGTGACCCCGATCGTACCACTTTGGTATATCTTCACGCTGGTCGGTGCGATGGTCGGCTCAAATGTGCCAGACAGTTGGGCGCTGGATTTTGCAATTCCGATCACCTTCCTTGCCATGATCGCGCCGATGTTCCGCACCGTGGCGCATGTTGCCGCAGCACTGGTTGCGGTGATCGTAAGCTTGATCGCCGTCGATGTGCCCTATGCTCTTGGGCTGATCATTGCAGGGCTTGCTGGCATGATCACCGGCGCGCAGGTTGAGGCGTGGATGGAACGGCGCAAACCCGGGAGCACGGCACGATGATCGATAAAACCGCACTTTGGATCGTGATCATCGGTCTTGGTCTGGGCAGCTTTTTCCTGCGTTTCGTTTTTACCGGGCTGGTGGGCAACAAGCAGATGCCTGCGTGGCTGTTGCGGCACCTGCGCTATACCGCCGTGGCGATCCTGCCCGCGCTGGTGGCGCCGCAGGTGCTTTGGCCTTCGGGGACGGACGGGCAGTTTGATCTGCCGCGCGTGACTGCGGCGGTGGTCACGCTGGGTGTGGGGCTTGTGACCAAGAATGTCCTCGCCGCGATCCTGTCTGGGGCCGTGGCGCTTTATGGCTTGCTCTATCTGGTGGGGTAAGCGCGGGCGCTACTGGCGGGCCAGTTGCGCCGCACGCAGGGCGTCGATCACGTCGCCCTCATCATCTTCGTAATATTTCGTCGTGGTCACGCCCGGCAGGGTCTCAAACCGCTCTTGCAGTTTGACGGGATAGAAGGTCGAGCCGACGTTCTGAAAACCGGGGATTTGGCTAAGAATACCGCTGGTGGCATTGGCGCAAAAGGCGCCGGGCACCGCCCCGTTGGACGTCACCAACTGAAGCGCCCGTTCGGCCACTTCGGGGCTGACAGGGATTTCCTGACTGACCACATGAAAGGTGCTGCGGGCATGGGCAGATTTATAGGCCTGCAACCACCCAGGGGTCACGCCATAGAGCACATCGCCCCGCTCGGCCATCCGCGCGTCCCGGAATGACCCGGCGGGATCAAAGATTACACGTTGAGACCCGTTCACCATCAGCGCGGTATGGCCGCCACTGCCGGTCCGGTTGTTCACCATGGTCATCAATGTGAGGGACGGCGGCTCGGGCGAGCGATAGGCTGCACGCGCGACGACATCGGGCGGGCTATCGGGGCTTTGATCCACCGAACAGCCAGCCAGAACGCCCACCAGTACGATCGTAGTCAAGAGAGATTTCAAAGACTCACCCTCTTGGACAGGAGTACGAAGCAATCAACCGGCAAAGAGTGCCAGCAGAACCAAAATCGCGAGGATGGCAACGACGCTGCGTGTCACAAAGGTCATGAACCCGTCAAAGGTCTTTTCCTGAGCATCGTAATCCATGCTGCCATGTTCATGTTCAGCCATTTTCGTCTCCCTAAAACAACTTGTTGGCGCTGATTAACCTATTCGTTTCACGCTGTCACGAGGGGATAGACATCAGAATACCATACTAGCATTACGCATAACTGCGCGTTATAGGGGAATCCCTCGCGTGTCTGCACCCAGAGGATTCCTTTTCGATCAAGTGTCCTCTAGATCGGCGACCAATCGAAACCCGATCCGTTGCGGCGCGGCATCGGGCACCTTCTTTGGCAAGGCCCGGAGCATCACATTCAACTGCCCCACATGCTGCACCAATTGCGCCCGCGCCCCTGCCGGATCAACGCCATAGAATGTAATGATATCTGGGTCGAAATACCCCATTCCCTCGATCCGAAGCACGCCCGCATCGCCCCCGGCAAAGCCCATCGCCGCCTCGTGATCATTGTCGAGCTTTTCCTCAAAATTCTTGAGGTAAAGTATCACGCGCTCATAGGCCCATTGAGCCGGGGATTTTTGCTTTACCGGTCTGGCAATCATCGATTGCGGCAGCGGCTGGTCGCCTGATTTGGGCTGCTCCGGGTCCGTATGCACGTCATGCATGCGCGGTAATGCCGCGGCTTCATAGGCCTCGGCGGCTGTTTCCACTTCATCACCCATCGCTCACCCCCTGCGCTGATACACCCAAGCGCCGTCGGCTTCGCGCAACGCGCGCGTGGCCTCTCCGGCTTGGTAAAGGTGGCTTAGATGAGCGACGGCTTCAACCAGCGCTAGGCCATATTCCGCCTCGCCAATGTTGCGTTTGAACAGCAATCCAAAACATTCCGAGGCTGATTTCGGCGTGTCGATATGGGTCAACAGGCGGCGCAGCGCAGAGTGATGATTTTCGATCAGCTGTTTCAGGCGCGTCGGCAGACCGGTGAAGGGCAGTTTATGCCCCCCGAGCACCAGATGATCTTCGCGCGCGAGCGGAAGGAAACGCTCGCAGGCTTCCAGCCACTCCCCAATCGGATCGGCCATCGGTTCGGTCGGGTAAACGCCGATGTTAGGGCTGATCGAAGACAGGATTTGATCGCCTGCGATCACCAGATTGTCATCCCGGCTCCAGAAGGTCGCGTGTTCGGGGGCGTGGCCATTGCCGATATGCACCTCCCAATCGCGCCCACCCATGCGGATTACATCGTCTTGGCGGATGCGGGTAAAACCAAGCGGCAGAGGGGCCACCACGTCGGAAAAATTAAAGGGCCGCTCACTGGCGCGTTTTTCGTAAAGCGCCGCCGCCATGCCCGCTTTGCGGTAAAACAACAGGGATTCGGCAAGAGGCACCTCTTGAACATCCAACGTCAGCATGCGCGCGGTGAGCCAGGCGGTACGGGTGGTGACCAGCTCTGCGCCAAACTCCGTCTGCAACCAGCCTGCTAGGCCGATGTGATCGGGGTGATGATGGGTCACGACAACGCGCGAAATCGGCTTGCCGCCGAGCGGTCCGGCCATCAGCCCCCGCCAGATGTCTTTACCCCGGCGCGAAGCAAAGCCCGTGTCGATCACCGTCCAACTGTCGCCCTCGTCCAGCGCGTAGACATTGACGTGATCCAGCTTCATCGGCAGCGGCAGGCGGAACCAGAGCACCCCCGGCGCCACCTCGATCGCCTCGCCCTCGGCGGGCGGCACTTCCCAGGGGGTGCGCAGCCCCTTGGGCGGTTTCGGCGTGGTGGCGGAGAGGGTGGCCTGCTCTGTCATCAGCTTCTCAGGTCTTCGACGTCGAGTGCATAGAGGTCCTCTGCCCCGGTCTGCGCATGGGCCAGCAGGCCCTGATGCTCGGGCAACAGACGCTGGATATAGAAGCGCGCCAGCTTCTCCCGCGCGCCGCTGCCGCCTGCGGCTTTCTCGGCCATCGCGGCTTGCAGATGCAATTGCCCGCCCAGCACACGGGCAAAGGCGCGCAGGTAGGGCACGGCACCGGCAAAGCGCTGGTTCATGTCCTTTTGCGCGGTGATCCATTCGGTCGCCTCGCGCAGGGTTTCGCTGGCCTGCCAGACGGCATCGGCCATGCGCGGGAACGGGTCTCGCGCGGTCTCGGCATCGGCTTCGATCTCGTCCAGCAACCGGTTCGCCGCCTCACCGCCGTCCATCATCTTACGGCCCACAAGGTCCATCGCCTGAATGCCGTTGGTGCCCTCGTAGATCGCCGTGACGCGCACATCGCGGCTGAACTGCGCGGCGCCGGTTTCCTCGATAAAGCCCATGCCGCCATGGACCTGCACGCCCATCTCGGCAACGCTCATGCCCACATCGGTGCCAAAAGCCTTGGTGATCGGCGTCAGAAACGCCGCCCGCGCCGCCCATTCGTCGCCTTGCCCGGCGCGTGCCATATCGCTGGCATAGGCACAGCTGAGCGCGATGGCGCGGGAGGCAAAGATATCGGCCTTCATGCTCAGCAGCATCCGGCGCACATCGGCATGATCCACGATCGTGCCAGTGCCACTTTCAACGGGCGATCGGCCCTGCTTGCGCTCCAGCGCATAGTCGAGCGCCAGTTGATACGCCCCTTCCGCCGCACCGATCCCCTGTTCACCCACGCCAAGCCGGGCGTTGTTCATCATGGTGAACATCGCCGCCATGCCGCCGCCCTCGCGGCCAATCATCCAACCGGTGGCCTTGTCATATTGCATCACCGCGGTGGGCGAGCCGTGCAGGCCCATCTTATGCTCAAGGCTGACAACGCTGACGCCATTGCGCTGGCCCGGCTCCCCATTCTCATCGGGGATGAACTTCGGCACAAGGAACAAACTGATCCCCTTGGTCCCCGCAGGTGCGCCCGGCAAACGCGCGAGGACGAGATGGCAGACATTGCCCGCAAAATCATTGTCGCCCCAAGAGATATAGATTTTCTGGCCCGAGACCGCATAGGTCCCGTCGCCATTGTCCTCTGCCCGGCTGCTGAGCGCGCCGACGTCCGACCCGGCCTGCGGCTCGGTCAGGTTCATCGTACCGGTCCATTCGCCGCTGATCAGCTTGGGCAGGTAGAGGTTTTTAATCGCGTCCGAGGCATGATGCTCCAGCGCTTCAATCTGGCCTTGGCTCATCAAAGGGGCGAGCTGCAAAGACAGGCAAGCACCGCTCATCATCTCGTTCACGGCGCTGGTCAGGGTCATCGGCAGGCCCATGCCGCCGAACTCCGGGTCCGCGGACATGCCGATCCAGCCACCCTCGGCAATCGCGGCATAGCCCTCTGCAAACCCCGGCGAGGTGCGCACGACGCCGTTCTCCAGCTTTGCAGGATGCAGATCGCCACCCCGTTGCAGGGGGGCTAGCACGTCATCGCACAGCCGCCCGGCCTCAGAAAGGATCGCCCCGGTGACGTCTTCGCTGGCTTCAGAGAAACGGTCGGTGCTGCGGAGCGTTGCGAAATCCAGTACGTCCTCAATCAGAAAACGGTAATCATCCACGGCGGCGCGGTACGGCATATCATATCCTCCTGAAAGGCGCGCTTGATCTGGCAAGCCTGACATGGCCCTGATAAAGGCTGGTTTATGTTGCCGCCAGCATGAAATGCCCGGCCGCCCCCCGCAACCCAAACGCGGCGTCACGGGATGCTGCATGATCCGACAGGATTTGCCCTGCCATGACAGAGACGCTAACCCCTACGCCCCAAGGCATCGCCCGCGCGGCCCGTCTGTTGCAAGACGGCGCGCTGGTCGCCCTGCCGACGGAGACGGTCTATGGCCTTGGCGCGGATGCGCGCAACGGTGCGGCTGTCGCGGGGATCTACGCGGCCAAGGGGCGGCCCAGTTTCAACCCGCTGATCGTGCATTTGCCGGATATCGAGACCGCCAAACGCTATGTGCAATGGACCGACGAGGCCGACCGTCTGGCGCAGGCGTTTTGGCCCGGCGCGCTGACCTTGGTCTTGCCGCTGAGGCCCGACAGCGGGCTATCGTCATTGGTTACGGCAGGACTGGCCAGTCTCGCGGTGCGCGTGCCAGCCCATCCTGCGATGCGGCAGGTATTGCAGGCGCTTGACGGACCCGTGGCCGCGCCCTCGGCCAACCCCTCGGGCAAGATCAGCGCCACCACAGCCGCGCATGTGTTGGCGGGCCTCGACGGTAAGATCGCGGCGGTGCTGGATGACGGCGCTTGCAGCGTGGGCTTGGAAAGCACGATCATCGGCCTGACCGGCCCGCGCCCCGCCCTGCTTCGCGCAGGCGGTCTGCCGAGTGAGGCGATTGAAGCGGTACTTGGGCAGACGCTCGAGATTGTCGATGGGGCAGAGATCATCGCACCGGGGCAGTTGGCCTCCCACTACGCCCCCGGCGCGGCGGTGCGGTTAGATGCAGAAACGGCTGGGCCGGGCGAAGTGCTGCTTGGCTTTGGGACGATGATCTGTGACCTCAACCTCTCGCCTGCTGGCGATCTGACCGAGGCTGCGGCGAACCTTTTCGACCACCTGCACCAGCTTGACGCGACCGGTCAGCAGATCGCCGTGGCACCGATCCCCGACCACGGGTTGGGCCGCGCAATCAACGACCGTCTGGCCCGCGCAGCCGCCCCCCGTTAGGCGTGACCGGCTGAGGCCGACAGCCCTAAGGGGTCGATGCCCAGCGTTTTCAGCGCGGCGGACCATTTCTTGGAATCCGGCAGATCGAAAATAACCTCCGGCGACGCCTCACAGGTCAGCCAACCGTTCTGCGCAATCTCACCTTCCAACTGCCCCGGCCCCCAGCCCGCATAGCCCAGCATCAGCTGCGCCCGCGCCGGGCCTTTGCCGATGGCGATATCTTCGAGAATGTCGCGCGTGGCAGTGAGGGCAATGCCATCGCCCACCCGCAGCGTCTCAATGGCAGAGCGGTACTCATCAGAATGCAGCACAAACCCGCGCCCCGTCTCGACCGGCCCGCCGAAATGAACCACCAGCGATTTCGCCTGCGGCGGCGTGTCCTCAACCAGTTGATCCAGCACATCCGACAGGCGCAACTCCGGGGCGGGTTTGTTGACCATCAGCCCCATCGCTCCCTGTTCGGAATGCGCCGAAAGATAGATCACGGAATGGGCGAAACGTGGATCGCCCATGCCCGGCATCGCGACCAGCAGCTTGCCCGTCAGTTCCATTGTCTGACCCGTCAACGCCCACCTCCTGAAGGTAACCTTTCTTTGAACATGGCCGCTTGCGCCCAACAAAACAAGAGAGCTGCCACGCTTCCCGCCGCATCGGCGAAACATGGATGATGCAAATGTGACTTGGCAGGCGCGGATGGATACCGCATCAAGACCGTATGAATATATCGCACCTCTTCTCCGCCCTCCTGTCCTGCCTTGCCCTTGCCCTGCCCGCTGCGGCGCAGGACGGTGTCGGCACGCCGTTGCAGGGCGATCTGCTCACCGGTTGGCAACAGGCTGATGGGCGGCGGGTGGCGGCCATTCGGCTGCGCATGGCGCCGGGTTGGAAAACCTATTGGCGCAGCCCCGGTGACGCAGGCATTCCGCCAGAGTTCGACTGGTCCGGCTCGGAAAACCTGCGCGATGTGCAGATCACATGGCCCACGCCCAAGGTCTTTGACCAAGGGGGCGTGAACTCCATCGGCTATGCGCGCGAAGTGGTCCTGCCGCTGACCATCACCCCGCGCAGCGCCGGTGCCCCGGTGACTTTGGACACCAGCATCGACCTTGGCGTGTGCAGTGACATCTGCCTGCCGCAGACCATCCACCTGCGTGCCGTGCTCGACAATGACGACAGCAAGCCCACCCCGGCCATCGCCGCCGCCTTTGCTGCGCGGCCTTTTTCGGGGGCCGAGGCTGGTCTGAAAAGCGCCCAATGCAGCCTGCGCCCCACGGCGCGGGGGGTGGCGATTGAAACCCAGCTCGCCCTGCCCTCTGCCGGGGGCAAGGAAACCGTGGTGATTGAGCCCGGCAATCCCAACATGTGGATGAGCGCGACGGAAAGCCAGCGCTCGGGCGATACGCTTGTCGCCAGTGGCGAGATGATTGCCGAGAACGGTGCCGCATTGGCGCTGGACCGTTCCGCCATTCGGATCACCGTCATCGGCCAGAACCACAGTGTCGAGATTACGGGCTGCACTTCGGGCTAACCAACGGCGCTACTTTCGGCGCTTGTGCTCGTCCAACCGGGGCATGATCTCAACGAAATTGCAGGGCATGTGGCGGTAGTCCAGCTGCTTGAGCAAGATACCATCCCACGCGTCCTTACACGCCCCCGGACTGCCCGGCAGCGCAAACAAATACGTCCCCTGCGCCACACCGCCCGTCGCACGGCTTTGCACGGCGCTGGTGCCGATCTTCTCCATAGAGATCATGGTGAAGACCGTGCCGAAAGCGTCGATCTCTTTCTCATAGACATCGCGGTGCGCCTCGACCGTTACGTCGCGCCCCGTGAGGCCGGTGCCACCGGTGCTGATCACCACGTCGATCTCAGGGTTCGCACACCAATCGCGCAGTTGCGCCGCAATGGCGGGGCGGTCGTCGGTCACGATCTCACGCGCGATCAGTACATGGCCCGCCGCCTCGATCCGTCCGACCAGCACATCGCCCGAGCGGTCCTCGGCCAAGCTGCGGCTGTCCGAGACGGTTAAAACGGCGATCCTCACGGGGATGAACTCCCGGCTGTCGTCGATCCTGCTCATGTCCGCTCCATCATTGCCAAACGCGCGGCCAGTGCCACGAAAATGCCGCTGCTGATCCAGCCGAGCACACGCCCGCCTCCGGCCAGCCGCCGCCCGATCCCGGCAGCGAAAACACCCACCGCGCCGTTGATGACGAAACCGCCCAAGGCCAGCACCGCGCCAAAGGTCAAGAACTGCGCCAAGACCGGCCCGGCCTCGGGGACCACGAATTGCGGTAGAAAGGCCAGTACGAAAAGGATCACCTTGGGGTTGGTCAGATTGACGATAAACCCGGTGCTAAAAGCACGCCAGCCGCCCATGCCGGGCGTCGTGTCGCGCGGTTTACCGGCTTGGCGCAGCGTTTGAACCGCAAGCCAAAGCAGATAGGCCACGCCAAGCCAGCGGATCAGATCAAGCGCCCAAGGCAGCGCCGCCACCAGCGCACCAAGGCCAAGCCCCGCCAGCGTCACATGCACCAAAGCGCCCGCTGAAATTCCGGCACTCGCCGCCAATGCGGCACGCGGACCTGACCGCAGCCCCTGTCCAAGGCAGAACATCATATCCGCCCCCGGCGTGAGGTTCAGCGCAAGGGCTGCGGGCACAAAGGCCAGAAGGGTCAGCGCATCAACCATTGCGCAGCTTGGCCTGAACGCTCAACAGATCGGCCCAAGCCTCGCGCTTGGCCTCGGGATTGCGCAGAAGGTAGGCGGGATGCACCATCGGCATGCAGGGCAGATCCGCGGCTTTGGTCCAATTGCCCCGCAGCCGCATGATGCTGCGCTTTTCCAGCAGCGATTGGCAGGACCAATTGCCGAACAATATCAACACCTTGGGCTTGGCCAATTCGATATGACGCTGCACAAAGGGACGCATCATCGCGATCTCATCCGGCTTTGGGTCGCGCCCCTGCGGCGTGCGCCATGGCAGGATGTTCGACAGATAGACGTTGCGGTCCCGCCCCATGTCAATCGCGGCCAACATACGGTCGAGCATCTGGCCTGTGCGGCCAACAAATGGTTTGCCCGCGCGGTCTTCGTCGCGGTCGGGAGATTCGCCAAAGATCATCAGCGGGGCGCCGGGCACCCCATCGGAAAAGACCAGATTACGCGCGCCCTTGTGCAGCTCGCAGGCTTCAAACCCTTGGATCGCCGCACGCAGTTCGTCCAACGTCTGCGCGCCCTGCGCGGCGCGGCGGGCCAAGGCCACCGGATCGGGCTTTTCCGCCGCCTGCATGGGCTGCGGCCCTTTGGCAATCTTGGCGCTCGCCTTGGGCGGGCTTGCGGGCACCTCATAGCGGTTGACCGGCGCGTCGCAGATCGCCTCGGTCGCGCCGAGTTCAACCTGCCAAGCCAGCATCTCTGCCGCCTGATGATAATCGAATGATTCCATGGCCGCAGCTTACGCCCTGCGCGCGCGGGGCGAAATGCCCTATCGCTGCGCTTTACGCGCCAACCCACCCGCGCCTATAAGGCGGCAACAGCAGAAGGGATCGCCACCATGTCATTCGCCCATCGCCACCTGCTTGGCATTGAACAACTCTCGCAGTCCGACATTACCACCCTGCTGGATCTGGCCGATACATATGCCGACCGCAACCGCCAGCCGAACAAGCATTCGGACGCGCTGCGCGGGCTGACGCAGATCAACATGTTCTTTGAAAACTCCACCCGCACGCAGGCGAGTTTCGAGATCGCGGGCAAGCGCCTTGGTGCGGATGTGATGAACATGGCGATGCAGGCGTCCTCGATCAAAAAGGGCGAGACGCTGATCGACACGGCGATGACGCTGAACGCCATGCACCCCGATCTGCTGGTGGTGCGCCACCCGCAGTCCGGCGCGGTGGATCTGTTGGCGCAGAAGGTAAATTGCGCTGTGCTGAACGCGGGCGACGGGCGGCACGAGCACCCCACGCAGGCGCTGCTCGATGCGCTGACAATCCGCCGCGCAAAGGGGCGGCTGCACCGCCTCAGCATCGCGATCTGCGGTGACATTGCACACAGCCGGGTGGCGCGGTCGAACATTCTGCTGCTGGGCAAGATGGAGAACCGCATTCGCCTTGTTGGCCCGCCGACGCTGATGCCTGCCCAGATCGACCAATTCGGCGTCGAGGTCTTTGACGACATGAAAAAAGGGCTCGAAGGCGTCGACGTGGTGATGATGCTGCGGCTTCAGAAAGAGCGGATGGACGGCGGCTTTATCCCCTCCGAGCGCGAGTATTACCACCGCTACGGGCTGGACGCCGAAAAGCTCGCCCATGCCAGCCCCGATGCCATCGTTATGCACCCCGGCCCAATGAACCGCGGGGTCGAGATTGACGGCACATTGGCCGATGACATCAACCGCAGCGTCATTCAGGATCAGGTCGAGATGGGTGTCGCCGTGCGGATGGCCGCGATGGACTTGCTGGCGCGCAACCACATTGCTGCCCAACCCGGCGCGGCATGAGCGGAACTCCAAAGGGCCAAGCGGCGTTTTCCTGAGAACAGATAAAGGAAGCCGTCATGCCCCATACAGAAGTCGCCCCGCAAGAAGCCGGCAAAGTCCGGGTCTATACCCTCTCGCTCTCAGATGACGAGGCGCGGGCCATGCGCGATGATGAGACCGCGCAGGCGGCAGCCCTTGGGGTCGAACGGATCGACGCGGCCTATACAGAGGTGTTCCGGGTGGCCGATCTCGATCAACTGGGGCTTGCGGGCTATCTGCGCGACGGCAATGGCGTGAACCCCGATCAAATTGAGAAAGACCGCAGCAAGCTCGCCGCACTGGATGGCTGGGTGTTGATCGTCTACTCCCGCGCTTTCGCCGGGCAATCACTGCACTTGGCCCCGATCCCCGCCCTGACCCATATCGCCACCTATACCGAAGGTGGCCCAGACACCCCCGTGCAAGCGATGGAGGCCGAAGCCGCCCAGCCCTACACCGGCATCCCGCGCGTGTCCCCGCCTGAGCCTGCAAAAGGTGGTGGCGCTAAGACCATGGTCATCATCGGGGTCGCCGCTCTGATCCTGATTATCATCTGGTGGCTGCTATCCTAAGAGCGAATATCGCTGGCGCCCTTGGTGCCAGCGAGGTACATCAACCCAATGCAAGAACCCGAACACGATCCGAAAATGTCTGGCCGTATCGCCATGATCGCCCTGCTGGTCGCCTTTGGTGTGGTCGGGCTGATGATTTGGGTTGGCGGTTAAGGGCTAGCTGCCCGCCGCCTTGCGCGGAAACTGCTTCGTAAATCTGCTTGGTTCGCGGCGCGATTTGGGGCATGACAGCGGCGCATCCGCTCTCGCATCAAAGGCCCGCCCATGACCCAGCTTTTCACCAATCTGCGCCTGCTTGATCCTGAGGCAGGCACGCTTGAGCCTGCGGCGGTTCTGGTCCGCAATGGGGTGATTGCCGAGGTTTTAGATCATGGAGCCACTGCGGCGGACGGCGCAGAGGTAATCGACTGCGGCGGTCACATCCTCGCCCCCGGCATCGTCGATATCGGCGTGAAAGTCTGCGAACCGGGCGAGCGGCATAAGGAAAGCTACCGCTCTGCCGGGCTGGCCGCAGCAGCGGGCGGGGTGACCACGATGGTCACGCGCCCCGATACAGACCCTGCCATCGACAGCCCCGAAACACTCGAATTCGTGACCCGCCGCGCCAATGAGGCCGCCCCGGTGAATGTGGTCCCCATGGCCGCCCTCACCAAAGGCCGCGAAGGGCGCGAGATGACCGAGATCGGTTTCCTGATGGATGCAGGCGCCGCCGCCTTCACCGATTGCGACCGCGTGGTGACCGATACCAAGGTTTTCTCTCGCGCGCTGACCTATGCCCGCAGCCTCGGCGCGCTGGTCATCGCGCACCCGCAGGATCCGGGGCTGAGCAAGGGCGCTGCTGTCACCTCTGGCAAATTCGCCTCGCTGCGCGGCCTGCCCGCCGTGTCGCCCATGGCCGAACGGATGGGGCTGGACCGCGACATTGCCCTAATCGAGATGACCGGCGCGCGCTATCACGCGGATCAGATCACAACCGCCCGCGCCCTGCCTGCCCTCGAGCGCGCCAAGCGCAATGGGCTCGACATCACGGCCGGCGTGGGCATCCACCATCTGACGCTCAATGCGCTCGACGTGGCCGACTACCGCACTTTCTTCAAGGTGAAGCCCCCGCTGCGCGACGAAGAGGATCGGATCGCGGTGGTCGAAGCCGTCGCCAGCGGCCTGATCGATATCATCTGCTCTATGCACACCCCACAGGATGAAGAGAGCAAACGCCTCCCCTTCGAAGAGGCCGCCAGCGGCGCGGTAGGATTGGAAACATTGCTGCCCGCTGCCCTGCGTCTGGTCCATGCCGAGATGATGGATCTGCCGACCCTTTGGCGCGCGCTGTCGCTCAACCCGGCCAAACGCCTTGGCCTGCCCGGTGGGCGGATCGCGGTGGGTGCGCCTGCGGATATGGTGCTGTTCAACCCCGATGCGCCCTTCGTGCTGGATCGCGCGACGCTGCGGTCGAAATCTAGAAACACGCCCTTTGATGGGATGCGGATGCAGGGTAAGGTGATGGCAACTTATGTTGCAGGTTCTTGCGTTTACGAGGCGAATTGATGCCCCCTATCGATACTTCTATTGAAATGATCCTCTTTTGGGCGATGGCCGGGTATATTATCGGGTCGATCGCCTTTGGCATGGTGCTGGCCCGGATGATGGGGCTGGGCAACCTACGCGATATCGGCTCGGGCAACATCGGCGCGACCAATGTGCTGCGGACCGGCAACAAAAAGGCAGCGGCGCTGACGCTGTTGTTAGATGGCGCTAAGGGTGCTGTGGCGGTCTTGCTGGCCCGCGCCTTTGCTGGCGAAGACGCGGCGCAGGCGGCGGCGCTCGGCGCGATGATCGGCCATTGCTATCCAGTCTGGCTTGGGTTTCGCGGCGGCAAAGGGGTGGCTACTTTTCTGGGCATCATGTTGGCGCTGGCGTGGCCTGTTGGGCTGGCATGCTGTGCGGTGTGGTTTATCACGGCGGCACTCTCGCGCATCTCTTCTTTGGCCGCGCTGGCGGCAGCGGCAAGCTCAACCTTCCTTTTGGTGTTCTTCGGCTATGGTGAGATGCTGCTTTTGGGCATCGCACTGACGCTGCTGATTTTCTGGCGGCACCGTGACAACATCAGCCGCATCCGTGCAGGTACGGAATCGCGGATCGGTCAAAAGGGCTGACGCCGCCCCGAGGGCGGCATCAGCATCTTTATCGTTTAGTAGGAATATTCGGCGTAGATGCGGCTTAGGTCGCCGTTCCAGTCGCCATGGTAGTCCGCCAGCAAATCGTCGGCGGGCACGCGGCCTGTCTCGATACTGTCGCGCAGGGCGTTAAGGAAATGCGTCTCATCCGGGACAAGCCCACCAGCGCCGGCACGGGCACGCGCCTTCAAACCGGCTTCTGACAGAGCCACTGCTTCGCGCGCCAGATCATGCATTTTCAACCCGCCCACCTCGGCCTGCAGGCCATGGGTTGAGGCCGCAACCCGCAGTTCTTCGCGTGTTTCAGCATTCCAGCCTTTAACCAAATCCCAAGCGCCATCCAGCGCGGATTGGTCATACATCAAGCCAACCCAAAACGCCGGCAGCGCACAGAGGCGCCGCCAAGGGCCACCATCTGCCCCGCGCATCTCGATAAACTTTTTGACCCGCGCTTCGGGGAAAAGCGTGGTCAGGTGATCGGCCCAGTCGCTCAGCGTCGGCTTTTCGCCGGGCAGCGCGGGCAATTCCCCCTTGAGGAAATCGCGGAAGGACTGGCCAAGCGCGTCGATATATTTACCGTCGCGGTAGACAAAATACATCGGCACATCGAGCGCATATTGCACCCAAGCCTCGAACCCAAAGCCTTCGTCAAAGACGAAAGGCACCATGCCGGTGCGGGCATCATCAAGATTGCGCCAGACCAAACCGCGGGTAGATTTCACCCCGTTTGGCTTCCCATCAAGGAACGGCGAATTGGCGAAAAGCGCGTTGGCGATCGGTTGCATCGCGACGGCCACGCGCATCTTTTGCACCATGTCGGCCTCACTCGCGAAGTCGAGATTGACCTGAACCGTGCAAGTGCGGCGCATCATGGTGGTGCCCATGGTGCCGACCTTCTGCATGTAGCTGTCCATCAATTTGTAACGGCCCTTGGGCATCAGATCCATTTGCTCATGCGACCATTCGGGGGCCGCCCCCAGCCCGATAAAGCCGACGCCGATGTCATCGGCCACGTCTTTCACTTCGCGCAGGTGGGTGTTCACCTCGTCGCAGGTTTCGTGAATCGTCTCAACCGGCGCGCCCGACAGTTCCAACTGCCCGCCCGGCTCAAGACTGATGTTCGCGCCGTCTTTTTCCAGACCGATCAACTTGCCGCCCTCTTCGACCGGGGCCCAATTGTGACGGTCGCGCAGCCCTTCGAGCATCACCCGGATCGAGCGGTCGCCCTCATAGGGGAGCGGCTTGAGCGTGTCTTTGCAATAGCCGAATTTCTCGTGCTCGGTGCCGATGCGCCAGTCTTCGCGCGGCTTACAGCCGTCGGCCAGATACTCGGCCATTTGGTCGTGATGTTCGATCGGGCCGCCGCCGGATTGAGGAATGGACATATGCGAAGGCTCCGTTTTGAAGGGTCGTCTTAGGGTGTCGACTTGGCGTCGTGTCTAGCAGGGATGGGCGGATTTGCCGGGGCTGTCAATGCAGCAAGACATGGGCGGGGCGCAGCGGCGCGCGCTCCCAGATCACAACGGCGTCATGCCGGGTCTTGCGCAACTCAAAGAGCATCCGTTCGGTGCGCAGGCCGGGCAATGCCGCGAAAGCATCAAACAGCGCTTCGGAACCTGCGGCATTTACGGGGATCAACAAGGGCTCTTCATCGTCGCGCGGCTCAAGCCGCCAGTGGGCGGGAAACATCTGCCGATCAAGGCTCAGCCGCTGCAATTCGCGCAAAGAAACCGTGCCACCCGTGAGCGGCCCAAAGTAGGTGACCTGCCCTTCGACCACCTGAACGGCCCCCGCCCCGTCACCTTCACCGCGAAAACGCGCGCGCTGCACGCCGAGCCAGATCAGCGCCGCGCCGCCCGCCAGTGCCGCATAGCCCGGCACCGCCAGTAAAAAGCCCGGCCCGGTGACCAGCCAGAGGCCCAAGAGCATCACCCCCCCGCCGACAATCGCTTCGCGCCAGCGCCAAAGCTGGTCGCGCGCGCCTTGGCGCAGAAAACTCATCGGGCCGCCCTTTGCATCACCAATCTCCCAATGCCTGCTGCCACATGGTCATCGCCGCAACTGCCGCCGTATCAGCCCGCAAAATACGTGGTCCCAGCGTGACGGCATGCGCATGATCGAACCCGTGCAGCCGCATGCGCTCCGCCTCGGAAAATCCCCCTTCGGGACCGATCAAAATCGCCCACGGACCTTGCGCATCTGCTGGCAAGGCGCCGCTTTCCCCGGCCAACGCCTCATCGCAGAACATGATCTGGCGCGACGTATCCCAGCGATCCAGCAACCGCCCGAGCTTCTCAGCCTCGGCGACCTCAGGCACATAGGTGCCGCCGCATTGCTCTGCCGCCTCGACCGCATGGGCCTGAAGGCGGGTTTGCTGCACACGGCCTGCGTTGGTAAACTCTGTCATCACCGGGACAATGCGCGACGCGCCCATCTCGGCGGCTTTTTCGACAATAAAGTCGGTGCGTGTCTTTTTTATCGGGGCAAAGAGCAGCCACAGGTCTGGCGGCATCTGCAACGGGCGGGTCTGCTCCACACAGGTCAGCACCCCACCGCGTTTGCCCGCCTCGGTCACCTCGGCCAGCCATTCGCCATCGCGCCCGTTGAACAGCAGCACCCCGGCCCCAAGCGCCTGCCGCATCACCCCAAAGAGGTAATGCGCCTGCTCGCGCGCCAAAGGAACCGTTTGCCCCTGCCCCAAGGGCTGATCTACATACAATCTGATTTTCGCATTCATGGGGCCAGATATATGCACAACCAGCCGCCTTCGCCAGATGCTCCGCAAGATGGTTCGGTTGCCGATGCTGTGGCCGACAATTGGGTCGATCGCCACGCCCCCCGCGCCCTGCGCCCCTATCTGCGGCTAAGCCGCGCGGATCGCCCCATTGGGACATGGCTGTTGCTGCTGCCTTGCTGGTGGGGGCTGAGCCTTGCGATCTTGTTCGATCAATCACCCCGCTGGGAGGATCTGTGGATCTTTATGGGCTGCGCCATCGGCGCGTTCCTGATGCGCGGCGCGGGCTGCACGTGGAATGACATTACCGACCGCAACATCGACGGCAAGGTCGCCCGCACCCGCTCGCGGCCCATCCCTTCGGGCGCAGTCACGGTGAAACAGGCGTTGGCGTGGATGGTGCTGCAAATGCTGGTGGCGCTGGTGATCCTGCTGACGTTCAACCAAGCGGCGATTGCCATGGGCGTGCTGGCGCTGCTGCCGGTGGCGGTCTACCCCTTTGCCAAACGCTTCACATGGTGGCCGCAGGTTTTTCTGGGGCTGGCGTTTAACTGGGGCGCGATGCTGGCGTGGACGGCGCACGCCGGTACGTTGCACGCGCCCGCCATCGTGCTCTACCTCGCGGGCATCGCTTGGACGCTGTTCTATGACACCATCTATGCCCATCAAGATGCCGAAGATGACGCGCTGATCGGGGTGAAATCCACCGCGCGGCTCTTTGGTGAGAATTCGGGCCAATGGCTGCGGCGATTCTTGATGGCGACCGTGGGGCTGATGGGGATTGCGGTGATCTATGCCGGGCTGCCGGAGGCTTCGGTGCTGGCGCTTGCCATCGCCCTTGGCGGGCCTTGGGCCATGGGTTGGCATATGGCATGGCAGTTGCGCGGGCTGGATACCAACGACAATGCCAAGCTTTTGCAGCTCTTTCGGGCAAACCGTGATACCGGCATGATCCCGCTGTTGTTTTTCGCAGCAAGTCTTCTGGCCTGATTGCACCCCCGGCAGGACGCGCGTATCAAGTCTTGAGCTCAACAACCAGAAGTCCGCCCATGCGCCTGTCCGCCATTTTCATGATCGCCCTGACCTTTGCAGCCGCAGCGGTGGTCTCTTTGGTGGCGGCGAGCTTCTCGGTGCAACTGATTGAGGATACCTCCGAGATCGGCGTGCGTGACGCGCTGGACGATCAGGGCATGACATGGGCCGAGGTGCAGGCCGACGGTTTGCAGGTCACCCTCGCCGGGATCGCGCCCACCGAAGCGGTCCGCTTCCGCGCCCTGTCGACCGCAGGCACCGTGGTCGACGCCGCCCGCGTGATCGACGAGATGGAGGTCGAGGCCCAATCCGGTATTGCCCCGCCGCGATTCTCTGCCGAGGTGCTGCGCAATGATGCAGGCATTTCGATCATCGGCCTGATTCCCACGAGCACCGACCGCGACGCAGTGATCGAGGCTTTCGGCGACATGGCGGGCGACGCCACGGTGACCGATCTGCTTGAATCTGCTGATTATCCGTCCCCCGAAGGCTGGGAAGACGCGCTGAACTTTGCCGTGCGTGCCATGGCCGACCTGCCCCGCGCAAAGGCTTCGGTCAACGCGGGCCGCGTGACCATCACCGCCATTGCCGACAGCGCTGCTGCCAAAGCGCAGATGGAGCGCAAGCTGCAACGCGCGGCCCCGCCCAGCCTGCGCCTGAGGCTCGACATCGCCGCACCGCGCCCGGTGATTACACCCTTCACCCTGCGGTTTGAGATCGACGCCGAAGGCGCGCGATTTGATGCCTGCTCTGCCGACACTGAGGCGGCCGCCGCGCGCATCTTGAAAGCGGGCGTTGCTGCAGGCGCCTCTGAAAACGCCAACTGCACTGTCGGTCTTGGTGTGCCGAGCCCGAACTGGGGTCGCGCCGTGGCGCTGGCGATCGAAGCGCTGAGCCGTGTGGGCCAGGGCTCGATCTCTTTCGCGGACGCCGACATTACCCTGCTCGCCGCACCGGGCACCGATTCTGACAGCTTTGACCGCGTTGTCGGCGAGTTGGAAAACGCGCTGCCCGATGTCTTTGCCCTGACCGCGAAACTGCCCAAGGTCGAAGACCCAAACGCAGGCCCCCCTGAATTTACCGCCACCCTCTCTCCGGAGGGGCAAGTGCAGCTGCGCGGGCGGCTCACCACCGAAGGGCTGCGCGATCTGGCCGACAGCTATGCGAAATCACATTTTGGTTCGAGCAACGTCTATACCGCCGCCCGTCTGGACGAGACCCTCCCCGCCGATTGGGCCACACGTGTGCTGACCGGGCTGGAGGCGATGGCTTCGCTGGCCAATGGCTCTGTCACGGTTACCCCGGACCGGCTTGAAGTGACCGGCAACACCGGCAAGAAAGAGGCGAACACCACGGTCGCTTCGCTTTTGGCTGACAAACTGGGCGAAAGCGCCGATTACAGCATCGATATTACCTACCAAGAAAAGCTCGACCCAATTGCCGGCCTGCCCACGCCCGAAGAATGCGAAGCCGAGATTGGCGAGATCCTTACCATTGGCAAGATCACCTTTGAGCCCGGCAATGCCACGATTGACGCCTCGGCGCTTGGCACGATGGACGATATCGCCGAGGTTCTGAAACGCTGCGGTGACATCCCGTTGGAAATCCAAGGTTATACCGATAGCCAAGGCCGCGAAACGATGAACCTGTCGCTGTCGCAAAGCCGCGCGGAATCGGTTTTGAACGAATTGCGCGCCCGGCGGGTGCTGACGTCTTCCTTCCTCGCCAAAGGCTATGGGGAAGAAAACCCCATCGCTGACAACCAGACCGAAGAGGGTCGCGAGGCAAACCGCCGTATCGAATTCCGCCTGATCCAAGCGCAAACGGACGCGCCCGAAGACGAAACAGCGCTGGAAACTGCCGAAGAAACGGGCGATACCACTGCAGAAGAGATCGGGGAACCCGACGAAACCGAAGAAGGCAGCGGTGATGAGCAGAACTGAGTTTGTCCTGGCAACAGCCATCATTCTTTTCGTGGCATTCTGCATGGGGTGGTTCGCGAACTGGCTGCTGAACCGCTTTACCCGCGTGGCCGCCGACGATGTGGCACAGCTTGACCGGATGAGCCAAGAACTCCACGAAGCCGAAGAAACCCGCGATCAGGCGATTACCTATCTGCAACAGCGCGAAGCCGAGTTGACCAATCAGCTTGCCCAGACTGAGGCAGAGCTGCGCGCCGCGATGGACGGCCTGCGCGATGCCCGGCACGAGGCCGAAGAGATGCGCGCCTACATCGAGCGTCAGAAGGCCTGACCCCCAAGCCCTTCCGGAGACTCCCATGGCCAAACTCGCCCATTCCATGATCCGCGTCCTTGATGAGGCGGCATCGGTCAAATTCTACCAAGACGTCTTCGGCCTAAAGATCGCCGACCGCTTGGATTTTGAGAAATTCACCCTGGTCTATCTGCGCGACGCCACGGGTGAGTTTGAGTTTGAATTGACCGTCAACAAAGACCGCGAGACGCCATATGATCTTGGCGACGGTTATGGCCACATCGCCTTTGTCGTAGACGACCTTGAAGCCGCACGTGAAACCGCAATCACGGCCGGTGCTACACCGCGTGACATCGTTGATTTCCGCCCTGCCGGAGAGACTGTCGCGAAGTTCTTCTTTGTGGCGGACCCCGATGGCTATCAGATTGAAGTCATCGAAAAAGGCGGGCGTTTTACCTAAGACGCAGCGCTACCAGCGCTCGAGCGCTGCCTCGTCTTCGTCTTTTGCAGCAACCCAAGCTTCACCTTCTGCGGTGATTTCGCGCTTCCAGAATGGCGCGCGGGATTTAAGATAATCCATTAAAAATTCAGCCGCCTCAAAGGCGCTGCGGCGATGTCGCGCGGCGCTTGCGACCATCATAATCTGCTCACCCGGCACCAGCCGGCCGTAACGGTGGATCACCAGCGCATCTTGCAATTCGAACCGCGCCATCGCCTGCTCTGCAATCTCGCACAGCGCCTTTTCGGTCATGCCGGGGTAATGTTCGATCTCCATCGCGCTGAGCGTGCCTGCACCATTGTCGCGCACCACGCCGGTGAAGGTCACAATCGCACCACTGCCGCCCTCGCCCTTGGCAAAGCGCGCGGTTTCCTCGGCCAGATCAAAGGGCGCTTCCTGAACCAAAACGCGCATGGGTCAGCCCCCGGTCATCGGTGGGAAAAAGGCCACTTCGCGGGCGCCTTGGAGCGGCGCGTCGAAATCCGTCAATTCCTGATCCACTGCCACGCGAAGTGCGGTGAGGTCAGAAAAGGCCAGCGCATAGCGTTCTTCGCGCCCGCGCAATTCCTCGATCAGTTCGGCCACGGTGGTGGCTTGGCTCTCCACCTGCTCACGCGGCAGGCCGATCCGTTCGCGGACCCAAGCGAAATACAGAACATCCATCAGCGTGGCTCCTTCAGATGTGGCAGCGCCTTGCGCAGGTAGTCAAAGCCGGTGATGGCGGTCAGCACCGCCGCGATCCACAGCAGGACCAGACCCAACAGCCCTGCCCATTCCATCCCGGCCAGCTTCCAGCCCAGTCCCAAAGTATCTTCGACCTCGCCATCAAGGATTGCTTCGATCATCTGCTGGTCCATGCCGAAAACGCTCATCCCAAGGTAATGCTCGAACACGCCTTGTGAGAACAGCACGGCAATCGCGATCATCTGTAGCGTCGTCTTCCACTTGGCCAGTTGCGTGACCTTCAGTGTGCCGGCCACATCGCCCAGATACTCCCGCAAGCCCGAAACAAAGACCTCACGGAACAGGATCAGCGTCGCGGGCAGCACCAGCCACGGTGACCAGCTTGAGAATGCCACGATTACCATCAGTGCGATTACGACCATCGCCTTATCGGCAATCGGGTCGAGCATCGCACCCAGTTTGGTCTCTTGCCCCCACGCGCGGGCAAGGTAGCCGTCAAACCAATCCGTCACCGCTGCGCTTACGAAGAGCACCAAAGCGAACCAGTCGGCATAGGGCCGCGTAAAATAGAGAAACATGACCGCCACACCGGGGGCCGCAACCAGCCGGAGCAGGGTCAAGATATTGGGCAAATTCCATTTCATAACGTCATCCTATCGCGCGCCGTTGACGGCTGAAAGGACGAAACCGCGCCAGCGCTCCGCCCTTCGGCGGGCACGTACCTAACCCTTCTCATGAAAATAGCCATAGATCGTTTCTGCAAGCGCATCCGACACCCCCTCTACAGCCTTGAGGTCACTGAGATTCGCCCGGCCCACGGCCTTGGCCGAACCGAAATGCGCCAAAAGCGCGCGTTTGCGTGCAGCGCCCACGCCCGGCACATCATCAAGCGGCGTGGCGCTGATCCCCTTGGCGCGTTTCGCACGGTGGGTGCCGATGGCAAAACGGTGCGCCTCGTCACGCAAACGCTGCACGAAATACAGCACCGGATCATTGTGCCGCAGTGCCATGACGCGCTTGCCGACGCGGTGGAACTCTTCCTTGCCCGCATCGCGGTCGATACCCTTGGCCACACCAACCATCGGTATGTCCTCAACCCCATGCTGCGCCATGATGGAGGCCACCGCGCTCACCTGCCCCGCGCCCCCGTCGATCAGTAAAAGATCGGGCCAAAGGCCCCGGCTGCGGTCCGGATCTTCTTTGATGAGCCGTTTGAAGCGCCGATGCAGCACCTCTTTCATCATGCCAAAGTCGTCACCAGGGGTCAGGTCATCGCCGCGGATGTTGAACTTGCGGTATTGGTTTTTCATCATGCCTTCGGGGCCGGCCACGATCATCGCGCCAACGGCATTGGTGCCTTGGATGTGCGAGTTGTCGTAAACTTCGATCCGCTCGGGCGACCTAGGGAGGTCAAAGGCCTCAACCAGCCCTTGAAGCAATTTGGTTTGCGTCGCTGTCTCGGCCATCTTGCGGGCAAGGCTTTCGCGGGCATTGCGCAGCGCGCCGTCAACCAGCTCGGCCTTTTCGCCCCGCTGCGGCACCAGCAGTTCAACCTTGCGACCGATCTTACCGCTGAGCGCCTCGGCCATCAGATCGGGGTTTTCGATCTCGTTGCTCAGGATCAACTGGCGCGGTGGCTCGCGGGTATCATAGAACTGGCCGATGAAGGCCTCCAAGACCTCGGCGGCATCAACATCGGCTCCAACGCGGGGGTAGTAATCACGGTTGCCCCAGTTCTGATTGGCACGGATGAAGAAGACCTGCACACAAGCTTGGCCGCCTTCCATATGCAGCGCGATAATGTCGGCCTCATTCACACCCTGCGGATTGATGCCCTGAGCGGTCTGCACCTGCGTCAGCGCCTTGATCCGGTCGCGGAGCGCGGCGGCGCGTTCAAACTCCATCGCTTCTGACGCTTCGGCCATGTCCCGCGCCAGCCGGCCCTGAATTTCGGTCGACTTCCCGCTGAGGAACCGCTCGGCATCGCGCACGGTCTGACGGTAATCCTCGGCAGATATTTTACCCACACAGGGGGCAGAGCAGCGTTTGATCTGGTGCTGCAAGCAAGGCCGCGTGCGGCTGTCGAACATCGAATTGGAACAGTCGCGCAACAGGAACACCCGCTGCAACTGGTTCAGCGTGCGGTTCACTGCCCCCGCGCTGGCGAAGGGGCCGTAGTAGCTGCCCTTCTCTTTCTTCGCGCCGCGGTGTTTCTTGATCTGCGGATAGTCGTGGTCGGCGGTGACAAGGATGTTAGGAAAGCTCTTGTCGTCGCGCAGCAGCACGTTGAACTTGGGCTTGAGCTGTTTGATCAGGTTCTGCTCAAGCAGCAGCGCCTCGGTTTCCGTCTTGGTCGTCAGAAACATCATCGAGGCGGTATTGGCGATCATCCGCGATATGCGGCCCGAATGCCCCGTGGGCCGCGCATAGGACGACACCCGCGCCCGCAGGTTCCGGGCCTTCCCGACATAGAGCACGCGGCTTTCCGAATCGAGCATCCGGTAGACGCCCGGCGACGAATCGAGCGACTTCAAATAGGCCTGAATCACCTTACGGCCTTGTGGCGGTGGGCTGTCGTTGGGCGTGGTCATATTATGCGCTGATTCTCGTGCTTCGCTGCAATAGGACGGCAATGGGGGCAAGCTTTAACATGTCCACCGAAGATGTGGATAAGTCTGACGATAACTTCTGGGCATCTCGGATTTCTCTTTGTTTTTAACATGGTTCACTGATTTGCCTATTTTTTAGGCACTCCCACAAACCCCTGATTTCATTCACTCTTTTGTTTACCCTGAAACAAGCCTCTGAAAACAAAGGGGTTTCGGTAACACTTTGGTTACACAGGTTAAGGACGTGCAAAACTTCTCGCATCGCGGTCAGTTTCGGGGGCTTTTGGGGCTTGTATCCCACTGCAAATGTTCCCCCCCATCGGTGCAGATCAATTGGCCTGTGACCCCTGGAGAATCGATAAAATACCCCAGTGCGGCCGTGATATCCTCAGGATTGGCGCCCCGGGCGAGAACCGTGTTGCGGCGCTGTGTGGCGAAGTCTTCGGCAGCTTGATGATGGCCCTGCAAAGTAGGGCCAGGGCCGATGCCATTGACGCGGATCGCCGGAGCCAGCGCCTGCGCGGTGGTGCGCGTCATCGCCCAAAGGCCCATCTTGGCGATGGTGTAGGTCATGAATTCCGGCGTGAGATTACGGACCCGCTGGTCAAGCATATTGACGATCAGACCTGTCGCACGCGGCTCTCCCTTGGCGTCCAATTCAGGCCGTAGCCCCTGCCCCGCCATCGCCTGCGTCAGCACGAAGGGTGCGCGCAGGTTGCTGCCCATATGCCGGTCCCAACTCTCGCGGCTGGCGCTGGTGATATCGTCATGTTCAAAGATTGAGGCGTTGTTCACAAGGCAGGTGATCGGCCAGCCAAGCACCTCTGCCGCGCGGGGCAAAAGCGCTTCGGTCGCGGCATCATCCAAGAGGTCCGCCTGTAGGGCTACAGCGTGACTGCCCATAGCGGTGATCTCAGCGGCGGTCGCCTCGGCCCCGGTGCGCGAGGTGGCGTAATGCACTGCCACGTCAAAACCCCGCTGCCCGAGATAGAGCGCCATGGCGCGGCCCAGACGTTGCCCGGCTCCGGTCACCAATGCCCGCCGCATCTGCCGCCCTCCTCAGATCAGGATGATAAACATATAGAGCCCGTAAAGCGCGGTTAGTGCCACGCCCCAAAGGCGGGTGATATCCCGGCCCAGATAGACAAAGGGGATCAGCAACAGCGACGCGCCCAGCATCACCCAAAGGTCCATCCGCAAGAAGGCTTCGTCAACAGTAATCGGACCAACAAGGCTCGCGATGCCGATGATTGCCAGCAGGTTAAACATGTTGGAGCCGATGACGTTACCAAGCGCCACATCCGCCTGACGGCGCAGCGCGGCCATCACAGTGGTCGCGAGTTCAGGCAAAGATGTGCCCACGGCCACCAATGTCAGGCCAATCACCGTGTCACTGACACCATAAGCCTGCGCGATGATCGTGGCGTTATCCACGAGAAGGCTCGCGCCCAAGGGCAGGCCAATTAGTCCAAGGATCAGGAACAGTGCGATCTGCCAACCCGCCATGTCAGGATCGGCACCCTCGGGCTCCTCCTCCTCTTCCAGAGCTTCGCTGCGACCGGCGTGGCGATGGTCTTTGGCATCACTAAATGCGTCAAAAAGCATATAGGCCAGACCGCCGAGCAGGATGAGCCCTGCAATCCAGTCAAACACGCCGCGGAAGGCCAGCGCGATGAACAGAACCGAGGCGGCGATCATCTGGTTATAGGTCTTGCGCGTGCTGCATTCCGAAGTGTGCATCGTTGCCAGTAGCGCGGGAATGCCCAATACCATCAGAATGTTCGCCGTGTTCGACCCGACAACATTCCCAAGCGCCAGCCCCGGCGAATTGTCCAAGATCGCCTTGATAGAAATCAGCAATTCAGGCGCAGAGGTGCCAAAAGCCACGATCGTCAGACTGACGATCAGCGCGGGCACCCCAAGGCGCAGAGACAGGTTCACCGCCCCTTTGACCAGAGCGTCCCCCGCGAACAGCAGGATCACGAGGCCAAGCCCCGACAGTAGCCACGGCATCAGCATCAACGCCCTCCCTTACAGGCGCATTCGCCCTTGCCAATACGGTAACGTCCGCAGTCACGGCATTTGGTCCGGGTCAGGCGTTTGCCCCCCAGCCAATGCATTTTTCCAAACCAAGCCAAAAGGCCCATGGCCACCAGAAAGAGCAGAACGATCTTAAAAACCATGCGCTAGAGACCAAACCGCGCATAGGCTGCGCGTTCCTCTATGCCCTGCACCGCGTCTTGCACCATCTGCACGCCAAAGCGTGACAACAGCCCGCGCTTGACGCCATAGCGGCGCAGTTTGACCTTCTCGCCAAAGCGCTCTTTTAGCAGCGGTTTCAGATGACCAATGCCGTCTATCAACCCCAGTTCGGCGGCGCGTTTCGCCAGCCAAATTTCCCCGGTAAAGAGGTCTTGCCCCTCAGGCAGCTTGCCTGCGCGGCGGGTTTTCACATGGCCGATGAAGTTTTCGTGGATGTCTTCCAACAGCACCTTCAGCCGGGCGACATCCTCGGGGTTTTCAGGGCGGAACGGGTCGAGCATGGATTTGCTCTGCCCTGCCGTATAGACGCGCCGCTCAACCCCATGCTCGCGGATGAACTCATGCACCCCAAAGGAGGCCGAGATCACCCCGATGGAGCCCACGACCGAGCTTGGGTCCGCGTAAATCTCATCCGCCGCAGCCGCCAGCCAGTAGCCGCCTGAAGCGGCGACATCTTCGACAAAAGCGATGACGGGGATATTCTTTTCCTCAGACAGCCGCCGAATACGCGCCCCGATCAACGAGGATTGCACCGGGCTGCCACCGGGAGAGTTGATCTCGAGCGCGACAGCGGCGGGCTTGCCCTTGGCAAAGGCCCTTTCGATGACCGGGCCCATGGTGGCATCATTTAACACCGCGCGGCCCTGCGATCCGATCATGCCGGAAAGCCGGATTACCGAAACGCTGGGCGGGGATTTAAGGAAGGGGAGCCGAATTCTCATTCCTCCCATGTAGAACGCCCACCCGGTGCAAACAAGGCGGGCGCCCAAGTTTCGCGGCCCTTAGGCCCGCAGACGCCAGCCGGTGCGGAAAATCCACCAAATCACGCCAAGGCAGAGCGCCGTGAACAGCGCGATTGCCGCAAGGCTGGTCAGGATCGGTACATCAGCGGAGCCGAAAAACGCCCAACGGAAGCCTGAGATCAGATAGACCACCGGATTGAAATGCGAGATCACCTGCCAGACCGGTGGCAGCATCGAGATCGAGTAGAAAGACCCGCCAAGGAAGACCAACGGCGTGACGATCAAGAGCGGCACCAGTTGCAACTGTTCAAAATTCCCTGCCCAGATGCCGATGATAAAGCCCATGAGCGCGAAGCTGATACAGGTCAGGATCAGGAAAGCGACCATCGCGATGGGATGCTGGATCGTGATGTCGACAAAGAAAAACGCCGTGATCAGGATGATCGTGCCGACAAATAGCGCCTTCGTCGCCGCCGCCCCGACATAGCCGATAACGATCTCAAAAAAGTTGATCGGGGCCGAGAGGAGCTCATAGACTGTGCCGATGAATTTCGGGAAATAGATGCCAAAAGACGCGTTGGAGATCGACTGCGTGATAACGCTGAGCATGATCAGCCCCGGCACGATGAAGGCGCCATAGCTCACGCCCTCGACCTCTTCGATACGGCTGCCGATGGCCGCGCCGAAGACCACAAAGTAGAGCGAGGTTGATAGCACCGGCGAAATGATGCTTTGCGTGATGGTGCGAAAGAAACGCGCCATTTCAAAGGCGTAGATGGCCTTGATCGCGGTCCAGTTCATGCCGCATCCTCCTTGAGCAGGTCGACGAAAATATCTTCAAGACTGCTTTGCCGCGTCGCCACATCGCGCAGCACCAGACCGCTCTCGGCGACTTTCGACAGCAGTTTGGTGATGCCCGTACGCTCAGCGTTGGTGTTATAAGTGTAGATCAAGGACTGCCCGTCTGCCGACAATTCCACATCGGGCGATTGCAGCGCCAACGGCACTTCGGTGATCGGCTCAGAGAGCTGCACCTCAAGTTGCTTTTTGCCCATCCGCGCCATCAGGGCGTTCTTTTCTTCGATCAGCAGCAATTCACCCTTGGCGATCACACCGATGCGGTCGGCAATGGCCTCTGCCTCTTCGATGTAGTGTGTGGTGAGAATGATCGTCACGCCAGAGGCCTTCAGCCCGGCGACGATCTCCCACATGTCCTTGCGCAGCTCCACGTCGACACCGGCGGTAGGCTCGTCAAGGAAAAGCACCTGCGGGTCGTGGGCCAACGCTTTCGCGATGAGCACGCGGCGCTTCATCCCGCCCGAGAGTGCGCGGATTTGGCTGTCTTTCTTGTCCCAAAGGGAAAGTTGGCGCAAAATTTTCTCTAGTGCGGCCTCATCCTCTGGGCGGCCAAACAGCCCGCGTGAGAAACGTACGGTGTTGATGACCTTCTCAAAGGGTTCGAGATTGATCTCTTGCGGGACCAGCCCGATCATCGAGCGCGCGGCGCGGAAATCATCGTTGATGTCATGGCCACCCACGGTCACCTTGCCGCTGGTCGCGGTGGTGATGCCGCAAATGGTCGAAATCAGCGTCGTTTTGCCCGCCCCGTTGGAGCCCAAAAGCGCGAGAATTTCGCCCTTCTCGATCTGTAGGTTGACCCCTTTAAGCGCCTCGAAACCGCCCGCGTAGGATTTGCGCAGGTTTTGAATATCCACGATTGTCGGCATGGTCGTCTCCGCTTTAATAAGACGGGCAACCTAACTGGCTTTGGCCTGAGTGAACAGATGCGTTCAGGTCTTGGCGCGGCCGAACCAGCCCTTTTTGGCGGGGGCGTCCTCACCGGGGGTGTCGGCCTCGACGCCCTCTTCCGGCGTGCCTTCGAGCGAAGATTGCAGATTGTCGAAGAACTGATCCGCCATTTTCTTGGCAAAACCATCGATGATCCGGCTGCCGAGCTGTGCCAGCTTGCCACCGACCTTGGCCTCGACGTCATAGCTGAGCTCAGTGCCACCGTCCTTTTCGGCCAGCCGCACTTCCGCGCCGCCCTTGGCGAAACCGGCAGCGCCGCCCTTGCCCTCGCCGGTGATCGTCAGTGCTTCGTTCGGCACCAGATCAGAGAGTTTCACATGCCCCTTAAAGGTCGCCTTCACCGGGCCGACCTTTTGCACCACTGTCGCATCATAGCCCTCTTCGACCGAGCCGGTGACATCCTGCGCGCCGGGCACGCAGGTTTGCAGCATCTCAGGGTCCAGCAATGCGGCATAGACCTCGGCTGGGGTGGCGGCGATCTGGCGGGTGTCGGACATCTGCATTGCTGGCTCTCCCAATGGCGTTTCATGCCAGCCTAGCGGGTAATTCTGTGCAAACCAATGTCAAAGCGCTGGACCTTTCCCGCCGGGCTGGTAGGTCTTTGCCATGATAACTACTTCCCCTAACCGCGCTGGTCTTGCGATCGGGCTGATCCTTCTCGGCGTGGCTGCGATCTCGGTCAATGATATGCTGATCAAACGCCTATCGGACGGCTATCCGCTGCATCAGATCGTTTTCACCCGTTCGGCCATCGGGATCGTGCTGGGGCTGGTGTTGGTCAAACTCGAAGGCGGGCTTCATCTGCTCAAGACCCGCCAGCCGGGGCTGCATCTGCTGCGCGGATTGCTCATTGTGATCTCAAATATGTCGTTCTTTCTGGCTCTGGCGGTCCTGCCATTGGCCGAAGCGACGGCGCTGTTCTTTGCAGCACCTCTGTTTATTACCCTTCTGTCGATCCCTATTCTGGGCGAAAAAGTCGGCCCGCTGCGTATGGGCGCGGTGATTGTCGGCTTTGTTGGCGTGGTCATCATGCAGCGGCCTTGGGCCGGCGGGGACGCCTTGCAGGCGTCACGACTGGTGCTGTTTCTACCGGTTTTGGCGGCGCTGACCTATGCGTTGAACCAGTTGATGACGCGCAAACTGGGGGTAAGCACCAAGGCTTCGGTTCTGTCGGTCTATATTCAGGCCGTGTTTATCGTGGTTTCGCTTGGCTTTTTCGTGGTTGCTGGCGATGGCCGCTTTGTGGCGGGCGACAGCAGTGCATCGCTGGAGTTTTTGCTGCGGGCATGGGTTTGGCCTGCACAGGATGATTACCTCACCTTCCTCGGCATCGGCCTGAATGTGGCGCTGATCGGCTATTGCCTGAGCCAAGCCTACCGGCTGGGCGATGCCGCCACCGTCGCCCCGTTTGAATATATCGGTCTGCCGCTGGCCGTCTTCTGGGGCTTCGTGATTTTCGGCGATCTGCCGGTTTGGGAGGTCTGGGTCGGGATCGCGCTGATCCTTGCCTCAGGCCTTTTCGTCTACCTCCGCGAGCGCCAAAAGGCGCTGCGCGTGACCCGTTTGCAGGGCGGACGACGGGCCTAGCCCGCGACCTGCACCACCACCTTGCCCGTTGCCTTGCGGTCGCGCAGCAGGGCCAGCGCTTCGTTGGCCTGCTCCAGCGGCAAGACGTTGCTGACATGGGGCTTCAGCTTTCCAGCCACATACCACTCGATCAGCTTGGCGAAACTGTCGGTGAGCACCGAGGGTTTAATTTTGGCATAGCCGCCCCAGTAAAAGCCCAACACGCTCAGGTTTTTGACCAGCAGGATATTCGCCGGGATCTGCGGCACCTCGCCACTGGCAAAACCCAGGGGGATAAGCCGCGCTTCGGGGTTGCAGGCGCGCATAGCCGCTTTGAACTGGTCGCCGCCCACCGGGTCATAGACCACGTCGGCGCCGCCCAATTCCTTGACGATGGCGCGGATGTCGTCGGTTTCGGAATTGATCAGATGGTCGGCGCCGGCCTCTTTGCAGACCGCCAACTTGTCGGCTCCGCGCGCCACGGCGATGACCTCAGCGCCCATCATTTTGCCCAGTTCCACCGCCGTCAACCCAATGCCGCCCGACGCGCCCAGCACCAGCAGCCGTTCGCCCGGCTGCAGCCGCGCCTTATAGTCCAGCGCCACATGGCTGGTGCCATAGGCAATCAGAAAGGCTGCCGCATCCACAGCGGTCATCTCTTCGGGGATCGGCACGCAGACTGCTGCTGGGATGGCGGCATATTCGGCGAGCCCGTCAAATCCGGTATAGGCCGCAACGCGCTGGCCGACTTTCAGATGATCGACCCCTTCGCCCAAAGCGGTAATCGTGCCCGCCATCTCCATCCCAAGCGTGAACGGCAGCGGCGGCTTTTCCTGATAGGTGCCCTTGATGATCAGCAAATCGCCAAAGTTCAGCCCGCAGGTATCGACTTGGATCAGCACCTCGCCCTGCCCCGGCATGGGCATCTCAAGTTCCCGCAGGGTGAGCGGTTCGTCATAGGCGGTGACTTGCATGGCGCGCATCGGGCTGTCCTTTCGTGCTGCTTTGCGCCCGAAGAGGCCAGAAGCCGCAGCACTTGGCAAGACCCCATGCCCGCGCCGCTGCGTCAGCCGGGCATGATCACCAGTCGGATGCCATAGGCCACCACCGTCAGCAACGCCACGCTGGCCAGCCAAAGCGCCACGAACCAGCCGCTGCGTTTTAGCCATTTCCCCATCAGTGATAGCCTTCTTCTGGGTCAATCTTGCCGCGGAACACCCAATAGGCATAGGCCGTGTAGCTGAGGATCAAGGGCAGCAATACCAACGTACCGACAAGCGCAAACATCAAGCTTTCGTCAGGGGCTGCGGCCTCGGCGATGGTCAGGCTCGGGGGCACGATATGCGGATAAAAGCTGATCCCGATGCCGATGAACCCCAAGACGAAAAGCGCCTGTGCGCAGAGGAAAGGTTGGATGTCGGCCTTGCGTTGCAAGCCGCGCAGCATACCAAAGGCCGCCAGCGCCACCAGCAGGGGCACAACGCCGCTGAACAGCGCGGTGGGCCAAGCGAACCAGCGCTCGAAATAAACCCCATCCTTGAACGGGGTCCAAAGGCTGACCAACCCCATGAAGATCAAGGTCGCCACCGCCAGCGGCCAAGCAAGGCTGCGCATGTGGCGCTGAATGCGGCCCTCAAGCTTCATGTTCAACCAAGTGGCCCCCAGCAAGGCATAGCCAGCCGTCACCGCCACCCCAGTCAGGATCGAGAAGGGCGTGAGCCAATCCCACCAGCCGCCCGCATAAGCGCGACCTTCGATCTCGATGCCCTGTACCAGGGCGCCAAGGGCGATGCCCTGACAGAAAGACGCCACCAGCGAGCCGCCGAAAAACGCCATGTCCCACAGGGGCTTCCAACGTTTCGTGCGCCAGCGGTATTCGAACGCGACCCCGCGAAAGATCAGCCCCAGCAGCATCAGGATAATCGGCATGTACAGCGCGGGCATCACCACCGCATAAGCCAGCGGAAAGACGGCAAACAACCCGCCACCGCCCAGCACAAGCCATGTCTCGTTGCCGTCCCATATGGGCGCGACCGAGTTCATCATCACATTGCGCTCGCCCTCGTCCTTGGTCATCGGGAAAAGCAGCCCAACGCCCAGATCAAAGCCGTCGAGGATGACATAGATCAACACGGCCCCGGCGATGATTCCGGCCCAGATGAATGAAAGCTCAAATCCCAACATCTCAATTCTTCTCCGGTTTGTCTTTGACGGCCACCTCTTCGCCCACCGCAAGGGTTGGCCCGTCGCCCTGCATCTCGTCGCGTTCGTCTTCCAACACATGATCCAAGACCGGCTTGCGCATCATCGCAACAATGTACCAAGTGCCCGCCCCGAAGACGAAGAAATAGACCACGATAAAGGCAATCAGCGAAGCCGCCACCGCGGGGGCCGCCACCGGCGCGAGACTGTCTGAGGTCCGCAGCAGCCCATAAACGGTGAAGGGTTGCCGCCCCACCTCGGTCGTGATCCAGCCTGCCAGCACGGCGACAAAACCGGTCGGCCCCATCAGCAGCGCCAGACGGTGCAACAGCGGCGCGTCGTAAAGCCGCCCGCGCAGCCGCGCGAGTGCAGCCCAAAGGCCCAACCCCAGCATGGCGAATCCAAGGGCGATCATGATGCGGAAGGACCAGAAGACGATGGCCACCGGCGGTTCATCTTCGTCCGGAATTGTGTCCAATCCGTCCAAGGGCGCGTTCAGGTCATGCTTAAGGATCAGCGACGACAGTTTGGGAATTTCAATGGCATAGTCGATGCGCTTCTCTTCGGCGTTCGGAATGCCGAACAGGATCAGCGGCGCGCCGTCGGGGTGACTGTCGTAATGCCCCTCCATCGCCATCACCTTGGCAGGCTGATGCTCAAGCGTGTTAAGGCCATGCATGTCGCCCGCAAAGATTTGCAGCGGCGTCACCAGCACCAACATCCACATCGCCATTGAGAACATCTTGCGCGCAGCGGCGTTTGTCTGATCGCGCAGCAGGTGCATTCCGCCGACCGCGCCGACGACCAACGCCGTGGTCAGATAGGCGGCCAGCACCATATGCACCAAGCGGTAAGGAAAAGAAGGGTTAAAGACGATCGCCCACCAATCTTCGGGTACAAACTGGCCAAGATCATTTATCCCAAAGCCCGCAGGCGTCTGCATCCACGAATTTACCGACAAGATCCATGTGGCCGAGGCCAGCGTGCCCAGCGCCACCAGCGCCGTGGCGAACATATGCAGCCCGTCCCCCACCCGTTTACGACCAAAGAGCATGATGCCCAGAAACCCTGCCTCAAGGAAGAAGGCCGAGAGCACCTCATAGGCCATGAGCGGCCCAACAACTGGCCCGGCTTTGTCGGAAAAGACCGACCAGTTGGTGCCGATCTGGTAGGACATGACAATGCCCGAGACGACCCCCATGCCAAAGGCCACGGCGAAGATCTTCTTCCAGTAGTTGAAAAGGTTCAGATAGGTCTCATCCCGCTTCCACAGCCACAGCGCGTTCAGCACTGCCAGAAAACTGGCCAACCCAATGGAAAAAGCCGGGAAGATAATGTGAAACGAAATCGTGAATGCGAATTGCACCCGCGCTAGGATTTCGGCGGTGTAACCGTCGAGCATGAGAAGCCCTCGCGTGTTGTTTCCTGACCTATATAGGTCCGGGGGGCGAGAGAGGCACAGGCTAAATTGCCGCAGCCCTTTGCATCTGTCCTAACTATCGAATGTCACCACCACACGCAGCCCCGGCGCGTTGTCGATGAGTTCCAGCCTTGCCCCATGCAGTTTCACGACCCCATCGACCAGCGCCAGCCCCAACCCGTGACCCGGCGTGCCCCGGCTGCGATCAAGCCGGTAGAGCCGCTGCAACACTTTGTCGCGGTCCTGAGCCGGAATGCCGGGGCCGCCATCTGCGACGCTGAGTGTGACCTTACCCGCCGCCTGTTTCAGCGAGACGTCCACCGCTTCGGCACTGCCAGAATGGCGCAGCGCGTTCTCAATCAGGTTGGCGATCATCTGCCCCAGCAGTGCACGGTCGCCTGTGACATGGGCAGGCGTCTCCGGCAGGGTGCAGATCAGGCGTTTGCCCTGTTCCCCCGCTGCGGGCTCATAAAGCTCAATCATGGTTCGGCACAACGCAGTCAGATCGACGGGGGTGAAATGGGTGCGGGCGTCGCCTTGCTCCACCTGCGCGAGTTGCAGCAAGGAATGAAAGATCGCGGCGATTCCGTCCAGCTCGGCCCGGGCGCGGGCCAGCGGCTCGGCGCGATCTTCGCCCGTGGCCTCGGCCCGGTCGAGATCGTCCAGATGCACTGAAACCCGCTGGATCGGGGTCTTCAAATCATGCGCGATATCAAGCGAGACCTGCCGCAGCGCCACGACGGAAGTTTCCTGCGCCCGGGCCATTTGGTTCACCGCCTCACCGATGCGCAGCAGGTCATCCGACCAACGCGGCCCCGGCGATACCCTTGCTGCCAGATCGCCTGTGGTCAGCCGATCGAGTGTGCCGCGGATTACCTCAACATGGCGTTTTGAACGTCGGGCAAGGATTAACCCGCCCGAAAGCGCGATCAACACCGTGGGCAGCAGGCTGACGAGCAGGATATTCACGAAAACCTCGCGCAGGGCCGTGATCTCGGCCCGGCTGCGCGCGATGGTCAAAAGCCCGCCATAAAGCGTGTCAGTGAGCGTGAGGTAGACCCCGTCATACTGCGCCCGCGCCGCGCCGAGCGAGACGATATGATAGCCCTCGTTGTCCCGCGCGATGGCCCCGTTGCCATAGATGCGCCCATTGGGGCCGATGTAGCTGATGATTAACCGGTTGGGATCGGTCTCGCGCGATTCCGCCTCAACCAGCCGTGCGAGGGCAGCGGCACCGGGCGCGGCGCGAAATCCGGCCATGTCTTGCGCCAGATCGGCCCGGATCGCCTGTTCGAACGACCGTTGCGTGACCGCATAGCTGGCCGCAAGGCTGAGCAGGCTGACGATTGTGAAAAGCAGCACCAACAAAAGCGCCAGCCGCAGAGGCATTGAGCGCCACAGCCCGGCCAGCCGCGCCTTCACGCCTCAATCCTATAGCCCGCGCCGCGCACGGTTTGGATCAACTCGACGTCAAAGGGCCGGTCAACCTTGGCGCGCAGGCGGCTGATATGGGTCTCGACCACATTGGTCATCGGATCAAAAGAGATGTCCCAGACCGCCTCAAGCAGCATGGTCCGCGTTTGCACCCGGCCTTTCCGGCGGAGCAGATGTTCTAGCAAAGCAAATTCGCGGGGCAACAGGTCGATCTCTTGGCCCGCGCGGGTCACCCGGCGGCTGATCAGGTCCATCGTCAGATTGCCAGCGCGGAGGGTCGTTTCCTGCTCTAGCGCCTGCGGGCGACGCGCCAGCGCATTCACCCGCGCCGACAGCTCGCCAAAAGCAAAGGGTTTAACCAGATAATCATCCGCCCCGGCGTTCAGCCCGTCGATCCGGTCCTCCACCGCGCCCATCGCCGTGAGCAGCAACACCGGCGTGGCGTTGCCCGCTCCGCGCAGGGTTTTTAGCAGCGTCAGCCCGTCCAACTCAGGCAGCATCCGGTCAAGGATCAACACATCATATTGCCCGGTGGTGGCCTGCACCAAACCGTCGCGGCCATCGGCCACCACATCCACGGCATGCCCCTCTTCGCGCAGGCCGCGCGCGATATAGGTGCTGGTGGTGGTATCGTCTTCGACAACAAGCAGTTTCATTAAGGTCTCAATCTAGGGTCCACCAAGAGGTAGGGCAATTCCGCCGCCCACGCATCCCGCTGCCTGCATTCTCACAGATTTGTATAGCGCCTGCGACGACGCTGTAAAACGCAGCCCCCAGATAGGGGTTCAGAAACACCGAATGCACAGCAAGGAGCATCTCATGAACAAGACCCTTTCCAAGGCCCCCCGCGCCGCCGCCCTTGCGCTGAGCGCCGCCGTCGCTGCGACCCCGATGCTGGCTCTTGCGCCGTCAGCGGCGCTGGCCGTTCCCGCGGGCGGCTATGCCGACCTTGTCGAGGCCGTCTCCCCCGCCGTGGTCTTTATCGAAGTGACCGCCAGCCAAGAGAACACGCAAATTCAACAGCAGCTCCCCCCCGGCATGCCCGAAGAGTTACGGCGGCGGTTCGAGCAGATGCTGCCCGACCAGAACGGCGCCACCGCCACCCCGCGCCAAGGGCTTGGATCAGGCTTCATCATCTCAGAGGATGGCACCATCGTCACCAATCACCACGTCGTCGCTGGGGCGCAAACAGTGACCGTGAAACTGGCCGATGGCCGCAGCTTTAACGCCGAAGTCGTTGGCAGTGATCCGATGACGGATATCGCTGTGCTTAAGGTAAAGGCAGACGTGGACCTGCCCACGGTCGCATTTGGCACCTCCAAAACACTGCGCGTTGGCGATGAGGTCGTGGCCGTGGGCAACCCCTTTGGCCTTGGCGGGACTGTGACATCTGGCATCGTGTCGGCCCTGTCGCGTGACATTCAGGCCGGACCTTTCGATGACTTCATCCAAACCGATGCGGCGATCAACCGGGGCAACTCGGGCGGACCGCTCTTTAACAACGAGGGTGAGGTCGTGGGCGTGAACACCGCGATCCTATCGCCGGGCGGTGGCTCGGTCGGGATCGGCTTTTCGGTGCCGTCCGATTTGGTGCAAACCATCGTCGCCGATTTGGCCGATGACGGCACGGTTGAGCGCGGCTGGCTGGGCGTACAAATCCGCCCGATGAGCCCTGAGGTCGCCAATGTGCTGGGTTATGAAGAACCCCGCGGCGCGGTGATTGAGGCCGTCAGCCAAGACAGCCCCGCCGCCAAGGCGGGTCTTAAGAAGGGCGATATCATTCTGTCCTTCGGCGGCATCAAGGTCGACGATCTGCGCGACCTGACCCGTGCCGTGGCCACCACCACGCCTGAGACTGCGGCAGAGGTTGTCGTGCTCCGCAAGGGTGCAGAACAGACCCTCGACGTGACCGTGGGCGCGCTGGAACCCAAGCCAGTGTGACCCATGCCTTCCTGGCGATCCTCATGCCGCCGGGAAGCCCCCAGCCCTTCCCCCTCGCCGGGGCTGGGTGTTTTGCCCCGGTAGCCTCCGTGCTACCGGGGTTTTTTGAGCTGCTAACCGACTTCGAATTGTGATGGCGTCGCGCTGTGAAGGTGAAACCGCACCAATTCTGCAACCGAATTGGCCTCAAGCTTGCGCATTACCCTTGCGCGATGCACCTCGACCGTTTTGACCGAGATATCCATCTCGCTGGCAATCTCACGGTTGGAAAGCCCTGCCGCGACACGCTCGAATACCCGATGCTCTTGCGGAGTAAGCCGCGCCAGCAACTCTGCATTCTCAACATCGGCCTCAATGCCTTTGCGGCGCGCTGCGTCGATCTGAAGCGCGGTGTTGATAAGATCAAGCATGTCTTGGTTGTTGAAGGGCTTCTCGATGAAATCCACCGCGCCCGCCTTCATCGCTTTGACGGCTGTCGACACATCGCCGAAGGCCGTCATCAAGATGAACGGTATCTCGATGCCGCGTGTATTTAGCGCTTTTTGCAACTCCAAACCGCTCATCCCTGGCATGCGCACGTCGCTGACAAGGCAAGAAATACCGGTGTCGCTGTATCCCTCAAGAAATTCAGCCGCCGATGCGAAAGAAATGGCACGCAACCCAACCGAGCCCAGCAACCACACCAGAGAGTCCCGCACGGCGGCATCGTCATCGACGACGTAAACGATCCTATCTTCAGTCATTCTACTCTTGCACCTCCAACGGAAGACGTACCGTCAGGCAGGCCCCTTGCTCATCAGATTTACTCACCGCAATTGTCCCCCCATGCGACAGCACAATGGTTTCGCAAATTGCCAGACCCACACCAAGACCCTTCTCTTTGGTTGACCGGAAAGCGCTAAAAGCCGTTTCTGCAGGCATATCCGGGGCAAAGCCACGCCCGTCGTCGGTCACGTCGATCACGATCTCCCCCTCCGAGCAGTGTGCGGAAACAGAGACTTCGGCATCGGCTCGCTGCGCGTCACGGCTGGCATCAATGGCATTTTTTATCAGGTTGATCAGCAGTTGCTCTATCTCAATGCGGGCGCAATGAAGTTCGACGCCATCGCATTGATTATCCATTACAACGCTGACACCAGAGGCAGAGCTTTCCGGCTGGATCAACAGCTGCACAGAGCGGAGGATGTCATCAAAACACACGGCGATCCGGTCCGCATCGTCGTTGTGCAGATAGTTCGACATGGACCGTAGGATGGCACTGGCACGTTCTGATTGGCTTTGCATATTATTGAGCACGGCGATCATGTCCTCTCTCTCAAGCTGGTCGTTTTGGGCACGCAGCACACAGCCTGCAGCGAAGTTATGAATAGCCGCCAAAGGTTGGTTCAACTCATGGGCGATCGCAGCGGTCATCTGGCCCAAGGTCTCGCGGCGGTTAAGCAATTGAAGCGCCGTTTCATGGCGGTGCAGCCGCTCTTCGCGCTCAACCTTTTCGGTGATGTCGGAAACAATTGTCAAAAGGCCCCCGGCCGGCACGGGATAATCTGTCACCTCAAGCCAGCGCCCACTGGCAGACCGGGCGCGAAAGAACTTGGCCGGTGTGTTTCGACGGTCGCGGCGCTGCTCGCTCCAGCGAACTTTACCTTCGGAAGTCATGGTAAAATTATCAGAGCGGGTGAAATGCTCCAGTAGCTCATCGAAATGTCGGCCAATGATGTCGTCGCCTATACCGGCATAGCTCGCGCGATATTTCTCGTTGCAGTAGACCAACCGATCATTGCTGTCGAAAAGCGCGACCATCGTTGAGATATTCTCAAAAGCCAGCGCCAAGGCTTCGAGCGCGCTTTTACGCTCGGTCTCGGCCATGACGATCTCTGTCATGTCAAAACAGGTGCCACGATAACCTGCCAATTGCGCGTTGCTGTCGAAAAAGGGCTTACCAGACATGTCGATCAACCGCTCTCGCCCGTCGGTCGACGGAAATACCAATCGCAAATCGCGAAAGGGGGTTTGCCGGGCCAAGCGCTGCTGCAACACGTCGTAATCACCCTCGCCTTGTGCAATATCGGCTTGCGCAAGCGTTTTGCCCAGTTCGAAGATCGGGGTTTCCGCATCGGTCTGCCGCCCCCCACCTGACAAAAAGGTAAACCGCCGGTCTACGTCCATCTCCCAGACCCAGTCGGTCGCGCTTTCGGTGAAATCGCGAAAGCGGGTTTCGCTTTTCACCAGATCGTCCAGAACGTGCTGTTGATCTGTGACATCTTGGATCGCTGCCAAAAGATGCACGTCTTGCCCCCGGTCCAAACGGCGGATGCACGAGCGGGCCTCGATCTGGCGGCCATTGGCGGCCAGAAACTTTACATTCTCGATCACATCGCGCGGACGGCTCCCCGCCATATGCAGATTGTTGCGAATGGTGGCGCGACTGCGTGGCTCTACGAAACCCTGCCCCTGTTGCCACATCTCACGCAGGCTTTGCGCATCACGGCCTAGCAGAGCCTCCACCTCATGAGAGACATCGACCAGCGCACCTTCCTGATCCCATTCCAAATAGCCTACGCCTGCCACCTCGGCCGCGAGCGCGTGTTTTGTCGCGCTGAGCTCGGCATTATAGACCGCGTCCTGCACGGCAGAGCGGTCCATCACCATAACCAAGACGCCCACCACCTGACCCCGGTCCGACAGGGGCTGATAAATGGCCGTTCCTTGGTTGCGCGCCAGCACTGGGCGGGAAAAATCGAAATGCCATGTTACCTGCCGTCCGGCCAATGCCTTTTCAACATTGGCTATCACTTCGGCTAAAAGGTTCGGCGGAATGATTTGAGATAGATGCTGTCCCTCTATTTCACTCGCGGGCTTCCCAAAGGACGCGCTATAGGCATCGTTGACGAAAGCGTATGTCATATCTGGTGTGAGAAAGGCCGCTTGGACGGGGAGATCGTTCAGCAGATTAGGTAGGTTTCTGCGAGCCGCGTCGCCATCGCTCACGCCATTCATCTTGCGGTGGGTGCGCAAGACCCGCCAGATTTGCGCAATCAACAACGCAAACGCCGCCGTCGCTAAGACAAACTCAATAGGATCGCGGTAGAAAACGCCGCGCTGGTCGGCCACCAAAGCCAGCGTTACTCCGATGTATAAGAGCAAAACCGCAACCGCGCCAAACACACTGAAGCGATTGACCGGGTCGCCTGTTTGCTTGGCGATCATCACGCAATAGAAAACTACTCCGCATAGCGTAACTAATGTGAACGCCGCGATAAAGCTCATGCAGCACCTCTACTTTCTCTAGAAAAATCGACCTTTTTCGCCGCCATGTCTATTGGGGGAAACCCTGATAGCCCCCAATAAGGGCCGGTACACAGCATTCCATGTATCACCATGCGAAACAAATGCGTGAAAATAACTTCCACAATTTCAGCGCCTTGCTTCAGGCTGTTAGGGATAACCCTGATTCATCTGGGGCTTTGCCCAATTGGCGTCAAAATTGGAGGTCTGTAACGTAACCTATAGTCACGGAACTAGCCGTGAACTTTCTGGTGAAATGCGGATTAGTGAAATGAAAATAAGCCAAAGTTCCATGTCAAATATGACTGATGAAACTTCGACGCCCAACAAGGCCCCGACGAATGCAGATTTGATGGAAATCCGCAGTCTTTATGCTCAAGCGGACGCGATGATCGAGGCCACAGAAAAGGCTGAGAAGCACGATGAACAAGGCGATACCACGTAAAGTTCAAAATCGCTTATTTTTGGCTGTTGGATACCACATGGTCACTGTCGATACCGCCCAGTGAATGAAACAGGCCAGAGGTATTATTTACGCCGAATTTCTTTAATAATTTGGCGCGATACACCTCCACTGTGCGGTGCGAAATATCGAGCTTGATGGCAATCTCCTTGCTGGTTAGCCCCTCAGCCAAATGGCTTAATATCTCACGTTCGCGGCGGGTTAGCGGCAAATAGGGTCGCTCGCCCGACAAGTCGGCAAAGCTCCAGACTGCGCGCTCAAGCGGGCTTTCCGGGGTAAAAGAGTGCCCGCGCACCCGGCACCAAAACAGGCTGCCATCGCGACGGGCCATGATACGCTCATCCCAATAGGTGTTGGTCTCGCGCAGTTGGACAACACCCCGATCGCGGATGTTCACAAATTCCTCATCTGAGGGATAGAGCACGGAAAACCATTGGTCACGCAGGGCCGCGCACTCATAGCCGAACATCTGCGCAAAAGCGATGTTGCACTCGCGGATAACCCGGTTTTCTGTAACCACCAGACCGACGGGCGCATGCACGAAAGCCAGTTCAGCGAACTGCCCATCGCGAAAGCAATCATCGGTACGTATTTCCACCATCTTGCCCCAATCACCTCTTTCTTCGATGCTCGAAACTCAAGCTAGACGACGGGGGGAGACGGCGCAACAACGCGCTGGCCCGTCAAGGGAGGATACCATGAAGACACTCACGCGGATCGCCGCCGTGACGGCAAGTGTTGCGGCATTTGCCAGCGCGGCCTGGGCGCAAGACCCGATCAAGATTGCCCTTGTGCACGGGCTGTCGGGCAGCAGTTTCGAAGCTTTCTCCAAACAGGCACAGACCGGTTTTGAGCTTGGCATCGAATACGCCACCGACGGGACCAATACCGTCAAAGGTCACAAGATCGAACTCATCATCAAGGACACGCAGTTCAAACCCGATGTCGCCCGCGCCGTGCTGGCCGAAGCTTACGGCGACGACGAAGTCTTGATGGCCATCGGATCGACCTCTTCGGGGGTGGCCAAAGGCATGCTGCCCATCGCCGAGGAATACGAGAAAATCCTCATCGTGGAGCCTGCGGTGGCCGACAGCCTCACCGGGCCAGACAGCAACCGCTATGTGTTCAAGACCTCGCGCAACTCCTCGATGGACATGCAGGCGCAGGCGCTGGCGCTGAAGCCTGATGAAAACCTCTTTGTCGCCACCATCGCCGAAGACTACGCCTTTGGCCACGATGGTATCGACGCTTTCAAAGCCGCGCTCGACGGCACCGGTGCCACCGTGGTGACCGAAGAATTCGTGCCCCAAGGCACCGCCGACTTCACTGCCGCAGCCGAGCGTATGTTCAACGCCCTGAAGGACAAGGAAGGCCGCAAGGTTATCCTCGTTTATATCGCTGGGGGTGGTGATGCGCCGGGCAAAATTCAGGCGCTGGATCCGTCGCGCTTTGGCATTGAGATCTCCATGGGCGGGCATATCCTGCCGGTGCTGCCCACCTACAAGCGCTTCCCCGGCATGGAAGGTGCGGTCTATTACTACTATGAGGCCTACGACAATCCGGTGAACGATTGGCTGGTCAAGACCCATCAGGAACGTTTCGACGGCCCGCCTGACTTCTTCACCGCGGGTGGCATGGCGGCGGCGCTGGCTGCAGTCAAAGCGATTGAAACCGCCGACAGCCTTGAGACCGAAGACCTGATCGCGGCAATGGAAGGCATGTCTTGGGAGACACCCAAAGGCACCATGACCTTCCGCCCCGAAGACCATCAGGCATTGCAGTCCATGGTCCACTTCAAAATTCGCGTCGATGAGAACGTCGATTGGGCGATCCCCGATCTGGTGCGCATCATTGAAGCGGATGAGATGGACATCCCCATCGGTCGCACCAACGACTGATCGGACCCTCGGCTGGCCTGCCCGACCCATCGCATGCGGTGGGCCAGCCCCTCTGTGCCAATTTCCGTACCAAAGGTTTTTCAGATGTCCACGCCGTCGCTCATCACGCGCGATCTGACCATTCGTTTTGGCGGCCATGTCGCCGTCAATCAGGTCTCCTGCGCCTTCCACCCCGGTGAACTCACCGTCATCGTGGGGCCGAATGGGGCCGGTAAAACCACCTATTTCAATCTGATCTCAGGCCAGCTCACCGCGACCTCGGGCAAGGTGTTGAAAGGCGAGGTCGATCTGACCCGCATGGCCCCCTCGGCCCGCGCGCGCCAAGGTGTGGGCCGCGCTTTTCAGCTGACCAATCTCTTTCCACAACTTACCGTGCTGGAAAACATCCGCCTTGCTGTGCAGGCCCGCGAAGGCGACGGCTGGCGGCTGCTGCGCCCGGTGCGCCGCCTTACCAAACTCACCCAAGACGCCGAGCATTACCTCGAAGCGACCCGCCTCTCGCGCGTCGCCCATCTGCCCGCCGCGGCCCTGCCCCATGGCGACCAGCGCAAGCTGGAGGTGGCACTGTTGATGGCGATGGAGCCTGACATCTACATGTTCGATGAACCCACCGCTGGCATGTCGCTGGACCACGCGCCCGACGTGCTGGAGCTGATCGCGCAAATCAAATCCGACCCGACCAAGACCGTGCTGCTGGTCGAACACAAGATGGACGTGGTCCGCGCCCTCGCCGACCGGATTATCGTGCTGCACAACGGAGAGTTGCTGGCCGATGGCGCGCCTGCCGAAGTCATGGACAGCCAGATCGTGCGCGATGTCTATCTTGGCACCGCGACGGAGGAGACAGCATGAGCCTGCTAACCCTCGACAAGATGAAAACCGATATCGGCCAATATGCCGTGCTGCATGATGTAAGTCTTGAGGTGCCCGAGGGCGGGGTCTTTGTCCTATTGGGCCGCAACGGGGCGGGCAAAACGACCACGCTGCGTTCGATCATGGGCCTGTGGAAACCCAGCCCCGGAACGGTGCGCTTTGATGGCGATGACCTCACCGGGCTGCATACAGCCGATATCGCCCGCCGCGGCATCGCCTATGTGCCGGAAAACATGGGTATCTTTGGCAACCTTACGGTCGAAGAAAACCTGATCCTCGCCACGGCAAAGGGTCGTTTCGATGCAGCGCGGCTCAACCGCATTACCACACTTTTTCCTGCGCTGGAGCGGTTCTGGACCAAACAGGCCTGGTCGCTTTCAGGTGGTCAGAAGCAAATGCTTTCCGTCGCCCGCGCGATCGTTGAGCCGCGCCGTCTGATCCTGATCGACGAGCCGACCAAGGGACTGGCACCTGCGATCGTCGCCGCCATGGCTGAAGCCTTCACCGAGATCAGCCGTGAGGCGACGATCTTGCTGGTTGAGCAGAACTTTCATTTCGCCCGCAGCATCGGACGCGACATGGCGGTAATCGACGATGGCCGCGTGGTGCACAGCGGGACTATGGCCGCTTTCGCTGCCGATAAACCATTGCAAGACCGCCTGTTGGGCCTGTCGTGATGAGGGACACTATGGATCGAATTTCGGAAACGCTTGGCCGGTTCGGCGGGGTCTACCTGCTGCCGCTCGCCCTTGCCGCGCTGGCCTTTGTGCTGATTGGCGCGCCGTCATCTTGGGCCACGCTGACCGTCGCGGGGCTGGCGATGGGGATGATGGTATTCCTCATGGCCTCGGGTCTGAGCCTGATCTTCGGGTTGATGGACGTGCTGAACTTTGGCCACTCGGCCTTTGTTAGCTTTGGCGCATTTGTCGCCGCCTCTGTGCTGGCCGCGCTCAGCGGCTGGCTGGGGGCCGACAGCGTGTTTCTCAATGCAGCCGCGCTCGCTTTGGCTGTGATCGCGGCCATGTCCTTTGGCCTTGCCGCCGGTTGGTTTTTCGAAACGGTCATCATCCGCCCGGTCTATCATGACCACCTCCGGCAAATCCTCATCACCATGGGCGCGTTGATTGTGTCTGAGCAGATCATCCTCGCCGTTTGGGGCGGCACGCCGATTACGGTGCTGCGCCCGCAGTTCCTTGAAGGGGCATGGATCATTGGCGACGTGAGCATTGAAATTTACCGCGTCTTCGCCTTTGGCCTCGGGCTGGCGGCGTTTATCGGGCTTTACTTGGTGCTGAACCGCACCCGACTGGGCCTCTTGGTCCGCGCAGGCGTTGAGAACCGCGAGATGGTGGAGGCGCTTGGCTTTCGCATTGATCGGCTGTTCATCGGGGTCTTCATGGTGGGCTCGGCCCTTGCTGCCGTCGGCGGTGCGATGTGGGCGGGATACGAGACGCTGATCACCCCCGCGCTTGGTGGCGAGATGATGATTGTCGTCTTTATCGTCGTCATCATCGGCGGGCTTGGCTCTATCGAAGGCACGCTTTTGGGCGCTTTGCTGGTGGGGCTGACGGCAAACTACGTGGGCTTTCTGGCCCCTAAACTGGCGCTGGCGAGCAATATGATCTTGATGACGGCGATCCTGTTGTGGCGGCCCAATGGCCTGCGCCCGGCGGTGAAGTGAGGTGACCATGCAGACCAAATCCACCTATGGCACCATCGCCGTGAAAACCGCCGTGTTGCAGATCGCCGCCCTGCTGCTGTTTGCGCCCTTCCTGTTTCAAGACGTACGCGCGCTGGAGGTGGCAGCCCGCATCTGTATCTTCATCGTGCTGGTGGCAAGCTATGACCTTTTGATCGGGTACACTGGCATCGTCAGTTTTGCCCACACGATGTTCTTCGGCTTTGGTGCCTACGGTGCTGCCATTTCTTTGCGTGAAATGGGACCGGGCTGGGATGCCGTGGCCTTGGGCGCTGTCGCCGGGGTGTTGGTCTCGCTTATCGTGGCGACGGCGGTCGGTCTTCTGAGCCTGCGGGTCAAGGCGATCTTCTTTGCGATGATTACACTGGCCACGGCCTCAGTCGCGCTGGTGCTGGCCTCGCAACTGTCGCAGTTCACCGGCGGCGAAGACGGCATCACCTACCGCGCGCCAGACCTGTTCAAGACTGCGACAAAACTGATGGTGGACGAGGACGGCAAGGTGGTGCGCCTCTTCGGTGTGAAACTGAACGGCAAGCTTGCGGCCTACTACTTCGTCTTCTTCACCTCGCTCGCCTTGTTCCTGCTGATGCTGCGTGTCGTGGCGGCGCCGCTTGGCTCGGTCCTTAAAGCCATCCGCGAGAACGAAGCCCGCGCCGAAGCCATCGGCTACCGTGTCGTGGCTTACCGCACTTTCGTCTTCTGCCTGTCGGCTGCTGTCGCGTCATTGGCGGGAACGATCTATGCTGTTTGGCTCAAGTACACCGGGCCGGACACCACGCTTAGTTTTGCAATCATGATCGACATTCTGTTGATGGTGGTGATCGGCGGCATGGGCACGATGTGGGGCGCGGTTGTTGGCGCGGTGCTGATGGTCATGGCGCAATACTACCTGCGCGACCTTATGGGCGCTGCCGCCGAGGCAACCGCAAGCCTTCCCCTCCTGCCCGAGCTGCTTGACCCTGATCGCTGGCTCTTTTGGCTTGGCATCATCTTTATCCTGCTGGTCTATTTCTTCCCTCGGGGGATCACTGGCACCATCATGCAAAAGGGTGCGCGCTGATGACCTTCCCTCGTTTCCGCTTTGTCCCTGTGATGGACCACGAGATTCACGTTACCGAATGGGGCGACCCGACCAAGCCCTCCCTGATGATGTTGCACGGCCTGGCCCGTACGGGCCGCGATTTTGATGAGGTCGCAGCGGCGTTATCGGATCATTTCCATGTGCTTTGCCCCGATATGATCGGACGCGGATTGTCGAGTTGGTCGCGCAACCCAGAGGCAGAATATTCGGTCGAATACTATGCCGGCATCGCGACAGATGTGATGGACCACTACCAAATCGACTGCGCAACATGGTTTGGCACGTCGCTGGGCGGTATGATCGGGATGCACATCGCCTCGGGCCATGACGCAGACCGGATCAGCGCCTTGGTGGTGAACGACATCAGCCCCGAATTGCCCAGCGAGGCCGTCGACCGGATTTTATCTTATGTCGGCAGCCTGCCGGACTTCACGACCTTTAACGAAGGCGAGGCGTGGCTGCGCGACACCTACGCCCCCTTTGGCCCGGCAGCCGACGTTTTTTGGCAGCGCATGGCGCGAACATCTTTGCGCCGCCGTGGTGATGGGAACCTCACCCTGCATTATGACCCTCGCATAACCGTGCAATTCACAGCTTCGGCGCATGAACTTTCGACGTGGGACCGCTGGGCCCGGATCACCACGCCCACGCATCTTCTGCGCGGTTCCAAATCGGACCTGCTGCTGCCCGAAGCCGCCAAGCGCATGACCCAAAGCGGCCCGCGCCCTGGCCTCACTATTTTCCCCGATTGCGGCCATGCGCCAAACATTTCCAACCCCACGGACATCGCAGAGCTTCGCCATATTTTGCGAGAGATGTTGGGCAAGATCGAAACATAGAAAATAGCCACATTTGCAAATTTGACGCTGTTGCCCGGTGATTTGCCTGCCAGCGGGTATTTACCTTGCCTCAACAAAGAACTCTGCGGTCTAATGACTTAGGGGCGTACTAGGCACGTAGAAGGCCGTGGCGCAAAGGGCAGAGACCGACTTGGGCAAAACCGGCATGAAAAATATTAGAAATGCGCTATCCCGGCGTGCGACACAGATTTTCATTCTGGTTGCATTGGGCGGTGTAGTCCTTGGCTTTGGTCAAAGGATCGAGACCCTTTCCTACCAGACCTACATGCAGGATCTGGAGCTTGATACCACATTGGAATTGATCGAAGTGCGTGAGCGGATCCGCGCAGACATTTTCGACCAAATCCTCAAACTGCGCGAATTGGCCACGGTCGTTAGCGAGAACCCCACGATCAGCCAATCCGAGTTCAGCGCCCGCGCGACAGAGTTCATGGCCGACAATCAAGACGTTATAAACATCGCCGTCGCCCCTGACCTGGTTGTTACGATCATCCACCCCCTTGAGCCCAACCGAAGCGTGCTGGGCCTAGATTATCGCCAAAACGAGGCGCAGCGGCCCAAGGTCGAACAGGCCATGGAGAGTGGCGAAGGGCTGGTCACCGGGCCGGTTGATCTGGTCCAAGGCGGTCGCGGATTGATCTTGCGGCACCCGGTTTTCTATTCAAACGGCGGCCCAGATGTCGAAGCAAATCGGCCTTGGGGCATTTTGTCCATGGTTCTTGATTATGACGCCTTCGTCGCACGGCTGCAAATTCCCGAATTGGCCGAGAAATACGATCTGGCCATTCGCGAACTGAGCCCGACAGGCGAGGTTGAGCAGACGATCATCGGCGATCCGAACATAAATTTGGTCAACCCGATTGAGCTTGATTTCAACTTTGCCTTTGGGGTTTGGCAATTGGCCGCCACCGTTAAAAACGGCTGGCCCGAGCATCGCCCCGATTTCTGGCTACACTGGCTCCTGCGCTTGCAAGGTGCGGCGGGGGTAACCATTTTTGCGTGGTATATCATGCGATTGGCCGAAAACCGCAAACTGGCCGAAGAACGTCTGCGTATGGGAATCGAAGCGCTCGACCATGGGTTTGTCATGTATAATGCCAAGGGTATCTTGGTGCTTTGCAATGAGAAATACCGTGAAATTCACGATTATAGCGAGGTGGTAAAGCCCGGATCCTCCTACGAGAAAATCGTCCGTGACAGCATCCGCCGTGGCATTGTGCCCGATGCTGTCGGCAAAGAAGAGGAATGGATCCGCGTCTGGCTGGAAAAGCGCGAAAACGGTGCATTTGAAACCGAGCAGCGGATGCCCGATGGCCGCATCATCCGCACCTCAGACCGGCGTATGGAAGACGGCAGTGTTGTTGGCCTGCGGATTGATGTGACTGATCTGAAAAAAGCACTGCTGACAGCTGAGGATGCGAACAAGGCCAAAACCGACTTTATGGGTGTCCTCAGCCACGAACTGCGTACACCGCTGACCGTCATTCTGGGCCATGTGCGGCTTGCGCGGCATTTCGACCGCACCCCGGCGGCACGCGACCTCAGCACCGCCATCGATGCCGATCCGCAAACACGTGAAACACTCGCCCCGAAACTTGCGACCACGCTTAGCAAGCTGGGCGACATCATGCAGACGGTTGAGCGTTCTGGCAATCATCTGCTGACCTTGATCAACGAAGTGCTCGACTTTGCCAAGATCGACGCAGGCAGCCTGTCGATCACGATGGAGCCCGTCCAAATCGACGACATCGTCGCCCCCACCGTCGATCAGTTGCGCCCGATGATCGAAGACAAAGGGCTAGAGCTAAAGGTAAAATCGGCCACCGGCGTGATGTTGGCCGATGGCAAGCGCATCCAGCAAATTTTGATTAACCTGTTGAGCAACGCGACGAAGTTCTCTGACCAAGGCACCATCTCACTGACCTGCCGCATCCGCGGGGAAGTGGTTGAATTTCGCGTCACGGATACCGGCATCGGCATCCCCGAAAACGAGCTGGAGCGCGTTTTTGAGCCTTTCCATCAGGTCGATTCCACCGCCACGCGTCGTTTTGGCGGCACTGGGCTAGGGCTTGCCATCTCGCGCGATATTGCCACGGCCCACGGCGGCAGCCTTGTCGCGACAAGCATAATCGGCAAAGGCAGCAGTTTCCTGCTGACCCTGCCCCTGCGCCCCGCAATTGCCGTGGCCGCCGCCGAAGCACGAGAGGCCGAGGTGGCGTAACCCCCTCAGCTTTCGGATAGCCGTTCCACCACCTGCTCTTGCTCACCCAAGCCTTCGACACCCAGACGCACTCGGTCGCCCGGATTAAGGTAGCGGGGCGGTTTGAACCCCATGCCCACGCCGGGCGGCGTGCCCGTGCAGATCAGATCGCCCGGCTCTAGCTGAATGAATTCAGACATGTAGGAGATGATCGTCGCCACATCAAAGACCATCTTTTCGGTCGTGCCGTCCTGTAGCCGTTCGTCATTGATATCTGTCCAAAGGGACAGCTTGCCTGCATCGCCCAGCTCATCGCCCGTTACCAAAACCGGCCCTGTGGGGCAAAAATTGGGAAAGCTTTTGCCTTTGACCCATTGGCCGCCCCGCTCGGCCTGCCACGCGCGCTCTGACACGTCATTTACAACGCAATAGCCCAGCACATAATCCAGTGCTTCGTCGCGGCTGACGTTCAGCGCCGTGCGTCCGATAACCACACCCAACTCGACCTCCCAATCAAGCTTGGTCATCCCCTTGCTGTAAAATAGTGGATCATTTGGCCCGCAATAGCTGCGGCTGGCTTTGTTAAAAAGGATCGGCTCGGTCGGCACCTGCATCCCAGCTTCCGCCGCGTGGTCGGAATAATTCAGCCCAATCCCCCAGATGTTGCGCGGCTGGCTTACGGGTGCGGCAATGCGCTGCCCCTGAGCCTCAAACAGCGGCAACCCCTCCAGATCGACGCCGTCCAGCGTTTGGCGCAATGTCTCAATGGTCTCGGGTGTGAAATCGGCCACAAGGCTTGAGACATCACGTGCCTGCCCTGCCGCATCCAGCACCACTGGCGTCTTCGCCCCGTCGCGCGCCCCGTATCGCATCAATCGCATGGTCTGGTTCTCCCTTTCTCAACCATCATTGGGGGCACCATAGCCAAAGACGCGGCGCTGACCACACCCTTGGCAAGAGGGCATTTGAGACCACCTGACGTTGTGATCCATTAGGAACCGATAAGATGTGAAGGGCGTTGGCCTGGTGAAGGGGGCTCCCATGAAAAACCTGCGCACCGACCTGCTCACCAAACCAATTTACCGTTGGGCCAAGAAAGCCCTGCCCGCGTTGTCCCAGACCGAAAGCGAAGCGCTCACCGCTGGCGAAGTCTGGTGGGAGGCGGAGCTTTTCTCCGGTAATCCTGATTGGTCCAAGTTGCAGGCGGTCAAGGCGCCCCGCCTTAGCGCAGAGGAGCAAACATTCTTTGACGGTCCGGTGCAAGAGTTCTGCGCCATGATCGACGATTGGAAAATAAACCACGAAGCCGCGGATCTGCCCCCGGAGGCGTGGGCCTTTCTACGCGACAAGAAATTCTTCGGCATGATCATCCCTAAATCCCATGGTGGTTTGGGGTTTTCAGCCTTCGCCCACTCCGAGGTGGTACGCTTTATCTCGTCGCGCTCTGTTGCTGCGGCGGTCACCGTGATGGTGCCCAATTCCCTCGGTCCCGGTGAGCTGCTGCATCAATTCGGCACGGAGGCGCAGAAGGATCACTGGCTTCCACGGCTTGCGGATGGGCGCGAGCTGCCTGCCTTTGGCCTCACCAGCGCCGAGGCCGGCTCGGACGCGTCGGCCATGGTGGATGAGGGAGTGATTGAAAAAGGGATGTGGCAAGGCGAAGAGGTGCTGGGCATACGCCTTAATTGGGCGAAACGCTACATTACCCTCGCTCCGGTTTGCACGGTTCTTGGCCTTGCCTTTCAACTGCGCGACCCCGACAGCTTGTTGGGGGATACGCCTGACATTGGCATTACCTGCGCGCTTGTTCCGACTGATCTGGCGGGCGTGGAGACGGGCCGGCGTCACCTGCCATCCTCTACCATGTTCATGAACGGGCCGACGACCGGTAAGGACGTATTCATCCCGCTCGACCACATTATTGGTGGGGCAGACTACGCGGGAAAGGGCTGGATGATGCTGATGTCGGCCCTGGCCGCTGGCAGAGGTATCTCTTTGCCGTCAATGGGTTGCGCCGCCATCGCTTTCTCCGCACATACCACAGGTGCCTATGCCCGCATTCGCCAGCAGTTCAACTTGCCAATTGGTAAATTCGGCGGGGTGCAAGCGCGGATGGGGCGGCTTGCGGCAGACGCCTATGCGATGGACGCCGCCCGCCATTTAACCTGCGCTGGCTTGGATGAAGGCCGTGCGCTTTCCGTCATTTCGGCCATCATGAAAGCCCACGCGACCTTTAAAATGCGCGAGGCGCTGAATGACGCGATGGATGTGCATTCTGGCAAAGCTGTGATCGACGGGCCGCTCAACTACTTGCTGCCACTCTACCGCGCGGTACCAATTGGCATCACGGTCGAGGGCGCGAATATTGTCACCCGCAGCCTGATCATTTTCGGCCAAGGGTCTATCCGTGCGCATCCGCATATGCTCGACAATATGCTGGCATTGCAGATGGAGGATGAAGCCAAGTCTCTTGAGGCTTTTGATAAGTCTCTCTGGGCGCATGTGGGGCACACCACCAAAACGCTGTTCCGCGCTTGGGGCCGTGCACTGACGGGCGGACGTTTCGCCCCTGCCCCTGATGCAGGCGCTGCGACGCCGATTTACCGCGAGCTTGCGCGCTGGTCGGCGGCCTATGCGCTAACGGCGGATTTCCTTTTCCTCACTCTTGGCGGCGCACTGAAGCGCGAAGAGATGATCTCAGGCCGGATGGGCGATATCCTATCTGAAATGTATATCCTGTCGGCCGCGCTTAAGCGGTGGGAAGACGAAGGCCGTCAACAAGCCGATCTGCCGCTGCTGCAATTTGCAGCCGCCGACGGCTTTTCACGCATACAAGCAGCGCTCGATGGGGTGATCGCCAATCTGCCAGCCCGCTGGGCCGCGTGGGTGTTGCGTGCCCTGACGCTGCCGGGCATGGGCCGCCGTGGGCCGAACGACACGCTGACCGAAGAATGTAGTGCGTTGATCTATGCCCCCTCGGCCACCCGTGACCGCATCACCGGGCGGCTCTTTCAAGGTGGCGAAGGTGATGGAATTGATCTGCTTAATCGCTGCTATGTCAAAGTGGTCGAGATGGAGCCGGTGATGAAACGCCTGCGCGACGCGAAAAAGACACCGTTGGAAGCACGGCAAGCAGGGCTCATCAGCGACGCTGAAATGACCGAACTTGCTGCCATGAACGACCTCGTGACCAAAGTGGTCGCCGTGGATGACTATACGCCCGAAGCGCTGGCTTATTACTTCCCCGACCTAGATGCGCCGCGAGATGATCCTGACGAAAACACCAACCCGAGAGAGGCCGCCGAATGACCCATCACAAAGCGCAGCGCGTCTTTCTGGTCGATGGCGCCCGGACCCCATTCATGAAGGCACGCCAAGGCCCCGGCCCCTTTACCCCTGTTGATCTGGCCGTGCAGGCCGGGCGCCCCCTGCTAGCCCGCCAAAACTTTGACCGCGCAGCATTCGATTTAGTCATTCTCGGTTGCGTCAACGTGATTGCGGATGAGATGAACCCTGCCCGCGTCGCCGCACTGCGGTTGGGATTGGGGGAGCAAACTGTCGCCTTTACCGTACAGATAAACTGCGGCTCTGGCATGCAGAGCATCGACACCGCATACCGATACATTCGCGACGGCAGCCATCAGATGATCCTTGCTGGCGGCGCTGAGGCGTTAAGCCATGCCCCCTTGGTGCTGCGTCAGTCAGCGGTGGAATGGTTCGGTCGGATGAATGCCGCCAAGGGACCGATGGATATGGCCCGCGCTATGACCGGCCTACGACCGGAGTTTTTCAAACCCGTTATTGGGCTGGAGCGCGGCCTGACCGACCCGATTACAGAGCTTAACATGGGCCAAACAGCTGAGGTGTTGGCGCATCGGTTCGGGATCGACCGTGCGATGGCAGATACCTACGCGATGGAAAGCCACCACCGCCTCGCTGCAGCGCAAAACAATGGGCGACTGACAGATGAAGTCATGCCTGCCTTTGACCGCGATGGCACCGTCTATGACCACGACGACGGCGTGCGCCCCGACAGTGATATGGAGAGCCTTTCCAAACTGAACCCGGTTTTCGAAAAGCCCCATGGCAAGGTAACCGCGGGGAATTCCAGCCAGATTACCGACGGTGCAAGCTGGGTCATTGTCGCCTCTGAACGCGCGGTAGAGGCGCATGGGCTGACGCCCCTGGCCGAGATCACCGACAGCGAATGGGCGGCACTTGATCCGTCGATCATGGGGTTGAGCCCCGTACTGTCCGCTACCCCCATTGCGCAACGGCATGGGCTGGAGTTGAACGACATCGGCCTATGGGAATTGAACGAGGCCTTTGCCGCACAGGTGCTTTCCTGCGTGGCCGCATGGAACGACGAAGACTTTTGCCGCAATGTGCTGGGCTATGACGCGGCCTTTGGCCGGATCGACCGTGACAGGCTGAATGTCGATGGAGGGGCAATCTCACTTGGTCATCCGGTCGGCACCAGCGGCAACCGGATCGTGTTGCATCTGGCCAATGCCATGAAAGCGCGCGGTGCCAAACGGGGCATCGCCACGGAATGTATCGGCGGCGGGCTTGGCGGCGCAATGATGCTGGAGGCAGTGACATGACTGGGCATGTGTTAAAGTATTTGGGCGAAAGCAAACTCGAACTCGGTGCGGCAGAGGAGCGCAAGGGGAACTGGCGCACGGGCCGCGACCAAGAGGGCATTCTGTGGCTCGCGCTCGATAAAGCGGACAGCAGCACCAACACGATCTCTGGCGATGTGCTGCGTGAACTAGAGCGCCATGTCTCTGCCGCTGAAGAGGACCTGCCTCATGCCGTGGTAATCCGTTCGGCCAAGCCGGGTGGCTTTGCTGCCGGGGCGGATATCACCGGTTTTGCCAAAATGAGCGATGAGGGCGCGGGGGAACTGCTGACCCAAGGCCATGCAGTTCTGGACCGGCTTGAAAAACTCTCTTGCCCGACAATTTGTGTGGTCCACGGCGCAGCACTTGGTGCGGGCTTTGAATTGGCGCTTGCTTGCGACATTCGCATCGCGGTGCCGGGCGCATCTTTCGCCTTTCCTGAAGTGCAGCTTGGTCTTCACCCCGGCCTTGGCGGCACGTTCCGCCTGCCCGCATTGATCGACTCGACCGAAGCGATGACCATGATGCTGAGCGGGAAAACCGCCCATACCAAACGCGCCAAGACACTGGGGATCGTTGATGAAATCGTCGAAGAACGCCACGTCGCCGCCGCTGTTCGCGCGTTTGCCAAGACTGGGATAGAACGGGCGGAACCGGGGCTGAAAACCCGTGCGCTCGGGTTGGAACAGGCGCGCACTCTGCTTGCACGGCAAATGCGCAACCGCACCGAAGAACGCGCCCCCGCAGACCACTACCCTGCGCCACATGCGCTGATCGAACTTTGGGAAGAGCACGGTACCGACCGCAGAACCATGCAGCGCGGAGAGATCCGGTCGTTCGCTAACCTTCTGAAAACGCCCAGTTCCAAGAACCTCCGCCGTGTCTTTTTCTTACGGCAGAAGCTGAAAGACACGGCACGCGGTGACGATGATATAGCCCATGTGCATGTGATCGGCGCTGGCACCATGGGAGCTGAGATTGCCGCCATGACCGCGATCCGTGGCAAGCGCGTCAGTCTGAGCGATCTAGATACCACCGCCCTTGGTCGCGCCATCAAACAGGCGGCCAAGCTCTGCGAAGACAAACAGCTGACCAACACCAAAACGCGCGATGCCCTTGACCGATTGATGCCAGACCCCAATGGCTATGGCATTTCCCGCGCTGACCTGGTGATCGAGGCGGCCCCAGAACGCATGGAGGTCAAAGAGAAAATCTACGCCGAATTGAAGGCGCAGATGAAAGAGGGCGCGATCCTTGCATCCAATACGTCTAGCCTCTCAATTGACGATCTCAGCGCCCACGCCCCTGACAAAACCCGGTTTGCGGGGCTGCATTTCTTTAACCCCGTCGCAAAAATCCCGCTTGTCGAAGTGGTGGTCGGGACTGACACAGATACGCAAACCGCCGATCGTTTGGCGGCCTTCTGTGGCGCCATTGGCAAGCTGCCGGCCCAGGTTGGCGATTATCCCGGTTTCGTGGTGAACCGCATCCTAACCCCCTATCTTATGGAGGCGATGGTGCTGATGGATGAGGGCGTGCCGAAAGAGGTGATCGACAGCGCCGCCTTGCGGTTTGGCATGCCAATGGGGCCGGTAACACTGGCCGACCAGGTGGGGCTCGACATCGGATTGCATGTGGCCGAAAGCCTGCGCGATCGGCTTGATAAACCAATGGCTGAGATCACCGATATGCTGCAGGCGCGCGTCGAACAGGGTGATTTAGGCCGCAAAACGGGGCGTGGCTTTTATGATTGGTCCGACGGATCGCCACATCCCGATAGCGAAGAGCATGGCCCCGCGGACCTGACCGACCGGCTGATCTTGCCAATGCTGAACGCCGCTGTCGAAGTGCTGGGCCAAGGGGTCGCCAAAGACGCAGATCAAATCGATGCCGCGATGATCTTCGCCACCGGCTGGGCCCCCTTTCGTGGCGGCCCGCTGCAGTACGCCCGCACCCGCGGCACACGCGACGTGAGCGACCGACTGCGCGCTCTCGCCAAGGCGCACGGCCCGCGGTTTGAGCCCGATGAGGGTTGGCAAGGGTTCAATTGACCCACGGGCGGGGCTGCGCTTGCGACTGGCCAGACCCGCCTTTGCCATGATAGCTCCTTTCGCATGAGCAGCGAACGGAAGCCCCCGATGACCACCGCAAAAGTTTTCGACGGCCACAACGATTTCCTGCTGCGTCTGTTGCGAAACCCTGCCAATCGCGAAACCACTTTTTTGACCGATACCGGCCAAGGGCACCTTGACCTCCCCCGTATGCAGCAAGGTGGTTTTGCCGGGGGATTTTTCGCCATCTACATCTCATCGCCCGCGCCCGAGACCGATCTGATGGCGCAGATGAACAACCCGCCCTATGCGCTGCCCTTGCCCGAAGAGGTGCCATTGTCCGAGGCCCAGCCGGTAGCGCTGGCCATGGCTGGGCACCTGAAATGGATGGAACGCGCGTCGGACGGACAGTTCAAGATTTGCCGCACATCGGCAGAGCTACGTCATTGCCTCGACAACGATATCATTGCTGCAATCATGCATATCGAGGGGGCCGAGGCGATTGGTCCGGACCTTGATGCACTCTATCTATTCCATGACATGGGGCTGCGCTCTCTCGGCCCCGTCTGGAGCCGCCCGACGGCATTTGGGCATGGCGTGCCCTTTGCGTTTCCCGCCTCACCTGATAGCGGGCCCGGCCTGACACCTGCGGGCAAAGACCTGCTGCGCCTGTGCAACCGGATGGGCATTCTCTTTGATTTGTCCCACCTGAACGAGGCTGGCTTTAATGATGTTGCGGCCTTCTCAGATGCGCCGCTGGTGGCGACCCATTCCAACGCCCACGCCATTTCGCCCTCGTCGCGCAATCTGACTGACCGGCAACTTGGCATGATCCGTGACAGTGACGGGATGGTTGGGGTAAATTTCGCCACCGGCTTTCTGAACGCCGATGGGCGCAAGACAAGCGATCAGGGGTTTGACGCCATGCTGCGGCATCTCGATCACCTGATTACCCATCTGGGTGAAGACCGCGTTGGGTTTGGTTCAGATTTTGATGGGGCCGAGGTGCCTGTTAAACTAAAGGATGCGGCCGGTTTACCTGCGCTTTGCGATGCCCTGCGGGCGCATGGCTATGATGAACCTTTGCTATCAAAAATCAGCCACGAAAACTGGCTTGCCGTGCTTGAACGGACTTGGCGGGATTGAAAATCTCGGCGTTCCGGCGGGGATGAAACGCGCTCATTTCGCCCTCGCTCTTCCGCTGCGCCATTGGCAGTGGGGCTTAAGGGCGATACCGTAAGATGAACGCTGCCTTCTAAACAGGCCTAGTCGAGAAAAACGCGAGCAGAGCAGAGGCCTAGATGAACGATTTTTACGACGCGATGGCGGATTTCGATGATCCGCTTCGGCAACTCTATATGCTTGCTGTCGAACCAGACCTTTCAGTCGAAGGCAAGATTGCCAAACTCCTTCAACTGGGTACCGAGGCGCTTGGTCTTGAACTGGGCATCGTCAGTCGCATCGAGCATCCGGTCTACGAATGCCTTTTTGTACACGGCCCCGACTGGGCGCCTGCACCCGGCACCACCTTTGATATCAATGGCACCTATTGTCTGCACACGCTTAACAACGCTGATGTGACCTATTTCCACCACGCCGGACAGCAAGAGATCGCAACCCACCCATGCTATCTAAATTTCGGCCTGGAAAGCTATATCGGGGCGCCGCTGAACTGTGGCGGTGAGTTGTTTGGCACGATCAACTTTTCGGGCAGTGCCGCCCGTTCGGCGCAGTTCAGTAATGCACAGATACAGTTTGTTCAGTTCCTCGCGCGTTGGCTGGGCAGTGAGTTGACATTGCAATCCGAACGTCGCGAGCTGCGCGAGCAGCGCGGCCTGCTCAAGGCCATGGTGGATGCCGTGCCCGAAGCGATTATCATGGCCGATCCCAACCGCCGCGTGGCGCTTGTAAACCCTGCCGTCGAAACGCTGTTCGGCTATGAGCCAGATCAGCTTCTGGGGCGGCAAACGGCAGTCTTATACGAGACCTTGGGCGGCTACGAACGCGCAGGCGAGGAGCGTTTTAACGCGAAGGCACCCAATGCACCGGGTGAATTTTCGATCGCCTGCCGCCGCGCCGACGGAACGACCTTTGAAGGCCAGGTTTCAACTGCCAAGGTTGAAACCGATCTCGGTGAGCATCTGGGCTTTCTCGGCGTCGTGCGAGACGTGAGCGAGCAGCGCGAGTTTGAGCGCGCCAAAGACCAACTTATCGCCACGGTGAGCCACGAAATGAAAACCCCCCTCACCTCGCTGACCGGCGCACTGCGCCTGCTTGAGGCCACGCAAGACGACCTGCCCCCGCAAAAGCAAAAATTGCTGCGGCTTGCACTGCGCAACGCTCGGGCGATTGATCAGATGGTGGCGGATATTCTTGATGTGGAAACCCTGCGCAGGCCGGATCAATCAGGGTTCACCGAACGTCCTTTGGCGCCTCTGTTGGCGCAGGCCTCTGAGGCCTTAGTTTCTTACGCTAAGGACCGCGATGTCCATCTCGAAATGTCCCCCCGTGACGCGCCCGCCCCCCTGTTGCAGCTTCACGAAGGGCGGCTTATGCGGCTGCTGTCGAACCTGCTGTCCAACGCGATCAAAGCCTCTGACAAAGGGGGGACGGTTAAGCTGGGCATCTCAGAAAACGGTGCTGGTTTCTGGGTGCAGGACCAAGGCGGCGGCCTGCCGCTGGAGCTGCAACCGGTCCTCTTTGATCGGTTCTCACGCGGGTCCAGCTACCGGGTCGAAGAGGGGCACGGGCTGGGCATGAGCATCGTCAAAGCCATCGTTGACCAACACCTCGGCAGTATCAGGTTTGAAACGGCCGAAGGCGAAGGCACCACCTTTTTCGTGGATTTTCCTTCGCCTAAGACGAATTCAGATGCGATGGCACCCTCCTGACGGCCCCCTTCTGACGGCCACCACGGGCATCCCTAAGCGTTAGGCCAAGAACGCCCGCAGCGCTTGCAGGGTCCGCTCGATCCCTGCAGCGGTTGTCAGCACCCCCGGCGACATGCGCAGAATTTGACTGCGGTTGTCGACGTAAATATCCAAGGCCGCCAGATGCGCCACCACGTCGGCAGCGTCGATGTGATCCGGCAAGACAACCATCAAGCTACCACCGCGCTGGTCTGGGTCAGCTGGGCTTGCAAGGTTTAGCCCCATCTCATCCAGACCCGCCTGTAACTGGCCGGTCAGCTTGCGGTTATGCGCAGCCAACGCTGCCGTATTTTGCCCCATGCGCCATTTCATCGCCGGAAGGCTCGCCACCGCTGGCACTGTCGAAGGCGTGCCACTGTCGAGCCGTTGAATGTCGGGCGCAAACTCAAAAGCGCCCAAATCCCATGAGAACGGGTTGCCCTGCGAGAACCAGCCGCGCATTTCAGGTTCGCATTGTGGGATCAGATCAGCGTCCATGTAGACGATCCCGGCCCCCGGCGTGCCGCACATCCATTTGAGGCTCGTCGACAGCGCGAAATCCACGCGCGGTTCGGTCACGTCATAGGGCAGCAACCCCACCGCCTGCGTCATATCAACCCCGATGAGCGACCCCATATTCCGGCCATGTGCCACCAACGCCGGGATATCCAGACGGTGCGAGGTGGTCGAACTGACCCATGTCAGCAGCGCCAAGGCCACGTCTTCGTCCCAATGGGCGATGATATCCTCGGCCTCTACCCAATGCCCGCCTTGCCGGATTGGCACAGTGTTCAACGTGAAACCAAAACGTTTCGACAGCCCGGTGAGCAGGAAGTGCAGCGAGGGGAAGCCGTCTTCGGCCACCAACACCTTCTTGCCACGGAGGGTTCCTTCGGGCAGCGCACCGATGACGGCCATCAAGCCGGTGGTGACACTCTCAGTCGTGGTAACGGTTCCCTGTGGCGCGCCGATAAGCTCGGCCCAGAGGTCGATGAACTGCTGCCGCTTGGGCAGCACATCCGCCCATTGATCACCGTTCGGCGCGGCCCAAGCATCGGTGAAATCGGTGAGCCCCGCCAACATGTCGGCGTGTTTGCCAGGGTATTGGCCGATGGAATGATAAAGGAGATAGGCGTCGCCCGTTCCTGTTTTTGTGGACATTGTAATCTCCGTAGGGTGTTGGCCGCGCGGGGCGCGAGACGATAGGATTGATGTGAATTCTTGCTGAAAGGATCAGCGATAACCGCGTTTGTAATGCTGCTCGAGCCAGCCGGTAAATCGCACCATGGGCCAAAGGATTGCGATATAGAGCAGCGCGGCCAGCAGCAGGGGTGTAGGGTTCGCAAAAAGCGCCTGCGCGTCGGTGGCCTGTTTCAACAGATCATCCATCGCCACGACCGAAGCCAGCGATGTGTCTTTCATGATTGCCACGGCATAGGATGCCAGCGGCGGGATCATCATGCGAAATGCCTGCGGCAGGATCACTTTGCGCATGGTGGTGGCGAAAGACAGGCCAAGCGCATCACAAGCCTCAAACTGGCCACGCGGCACGGCTTCGATCCCGGCGCGCACGACTTCTGCGGTATAGGCCGCGAGCACCAGTGCCAGCGCAATGGTCGCCGCCACGAACGAAGAGAAGACAATGCCAGCGAAAGGCAGCGCATAGTAAACGAGGATCAGAACCACAAGAACCGGAATGGCGCGGAAGATATCCGTATACAGAACCGCGAGCAGCCGGAACGGTTTCGCCGCATAGAGCCGCACCAGACAGACCAAAACACCCAGAATCCCGCCAAAGAAGATGGCCGAAAAGCCGAGCAGGATCGTATTGACCAGCCCACGCATCAGGATGGGGAAAGCGCGGCGCATCACGTCGAGATTGAAAAAGATGTCGAAGATTTCCATAGCGCATTCCGTCAATTTGATCGCAGGAGGCCAGCCTTATGCCGCAAGCGGAGAGCACCCCGCCTGCGGCCTCAACTTTGTCAGTCAGCAGAAGTCGGTACGGGCAGCGGAGTGACCGCGAGGCTGCCTTCCGCAGGTGCTACGCCAAGCCATTTCTCATACAGCGTCGCCATGGTGCCATCTTCCTTCATAGAAGAGATCGCATCGTTGACCGCTTCCAGATGCTCAGACCCTTTCGGCATCATGATCGCAAATTTGTCGCCTGTGGGGATCTCGACCGAGACCTGAAGCCCCTGCATTGTCGGCTGCGCGAATGCATAACGCAGGCTAACGATATCGTTTACGGCGGCATCAATCCGGCCACTGCGCAGGTCGGTCAGCATATTCGCCGTCGTGTCATAGCTGGAATAGGATGCATAACCAAGCTCGGCCTCGCGCTCCTTCAACCAATTCTCTGGGAACGAGGTCGCAATAGAACCGATGCGCTTGCCTTCCAGCCCGTCCAGATCTGCGATCCCGGCATCGGTTTTGGTGCCCACGCCAAGCGCGCCCGAGAAATAAGGCTGCGTGAAGGACTGCGCCTCAAGCCGCTCATCGGTGATGGTCAATGACGAGATTACCGCGTCCACCCGGCCCGAGGCTGTCGCGACGAAAAGCGCGCGGAAATCGTAGCCGCTGATCTCGGTCGTCTTGCCAAGGCGAGCGGCAACTTCGTTAATGATGTCGACTTCAAAGCCTTCAAACTCTCCGGCTTCGTTCTTGAACTCCCACGGCGGGTTTGCCGGATAGGAGCCGATTTTCAGCACATCCTGCGCCATGGCAGAGACGCCAGACAGTGCCGTAAAGGCCGCGACGGTGAGGCCAACGATCAGATTTTTATTCAGATTCATGTTTTTCTCCCTGTGAACATCCCCGCGCAGTGCGGCTAGTTTCACAGTATGGCTGCCAGTTTTCGTATACGAATACAAATCAAATTTAATAGAAAGAGTGATTAAACCTAGCCATACGCGCATTTTTTGCGCATGATTGTGAGATAATTGAATACTTTTCTACGAGGTGAGAATGCCCCGCACAGCCAAGCGCCATATGAAAGATCAGATCTACGACATCTTCCTTGGGCGCATCCAGCGAGGTGAGATCAGCCACGGCGAACGCTTTGTCGACACCGCCGTCGCTGAGGAGTTCAACGTCTCGCGGATGCCCGTGCGCGACGCGCTGATGCGCCTGTCACACGAAGGCTACCTCGACAGCACGACACGGGGCTTTACCCTGCCAAACCTCTCGATGCGCCAGATTTGCGAGATTTTCGAGCTGCGCCGCCTGCTAGAGCCACGCGCCGCCGCGCTGGCGACCAATCAGCTGACCGACGACGATATCGCGACCCTGACGCGCGCAGTGCAACAGGCCGAACATACGTTGGAGACTGGCGAAATTGAGAGCCTCTTTGCCGCGTCCGAAGACATCCGCCGCACATGGATTATGGCCGTGCCCAACATTGAACTGCGCGACACGATCCTGCGTTACATGGCGCAAATTCAGGCCGTTCGTATGGCCACTCTGCGCGATGCCACCGCCCATGAAACGCTTGTTGATCTGCAACGCGACATGCTGCGTGCCTTTGTTGAACGCGACGCAGCCAAGGTCGAACTTCTCCTGCTGCGCTATGTTCTCGCCGGGGAAGACAGCTTCTTGCGCCTCAAAGCCAGCGAATGCGGTTAATCCGGTCTGCGTTTGGATAAGGCTCAGTTCATTCGCAGCGGCCCATTCGCAGCGGTTCGGGCGTACATTCGAGCCTGCCTCCTCGCGTCGTCAAACACGACGCCGAGCGGGTTATTCTTGCAACCCATAGGTTCCAGTACGGGGCACTTGCGGATCGCCCTTGCAGTTCATCCAGCCCCTCGGAATAGTGTGCGAAAGCGGTCCAGCCGGAGGCGCCGATGACCAACACACCAAACAACCCCCTGCGCCGCGTTTTACTAAGCCTTGCGATTTGGTTTTTCGTGGTGACCGTCGTGGTCCTGATCTACGCCAAAGGGGACGATCCGATGCCGCTGAGTTTCCTCAGCCGACTAGGCATCGCAGCGGGCATCGTTGCCTTTATGAATATCCCGCTGATACGCAAGATTGGGCACATCTATCTGCATACAACGCCAGACGACGGCGATCTTGACGACTAGTGCGCTCTGCCGCCGGGCGGCTTGCACGTCGCAGGAAACACCCCATATTTCCCCCATAGGGTACAACCGCGAGAAACCAAGATGGGCTATGTAAAGACGGCAATGCTGATGGCGGCGATGACCGCGCTTTTCATGGGCGTGGGCTATCTGATCGGCGGATCGGGCGGGGCGCTGATCGCATTGGTCGTGGCAGCAGGGATGAACGCCTTCACCTGGTGGAACTCCGACCGCATGGTGCTGAAGATGCACAAGGCGCAGCCGGTCTCTCCCGGGGATCGCAACGGGCTTTATGCCATGACGGCCGAGCTTGCCCGCAACGCCGGGCTGCCTGAACCCAAAGTATATTTGATCGACACGCCGCAGCCCAATGCCTTTGCCACCGGGCGCAATCCGGCCAATGCTGCCGTGGCAGTGACGGCGGGCCTGATGCAAAGCCTAAGCCGGGAAGAACTGGCCGGGGTGATCGCCCATGAACTGGCCCACATTCGCAACCACGACACGGCGATTATGACCGTAACAGCCACCTTTGCCGGTGCGATTTCCATGCTCGCGAACTTCGCGCTGTTCTTTGGTGGCGCGCGGGAACGGATGGGGATGATCGGCACGTTGATGATGATGTTCCTTGCGCCCATGGCCGCGGCCTTGGTGCAGATGGCAATCAGCCGGACCCGCGAATATGCCGCCGACAAGGCTGGGGCCGAGATTTGTGGCAATCCGCTCTGGCTGGCCTCCGCCCTTGAGAAGATCGCCATGGGCGCCGCGCGGATCGATAATCATGCTGCCGAGCGCAACCCGGCCACGGCACATATGTTCATCATCAATCCATTGCACGCCCATAAGCACGATCGCCTTTTCGCCACACACCCCGCGACCGAGAACCGCATCGCGGCCCTGCGGGCAATGACGCCCACCACGCCCCCTGTGCGGGCACAAAGCTCCCGCCCCACCAGCAGCAGCCGCATTCCCAAGAGCGGCAGACGCGGGGACGCAGGGCCGTGGAGCTAAGCCGCGCTCAGTCCCGCCGCCAGCAAGCCGTGCAAATCTGGCGTGTCTTATCCATGCCAAGTGCAGTTTTAGAATGGTCGCGCAGCTGCCGCAAAACACCTGCCATGCGAATCGTCACTGACTAAGAAATTTGCGGAAGTTTAGCCGGTCCGTAGCCTATACCGATGAGCCAAGTTAAGGCTCTGGACACCGTAGCTGTCCGCCCAAAGAGAGGCGGCGCCGCGTGACAATGGGGATGCAGTCAAAGGCCTACCTGAGCTTTCATCGCCGCCTGTGTGGCGCACCATGTGCCCGGCAAAGCTTCGCATAGGCCCCGCGCCCCTTCGTGTTTGTCAGTCTTACACGCGGTCTCGATTTCTTTGAGCAATCCGTGCAGACGGTCCGCCCCAAGCATACCACACATCCCGGCCAGGCCGTGGGCCCGCGTTTGTAAATCGGGTAAGCTGTCAGCGGCCAACAGGTTGGGCAGGTCATCCGCCACTTGATCGATAAGCTTTTGAACACGCTCTCGCAGTTTCTCATCTCCCAGGAGATCGAATAAATCTGTCATCTGTCTTTCGTCCAACAGCGGCCGTTTCGTAAATTTCCCTTGCACCGATGTCTGCGCGTTGGTGAGGCGCACTGGCAGCGGTTGATCTGGCATCACCTCGCGCACGGCGATCTCCTGCAAGCGTGCGCGGAGCACTTTCATATCTAATGGTTTTTGCAAGAACCCCGACATGCCCACTGTCGCAAACTCCGCGCGCTCTTTGGGCAAGGCATGGGCAGTTACGGCAAGTATCGGCGTCGTCTGGTTGGGGCCATTGCCAGACAGGATCGCCTTGGTTGCCTGAACGCCATTCACGTCTGGCATCGAAATATCCATCAGAATCGCATCGAAGGCCGCGCTTTCCGCAAGCGCAATCGCCTCGCGTCCTCCGCTTGCAAGGGTGACCTCATGGCCGATCCTTTCAAGCATCGCCTTGATGAGATCGCGGTTAATCTCATTATCATCGACCAAGAGCAGATTGAGCCGCGCTGCCGGGGTCTGTTCTATGCGCTTTTCGTGCAGGTCCGAAATGTTGTCCGACGGATCGGCCTGCACGGCATCCACGACCTCAACCGGCAGGCGGATTGTGAAACACGCCCCCTTCCCGAGAACTGACTCGCATTTGATTTCCCCGCCCAAGCGCTTGACCAAACGGCGCACGATCCCAAGCCCCAGACCCGTGCCCCCAGTTCGACGCTCATAGCGGCTATCGAGTGAGACGAAATCTTCGAAGATGCGGTCTATATCTTCTGCTGGGATGCCAGAGCCGTCATCTTCGACTTGAAAGTGAAACTCCTCGCCTGCCTTTGTTGACGTTTCTGCAAACCACCCCCTGAGGGTCACATCACCACCCGGATTGAACTTGATCGCATTGCTCAGAAGGTTGACCAGTATCTGCTGAATCGCCCGTGGGTCTGTTACGATGGGTTTGTCTTCCAGCCGCGTCAGATCAAGGTGCAGCCGGGTGCCACCCGCCTCGGCCAAGGGTTCCATCGTGTTAATGATACCCGCCATCAACACGGTCATGCCGCAGGCCTGCTGAACCTGCTCATATGTCCCTGCTTCGCTTCGCTCAATCGCAAGTACATCATTGATGTGGCTCAGAAGAATCTCCCCCGAAACCATGGCTGCATCGACATAGCGCTTTTGTTCGTTGTCGAGCCGATCGTCCTGAAGCAATTGCAATGCAGAGATCACGCCGTTGAGCGGGGTACGCATCTCATGGCTCATCATGGCAAAGAAACGCGACTTTTCTTGATAAGCATCCAAAGCTTCATCACGCGCGGTGATGATCTCGGCTTCACGCTGACGCTTTTCGGTGATGTCACGAATGTAGGCGATGAAAAGCGACCCTTCCGCCGAAGGGGATTGCGACACCGACATTTCTACGGGGAAAATGCGGCCATTCTGGTCGATCATCTCAAATTCGCGGCGGCCTTTGTCAGCGACCTCGGTTTCACCCGTCTCGCGAAATTTCATTAGCCGTTTGTGGTGGGTTGTGCGGTCTTCTGGCGGAATCAACAGGTTCACATAGCTCCTGCCTTTCGCCGCTTCGTGGGTAATTCCGAATATCTCCTCAGCTGAGCCGTTGAAATCTTCGATCTCGCCCCGCTCATTGATAACCACGATAGCGTCAAGCGATGCTTGGAGCGTCTTGGCAAGTCGCAGGTGGTTTTCTTCGACCATTTGCGAGGTGCGGTTTAATCGGCTGGCCTGCCGCGACAGGCGATAGACGGCGCCGACCAAAGCGAGTGTGACGATCAACACAATCGCTGCCATCACTTCGATCAGTCGCACAATCTCATGGCGTTCGTTCTGAGACATTTCGCTGGCGATCGCGATCGACGCCAACGCGATCTCGCGGGGTAGATCCTCTACGGTACGCAGCATCGTATCAATATCGTCGAGCGCGGCGGCCAATTGGGCATCCGTGCCATCAATCACCGGCAGGAAACGGTCGAGCAAAGCACGCAATTCGCGGATCTGCGGCTTGGCCTTAGCATTGTTGCGCACCCGCTCTGCCAGCAGGACGCGGCTGTAGAAGATGTCGAACCGTTTGCGAAACTCAACCAAAGCTTCAGGCGTGGCGGATTGCGCCTGTGTCAAAGCGCGGTCGGTCTTGAGGAACTCAATCTCAATCTGGGTGAAGACCCATTCGGCGTGGTCCTGCTGGGCACTGTCGAGCGCGCGGATCCTGTCCCAGACGTTATAGGCCAGATAGGCTGCGATGCTCATCCCCACGACAAGGGCGAGCACCAGAACCTGTCGGCTTCTGGCGCGCGCGGGCCCAAATTGTGTTGCGTCCTTCATCTGGGCCCTTCGCGCCATGTTCAGTTATTCGACACTAATTCGGTCAAGCTGCCAGATCGACCGGCTGTAGACCAGTTCAGTCTGGTAAGCGATGTCGCTGTCATACGGATAGACGACCCAAAGCGGCCCCTTGTCGCGGCGTGACATCTCTTCCCCATTGGTGTGGTAGGCGATGATTGGGCCATCCTCGACTGCATCCGACATCGGGATTTCCACGGCGTAGTCATTGATTGCCGTTGCCGTGATCGTGCCTTCGTCAATGCTCAAGGTTTCGAACAATTGCTCTAAGGAGACACCTTCAAATTCCTGCGCACCATCGGTCCAGATGGTCGTAGTCTCAAAGCGCGACACCGGCATCGACTTAAGGTCCGATAGGGTGAAGCTGTGGGCTTCCTCGGCCAGTGTCACTTGGAGCACAACCTCTTCGTCTTGGGCGGCAACCGCCGATGCAAGGCAAATGGTAAGCGCGGCGACGGTGGTGATTCTGCTGAGGCTTTGAAAGATCATGTCTGGTTCCCTTATCTAGCGGTATGACCTGACCATACCCTGCACCTATGAGCGACGCGAAGGTGCAGAAGCGCATCCCTCTATACCAAAGGATAGGAACGCCCGCCTAGGCCTGCTCCTACTGCCCATACCAAAGAATAGCCGCGCATGCCTTTGCCCCCTCGACCCCTCAAGCTTTCATCTTTCTTATCAAACAGGCACACTCTACCTATTAAAGAACCCCGGTCACGTTTGGCCTTAGGAGACCTATTATGTCTTTGCGAATTTTAATTGCTGATGATCACGACATGGTCCGCGAGACCATTGCGATGTTTCTTGATGCAGACGGTTCGACCGTAACCGAAGCTGCGAGCGATCTGGCAGGCGCGCTGGATAAGATCAAAACCGAGCCGCCCTACGATCTGGTTCTGCTGGACTATACAATGCCCGGCATGAAAGGCCTGCAGGGGCTGCAAACCGTGCTGGGTATCAACGAAGGCCGCCCGGTGGGATTGATCTCTGGCACAGCCACCCGGCTTATTGCGGAGCAAGCATTGGACATGGGCGCAATCGGCTTCCTACCCAAGACATTGCCTGCCAAGTCATTGGTCAACGCTGTGCGCTTCATGGCAGCAGGCGAGACTTATGCCCCCGTCTCTTTCATGTCCGGCAAGGATAACCCCGAAGAGACCGATTTTGAGAAGGCTCTGTCTGAACGTGAGCGTCAAGTGCTGCGTGGATTGATGATCGCGCAGTCCAATAAAGAGATCGCGCGCGACCTCGATTTGCAGGAAGTGACGATAAAACTGCATGTCAAAACACTTTGCCGAAAACTGGACGCAAAGAATCGTACGGATGCTGCGATTATTGCACGCGACGCTGGCTTCGTTTAACGCGCCTATTTCGCGTTTGATCTGGCCCAGCGATACCAGCGCGCGCCCGCCGAAGCGCGCCTAGTTCTCCCTCCTCCTTGGTAACCATAATCGCCCGCCTCGTGCGGGCGTTTTTGCGTTTAGTTCATGGGGCCAATCACCGAATCAGAATTTCCAAAGCGGCTCTTTTCCCTGCAAAATTAACCATATGCTTGCTTTGCCTCAGCGCTGATGCCGTGCCGAATGATAGGCCCCGGCGCGACCTGATAGGGCTCCCTATTCTTTCGGTTAAGGGCCTGACCTCAGGCTCAGCACGTTAACCGTTCGCTCAGATGATATCCGTATTCGGTTCCTCGAAGATGAGAACAGGACAGCGCAATGGGCGTGTCCGTTCATTGCAACTGCCGGCTCTTCACCGGCCAACGAGGGAACTACTAGATGCGTATCAATATCTCCCAGTTATCCAAAACACTCATCGCGAGTACGGCTTTGTCTATCGCCGGCTTCGCAGCCGCTGCCGACGCGCTGTCGAGCGAATTTTCTTTCCGCGTGGTGGAGACCAACGCCGAGGGCGAAGAAGTCCTCGTGGAGCGTGAAAGCATCCGCCCGGGCGAGATGATCTCTTATGAGCTGCGCCACGAGAATATGACCGACGGCGCGATGGCAGGTCTCGTTATCGCTGCCCCGGTCCCGGATGGCGTCTCACTCGCATTTGGGTCCGAAATAACCTCCGTTGCCGCAGTCTTTGAAGTCCAAGCCGAGATGGACCCCGAACAAGAAGGGCTGGAATGGTCGACCGTTCCCGCCGTCCGCAAGGTCATCGATGCCGATGGCAACTTGGTCGAAGAGCCGCTCCCCGAAGAAGCTGTCGCCGCTGTGCGCTGGACCCTCTCGGAACCGCTCGAAGCAGGGGATTCTGCCTTTAACAGCTACCGCGTGCGTCTGAACTGAACCCGGCGCCTCTCTCTCCAACTACCATAGAACTAAGGAATATTAACGTGAAATACCAAACAACCTTCCTTCGCTCCGTCAGCGTCGTTGCACTCACTTCCGTCATCGGCACGGTCGTTTTCGCGGCCCCCGATGCGGGCTCGGTGATCGGCAACCAAGCTGTCGCGACCTATACCAATGCTGCTGGCGACACCATCACGGTAACCTCGAACATTGTTGAGACAATTGTTCAGCAAGTTGCTGGTGTCTCTATGACCTCCGACAACACTGAAACCATCGCTCCAGGCGGTAAGGCTTTCTTGCCCCACATCATCACCAACGACGGTAACGGCGCAGATGCGTTCTTGCTGGAGGCGGCTGAAGACGACAGCGGGACGCTCGATTTGCAACCCTTGGTCTTCTACCCTGACGCCAACATGGACGGCGTGGCCGATAGCGCCACTCCACTTACTGAAACACCTACACTGGCACCGGGCGAGCAGTTCGGCGTTGTGATCGAAGCCACGGCCCCTTCAACGGCGTCCGGTTCTGACACGATCACCGTAACAGCGACTTCCAACCTTGACGGCACGGTACTTATTACCAACACCGACACGCTGACGATCTCCAACGATGCGATTATTGAGCTGGTCAAATCCATGACGGCGGACCCGGCTTCAGGCGGCAACCCCAACATCATTGACGCTGGTGATGAAGTGACCATTACTTTGACCTATTCCAGCACCGGTCTGGTCGCAGCCAATAACTACTCGGTGCAAGATGTTCTTGATGGTCGCTTGGCCTATGTGGAGGGCTCGGCCCGCTGGTCTGACTCTGCGGACCCGTTGCTGGATGGTAACGGCTCCACCGTCCCTGATACCGACAACGGCTCTGGGGAGGAAATCGCTTGGGATTGGGATGGTGGCCAGAACGTCAACTTCCTGATCTCTTCGGTCGGCTCTGGCCGTTCGGGCGAGGTGACATTCCGCGCCACAATCACGGACACTGCCGATGCGGGTATCATCACCAACGTGGCAACCCAAGACGTTGACGGCGTAGCCTTCCCGCCGTCGAACACCGCCTCTGTTACCGTCGACAACCAATACGCGGTGGCCATCGCTGATACGGCGATCAATTCAGATGGCACAGCGGACGCGACGAATGCTTCGGGAACCGATGATGACGGCGCCAATAACGATGTCGTAACGGAAACTGCCGATGTTTACCAAGGCGGCGTGATCCGTCAAGAATTCGTGCTGACCAACCTTTCCAACAGCCCGGACAGCCTGCAGCTTGATATTGCCAATGTAGACTTCCCAGACGGTACGACTTTCCGCTTTGTCGGGGCTGACGGTATCACACCTATCATCAGCTCAATCGGTCCGCTGGGTATCGGTGAAAGCGCCAAAGTGACGTTGCTCGCAACTTTGCCAACCAATGTGACTCCGACTGCGACCACTAACTACACTGCGACAATCACCACCACTTCGGACAGCTCCGGCGTCTCTGACGTATCGACCGCTGAATTCTCCGGCGCGGTGATCGCCGCTTCGGTCGACCTTGAAAACGCCGTAGTCGGTTCTGAAGGTGATGGAGCAGCTCCGACAAATGGTGGCAACCCATGGATCACCGAAGGGACGGACCCGGGCGCACCTGTCGTCTTTGACATGCTGGTCGAAAACAACGGCCCGACCTCGGACAGCTTCAACCTGTCACTGGATCAAGCCCTTCCCGCAGGCTGGACGGTTGAGTTCCAACTGCCCGACGGCTCGCTTGTGTCGAATACAGGCACCATTCCGGCAGGGGCTTCGCAAGCCATTCGCGCGGTGATCACGCCAGCCGATGATGCGCTGCCCGGCGACACTTTGGTCGACATCGCGGTTGTCTCTTCCGTCTCGGGACAGGGTGACCGTATCGTCAACCAAGTCACGGTCAACGAAATCTACGACGTGAAGATCATCGACAACCAAAGCGCGCAGGCTTCGCCGGGTGGTATCGTGGACATCCTCCACACCATCTCGAACGAAGGGAACGTGGCCATCACCGAAGGGACGATCACAGAAGACGGTCTGACCAACTTCTCTGGTGCGATCTTCTGGGACCAGAATGGCGACGGCGTTATTGATCCCTCCGAGCCGGTCATCGATAACTTCAATGATCTGGGTGTAGGTGGGCTGGCCCCGGGTGACAGCATTTCGCTGATCTACCGTGTGCAGACACCGTCAACAGCAACCCAAGGTGTGTCCGAGGTCGGTTCGATCACCATCGGCAGTACGCTGAACGGGACCGGGACCGACATTGACCTGACCAACAACGCCGTCGAAGACCGCGTGGTCATCATCTCGGGCGATGTCACATTGAGCAAGTACCAGTATATCGATGCGCAATGCGACGGCACTGCGGGTACCTTTACGAAGACGCGCCTAGACGTCGAGCCCGGCCAGTGCATTCGCTACATGGTCGAAGCCGAAAACACTGGTGCTTCTCCGGCGGACAATGTGACCATCTCGGATGCAGCACCGGCCTATACCGCAGTGACAGACTGTGGCGGCGACTGCACTGAAAGCCTGTTCCCTGGGACCAGCACGGCAACCATCACGCCGACAAACGTATCGAGCGCGCATGGCACGATCCTTCCCGGCGGCTTTGCTCGGGTAGAGTTCACCGTACGGGTCGAAAACTAACCGACCACTCCGGCACCTCCGGTTGAGCGATGCTCGCCCGGGGGTGCCACCTCCTCTCCCCGTTCTCGTCTCCCCATTTTATTCACGCCCTTCGCAGGGATCGCAACAGGAGCAAACTGATGCGCAGTTTCCTTATGTCTACAGCCCGTCCGGCTCTGGCCCTGATCAGCGCCTCCGCACTGGGCCTGAGCCTTCTACCGCAAATGACTGCAGCTGACCCAGCACTCGGCGGGTCTTTCATCCGCAACGTGGCAGAGGTGAGCTATTTCAACACGTCGCTCGGCATCATGGAACGCGTCTTCTCGAATCCCGTCCGGGCCGAAGTCGCCTCGGTTCCTGGGCTAGAAGTGACCGGTTATTCCGACCTTCTACTGACCCGCGGTGCATTCGGCCGCTACTATTTTGATGTGGTTAACAGCGGCAACGTTCCGCTAACAACATCGCTCAGCATTGGCGAACAGGGCCAGTCAGCGATGATGTCACATCAGACGCTGTTCCCCGATCTTAACGGCAACGGCCAGATTGATCCGGAGGACGCGGCCGCAGACATGTCGACCCCCTTCATGCTCGCGGTGGGTGAGCGGCTCCAGCTGATCTACGAATTCCGCATTTCGGCGGAAACCCCAATAAGCACTCAGTTCGCCAGCATGCTGAGGGTCTCTGCTGTGGCAGAGGATGGCCAAAGCCTAACCAGTGAAGCAACGGGCGAATCGCGCGTCGAAGAAGGCGGGCTTGAAGTCTCTAAAGAGCAGGCCATCTCGGAAACTGACGACGGGGCGATCATCACCTACACCTTGCGCCTGCGTAACGATTCAGAGCGTGACGCTTTTGGCTACCCCGAGATCGACGGCCAGCCCATTTTGATCGACGGTACGCCCAAGACCGGTGTGTTGCTGCGCGATGCGATACCGCTGAATACGGCTTTTAACGCGATCCGAAACTCAGGCACTATGACAGCGCTGGTCCATATGTACGGCGCACCTCTCCACGAATATGTCAGCGTTGTCCCGGCGGGCCTTTCCAACGAAGTTGATGCGGTGGCATTTTTCCATGAGGGTGACTACGCGATTGGCCATGCCTCAGACCCCAGCTTTTCGGTGCGTGTGCCTAAGGCTTTGGGCGCACTAGAAGTGCACAACACCGCCTCGGCCTTCTATAACAACCAAGAAAGCACTCTGTTGCTGGGCTCGAATACCGTCGTCTACAAACGCGAAACGGACACGCCCGGCACGCTGGTGTTCGAGCATCCCGAAACCGGCGAAGATCAACCCTATGGCACACCGGGAAGCGATACGCGTCTGCGTGTCACCGCTGGAGTTTGCAACGCCACCGTTGGTGTCGATACGACGCCAGTTACCATCCGCAGCAAGTTGACCGGTGATGTTGAAACCATCATCGCGACCGAGACGGGTGCCAACACCGGAGTCTTCCTCACGCCCGCGCTGCCAATGGCACAGATGTCGCCCGCCGTTGCCGGGGATCAGGTCATGGCAACCGATTTTGGCGATAGCTTAATCGCAACGGCGATCTGCGACGACGAGGTGCTTGAGGATGATCTGATGATCAACCCTGGAAACTTCTTGTTCAACTCCGTTACCAACGCCCCGATTGACGACGTATCCGTTGCCCTAGTCGACGCGCGCTCCGGTGCAGAGATGGCCCGCACGCAGACCGACCAACGTGGCTTTTTCACCTTCTTTGAGATGCCTGAGGGCGACTACCGCTATGCTGTAATGGATGCGCCCGCTTGGGTCTTTCCGTCAATGCGTGCCGATTATGTCGGTATGGGCCGCACTGTGATGCAGGCAGGTTTGGGCAAAGAGTTTAACCATGCGGGTGGCGCGCTCTTTGTATCTGACATTCCGGTAGATCCGCATTACGGCACGCCGCTGGCGCTCGATAAGACGGCGGACCTTGACAGTGTTGGGCATGGCGAATTCGTCACCTATACGCTTAGTTTCACCAACAACATGCACCAAGCGCTGATTGGTGGCGAAATCCTTGACCGCCCCGCTTATGGCGTAAACTTCGTTCCCGGCTCAGTCACCTTGAACGGGGCACTGCTGGACGATCCGCAGCAAATTGGTAACGGCGATCTGCGCTTTGAGGTCGGCATGCTTGAGCCTTTGTCGAGCCATGAGTTGACCTATGTCATGCAATTCTCTGCCGCCGCCCGCGAAGGCCGCAACGAGAACACTGCCATCTTATCGGGTCGCCAAGCGGGCACCGGCATGTTGCATCAATCACAAACGGCCCGCGCAATGGTGCGCTTGGACAACTCAGGCGGCGTTTTTTCCCGTCAGGGTACTGTGCTCGGCGCTGTGTTCATGGATTGCAACGGCAACGGCCTGCGTGACCGCGCATCGGATGAGCCGGGCATTCCTGGCGTGCGCATCGCGACCCAAGAGGGGCTCTTTGTGGTGACCGATATCAATGGCGCTTATTCACTGAACGGAATGCGCGCGGTGACCCACGCCTTTCTCGTCCAGCCCGAAACACTTCCCAACGGGACCGAGGTGCAAGTGACGCGCACCAACGATCTGCGGCGCGGAGGGTCACGACTGGTTCCGCTGAAGAAAGGCGAACTGCGGACTGAGAATTTTGCCGTGGCCCAGTGTAGCCCAGAAGCGCTTGAAGAAGTCAGCAAACGTCGCGCCCATTTCAAAGGGAAAAGCCAATCCCCCGGTGTGAATGCGACCGACCTGCCGATTGATGGCCAACGGAGCAACACCCGCTCGGTACGCGGCGAAGCTGGCATCGCGACCACGACGCAGCTGACCCCCGGCATGATTGCCGCCCAAAGCGAAGAGGCCGGGATTAATGCCGCTTCCGTGGCGCAGTCGGCCCGCGCTTCGGCCCAGCGCCAGTCGCTCGACAGTATTATCCAAAACCTTAATAGCGACCCAAGCTTCGTTGATTTTGCAGAAGACACTACAGTTACCCGCGCAACCCAGAACATCCGCGTTAAGGGTAAGGCGGACTTGACGCTAACGCTGCTGGTGAATGGCCGGGAGCTCGGCGGGGACCGTGTCGGTGAGCGCACAAATTTGGAAAAGAACAATGTGCAGGCGCTTGAATATGTCGCGGTGAAACTGGCGCCGGGCGAAAATGTCCTTACACTGGTGGGCCGTGATGGATTTGGCATCGAGCGTGTCCGCAAAGAACTGCGCCTGACCGCCCCCGGCAAACCAGCTAGAATCGAAATCTTGTTGCCCGATAACGCAGCGGCGAACCCGGCCTCTGTGGTCCCAGTGGTTGTCCGCGTTCTCGATGCCCGTGGTCGCCCGGTGCCTGCCTCAGGCACGGTTACCCTTTCTGCCCGACGCTCGCTTTGGGACGTAACTGACATCCGCAGCAGCACACCCGGTGTGCAGGCGTACCTCGACAATGGTGAGGCAACCTTTAACCTGATCCCGCCGCAGGCCTCCGGCCCTGATTTAATCACGGTACGCTCCTCCTTTGGCGAGGCCGAAGCGACGCTGACATTTACCCCTGACTTGAATGAACGGGTGTTGATCGGTGTGATTGAGGGCGCAGTATCGCTCAGCGGTGATGCAGGCAACGTGCTCGACACGGACCACATCAGTTCGTTCGAAGAGACCACCACAGGTGTGCGCGGTGAACTTTACCTCAAAGGTGTGATCCGCGGCGATGCGCTGTTGACGCTACGCTACAATTCGGACCGCGATACAGAAGATCGTTTGTTCCGCGACATCCGGGGCGAAGAATATTACCCCGTTTATGGCGACAACTCCGAACGCGGAGCCGATGCGCAATCCACGTCCAATCTATTTGTTAAGGTGGAAAAAGGCCGCTCCTATATGCTCTACGGCGACATTGCCATCGAGCCGGAAGCCAGCGCGCTGAAACTTGGGAATCTGCGCCGTGTCGCCACCGGGGCCAAGGGGCACTGGGAAAACGACCGCGTCTCGGTCACTGTCTTCGCAGCCCAGACCGCACAAGAACAGCAAGTGCAAGAAATCCGTGGTCGCGGGGTCTCTGGCCCCTATGACCTTGACCTAAGCGGTTATGTGCAAGGCTCTGAGCGGGTTGAAATCCTCGTGCGAGATGAAGACGGCGGCGACATATTAACAGCCACGCCACTGCTGCGCGGGACGGACTATCTACTCGACTTCTTCCGCAATACGATCACTTTTGACACACCGGTGCGCCAGTTCGATCTTGAGGGCAACCCCGTGTCGATCCGCGTCACCTACGAAGTTGAGCCCGATGGTGCAGAGGCTTACTGGCTTTATGGCGGCGAAGTAAACTACGCCCTTTCTGAAAATACTTCTATCGGGGCACGCGCCGTTCATGCCGATGCGCCGCTTGGCAACACGGCCCACCAACGGATGCACGCTGCCTATCTGCAGCACGAAGACCGTCAGGGCGGCATTTGGGAGGCCGAAGTCGCCCGTTCGGAAAATGAAATAGGTGAGAAAGACACCGCAGCCCGTTTGTCCTATGAGCTGAAAACCGAAACGCGTCACTTCGCTTTCGAGGCCATCCATACGGGGCAAGACTTTCACGCACAGGGAGGTCTGGCCCGCGCCGGTACCAGCCAAGTCCGTCTAAGCTATGGCGCAGAGATCGACCAGCGCAGCGATATTGCTTTCAGTGCCGAATACACCCGTGATCGGGTCAACCACAACGAACAGCTGACCCTTGATGCGATCTATTCACGTCGCCTCAGCAAGACCCTGCGCGGTGAGATTGGCCTAGAACACAGCCGAGACCGCAATGACGGCAGCGACGAAAGCAGAACTGCTTTGGTTCTCGGGGCAAATTGGGCGCCGGCGGCCCGCCCGGGCACGGTGATCGAAGCAAAACTACGCGCACCGCTAAACGGCGACGTCCCGACCGAACTTACACTGGGCCTATATGACGAGCCTAAGAACGGCTGGCGCGTCTATAACGAGATCGAGCTTCAGTTCGGCAGCGATGAACTTGTCTCCCGCGCGGCCTATGGCTTTTCCTACACTTTAAACGAGTGGGTTACAGGCCGGACCGAGATGACCAAAGCCAGCGGCGCAGGCGACACCAATATGGTGCAGGGTATGTCGGTCAATTGGGACATCAATCAAAGCACGACTTTCCGCGCTGATCTTGAGCACTCCCGCAACCTTGACACCGCAGAGGGTGAATTAACGTCGCTCGCGCTCGGCACGAGCTGGCAGTCGGGAGACGACAACTGGGTCGGTGACGCTGAGTTGGAAACCACATGGAAAAAGACTGGCAAAACTCACTACGCAAGCATCGGGATTGCAGGCAACGTAACCCCCGATCTTACAGTTCTGGCGCGAAGCCGTGCGGCACTAGATCGCCGCAATAGCGAAAACTCCCGCCGTCTGCGTACCCGTGTTGGGGCCGCCTATCGCCCCAAGGACAACGCGCGCCTTGATGTGCTGGCGTGGTATGAGCATCGGCTGGAGGAGCAGCACAATAACACGGAAACCCACCTGTGGTCTGTAGATGCGAACTACGAGATCGACGCTGACCTACGGATTAACGGCAAATACGCTGGTCAGTACCAGCAGATTGCCACCGCAGCAGGAACATCGCCCAACACCACCACACAACTGGTTCAAGGAGGACTGAACTACGAATTCGGCAATGATCGCTTCCAGCTTGGCCTGAACGCCACACATTTGTGGGACAGTGAAGGGAACTCCTCTAACGGGATTGGCGCGGAATTTGGTTTCACCCCGCGCAAAGGTGTCCTGCTCGCACTTGGCTACAACAAAGCACGCGGCCGGGTGGCAGGGCAAAGCAGCCTCTACGACGAGGGGTTCTATTTCCGCTTTAATCTACTGTTGGACAATTCACTCTGGACCCAGTTCGACCAGTTCCTCGGAAGCTGATCGGGAGACTCAGCCATGAGGGAGGGCCACGTTCCAAGCGCATCTGGAACGTGGCTCAACCCCATTCACGGATCCTAAGGCACAAGTGGCTACTCCAAGCGCACCAATACCTATCCTTTTGACAGGCTAACTATCTGTCCGTGTTAAGGAAATATCGATTTTGAAGGCGCATAATCAGGGTCAACGCAATATCTAACCTAGATAGGAAACCCCGATGAGAATGCTTGCTGCCAGCACTGCCTTTTGCCTGATCGCCACGACTTTTTCCGGGGCGGCAAATGCAGATGACCTAGCCCGTTTCGATAGTAGAAAAATCGCCGTTACCGGCCTGAATTTTGCACTATCGCCCTCTGCCTCAAAGGACCGTATTCACCTTAATCGCAGCATGATTAAAACGACCGCCGCACCCTCTCCTCGCAAGCTCTACATTCCAAAACGCGGCGGGCCATCCGACGCCGTCCTTCATCTAATAGCTTCGGCTGAGGCCGGTGCTAAAGGCTATGACGCGGTCCAGCATGGCGCACGGGTCAGGCCGCCGAAGCGGCCCACGGGCATGACCATCGGCGAAATCTATCGCTGGATTTCGGCGACTCCCGGTCAGCCACATGCCATCGGGCGCTATCAGTTTATCCCCAACACATTGAAAACACTGGTCACTGAGGCGGGACTCAGCAAGAATGATGTCTTCACCCCGCAAGTCCAAGACCTGCTTGCTGATATCCTACTCGAAGATGCAGGCTTCACCCCCTTTATGAAGGGCAAAATCAGTCGCCATCGATTTATGGAGAACCTCGCCCGTATTTGGGCCGGACTGCCAACATCGACGGGGCGCTCATATTACGACGGCCATGCGGGCAATCGGGCTGTTATCACTTGGAATGAGTTCGACAGCCATATGAAAAGCATCTTTGAAAGCAATGCGCGCGGCACATCATGACAGCGCGCGGGGGCGCGTTCAAATTTTCACGGCCAACGCGCGTAATTTCTCTTCGCCTTGGCCGATCTAGGAGCTGCGCCAATGGCATATGCCGATCCAGTAACTCTTGATTGTCCGTATGTTGTTCAGAAAAAGAACTGAGCGTGACTGATTTCGTTCTTTACCGCACATGCAAATTAGCAGCGACAAGTTCGCGGCTAACAGGAACTCAACCGATAGTTGCACCGTACGTTAGCGGAACCTATTAGTTATGCGAATCGTTAGTCTGTTAAATATACCGTAGGAGGAATGGTGCATGTGGAATAGTGAACTTTTGATCCTGATCATGGCCACGATGGTTTTCGCAGCGTTGATCACACGTCTTCCAGTGCTTCGCCAAGTTCGGGCGGATGTTTCACGACCTTCCAGAAAGATCTCCTCCCTGCATCGGAATTGAAAGCTCCTCAGGTGCAAAGAAGTTCAATAATCCAAGGTCGATTTAGCGATCCTTTAAGGCAGATTTTATGCTGGCTTCAGTTTTACACGCCAAAAAGCTGAGCTCACTTTAAATCAAAACGCTTCGCACGCAGTCTATGACTAAGGCTGCTCATGCAAAAAACAACGTTGAGGTCTTCGCGCGCGGTATCTTTGGCTCTATGACCTACTGCTCAAGATAACGTCCTGCTCAAGCGGCGACATGTACCGCGGCATAGATCATCTGATGCAGACGCACTCCGTCTTCGACAAACCGCATGGAGAATGGGCGTTCTAAAATCCGCCCACATACGGATAACACAGGTCGAAGCGATATCGCATCGGGCGCAGTGTTATTAAATTTTTCGGGTAGTGGCGGACCGAGGAGGATTCGAACCCCCGACCCCCTGATTCGTAGTCAGGTACTCTATCCAGCTGAGCTATCGGTCCACTGAGCGGGGGTTTAGTCTTAGCCCCGGAGAGTTGCAAGCCCTCGTTTCAAGGAAATGCAATTTTCTGCGAAAGTTTATAGAGTGCCGTCGCCCTTGGGCAGGGTGATGTCGAAAACCGTGCCTTCCGGACCGGTGTTATGCAGGGCCAAAGTGCCACCGTGGCCGCGCACCAACTCTGATGCGATGACCAGCCCCAGCCCCGAACCGCCCTTGCGCGCGCCCCCTTGAAACGCTGTAAAAAGATGTTCGCGCGCTTTGGGCGGCAGGCCCGGTCCGGTATCGCTCACGGTGATGCACCACGCCTCTGCTCGGTCCTCGGCGCGCAGATGTACCTCACCCGGTTTGCCGGTGGCCGTGATCGCCTGTCGGGCGTTCCGCATGAGATTTGCGAGAACGCGGTACATTTGTTCAGGGTCGGCGCGCACAGTCAGGTTGGCGGGGATGTCGGCGGCAAAGCTGATGTCGCTTTCAGGGTCGGCCAGGCGTTCGCCGTCAATCACTTCTTCCACCAACTCTTCTAGCAGCATCAGCGTCAGCGTGGGCCCCGGCTCTTCTGCTTTGCCAAATGCCAGTGTCGATTCGCATAGGTGAACCGCGCGTGTGATCGAGCCAACAAGTTTAGGGGCCATCCGTTTGACTGTCGGGTCTTCAGACATCTCGATCCGGTCGGTGAAAAGCTGCGCCGACGTCAGAATGTTGCGCAAATCATGGCTGATCTTGCTGACCGCGCTGCCCAGTTGTGCCAAACGCTCTTTCTGCTTGAGCGCCTGCGTCAGGTCCGTCTGTAGCTTTTTCAGCGCTTCTTCGGCCTCGCGCAATTCGGTTACGCTCGCCGAAGGTTCAATGATCCGCCGCGCATCTTCGGGGGCCGCGGCGTAGCGCTGCATATGCCCTGCGACCCGTTTGATCGGTTTGAGCAACAAGGCCCGCATGGCGAAGAACAAGAGCACCGCGGTTATAACGGAGATCACCGCCGAAAGCATCAAGATGCGAATCCCATAGTCGAGCATGGCAACCCGCATCGGTGCCGTTTCCATCGTGACTTCGATCAGCAGCCCCGCCTCGCGCACCGGGGCGCCGATCACACGCACCACCTCATTCCCGGGCCGGAACAGACGCAGCATCGCGTCGCGGATCAGAACCGTCGCAGAGGCATCGCGCAGATCATAGGTCTGCGACACCGTGCGCGGCATAGGGGAGGCCAGCACCAATTGCCGCGCCTCGTCCCGGCGCAGCACCACGTTGAAGACCTCGGCGTTGCGCAGCAGCTCTTCCTCCAGCTCCGGGTCGAGCATGTCGTCAGCCAGCAGCGCCAGTGACGCGATCTGTGCCCGTTCCAGCCGCGTCAGCATGTATTCTTCGCGGAACCGCGCGATGGAGGGGACAAAAATCAGCACCTCGGCCAGCATCACAAAGATGGTGGTGAGGATCAGCAGACGGCCAGAGAGCGAGTGGATCATGCGTTTTCTCAGGGCAACAGGCGCTGCACGGCGCGCACAACCGTTTTTACCAATGCGCTTTCGAAGAGGCGCGGGCTGAAATAGGCCCCCGCCGCGCGTTTGTTGATTTCCGAGATCGTGGGGTAAGGTGCAACCATAGCCGCAATCTGGCTCATCTTCATGTTATTGACCAGCGCAAGCGACCACAGGGTGATCAATTCCCCTGCTTGATGTCCGACGATGCTGGCCCCCACCGGGCGCCCCTTGACCACCATGACCTTGATGAACCCTTTGGTCTGACGCTCGGCTATTGCGCGGTCGTTATGGGTGTAGTGAAAGCGCACGACCTCCAACTTCTCCCCATGCTCCTCTCGCGCTTGCGCCTCGGTCAGCCCGACCTGCGCCAGCTCCGGCGCGGCATAGGTGACCCATGGGATATGGTGCAACTTGGTCTTGCTCGGCAGGCCAAAGAGGATCGAGCGGATCACCACCCCGGCGTGATAGCCCGCCACATGGGTGAACTGCAGCCCGCCCGCCACGTCGCCAATGGCATAAACACGGCGGTTGCTGCTGCGCAGACTGTCGTCGACCTTGATGCCCGCTTTGGTGGTTTCCACTCCCGCTTTATCGAGGTCGAGCCGGTCAATGTTGTTTTTGCGGCCCACGGCCATCAGCAGATGCGAGCCATTGATCACCCGGCCATCCTTGGTTTCAACCGTGATCGCGCCCGCTTGACCGCTGATCTTCGCAGCGTTGCTGCCTTCCTCAAAGATCACGCCTTCGTCCCGCATGGTCTGAAGAACCACCTCAGCCAGTTCCGGATCATCCTTGCCAAGCGCCCGATCGCCTTCGATCACCGTCACCTTGCAGCCCATCCGCACATGGGCCTGGGCCATCTCAATGCCGATGGGGCCGCCCCCGATGATGATCAGATGCTCGGGCTTTTCCCGTAGGTCGAAGAGCGTTTCGTTGGTCTCATAGGGCACATCCTTCAGCCCCGGAATCGGCGGCACCAGCGGGGACGACCCCGTAGCGACGACAATGCGCCGTGCCGTGATGATCGTATCGCCCGCCTGCACTTCTTTATCGGAAATGAAATGCCCGTATTCGCGGATCACCCGCACGCCCAAGCCTTCAAACCGCTCAACCGAATCGACCGGCGCGATTTGCGAGATGACATCGGCCACGTGATCCTTGGCGGCGGCGTAATCCACCACTCCGGCGGCATTCTCGACCCCATATTGTGCGCTGTGCTGCTGGGCATGGGCGGTCTTGCCAGTCTTGATCAGCGCCTTTGAAGGCACGCAGCCATAGTTCAGGCAATCGCCGCCCATTTTATGCCCTTCAAGTAGGGTCACATCCGCGCCCATCTGGACGGCCCCCGCCGCCACCGACAACCCGCCAGAGCCTGCGCCGATGATTAGAACGTCGGTCTTGATACGGTTGGTCATTTCAGCAGATCCTTCTTGCCGGTAAATGTCTTGATCGCCACGGGCAGCAGCGACAGAACGCAAAGGCCCAGAATGGGCAGCAAAATATGGGGCTCAAAGATAATCCCGAGGTCAGGCGTCTCACCTCGGGCAAAGACTGCACCTAGCCCAGCCCCGACAGAGGTAAAGACAAGCGCCCCCGGCATGATGCCGAAAAACGTCGAGATCGCGAAGCGAAACAGCGGTACGCCAAGGAATGCGGGCACCAGATTCGCAACGAAAAACGGCACCACCGGCACGAGCCGGATAAAGAAAAGCATCGACCACTGGTTATCGTCGATCCCTGCCTTGATCTTGCGCACCACCCCTTCTGCGGCATCCATCCGTTCTTTCAGCCGGTCGCCCAGGCCCCATTGCGCCGCCAGAAAGATCACGATTGCGCCGAGTGTGGCCCCACCCACGTTATAAAGAACACCCGGAAACAGCCCGAACAGAAAGCCGCCCGTTAATGTCGCCACCGTGGCCCCCGGAAGGGAGAATGCCACGATCACTACATAGGCGGCAACAAAGGCCAGCGCGGTCAGCAGGTAGTTGTTGTCGCGAAAGGCGATCAGCGCCTCGCGATTCTCACGCAGGGCGTCGAAACTCAGGTAATCACGCAGGGTAAACGCGCCGATGGCGGCGACCACTAGGATCACCGCAAGGGGCAGGTAACGCGTCAGCGCGGGCGTACTTTGGTCTTCGCGGCTCATTTCAACACTTTCACTGGGCCTACATCAGACCATTTGTCGTTACCTTAATGATGGCGTGAAGCTGTGCGCAGGAACAGGCTCCTCACACGCACTTGATAGAGCTTGTGCGCAAAGGGCCGTTTTTGCAGGGTAGAGGGGCGAACTGAAACAATTTGGCCCGTACGGACCGGCATTTTGTTGCAAAGGGCACATTTTTCCCTGTCAGGGGGTTTGACTTGCGCGCGCCACCGCTTTAGAGGACGGGCTTGAATTGACGCTGGCCGCGGTGGAACTCATGAGTGATTCCGTGCCCAGCCAGCTTTAAATGGAGACGGAGCGATGAAACGCACCTTTCAACCCTCGAACCTCGTGCGCAAGCGGCGCCACGGTTTCCGCGCGCGTATGGCCACCAAAGCCGGCCGTAAGATCATCAATGCGCGCCGCGCACAGGGCCGGAAATCGCTGAGCGCGTAAGCGCCTTCGATCTTCGGAACCAGAATATGATACCGCCGGAGGCACCCTTGGATGGCATTTGCGCCACAAAGGGGAACCCTGCCCCGGCGGCTTCTCTGCGTCTGGAAACCCTGACCAAACGGCCGGATTTCCAGCGTGCCAGCCGTGCAAAACGTGTGGCGACTCCCGGTTTTATCCTACAAATGCGACCCCGCCGGGAGGATGAGCCCAGCGCGGCCCCCATTCGCGTGGGCTTCACCTGCTCAAAGAAGGTCGGCAATGCCGTGGCCCGCAACCGCGCCAAGCGCCGTTTGCGTGAAATCGCCCGGCTGACCCTGCCGCAGGCCGGACTTGCGGGCATGGACTATGTCTTTGTCGGGCGGCGCGAGGCGACTGCCGCTCTGTCCTTCGATCAGCTGCTTGCCGATCTCACACGCGCACTCGATATCCTTCATGGGGCGCGCAAATGACCCCATTTGCCACGCTGCTTGCCCTGCCGGTGCGCGGCTACCGTCTACTTTTTAGCCCTTGGGTTGGATACAATTGCCGTTACCAGCCCACCTGCAGTGCCTATGCGCTGGAAGCCTTGCAAAAACACGGCGGGCTGCGGGGCGGATGGCTGGCCGCGCGGCGCATCGCCCGCTGCCACCCTTGGGGCCGCAGTGGAATCGACAACGTCCCCGATTAGCGCAACGCTTGCGGCAAAGGGGCAAAATGCCCTAGGTGAAGCCAAGCTGATAGTGAGAGACAGACGATGCTGGACGAAACCAACGAGATTCACCCCCTCTTTGCCGGCGCACCGCAAAGCACCGAGTTCAAGAAGCTGCGCAAGCGCATCGTCCGCATGACCCGCGAGGCGATTGATCAATACGGCATGATCGAGTCGACCGCCGAGGACGCGCCGAAGCCCAAATGGTTGGTCTGTCTGTCGGGCGGCAAAGACAGCTATACCCTGCTTGCGGTCTTGCATGAACTTCAATGGCGAGGTCTGCTGCCGGTCGATCTTTTGGCCTGCAACCTCGACCAGGGCCAGCCGAACTTCCCCGCAACCGTGCTGCCGGAATTCCTTGAAAAGATGGGCGTTCCCCATCGCATCGAATACCAAGACACCTACTCAATCGTCATGGACAAGATCCCCGCCGGGCGCACGTTTTGCGCTCTCTGCAGTCGTTTACGCCGTGGGAATCTCTACCGAATTGCGCGCGAAGAAGGCTGCTCTGCTGTGGTGCTGGGCCATCACCGGGATGACATCTTAGAAACCTTCTTCATGAACCTCTTTCACGGTGGGCGGCTGGCAACGATGCCGCCAAAATTGGTAAACGAAGAAGGCGATCTGTTCCTTTACCGCCCCCTTGCCCATGTGGCCGAACGCGACTGCGAGCGCTTCGCCACCGCAATGAACTACCCGATCATTCCTTGCGATCTTTGCGGGTCACAGGATGGGCTACAGCGCCAGCAGGTTAAGACGATTCTGGACGGCTGGGAGGCCAATAGCCCCGGTCGCCGGCAGGTGATGTTCCGTGCTTTGATGAACGCCCGCCCCTCCCATTTGCTTGATCCAGGCCTGTTCGACTTCGCAGGGTTAATGCGGAACGTAGAGCGTACGTAACAAGAACAATTTTAGATAAGAAATTGCATGAAAAGCGGTCTCTGTTAACCCACGACACATCCTAAAGGCGATATTGGTCCCTCAACAGCGCAGGCATTGCGCGATAATGGAAGGGATATCGCGATGGCATTCTACCAGCTTACTCGGCTGGCGCATTTGCGCCAGCCACTCGCCGCTTTGCTAAGTGGTCAAGCGGCTCTGGCCTTCCTTCCTGCAATGACACTTGTCGCGTTCTGGCTCGGGGGTGAATTGGCCCTGATCACGGCCTCCGCGGCTTTGCCACTGCTCTATCTTGCGGGGCAGCGGTTTGGCGACAGGCTGGCGCTACCCCGTGACGCAGTCAGCGGTATGCTGCAGCGCAGTACCTTTGAGGAATTGACCGAACAAGTTTTTCAACGCGCCAAAGCGCAGGGGCGGTTGTCGGCGACTTTCTTCATCTCGCTCGAAGAGTTTGACAAGATTACAGAACGTTACGGTCATGGAACTGCCGATTCAATCGCTCGGCAGAGCGGCGAACGTTTGATCAGCGTCCTGCGCGATGACGACAATATTGGCAAAATGGGCGAGGCGCGCTTCGCCATTTGTATGGCCCCAGTGCGCCAGCTTGATCTTGAGCTTTGTATCCAGCTTGCGGGGCGGCTTCAGGCTGTACTGGAAGAACCTATCTCCGTCGATGGGGTGACCGTCTATCTCAGCGCCTCAGTCGGCTTTTGCCTCAACACCCGCGCGCCGGGCGTGGACGGTGCGGCGTGGCTTGCCGCCGCTGCCACGGCCCTACGCACCGCTCAACGTCGTGGCCCCTCCTCCATTCGCGCCTTCTCAGACCAGATGCGCCGCGATACCGAAAGCCGCACAGAGCTGCGCGAGGACGTCGTGCAGGCATTGGATGGCGGCCAAATCCAGCCGTGGTTTCAGCCGCAGATATCGACTGACACGGGACAAATCACCGGCTTTGAAGCCCTCGCGCGCTGGAACCACCCGGTGCGCGGCATGATCCCCCCCTCAGATTTCCTACCTGCCATCGAAGAGGCTGGCCTTTTGGAGCGTTTGGCTGAGGTGATGATGTATCACTCTTTTGCCGCACTTAAAGCTTGGGATAGCTCTGGAACAGAAGTCCCACAGGTTGGCGTAAACTTCGCGGGAAGCGAACTTGCCAATCCCCAGCTGATCGACAAAATCTCTTGGGAGCTGGACCGTTTTGAACTGACCCCCGACAGGCTTGCCGTCGAAGTCCTGGAAACTGTTGTCGCATCCGCGCCCGATGACGTGATTACCCGCAATATCAACGCTTTGGGCAAGTTAGGATGCCGCATTGATCTTGACGACTTTGGCACTGGCCAGGCCTCCATTGCTTCGATCCGTCGCTTCTCGGTGAGCCGCATTAAAATTGATCGCTCTTTTGTCATGAAGGCAGATCGCGACCCGGATCAACAGCGGATGATAGGTGCCATTCTTACCATGGCTGAACGGCTCGGGGTCGAAACCCTTGCCGAAGGTGTGGAGACGGTAGGGGAGCATGTATTGCTGGCGCAGCTTGGCTGTGACCATGTGCAGGGATTCGGCATCGCACGTCCCATGCCGTTTGAGCAGACGCTCGACTGGATCTCCCGCCACAATGCTAAGTTACAAGACGTTCCACGCATTATGGACGGGCGCGCGACCTAGCGCGCTTGATCTACTCCGCGAGTTAGGGGGCTGCCCTGCACGCTTTATGCTACCGACAGCGCATTCAGCCGAGATACACCAAAGCACGGGTAGCGCTTGAAATTTTACAGAAACATATCACCCTTCGCTAAACCTCCTAACCGATCCGCGGCCAACTGCTCACAATTGACCCCGGCAAAACGCCTCAAGCCCCATGCCCGATGGGTCGAAACCCCGCCTTACACCCTATGGGCTTGCCCGATTCCGCTTGACCTTTGGCCCCGCACTCTGTTGAACCCCCGTGATATTCAAAGACATCAGGTGGCTGTCCCCATGGACGAACAGAACAAGAATCTCATCCTTGCCACGGCGCTCAGTTTTGCCGTCATCCTCGTGTGGTTCCTTTTGTTCCCGCCCCCCGAAGCCGATCCCGCGCTAGAGAACAGCGTTGAAATGAGCCAAGCCGAAGACGGCACCTCTGTTCCAGCCTCCCCGGCCGATACGGCTGCTGCACCTGGCACGGACAATGGCGAAGGCGCCGCTCCCCAAGGCCGCCGCGCGGCTTTGGCAGATGCCCCTCGCGTGGCCATCGCGACTGATAAGGTTAGCGGTTCCATTTCGCTCATGGGCGGTCGGATCGATGATCTGAAATTGAATGACTACCAGACCACGCTCGACGAAAACGCCGAGGTGGTTACCCTCCTGTCTCCCGAAGGATCGAGCGACGCCTATTACGCACTACACGGCTGGGCCGCAGGCTCTGGCCTCGCCCCTGATGCCGTACCCGGTGTCGATACTCTTTGGACACTAAGCGAAGGTGAGACGCTGGGTGTCGACAGCCCGGTCACCCTGTCATGGGATAACGGCGCGGGTCAGATCTTTAACCGCACCATCTCAGTCGATAACGAATATATGTTCGACATCACTCAGAGCGTCACCAACAACGGCGACGCGCCGGTCAACCTTGCCCCTTTTGGCATGATCGCCCAGCACGGATTGCCTGAAGACCTGAAAAGCTTCTTCATCTTGCATGAGGGGGCCGTGTCTATGGCCAACGGCGAGCTGTCGGAAATCGATTGGGACGATATCGCTGAGGCCGATGTAAACAGCACTTGGGGCCGCCCTGCTGTGGTCACCGAAGGGGTCACGGAAGGTTGGGTCGGCTTTACCGATCACTACTGGCAGGCCGTGCTGATCCCCGGGGCGGGCGAGGCTTTTGAACAAGCCCTCACCTACGACCCGCGTGCCGACACATACCGCGCCTTCACCCGCCAGCCGACCCGCTCGGTCGCCGCAGGTGAAAGCGTCAGCAGTTCCAGCAAGTTCTTCGCAGGTGCAAAGGAATGGGAAACACTGCAGGATTATCAATCTGCCGGTGTCGCCAAATTCATCGATAGCATCGACTGGGGTTGGTTCTTTTTCCTGACCAAGCCGATCTTCTGGCTGCTGCACAACCTCAACCAGCTTATCGGCAACATGGGCGTCGCGATCATCGGCCTGACGCTGCTGATCAAGGCGCTGCTTTTCCCGCTGGCCTATAAATCCTATGTCTCCATGGCGCGGATGAAGGAGCTTCAGCCCGAGATGGAGAAGCTGAAGAAAGAAGCTGGCGACGACCGTCAGAAGATGCAGCAGGGCATGATGGAGCTCTATAAAAAGAACAAGGTGAACCCCGCTGCGGGCTGTCTGCCGATCCTGATGCAGATCCCAATCTTCTTCTCCCTCTACAAGGTGATCTTTGTCACGATCGAACTGCGCCACGCACCTTTCTTTGGCCCGTTCCAAGACCTTAGCTCGCCCGATCCAACCTCGATCATGAACCTTTGGGGTCTGCTGCCCTATGCGGCGCCTGAGCCTGGCTCGATGCTGGCGTTGGTATTCATCGGAATCCTGCCGCTTCTGTTGGGTATCTCCATGTTCTTGCAGCAGAAATTGAACCCCGCGCCCACCGATCCAACACAGCAGATGATCTTTGCTTGGATGCCTTGGGTCTTCATGTTCATGCTGGGTGGCTTTGCGAGTGGTCTTGTCGTTTACTGGATCGCGAACAACACGATCACCTTTACGCAGCAGTACCTGATCATGCGCAGCCAGGGGTACAAACCTGACCTTTGGGGCAACATCGCGGGCGGTTTCAAACGTACGCCCAAGGGTGATGCGGCCAATGCAGACGCCAAGCCCAAGTCGGGCAAGTCGAAAAAGTGATGCAGGTCACCGCGCTCAACCGGCATCCGCTCAAGGCCCATGGCCGCGAGACGGTTGAGCGTGTGACCCTGCGCGCCGGGCAATCCATGCCTTACGATCGGCTTTGGGCCGTGGCGCATGATGCCTCCAAAGCCGTGCCCGGCGATTGGGCGCGGTGTTTGAACTTTACGCGTGGCGCGTCCTCTCCGCAGTTGCAGGCGATTACCGCCGAACTGGATGAGGCGACCGAGATGCTGACCCTGCGGCATCCGGAATGCGGGGAAATTACCTTTCACCCGGCCCGCGACAAAGCACAGTTCCTCGATTGGGTACGCCCGCTGGTGGCCGAGGGCCGGGCCGCCCCGGCGGACATCCTGCGCCTTGATGGCCGCGGCTATACCGACAGCACTGAGCCGACCCTCTCGCTTAACAGCCTTGCCTCGCACACCGCTGTCGAAGACCTCGCCGGTCGCTCGCTGCAAACCGCCCGCTGGCGCGGCAACATCTGGTTTGACGGCGCCGCCCCTTGGGATGAGTTCGAATGGCTCGGGCGCGACATGAAAATCGGCAGAGCCCGGCTGCATGTGTCTAAACGCATCGCCCGCTGCCTTGCCACGACCGTAAACACCGACACCGGCGCGCGCGACGTAGATACGCTTGCCGCGCTTGACCAATTGGGTCACCGAGATTTCGGTGTTACCCTGACCGTCACCGAGGGCGGAGAGATCGCCGTGGGCGACGAACTGGAGCTAATTTGATGCAAGTGAACTACACCATCGCCGAAGAGCCTGACGCACCGAGCGCCGAGAAGGGCCGCCTGCTTTTCGCGGGCGAGACGACATTCGTTAAAGGTGTCGTGGCGATGGACGGGCTGCCGCCCCCTGACCGGATGGAGGTCTGCTTTGCCGGGCGTTCCAACGTGGGCAAATCGACGTTGATTAACGCACTGACGGGCATGAAGGCGCTCGCGCGGGCCTCGAACACGCCAGGTCGTACGCAGGAGATTAACTTCTTTACGGCTGGCGAGGAGCACTACCTCGTCGACCTTCCGGGCTACGGCTATGCCAATGCCCCCCTGCCCGTGGTCGAAAAATGGCAGCGTTTGCTGAAACAGTACCTGTCGGGCCGTCAGACCCTGCGCCGCGCTTTCGTGCTGATTGACGCGCGCCATGGGGTTAAAAAGGTCGACAACGAAATTATGTCGCTGCTCGACAGTTCTGCTGTGACTTTTCAAGTTGTTTTGACCAAGGGCGACAAGGTCAAAGAAGCCGAACGCACTAAGATCCTTGAACAGGTCAAAGAAGCGCTGAGCAAACACCCCGCCGCCTATCCTGAGATTGTGGTCACGTCTTCGGAAAAGGGCTGGGGCATCCCGACCTTGCGTGCCATCATCGCCACGCTGGTATAACACCTCCGCCGCTATCGGCTTCCCATGGGTCAACAGATGAGAACGCAAGACATGAACCGCGACTGGATCGCCACTGCCCGTACCCTCAGCCAAGCCCTGCCCTTTTTGCAACGCTATGCCGATGCCACCGTGGTCATCAAGCTGGGCGGTCATGCGATGGGCAGCGATGAAGCGATGGATGAATTCGCCCGTGATGTTGCGTTGATGCGGCAGGTGGGGGTGAACCCGGTGATCGTCCATGGCGGCGGACCGATGATCAACAACATGTTGGCGCGGTTGAACATTAAATCTGAGTTCGTGAACGGCAAACGCGTCACCGATGCCGCGACCATGGAAGTGGTCGAGATGGTCCTTTCCGGCCTCGTCAATGCGCGGATCGTGCAGGCCATTTCCGAACAAGGCGGCCGCGCCGTAGGTGTCTCAGGCAAGGACAGCGGGCTGATTGTCTGCGAGCCGGAAGACCCGGCGCTTGGGCTTGTGGGCAATCCGACCCAAGTGAACCCACGCATCCTGCGCGACTTTGCGGACAAGGGCATCATCCCCGTCATCGCGCCGCTTGGTATGGGCCGGGGCGGCGAAACTTATAACATCAACGGCGACACCGCCGCCGGGGCCATCGCGGGCGCGTTGAAGGCCGACCGTTTGCTGCTGCTGACGGACGTGGCCGGCGTCAAAGATGGCGCGGGCGAGGTGGTGACCGACCTGACGGCGAGCCAGATCAACGAGATGATCGCCGACGGCACCATCGCAGGCGGGATGATCCCCAAGGTCCAGACGGCGCTGGATGCGCTCGAAGGGGGCGTGCGTGCTGCGGTAATTCTCGATGGGCGTGCCCCCAATGCTTGCCTGCTGGAACTGTTCACCGAACACGGCGCGGGCAGCATCATTCGCAAAGGCTGAGGCAAAGCCCTTGCCCCCTGCCCCTGCTTCGCGCCTATGATGGACCGAGCAGTGAAAGGAATGACATGCGCCGCCTGATCCTAATGCGACATGCGAAATCGGACTGGTCCCACGGCACCAGCGATCACGATCGTCCGCTGAACAGACGGGGGCGTAGGGCTGCCGAAGCACTTGGCAATTGGCTGCGGTCCGAAGGGTTGGTGCCTGACGCAGTGCTTTGCTCGACGGCTGCCCGTACGCGCGAGACCTGCGCACTTCTGGACCTGCCTGAAAGCAGCACGGTCGATCATCTCCAACAGCTTTACCTTGCCGAGCCAGAGAAGATCATCTCAAACCTTCGGCAGCGGGCAAAAGGCGATACTGTACTGCTCGTGGCACATAACCCCGGCATCGCCGCAGCCGCAGCGGTGCTGTTGCGGCAGACGCCCGATCAAGATGCGTTTGATCGCTATCCATCAGGTGCGACCACGGTGATGGATTTCGATATCGACGATTGGGCGGACCTCGCCCCCGGCACCGGGGCGCTGCGCGCCTTCACTGTCCCAAAACAACTGGTTTGAAACGCAAACGCCCCGACCAATTGGCCGGGGCGTTTTGTTAGAATGTGGCCGTAACCCGCTTCAGTGACCCAAAATCTGGCTTAGGAACAACTGTGTGCGCGGGCTTTGCGGGTTGTTGAAGAAGGCTTCCGGCTCGTTCTGCTCAACGATTTGACCCTCGTCCATAAAGATCACCCGGTTCGCCACCTGACGGGCAAAGCCCATCTCGTGGGTGACACAAAGCATCGTCATGCCTTCTTCGGCAAGCTCGATCATGGTGTCGAGCACTTCCTTGATCATCTCAGGGTCGAGCGCCGATGTCGGCTCATCAAACAGCATGATGCGCGGGCGCATGCAGAGCGAACGGGCAATCGCCACACGCTGCTGCTGCCCGCCCGAAAGCTGGCCGGGATACTTGTTGGCCTGATCGGGGATCTTCACCTTCTCAAGGAAGTGCATCGCGACTTCTTCGGCTTCCTTCTTGGGCGTTTTACGGACCCAGATCGGCGCCAGCGTGCAGTTCTCAAGGATCGTTAGATGCGGGAAGAGGTTGAAGTGCTGAAAGCACATGCCGACCTCTGAGCGGATCTTGTCGATGTTCTTGAGGTCCGAGCTAAGCAGCGTGCCGTCAACTTCAATGCTCCCCTTCTGGTGCTCTTCCAACGCGTTGATGCAGCGGATCAGCGTCGATTTACCCGAGCCCGAAGGCCCGCAAATCACGATACGCTCGCCGCGGTGCACGGTCAGGTCGATGTCGCGCAGCACGTGAAACGCGCCGTACCACTTATTCATATTGTCGATACGGATCGCGACTTCGTCGGATACTTTCATTTGTGCGGTCTCAGCCATGCGAGAACCCTCCCTTAACGATGGTCAGTCGCAAGACGGCGTTCCAGCCACTGCGAATATTGTGAAATGCCGTAGCAAACGATGAAGAACAGCAACGAGGCGAACATGAAAAGTTCCCAGTAAACGCCGTTCCAATCAGTCGAAGCAAGGATCGGGCCGCGGATCATGCCGATGATATCGAACAGCGAAATGACCGAGACTAGCGTGGTGTCCTTGAACAGACCCACGGCAATGTTGACGATACCCGGAATGGAGATCTTCATCGCCTGCGGTAGGATGATCAACCGCATCGCCTGCGCATAGTCGAGCCCGAGGCTGTCTGCGGCCTCATACTGGCCCTTCGGCAGTGCGGCGAGGCCACCCCGGATCACCTCGGCGATATAGGCCGAAGAGAACATGGTGATCATGATGACCACGCGGATGAAGAGATCGACCCCCGAACCCGGTGGGAAGAAATAGGCCAGCATCACGTTCGCTACGAAAAGCAAAGTGATCAGCGGCACACCCCGCACGAATTCGATGAAGACCACGCAGATGCCTTTGACGATCGGCAGATGCGACTGACGCCCAAGTGCCAGTGCAACGCCGATGGGCAGCGAGAGCGACACACAGGTGATGCCCAGCATCATGTTGAGCATGAAGCCGCCAAGGTCACGGCTTGGGATCGCTTCAAGCAGCGGCGACGCGGGGCGCAGCGCTTCCCCTATAAAGCCACCGATATACCAGACGATCACCGCAGCCACGATGCCGCCGGCCAAGGCCATGGCAAAGCTTTTGTGCACCAAACGGCTGTAGGCAACATAGCCCGCAATCACGCCCAACAGAGCAAAGATCGGCCCCCAGATCGGGCCGCCCCAGATCAGCCAGAAGGCAAGGAACGGGTAGAGGCCTGTAAAGAACAGCAGCTTGCGCGGCAGATCGATGAAGAGCACGGGCGCAATGGCGATGAACAGCAGCACCAGCGCGAGGGTCGGTCGCCAATATTGATCGCTTGGGTATTTGAAGCCAAAGAGCAGCTGATGCCAGCGTTCACTGATGACCGAGAAACAAGCCCCCGATGCGCCGTCGAGTATCTCACGACACTCCGACAGGCTGCTGGCTGACCAGACCCCATTGAGCAACCAGGGCAAAGAGCCTGACAGCAGCAGATACAGGAAATAAAGCGCCACCACCGTCAGCAGGGCGTTTGCCCATGTGGGGAAGAGGTTGTCTTTGACCCATTTCAGCGGGCCACCAACCTTGTCCGGCGGGGCCGAAGGCGGCAGCGAGGATTCGCGTACGAAGGCGATGGATTCAGCATGTGTATCTGACATGGCTTAACGCTCCTTCAGCTTCGTTGCGTTATTGTAGACGTTCATCACCATGGAGATGCCCAGCGAAATCACGAGGTAGAACAGCATGAGCAGAACGACACATTCGATCGCTCGCCCGGTCTGGTTCAGGGTGATCCCGCCCAGCGTTGCGGTGATGTCAGCATAGCCAACAAGGATCGCCAGCGATGAGTTCTTGGTGATGTTAAGATAGTTAGAGATTAGCGGCGGAATGATTACGCGCAGTGCCTGCGGCAACACCACAAGGTTCATTACGCGGCCCGGACGCAGACCAAGGGCCGCGGCGGCTTCGGATTGGCCACGGCTGACGGCCTGAATGCCGGCGCGGACGTTCTCGGCGATGAAGGCACCGGTGTAGATCGACAGGGCGAACCACAGTGCGATCAGCGGTGCACCGATCTGGATACCGCCCTGGAAGTTGAACCCCTTGAGTGCCGGGTAGTCCAAACCAATCGGCATGCCCATGATAAAGAACACGACAATCGTCGGCAGCAACAGGATCGCAACCGACGGCCAAAGCATCGGCAGCAGACGCCCAGTGTCATAAAGCAGCTTGGTCGCGTAGCGGCGATAGGCAAAAACGCCGATGATCGAGGCGATGAACGTCGCGACCACAAACATTGATCCCGCCCCCCAAACCGGCCCCGGGATATAAACCCCGCGGTTGGTAAAGGCGAAAGAGCCGAGCATCATGCTAGACGCGGGATCGTCGCCCCGGAAAGCCGAAGGCGCAGGCATCGCGGCAGTCATGATCGTATAGATGATCAGAATCCAGATCAGCACCGGGATGTTGCGAAAGATCTCGACGTAGCCCGCCATCAACTTGCGGACGAGCCAGTTGTTCGAGAGGCGTAGAACCCCCGCGACCACGCCAAAGAGCGTAGCAGTCAGACAGGCGAGAAACGACACCAGCAGCGTGTTGATGATACCGACCCAAGCTGCCTGAAGGTTCGACGACTGGCTGGTGTAGGGGATCAACGTTTGGTTAATGTCATAGCCCGCAGGGTTACCGAGGAACTGGAATGAGATGTTTAACCCCGCAGCGCGCAGGTTCGCGGCAAGGTTAGAGCCCAGATACCAGATCGCCGTGACCAGCAGCACAAGTGCGATAACCTGAAAGGTAATCGACCGATAGCGGGTGTCGCTCAACAGCATAGATGGCCGGAACGACGCCTTGGGAGGGTCGGAGAATGTCGTCATGTATGTATCCCTGTGTTCCGGCTTGTTTTTTATTGGTGCATTTAGCGCACCTTGGCCGAATCGTTTTTGGTCGTTGATCGTTTAGTCGATCGTGGGTTCTTATTGTCTTCTTAGCGCGTTGTTTTTCGTCTTGGGGTAACTTGCATCAACTAACGTCAGGTTACCCGGCTCGGAGGCGCAAGGGGCGCAGGAATTCCTGCGCCCCCTGACATCTTAGTTAGCGTACTGGCGGTGCGTAAAGCAGGCCACCGTCTGTCCACTGAGCGTTCAGCCCGCGTGCCAGACCGATGGGTGTCTCTTCGCCGATGTTCTTGGCAAAGATTTCACCGTAGTTGCCCTCGGCCATGATCGCGCGCTTGGCCCACTCATTGTCGAGACCAATCATCTCACCCAACGTGCCCTCGGTGCCCAAAAGGCGGGCAATCTCGGGATTGTTGGTGTTGCCGGTCATCTCTTCGATGTTGGCAGAGGTGATGCCCAGCTCTTCGGCTGCGATCAACGCGTTCAGCACCCAGCGGGTAATATCGCCCCATTCGTTGTCGCCGTGACGGACCAGCGGGCCGAGCGGCTCTTTCGAGATGATCTCGGGCAGCAGGATGTGGTCGCCGGGGGTTTCAAAGGTCGCGCGTGTCGCGGCCAGACCGGAGGCGTCCGTGGTGTAGGTATCGCAAGCACCGGCAAGGTACTGCTGCTGGCCTTCGGCGTTGGTTTCAACCGGAACGGGCTCATAGCTGATGTTGTTCTTGCGGAAGAAGTCCGCGAGGTTCAGCTCGGTTGTGGTGCCGGTTTGGATGCAGACGGTCGCGCCGTCGAGGTCCTTGGCCGAAGAAACACCAAGCGCTTTGGGGACCATGAAGCCCTGACCGTCGTAGTAGTTCACGCCGATGAAATCGAATTTCAGGTCGGTGTCACGGCTGAAGGTCCATGTGGTGTTCCGTGCGAGGAAGTCGATCTCGCCCGAGGCCAGCGCGGTGAAGCGGGTCTTGCCGGTTGTTGGAACGAATTCCACGGCGTTTTTGTCGCCCAGAACGGCTGCGGCAACGGCACGGCACACGGCCACGTCGAAACCTTCCCATTCGCCATTGGCGTTCGGCGCGGCAAAGCCAGCAAGGCCTGTGGTCACGCCACAGTTCAGCTTGCCACGGGCTTTAACGTCGTCGAGCGTGGCAGCGCCAGCAGCACCGGCTGCAAGGCCAGCAACGGTCAGCGCGCCAAAAATTACGGTTTTTTTCATTTTTACCTCTTCCTGATAGTCCGCCACGTTCACTGGCGGTTAATCCGACGTCAGGTGACGCCGAAAGCGATCATGCGCAGGGTCTCCCCTGCTCAATGGAAAGCAGTGTGGGCGGATTCAGGTTTGAAGGTCAAGGGCGCGTTGGGCAAATTTAAATCGCGAATTTCCATAATCGCGGAAAGCTTTTAGCAAGTTAAGCAGCCTTGGAAAGCACGATCATTGCACATGCATGTAAAAACGCTTGCCGCTTAATTTCGGCTTCCGCCTCGGCCACGTCATCGCGGCCCCACTGCTCGGCCTGCCAGTTCTCATCAAGCCGCGAAAGTGCCCATATCTCTTGGGGGTCAAACGCCTGTTCAGCGGCAGCAAGCCCCAACACCAGTGACCCGGTCAGACTGACGAGATCATGGAAAGCCGCCAATTCAAACGCATCCAACTCTGCCGTCCGACGGTGCATCTTAGCTAACGCTTCAGGCGATTGTGGCCGATGCATTATGCCCTGCCGCGTCTCCAGCTTGACGCCAAGGAACGCGGCTGCCCAGTTTAGCATCGGATCCCACTCCGCCGCCTGTCGTGCCATCAATTCCTCGGGGTTGTCGGCGCGGTAGCACAGCAGATCACTATCGCCGTAAGCGGCCAGCATGGCGACGACTTCGTCCTGTTGCACCGCGACCTTATCAATCGCTGCGTTGGCGGTCTTTGTCACCGGCATGGTCCGTGGGTCGATTTGCTTTTCTTGCGCCTGCCATTCGGCGGCCACAGCCTCTGCCATGGCGCGGGTCGGCAGGGTCAGCGGGCGTTTGGCTGGCGTTTTCACACGTCGGCCATCAAGCTCGACGGTAAAACCGCCATCGACCTCAACCACGTCGGCATCTTTCCAAAAACGCTTCGCTTTCCAGTCACTCATGCGGGAATGCTCCAGATCTGTTCCAGCAAGGCAGGCAGCGCCGAGAAATCCTCAACAAGATGCGCGGCAGCGGCCAATTTATCCGGGCTGTGATAGCCCCATTTGACGCCGATCCCGGTCACCCCAGCAGCGGCGGCCATGTCCATGTCGAAAGAAGTGTCTCCGATCATCACGGTCGTCTCTGGCCCCACCCCGGCATCGGTCATTGCTTGATGGATCATCGAAGGATGCGGCTTGGACGGGTGAAAATCAGCGACCTGCTGGGTGACGAACAGCCCTTCCAGCCCATGCCCGGCGATCAGCTTATCCAACCCGCGCTTCGACTTCCCCGTGGCCACGCCCAACAGCACTTCCGGCTCGGAATGCAAGCGGTGCAATGTCTCTAGCGCACCGGGATAGAGCGGCGACGATTGCGCCACGCCTGCCTCGGCCCGTAGCGACATATAGGCGGCCTTATAGGCCTCAACCATCGCGATGTGATCCCCGGCAGACCGCGTGGGCGCCAATACCGTCATCGCCACATCAAGCGACAGGCCGACGATCGACAGGACTTCGGCCCGTGTCGGCACAGGCGCTTCGACAGCCGCAAAGGCCGCCGTCATCGCCGCGACGATGTCACCCTGACTGTCGACCAATGTGCCATCGACATCAAAGATCACCAATCGCAGTGGCTTGGTCATTGCAGCGCCTCAAAGGGGTCTTCATCGGCCAGGTCCTCGGTCCAACCGAAGGTGTCCCAGCTATGCGCCATATGCTCGGGCAGTTCAGCGGTGATGGTCACCGGCTTGCGGGTGTGGGGATGCTCAAAACGCATCATCCGCGCGTGCAAATGCAGCTTTTTCGAGATGATCCCGCCCAGTTGCGCCCCCCAGCCGTCGCCGAGGTTTTCCTGCCCAGAGCCGCCGTATTTGCCGTCACCGACAATCGGATGCCCGATCTCGGCCATATGCGCGCGCAGTTGGTGCGTGCGGCCTGTGACCGGCTCCATCGCCACCCAAGAGGCGCGCGAACCGACGCGGAACAGCGTGGCGTAAAGCGTATGCGCCCGTTTCGCGCCCGGCGTCGCGTCCATGTCGCGTGGATGCACGGCGATCATCTTCTCGCCTTCACCACTGCGGCCATGACCACCGGCTTTGACGAGACCATATTTGACCTCGCCCAGATAGGGCGTCGGCACACCCGCGACGATGGCCCAGTAAATCTTGCGCGTTTCACGGTGGCGCATTGCGGCCGTCAGCGCCTTGGCTGCCAGACGAGTCCGCGCCAGCAGAAGCACACCAGAAGTATCGCGGTCCAACCGGTGCACCAGACGCGGCTTTTCTTCAGCGTCAAAGATCAGCGCCTCGGACAGCGCATCAACATGGCGATCCGCTTGGCCCGAGCCACCTTGCACCGCCAAACCGGGCGGCTTGTTCAGCGCAATCACATGCTCGTCGCGGTAGATCACACAGTTGCGGATCATCTTGGCGTCGGCATCGGTGATCCGCGTCCGCTTTGGCGGCGGCGGGGGCGCACTATCAGGCAGCGGCGGCACGCGCACTTCTTGGCCCGCCTCCAGCCGAGTGTTGGCCTTAACCCGGCCGCCATCTACGCGAATTTCGCCTTTGCGGCACATCTTCTCGATGAGCCCTTGATTGATCTGCGGAAACATCCGCTTGAACCAACGGTCAAGCCGTTGGTCGCCATCGCCCACTGCGACGGTAATAGTTTGTACGCGGCTCATGCCAACACCTCTCGGGCCACCCAGAGGCCCAGCAAACAGGCGGCCAGCGACAAGATCACCGAGGCCCCCACATATGAAAATGCGACCCCTGCCCGGCCCGCTTCAAGCAGCCGCAGGGTATCGAGTGAAAACGCCGAAAAGGTCGTGAAACCGCCCAGCAATCCCGTCATCAGGAAGGGCAGCAACAGCGACGATTTCTCCGCCAGCAGCACCCAAACCAAACCGATGGCCAGAGAACCACTGACGTTGACCGCCAAGGTGCCCAAAGGAAAGCCAACCGCGAGACCGACAAGGAACCGCAGGCTCGCGCCCAGAGCGCCGCCGAGGGCCACCATGATCAGTGTTTTCATCATCGACACCCCATCGCGCGCACGCGCGCCGGAGTCAAGTTTTCCGCTTGGCCCGTAGCCCCGCAAAGTAATCCTGTCGCTTTTTCAACTCGCGCTCAAAGCCCCGTTCGACCGGCTCATAAAGGCTGGGTCGCTCCATCGTATCGGGAAAGTAGTTCTGGCCCGAGAATCCGTCCTCCGCGTCATGGTCATAGGCGTAGCCGCTGCCGTAGCCCTGCTCTTTCATCAGCTTGGTCGGCGCGTTGAGGATGTGTTTGGGCGGTGGTTCTGACCCGGTGCTGCGGGCCAGCCTGCGCGCATCCTTGTAGGCCTTGTAGACGGCGTTGGATTTCGGGGCGAGGCAGATGTAGGTCAACGCTTGCGCGATGGCCAATTCCCCCTCGGGACTGCCGAGCCGTTCATAGGTTTCCCAAGCCTGCAGGCAAAAGGCCTGCGCTTGTGGGTCGGCAAGCCCCACATCCTCGACCGCCATCCGGGTGATGCGGCGCATCAGGTAGCGAGGGTCTTCGCCGCCCTCCAACATCCGCCCCAGCCAATAAAGCGCCGCGTCGGGGTCGGACCCTCGCATGGACTTATGCAGCGCCGAAATCAGGTTGTAATGCGAATCGCCTGACTTGTCGTATTGCGCCGCGCGGCGCATCAGGCGCTTGGACAGGCCCGCCTTGTCGAGCAAGCCATCGCCCTTCCACGCGGTCACCTGTTCGATCAGGTTTAGCAAAGCGCGCCCGTCCCCATCGGCCATTTCCAACAGCGCCTCACGCGCCTCGGGCTGTAATGGCAGCGGTTTGCCCAACTCCTGCTCGGCCCGCTGCGCCAGACGTTCCAGATCGTCATGCGGCAAGCGTTCCAGAACCAGCACCTGCGCGCGGGATAGCACAGCGGCATTTAACTCAAAGCTGGGGTTTTCCGTTGTGGCACCGACTAAGAGGATCGTCCCATCCTCCATATGCGGCAAAAACCCGTCCTGCTGCGCTTTGTTAAAGCGGTGGATTTCGTCGACAAACAGCAGCGTCCCCTGCCCCTGTCGCCGCCGCAGCTTGGCCGCGTCAAAAACCTTGCGCAGTTCCGGCACGCCCGAGAAAATCGCGCTAATCTGCACAAAATGCAGATCGGTTTCATCTGCAAGCAGACGCGCGATGGTGGTTTTCCCCACCCCTGGCGGCCCCCAAAAGATCAGCGACGACAATGCACCCGAGGCGAGCATTACCGTCAGCGGCGCATCTGGGCCGAGCACTTGGTCCTGCCCGATAACCTCCACCAAGGCGCGCGGACGCAAACGATCTGCCAATGGACGGTGTCCGCTCTCTGCTACCGTCTCGCTGTCGCCGAATAAATCTGCCATGCTGCCCCCTAAGCCCCCGCGCCGGTTACGGCGTTTGCCTCATGATACGGGCGCAGATGGCCTGTCATGCTTGATGCAGCCCCTATGACCAGCGGTCCCAACCTCAATCGCGTTGACGCGGCCGAAGTTGCCGGCGCCGGCATCAAGAGCATCATAAAGTATCTCATGCTTCCTGATATGCGCAGCCACCCTCCCTGGTGCAACTCCCTTTCCCTCTGCCCCAAAAGAAAAAGCCCCGCCAAATGGCAGGGCTTTCCAATCCGCAATCTGCGAAATCTTATTCCGCGGCGTCTTCTTCAGCCAGACGCGCTTTGTCTGCGGCGCCTTTGGCGTCGCGGTCGCGGTCGACGAATTCGATGATCGCCATTGGCGCCATGTCACCATAGCGGAAGCCAGCTTTCAGAACGCGAACGTAACCACCCTGGCGGTCTTTGTAGCGCGGGCCGAGGATGTCGAACAGTTTCGCGACATACTGGTCTTCTTTCAGCTTCGACGCGGCCTGACGACGGGCGTGCAGATCGCCACGTTTGGCCAGCGTGATCATCTTTTCGATGATCGGCTTCAGTTCCTTGGCTTTCGGCAAGGTTGTTTTGATTTGCTCATGCTCGATGAGCGAGCCTGCCATGTTCGAGAACAGCGCTTTGCGGTGTTCATGTGTACGGTTCAGGCGGCGGTATCCACGTGCGTGACGCATTTCTTAGTCTCCAATTTGATGCCCTCTACGGGCGGTTTTGCTTTGTCTGGCCCGCGATGCGTGTCTTGGGCTCTCCTTGGGGCGTGCGCCCAGTCGTAACGGTGCCCGATTTCCGTTGAAGAAATCGGCCCGGAAACTTTGAAAGTTTCCGGGGCCGTGTCTCTTAGAACGAATCCTCGAACTTCTTGGCGAGGTCTTCGATGTTTTCTGGCGGCCAGTCTTCGACGTCCATGCCAAGGTGCAGACCCATGCCCGACAGCACTTCCTTGATCTCGTTCAAGGACTTGCGGCCAAAGTTCGGCGTGCGCAGCATTTCGGCTTCGGTCTTCTGGATCAGATCGCCGATGTAGACGATGTTGTCGTTCTTCAGGCAGTTTGCCGAACGGACCGACAGCTCCAGCTCGTCGACCTTCTTGAGCAACAGCGGGTTGAATTCCAACCCATCGTCGTCGTCCTGACGGGACGCCGATTCCGGCTCGTCGAAGTTGACGAAGATGCCCAGTTGGTCCTGCAGAATACGCGCGGCGAAGGCCACGGCGTCATCCGGCGTGATGGAACCGTCTGTTTCCACTTTCATGGTCAGCTTGTCATAGTCCAGCACCTGGCCCTCACGGGTGGGCTGAACGTCATAGGAGACCTTCTTGACCGGGGAATAGATCGCGTCGATCGGGATCAGACCGATAGGCGCATCTTCGGGCTTGTTCTTGTCAGCCGAGACATAGCCCTTACCGGTGTTGACGGTCAGCTCCATGTAGACATCTGCACCATCGTCGAGGTGGCAGATCACATGCTCGCGGTTCAGAATCTCGATACCGGCGGATTCAGAAATGTCACCGGCGGTCACAACGCCCGGACCCTTTGCAGAGATCGACAGGCGCTTGGGCCCTTCGACTTCCATGCGCAGGCTGACGCCTTTGAGGTTCAGGATGATGTCGGTTACGTCTTCGCGCACACCGGCTACGGAGGAAAACTCGTGCAGCACGTTGTCGATCTGTACGGATGTGATCGCCGCACCCTGCAGCGAGGACATCAGCACGCGGCGCAGCGCGTTGCCGAGCGTCAGGCCAAAGCCCCGCTCCAGCGGTTCGGCCATTACTGTGGCCTGACGGGCTGGGTCATTGCCCGGCTTGACGTCAAGCTGTTGCGGCTTGATCAATTCAGCCCAATTCTTGTGGATCATGCGTCCCTCCATCCTTGTTTGTGCCTCATGTCCAAATGACACAAACGCTCGAGGTTTCTGAAAAGCGGTATGGGGCCGTGCAAAACACGCGGCCCCATATAGCAAATTGCTGTCTTAAACGCGGCGGCGCTTTGGCGGGCGGCAGCCGTTGTGCGCCATTGGCGTCACATCACGGATCGAAGTGATGTTGAAACCAGCGGCAGCCAGTGCGCGCAGTGCGGATTCACGGCCGGAACCGGGGCCCTGCACTTCAACTTCCAGCGTCTTGACGCCGTGATCCTGAGCCTTACGGCCTGCATCTTCGGCGGCCATCTGAGCTGCGTAAGGTGTCGATTTACGCGACCCTTTGAAGCCCATGGTGCCGGCAGAGGACCATGCAATTGCATTGCCCTGCACATCCGAGATCAGGATCTTGGTGTTGTTGAAGGAGCTGTTCACATGCGCCACACCTGCGGCGATGTTCTTGCTGACCTTACGCTTGGTCTTTGTCTTATCGCGTGCCATTGATCAGACCCTCCCTTATTTCTTCTTGCCAGCAATGGCCTTAGCGGGGCCTTTGCGGGTGCGAGCATTGGTGTGGGTACGCTGACCACGGACGGGCAGGTTACGACGGTGGCGCAGGCCACGGTAGCAACCAAGGTCCATCAGGCGCTTGATGTTCATCTGCGTGTCACGACGCAGGTCACCTTCGACGGTGTAGTTCGCGTCGATGTGCTCACGAACGGCCAGAACTTCGGCGTCCGACAGTTCGTTAACCCGGCGCGTCGCGTCGATGCCAACGGCTTCGCAGATGGCTTTGGCGGAAGAAGTGCCAATACCGGTGATATAGGTGAGGGCGATTGGAACCCGCTTTGCAGTCGGGATGTTTACGCCGGCAATACGTGCCACGTTAGCTATTCCTTTTCGTTGCGGGTCCGTCGTTCCAGACCCTTTTTTCACAACACAAGCCCGAGGCGATAAGGCCATCGGGCTGAGGCTGATCAGGTGATCTTGCGGGGATAGGCCGGGCCCGTGCCGCAATTTGATTCTCTTTCGAGATAGGGGTGACTATGAGGTTTTGCGCAGGGCGTCAAGCCGCTGCGCAAAACTGTGCTACTGTGGCGCTGTCTGAGGAAAGCGAGCGGCACCCCCTTCCCTTTCGGCAGGCATATCAGGCGTCTAGAACGCCCGCGATCTCGGCACGGACTTCGTCGATCTTGCCCAGACCATTCACACCGCTCAGCATGTCCTTGGCGTAGTAGTAGCCAATCAGCGGGGAGGTCTGCTTGTAATAGGCCATCAGACGGGTCTTGAGGCTTTCCTCATTGTCATCCGCGCGGCGCTTAAACTCGGTCCCGCCACAGTTGGTGCATTTGCCATCTTCGGGGATCGGCTTAGTCAGGTCGTTATAGACCTCACCGCAGCTTGCGCAGGTTGAGCGGGCGGTGATGCGGGCAACGAGCGCCTCATCGTCGACCTTCATCTCGATCACGGCATCAAGGGTCTGACCTTCTTGCGCCATCAAATCAGCCAGCGCGTCGGCCTGTGCCAAGGTGCGTGGGAAACCGTCAAAGATGAAACCGCCATGCGCGGCCTTATCAGACAGCTTTTCGCGGATCAGGCCGATGACGATCTCATCGGTGACCAACGCGCCACGGTCCATAACGTCGGCAACGATCTTGCCCATCTCTGTGCCGCTGTCCTTGGCTTCACGCAGCATATCGCCGGTGGAGAGTTGGACCATATTGCGGGTTTCGACCAGATGACGTGCTTGGGTGCCTTTGCCTGCGCCCGGAGGCCCGAGAAGGATAATATTCATCGACGTACGGGGCTCCGTTTCTTGCGTGGACCTTTACCTTTGCCTGCACCTTTGCCGCGCAATTGCGAGCGCTCAAGCAGACCTTCGTATTGATGGGCGAGCAAATGGCTCTGCACTTGTTGAATGGTGTCCATCGTCACCGACACGACGATCAGCACCGATGTGCCGCCGAAGTAGAAGGGAATGGCGAACTGACCGCGCAGGATTTCCGGCAGAACACAGACCGCAGCGAGGTAGAACGAGCCCAAGACCAGAATTCGGTTCACGACATACTCAAGATACTCAGCGGTGCGCTTGCCCGGACGGATGCCCGGCACAAAGCCGTTCTGGTTCTTGAGGTTGTCGGCCACGTCATCAGGTTTGAAGCTGACGTTGAACGTATAGAAATATGCAAAGAAGACGATCATCGCCACGAAGAACAGCAGATAAAGTGGCTGACCGGGACCGAAGTTCGCCAGAAGCCAAGACATCACAGGGCTGGTGGAGTTGCCTGAGAAAGTGCTGACCGTAACGGGCAACAGCAGCAGCGAAGAGGCAAAGATCGCCGGAATCACGCCCGCTGGGTTCACTTTAACCGGCAGGTGCGAGGTGCCGCCGTCATACATCTTCATGCCAACTTGGCGGCGGGGATACTGAATATGGATCTTGCGCAGCGCGCGCTCCATGAAGACCACGAACATGATCGTCGCAATCACCATGACCAGCACGCCAATAATCACCGCAGGGCTGATCGCGCCAGAGCGGCCGGAGGCAAAGAACTGCGCGATGGCGGCGGGAACTTCGGCGATGATGCCAACGAAGATGATGAGCGAGATGCCATTGCCGATGCCGCGCGCGGTGATCTGTTCACCCAGCCACATCAGGAACATCGTACCGCCCACGAGCGTGATCATACAGGCCGCGATGAAGCCGAAGCCCATCTGACCATCAGCGACGATGTCACCGGCCTGAAGGCTGACCGCGAGGCCGTAGGACTGCAAGGTCGCCAGCGCCACCGTGCCGTAGCGCGTGTACTGGTTGATCTTCTTGCGCCCCTGCTCGCCCTCTTTTTTCAACTGTTCCAGCGCTGGTACCATGGAGGTCAGAAGCTGAACAATGATCGAGGCCGAAATATAGGGCATGATGCCCAGAGCGAAGATACCCATCCGGCCAAGTGCGCCACCGGTGAACATCGAGACCATGCCGCCGATGCCCTGCCCCGCGCTCTCCATGAAGTCACGCAGCGCGCCACCGTCGATGCCGGGCACCGGGATGAAGGTGCCAAGGCGGTAAACGATGAGCAGCCCGAGTGTGAACAGGATCCGATTGCGCAGGTCTGTTGCCTTGCCCAATGCGGCCCAGCTCGTGTTCGCGGCCATGTTTTCGACGGCAGATACCATGAGGGGTCTCTTCTTTTGTTGCGAAAACGCCGCCCGGGCCGTTTTCCGGCGGGCGGCGTTCGGGAAAACTTGAGGTTATGTAAGCGGCTGGCGCGCCGCTCACAAGCCTTAAGGCCGCTTTACTCGGATGCCTCAGCAGCCTTCGCAGCCGCCACAGTCACCTTGCCGCCTGCCTTCTCGACCGCTTCGATGGCGGACTTGGAAGCGCCAGCGACGTTCAGGTCGATCTTGGAGGTGATGTCACCTTTGGCCAGAACGCGGATACCGTCCAACTCGCGACGGACCAGACCGGAAGCGATCAGAGCGGTCGCGTCGATGGTGTTGCCAGCGTCGAGCTTCTTGGCGTCGATGAATTTCTGGATCAGGCCCAGGTTCACAACTGCGTAGGATTTGCGGTTCGGCTTGTTAAAGCCACGCTTGGGCAGACGCTGGTAGATCGGCATCTGGCCGCCTTCAAAGCCCTTGATCGCCACGCCGGAACGGGACTTTTGACCTTTGATACCACGGCCACCCATTTTACCCTTGCCAGAGCCGGGGCCACGGCCAACGCGCATACGCTTTTTGGTTGCGCCTTCGTTGTCGGAAAGTTCGTGAAGTTTCATGTCGCTTCTCCTTTTGCCGGAAATGGCCCCCAGCGACGGGAGTGGCCAAACGCGGCGTTTCGATTCCATTGCGACCCAACACGGGCCACCGGGGGCGTATAGGGGATGGCGCGAGGCGTGACAAGGGGGTGGGCAAACGCAGGTAAGGCGTCCCCCTCCCCCTACCTGCGCAATCCGTTTGATTAATGGCAGTGGTATGGCTCTGACCCGGCATGACAGCATTGACCGGGCGGTGAAAATTTCCGGCACCGCCGCCATGCGAAGGAACTTCGGAGGTATAGCGTGTGGCGCTTTGCGTGTGAGCCGACGCGAAGGATGGCATGCCGACCGTCGCAATAATGAGTACAAAAACTGAAAAGGCTTTCATCGTTTATCCAATACGTTTACGGCCCCGCCAAAATATACGAGGCCACTCAACGTTAGATGTTAACTAAATATTAACAAGTGTAGAGAATCCCGCTCTTACGGTAGCAGCGATATCCTCATGGTTCCGTAAGACCCGATCGAAGGCATCCACGATCACTCCAACACATATGTCCGGAACAGTACGCGAATCCGCAAATGAAAAAACGCCCCGCAGTTTCCTGCGAGGCGTCTTCGTAGAGTGGTCCCCCACCCTACCGCTAAACCTTAAGTTCAGCCCTTCTCTTCGACGATCTCGACCATGTGCGAGACCTTGTTGATCATGCCGCGCACGGAAGGTGTATCTTCCAGCTCACGGGTACGACCCATCTTGTTCAGACCCAGGCCAACCAAAGTTGCCTTTTGCTTGGCGGGGCGGCGGATCGGCGAGCCGACCTGCTTGATTACGAGTGTCTTGGCCATGCTTATGCCTCCTCAGCCACTTGTGCGGAGGACTCTACGTTGTCTTCACGCTTGGGCAGAATGTCAGCCACTTTCTTGCCGCGACGCTGCGCGACGGAACGGGGCGATTGCTCTTTTTTCAGACCGTCCAGAGTGGCGCGGATCATGTTGTAGGGGTTCTGCGAACCGATCGACTTGGACACAACGTCCTTAACGCCGAGCATTTCGAAAACGGCACGCATTGGACCACCGGCGATGATACCGGTACCTTCTGGTGCTGTCCGCATCACAACTTTGCCGGCGCCGTGGCGGCCGTGCATGTCGTGGTGCAGTGTACGACCTTCGCGCAGTTGCACGCGGATCATCTGACGCTTGGCTTGCTCAGTCGCCTTACGGATGGCCTCGGGTACTTCTTTCGCTTTACCCTTACCAAAGCCGACGCGGCCTTTCTGATCGCCCACGACCACGAGTGCGGCGAAGCCGAAACGCTTACCACCCTTAACGGTCTTGGACACGCGGTTGATCGCGACCAGACGGTCAGCGAATTCCGGGGTCTCGTCGCGCTGGTTGCGGCGGTTGCCCCCACGGTTGTCATCTCTTGCCATCTGGCATCTTCCTTTTTCTGCGGCCCCTTGGGGCCCCTATTGGTCAATCCTGGTGGGCCATCGGCCCCCGGATCATCGAGAGGGCCAGCGTGGCCCTCTTCGTAGGAAAGCTGCGCACGTGGCACAGCTTCCATATGAAAGCAGGTGCGTGGTTGCCCACGCACCGCACAATCAGATTTTCAGACCGCCTTCGCGGGCCGCTTCGGCCAAAGCTTTGACCTTGCCGTGGAACAGGAAACCGCCACGGTCGAAGTATGCTTCGGTCACGCCGGCCTTCTTGGCACGCTCGGCAATCAATGCGCCGACCTTGGTCGCCGCTTCGACGTTGTTTTTGCCAACGACGCCCAGATCCTTCTCCATGGTGGAGGCGGAAGCCAGTGTCACGCCGTTCACATCGTCGATCAGCTGAGCCGAGATGTTCTTGGACGAACGGTGTACCGACAGACGCATGCGCCCGGCGTTCACTTTGCGGAGTTTGTTCCGAACGCGCATGCGGCGTTTCAGGAACAGCTGTCTTTTGGTGTTTGCCATCTTTCCGTTCCTTACTTCTTCTTGCCTTCTTTGCGGAACACGAACTCACCCTTGTAGCGGATGCCTTTGCCCTTATAGGGCTCGGGCTTGCGCCAAGCGCGGATGTTCGCAGCGACTTGACCAACAAGCTGTTCGTCAATGCCTTCCACAATGATTTCGGTCTGCTTCGGTGCTGTCACGGTGACGCCCTCGGGCGCAACGTAGTCAACATCGTGGCTCAGGCCGAGGTTCAGTCTCAGCGTGTTGCCATTGATGGCTGCACGATAACCAACACCTTGGATCTCAAGCTCTTTCTTGAAGCCCTTGGTGACACCAGTCACCAGGTTTTCGATCATGGTGCGGGACATGCCCCACTGCTGACGTGCGCGCTTGGACTTGCCACGCGGTGTCACAGTGATTGCGCTGTCTTCGACCGTCAGCGTTACGTCGTCAGTCGCGCGGAAGCTGCGGGTGCCCTTGGGGCCCTTAACTTCGATCGTCTGACCGCTGACCTCTGCCGAGACGCCCGAAGGCATGGCGACAGGTTTCTTACCAATACGAGACATGGTCTACTCCTTAGAATACGGTGCAGAGCACTTCGCCGCCAACATTGGCAGAACGTGCAGACGCGTCCGACATCACACCCTTGGAGGTGGAGACAATCGACACACCGAGGCCTTGACGGACAACGGGGATGTCATTGACGGACATGTAGACGCGACGACCGGGTTTGGAGACCCGCTTCAATTCGCGAATAACAGGTTCGCCCTCGTAGTACTTCAGGCTGATCTCGATAGCGGGGTGGCCATCGGCGCCCGTCATCTTTTCGTAGCCGCGGATGTAGCCTTCGTCGGCCAGCACGTCCAAGACCCATGCACGCAGCTTGGAAGCCGGTGTGGAAACTGTGGATTTGCCGCGCAGCGAAGAGTTACGGATGCGTGTCAGCATATCTGCGATAGGATCGTTCATCTGATGCGCTCCTTACCAGCTCGACTTGACCATGCCGGGGATTTGGCCCGAAGAGCCAAGGTCCCGCAGCGCGATCCGCGAAATTTTCAGTTTACGATAGTAGGCGTGTGGGCGGCCCGTCAGCTGGCAGCGGTTGTGCAGACGCACAGCAGAGCTGTTGCGCGGCAGTTTCGCCAGTTTCAGGGAAGCGCGGAAACGCTCTTCCATCGGTTTGCTTTCGTCGCTCACGATCTCTTTCAGAGCCGCGCGCTTCTCAGCGTACTTCTTCACCAGTGCTTCGCGCTTCTTCTCGCGCTCAATCATGGATTTCTTAGCCATTTCTAATCCTTCCCGCGCTTATGAATTGAAGGGCATGTTGAAAGCTTTCAACAGCGCCTTGGCTTCAGCGTCGGTTTTCGCCGTGGTGGCGATCACAATGTCCATACCCCAGGTCTCGTCAACTTTGTCGAAGTCGATCTCGGGGAACACGATATGCTCTTTCAAGCCCATGGCGTAGTTGCCACGGCCATCAAAGCTCTTGCCCGGAACGCCGCGGAAGTCGCGGATACGGGGCATTGCGATCGTGATCAGACGGTCAAGGAATTCGTACATGCGGTCACCGCGCAGGGTCACTTTCGCACCCAGCGGCATTTCTTCACGTACGCGGAAACCAGCGATGGATTTCTTGGCGATGGTTGTCAGAGCCTTCTGGCCTGCAATCGTCGTCAAGTCTTCCTGAGCCGACTTGGCTTTTTTGCTGTCGCGAACGGCTTCGGCACCACAGCCGATGTTCAGAACGATTTTATCCAAACGAGGGATCATCATGTCGTTCTTGTAGCCGAATTCCTCTTTCAGGGCGGCGCGGATCGTTTCGCGGTATTCGGCCTGAAGGCGGGGTGTGTAGGTTGCGGTATCAAGCATCGATCACGTCCCCCGTGGTCTTGGCAAAGCGCACTTTTTTGTCGCCTTCGATTTTGAAACCCACGCGGGTGGCTTTACCGTTGGCATCCACCAATGCGAGGTTGCTCAGGTCGATCGGCATCGCCTTGGGGATGCGGCCGCCCTGAGATGTCTGTGTCTGGCGCGTTGCGCGGATGGCGATTTTCACACCATCGACGATTGCTTTACCGGACTTCGGGTCAACGGACGAGATGGAGCCTGTCTTGCCCTTGTCCTTGCCGGACAGCACGATGACCTTGTCACCTTTGCGAAGTTTAGCAGCCATGATTACAGCACCTCCGGAGCGAGCGAGATGATTTTCATGAAGTTCTTCGCACGCAGCTCACGAACAACCGGCCCGAAGATACGGGTGCCGACAGGCTCGTTGTTGTTATTCAGGATAACAGCAGCGTTACGGTCGAAACGGATGGCGGTGCCATCGTCACGACGAACTTCTTTGGCGGTGCGAACGACAACGGCCTTACGGACGTCGCCTTTTTTCACACGACCGCGAGGGATGGCTTCCTTAACCGACACGACAATGATGTCGCCGACGGATGCGTATTTACGCTTGGAACCACCCAGGACCTTGATGCACTGAACACGGCGAGCGCCGCTGTTGTCAGCAACATCCAGGTTGGTCTGCATCTGGATCATTTGGTTTCTCCCGACCTTCTGGGGGGCGATGCGGCCCTCATCCCAGGGTTTCGTTTAAGGGGTTTAGGCTTCGGCTGTTTCCGAAGTCAAAACTTCCCAACGTTTGGTTTTCGACTTGGGTGCACATTCGATGATGCGGACGCTATCGCCCACTTTGAATGTGTTGTTCTCGTCGTGAGCCCGGTACTTCTTGGACTTACGAATGGTTTTCTTCAGAACCGGGTGCGTAAAGCGGCGCTCTACCGAAACGGTTACGGTCTGTGCGTTGGCGTCCGATGTCACGGTGCCTGTAAGGATACGCTTGGGCATTTTTCAGGCTCCTCTTATTCGGCTGCCGCAGCAGCGGCTTTCTGGTTCAGCACGGTGTGGACACGGGCCACGTCACGCTTCACGGTCTTCAAACGAGCGGGGTTCTCCAGCTGGCCGGTGGCCTGCTGAAAACGCAAGTTGAAGGATTCTTTTTTCAGGTTCACAAGTTCGTCGCGGAGCTGGTCCGGCGTCTTGTCATGTAGTTCGCTGGCTTTCACGGCCTCTTCCTTTCAACATCACCAGTAGGCCCCTGTGGGGTGACCATGATTCTGGTGGAGTTCATGATGAAAGGTGCCAATACGCGCTGAGGTCACACATAGCAACCCCTGCTGGCCCGCACAGGTGCTTTTGGCGCAAATAGGCTGGCGATGGGGGTATGTTCGGCGTATGACGGGGCCATGTCAAACATCAAATCGCTTTTCGCCACCCGCCTCTATCATGCCGCCCTGTCGGCGCACGGCAAGCCCATCGATACCGATGAGCTGGCCGCCTCTTGTTTCTCGATCGCCGAAGATGACGAGGCCGGTCAGGACTGGTGCGAAGAGAACGGCTATGCTGGCTACACCTCTTATGCCTCGCTAGACGACCTGCCCTACCGCTTCCCGATCTTCAAAGATCTGGTTGCGGTGCTGGACAAGCATGTCGCGGCCTTTGCCAAAGACCTCGAGTTCGATCTGGGTGACCGCAAGCTGGTGCTCGACTCGCTATGGCTGAACATCCTGCCCGAGGGCGGCATCCACACATCCCACATTCACCCCCACTCGGTGATCTCTGGCACGACCTATGTGACCATGCCCGAAGGCGCCAGCGCGATCCGTTTTGAGGACCCGCGCCTGCCAATGATGATGGCCGCCCCCGGTCGGGTAAAAGACGCCCGCGAGGAACTGCGCCCCTTCATCTATGTTGCGCCCGAAGCTGGCGATGTGCTGCTGTGGGAAAGCTGGCTGCGCCATGAGGTGCCGATGAACATGATCGAAGAAGATCGTGTTTCGGTGAGCTTCAACTACAATTGGGCCTAGGATGCCAGAACACCCCGACGGGCGGCCCCTGTCAGAGTTAATGATAGACCCCGACAACCGCCCGCCGCTGCCACAGCTAGACAAGGTCACTGACGACCAGCGCCAAGCGGGGCGGCATCTGGCAGCCATTCACAGGCATTACCTAAAGGATCTCGCGCGCATTGCGCAGATCATGGCCCGGATCGAAGCCGGAAAGACGCCACCCGCCGATCTAGCCCATATCGTCCTGCATACTGAGATGGCCCAGAATTTCGCTGCTGCCGGAACGCTCTGCGGGCAGCAATGCTGGGCGTTGACGATGCATCACAACATCGAAGAACAAAGCATCTTTCCGCAGTTGCAGACCCGTGGGTCTAAGGCTGTCCGCACCATCGTGGATCGGCTACGGGCTGAGCATGAGGTTGTGCATGCGCTTTTGAAACGGCTCGCCAAGGCCGCGGAAGGCTTGACCGAAACACCAAGCGCGAAAGACTTTAGCGAAACCCGCGCAATCTTTGACCAACTCGTCACCGTCGTGCAGTCACACTTCCATTTCGAAGAAACTGCGCTGGCCGAGGCTTTGGGCGTCTATCAGATCGATATCTGACGGCACACCATCGCGCTTGGACTACTTCTTGGCCACCTTCGCCGCCTCTTCCTGCGCCTTTACCGCTGCCTTCTCTTCTTTGGTCAGCTTATTGCCCCACTGATTATTGCTGAGGCCCAAATCGCTGGGCATCGGCTTGGTCTTTCCCTTTTTGACCTCCCCACCCTTGTCGAGGAACGCACGGATCAAATCTTCGTCGGTGTTGGGCTTTGGGACGTGTTTCATGTGACTGGGCCTTTCCTGTCGCGAGGAGTTGTGACGAGGCTACCGACAATTGGGCGGGATGGCCAGCACGGGCCACCGGTCTTGTCATGGCCGCATATTTGCCCGACACTCAACCCTAAGTATTATTCAAAGCAGTTATTTCGCATATGTTTACCCCGTTCTTATTACTACTTGGTTCCTTGATCCTCACCATCGCCGGCGCTTCTCTGCCGGGCTGGCAGGACTTCATGCTGCTCGGTGTGCCCTGCGTGATAGCCAGCGCAATTCTCTTGCTGCGGGCGTTGGCCCAACCCAAGCGACCCGGCAATAAATGGATCATCGTAGATGGCTCTAACGTGATGCACTGGAAATCAGGGGAGCCGAACATCAGAGTCGTGCGCGATGTCGTCGATGAGTTGCGCGCACGCGGTTACACGCCCGGTGTCGTGTTTGATGCGAATGCAGGCTACCTCCTTATCGGGCGCTATCAGCATGACAAAGCGCTAAGCAGCCAGCTCGACCTTCCTGTGGACCGGGTGTTGGTCGTTCCCAAAGGCACCCCAGCTGATCCGTATATCCTCCAATCCGCGCGGGACTACGGCGGGCAAGTGGTCAGCCGCGATCAGTTCCGCGATTGGGCGGAGGCTCACCCCGAAATCGCTGAGCCGGGGCATCTGATCAAAGGCGGCTACCGAAACGGAAAGCTCTGGCTTGATCTCGAGACCGAAGCTGTCGCCTGACAAAGCAAAACCCCCGCCGATCGCTCGACGGGGGTTCATTTCTCTTACCCACCCCGCAATCGGGGTGTGCGGCTTACCAGTCCTCGCGGACGACAACCCGGGTCTTGATCGGCAGCTTCATGGCTGCCAGGCGCAGGGCTTCGCGTGCCACGTCTTCACCGACACCGTCGATTTCGAACATGATGCGGCCCGGCTTGACCTTGGCTGCCCAGAAGTCGACGGAACCTTTACCTTTACCCATACGAACTTCGACGGGCTTGGAGGTAACCGGTACGTCCGGGAAGATGCGGATCCAGACACGGCCCTGACGCTTCATGTGACGCGTCATGGCGCGGCGTGCCGCTTCGATTTGACGGGCTGTAACCCGCTCCGGCTGCAGTGCCTTCAGGCCGTAGGTGCCAAAGTTCAGGTCAGACCCGCCCTTTGCCAGACCCTTGATCGAGCCCTTAAACTGCTTGCGGAATTTAGTACGCTTTGGTTGAAGCATTTCTCATTCCCCCTTAACGACGACCGCCGGCACCGCGAGGTGCTGGGCCGTCTTGGAGTTCCTGTGCCTTACGGTCACGCGCGGCAGGATCATGTTCCATGATCTCACCTTTGAAGATCCATGTCTTGATACCGATGATGCCATAGGCAGTCATCGCTTCAACATGGGCGTAATCGATGTCGGCACGCAATGTGTGCAGCGGCACGCGACCCTCACGGTACCATTCGGTACGCGCGATTTCGGCCCCACCAAGACGGCCCGCGAGGTTCACGCGGATGCCCAGTGCGCCCATGCGCATGGCGTTCTGCACGGCACGTTTCATGGCGCGGCGGAAAGATACCCGGCGCTCCAGCTGCTGTGCAATGCTCTCACCAACCAAGTGTGCGTCCAGCTCGGGCTTGCGGATCTCAACGATGTTGAGGTGCAGTTCCGACTTGGTCATCTTGGCGATCTTCTGGCGCAGCGTCTCGATGTCCGCGCCTTTCTTGCCAATGATGACACCGGGGCGTGCTGTGTGGATCGTGACGCGGCACTTTTTGTGCGGACGCTCGATGATCACACGGGCAACACCAGCCTGGTGGCACTCTTTCTTGATGAAGTCGCGGATTGCGAGGTCTTCAAGCAGAAGATCACCGTAATCCTTGGTGTCGGCGTACCAGCGGCTGTCCCAGGTGCGGTTCACCTGAAGACGCATACCGATCGGATTGACTTTGTTACCCATCAGGCTTGCTCCTCAACTTGACGCACTTTGATCGTGATCTCGGCAAACGGCTTGATGATCTTGCCGAACCGGCCACGGGCACGCGGGCGACCGCGCTTCATGGTCAGGTTCTTACCAACATAGGCCTCGGCCACGATGAGCTCATCGACGTCCAGGTTGTGGTTGTTCTCGGCGTTGGCAATCGCAGACTGAAGGCATTTCTTCACGTCCAGCGCGATCCGCTTCTTGGAGAAGGTCAGATCGGTCAACGCTTTGTCCACGGACTTACCACGGATCAGGGCTGCAACCAGGTTCAGTTTCTGCGGGCTTGTGCGAAGCATGCGCAGTTTTGCCATTGCTTCGTTGTCTGCCACGCGGCGGGGATTCTTATCCTTGCTCATGGCTTATTTCCGCTTCGCTTTTTTGTCGGCGGCATGACCGTAGTAGGTCCGAGTCGGGGAGTATTCACCGAACTTCTGACCGATCATGTCTTCGCTAACGTTAACAGGGATGTGCTTATGACCGTTGTACACGCCAAACGTCAGACCCACGAACTGGGGCAGGATCGTGCTGCGGCGCGACCAGATCTTGATCACTTCGTTGCGGCCGCCCTCGCGGGAAGCCTCTGCCTTTTTGAGGACATAAGAGTCAACAAAAGGACCTTTCCATACTGAACGAGCCATTGATTAACGCCCCTTCTTCTTGGCGTGACGCGAGCGGATGATAAGCTTGCTGGACGCTTTGTTCTTGTTGCGGGTCTTGGCACCCTTCGTCGGCTTACCCCAAGGAGTAACTGGGTGACGACCACCAGATGTCCGGCCTTCACCACCGCCGTGCGGGTGGTCGATCGGGTTCATCACCACACCACGTACAGAAGGACGGATGCCCTTGTGACGCATGCGGCCCGCTTTACCGTAGTTCTGGTTGGAGTTGTCGGGGTTAGACACAGCACCAACGGTGGCCATGCATTCCTGACGCACGAGACGCAGCTCGCCGCTGCTCAGACGAATCTGAGCGTAGCCACCGTCACGACCCACGAACTGGGCGTAGGTGCCGGCGGCACGTGCGATCTGACCACCCTTGCCGGGCTTCATCTCGATGTTGTGGATGATCGTACCGATTGGCATGCCCGAGAAAGGCATCGCGTTACCGGGTTTGATGTCCACTTTGGCGCCGGCGATGATTTTGTCGCCGATGGCCAGACGCTGGGGGGCCAGAATGTAGGCCTGCTCGCCGTCTTCGTACTGGATCAGTGCGATGAAAGCGGTCCGGTTGGGGTCATATTCGATCCGCGCGACAACAGCGGACATGTCCAGCTTGTTGCGTTTGAAATCAACGATACGGTAGAGGCGCTTTGCACCACCACCTGTACGACGCATTGTGATTCGTCCGGTGTTGTTCCGACCGCCAGATTTGGTCAAACCCTCAGTAAGGGCTTTGACCGGGCGGCCTTTCCACAGCTCCGAACGGTCGATCAGTACCAGTCCACGCTGGCCTGGCGTCGTCGGTTTGTACGACTTGAGTGCCATGTTCTCTGTCTTCCGTTTGCTTGGCACGCCTCCATCGAGATGAAAGCGCGTTGGTTGTAGGGCCCCGAAGGTCCCCTGTAGGAGTGGCGAATGGGGCGATTATCTCTCTCGAGGTAAGCATCCGATCCACCGGGATCGTTCAAATAGCCAAACCCCGGACGAATCCGGGGCTTGAGCCGATGTGGCGACCTAGCAGGTTCAAATCTGCCCGTCCAGTGGCCTTGGCAAGATTCCTCGCAACCCGTCGCCACAAACGAAAAGAAGGCGCCGAGGCGCCTTCTTCTATAGGTTCAAAGCTTACAAAAAGCTGGGCTTAGTCAAGGCCAATGCTTTCGGCCAGACGCATACCCGGATCAAGGATCTGCACTTCGGCTTCGTTGAATTCTGGCATGCTTTCCAGACGCTCTTCGGTCACGCCAGGAACGATAACTTCGTCTTCACGCAGGATCAGCTTCTCAACTGGAATGGCGACTTCGTTTTCGCCCATACCAAGGAAACCACCAACGCCGATGATCGCAACGACGGTATCACCGCGCACACCGATGAAGTCGATCTCACCAACGTCCTCACCAGTTTCGGTGGCAACGCTACGGCCAGTCAGTTCTTCGGCAGTCAAGTTGAAGATCGGCAGGCGCTGTACGTCTTCCTGATAGCGCTTACGGTCTTCGTCGGCCATTTTGCCTTGCTCGTCAGCGTTGAAGTCTTCCATCAGGACGCGAGCTTGCTCCTGCTCGACGTCAACGTCGGCGCTTTCGGAACCCTCAATACGCACTGTAGGCTCAGCTTCTTCGACAACCACATTGGCGTCATCGCTCTGCTCTACGTTCACGTTGGCTTCTTTTTGCTCAACGTCGACCTTGGCTTTGCCAGCTTCGTCAACATTCACGTCCGCTTCGGCGCGCTCGATTGTGACTTTAGGCTCAGCTTCTTCGATAGTGATTTTGGGCTCAGGGCGCACAAATTTCACAACGGGCTCTGGCTGGTTCAGATCAACGATTGGCTCGCCGGTGTTCACATCGACCTTCGGCTTAGGCACCTGCACAGTCACAACCGGCTCGGGGATGCGAACGGTGACCTGGGGCTGGGCCTGCTCAATGGTGATGATTGGCGCTTGCTGCTGCACACGCACGTTTGGCTCAGGTACCTGCACGGTTACTTCGGGCTGGCCCTGCTCAACAGTCACGACAGGCGCTTCCTGAGAGACATTCACGTCGGGCTCGGGAACGGTAACGTCGACTTCAGCGTCTTCCTGCTCAACGACAACTTGGCCGCCAGCAACGTTAGCTGTCGCAGCCGCATCGGCTTCGGCGTTGCGCTCGATTGTTTCTTCGACGTTCTTAGTCGGATCATCCGTGTGCTTCTCAGCCAGCACTGGTGCAGCTGCGAAAAGGGCTACGGCGGAAACGCCGGCCATGAGTGTCTTGGTATAGATCATAAGGTCTCTCCCATTAGTTCATTCAAGGTAATCAAGGCGACTGGCGCCCCGTCTTCCATGGGGAGACAACCGGCAGCTTCCTGCTGTGTTCCGACAAAATCAGGAGTTTATTTTTGGAACAATTTACGAAACCGCTGCATTGTTGTTCTCGGCCATAGCGGGGTGGTGTTCTGGTAACTTGGATGCGGCGCGAAACGCAAAACCCCCGCCGAAGCGGGGGTTTTAAAGTCGATCAGTTCAGGGGGCGAATTTACGCAGCCCGGCGCGCCTGCGCAAAAGACAAAAGACGTTTGGTCTTCTCATCCCAAAGATGCAGCCGCGCGTTCGCAAGGCTTTCGCGAACGGTCATTCGATTGCCGTCCGCCAAGGCGGCGTGATCGCGCAGTACTTCGGGCAGCCGGTAGAATGGGATGCGGCTATAGAGGTGGTGCACATGGTGAATGCCGATATTCGCACTGAGCCACTGCAAGGGCCGAGGCAGGATGTAATGCGACGAACCATGAAAAGCAGCGTCATGCAGGTCCCAAGTTTCGTCCTCTTCCCAATGGGTGGTCTCGAACTGGTGCTGCACATAGAAAAGCCACATGCCCGCAGTCGCCGCCAAAAGCGTGCTCGGCACAAAGATCAGCAGGATCGGCATGATCCCTCCGAAGTAGAAGATCACGGTAAGTGCCGCAACGATCGAAAGGTTGGTCCCCATCGCGCTCAGCCAATAGCGTGCTTTGGCCATCAGCCCCAGTGGGATGCGGTTTTGCACAAAAAACAGATAGCTCGGCCCAAGACCGAACAGCACCACCGGATTGCGATAAAGCCGATAATGAAACCGTCCGAACAGGCTCAGCGCGCGATATTCTGCGACTGTCAGGGTATGGATATCCCCAATCCCACGGCGACCGAGGTTGCCAGCAGAGGAATGGTGAATGGAATGAGTGCGGCGCCAGACGTCATATGGCGTTAGAGTTAGCACCCCCAAAACGCGGCCGACCCAATCGCTGGTACGCCTGCTGGCAAAGAATGCCGCATGGCCGCAGTCATGCTGAATGGCAAAGAGCCGCAGCAAAAAGCCCGCGTTGATGACAGAGATCGCCAGGGTTAGCCAGCCGCTCACTGACAGCGCCCACCACGCCAGTGCCCAGAGCAGGATGAAAGGCCCAAGGGTGATCGCCAGCTCGAAACTACTGCGCCAAGTGCTGGGCTCGCGGTAACGAGCCAGCACGCGCACCCAATCGCGGGCGTTCGACACATCGGCTGATGCGCCAGAGGGAAGATTTTCGTGAGACATAGTACTGCTTTTTATCGTTGCTTAATGCCTTGTAAAGGAAAGCGCGCAGCAAGCAACTTATCCGTTGGGTATTAACGCCGGGTTTCCGCCCACCCGGCCACAAACAGCCGGAATGGCGAGCCTGTTAGACGAAAGTTAATTGCTCCACCTAGGATCCAGACATACGTTTGAGCATGACCCAACCCACCCCGCCCTTTCAAAACGACGCCGTAAAGAACACGTTCGCCGGTTTTTCAGAAACTGTGCGCCCGGGCCTTTTGGAACTGCGGCGGCTCATCTTCGATGTGGCGGAAACTGAAAATGTAGGCCGCATCGAAGAAACCCTGAAATGGGGACAGCCCGCCTATCTTACACCCGAAAGCAAATCCGGCACGACGCTGCGGCTGGGGGTGCCAAAGGCGGGCGGATACGCGTTATTCGTGCACTGCCAGACGACCATAATTCCGGACGCCCGTGCGGTTTTCGCGGATGCCTTTACCTATGACGGCAACCGCGCTGTTCTTTTTAACGCACAGTCCGAAATCGCGATAGCACCGCTGGCGCTTTTGATCGCGCAGGCCCTAACCTACCACCGCCGCAACAAAAAAGGCCCCCGCTAAGCGGAGGCCTTCCTCAAATCTTTCACCGAAAGCTTACAGCCCGGTGGAGACGTCGATTGTGTTGCCCTCTTCGAGCGTCACATAAGCCTTTTTCACGTCTTTACGGCGGCCCATCTGGCCCCGGAAACGCTTGACCTTGCCTTTGGTGATGGACGTGTTCACGGCCTTCACCTTGACGTTAAAGAGCGCCTCAACGGCCTCTTTGATCATTGGCTTGTTGCTTTCAATCGCCACTTCGAAAACGACAGCGTTCTGTTCGGACGCCATGGTTGCTTTCTCGGTGATGATCGGCTTGCGGATCACGTCGTAGTGTTCATGCTTGGCGCTCATTTCAGGCGTGCCTCCAATGCTTCGATCCCCGCTTTGGTGATCACCAGAGTGTCACGCTTGAGGATGTCATAGACGTTTGCGCCCATCGACGGCAGGATATCCAAACCTTCGATGTTGCGTGCAGCCTGTGCGAAGTTCTCGTTGACCGAAGCGCCATCGATGACCAGCGTGCGCTTCCAACCCAGGTTCGACACCTGCTTGGCCAGTGCGGCTGTTTTGCCTTCGGACGTTGCTTCGTCGATGATGACCAAGGAACCGGCTTTTGCTTTGGCGGACAGCGCGTGGCGCAGACCCAGCTTGCGGAACTTTTTGGTCAGCTCGTGGCCGTGGCTACGCGGGGTTGGACCCTTGTAAATACCACCCTTACGGAAGATCGGCGCGTTCCGGTCACCGTGGCGTGCGCCGCCGGTGCCTTTTTGGCGATAGATCTTCTTTGTCGAGTAGCTGGTCTCGGACCGTGTCTTGACCTTGTGCGTACCCTGCTGCGCGTTGTTACGCTGCCAGCGTACGACGCGGTGCAGGATGTCGGCACGCGGCTCAAGGCCGAACAGTGCTTCGTCCAGGTCTACGGACCCAGCGTTGCCACCGTCGAGTTTGATGACATCGAGTTTCATGCGTCACCTTCCTTCTTGTCAGCGTCGGCATCGGAATTGTCGGCATCCGAACCTTCAGCTGCGATTTCAGCTTCAGCGGCTTTCAGCGCTTCGGCTTCCTGTGCGGCTTGCTCTTCGGCCAAACGCTTGGCTTCGGCTTCTGCCTCTGCTGCGGCTGCGGCGGCTGCCTCTTCGGCGGCTTTTGCGGCTTCTTCAGCGGCGGATTTCAGAGCGGCGGGCAGAATCGCGTCTTCGGGGAACGGCTTTTTGACCGCATCCTTGACCGTGACCCAGCCACCTTTGGAGCCAGGAACGGCGCCTTTAACCATGATCAGGCCACGCGCGCTGTCAGTCTTAACGACTTCGAGGTTCTGCGTGGTGACACGGGCAGCGCCCATGTGACCGGCCATTTTCTTACCTTTGAAAACCTTGCCGGGATCCTGACACTGGCCTGTGGAGCCGTGCGAACGGTGGCTGATGGAAACACCGTGTGTCGCCCGCAGACCGCCAAAGTTGTGACGCTTCATCGCACCGGCAAAACCTTTACCGATCGAAGTGCCTGCAACGTCAACGTACTGACCTGCGAAGTAATGGTCCGCGATGATTTCCTCACCGACTTCCAGCATCGCTTCCGCGTCGACGCGGAATTCAGCAACCTTGCGCTTTGGTTCCACTTTCGCTGCTGCGAAGTGGCCACGCATGGCTTGGCTTGTACGTTTGGCTTTCGCCGAACCTGCACCGAGCTGAACGGCAGTGTAGCCGTCACGGTCTGCGGTGCGCTGTGCGACAACCTGAAGCTTGTCCAACTGGAGAACGGTCACAGGAATCTGCTTGCCGTCTTCCATGAACAGCCGGGTCATGCCGACTTTTTTTGCAATAACGCCTGAGCGCAACATATGATTACCCTCCGGGCTTACGATTGCAGCTTGATCTCGACATCCACGCCAGCGGCGAGGTCGAGCTTCATCAGCGCGTCCACGGTCTGGGGAGTCGGATCAATGATATCCAGCAGACGCTTGTGCGTGCGGATTTCGAACTGGTCACGGGATTTCTTGTCAACGTGGGGACCACGCAGAACGGTGAATTTCTCGATTTTGTTCGGCAGCGGAATGGGTCCGCGGACCGAAGCGCCTGTGCGCTTGGCGGTGCTGACGATTTCCTGTGTAGAAGAATCGAGCACCCGATAGTCAAACGCCTTCAGGCGAATGCGGATGTTCTGGCTTTGAGCGGCCATATGCATATCCCTTGTTTTGGGATTTCAACGGATTGGAGGAAGCAGGCTCATCCGGCCCCCTCATCGCGCCTTGGTATCAAATCAAACGGGGCGCGTCTGACGCACCCCGGTGATTGGCGTCCTATAGGGGGAATCGATGGTAGTGGCAAGCAGGTTCTGAAAACGCCTCGGTTTTTAGAGCCAGTGCGCAAGGTCATGCCGCTCACAGCGTAACAGCGGACCCCGCCAGCGTTCAATCAAAACCCAACCAAACCACCCAGTTCCCTGACTTGGCTGGCATGCGCAAAAGCGCCCACCACAAAACGCAAAAGGCCGCAGCAGATGCTGCGGCCTTTCGAAAGTCTTACAAGTCAGGCCCAAAAGCCCGCCCTATAATTACTCAGTGATCTTCGACACAACACCAGCGCCAACCGTACGGCCACCTTCGCGGATCGCGAAGCGCAGACCGTTTTCCATGGCGATCGGTGCGATCAGCTCAACGCCGAAAGACACGTTGTCACCGGGCATAACCATCTCGGTGCCTTCTGCCAGCTGAACGGTGCCAGTCACGTCAGTTGTACGGAAGTAGAACTGTGGACGGTAGTTCGCGAAGAACGGCGTGTGACGGCCACCTTCCTCTTTGGTGAGGATGTAGGCTTCGGCTTCGAACTTGGTGTGCGGGTTCACGGAACCGGGCTTGCAGAGAACCTGACCACGCTCAACGCCGTCACGCTCAACGCCACGCAGCAGCGCGCCGATGTTGTCGCCAGCTTCACCACGGTCCAGCAGCTTGCGGAACATTTCCACACCTGTACAGGTGGTTTTCTTGGTGTCGCGGATGCCGACGATTTCGATTTCGTCGCCAACGTTGATCACGCCACGCTCAACACGGCCCGTCACAACGGTACCACGACCGGAGATCGAGAACACGTCTTCGACGGGCATCAGGAACGGCTGGTCAACGGCACGCTCAGGTGTCGGGATCCATGTGTCGACGGCTTCCATCAGCTTGCGGATGGAGTTCTCGCCGATCTCTTCGTCGCGGCCTTCCATGGCTGCCAGAGCGGAACCAGGCACAACGGGGATGTCGTCGCCGGGGTACTCATAGGAAGACAGCAGCTCGCGGATTTCCATCTCGACCAGCTCAAGCAGCTCTTCGTCGTCGACCTGGTCAACTTTGTTCATGTAGACAACCATCGTCGGGATGCCAACCTGACGGCCGAGCAGGATGTGCTCACGCGTCTGGGGCATTGGGCCGTCGGCGGCGTTCACAACCAAGATCGCGCCGTCCATCTGAGCGGCACCGGTGATCATGTTTTTCACATAGTCAGCGTGGCCGGGGCAGTCGACGTGTGCGTAGTGACGTGCTTCGGTCTCATACTCAACGTGTGCGGTCGAGATGGTGATGCCACGTGCCTTTTCTTCAGGCGCGCCGTCGATCTGGTCATACGCTTGGAAGTCACCGAAGTATTTGGTGATCGCCGCGGTCAGCGTGGTTTTACCGTGGTCAACGTGGCCGATTGTGCCGATGTTGACGTGTGGCTTGTTACGTTCAAACTTTGCCTTTGCCATGGTGTTGGCTCCTTTAAGTGTTGGGTGGTGGGCTTAAAAACCCACCCTACAGATTGGGTAGGGCGGGGTTCACCCCGCCATCCCGGTTATGCAAATTTGGCCTGAATCTCGTCAGAGATGTTCTGCGGCACAGGCTCGTAGTGGTCGAACTGCATGGTGAAGTTCGCACGACCGGAAGACATCGAACGCAGCGTGTTGATGTAGCCGAACATGTTCGCCAGCGGCACGAAGGCGTCGATCGCGATGGCATTGCCGCGCGTGTCTTGACCCTGCACCTGACCACGACGAGATGTCAGGTCACCAATGATGCCACCGGTGTACTCTTCCGGTGTCACAACTTCGACCTTCATGATCGGTTCCAGCAGTTTCGCGCCAGCTTTCTTCATGCCTTCGCGCATACCCATACGGGCAGCGATTTCGAAGGCCAGAACGCTGGAGTCAACGTCGTGGAACTTACCGTCGATCAGGGCGACTTTGAAGTCGATGACCGGGAAGCCCGCCAGCGGACCGGAGTCCAGAACCGACTTGATACCTTTTTCCACGCCCGGGATGTATTCCTTGGGAATGGCACCACCGACGATACGGCTCTCGAAGGAGTAACCTTCGCCCGGCTCGGTCGGCATCAGGATCATCTTAACTTCACCGAACTGACCCGAACCACCCGACTGTTTCTTGTGAGTGTAGGTGATTTCGGCTTCACGGCTGATCGTCTCACGATAAGCAACCTGTGGCGCACCGATGTTCGCTTCGACCTTGAATTCACGCTTGAGGCGATCAACCAAGATATCGAGGTGAAGTTCGCCCATGCCCTTCATGATGGTCTGACCGGATTCCAGATCGGTTTCGACGCGGAAAGAGGGGTCTTCGGCGGCCAAACGGGCCAGACCTGCAGACATCTTTTCCTGGTCGGCCTTTGTCTTCGGCTCAACCGCAATCTCGATAACCGGATCGGGGAAGGTCATGGTTTCCAGAACCACCGGATCGTTGGCGGCACAAAGCGTGTCACCTGTGGTGGTGTCTTTCAGACCGGCAAGCGCGATGATGTCGCCCGCAAAGGCTTCTTCGATCTCTTCACGGTTGATCGAGTGCATCATCATCATACGACCGACGCGCTCTTTCTTACCTTTGGTCGAGTTCAGAAGGGTATCGCCCTTCTTGAGCACGCCCGAGTAAACGCGGGTGAATGTCAGCGAGCCAACAAACGGGTCGTTCATGATTTTGAACGCAAGGCCAGAGAACGCCATGTCATCATCCGCACGACGCGGGATGTTACGGGTTTCTGTCTCATCGCCCGGCTTGAAGCCCATGTAGTCGACAACGTCCAGCGGGCTGGGCAGATAGTCGATTACGGCGTTAAGCAGCGGCTGAACACCTTTGTTCTTGAAGGCAGAGCCACAAAGAACGGGGATGAACTTGATTGCCAGCGTGCCCTTACGGATCAGCGCGCGCAGGGTGTCGACGTCCGGCTCAGCGCCGTCCATCAGGTAGTTTTCCATCGCCTCATCGTCCATCTCGACCGCAGTCTCGATGAGCTTGGCACGCCACTCGTCGGCTGTGTCCTTCAGGCTGTCACGGATTTCGCGCTGTTCCCAGCCGGCACCCAGATCTTCACCGGACCAGACCCACTCCTTCATGGTGACGAGGTCAACGAGCCCTTCGAGCTCGGTCTCGGCGCCAATTGGGATCTGGATCGGAGCAGGTGTGGCACCTGTACGGTCTTTGATCATCTTCACGCAGTTGAAGAAGTCAGCGCCGATTTTGTCCATCTTGTTGACAAAAACAATACGCGGAACCTTGTAGCGGTCAGCCTGACGCCACACGGTTTCGGTCTGCGGCTCAACACCAGCGTTGGCGTCAAGCACGGCAACCGCGCCATCGAGAACCGCCAGCGAACGCTCAACTTCAATGGTGAAGTCAACGTGGCCGGGGGTGTCGATGATGTTCATCCGGTACTTGGTGTCGGATGTCGCATCGGCTGTAGGCTCTTCCTGGCGCTGCCAGAACGTGGTGGTCGCGGCGGATGTAATGGTGATCCCGCGTTCCTGCTCCTGCTCCATCCAGTCCATCGTCGCGGCGCCGTCATGCACCTCACCGATGTTGTGGGATTTGCCGGTGTAGAACAGAATGCGTTCGGAACAGGTGGTTTTGCCGGCATCGATGTGGGCCATGATGCCGAAGTTGCGGTAGCGTTGGAGCGGATAGTCGCGTGCCATGGGGCTGCTTCCTCGAAAATGTCAGTACGAACAGATCGCGCCCGAAACCGGGCGCGACGTTGAAATTACCAGCGGTAGTGGCTGAACGCTTTGTTGGCGTCGGCCATCTTGTGCGTGTCTTCGCGCTTCTTAACGGCAGTACCACGGGACTGGACGGCGTCCATCAGCTCGCCTGCGAGGCGCTCTTCCATGGTGTTTTCGTTGCGGGCGCGCGCGGCTTTGATCAACCAGCGGATCGCCAGCGCCTGACGGCGCTCGGGGCGCACTTCGACCGGCACCTGGTAGGTGGCACCACCAACGCGGCGCGAACGAACTTCGACGGACGGCTGGATGTTTTCAAGCGCTTCGTGGAACACTTCGATCGGGGCGCGTTTGATCTTGTCTTCGACGCGTGTCATCGCGTTGTAGACGATGCGCTCGGCGACAGATTTCTTGCCGTCGATCATCAGGTTGTTCATGAATTTGGTAAGAACCAGATCGCCGTATTTGGCGTCTGGCAGGACTTCGCGTTTTTCAGCGGCGTGGCGGCGTGACATGTCAGTGTCTTCCTCTTGGCGGGTGGTGGGGCCAAGCCCCACCCAACATCGAATGGATTGGTGGGGACGCGCCCCACCACTGCGAGATTACTTCGGACGCTTCGCGCCGTACTTGGAGCGGCGCTGCTTCCGGTCCTTGACACCTTGGGTATCGAGAACACCGCGCAGGATGTGGTAGCGCACACCGGGAAGGTCTTTTACACGACCGCCGCGGATCAGAACCACAGAGTGCTCCTGAAGGTTGTGGCTCTCGCCCGGGATGTAGGAGATGACTTCGAAACCATTGGTCAGGCGCACTTTGGCAACCTTACGCATGGCCGAGTTCGGCTTCTTGGGTGTTGTTGTGTAAACCCGTGTGCAGACGCCACGCTTTTGCGGGCACTCCTGCAGGTGCATGGATTTCGAACGTTTGACTTTCGGCTGCCGCGGCTTGCGGATCAGCTGTTGGATCGTTGGCATTCCGGATATATCCCCGTATCGCTCAGATTTTGTACACGGGGGATCCCCCATGCGGCTAAATTCGGTTACTTCGTGCGTCCACAAAGCAAATTGACCGCAACGTTCCCGTACCGAGGAAAACGACGCGGTGGGTTAACAGAGGATCGGGCCAGTAGTAGGCCGGATCGTGACCACTTGAGTTATGAGTTCGGATTGGCAGAGCGGCCTCCACCTCCGAGATAGCGGGCGTATAGGACGTTGCGCGGGGGCTGTCAACAGCAGGGCCCGGCCCGGCGCTGTCCAGAGCAGAGGATCGCGTGCTCTGGATGCGCCATGTGGCCCCTTCCATCGCAGAGCCCCCTTGCCAGCGGCTGCCCCCTGTCGCCATATTCGTCGAAGTTTTCCTTGAGGGGCAATACCATGCAAGCCATCGGCCTGTGCCGTTTTTCTTACCCCGCCCTTGGTGGATTTCAGGTGGGCCACGACACCACCGAGGAACGCATCGCTTATCTCTATGACGAGGCCCGGCTCGAAGAACGCTTCAGCCTGCTGGAAACGGTCGCCCTGCCCTGCCTCAAAGCGCAGACCGATCCGGACTTCTCCATGGTCTTTCTGATCGGAGACCAGTTTCCTGCCCAACATGCTAAGCGGCTCGAATCGCTTTTGTCGGACCTGCCTCAGGCGGTGATCCACCGCGAGCCGCCGCGCCAGCACCGAGAAGTGATGAAAGAAGTGCTAAACGCCGCACGGATCAACCCCAAGGAGCCTTGCCTGCAATTTCGCTATGACGATGACGACGCGGTCTCGGTCGATTTTATCGCCCGGCTGCGGCGTACGGTTGAGGACAGCGCGGGCCTTTTGAAAGATCAACGCTCCGTCGCGTTCGACTGGCCCAAGGGGTATATCGCGGAATTCGGGCCGGACGGCATCCGCGCGGCAGAAGTGTTTCGGCCCCTGAATGTGGCTGCACTGGCGATGTATGTCAAAGGCGGCAGCCCGGTCACGATCATGAACTTCGCCCATGATAAACTGCCGAGGTTCATGCCCTGCGTCAGCCTTCCCGACGCGGCGATGTTTGTGCGCAGCCACAACGGTTCAAACGATTCGCGCCAAGGGCTTGCCCGACATGTAGAGGTCGCCCCGCTTGATGCCGAAGGCGAAGCGCTGTTTCGCGAGCGCTTTGCCATCGACGCGGATCAGGTGCGCCGGACCTTCTCAGCCTGAATTTTGAGCGCGCGTTCGCGGTAAAGGGTGAAGACCCCCGTGGCCACAACGATCCCCGCGCCGATCATGGTCAGGGTGCCCGGCCAGTCGCCAAAGATGAACCAGCCCAGCAGCAGCGCCCAGAGCAAACCAGTGTAGCGAAACGGCGCCACAAATGCGACGTCGCCGACCCGCATGACCTGGATCGAAAAGAAATACCCGCCAAGCACGAAGACCCCAGACCCGCCAATCAGCACCGCCAATGAAGGGGTCACCGGCGCCCATGGCGCGCTGAGCGACGCGAACCCCGCCGCCGTCATGACCGACAGCGCAGTGATCAATGTGACCGTCATCGAGGGCACCGCAGGGGACAGGGCGCGGGTCGAGAGGTCTCGGACCGTCACGCAGAGCACCGCAATCAGCACGTAGATTGACCAGATGTTGAACCCTTCGGCCCCCGGTTTGACGATCAGCAAGACACCACAGAAACCAATGCCAATCGCCACCAACCGCCGCCAACCTACCGCCTGCCGCAACACCAGTGCCGCGGCCAGCGTGACGGAAAGCGGCACGACTTGAAGGATCGCGGTTACGTTGGCCAAAGGCATGTTGAACAGGGCCGTGAGGAAAAAATAGGCCGCAGCAATCTCGGCCACGGAGCGCAGGCCGATCACCCGCCAGTCCCGCGCCTCAAGCCGGAAATCGATGCGCCCCAGTTGGCGGCTGAGGGCAAGGATCAACACCGTCGTCGTTGCCCCCCGCAGAAACAACAGTTGAAACAGCGGCAACGCCCCGTCGGTCATCTTGAGCAGCGTGTCGTTAAACGTGAAACAAGCCATCGAGGCGATCATCAGCAATGCGCCGATGGTATTGGGGGACATGAAATCGCTCCGGGAAAAATGGGCGCGGCTTATGCTGGTGCCGCTCCGGAATGACTGGCAGCGGGCACGGGGGCTGTCAAGAACGGCGGTTGTCACGAACGGCGGCTTGTACCGCCCTCTGCGATTAGGCAGGTGCGCGGGGCGAAAGACGGCGCAGCGGCTGTGCGCCCCTACTGATTAGAGGCCTGCGCCAAGGGCTGTTGCTGACTGGCCAGCAGATTGCGGACCGTGCTGCGCAGAAACCCCGGCTCGACGGGCTTTTGCATCACCGTAGCGGCCAGATCGCGGAAAGCGTCATAAACCTCTAGATCGCGGGTGCGACCGCTCAGAAAGATGATCGGCGTTCCGGCAATCGCTGGGTTCTCGCCAAAGCGATGCGCCAATTCCAAACCGCCCATATCGGGCATGGAGATATCACTGATGATCAAATCGGGCTTCAGGTCATTCACCACAGCCAGCGCGTCGCGGGCGTTCAGGCAAGAGACGAAAGTCAGCGATCTGTCGTCAGAAAAGATCATCTTTACCAATTCCAGAATGATCGGATCATCGTCGATATGTAGAATGCGGGACGTCATTTGAATGAACCTCACGACGGTTAAGCTTTTGCAAACTTATTGCGACTATGTGGCGGATGTAAGGCTACAGCGGCATTATCCGGGCCATCTTGCCGGCATTGTGCTTTCGATATTGTAGCGCGGCACAAAAAAGCCCCCGCAGTTTTCACTGCGGGGGCTTTTGATTTTCAACTTAAACCTGCGATCAATCGCGGCTCTCGTCGTCACCGACCGGCGTGTTGAACACATCGCCACCGACGATGTCTTCCTCGGCAGAAGGCGTCGGCGCAGCCAGAGCGGCAGCGGCTTCGGCTTCTTCGCGGCGCGCTTCGATCACGACGTTGTCGCGGTCTGTCGCCACTTTGCGCATCTGCTGGGTCGCCCCACCAGTACCCGCTGGGATCAGACGGCCGACGATGACGTTCTCTTTCAGACCGACCAGTTTGTCCCGCTTGCCCTGAACCGAAGCTTCGGTCAGCACGCGCGTTGTTTCCTGGAAGGACGCGGCAGAGATGAAGCTGCGGGTTTGCAGCGACGCCTTGGTGATGCCCAGAAGGATCGGTTCGCCCTTGGCAGGACGGCCACCCTTCGACAGCGCCTTTTCGTTGGCCTGATCGAATTCCTGCTTGTCGACGTGTTCACCCTTAAGCAGCGTGGTGTCGCCGCTTTCTTGGATTTCCCACTTCTGCAGCATCTGACGCACAATGACTTCGATGTGTTTGTCGTTAATCTTCACACCCTGCAGGCGGTAAACGTCCTGCACTTCGTCAATCATGTATTCGGCCAAGGCTTCGACGCCCATGATCGCCAGAATGTCGTGGGGCGCGGGGTTGCCGTCCATGATGTAGTCACCCTTCTGCACGAAGTCGCCTTCGGCAACGGGGATGTGTTTCCCCTTGGGCACCATGTATTCAACCTTCACGTCCGGATCATCCGAGCTTTCGATCGCGATGCGGCGTTTGTTCTTATAGTCTTTGCCGAAGCGCACATAGCCGTCGATTTCCGCGATGATGGCGTGGTCTTTGGGGCGACGTGCCTCAAAGAGTTCGGCCACACGCGGCAGACCACCGGTAATGTCCTTGGTCTTGGCACCTTCACGCGGGATACGCGCGATGATGTCACCCGCTTGGATTTCGGTCTGATCCTCGACGGACAGAACGGCATCCACAGACATCGGATAGGTCACCGGGTTGCCCGCGTCGTTGCGGACCGGCTCACCATCGTCACCAACCAGAATGATCTCAGGCTTAAGCTCGTTGCCCTTTGGGGCCGCGCGCCAGTCGATCACGATCTTCTGGGTCATGCCTGTCGCATCATCGGTGTCGTCTTTGACAGCGATGCCCGACACGAGGTCGACGTACTTCGTCATACCCGCTTTTTCAGCGATGATCGGCAGGGTGTAGGGATCCCATTCAAACAGCTTGTCGCCGCGTGCAATGGTATCGCCATCCTTGACGAACAGCTTGGTGCCGTAACCGACCTTGTGGCTGGACCGCTCATCACCGCTTTCGTCAACGATCGACAGCTTCATGTTCCGGCCCATGACGAGGATCTCGCCCGAGCTGTTTTCCAACGTCATAGCGTTTTCGAACACGATTTTGCCGGACTGGCTGGCCTCTTGGAAGGACTGCTGGCCACCCTGCGCAACGCCGCCGATGTGGAATGTCCGCATCGTCAGCTGTGTACCCGGTTCACCAATCGACTGGGCCGCGATGATGCCGACGGCCTCACCTTGGTTGACCAGCGTACCGCGTGCGAGGTCACGACCATAGCACATCGCGCAGACGCCTTCTTCGGCCTCACATGTCAGCGGGCTACGGATACGGGCAACCTGAACGGCCGCTGCATCAATCGCATCCGCCATGCGTTCGTCGATGAGACCACCGGCGGGCACGATAACTTCTTCGGTGCCTGGTGCCAGAATGTCATCCGCCGCAACACGGCCCAGCAGACGCTCGGCCAGCGAGGAGACGACTTCGCCGTCGTTAACCGCTGCTTCAGCCGTAATCGCAGTCTCAGTACCACAGTCATGCTGACGCACGATGCAGTCCTGTGCCACGTCCACCAGACGGCGTGTCAGGTAACCGGAGTTCGCTGTTTTCAAAGCGGTATCCGACAGACCCTTACGGGCGCCGTGTGTCGAGTTGAAGTACTCAAGAACGGTCAGACCTTCTTTAAAGTTCGAGATGATCGGCGTCTCGATGATGTCGCCATTCGGCTTCGCCATCAGACCGCGCATCCCGCCCAGCTGTTTCATCTGCGTGACCGAGCCACGCGCACCGGAGTGGGCCATCATGTAGACCGAGTTCGGCTCTTTCTCGGAGCCATCCTCGTGGTAGGTGATGGCCGAGATGGAGCCCATCATCGCGTCGGTGACCTTGTCGTTACACTTCGACCAAGCATCGACGACTTTGTTGTACTTTTCGCCCTGAGTGATCAGGCCGTCCATGTACTGCTGTTCAAAGTCCTTCACCTGCTCGCGGGTCTCTTCAACCAGCGGCCATTTGGAGTCTGGGATCAGCATGTCGTCTTTGCCGAAGGAAATGCCCGCTTTGAAAGCTTCGCGGAAACCCATCGTCATGATCTGGTCACAGAAGATAACCGACTCTTTCTGACCGCAATAACGGTAGACGGTGTCGATGACCTGCTGCACTTCTTTCTTCCGCAGCAGACGGTTGACCAGGTCAAACGGTGCTTTGGCGTTCAGCGGCAGAAGCGCGCCAAGGCGTACGCGACCGGGGGTCGTGTCGAAGCGCATCATCACTTCGTTGCCTTCGGCGTCGATCTGTTTGATCCGGGCTTTGATCTTGGTGTGCAGGTGAACTGCACCGGCGTCGAGGGCGTGCTGCACCTCATCAACCGACCCAAAGACCATGCCTTCGCCAACCATGCCTTTACGCTCGAGGGTCGTGTAGTACAGACCCAAGATCATATCCTGCGATGGCACGATGATCGGTGCGCCGTTTGCAGGCGACAGAACGTTGTTCGTGGACATCATCAGAACACGCGCTTCCAGCTGGGCTTCCAGCGAGAGCGGCACGTGAACGGCCATCTGGTCACCGTCGAAGTCAGCGTTAAAGGCCGAGCAGACGAGCGGGTGAAGCTGGATCGCTTTACCTTCGATCAACACGGGTTCAAACGCCTGAATGCCAAGACGGTGAAGTGTCGGCGCGCGGTTCAGCATGACGGGGTGTTCGCGGATCACCTCATCCAGAATATCCCAAACCTCGGGACGCTCTTTTTCGACCAGCTTTTTCGCCTGTTTCACGGTCGAGGACAGACCTTTGGCCTCCAGACGCGAGTAGATGAAGGGCTTGAACAGCTCCAACGCCATCTTCTTGGGCAGACCACACTGGTGCAGCTTGAGCTCCGGACCAGTCACAATGACCGAACGACCGGAGAAGTCGACGCGCTTGCCCAAAAGGTTCTGACGGAAGCGACCCTGCTTACCTTTCAGCATGTCCGAGAGCGACTTCAGCGGGCGCTTGTTGGCACCGGTGATGACGCGGCCACGGCGGCCGTTGTCGAACAGAGCATCGACGGATTCCTGCAGCATCCGCTTTTCGTTGCGGACGATGATGTCAGGCGCGCGCAGTTCGATCAGACGCTTCAGACGGTTGTTCCGGTTGATCACGCGGCGGTACAGGTCGTTCAAGTCAGACGTCGCAAAACGGCCCCCATCCAGCGGCACCAACGGGCGCAGCTCTGGCGGGATCACCGGGATCACGGTCATGACCATCCACTCGGGACGGTTACCCGACTCGAGGAACGACTCGACCACTTTCAGACGCTTGATGATCTTCTTGGGCTTCAGCTCGCCTGTCGCCTCTTTCAAGTCGGCGCGCAGGGTTTCAGCTTCGGATTCCAGATCAATCGCCGCCAGCATTTCGCGGATCGCTTCGGCACCGATGTTGGCGGTGAAAGCGTCCATGCCATAGGCGTCTTGGGCGTCCATGTATTCTTCTTCGGTCATCATCTGACCGTACTGAAGGTCTGTCAGGCCCGGCTCGATCACAACGTAGTTCTCGAAGTAGAGAACGCGTTCCAGATCACGCAGGGTCATGTCCAGCATCAGGCCGATGCGCGAAGGCAGCGACTTGAGGAACCAGATGTGCGCGACTGGCGAGGCCAGTTCGATGTGGCCCATACGCTCACGACGGACCTTTTGCAGCGTCACTTCGACACCACATTTCTCGCAGACAACGCCGCGATACTTCATCCGCTTATATTTGCCGCAAAGACATTCGTAATCTTTGATCGGGCCAAAGATACGCGCACAGAACAGGCCGTCCCGCTCAGGCTTGAACGTACGGTAGTTGATGGTTTCCGGCTTTTTGATCTCGCCGAAGGACCAGCTGAGGATCCGCTCGGGCGAGGCCAAAGAGACCTTGATTTCGTCAAACGCTTTTTGCGGCGTCAGCGGGTTGAACGGGTTGTTTGTCAGTTCCTGGTTCATTTTCAGATCCTTGAAAGGGGTGCGATGGGAGGGAGGGGCGCCGTTCTCTTGAGAAGAAAACGGCCAGGAATTTTCAGAAAATTCCGTTTATGCCTCACTCATCCTCCTCTGCATCCAGGAGTTCCATATTCAGGCCGAGGCCGCGCACTTCCTTGACGAGAACGTTAAAGCTCTCTGGAATGCCCGCTTCGAAGTTATCCTCGCCCTTAACGATGCTTTCATAGACCTTGGTCCGGCCCGCGACGTCGTCCGACTTGACGGTCAGCATTTCCTGCAATGTGTAAGCGGCGCCGTAAGCTTCGAGAGCCCAGACTTCCATCTCACCAAAGCGCTGGCCACCGAACTGTGCCTTACCACCCAGCGGCTGCTGTGTGACGAGCGAGTACGGCCCTGTCGAACGTGCGTGGATTTTGTCGTCCACCAGGTGGTGCAGCTTGAGCAGGTACTTGACGCCGACGGTCACGGGGCGGGCAAACTGCTCACCTGTACGACCATCGAACAGCACCGACTGACCAGACGTGTCGAACCCGGCCCGCTTGAGGCTGTCGTTCACGTCCGCTTCCTTGGCACCGTCAAAGACCGGCGTGGCGATTGGCACGCCGCGGCGCACGTTGTCGGCCACTTCAAGAAGCGTGTCCTCGTCCATGCCGGTAATGCCCTCTTCGTAGACATCATCGCCGTAAGCCAGCTGCATTGCTTCACGCACAGGTGTCAGATCGCCGGAGCGCTTATACTCTTGCAGCGCCTCGTCGATGTTGATGCCCAGACCGCGTGCGGCCCAGCCCATGTGTGTCTCAAGAATCTGACCGACGTTCATCCGCGATGGAACACCCAGAGGGTTAAGGCAGAAGTCGACCGGGGTACCATCGGCGAGGAACGGCATGTCCTCCATTGGCACCACTTTCGAGATTACACCCTTGTTCCCGTGACGACCGGCCATCTTATCGCCCGGCTGCAGCTTACGCTTCACCGCCACGAACACTTTGACCATCTTCATCACACCCGGGGGCAGATCGTCACCACGACGGACTTTTTCGACCTTATCCTCGAAACGTGCATCCAAGGTCCGTTTCTGGATCTCATACTGCTCGTTCAGGGCTTCGACGATCTTCGCGTCATCCTCGTCCTCAAGAGCCAGCTGCCACCACTGACCACGGGTCAGGGTTTCCAGCAGTTCCTCGGTGATCTGGCTGTTCGCCTTCACGCCTTTCGGGCCTTTGACGGCGATTTTGCCAAGGATCATATCCTTGAGACGCGCGTAGATGTTGCGGTCGAGGATCGCCAGCTCGTCGTCCCGGTCACGGGCCAGACGTTCGACTTCCTCACGCTCGATCTGCAGCGCACGCTCGTCTTTCTCAACGCCGTGACGGTTGAAGACACGCACTTCGACAACAGTGCCGAAATCGCCCGGCTTCACACGCAACGAAGTGTCGCGCACGTCAGAGGCTTTCTCACCAAAGATGGCACGCAGAAGCTTTTCTTCTGGCGTCATCGGGCTTTCGCCCTTCGGTGTGATCTTACCCACAAGGATGTCGCCCGGCTCCACGTCCGCACCGATATACACGATACCGGCTTCGTCGAGGTTGCGCAGAGCTTCCTCGCCGACGTTGGGAATGTCGCGGGTGATTTCTTCTGGCCCAAGCTTCGTGTCACGGGCGGCGACTTCGAATTCCTCGATGTGGATCGAGGTGAAGACGTCGTCTTGGGAAATCCGCTCGGAGATCAGGATGGAGTCTTCGTAGTTGTAGCCATTCCACGGCATGAAGGCGACGACGACGTTCTTGCCGAGCGCCAGCTCCCCCATGTCGGTCGACGGACCATCAGCGATGACCTGACCTTTGGTGACCTTCTCGCCCACTTTCACCAGCGGACGCTGGTTGATGCAGGTGTTCTGGTTCGAGCGCTGGAATTTGCGCATGCGGTAGATGTCCACACCCGCGTCGCCCAACTCAAGGTCTTCGGTGGCCCGGATCACGATACGGCTGGCATCGACTTGGTCGATGATACCCGCGCGGCGTGCCATATAGGCAGCCCCGGAATCGCGCGCCACAACTTCTTCGATGCCGGTGCCGACGAGCGGCGCTTCGGCTTGCAGAAGCGGTACGGCCTGACGTTGCATGTTCGAGCCCATGAGAGCGCGGTTGGCGTCATCGTTTTCCAAGAAGGGGATCAACGATGCGGCGACCGAGACCAACTGCTTGGGGCTAACGTCGATCAGGTCCACGTTTTCCGTCGGGGCCAGCGTGTAGTCGCCGGACTGACGGGTCGAGACCATCTCGTTCACGAACTTCATGTTCTCGTCGAGGTTGGCGTTCGCCTGTGCCACGGTGTGACGCATTTCCTCGGTCGCGGACATGTAGTGCACTTCGTCGGTGACGATGCTGTCTTTGACAACGCGGTAAGGCGTTTCGATGAAGCCGTATTTGTTCACGCGGGCAAAAGTGGCCAGCGAGTTGATCAGACCAATGTTCGGACCTTCCGGCGTTTCAATCGGGCACATCCGACCATAGTGGGTCGGGTGAACGTCGCGGACTTCAAAGCCCGCACGCTCGCGGGTCAAACCGCCGGGTCCAAGCGCCGAGAGGCGACGCTTGTGCGTCACTTCGGACAGCGGGTTGGTTTGGTCCATGAACTGCGACAACTGCGAAGAGCCGAAGAATTCACGCACCGCAGCCGCTGCCGGCTTGGCGTTGATCAGGTCTTGCGGCATCACGGTGTCGATCTCGACGGAGGACATCCGCTCTTTGATCGCGCGCTCCATGCGCAGCAGGCCAACACGGTACTGGTTTTCCATCAATTCGCCGACCGAACGCACACGACGGTTGCCGAGGTGGTCAATGTCGTCGATGTCGCCACGGCCATCGCGCAGGTCAACCAGCGCTTTGATACAAGCAACGATGTCGTCACGGTCCAGCGTGCGCTGCGTGTCAGGCTTTTCAAGCGCCAGACGCATGTTCATCTTCACGCGGCCAACAGCCGAAAGGTCGTAACGCTCGCTATCAAAGAACAGCGTGTCGAAAAGCGCGGAAGCGGCCTCAACGGTGGGCGGCTCGCCCGGACGCATGACGCGGTAGATGTCCATGAGCGCGGTGTCGCGGTTCATGTTCTTGTCCATCGCCATGGTGTTACGCATGTAGGGGCCGACGTTGACGTTATCGATGTCCAACAGTGGAATCTCGGTGATGCCCGCGTCGATCAGCTCCTTCGCGGTGCCACCGATCAGCGTGCCGTCTTTGTCGTATTCCAGCGTCAACTCGTCACCGGCTTCGACGTAAATCGCGCCGGTTTCTTCGTTGATGATGTCACGCGCAACAAATTTGCCAACGATATGATCGAAGGGCAGCAGCAGGTCTTTGACCTTGCCTTCGTCGAGCAGCTTTTTGACGGCCCGAGGCGTAACCTTTTTGGTTGCCTCGAACAGGATTTCGCCGGTGTCCGCGTCTACCAGATCATAGGTCGGACGGGTGCCGCGCACACGATCGGGGAAGAAGGGTGCAACCCAGCCCTTGTTCTTCTCAAGCTTGTAGGTGACGGTTTTGTAGTAGGCGTCCATGATCGCCTCTTGGTCCAGCCCAAGGGCATAGAGCAAGGTTGTCACAGGCAGCTTACGGCGACGGTCGATGCGCGCATAGACATTGTCTTTGGCGTCGAACTCAAAGTCCAGCCAGGAACCGCGGTATGGGATGATGCGGCAAGCGAACAAGAGCTTGCCCGAAGAGTGGGTCTTGCCCTTGTCGTGGTCAAAGAACACGCCCGGCGAACGGTGCATCTGGGATACGATCACACGCTCGGTGCCGTTCACGACAAAGGTGCCGTTCGGCGTCATCAAGGGCATGTCGCCCATGAACACGTCTTGCTCTTTGATGTCTTTGACCGACTTCGCGCCGGTGTCTTCGTCCACATCAAACACGATGAGGCGCAGCGTCACCTTGAGGGGCGCGCTGTAGGTCATGTCACGCTGCTGACATTCCTCAACATCGTATTTCGGCTTTTCCAGCTCGTACTTGACGTACTCAAGCACGGAGGTCTCATTAAAATCTTTGATCGGGAAAACCGACTGGAAAACGCCTGTGATACCTTCACCATCGGTGGGGGTCTCGGCGTCGCCGGAATTCAAGAACAGATCGTAAGAGGATTTCTGAACCTCAATGAGGTTCGGCATCTCCAGCACTTCGCGGATTTTGCCGTAATATTTACGCAGACGTTTCTGGCCAAGGAAGGATTGTGCCATGTGTCGTGTCACCTTTCGTGTCTCTTGCCGAGCGCATCAACCACCGGGGCCGTGGTGCGCGCCCATAAGAGCGGAAAATCCGGGTCAATTCTTGGAATGCGTCCCACCGCATCCCTTCCGACCATGGACCTCTCCAGAGAAATACTCCGCCGGGCGGAACATTCGTCAAAACAGGTCAGGCTGGACAGGAAAACTCCCGTCCAGCCCTTGTTCATGCGTGGTGCACGTTGCCGCGCACCTCTGGCTTAGGCCAGCTCGACTTCGGCGCCAGCTGCTTCCAGCTTGCCTTTGATCTCTTCGGCTTCGGCTTTGTCGACGCCTTCTTTGATCTTGCCACCGGCTTCGACCAGGTCTTTGGCTTCTTTCAGGCCGAGACCTGTGATGCCGCGGACTTCCTTGATCACGTTGATCTTGGATGCGCCGGCGTTCTTCAGAACGACGTCGAATTCGGTCTTTTCTTCTTCGGCAGCGCCGCCATCAGCAGGACCAGCCATCATCACTGCGCCGCCAGCGGCGGGCTCGATGCCGTACTCGTCTTTCAGGATGGTTTTCAGTTCTTGTGCTTCAAGCAGAGTCAGACCAACGATGTCTTCTGCCAGTTTTTTCAGATCAGCCATGTTTAGCTCTTTCCGTTACGATATGTGTGTTCCAACGCGCGTGTTCAACCCGAGCGCCGGCTTGACGATATGCCTTACGCAGCCGCCTTGTCCTCGATCGTGGACAAGATGGATGCGATGTTGCTTGCAGGTGCGCCAATGGCCCCGGCGATGTTCGAAGCAGGTGCGCCGAGCATGCCCGCGATGGTGGAGATAAGCTCCTCCCGCGAAGGCATTTTCGACACGGCTTCGACACCAGCGGCGTCCAACGCGTTCTCACCCATGGAACCACCGAGGATCACCAGCTTTGGGTTTTCCTTGGAGAATTCCTGAGCAACCTTGGCCGCGGCCACAGGATCCTCAGAATAGGTCAGAACGGTCATACCCGTCAGAAGGTCAGCGATGCTTTCGCATGGCTTGCCCTCAAGGGCGATCTTGGCGAGCCTGTTTTTGGCAACACGCACGGCCCCACCGGCTGCGCGTGCGCGCGCCCGAAGGTCCTGCATTTCGGCAACTGTCAAACCGACGTAGTGGCTAACCACAACGACGCCAGAGCTTTCAAAGATCTGGCCGAGTTCGTCGACCAGCTGTTCTTTTTGTGCTCTATCCACAGTTTCACTCCAAATTTGGGGGTTGCCCCCCGGCTCAGTTCAGGATGCGATCTTTTGCATCCCATTCGGGTCCAATGTCAGGGTCCCGGCCAAAACCGCCCGAAGGCAGAATTTTTCCGGTTTCCCATCTCAGGAAGGAATTATTCAGGCTGACGCCCAAACCCTCCGTCTCGGACAGACGCGAGGACCGATCTTCTGGCCCTTGCGTATCTGGCGGCCGAAGCCGCCAAATTCGGGTCGTAAGGTGGGAGGTTGGCCCCACCCCACTAGATCACTCGGCGGTTGCGTTCTCAACAGCGACCGACACGCCTGGGCCCATTGTGGAGCTCAGGTTGATCTTTTTCATGTATGTGCCTTTGGCACCGGCTGGCTTGGCTTTGGACACCGCGCCAACAAAGGCACGGATGTTTTCGGCCAGCTTGGCTTCGTCGAAGGACAGTTTGCCAATGCCTGCGTGGACGACACCGCCCTTTTCGGCTTTAAACTGAACTTCACCGCCCTTAGCCGCTTTCACGGCGTCAGCAACGTCCATGGTCACGGTGCCAACCTTGGGGTTCGGCATCAGGTTGCGGGGGCCAAGCACTTTACCCAGACGGCCAACGATCGGCATCATGTCAGGTGTCGCGATGCAACGATCGAAGTCGATCTTGCCGGACTGCACGGATTCCATCAGGTCTTCTGCGCCAACGATATCTGCGCCAGCCTTTTCGGCTTCTTCAGCTTTCGCGCCACGGGCGAAGACAGCAACGCGCATGGTTTTGCCGGTGCCGTTTGGCAGGCCGACAACACCGCGAACCATTTGGTCTGCGTGGCGTGGGTCAACACCGAGGTTCATCGCGATCTCGATGGTTTCGTCAAACTTCGCGTTTGCGTTTGCTTTGATGAGGCTTACCGCTTCTTCAACGGTGATCTCTTCTTTGCCAGCAAAGGCTTCACGGGCGGCGCGGGTGCGTTTACCAAGTTTTGCCATCTTACTTCACCTCGATGCCCATGGACCGGGCGGAGCCCAGGATGATTTTCATCGCCGCTTCCACGTCGTTCGCGGACAGGTCGGCGGCTTTTGCTTCTGCGATCTCGCGCAGCTGCTTGGTGGTCACGGTGCCAACGGTTTCACGCGAAGGCGTTTTCGCGCCAGAGTTCACCTTGGCCGCTTTTTTCAGGTAGTAGGACGCCGGGGGCGTCTTGATGTCCATCGTGAAGGACTTGTCCTGATAGTAGCTGATCACGGTCGGGCAAGGGGCGCCCGGCTCCAGGTCTGCAGTCTTGGCGTTGAACGCCTTGCAGAATTCCATGATGTTAATGCCGCGCTGACCGAGAGCCGGACCAACGGGCGGGGACGGGTTTGCTTGACCCGCTTTAACTTGCAACTTCATCGTACCGACGAGTTTCTTGGCCATCTGACCATTCTCCTTTCAACACCCTTGGAGCGCGCCCCGCGGGATCTTCGTTGCGTGGTCCGGATTGGGCGCCGCGGCGCCCTCGCCTCCCACAATGACCGACACCCTCAGGCACCGGGATGGCGGGGCGAACCCCGCCTCACACTCAGATCTGCTTGTTGACCTGCGTGAATTCCAGTTCGACCGGGGTTTCCCGGCCAAAGATCGAGACCGACACCTTGAGGCGCTGGTTGTCCTCGTCGACCTCTTCGATCATGCCGTCGAAATCCTCGAACGGACCGTCGGCAACCTTGACCTTTTCGCCGATCTCGAAGTGGATCAGCGTGCGTGGGGCTTCTTCGCCTTCCTGCACACGACCCAAGATCGCCTGAACTTCGGCATCGCGCATCGGCATCGGGCGGCCTTGTGGGCCCAAGAAACCGGTGACGCGGTTGATCGAGTTGATCAGGTGGTAGCCCGCGTCGGACATTTCCATATGCACCAGCACATAGCCGGGCATGAAGCGACGCTCGGTTGTCACCTTCTTGCCGCGCCGGACCTCGATCACCTCTTCGGTGGGCACCAGCACTTCGTCAATCTGGTCTTCAAGTTCCTGCTCAGCCACGGATGCGCGGATCTGCTCGGCGATCTTCTTTTCGAAGTTCGACAGGACACTGACCGAATACCACCGTTTTGCCATCTGAACTCTGGTCCCTGTCTTGCCATGCGGGCTGCCCCGGCATGTAAATTCGTAAATCACACGAGGCGATGGCCCCGCAACATCTGAACAAAAAATCGGCGCGCAACTCGAATCGCCGCACGCCCCTTTTCAGGTCAGGTCTGCGCAATAGCCCGCGCAGACGCAGGTTTCAAGGGTGTAAACATAAAATCACCCAAGCGGGCGATGCTTAGCCGAACATCCCAAGGATCTGCTGCAAACCGCCGCGGATCAAAATATCAACAATTGCGAAGAAAACCGCAGTCAAGGCAGCGAGAATGAAGACCATCACAGTGGTCAGCATCACTTCGCGCTTGGTCGGCCAAACAACCTTGGCAACTTCGGTGCGAACCTGCTGGATGAACTGAAGTGGATTGGTGGTGGCCATGACTACTTTCCCTATTAGCGGATTGGGCGGATGTAACGGGTCCGTCGTCTAGTTTCAAGACTACATCGCGCTGCGGCTAGGCTTCGGAGTTGCGCAGACTGTCAAAGCGGCGGTCAAGGGCTTCATCATGGCGCAAGTCAGCTGCGGCCATTTCGCCAAAGTCTGGCAGATAGAGCCCATCAACCGTCCCTTCCGGGAATCGGTCAAGAACGGCGTCCCATCTCATCGCAAAAGCATCCAATCGTGCGTGTATCCGCGCCGCCCGCTCTGGCCGACGCCCGGCATACCAGCGTCCAAGCGCCATCGCACGTTGCCAAAATCCGTCATAGCCAAGCGCCAGGAACACCCCAAGCGTGATGAACACCATAAGAAGGATAAGACCGAGCACCAGCCAAGGGCGGAGAACAACCAGCAAGGCAAGCACAGCGAGCGTGATCATCCTCGGCGATGGACGCCAATTGGGAAGTTTCGATACAGCACGTTTACGAGATTTTGCTTTGTCGGACTCTGGCTTTGACAAGTCAGGAAATGCCCCGCGCCCTAAGGGGCGCGTTTTGACCAAAGATGTCTGCGACGCCCCTGAAGGTTCTACTTCATTGTCTCTGGGCGATCTAACAACATCAGCCGCACCACCACTCCCCACGAGGTTGCGGATCGCGGACAGCGACGCTGGATCTAAATCCGGTGCTTTCGATTGCGGTGAATTGTTCATCTCAGTCTCTCTACGCAGTTGCCAAAGAGTTACCGAGCCTTTGCGCCGTAGATTAGACGGAAAGTTGACCGATATTGGGCAGGGTCAAGCGGATGGCAGGCCGCCGGCTGCGTAACCGGGCGTCATATCGCGATCAAAAAGAACCCACCCCCCCAAACGCAAAACCGCCGCTGCGTGTTTTGCAGCGGCGGTTTTGTATTTGTGTCATCGTTGAGAGATACTGATGTGAGGAACTTATTAGGTTTGGCGATGACCTACTCTCCCACGTCTTAAGACGCAGTACCATCGGCGCTACGGCACTTAACGGCTGGGTTCGGGATGGGACCAGGTGTTTTGCTCGCGCTATGATCACCAAACCAAATAAATTCCTCACGCGCTTTGGGCTGATGCGCAAAGCGTTGTTAATTCCAAGTCGAGTACAACTGATTGTATGTGTATGCTTTTGATTGATAAGTTGAAGTCTTGCTTCTACTGGATCAAATCAAGCCTATCGAGCAATTAGTACCAGTCAACTGAACGTGTTACCACGCTTACATCTCTGGCCTATCGACGAGGTGGTCTACCTCGGCTCTCAGGGATACCTTGTTTTGAGGGGGGCTTCCCGCTTAGATGCCTTCAGCGGTTATCCTGTCCGATCATAGCTACCCAGCACTGCTATTGGCATAACAACTGGTCCACCAGTGGATCGTTCACCCCGGTCCTCTCGTACTAGGGGCAACTCCTCTCAAGTATCCTACACCCACGGAAGATAGGGACCGAACTGTCTCACGACGTTCTAAACCCAGCTCACGTACCTCTTTAAACGGCGAACAGCCGTACCCTTGGGACCTGCTCCAGCCCCAGGATGAGATGAGCCGACATCGAGGTGCCAAACACTGCCGTCGATATGGACTCTTGGGCAGTATCAGCCTGTTATCCCCGGCGTACCTTTTATCCGTTGAGCGATGGCCCTCCCACTTGGGACCACCGGATCACTATGGCCGTCTTTCGACTCTGCTCGACTTGTCAGTCTCGCAGTCAGGCTGGCTTCTGCCATTGCACTCAACGAGCGATTTCCGACCGCTCTGAGCCAACCTTCGCGCGCCTCCGTTACGATTTAGGAGGCGACCGCCCCAGTCAAACTACCCGCCACACAGGGTCCCGGAACCGGATAACGGTCCGCGGTTAGACATCAAGCAGAACAAGGGTGGTATCTCAAGGGAGGCTCCACCGAGACTGGCGTCTCGGTTTCAAAGCCCACCACCTATCCTGCACATGTTCGGCCTAATGCCAGTGTGAAGCTGTAGTAAAGGTGCACGGGGTCTTTCCGTCTAACCGCGGGTAACCGGCATCTTGACCGGTAATTCAATTTCGCTGAGTCTATGTTGGAGACAGCGGGGAAGTCGTTACGCCATTCGTGCAGGTCGGAACTTACCCGACAAGGAATTTCGCTACCTTAGGACCGTTATAGTTACGGCCGCCGTTTACCTGGGCTTCAATTCAGAGCTCTCACCCCTCCTTTTAACCTTCAGGCACCGGGCAGGCGTCAGACCCTATACGTCGTCTTACGACTTCGCAGAGCCCTGTGTTTTTAATAAACAGTCGCCACCCCCTGGTTTGTGCCCCCAGCCTCTAGTTGCCTAGAAACCGGGCCTCCTTCTCGCGAACTTACGGAGGTATTTTGCCGAGTTCCTTCAACATAGTTCTCTCAAGCGCCTTGGTATTCTCTACCTATCCACCTGTGTCGGTTTAGGGTACGATCTAGCGATGGAGCTATTTCCAGGGACCTCTAAGCAGCCCATTCAATCCGATAAGGATGAACTACCCTCGAGATCCGTCACTTCCATCTGGCCCAGGAATATTAACCTGGTTCCCATCGACTACGCCTTTCGGCCTCGCCTTAGGGGTCGGCTTACCCTGCTCAGATTAGCTTTAAGCAGGAACCCTTGGATTTTCGGCGAGAGTGTCTCTCACACTCTTTGTCGCTACTCATGTCATCATTCTCACTAGTGATCTCTCCACCGGATCGCTCACGCGCCAGCTTCACAGAAAGCTCCTTGTGTCCAACTCACCCCGAAGGATGATAAGGACACATGGAACTATGTCACACTACGCTCTGCTACCATGCAATAAATGCATCCTCAGCTTCGGCTCATGGCTTGAGCCCCGTTACATCTTCGCCGCAAGACAACTTATTTAGACCAGTGAGCTGTTACGCTATCTTTAAAGGATGGCTGCTTCTAAGCCAACCTCCTGGTTGTTTTGGTCGTCTCACCTGCTTTCCCACTTAGCCATGAATTAGGGGCCTTAGCTGGAGGTTAGGGTTGTTTCCCTCTTCACGACGGACGTTAGCATTCGCCGTGTGTCTGCCGACTAGTACTCACCGGTATTCGGAGTTTGGTTAGGATCAGTAAGCCTGTGGGGCCCCATTACCCATCCAGTGCTCTACCCCCGGTGGTATTCGGTCGACGCTCTACCTAAATAGATTTCGCAGAGAACCAGCTATCTCCGAGTTTGATTGGCCTTTCACCCCTAGGCACAGCTCATCCCGATCTTTTTCAACAGATGTGGGTTCGGTCCTCCAATAAGTGTTACCTTATCTTCAACCTGGCCATGCCTAGATCACTCGGTTTCGGGTCTGATCCCACGAACTCAACGCCCTATTAAGACTCGCTTTCGCTACGCCTACACCTAACGGCTTAAGCTTGCTCGTGAGACCAAGTCGATGACCCATTATACAAAAGGTACGCTGTCAGGACGCAAGGTCCCTCCAACTGATTGTAGGCGTTCGGTTTCAGGTACTGTTTCACTCCCCTCGTCGGGGTGCTTTTCACCTTTCCCTCACGGTACTGTTTCACTATCGGTCAGTAAGGAGTACTTAGCCTTCGAAGGTGGTCCTCCGATCTTCAGACAGAATTTCACGTGTTCCGCCCTACTTAATACGTCCAATCATGCTTCTTATACGGGACTATCACCCACTCTGGTTGCGCATTCCAACGCATTCTAACCACACTCATGGCTCGGCTGGTCCCCGTTCGCTCGCCGCTACTAGGGGAGTATCATATTGATTTCCTTTCCTCCGGGTACTTAGATGTTTCAGTTCCCCGGGTTTGCCTTTTTAAGCCTATATATTCAGCCTAAAAATACCTGGTTTACCAAGTTATTAGCTGATCCGAAGATCAGTAATAACAAAGTATCAGGTGGGTTGCCCCATTCAGAAATCCATGGATCAAAGCTTATTCTCAGCTCCCCATGGCTTATCGCAGAGTATCACGTCTTTCATCGCCTCTTACTGCCAAGGCATTCACCAAACGCCCTTTTCGCGCTTGATTTGATCCAGAAAAAGCAAGACTTAGCGTCTCGCGCGAAGATCAGAAGCTGGTAAGAAACTGATCCTCTTATCCTGTATCAAAAGCATACTTTTACCCGCCCAGACTAGCGTCTGGACAAATGAGCGATGCAGATAGCGAACCGTCCGTGCAGGAGGCCCGCGTCATCGCTCTGGTTAGTGTACTTGACTTGGACAACATATTCGTTTCAGTCGCGATATGCCTGATAGGCCGAGGAAACAGCCATTCAAACACCGGCCCCGAAGGGCAGCAACCGAGATCATCCCCTAACGCGGGGCGATCAAACATGTTGTTAGTATCTCTCTTTACGATGTCAATTCGTCTGCGAAACAGACGTTCAAACACACTGTATGTGCTTGAAGGTATGTTCCGTGTGCCATCCGATGGGGGATGGTGGGTCGAGGAGGACTTGAACCTCCGACCTCACGCTTATCAGGCGTGCGCTCTAACCACCTGAGCTACCGACCCGGTGTGCGCCGGAGGCGCGCACGTCGCACAAACAGCATATTGCGAAGCAATGTGCGAGTTGTGCCAGCGTGTGATAGTAAGACCTGGTTTGTGGCTGGCCTGCCCTTCTCATCGTTGCTGCGCAACGACTGCCAGGGCGACGCCTTTTGCTCTGCAAAAGGCTTGGTGGAGCCTAGGAGGATCGAACTCCTGACCTCCTGAATGCAAATCAGGCGCTCTCCCAGCTGAGCTAAGGCCCCAAACTTTTGAGACCTACGCGTTCAGCGCAGGACCTATTTTCTGAAGAGATATGAGGACGGCTCGGTTCTAAATATGGCCGGCTTTGTATGCCGACCTGCTAAGTGTTCCATGAGATGAGCAAGCTCATCTGGCTAGGAACATCCTTAGAAAGGAGGTGATCCAGCCGCAGGTTCCCCTACGGCTACCTTGTTACGACTTCACCCCAGTCGCTGATCCTACCGTGGTCCGCTGCCTCCTCGAAAGGTTGGCGCACGGCCGTCGGGTAGAACCAACTCCCATGGTGTGACGGGCGGTGTGTACAAGGCCCGGGAACGTATTCACCGTGGCATGCTGTTCCACGATTACTAGCGATTCCGACTTCATGGGGTCGAGTTGCAGACCCCAATCCGAACTGAGACAGCTTTTGGGGATTAACCCATTGTCACTGCCATTGTAGCACGTGTGTAGCCCAACCCGTAAGGGCCATGAGGACTTGACGTCATCCACACCTTCCTCCCGCTTATCACGGGCAGTTTCCTTAGAGTGCCCAGCCGAACTGCTGGCAACTAAGGATGTGGGTTGCGCTCGTTGCCGGACTTAACCGAACATCTCACGACACGAGCTGACGACAGCCATGCAGCACCTGTCACTGCGTCACCGAAGTGAACGCCCGATCTCTCGGGTTAGCACAGGATGTCAAGGGTTGGTAAGGTTCTGCGCGTTGCTTCGAATTAAACCACATGCTCCACCGCTTGTGCGGGCCCCCGTCAATTCCTTTGAGTTTTAATCTTGCGACCGTACTCCCCAGGCGGAATGCTTAATCCGTTAGGTGTGTCACCGAACAGTATACTGCCCGACGACTGGCATTCATCGTTTACGGTGTGGACTACCAGGGTATCTAATCCTGTTTGCTCCCCACACTTTCGTACCTCAGCGTCAGTATCGAGCCAGTGAGCCGCCTTCGCCACTGGTGTTCCTCCAAATATCTACGAATTTCACCTCTACACTTGGAATTCCACTCACCTCTCTCGAACTCAAGACCAGGAGTTTAAGAGGCAGTTCCAGGGTTGAGCCCTGGGATTTCACCCCTTACTTTCTGATCCGCCTACGTACGCTTTACGCCCAGTAATTCCGAACAACGCTAACCCCCTCCGTATTACCGCGGCTGCTGGCACGGAGTTAGCCGGGGTTTCTTTACCAGGTACTGTCATTATCATCCCTGGCGAAAGTGCTTTACGATCCTAAGACCTTCATCACACACGCGGCATGGCTAGATCAGGCTTGCGCCCATTGTCTAAGATTCCCCACTGCTGCCTCCCGTAGGAGTCTGGGCCGTGTCTCAGTCCCAGTGTTGCTGATCATCCTCTAAAACCAGCTATAGATCGTAGACTTGGTAGGCCATTACCCCACCAACTATCTAATCTAACGCGGGCCGATCCTTCTCCGATAAATCTTTCCCCCGAAGGGCGTATGCGGTATTACTCACCGTTTCCAGTGGCTATTCCGCAGAGAAGGGTACGTTCCCACGCGTTACTAACCCGTCCGCCGCTAGACCCGAAGGTCTCGCTCGACTTGCATGTGTTAGGCCTGCCGCCAGCGTTCGTTCTGAGCCAGGATCAAACTCTCAAGTTGAAATGATCTTACGATCATATCCTTGACGTCGAACCTCTGCACATCGACCTGTATCCCTTACTGAAAGATACAAGCCATTCTCTGTTTGTTGTGCTTGAGACTACAAAGTAGTCGAAAGCCGTCCAAACAGTGAAGCTGACACTCTATCATCGGACATAAGCCCTAAGAGCGCGATATACAGACGTTGATCCATCGAATGAACCAAACCGCCCACATATCTCTTCAGATATCAAATTTTCAAACAGCGTTGAGACAAAAGAAACTGAGATGCGCCCTATCTTCTTGGCGCGCCCCGCCTCTAGTACCTCGAATTTTCCCGCCTTACCGAACCAAACCTCCGCGTCTCCGCTTCCGTCCGCCCCGTCTGGCGCCCCGTTGGTGCATCTCTGCGCCGCCGGTATGGGGGGTTCTAAGGTTAGTGGCCCAGACCCGCAACCCATTTTTTGCGGTTTTGTGCAGTTTTTGTAAAGCGATGAAGAAATCATTATATTACAGTATGTTGGATGCATTTCAGATCGGTCAAATCTCGCCTCCCGCACCTACAAGACAGCGGGTTATGTTAACGCAACCAGTTATCCACAGGGCGAAGCGTCCGAAGCAGCGATTCCGAGGCGTGAATCAGCGGCTCCGCCGCCGAATCTGAATCACTTATCCCGGTAAAAACCTCCGCCGGATACGTTTGTGGGGCAACCGATAGACAAGAAGCGCTAGAATCACGGCTGCATAGACCAACGGCTCTAGTTGAAAGCCCTTTGCGAGCCAGATGAAATGAAGCGACGCCAATAAGGCCGCTGCGTAGGTAAGGCGGTGTAGCTTTCGCCACCGGGCGCCCAGTTTGCGCAGTGACCAGTTGTTTGAGGTAGCCGCCAAGGGAACCAGGCAAAGGAACCCCGCCATGCCGATCGTAATATAAGGCCGTTTCAAGATATCAGCCCAAACGCGGGACAGGGTTTGCACATCCAAGACGGCCCAAACCATCAAATGCGCCAGTACATAGATAAAGGTCATAACGCCAATGGCCCGGCGAAAGCGGAGCAGGTTCAGCCCAAGCTCTCGGCGCAGGGGCGTAATGATCAAACCCGCGATCAGCAGGCGCAGCGCCCATAGGCCGTAGAGGTGCTCTAACCCTTTGACGGGGTCGCGGCCCAACCCGCCGTTTAGCCCTTGGTAAAAGAACCATGGAATTGGCAGCGCCAAGATAAGGTAGACCGGCCATACCGGGAGGCGGCGCGCAAGGCTGTTTAGGGTGTCGATTAGCTCTGTCATCGCGCTGCCAACCAGAACGGCAGAGCCCCTTCGCGAAGGCCCCCAAAACGGCTCTGCATATATAGTGTGTCGCCCATCAGAAATTCGCGGTCAGATCCATGCCCTCATAGAGCCCTGCCACCTCTTCTTCGTAGCCGTTGAACATCAGCGTCGGCTGGCGCCGGGCAAAGAGGCCCGCGCCGAGGGGTCGTTCGTCCGCCTGCGACCAGCGCGGATGGCTCACGTCGGGGTTCACGTTGCTGTAGAAACCATATTCCCGTGGCGCGGCCCTGTTCCAACTTGTCGGCGGCTGCTTGTCCGTCAGAGTAATGCGCACCACAGATTTAATAGATTTGTATCCGTACTTCCACGGCACCACCAACCGCAACGGCGCGCCGTTTTGGTTCGGGATGTCCTTGCCATAGATACCTGTGGCCATGATCGTCAGCGGATGCATCGCCTCATCCAAACGCAACCCTTCGACATAGGGCCACTCTAGCACCGGAAAGCGAAGGCCGGGCATTTCCTCGGGGCGGTAGGCGGTCTCGAAGGCGACGTATTTGGCACCTGATTGCACCCCCGCCATGTTGAGCAGGTCGGCCAGCTCAAACCCGTTCCACGGCACCACCATTGACCACGCCTCAACACAACGCAGACGATAGATGCGCTCCTCAATGGTCATCGCCTTCATGATGTCTTCGAAGGCGTAATCGCCCGGTTTGTCGACCATCCCTTCGATGGCCACTGTCCATGGTGTGGTCGTCAAGCTTCCCGCGTATTTGACCGGATCGCCCTTACCGGTGCCGAACTCATAGTAATTGTTGTATTGGGTGATGTCCTCGTAATCATTAGGGGTCAGCGCTTCTTGGGCGCTGGCAGCCTGCCCCAGCCCGGCAAGGCCAAGCCCGGCCATCGCGCCGCCCATAATCTGCCGCCGGTTTAGGTACTGCGCCTCGTCAGTCACGTCTTTGTCTGTCAGTCGATTAATCCAACGATTGGCCATTTCAGCGCTCCCTACTATACTCAGGGGAAGTTAGCGCCCGCTGCCAGTTGCACCAAATCCTTTCAACGGGATTTCAGTCAGCACACCGGAATGTTAGGCGCCGTTATATAAAGGAGTGCCGTCATGGTCCGTTTTCTTTTTGCTGCCGGTCTAATGTTGGCCAGCGCCGCGCAAGCGGATGAGATGGTCACCTATACCACCGATCAGAGCTTCGGCGATGTGACCTTTGGGGTGGAGAATGCGATCCTGAACCAAGGGCTGATCCCCGAGAGCGTCAGCCATGTGGGTGAAATGCTGGACCGCACGCGCGCCGATGTCGGTTCTGACGTTGTGCTGTTTCAGGCGGCAGAGGTGTTTAGCTTTTGCTCTGCCGCGCTATCACGCAAGGTGATGGAAGCGGATGTGATGAACATCGGCTTTTGCCCCTACGATATCTTCGTCATGCAACTGCCCGAGAGTGACGAGGTGACCGTCGGCTACCGCGCTTTCCCCGAAGGAGCGATGGAAGAAGTGCAGAGCCTGCTGGACGAGATCGTAAAGGAAGCGATCGGCCAGTAGCAGAGGGCATCGCCCTTCCTGGGGGGCGTCGAGACATCAAGTCTTGGCGCTTGTCCAGCGAAGCCCGCTGGCGGCCCGACACGAGGTGAGCGTGCAAAATCGCCCTCCGGGGGGAGGGAGGGCGACGCCCGGTATACCACCGGGCGGAGCGTTCTTAAGCTTAAAGCGAAAAGGGCCAGAAACCCGGCCCTTCTCTTCATTCTACGACGCTTAATGCACCGTGGCATCATCCGGCTTGGGCCGATTTGACGCGGCCACCTGATCGCCGATGATCAACCCATCGGCACCGGCGCGAACGGTGACGGTATCGCCGTCCTTCACATCACCGGCCAGCAGCATCTCTGCCAGCGGATCCTGCACGGTGCGCTGGATCACCCGCTTCAAAGGCCGCGCGCCGAAGACCGGGTCATAGCCCTCATCCGCGAGCCATTTCCGCGCAGCATCATCCAGATCAAGCGTGATCTTCCGCCCCGCCAGCCGCTTGAGCAGCCGTGCCATCTGGATCGTCACAATCCCGTCCATGTCGTCGCGGCCCAGACGGTCAAAGATGATCGTCTCATCCAGACGGTTGAGGAACTCAGGCCGGAAATGCGCCCGCACCGCGTCCATCACGTCACGTTTGGCCCCAGCCATGTCACCGCCATCCGGCAATTGGCTCAGCGCCTGCGCGCCAAGGTTCGAGGTCAGGATGATCAGCGTTTGCTTGAAATCGACCGTTCGGCCCTGACCATCGGTCAGCACACCGTCATCAAGCACCTGCAACAGCACGTTGAAAACATCCGGATGCGCCTTTTCGACCTCATCGAAGAGCACGACCTGATAGGGCCGGCGCCGCACCGCTTCGGTCAACACACCACCCTCGTCATAACCGACATAGCCCGGAGGGGCACCGATCAGACGGGCAACCGAGTGTTTCTCCATGAACTCGGACATATCGATGCGCACCATCGCGCTGTCATCATCAAAGAGGAATTCGGCCACCGCTTTGGTCAGTTCGGTCTTGCCCACGCCGGTTGGCCCGAGAAAGAGGAAACTGCCCAGCGGGCGGTTTTCGTCGTTCAGCCCAGCCCGCGCACGGCGCACCGCATTGGCGACCGCTTTCACAGCAGCACTCTGGCCGATCACCCGGCCATGCAACTGGTCTTCCATGCGCAGCAGCTTGTCACGCTCGCCTTCCAGCATCTTGCCCGCGGGGATACCTGTCCAACGCTCAACCACGCTGGCGATCTGATCCGGGCGCACGGCCTCTTCGACGAGCATGTCGTCCTCACGGCCTTCGGCTTCCTCAAGGTCGCGCTCCAACTGCGGGATCACGCCATAAGATAGCTCGCCCGCGCGCGCGAGATTGCCTTCGCGCTTAGCGATGTCGAGATCGGCGCGGGCATGGTCCAGCTTTTCCTTGATGTCGCGCGCGCCAGCCAGCTTGTCCCGCTCAGCCTGCCACTGCGCTGTCATCTCGGCGCTGCGGTCCTGCAGATCACTCAAATCCTTTTGAAGGGCTTCCAGCCGATCCTTCGACGCGGTGTCGTCTTCCTTCTTCAGCGCCTCAGCCTCGATCTGAAGTTGCATGATCTGGCGATCCAGCGCGTCCAACTCTTCGGGCTTGCTGTCCACTTCCATGCGCAGACGGCTGGCGGCCTCGTCCATCAAGTCGATTGCCTTGTCGGGCAGAAAGCGGTCGGTGATGTAGCGATGGCTGAGCGTTGCTGCCGCAACCAGCGCCGTATCGGTGATGCGCACGCCGTGGTGCAACTCATACTTCTCTTTGATACCGCGCAGGATCGACACGGTGTCTTCCACCGTCGGCTCTTGCACCATGACAGGCTGGAACCGCCGAGCCAAAGCCGCGTCTTTCTCTACATATTTGCGGTATTCATCGAGCGTGGTCGCCCCGACACAGTGCAACTCACCCCGCGCCAGCGCCGGCTTCAATAGGTTTGACGCATCCATCGCGCCATCGGCTTTCCCGGCCCCTACAAGCGTATGCATCTCGTCGATGAACAGGATCACCTCGCCCGCGGCTTCTGTGACCTCGGTCAGCACGGCCTTCAGACGCTCTTCAAACTCACCACGATACTTCGCACCAGCGATCAACGCGCCCATGTCGAGCGCGAGCAGCCGCTTGTTGCGCAGGCTTTCAGGCACATCACCATGCACGATCCGCAGCGCCAAGCCCTCGGCAATGGCAGTCTTACCCACACCAGGCTCACCGATCAGCACCGGGTTGTTCTTGGTCCGGCGGCTCAACACCTGCATCGTACGGCGGATTTCCTCATCGCGGCCGATGATTGGGTCAATCTTGCCCTCTTCGGCGCGTTCAGTCAGATCAAGGCTGTACTTCTTCAGCGCGTCATACCCCTCTTCCGCCGTCGCGCTATCGGCCTTGCGGCCTTTGCGCACGTCATTGATGGCACTGTTCAGCCCCTGCGCGGTCACTTTACCCGCTTCCAGCGCGGTCTTCGCACCGGATTTCACCAAGCAAAGCGCAGTCAGAATCCGCTCAACAGTGACAAAGCTGTCGCCCGCCTTCTTCGCCATGGCCTCAGCCTCGGCCAACACCTTTGCAGTGATGCCGTCCAGATAGACCTGTGCCGCGTCGCCCGTGACTTTGGGGATTTTACCAAGCGACAGGTCCAACGCCTGCATCACGCGCGCACCATCGCCGCCCGATGCAGCAATAAGGTTCCGCGCGAGCCCTTGGTCATCGTCTAGCAGTGCCTTGAGGACGTGTTCAGGCGCAAGCCGTTGGTGGCTTTCCCGTGTTGCAATGGTCTGCGCTGCTTGAATAAAGCCGCGCGATCTCTCCGTGAACTTGCTCAAGTCCATGGGTCTCTCCTTTTCTAAAAGCGCTCCAAAATGCTGTGCCCGATAAGCGGCGCACATCTGTCTGAGCCTCGGTATTAATTTGGGAAGCGGACCCGCCCATTCAAGACCAACATATCGCAAAAAACCGCCGAGAGACGGCCACCTAAATAGTGAAATTTCGTCAATATGGCGGAAATGGGGCGAAATTGAGACCGAAATTGCGATGTTAACCTCTTGTTTAGATTGTATATCTAATTCTTATCCACAGAACTTGTCACCATAATGAAACCATTTGGCTCTTTGCTGCGTTTACTGATTAGACGAGAGCAGGAACAGAAAGCCTGCCGGGTTCAAACGAACGCAAGAGGTGAAACGATGCAGACGCGCCCTATCCAGTTGACCGATGTCATCTACAACGCGGCCACTCAGTGTTTCGAAGCGCTGGTTACCGTCCAAGACGGGGAGCAGCTGCGCCGATACGCTTGCGCAATCGAAGCCCCGATCACCATGTCATACAGCGATGCCGCTGACGGGCTTTCCCGTCAAGCAATCCGCCGCCACGCTCAGAAACGCGGTCTAAGTTCCGAAGTTCTGCGCCACGTCCCCGCTCTGCGGGCCGGACGCCGCAGCTTTGACCCGTTGCGCTGGCTGGAAGAGGTCATGCACCTCTCTGGTCGCGACGCAGCCTAACCCTCTTCCGCGCGGCGCCTGCCTGCCGCGCGGCTGCCCCGCGGACCTGCCGCCACCTCATCTGTCCCGATGTGGCGATCCGCACACCAGAGACCAGTGCCTGCCTGCTAAGTCTCTGAACACTGGGCCCGGACCCCGCGATGCGGTGTTCGGGCCTCTTTTTTTGCGCCCCGCCCTTTTGAATGAATGATGGACTTGCTGCGCCCTGCAGCGTAGGTCAAAGCCGTCCGAAAATTGGCAGGAGCCCCCGCATGTCTGATGACCGTCTGATTGTCGCCCTTGATGTTCCTCATGCGGTCGCGGGGATGGAACTGGCCCAGACCCTCGGCGATGCGGTGAGCTTTTATAAAATTGGCCTTGGCATGCTGACCGGCGGCGGGCTGGCCTTGGCCAATGAGCTGAAGCAAGAGCACGGCAAACGCATTTTCCTTGATATGAAGCTCTTTGATATCGGTGCCACGGTTGAAGCTGCGGTGCGCGGTCTGGCGCAATTCGATCTGGATTTCCTCACCGTGCATGGCGACCCGCATGTTGTGGCCGCCGCGAAACAGGGTGCCGCAGGGACTGATATGAAAATCCTTGCCGTTACGATCCTGACGTCGCTCGACCGTGCCGACCTTGATGCCGCGCTGATCCAACCGGGCGATCTGGCTGATCTGGTGCTAACCCGCGCAGGCCGCGCGCTGGATGCTGGTGCGGATGGTGTCATCGCCTCCCCTCAAGAAGCCGCCGCGATCCGCGCGTTACCCGAAGCGACGGGCAAGCTTATCGTCACCCCCGGCGTGCGCCCGCAAGGCGCTGCTTTGGGCGACCAAAAGCGCGTTGCCACACCGGGTCAGGCCATCGCAGATGGCGCAGATCATATCGTGGTAGGCCGCCCGATTTGGCAAGCAGAAGACCCGGCCGCCGCCGCCCGCGCCGTGCTGCAGGAAATTTCTGAATATTAACAACGTGCTTTTCGCCATCTGTAGCAAATCGACCACAGCGCGTCGCGATGCACCGACGCTGAGACCATGAATGTTAGGCAGAGACTCCCTAACATGTTATGTTGAACTCAGGTGATACTCCCCGACGAACTGGTTCTTCCTGATGTTCGTCACCTCCCCCCCGCTGACGCAAGCGGGGGGCCTTTATTTCCCTCGCAAAACCTTAGCGTTGCCCGTCGCAGACTGCGCCAAATAGACCCTAAGTCGATCCTGAAACGCAGGCACGGCACGAGGATGGTTCAGAAACTCCTCTTCCTCCATCAACCTCCAGCGCTGACCTTCATTGCCAAAAACAATCTCTGCCTCCGCTTGCGCAGGCATCCGCGCAACAAAGAACCATTTGGTGCGCCCGGCCTCATCAAAACTGCCCTGCCAGACCACGGCCTGCTCGGGCACCGCAATTCCTAGCGCTTCGCGGCATTCGCGCAGGGCGCAGGCGAGCGGGGTCTCTGCCCCCTCGCGCCCACCGCCGGGCAAATCCCAGTGATCGGCAAATAGCAGCCCCGGCGTGTCATCGCGCAGGATCACAGCCAACTTCTCTCCGAGATAGAGCGCCAGCTTGGCCCCATCAAAACCCATGTTCAAACCCCCGCGATCTGGTTAGAGTCGTCGCCCGAACCCTGCCCTCTCGGTGTATCCATGGCTACCCTCTGTCGCGACTGTTTGAACGAAATCGCCCCGGCGCGACGCTGTCCGCGTTGCGGCAGCCCCCGTGTGCTGTCCCACCCCGAGCTTTTCGATCTGTCCATCGCGCATATGGACTGCGACGCCTTCTATGCTTCGGTTGAGAAACGCGACAATCCCGAGCTTGCAGGCAAACCCGTCATCATCGGCGGGGGGCGGCGCGGCGTTGTCTCGACGGCCTGCTATGTGGCGCGCATCCGGGGCGTGCGTTCGGCCATGCCGATGTTTCAGGCACTCAAACTCTGCCCCGAAGCGGTGATCATCAAACCGCGGATGGAGGCCTACGTCGAAGCCTCCCGCGCGATCCGCGCGATGATGGAAGAGATGACCCCGGCGATTGAGCCCCTCTCGCTCGACGAGGCCTTCCTCGACATGACCGGGACCGCGCGGCTACACGGCCAGCCCCCCGCGGTCATGTTGGCCCGCCTAGTGCGGCGGATGAAGCTTGAGCTGGGGCTAACCGGCTCTATCGGGCTGAGCCATAACAAGTTTTTGGCCAAGGTCGCATCAGACCTCGACAAGCCGCATGGGTTTTCGGTGATCGGCGCGGGCGAAACCGCTGATTTTCTGCGCGACAAACCGGTCGGAATGATCTGGGGCGTTGGGGCCGCCACGCAGACCTCGCTGGAAAAGGCGGGCATCCGTAGCTTTTCCGATCTGCTGCGGTGGGAGCAGACCGACCTCATCGCCCGCTTTGGCAGTATGGGGGACCGGCTTTGGCATCTGGCGCGCGGCCAAGACAAACGCCGCGTGTCGCGGCACCGCCCGGTGAAGTCGATCAGCAATGAAACAACATTCTCTGACGATACGGGCAACCATGAGATTCTCGACGGGCACATCTGGCGCTTGGCGGAAAAGGTCGCGGACCGCGCCAAGGCCAAGGACATGGCGGGCCGGGTGGTGACGCTAAAACTCAAACGCGCCGATCACTCTTTGCTGTCGCGCCGCCTGTCGTTGCACGATCCGACGCAACTGGCCGACCGGATCTACCGCACTGCCCGCGCATTGTTCGATCAGGTCGACCACAAAAGCTCCTACCGGCTCATCGGCGTGGGATTGTCGGACCTTTCGGGTGCAGACGGCGCGGATATGGCCGGTGACCTGCTTGATCCTGGTGCTGTACAGCGCAGCAAAGCTGAACGCGCCGCCGATAGCATCCGCAGCCGTTTCGGAGAAAAGGCGATCCTGAAAGGCCGCGCCTTGCGGTGACTTTATTCCGCTGCGAGCGGTAGTCGCTCCTGACCGATCTGCGCCACCTCGGCCACCACGCGCTGCAAGGCTGCCTGCACCGCCTCAAATGCACCATTGGGCCGAATCAAACGCTCGTTCATGTAAAGCGCCCGGTCGATCTCGACCTGCACTGCATGTTGCCCGCGTGAGGGGCGGCCATAGGCTTGGGTAATATAGGCTCCGGCAAAGGGCGAGTTGCGCGTCACGACGAAACCGGCATCGACAAAGGCCGCTTCGATCCGGTCGACCACCTCGCCGCCAGCCGCCGCGCCAAAACGGTCGCCAAGCACAACATCAGGCCGCCGCATTCCGCTACGCGCCACGCCGTCCATCGCTTCATGCGGCATGGAGTGGCAATCAACCAGCACCGCCTGCCCGTGGCGACGATGCGCCCGTGTCAGCAATTCCTGCAACTTGGCATGATAGGGTCGCCAGTAGCTGTCGATTCGCAGCTGTGCCTCTTCTTGGCTGAGTTTTCCGCGATAAATCGCCCGACCATTCGCCACCACGCGGGGAATCACACCCAGCCCAGACGCCACGCGCGGGTTGTGTCCCTGCCGTGACACCCCTTCGATCACCGAGGGGTCCAATTCTTCCGGCGCGCGGTTAAGGTCAATATAGGCGCGCGGCGCCCCCGCTTTGATGAAAGACGCGCCAAAGCGCGGCGCACAATCGAATAAACGGTCGACGAACGCATCCTCAGAGGAGCGGATCGCATGTTCGTCCAAAACCGACCGCCGCAAGAAGGATCCCGCATAATCGCGTCCCGAATGGGGCGACGCAAAGACCACGCAAGACAGGTTGCGGTCAGGATGCAGTACTTCGTAAGCGGTCATCGGCATAATAAATCCCTCTAAGTCGAACATAGCGTGTTTATTCCGCGTCAAAAGCCCTTGATCCTCCTGCCGACTCCTTTTATAGCACCCAAACGGCGCGAAATTTCCCGCCCCATTTTTGTTTGGGGCCGGTTTTGAAACGTCGTTAAGTGGGTGATTAGCTCAGCGGTAGAGCACTTCGTTGACATCGAAGGGGTCACTGGTTCGATCCCAGTATCGCCCACCATTTATTCATCGACCCGCCTTGGCGGGTTGCCCGCAACCCAGGCGCTGGCCCGCGCCACGACATGAGGAGACCACCTATGAAGGTTCGCAATTCGCTCCGCTCGCTCAAGAATCGGCATCGCGATTGCCGTGTTGTGCGTCGCAAAGGCCGCGTTTACGTTATCAACAAAACGCAGCGCCGGTTCAAAGCCCGTCAGGGCTGAGACTTGCAGCAATTCGATTTTAAAGGCCGTTCCTTCTTGGGGCGGCCTTTTTTCGTTGCGGCACAGCGCTTGCAAGAACAGCGCAAAGCCCCACCTAGAAAACAGACCCGAATAACAAGGAATACCAGCATGTCGGACACCTCCGAATATACCCCACCCAAGGTTTGGGAATGGGACGCAGAAAGCGGCGGCAAATTCGCCAGCATTAACCGGCCCATCGCCGGGGCGACCCATGACAAGGAGTTGCCCGTCGGCGAGCATCCTTTCCAGCTTTATTCATTGGCGACACCCAATGGGGTGAAGGTCACGGTGATGTTTGAGGAACTTCTCGCTGCCGGTCACAAGGGCGCGGAATATGATGCATGGCTGGTCGATATCTCCGAAGGCGATCAGTTCGGCTCGGGCTTTGTCGAGGTGAACCCCAACTCCAAAATCCCTGCGCTGATGGACCGCTCCGGCGATACCCCGCAGCGCGTTTTCGAATCGGGTTCGATCCTGCTTTATCTCGCCGAGAAATTTGGTGCCTTCCTGCCCAAAGACCCCGCCCGTCGCACCGAAGCGATGTCTTGGCTGTTCTGGCAGATGGGCAGCGCGCCCTACCTCGGCGGCGGCTTCGGGCACTTCTACGCCTACGCGCCCGAGAAATTTGAATACCCGATCAACCGTTTCACCATGGAAACCAAGCGCCAGCTTGACGTGATGGACAAGCATCTGGCCGAGCATGACTATTTCGCCGACGAATACTCCATCGCCGATATGGCGATCTGGAGCTGGTACGGCCAGCTGGTCCTCGGGCGGCTCTATTCCGCGGCGGAGTTCCTTGACGTGACCTCCTACAAAAACGTGATGCGTTGGGCCGAGGCGATTGATGCCCGCCCTGCTGTGACCCGTGGCCGTATGGTCAACCGCGCTTTTGGCGATGACCTGTCGATGCAATTGCATGAGCGCCACGACGCCAGTGATTTCGATACTAAGACTCAAGACAAGATCGGCAGCGAAAGCTGACCATGCAACCGTCGGCCAGAACAGGCCGGCGGTTTTCCGACAAAATTGCTCAGAATTGGTTGCAGGAGCCTCCAAAATCTGTTTCTTACTCTTTCAGTCAAGTTATCCCAAATGAAACAGGACCCTGATATGACCTTCTGCAAAACATCGACTGCCGCCGCCGCGCTGATGTCGCTGGCCCTCCCTGCGTTGGCCGATAGCGAGTTGAATCTCTACTCCGCCCGTCACTATGACACCGATGAGCGCCTCTACTCCGACTTTACCGAAGCGACCGGCATCACCATCAACCGCATCGAAGGCAAGGCCGACGAATTGCTGGCCCGTATGGAAGCCGAGGGTGCCAACTCCCCCGCCGACGTGCTGCTCACCGTCGACACCAGCCGCCTGAAACGCGCCAAGGACATGGGCCTGCTACAAGCGGTTGAGAGCGACACGCTTGAAGAGCGTATCCCCAGCAATCTGCAAGACGACGACAACCAGTGGTTCGGCCTGTCGCAGCGCGCGCGGATCATTTTCTACAACAAAGAAGCGCTCGACAATCCACCCGCGACTTACAAAGACCTCGCCGATCCAGCCTACAAAGGTCAGGTCTGCATCCGGTCCTCGACCAACACCTACAACCAGACTCTGCTGGCTGCCATCGTGACCCACGAAGGCGAAGAAGCTGCAACCGAATGGGCGCAGGGTGTGGTCGACAACATGGCGCGCGCACCGCAGGGCGGCGACACCGACCAGCTGCGTGGCATCGTCTCGGGCGAGTGCGACATCGCCGTATCCAACAGCTACTACTTCGCCCGCGCGATCCGCACTGATGTGGATGGTGTGAGCGCCGACATCGACAAGATCGGCCTGGTCTGGCCGGACCAAGAAGGCAACGGCGCGCATATGAACCTTTCGGGTGGCGGTGTGGCCAAGAACGCGCCGAACCGTGAAAACGCTGTCGCTTTCCTAGAGTACCTCGCCTCTGATCAGGCGCAGGTCTACTTCTCGGCGGGCAACGATGAATTCCCGACCGTGGAAGGTGTTGAGCTGGCCGATAGCGTGAAGCAGTTGGGTGAGTTCAAAGCCGACGACGTGAACTTGTCCGACGTGGCCGAAAATATCGGCACCGCGCAGAAGATCTTTGACACGGTTGGCTGGGAATAATCACCCTCTGAACAGTTGTGAGAGGCGGGCTATCGAGCCCGCCTTTTTTTGATAACTGCTGCCACCCTAGCCCGGAAACAAACCGCAGGCGCTTGCCCTCGTTCTTTAACGCTGACGCCCCACCTGCCGGCAGATCAAGATCACCGGCAGCAGCCCCATCGCAACGATCACCAAGCTTGGCACCGCCGCCCCGTTCAACCGCTCATCGCTTGCCAAGCGGTACGCCTGCACTGCCAGCGTGTCATAGTTAAACGGACGCATGATCAGCGTCGCAGGCAATTCTTTCATCACGTCAACAAACACGATCAGCAGCGCGGTCAGCAGACTGGGCGCAAGAATTGGCAAATGCACCCGGCGGAGTGTGCCCAAAGGTGTCTGCCCAAGCGACCGCGCGGCGGCATCCATATTGGCATGAACCATCGCCTGCCCGCCTTCATAGGCGCCAAGCGCCGCGGCGAGGAAGCGCACCAAATAGGCCAGCACCAACAGCCAGATCGACCCGGTGATAAGCAACCCTGTGGAAATATCGAAAGTCGCCCGCATCCACGCATCCAGGGCATTGTCAAAGGCCGCGAAGGGGACCAAAAGCCCCACCGCAATCACCCCGCCCGGCACTGCATAGCCCAAGCGCGCCACATAGGCTGCACCTTGGGAAAGCCGCCCAGGCCGCAACCGCCGAAAGAACCCCACGCTGATTGCCGCCAGCACGGTCAGCACAGCGGCAACACCAGCCAGCGTCACCGAATTGCGCATGAAACCTAAGTAGCGCGGGCTGAACAGGTTTTGCTCAGACTCCATCCCCATGGTCACCAAGATCACCACCGGCAAGACCGCACCAAACAGCACGGGCACACCACACAGCACAATCGCAGCCGCCGCCTGCACGCCCTTCAATTCCGAAGGCGGGGCTGATTGGGTGCGCCGGGACGGATCGTGGTACTTTGCCTTTCCGCGCTGCGCACGCTCTAGCATCGCCAGCAGCAGGGCGAAGCTCAGCAAACAAAGCGCAAGTTGCGCCGCCGCCGCGCGGTCAAAGAGCGAAAACCAACTGGTGTAGATGCCCGTCGCAAAGGTCTGCACGCCGAAATAGGCTACTGTGCCGAAATCGGCGATGGTTTCCATGACCGCCAGCAGCACACCGCCTGCGATAGCGGGGCGGGCCAGCGGCAGGCTGACCTTGAAGAACGCGGCCCATGCGCTGGAGCCAAGGGCGCGGGCCGCCAAAAATGTTGTGCCGCTTTGCTGAAGAAACGCAGCACGGGCCAATAGATAGACGTATGGATAAAGCACCAAAACCAGCATCGCCGCTGCACCGCCGAGCGAACGGATCTCTGGGAACCAATAGTCGCGCGGCCCCCACCCAGTCACGTCGCGCAGCGTTGCCTGTACAACGCCGGGATGGTCCAGCACATGGGTATAGGCATAGGCCAGAACATAGGCGGGAAAGGCCAAGGGTAGCACCAGCGCGATTTCCAAGACCTTTGCGCCGGGGAAGCGGGTCATCGTGACCAACCACGCCGCGCCAACACCGATAGAGAATGTCCCAGCCGACACCAACAACACCAGCAACAGCGTCGTGACCGTATAGCGGCCCAAAACGGTATCGATCAAATGCTGAACCGTCTCTGTCCCACCGCTGAGCGCCGCTATCAACACGGCGATCATCGGCAGCGCACAGATAGCGGCTATGGTCAGCGCGACACCAGAAAGGGCGCGCAGCCCGTCGCGGGCGCGAGAGAGGTGAGGTGTGGCGGAGGGAGCGGGTTTCGACGTCATGCCCCTATTTCGACTAATTCACTCGGAAATGCCAGAGGGCGCGACACCGCACCTTAGTCGTAGCTGCGCTTTAGTCGTAGCTGCGCTGATCCTCAATCACCAGACCGTCGCGTGGCAAGCTGCCGGGGGCCACAAGTTCGACGCGACCCTTGAGCTTGAGCAGATCGGCGACTGACTGCGCGTAGCGCGCCTCGTCCCCATTCGCGGTCTCAATTTGCACAGTCATCACGTCGGCCTCGCCTTCGCGGCTGGCGATCACGCGGGCCTTTTCGATTTCCTCGTGCTGGGCAACCAATGCCGCCACCTGCTCGGGGCGGACGAACATGCCCTTAATCTTGGTGGTTTGATCGGCGCGGCCCATCCAACCTTTGATGCGCATATTCGTCCGGCCACAGGGGCTTTCGCCTTCGAGCACCGCACTCAGATCGCCGGTGGCAAACCGGATCAGCGGGTAATCGGGGTTCAGCGTCGTAACCACAACCTCACCGACCTCGCCCGGTGCGACCGGAATGCCGGTGCCGGGGGTGACGATCTCGACGATGACCTGCTCATCGACAATCAGCCCCTCCATCGCGGGGCTTTCATAGGCAATGTTGCCCAGATCTGCGGTGGCATAGGATTGCAGGCAGGTGATGCCACGCTCCTCGTAATAGGCGCGCAGGCTGGGGAAGAGCGCGCCACCACCGACGGCGGCCTTGGTAATCTGTAGCTCAATGCCCATCGCATCGGCCTTTTCCAAGATCACCTTGAGGTAATCCGGCGTGCCCGCATAGGCGGTTGATCCAACGTCGCGTGCGGCGGTGACCTGAAGCTCGGTCTGCCCAGTACCGGCAGGCAGCACGGTTGCCCCCACAGCCCGTGCACCGGATTCAAAGATCATGCCCGCCGGGGTCAGATGGTAGCCAAAGCAGTTGTGAACGATATCGCCCGCGCCGATGCCTGCGGCGTGCAGGAACCGCCCCATGCGCCACCAGTCGGGGGCGTTGCTGGACGGCTCGTAGATCGGGCCGGGGGATTGGAAGACATGGGAAAACTCATGCACCGGCTTGGTGGTGAAGCCGCCAAAGGGCGCGTTGCCCGCCTGCGCTTTGCCCAGTTCCGATTTGCGCAGCACCGGGAGGTCAGCCAACGCCTCGGCAGAGGTAATCTTTGCCGCGTCGACACTTTTCAGCGCGTCGCCATAGCCCGGAAGTGCCTGCGCGCGGGCGATCTGCTCGGGCAGAGCCTTGGCCAGATCGGCGGCACGCTCACTGGCGCTGCGGGTTTCCAGATCGTCGAAATGGGGCTTGGTCAGCATCCCTGTCACTTTCCTGCTATGGCATCACTGGAGAGGGCGTAGGCCCGGCTCAAGGTCGCATCTTTTGTCTCTGTCGGTCTCTGGCGGTTAGCTCAGCCAGCGTTTGCGGCGGCGGTAGCTGCGCACGTCGCGAAAGCTTTTGCGGCCTTCGTCGGACATGCCGAGGTAGAATTCTTTCACGTCTTGGTTCTCGCGCAGATCCTTGGCGGGGCCGTCCATCACAACGCGGCCCGATTCCAGAATGTAGCCGTAATGCGCAAACCGCAGCGCCACGTTTGTGTTCTGCTCGGCCAACAGGAAGGTCACGCCTTCTTTTTCGTTCACCGATTTCACGATCTCGAAAATCTGCTCAACCAACTGCGGGGCGAGGCCCATCGACGGTTCATCCAGCAGGATCGTCTCGGGCCGGGACATCAGCGCGCGGCCAATGGCGCACATCTGCTGCTCGCCGCCTGAGGTATAGCCAGCCTGCGAACGGCGACGCTCTTTCAGGCGGGGGAAATAATCATAGACCATCTCAAGATCACGCTGGATCGCGGCGTTGCCGTCGGTCCGGGTATAGGCGCCCGTCAGCAGGTTTTCTTCGATGGTGAGGTGTTCAAAGCAGTGGCGGCCTTCCATGACCTGCACGACACCCTTCTTCACGGTCTCGGCGGGATCCTGATGCTGGATCGCACCGCCGCGGTATTTGATAGAGCCTTTGGTGACCTCACCACGCTCAGAGGCCAGCAGGCCAGAGATCGCCTTGAGCGTTGTCGTCTTGCCCGCGCCATTGCCGCCCAGCAGCGCGGTGATACCGCCTTTGGGCACGTTCAGGCTGACGCCCTTCAGCACGAGGATGACGTGGTTGTAGATCACCTCGATATTGTTGACCTCAAGCAGGTTTTCGACTGCGACGTCATTGGAGTTGGCAGCATCCAGCATGGGGAAGGACCTTTCTTGGGGTTCGGTAGGTTCCCGGCCACCCGTGAAAGGGCGGCCGGGAGAGGCGTGTTTAGCAGTTGCCTTCGATGGCGTTTTCAGTCGCGTAGGCTTTGCTGTCTTCGTCGATCAGCGGCTGGATCACGTCTTGGTCGGACTGCATAAAGTCCGAAACGAGGTTCCATTCCTTGGCTTCCGCGTCCCACTGGGTCACGGCCACAAAGCCTTCGCCACCGTGGTTGTCACAGGAGACGGAGAACTCAGGACCAAAGTCCGGCAGACCGAGGGCCGCCATCTTTTCTTCGGTGATCTCCAGCTGCTCCATCCCGTCGCGCATTTGGCCACCGGTGATGTTGCTCACACCGTGGATTTCCTGCGCTGTACGCGCGGCTTCGGACACCAGCATCGCGGCATAGACGCCACGGTTATACAGCACCGTGCCGACCTGATCGCCTGCACCGGCAGCTTTGCCCGCGTCGACAACGTGCTTTTTCAGATCGTCATAGAGCGGATAGTCAGAACCGACATTGTGGAAGGTCAGCGCCTTGTAACCATCTGCTGCAGCACCTGCCGAGAGAACGTCGTTCTCAGAGCCGGACCACCAAATGCCGATGAACTTGTCCATCGGGAAGCGGATGTTGGCGGCTTCTTGAACGGCAACTTGGTTCATCACGCCCCAGCCGTACATGATCACATAGTCAGGCTTGTCGCGGCGGATTTGCAGCCACTGCGATTTTTGCTCCTGACCGGGGTGATCGACAGGCACTTCTTTCAGCTCGAAACCGTGCTTCTTGCTCAGTTCTTGCAACGTGCGGATCGGCTCCTTGCCATAGGCGGAGTTGTGGTACACGAGGGCGATCTTCTTGCCGCTCAGGTCGCCGCCTTCCTGCTCCATGATGTGCTTCACAGCAACCGATGCGCCATCCCAATAGTTGGCAGGGAAGTTGAAGACGTGGCTGAAAGTGTTGCCGTCCTTGGCCGAGGTGCGGCCGAGACCGGAGGTCAGCATCGGGATGTCATCGGCGGTGACTTTGGGGATCAGCTGATAGGTGATGCCTGTGGAGAGCGGCTGATAAACCAGCGCGCCTTCGCCTTTGGTGGATTCGTAGCATTCCACGCCTTTTTCGGTGTTATAGGCGGTTTCGCATTCCGGCACGCGGATGGTTTCGCCACCGATGCCGCCGTCACGCTCGTTCAGCAGCGTAAAGTAGTCGGCGTAACCATCGGCAAAGGGGATGCCGCCCGCGGCATAAGGCCCGGTGCGATAGCTCAGCGATGGAAAGACAAGGTCTGCCATCACGGGGCTTGCGGCCATCAGGCCAGCTACGGCCAGTGTTCCCAGTTTATATTTCATCGGTGTTTCCTCCCATGGATTGTCCGATTTGGTTTCTTCGGGCTGGGTTTCCTCCCCCCGCCTCGTTTCTTATGGCCCCCGCTTAGTGCGGGAAGGGCCACAATCTCAGTTTTTCCTTGGCGACGCGCCAGAGCTGCGCAAGGCCGTGGGGTTCTGCGATCAGGAAGATGATGATCAACCCGCCGACGATCACAAGCTGTAAATGCGCCACGATATCGGTGGGCCAGCCCAGCCAATCCACGCCGACGATCTTCAAAAGCACCGGCAGCAGCACAAGGAACGCGGCCCCCGCAAAGCTGCCAAAGATGCTGCCTAAGCCGCCGATGATGATCATGAAGAGCACCAAAAAGCTTTTCTGGATGCCAAATGCTTCGCCCACTTCGACAGCGCCCAGATAGATTGAGAAGAACAGCGCGCCCGAGATGCCGATGAAGAAGGAGCTGACCGCAAAGGCCGTCAGTTTCGCCCGCAGCGGGTTCACCCCGATGATCTCGGCGGCGATGTCCATGTCGCGGATCGCCATCCATTTGCGGCCCACCGAGCCGCGCGTCAGGTTGCGTGCCACCAGCGCCGAGAAGACAGTGAAAATCAGGCAAAACATATAGGTGGCCCAGGCTTCGGTATTGGGGCCGGTGATCAGGATGCCAAAGGTGTCCCGCTCAGGCGCGCTGATCTGGCCAGAAGCAGAGTAGTTGTAGAACCACGGCACCCGGTTGAAGAGCCACACAAGGAAGAACTGCGCCGCCAGTGTCGCCACGGCAAGGTAAAAGCCCTTGATCCGCAGACTTGGAAGACCAAACAACGCGCCCACGGCGGCAGTGATCAACCCGGCAAGCAGGATATGGATAAACATGCTGACATCTGGCATCGCCGTCATCAGCTTGTAGGAGGCGTAAGCGCCCACCGCCATGAAGCCCCCGGTGCCAAGGCTCACCTGCCCGCAATAGCCGACAAGGATGTTCAGCCCGATCGCCGCGATGGCATAGATCAAAAAGGGCAGGAACAGCGAGTTTACCCAGTAGTCATTGACCAGAAAGGGAATGACAAAGATCGCAACGAACAGCACCACATAGTAGCGGTAGCGGTCGAACTTGATCGGAAAGGTCTGTTGGTCTTCGGCGTAAGTCGTGCTGAAATCGCCTGCTTCACGATAGAACATTAGACTGATTTCCCTTCTGCGATCATTGTGTCGTTGGATGCACAGTGGCGCATCATGCCTGTATCAATCCGGGGCTCCGCCCTTTGAACAGGCGAAACTGTCCCCCGGACAGTTTCCGGGTAGCCTGTATCAAACCCGCTCAATGATCTTCTCCCCAAACAGGCCCTGCGGGCGGAAGACGAGGAAGACGAGCGCCAACATATAGGCGAACCAGTTCTCGGTCGCGCCGCCAAGGAAGGGGGCACCGATCAGGAATTCGAACAGTTTTTCGCCCACACCGATGATCAGCCCGCCGACGATGGCACCGGGGATCGAGGTGAAGCCACCCAACATCAGCACTGGCAGCGCCTTCAAAGCAATCAGTGACAGCGAGAACTGCACGCCCGATTTCGCGCCCCACATGATGCCCGCGACCAAGGCCACGAAACCTGCTAGCGACCAGACCAAAATCCAGATGAAGTTCAACGACACACCGACCGACAGCGCGGCTTGGTGGTCATCAGCCACAGCCCGCATGGCGCGGCCCTGTTTGGTGTATTGCGCGAACATCACCAACCCGATCACAAGGATCGCCGCGACGATGGAGGCCACGATATCAAGGTTGTCGATAAAGAAGCCGTAGCCGGTGGCCTCAAAAGTGAACTCATCAATCCAGACGTTGATGCCCTGCGGCAGACCAACGTCGAGGGTCTTGATCTCAGACCCCCACATCAGGTCGCCCACGCCTTCGAGGAAATAGGCAAGGCCAATGGTCGCCATGAAAAGGATGATCGGCTCTTGCCCCACAAGGTAGCGGAAGACGAAACGCTGCACGCAATAGGCCAGCACGATCATCACCACCATCGTCAGCAGGATGGCGAGGAAGGCAGGCACATGCCACCCGAAGTGGTGCACCTCGGTGCCGAGGATCGCGTTGATCAGGTGGCTAAAGGGCACTTGCCCGTCCATGATCCCGACCAGTGTCAGCGCGGCGAAAAGAGCCATAACCCCTTGAGCATAATTGAAAATGCCCGAAGCCTTGTAGATCAGCACGAAGCCAAGCGCCACGAGCGCATAGAGCACCCCGGCCATCAGCCCGTTCATGAAGACCTCGATTGTAAACGCCAGTTGCTCAGGCATCATTGGCCCTCCCCAAAGTCAGAACGGCAGTGTTGCTGCCTGCGGTCGCCATGCAAAGATCACTCATGTGCCACCCCCAGATACGCGTCGATCACCTCTTGATTGTTGCGCACGTCGTAGGGCGAGCCGTCGCCGATCTTGCGGCCGTAATCCATAACGACCACGCGGTCGCTGAGGTCCATGACCACGCCCATGTCGTGCTCAATCAGCGCGATGGTGGTGCCGAATTCGTCGTTCACGTCGAGAATGAAGCGGGACATGTCCTCTTTCTCTTCGACGTTCATACCGGCCATCGGCTCATCCAGCAGCAGGATCGTCGGCTCGGCCGCCAAGGCGCGGGCCAGTTCGACGCGTTTCTTCAAACCGTAAGGCAGACGCGCCACGGGCGTCTTGCGGATCGCCTGAATTTCCAGAAAGTCGATGACCTTCTCAGCGATCTCGCGGTTTTCGATCTCTTCGCGCTCGGCCTTACCCTTCCACAGGGACTGCGCCAGCAGACCAGATTTCATTTGGGTCAGACGGCCCGTCATCACGTTATCCAGCACCGACATGCCCTCAAACAGCGCGATGTTCTGGAACGTCCGGGCGATGCCCTGCTGCGCCACCTGAAACGGCTTCATCGGCGGACGCCGCGACCCCTTATACCAGACCTCACCCTCCTGCGGGACGTAGAAGCCACTGATAACATTGAGCATTGAGGACTTGCCCGCCCCGTTCGGCCCGATGATCGCGCGGATTTCGCCCTCGCGGATGTCAAAAGAGATATCCTTGATCGCTTCCACACCGCCGAAACGCAGGGTGATGTTTTTCATCTCCATCACCGTGGGGCCGATGGTGCGGCCGTCGTCGGTGACATAGCTGTCAGCCTGATCTTTCACGCTGTCCCTTTCCATAGTTCCCGGCTGCCCGCCGCTCGCCTGTGCCACGCTCATTCCGCTGCCATCTTGTGACTGGTCGGCTGCACGGCGGCATCGCGAATTTCGAGCGTCGCCTTGATCGAGCCTTTGCGGCCGTCCTCATAGGTCACTTCCGTCTCGGTGCTGACCTGTTTGGAGCCGTCATAGAGCGCTGCGATGATATCGGCGTATTTCTCTTCGATGATCTTGCGGCGCACTTTGCGGGTGCGGGTCAATTCACCATCATCAGCGTCGAGTTCTTTGTGCAGGACAACGAAGCGATGCACCTGACAGCCAGACAGCATCTCATCCTCAGCGACCGAACGGTTCACATCCTCCACATGGCTTTGGATCGTGTCCATCACCTGCGGATGCCGCGCCAGTTCTTGGTAAGAGGCATAGCCGATGTTGTTACGCTCGGCCCAGTTGCCCACCGCCGTGAGGTCGATGTTGATGAAGGCGGTACATTCGGTGCGCTTGTTCCCGAACACCACGGTCTCAAGAATGTTGGGGAAGAACTTCAGCTTGTTCTCTACATACTTCGGCGCAAAGAGCCGCCCGTCGGCCATCTGGCCCACGTCTTTAGCCCGGTCGATGATGCGCAGGTGTCCCGAACCTTCTTCGATAAAGCCCGCATCGCCCGTGGCGACCCAGCCGTCCGCATCCTTGGTGTCGGCGGTGCTTTCGGGGTTCTTGTAGTATTCCACAAAAACGCCGGGCGAGCGGTAGAAGACCTCGCCGTTGTCCGCGATTTTCAACTCCACACCGGGGCAGGTCACGCCAACGGTGTCGCTGCGTACCTCGCCATCGGGCTGGGCAGTGATGAACACCGTGGCCTCGGTCTGGCCGTAGAGTTGTTTCAGGTTGATGCCGAGCGAGCGGTAGAAATCAAAGATCTCCGGCCCGATCGCCTCGCCTGCCGTATAACCCACCCGCACGCGGCTGAACCCCAGCGTGTTTTTCAGCGGGCCATAGATCATCAGCTCACCAAGCGCATATTTCGCGCGATCCATGAACGAGACCTTCTTGCCGTCCAGAATGGCCGGACCAACCTTGCGGGCATTGGCCATAAAGACGTCGAACAGCCATTTCTTAAAGCGGCTCGCGTCTTCCATGCGGATCATGACGGAGGTTAGCTGCGTCTCGAACACACGCGGCGGAGCGAAGTAGTAGGTCGGCCCGATCTCGCGCAGATCGACATGCATCGTCTCGGCGCTTTCGGGGCAGTTGGTGCAGAACCCGGTCCAGAGCGCTTGGCCGACGGAGAAGATGAAATCGCCAACCCACGCCATTGGCAGATAGGCGAGAATTTCGTCGGTGCGACGCAGGTTGTCGAACTCCGACGAAGATTTCGCCGTCTCGATCACGTTGCGGTTGGACAGAACCACACCCTTAGGCTTGCCGGTGGTGCCCGAGGTATAAAGCATCACGCCAGTTGAATCGTAGTTCAGCTTGGCCTGACGGGCTTCCAGTTCCGCGATATGCTTCTCGCGGTTGGCGCGGCCCATTTCCTGCACGGCACTGTATTGGTCGAGCTTGGAGTGGTCGTATTTGCGCAAGCCCCGCGGGTCGAGATAGATCATCCGCTCAAAATCGGGCAGCTGCGCCTGCACTTCGATGATCTTGTCGACCTGTTCTTGATCGCCCACCACGGCAAAGCGCGCGCCGCAGTGACCCATGACATAGGCCATCTCTTCGGCATTGGCGTCTTGGTAAAGCGGCACTGGAATGGCCCCGGCCATCTCGGCTGCGATCATCGCCCAATAAAGCGTGGGCCGGTTGCGGCCGATAACGGCGACGAAATCGCCCTCTTTCAACCCCAGCTCCAAGAAACCGAGCGCCAGCGCTTCAACCTCGTCGCGGGTCTGCGACCAGGTCCAGCTTTGCCAGATCCCGTATTCCTTCTCCCGGTAAGCGGGGGCGTTTGCGAATTCACTTGCGTTGCGGTGCAACAGCGCCGGCACGGACTGTGGTCCGTCGGCACGCGTCAGCGGCTTAGCCAAATTGTCTTCCTCCCATGCCCGCCCTCCCCGGCGGGTTCGATCGCTTGTGCGATTCTATGATCTCACAAGTGACGTTATCTTATTTGTGGAGGTCAACTTTTTCCTGATCTTTTCCAAATCCTAACGAATTGTTACAACGCGATTTAGACGCCGTTTACGTCTACTCAATCCCATTGGCGCGCTGGACCTCGCGCACATAGGTCACGATGGATTTGATCTCGGCCGGGGTGATCCCCTCGACTGGGGGCATACTGCCGAAAGACCAGTGATGCTGGCGTACGCCATTGGTTGCCGCGACCATGAACGCGCCATCGCCGTGGTGGCTGGGTTCATAGATTTTATGAATGAGCGGGGGCCCCGCCCCTTCGCGCCCGGCAGCGCCGACCCCATGACAAGCCGCGCATTTCGCCTCAAATGCGCGCGCGCCGATCTGCGCCTCCTCGCTCAGGCTGTCCGGTAGGGTGACGGCCACCATCGCCTCGCCTCTGGCAGTGGGCGCAGGGCTCTCTTGGCCACTCCACCACATATATCCGCCAATCGCGACCACCGCAGCCACCGCCACCACTCCAAAGTTCTTGTCCATGCTCTGCCTTTCGCGTTTCATTTTGCGCGCTTCTCAAGGCCTCCAGCGCAAGAAGGTCAAGCACCATTTGGCCTTTCCTCTGCGCGGCGCTGGCCCTACCGTCAGGGTATGCCGATGCAGATCACCGACGACCAAACCAAAGCGCTGACCAATGCTGGTCTAAACCTGATCGCTCAGGCGCTTACCATCTATGACAGTAGCCTGCGCCTCGCGGTCTGCAATGGGCCGTTTCAATCCATGTTCGACCTGCCCGATGCGCTGGTCACCCCCGGTGCGCCGTTTGAAGATACGATCCGTCATCTTGCCGGGACCGGCGAATATGGCGAGGTCACGGATGTCGATGCCTTTGTGGCCGAGCGTGTCGAGCAGGCGCAGGCCTTCGTGCCGCATTATATGGAGCGGACCCGCTCGAACGGGCGCACCATCAGCGTCGAAGGTTCCCCGCTGCCCCAAGGCGGCTGGGTGACTGTTTACACCGACATCACCAACACCAAACGCCAAGAGGCGCTCTTGCGTGCGCGATCGGACGCGCTGAGCGATCAGGTCCTGTCCCACGCCGAACAGCTTGCCGCCAGCAACCGCAAGCTAGAGGCGACGATCACCGCGCTGGAGGAAGCAAAGCGGCAGGTTACCGAAAGCGAAGCCCGCACCCGCCTGACGACCGAGATGATGCCCGCGCATATTGCCCATGTCGACGCCAGCGGCCGCTACATCTATTCCAACCGCCGCCTCAGCAGCGTTATGCCGGGACGGCCCAGCAATATCTACGGTCTGCATATTAGCGACGCGCTCGGGGCATCAGCCTATGAGCGGATCATGCCCGCGTTGACCCAAGCCTATGCCAGCAGCCCAGCGGTCATTGAGTTCACCGATGATGCGTCCGCCCGCCGCATTCGTGGGGCATTTACCCCCGACGGGCGCGGCGGGGTCTATATCCTGTCGATGGACATCACCGAGGAAACGCAAACGCGGGTAGCCCTGCAACAAACGCTGAAACGAGAGCTCGCCTCGCGGATGATCTCTGGGCTGGCGCATGATTTCTCGAACCTTTTGACCATCATCCTTGGCATGCAGTCGAAACTCGCCCGCCTGCCCGATCTGCCGCCTCAAGCTGGCGAACTGGTCGATGGCACCCTCGCCGCTGCGCGGCGTGGTGGCACCTTGCTCAGCTCAATCGCTGATGTGACCGAACCCCGCGCCCTGCGCCCTGCGGCCACTGATCTCGCCGACCTGCTGAACGAGCTTTCGACTCTCGCAGCCCCCACCCTGCCGCCGAAATGCGCGCTGGTGGTGCGCAATGACGCGCCGGAGGGGTCGGTCCTGCTTGATAAGGGGCGGGTGCAGGACAGCTTGTTGAACCTCATCCTCAATGCCCGCGACGCCTGCGGTGCCAGCGGCACCATCACCCTGACGCAGCGATTGGTGCATGACACTTGGATCGAATGGATGGTTCATGACACCGGACCGGGCTTTTCGCCTTCGGCACTGGAGCGCGGGGTTGAGCCGTTTTTCACCACCAAGGGCAGCGAAGGGTCTGGGCTGGGTTTGTCGATGGTCTACGACATGACGAAATCCTCTGGCGGCGATCTGCGGCTGAGCAATGCGCCCGAAGGCGGCGCGCAGATTAGCCTGCGCTTGCCCTTCCGCGCCGCTGTGCCAGCCACGACCGGGCTGGTGCTGCTGGTCGAAGACACCACCGACATTCGCGCCGTGGTGCGGGACATGCTGATGGATCAGGGCCATTCGGTGATCGAAGCCACCAGCGCCGATGAGGCCACCGCTTTGATCGCCGATCTGCCTGACATCACCCTTGTCCTCTCGGACATTCAGCTATCGGGCGAAGGCACTGGCATTGACCTTGCCCGCCGCATCGGCAGCAGCCTGCCGCTGTTGCTGATGACCTCCCTGCCCGCCGATCACCCGCTGCTTCTTGAGGCCCAAACCCTCGTCCCGGTGCTGCGCAAACCCTTTGACAAAGACGATTTGCAATCACTGATTGCCCCATTGAAAGCTGCCACCCCATGAGCCGTGACACCACCCCGCGCCCGCTGGTCACCATTCTGGATGACGAACCCGAAATCCGCAGCATGTTGTCGGACACCCTTGAGGAAGCCGGGTTCGACACCCTCAGCTTTGGCCGCGCGCGGGCTTTTGAGGCGGCACTGGCCACGCATACCCCTGATGTCTGTCTTGTCGATCTCAGCCTGCCCGACACCGACGGGCTGACATTGGTGCACCGGTTGGCGCTGGAACAAGGCGCGATTGTGATCATCATTTCGGGCCGCGCGCAGGTGCAAGACCGAGTAACCGGGCTGGAACTGGGGGCCGACGATTACATCATCAAACCCTTTGACCCCGCCGAAGTCGTTGCCCGCATTCGCGCCCGCCTGCGCAGCGCCAAGCCGACGCCACAGGCGGGCACCACGGCGCGTTTCAACGGCTGGACCGCGCATTTTGACCGCTATGTCTTACAGGACGCGAAAGGCGCTGAAGTCACCTTCTCTCATGCAGAAGGCGAGGTGCTGCGCCTGTTCCTCGACGCGCCGAAACGCCTGATCAGCCGCGCGCAGATGCAAGAAAGCCTCGGCGGCGTGGCTTCCGAGAGTTTTGATCGGGCGATGGATGTGCGTATCTCGCGGCTGCGCACGAAGCTTGGCGAAGACCCCAAGAACCCGCAGCTGATCAAGACGATCTACGGCGCGGGCTATATCTTCCTTGGTGATGTGAACTGGGACTAAAGGCGCTCAAAGCGCCGCGACGGCCCGCCCCAGCACCTCAACCGCTGCGATCAGATCCTCTTCCGCCGTGTCCTCTTCAAAGGCATGGCTGATCCCATTGATCGACGGCGCGAACAACATCGCCACGGGCATCAATCGCGCCACATTGGTCGCGTCATGCAAGGCACCCGAAGGCATCTTGCGCCATTTGCCGGGGGCCACGGCATCCGCCGCCTGGGCCAGCGCATCTTGCAGTCGTGCATCCATCGCCACAGGCTCCAACCCCAGCATCGAACCAAAGGACAGGTCCATCCCGCGGGTCTTGGCCACCTCTTCGGCCGTCTCGCGGATGATCGCTTCCATCCGGGCCAGACGGTCGCTGTCTCCGTCCCGCCACTGCATGGAAAACACTGCTTTGCCCGGCACGATGGACGAAGCATTGGGATGCAGGCTGACATGGCCAATGGTCCAGACCGTGGTCGGCGTCACCACATTGCGCAGCCGATCGTTCAGCAGGCTGTTGAACTCAGACACCGCCTGAAAGGCATCGCGGCGCACCTGCATCGGCGTGGTGCCTGCGTGGTTTTGCTGGCCTTCAAAGGTCACCTTCATGTCGCGAATGCCGACGATATCGCTGACCACACCTATTTGCTCGCCGCTGTTGTCCAGCGTCGGACCCTGTTCGATATGCAGCTCGATGTAGCCGCTGAACTGCGCCGGATCGACCGGGCCGGTCACCATACCAGCCACGGCCTTGCGCGCCTCGGCCAAGCTGACCCCGGCATCATCGGTGAACCCGTCTGCCTCCGCCTGATCCAAAGCGCCCGACCAGACGGTCGAGCCGGTGGTCACGCCAAAGCGCCCCTCTTCATCCTGAAACGACACGACCGATACCGCAGGGCCACCGGCCTCTTGCGCCGCGCGGGCGACTTCGAGCGCCGCGATCACACCCAAGGCACCGTCCAGCCAGCCGCCCTCGGGCTGGCTGTCGGAATGTGAGCCCAGCAGAATCGATGTCCCCTCGGCCAAGCCAAAAAGGTTGCCCATGGCATCGACCTCAATCTTGAGCCCTGCCTCCCGCATTCGTCCGGCGAGCCAGTCCCGCGCCTCGACATCGGCGGCGGAATAGGCCGGGCGCACCACGCCCTTGCCCACGCCTGCCGCGCCAATAGCACGCAGACCATGCAAATCTTTTAAAAATCGCGCGGCATTAATCTTCATTTCTCGGTACTTTCCTTACTCGGCGGCAACGGCCTCTTTCGCCGCCTCCACCCTGACGGCAGAGAATTTAAACTCCGGGATCTTGCCGTAGGGGTCAACCGCTGGATTGGTCAGGATATTCGCCGCGGCCTCGACATAGGCGAAGGGCAGGAAAACCATATCAGGGGCCACGGCGCGGTCCTCACGGGCCATGATCTCTATGCTGCCGCGTTTGGTGGAAAGCCGCACATGTTCACCCGGTGCCACGCCAAGACGCCGCAGGGTCGACGGATGGAGTGAACAGTTTGCCTCCGGCTCCAATCCATCCAACACCTTGGAGCGGCGGGTCATTGAGCCAGTGTGCCAATGCTCCAACTGCCGCCCGGTGGTCAGGATCATCGGGTAGTCTGCATCCGGCACATCATCAGGGGCCACGATCGCAGCGGGGGTGAATTTGGCCCGCCCCTCAGGGCGCGGGAAGCCATCGCCGAAAACAATCGCCTGCCCCGGATCATCCGCGCTGAGCGACGGGTAGGTCACCGCATTTTCACGCGCCAGACGGTCCCATGTGATGTTGTCGAAAGACTTCATGTTGAGCTTCATCTCGGCAAAGACATCCGCCGGGCTTTCGTAAGACCAGTCCAGCCCCAGCCGCTTGGCCAGCTCCACCTCAATCCACCAATCCTCGCGCGCCTCCCCGGGAGGTGTCACCGCCGGGCGGCCCATCTGGACCTGACGGTTGGTATTGGTCACCGTGCCCGACTTTTCCGCAAAGGCGCTGGCCGGGAGGATCACATCGGCGTAATTCGCCGTTTCGGTGAGGAAGATGTCCTGCACCACAAGGTGGTCAAGTTTCGCCAGCGCATCGCGGGCATGGTCCACATCCGGGTCCGACATCGCCGGGTTTTCGCCCAGCACATACATCGCTTTGATGTCGCCGTCATGGACCGCGTCCATGATCTCGGTCACGGTTAGCCCCTTCTCGGCGCTGAAATCACCCGAGCCCCAAACTTCGGTAAAGGCGCTGCGCATGCCATCGTCGCCCACGGGCTGATAGTCGGGCAGGAACATCGGGATCAACCCCGCATCAGACGCGCCCTGCACGTTGTTTTGCCCCCTCAGCGGGTGCAGCCCTGCGCCGGGACGGCCGATTTGGCCGGTCATCAGCGCGAGAGAGATCAAGCAGCGCGAATTGTCGGTGCCGTGAATGTGCTGGCTCACCCCCATGCCCCAAAAGATCATCGCCGCATTGGCCCCTGCAAAAGTCCGCGCCACATCGCGCAGCACGTCGGCTTCGATACCGCAGATCGGGGCCATTTTTTCGGGGCTGAAGTCCTCGAGGTGCGCCTTTTCGGCCTCCCAATTCTCGGTATAGGCGGCGATATATTGCGCGTCATACAGCCCTTCTTCGACGATCACATGCATGATCGCGTTGAGCATCGACACATCAGTGCCGGGGCGGAATTGAAGCATATGGCTGGCGAAGCGCCGCAGCCCCACGCCGCGGGGGTCCATCACGATCAGCTTGCCACCGCGTTTGGTGAACTGCTTGAAATATGTTGCGGCGACGGGGTGGTTCTCAACCGGGTTCGCGCCGATGACGATGGCCACATCAGCGTTTCCGATCTCGTTAAAAGTTGCCGTCACCGCGCCTGAGCCGACGTTCTCCATCAGCGCCGCCACGGATGAGGCATGACACAGCCGCGTGCAGTGATCGACGTTGTTATGACCAAAGCCCTGACGGATCAGTTTCTGGAACAGATAGGCTTCCTCATTGGCGCATTTGGCGCTGCCAAAGCCCGCCACTTCGCGCCCGCGCCCCTTAAGACCCTTTGCTGCGAAATCTAGCGCCTCCTCCCAAGACGCCTCGCGAAAAACCTCGCCCCAATTGCCGGGATCGACGTTCAGCCCTTTAGCGGGCGCATCGTCGCGGCGGATTAGCGGTTTGGTCAGGCGGTGATCGTGGTGAATATAGTCAAAGCCAAAGCGGCCTTTAACGCAGAGTCGCCCTTCGTTCGCCGGGCCGTTGATGCCCTCGACGTACTTGACCTTGTTGTCCTTCACCTTCAGCGAAATCTGGCAACCCACGCCGCAGAAGGGGCAGATGCTCTCAACCTCGCTGTCGTAATCCGCGCTATCACCCACCTGCTGCTCATCCACCACCGTGGCAGGCATCAGCGCCCCCGTCGGGCAGGCCTGAACGCACTCACCGCAGGCCACGCAGGTCGATGCGCCCATGGGATCGTCGATGTCAAACACCGGATAGGCATCATGCCCGCGTCCGGCCATGCCGATCACGTCGTTGACCTGCACCTCGCGGCACGCCCGCACGCAAAGGTTGCACTGGATACACGCATCAAGGTTGACCCGCATCGCGACATGGCTGTCATCCAACAGCGGAATGCGGTCCCGCTCCAGCTTGGGAAAACGGCTGCTCTCCACCCCGCTCAGGGCCGCCATGTCGCGCATGTGGCTCGACTTGTCATGCGCCACGTCCTGCGCGGGCTGGTCTGCTAGCAGCAGTTCCATCACCATCTTGCGGGCATTCTCGGCGCGCGCATTGTTGGTGGTCACCACCATGCCATCGGCAGGCTCACGGATGCAGGAGGCCGCCAGCACGCGCTCGCCCTCAATCTCAACCATACAAGCGCGGCAGTTGCCGTCGGGGCGATAGCCGGGGGCGGGTTTATGGCACAGATGCGGGATTTTAAGACCCCGACCATTGGCCACTTCCCAAATGGTCATGCCAGCCTCTGCCTCAACAGTTTGCCCATCAAGCGTGAATGTGATCCTCTCGGCCATGGCTACCCCTCCCGCTAGCTATTGCCCAAACTATAAGCAAAACCCGGCGCGTGTCAGGGGCCAATCCCGACACCCCGTCACGGATAAACGCCGCCGCCCCACATTGCATTGAATGGCCAGACAAGCTGCCCTATCACTGGGGCGAACAGTGAAAGCCCTTTGATGTCCCACATTACTTTGATCCGCCACGGCCAAGCGAATTCAACCGCGAAGGACGAGCTGAGCTATGATAAACTCAGCCCGCTGGGTCATGAGCAGGCCGCGTGGCTGGGCGACCATTTGCGCCAGAGTGAAACCCACCACACGCGGCTTTATACCGGCACGTTGACGCGCCACATCGAGACGGCGGAGGGGATGAACACCGGGCTGGAACCCATTCGCGACGCGCGGCTGAACGAGTTGGAGTATTTCACCCTCGCCAGTCTGATGGAGCAGCAGCACAAGGTGCCCTTCCCCCGCGCGGGCGAGTTTGTGCATCACCTGCCGCAGGTCTTTGACTATTGGAAAGCGGGCAAACTGGCCGACACGCCTGAGACCTACGAGCACTTTGAAACGCGGGTGCAATCCGCGCTGGCCGAGATTGCCGAGGGCGAAGGACCGGCGCTGGTGGTGACCTCAGGCGGGCTGATCTCTCTGGCGATGGCGCAGGCCATGGGCGTCGGCATCCCGGCGATGGCGCGGCTGGCGCTGGCGATCATGCACACCTCGATGCACCGGCTCTTTCCCATCGGCGGGCACTGGTCGCCGGTGCTGTTCAACGCCGTGCCACATCTTGACCGGCCTGACCGGCGTCTTGCACAAACGCATATGTAATCCCTCTCCCGTGAAAGGCTGACCTCCATGCTGAAACTCCACTACGCCCCTGGCACGATTTCGGTGGCCGTTGCTCTTGCCCTTGAAGAAGCCGGGCTGTCCTACGAGCCGGTGAAGGTCGATTTCGCAACGGCCGAGCAAACCGCAGCGCCTTATCTAGCGCTGAACCCCAAGGGCCGTGTTCCCACGCTGGTCACCGAAGCGGGCACCGCCTTGACCGAGACCGGCGCGCTTTTGGAATATGTCGCCACGCGCGCGCCCGACGCATCACTGGTCCCTACCGATCCCGACGCCGCCGGACACATGCGGGGGGTGATGTACTACCTCGCCTCGACCATGCATGTGGCGCACGCCCATAAAATGCGGGGCCACCGCTGGGCCGACCAGCAATCCAGCTTTGACGATATGACGGCCAAGGTGCCGCAGACCATGGCGGAATGCGCGGCCTATATAGAGAATAACGCATTTCTTGGGGATTACGTCGCTGGCGACAGCCTTTCACTGGCTGATCCCTATCTGTTCGTCGTGTCGTGCTGGTTGAAAGGGGATGGTGTTGACCGCGCGGATTTCCCCAAACTCGACGCTTTCGCCGCCCGGATGGAAGACCGTGCCAGTGTGAAAACCATCCGTGACAAGGGAATGCTCGCATGACCCATCTGTGGCTCCGTGCAGAGCAGCGGGATAATGAGACCCGCACGGGGCTGACACCCGAAGGCGCGGCCGCCCTGATTGCAGCAGGCATGAAGGTGAGCGTTGAAGACAGCGACACCCGTGTCATCGCCACCGCCGCCTATGCGCAGGCGGGCTGCGAAATTGTCCCGGCGCATAGCTGGCCAGACGCGCCGGGGGATGCGGTGATATTCGGCCTAAAGGAGTTGCCCGAAGATGGCACCCCTCTGCCGCATACGCACATCATGTTCGGCCATGCCTACAAAGGGCAATCTTCGGGCCGTAAGCTGCTGGAGCGGTTCAAGGCAGGCGGTGGCACACTGCTGGATCTGGAATACCTGACGGATGACAATGGTCGCCGGGTTGCGGCCTTTGGCTATTGGGCGGGCTTTGCCGGGGCTGCCGTTTCTATCAAATGCCGCATCGCACAGTTGCGCGGTGAATCCTGCGGGCAGGTGCAGCCCTACCCTAACGCCGAGGCGTTAAAGGCCGCACTGGCCAAGGAATTGGCCGACGTGGACAGCAGCGCCGACCGGGCGCTGGTGATCGGTGCTTTGGGCCGCGTCGGGCGCGGGGCCAGTGACCTTTGCACAGCCTTGGGCATCCCCGTGACCGGCTGGGACATGGCTGAAACCGCCCATGGCGGACCGTTCGCTGAGATCCTTGAGCATGCCTATTTCTTTAACTGTATCCTCGCTGGCCCAGACACGCCGGCCTTTGTCTGCCCTGATGCACCGCAGGCAGACCGCGCATTGCGGGTGATCGGTGACATCGCCTGTGACCCCGACAGCGCGTTCAACCCAGTACAAGTCTATGACCGCGCGACGACGTGGGAGGCGCCCGCGCGGCGTGTGCATGATGATCCGCCGCTGGATGTCATGGCCATCGACAACCTTCCCTCGATGCTGCCGCTCGAAAGCTCTGAGGATTTCGCCAGCCAGTTGCTTAGCACATTGCTTGCGCTGCCCGAGGCGGACAACGCAGTCTGGCAAAGGGCGCGGGCTCTATTCGCCCAGCACCTTGCCGAGGTTTAAGCTTAAGAAAACAGCCGGTAATAAAGCCCATCTGGCAAAAACCGCCCCAAACGGAACAGCAGTGAGAACCCGTAAGGGAAGTCCAATTTAAAGCTGTCGCCGCCCATATGCTCCAAAACCCGGCGCGCAGCGTCTTCCGGCTCCATCAAGAAGGGCATTTTGAAGTCGTTCTTATCGGTCAACTGGGTTTTGATAAAACCGGGGTTGATGACCTGAACCTGCACGCCCGTCTTGCGCAGATCGGCGTGCATACACTCTGCCAATGACAGCGTCGCGGCCTTGGACGCGGTATAGCCAATAGAACCGGGCAGCCCGCGATAGGCGGTGAGGCTAGAGGTGATAACGATATGGCCGTGATCGCGCGCGACCATATTGGGCACCACCTGCCCCAAGACCCGCATCAACCCGGTAAAGTTCACGTCCGCCATCGTCACACCGTGACCGGCCTGCCAGTCCTTTGCGCCGAAGGGCCAATAGGCACCGGCCAAATAGACCAGACCATCAATGGGGCCGATATCCTGCACGGCGGCTGCCACATCGGCGTCATCGGTTACATCCATAACACGCACCCGCGCCCGGCCCGGTAATGCTTGGGCCAATTCGGTCAGCTTGTCCTCGGAACGGGCCGAAAGGATCACTTCTGCACCCGTACGGCTGAGTTGATGCGCAAGTGCAGCGCCAAGCCCATCGCTTGCCCCGACCAACCAATAGGTCTTACCTTGCCAGTCTTTCATCGCTCCTCCGCCGGTCGCAGCGTGGCAACCAATTCTGCTACTTTGATCCCGAATTTCCGAAACTGGCTGCGATTGACGATGGTGCCATCGGGCGTCAGATACATCCAATCGACGGTCTTCAAGACATGGCTTCCCAGTTCTTCGGGCAAGCGGATCCGGTAGCGCAGCTGCAACGTCGGGCCCGATTGTATCCCCAGCCCTTCGCCCACCACATCAGGTGCGGTGCTGATAAAGTTACCGTTCTTGCCCAGCGTTACCGTCCATTCCCGTTCTTGCCGAGACCCGTCGTTATAGCGAAACGTCTCTGCCACGGTGGCCACGTTCCCCTCCCAAGAGACGTCGAACACGGCGGTAAAACTGCTTGTCACCCGGCCGAGAGGGCCAAAAATCACGCCTTCGCAGATCATCTTATCGCGCAGATGCAAGCGCAGGTCGAACACGGGAAATGAATCTACATAGTCGCTCGGCGACTGGCCGTGGAACTCTCCCAACCGGCGGCGCAGAAAGGTTAGCAATAGACCAAGGCCAAGCCCGACAGCGATAAAGATCAGCGGCTCTGTCACGGTTTCTCCACGTCATTGGCACTGGCATTGGCACTGGCAAGCAGAGCGATCGCCAGCAATTTCAATGCGCAAGGTACACCAGCATAGAACCAGATCAACAGGGAGATGGATGCCTCGGAGCTGTCACCCGCTCCGGTTTGCAATCCTGCGCGTTCTAAAGCTGGAAGTAGAGCAACGGCTGCGAAAGCCAAGGTCAATTTAGACACGAACGACCAAAGTCCAAAACCTTCGGCTGCCGATGGTGAGATTTGGGCCATGCGGGCGGCGAACATGGCGGGCAAAAGCGTCAAATCCGCGCCTAGAACTGCGCCAGAGGCCAAACAGACCAGCGCGAATAGCATCACATCCCCCGGCCCCAGCAACAGCGCGCCACCAAAGGCCACAATGCCCAAGGCCATGGCGATCAACAGCACCCGCCGCGCGCCGTGGCGTTCGGCCAAAATTCCCCAAAGTGGCGCTGCCCCCGCAGCAGCCAAGAAGAACAGCAGCAACAACGGCCCTTCCCATCCCGGCGCGTCGAGGGCCAACTCGACGTAGAACAGGAATAAGGTTGAGGTGACGGCCACCGGCGCTGCATTGACCAGCGCGATCAAAAGCAACCGCCGCGCTTGTAGGTCGCGTAAAACAATGCCAAATCCGCTGGCCACCGGCACCCCCGCCGCACGCCATTCGCCGCGCATCGCGGTCGCGGCCCAAAGCGCCAAGACCACAAAGCCGACCGCGAAACCCGCAAAGGGCCGGTCAAGCGCCATGCCCAGCAACAAAGGCGCCACAGAGGCCACGCAGACCCCCAATAGCGCTCCGGTCTCGCGCCAACGGGCTAGGGTCAAATGGCCTGCGCCCGGCAGTGTATCTGCCTTGGCGACCCCTTGGGCATAGAAGCAAATTGTCAGAAAACTGAAAGAAGAGAACACCAGCGTCAGCATGAACGCGAACCAAAGCACCGGGGCCACGGGGGCTGGCACGGCAAATAGCCCCAGCATTGCCAGCGCCATTACCGTGGCGGCCACCGCCACTGCCGCCGCCCGCTGCGCCCGCAATGCTTGGGCCAGCCAACCAAGTGCCGGGTCTTGCACAACATCAAGCAACCGCAGCCCAAAAAGCACCGCCCCGAGTGCGGTGAGCGAGACCCCATATTCATCGACGTAAAATTTCGGCGCGTGGATGTAGATCGGCAGCCCTGCCGACGCGAGCAATGCCGCAAACAGCGCATAGGCAGGAAGACCGGCTGCACGCGCCGTCATCGGCCACCTACGCCATGGGCACTATCGCGCGAGACCTCGCTCTCGGGCGCGTCGGGTCGCGCACGAAATCCGGCGCGTTTGATCCACAGCTTCAGCGCCTGCCAATGTATCAGCGCCAGCACCCGCCGCGCCCCAAAGGGGCGGCGCAGCAGCGACCACAGGATGCCACCATTGGTCAGCGGTGCACGCGGGCCGGTCAGCGTGGCAATCAGCCCGTTTTCGCCATCGGTGAAATCGATCCAAACGCCGATCCGCGCGGCGTTGATATCAAAACGAAAGACATAACCGCCTGAAACATCCTGAAAGGGTGAAACATGCAAGAGCTTGGCCGCCTTGAGGCGATCCTCGGGCAGAATAGGCCGCATTCCAGGTTGATGGCACAGGTAAGAATGCCGGTCGCCGTATGTATTCGTGACCTCGGCAATCACCGCGATGAGCGCGCCCCCGGCCCGGCGGCAAAGCCAAAAGCTAACCGGGTTAAACACATGCCCCAAGACGCGCGGTTGCGCCAAAAGTTCGATCCGCTGCACGCCGGTAATCTCATGTGCTGCCAATACCTCACGCACCCATGCAGCACCACGCCCCTGCCCCGGAGCGCCACCGTGGTCACTGTCTTGCAGGCTCGTTAGTCCCGCTCCATTGCGGGTAAACAGCGAGGGTGTTGCCAACTCCTTCGCCTCCGCATCGCACAGCACATAGTCTACCGAATAGCGAAAGCGGTTCTCCACCGCGCCCTTGCGGCCATGAAAGGTTTGCCCTCGGATATGATCGACCCGCGGTGTCACTCCGCCGCCAATGGTGCCGCCCGCGCGGCCTGCATCCGCTCGACCACATCCACCGCGCTGGCCAGCCCGTCTTCGTGGAAACCATGGCGCATCCACGCGCCGCAGAACCATGTGTTGTGGCTGCAGTTGAACGCGCGCACCTCGTCTTGCGCGGCTAAGGCGGCAAGGTCATAAACCGGATGCCGCAGCGTGGTTTGATCGTAAATAAGCTCTTCGCGGATCGTCCGCTTGGTGTTGAGCGTCACGAAGTGCAGGTCGTCCTGCGGGATCGGTTGCAGCGAGTTCATCCAATAGGTCAGATCAATCCGGTCAGACTTCTGATGGCTGTCTTCGGTATAGACCCATGACGCCCAAGTAGAGCGGCGCTTGGGCATGATGCTGGCGTCGGCGTGCAGGATGATATCATTCGGTTGATAGCGAATTGCCCCAAGCGCGCGCTGCTCGGCCTCCGTCGGGTCGGCGAGCATTTTGAGCGTGTCATCGGAATGGGTCGCAAAGATCACTTCGTCAAACGCCTCCCACTCACCGCCCCAAGCGCGGACCTCGGCCCCCTGCGCGGTGCGACGCACGGCTTGGACCGGGCTGTCGGTGCGCAGTTCCACGCCTTTGTTGCGCAGGGCGTTTTCAAGCCGATCAACATACTGCCGCGAGCCGCCTTTGACCGTGTACCACTGATGCTGGCCGGAGTAATTCAACAGCGCGTGGTTCTCAAAAAAGTTAACCATCGCATGGGCCGGGAAGTCCATGATCTTCTCGGTCGGGGTCGACCAGATCGCGCCGGAAAGCGGCGAGAGATAGAAGTCGCGGAAATAGCGCCCGGTGCCGAGCCGGTCGAGAAACTGCGCAATCGTCATCGACGGATCACGCGATACGGCCAGCGCGTTTTTGTTGAAATGCACGATATCACGCAGCATCCGCAGGAAAGGCGGGCTGAACATATTGCGCTTTTGCGCAAAGACCGCGTTAAAATTGGTCAGCGCATATTCCAGCCGCCCGCCATCGATGGACGCACCAAAGCTCATGTTCGACGGCACGACGGGCACGTCCAATTCGGCGAAAAGCGCCGCGAGATGCGGATAATTGGCATAGTTGAACACGATAAACCCGGTATCGACCGGCTGATCGCCATTCTTGCCCGCCATCACAGTACGCGCATGGCCACCAATTTGCGCGCCTGCCTCAAACAGGGTCACCCGGTCGGTCGGCGCCAACATATGCGCCGCCCCCATACCAGAAATACCCCCGCCAATCACCGCGACCCGTCGGCTGATAGGATGCTTAGGGTCGGTGGCGTCGTTCATCGCTTCAAAAGGCATAGGGGTCCTGCTTTGGTCCGGGACATTGGATATGGGGCAAACACGGATAAAGGGGAGTTAAAGTTTCAGCGCCCGGTACATTTTTTTGGATGTTTTCGCAGGGCGGTAGGGCTGCGAGCAGTCTGGCAACGGGCCGCTATGAGAGCAGGCTTTCAAGCGCTGCCTGCCCACGGGCCAGTTGGCCCAGATAACTTTCGGTGTCGATGTTGGCGCCACAAACGATCACCCCAACACGGCGCCCGGCCAAGTGACCTCTCAATGGCCCAAGTGCCCCGGCCATCGCGGCCCCGGCCGCAGGTTCCACCGCGAGTTTTGCGGCCTGTTGCAGCACCACCATCCCTGCACAGATTTCGTCATCGCTGACCGTCACAACATCATCGACATAGACCGCACAAAGCGCATGGCCAAAGGGCAGCGCCATTGGTGGGCCAAGGCTATCGGCGATGGTATTGACCTTTGGGATGGTCACCGGCTCTCCAGCGGCAAGGCTTTGTGACATGCTGTCAGCGCCCACAGGCTCCACACCGTAAACGCGGCACGCCGGATTGACCGCCTTGACCGCCGCAGCCACGCCACTGATCAGCCCGCCACCGCCGACCGAGACGACCACCGCGTCCAGATCAGCCACCTGCGCCATGAGTTCCAGCCCCACACCTGCGGTACCAAGCGAAGTATGCAGCCCCTCAAAAGGATGGATAAAAAAGCGCCCCTCATCGCGGACCAGCCGCTCCGCCTCGGCAAAGGTCTCCGCCCCCGGGGGTTTCATAACTACTTCAGCCCCGGTGGCGCGGGCCAGTTCTACGCGAAACGGGTTCGCGTTGTCTTGCATCACCACCTTGGCGCTGATTCCCAGCTTGGCCGCGGCCCACCCTGCGGCAATGGCATGGTTGCCGGCGCTGGCCGCCGTGATACCCCGCCCGCGGGTGTCGTCATCAAGGTTGCGCGCGACCGACAGCGCCCCGCGTGCTTTGAACGTGCCGGTATGCTGAAAACACTCCAGTTTGAGCGCCACATGGGCACCCCGCAGAACGTCATCAATCATGGGAGAAGATAGCGACACCACCGGGGTGTGTAAGATATCGCTGCGCAACGCGGCGGCCCGTGCCTGCATCGCATCCAGTGTCATACCGGTGATATCCACGTCCCGCATCTAGCTGTTCCCTTCGGGTTTCCTTAAGGGAACAATAGCTTCGGATTTCTCTTCGGCCAGTTCTTCGAAGTCGAAATTATGCAATCGACCTGCACGTTTGGCGGCTTTCTCGCTGCTGACCTTGATCTCTTCGACATCGCGGCGCGCTTGGCTGAAGTGGCGGTCAAGGTTGCCCACACGCATCGCCAACCGCTCGACATCCTTGTTCAGGTTGCCCAATTCGCGGCGAATTGCGCCTGCCTGTTCACGCATCCGCGCGTCTTTCAGAATGGCGCGCATGGTGTTGAGCGTGGCCATGCAGGTGGTCGGGCTGACGATCCAGACGCGCTTTTCAAACCCTTCGCGCACCAGTTCGGGGAAGTTCGCGTGCAGCTCGGCATAGACGGCTTCAGAGGGCAGGAACATCAACGCGCCCTCGGCGGTCTCACCCTCCAGAATATATTTGTCGGCAATCGCGTTCAGATGCACCCGCACGGCGGTTTTCATCTGCTGAGCAGCGGCGCGGGCCTCGACATCGGTCTTGGCGCGGCGCAGCGCCTCATAGGCTTCCAGCGGGAATTTACTGTCGATCACAATCGGCCCCGGTGGGTTGGGCAGATGGATTAGACAATCGGGGCGCTTGCCGTTGCTGAGCGTGGCTTGCAGCGAATAGCTGTCGCTCGGCAAAGCCTTGGAAACGATGTCACGCAACTGAATTTCACCGAAGGAGCCACGCGTCTGCTTGTTGCTCAGTATGTCTTGTAGCGACAGCACATCGCCCGAAAGCTTGGTGATATTGTCCTGCGCCTTGTCGATAGAGGCGAGCCGTTCTTGCAGCTGCGTCAGGCTGGTCGTGGTGCGCTTGGACGAGCCGTGCAGCGTTTCGGTCATGCGCTGCTGCATCTCGGCCAAAGACCGAGCCGAACGGGCGGCGTTCTCGGCCAAACGGTCCTGCATCTGCTGCTGCACATGGGCCAGCCGCGCTTCCATGCTTTGCATCATCTGCGCTTGGGTGTTGGTCTGGGTGTCCGACACCATCTGCAACCCGCCCCGCAGCTGCTCTTGCCCCTGCCCCAACTGCTGCACATGCCCCCCAAGGATGCGCATCTGCTGGGCCAAGGGTGCGGCCACGCGGGCCGAGCGGCCTGCGGCGCGGACCGCCATGATAAGCAGGATGATGATGAGGAATAGCAGTCCCGCCCCCGCGAGCGCTGCGAGAGTCAGAGGATCAGACAAGTTCAAAGTCGCGCCGCCAAGCTCCATCAAGTGCGCCCGAAAAGCCGTTCGATGTCAGCCAGTTTAAGCTCGACGTAGGTGGGGCGACCGTGGTTGCACTGGCCGGAATGGGGGGTCGCCTCCATCTCGCGCAGCAGGGCGTTCATCTCTTCTGCGCGCATCCAGCGGCCTGAACGGATCGAGCCGTGACAGGCCACGCGGCTTAGGATCGCTTCGATCTTGGCCTGCACGATGTTGCTGCTGTCGCCGTCGGCCAATTCGTCCAGCACATCAAGGATCAGCGCGCGGGCGTTCACGGTGCCGAGGATCGCAGGGGTTTCGCGCACCGCGATGGCGCTGCCGCCAAAGGCTTCGATGCCAAGGCCGAGTTTCGCGAGGTCGTCGGCCAACTCCAGCAGCCGCGCACAGTCGTTGGCAGACAGTTCGACAATCTCAGGGATCAGCAGCGCTTGGGCCGCCACGCCGTTGTCATTCATCTGGCGTTTCAGTTTTTCGTAGACCAACCGCTCATGCGCGGCGTGTTGATCCACAATGACCATGCCATTGGCGGTTTGGGCGATGATGTAATTCTCATGCACCTGCCCGCGCGCAGTGCCGAGCGGGTAGTCCGGCGCAGGAGCCTCTGACGCCTCTTCAACAACCGGTGCAGCGGGCATCGGCGTGCCTTCCACCCGGCCCCAAACGCCTGCGGTCTCGGCAAAGCCGGGCGCTTGCGCCTCATAGGCAGCTTGGCGCGCAGCGGGGCTGGGGCGGTCCATGCCTGCGCGATCCATCTGGTAGACCCGCGCGCCCTGTGGCTCTGGCTGCATCGCGCCAAGCGTCGCCTGCGCCACGGTGGTTGAGGCGCGGTGCCCTGCTTCGGCCAGCGCATGGCGCAGCGCCGAGACGATCAGCCCCCGCGCCAGACCGGGATCGCGGAAACGCACTTCGGACTTGGCCGGGTGCACGTTCACATCCACCAAAGTCGGCGGGCATTCGACAAAGAGCGCCGCCGCCGGGTGACGGTCGCGGCTGAGGAAATCGGAATAAGCACCGCGCAACGCGCCGGTCAGCAGCTTGTCCCGCACCGGGCGGCCATTCACAAAAAGATATTGCGCCACCGCAGAGCCGCGCGAATAGGTTGGCAGTGCTGCGAAACCCGTCAGGTGCAGCCCCTCGCGCATCGCATCGATGGGCAGGGAGTTTTCGGCAAACTCACGGCCCAAGACCTGCGCCAGACGACCATGCAACGCTTCAAACAGATCCCCCTGCTCAGCCTCGGCGCGGAAGACATCGCGGCCTTTGCCGTCGCCCGAGACATCGCGCAGCACGAAGCGCACGAAGGGCTCGGCCATGGCCAGCCGCTTGATAACATCACCAATCGCCTGCGCTTCGGCTCGGTCGGTGCGCAGAAACTTGAGGCGCGCTGGCGTGGCAAAGAACAGATCGCGCAGGGTGACGATGGTGCCGCTGTTGAGTGCTGCTGGGCGCGCCTCGCCCATGCGGCCACCGTCGACAGTAATCTCGGCCCCCTCAAAACCCGCAGCCCGGCTGGTGATGGTCAGCCGCCCGACCGCGCCGAGCGAGGGCAGCGCCTCGCCACGAAAGCCGAAAGTGTGGATGTTCAGCAGGTCGGACCCATCGATCTTGGAGGTAGCATGTCGCGACAAAGCCAGTGCGAGATCGTCGGGCGCAATGCCGCAGCCATCATCGGTCACACGGATCATCGTCTTGCCGCCGTCGGCGTATTCCACCGTGATCCGCCGCGCGCCGGCGTCGATGGCGTTTTCGACCAGTTCCTTCACGGCAGAGGCCGGACGTTCGACCACCTCGCCTGCGGCGATACGATTGATCGCGGAATCATCCAATTGCCGGATAACGGGGCGATTTTCGCTTATATTGGGGTTCGTAGTGGCCATACCGCAAAACCTAGCTGGGCTACGCCGATTCTGCCAGATGCGAATGGGGCGTAGAAAACGCTTATCAGAGGGGTTTAGGGAAGTCAGCGGACCGCCGCCAATGCTGGGGCGATCCGCTTATGGGTCGTCTACTCGGCGCACTGGTGCTTTTGTTATTCCGGTCTTATCAGAGCGGCGGGCGACCCGGGTAAAAGTGATCTCCGGGGGGAGCTTGCCACCTGTATAGACGCAGGACGAATCACAGGTCAAAGCAAAAGCGAATCGGTCGCGTAAAAAACGAATCGTTGCGATTCCCTTAAGCAGCGGGTGCTGCGGCGCCTCTTTGCCGATGCGGGCCCATAAGTGCTGCCAGCCCAAGGATAACACCCGAGACTGTGGCGATCATTCCGGCTGCCGAGACCGAATCCCGCATGCCGATCCAAAGCGGCCCATATCCCGCCAAAACATAGCCCAGCACTGCGGCGAGCGTGGCAAAAAGCACCGACCACGCAATCTGATGCTCCAACCGGTTGGTCATCATCCGTGCGGCGGCGGGGGGGCAAATGAACATGGCGATGACAATGATACTGCCCACCGCATCAAACGCGGCCACAGCGGCAATCGCCGCGACAATCACCAGCCCAAGGCCAAGCGGCCCGGTCTTCATGCCGATGGTGCGGGCGAACCCTTCGTCGAAGGTGCTGATTTTCAGCGGTCTCCAGAACAGCGCTGTGAAAAGCGCGACGAAAAGCAGCGTCACAGCCATGCGCGGCAGTTCAACCGGGATGGTCGCCAGCGCTTCGGGGTCTAGCAGAGAGCCCCAGCCGGTCGCGTCCAGCCAGATCAGGCTTTCAAGGTTGCCGTAAAGCGCATGTTCCACATCCAAATGCACATTGCTGGTGTCCGATTGCTCAAGCAGCAGCACGCCGCCCGCGAACATCGCGGTAAAAATCACGCCCATCGCCGCACCGGATTCGATCTTGCCCAAGCGGCGCACGCCCTCAATAGCCATCACAGAAACCAGCGCCGCGCCCGCGGCGCCCAGCAGCATCGGCCACGTGCTGACCACGCCGGTCACCAGAAACGCGACGACGATCCCCGGCAGCACCACATGGCTGATCGCATCGCCGATCAGCGCTTGGCGGCGCAGCACAAGGAAGTTCCCCGGCAGGGCGCAAGCCACGGCGACGAAAATGCCGATAAGCATTGGCACCAACGAGAGGGGGACAAATTCAGAACCGTTCATGCCATCACCCCGCCGCGCATGTCGATGCGGCTGTCAATTTCGCGAATTTGATCGGCGGTCAGCACCGTCTCAATCGGAGTCAGACCGTCATATTGCTGGGCGGCGGCCTCATAAGCCGGATCGCGGCGGATGAGCTGCCAGCGGGTCTCATCCCGCAGCGCCTTTGCGGCGCGGCCCCGGCCTGCTTTGGTGGCCACCCCATCGGGCAGGGCGTAGCCTTCGGCGCGCAGCAGCCGCAGGGTGAGTTGTTCGTAGATCGGTTGCCCATGGGCCAGCGCCAGCAACCCCTGCCGGAGATGCACCCGGCGCTGGTACCGGCGGTGCCGCAGCAGAGCCGACAGCGCCCCGCGCCCCGGTGCCAGCAGCAGCGACAGCGCGAAGAGCGCGAAACCCACCAGCACAATAATCGGCCCCGTCGGCAGGTTCGGCTGCGCCGCCGACAGCGCCGCACCGACATAGGCCGCGATGCCGCCAAGTGCGCCTGAGATCAGCACCACGTGATCGGTCCGCTCGCTCCAAAACCGGGCAGTCACGGGCGGGATGATCAACAGCGCGACAATCAGGATCAGCCCGACGATTTTGAGCCCCACAACCGTCACGGCCAGCACCAGCCCCATCATCGCCAGATCCGTGCGTGGCACGTTCTGGCCGATGGCGGTGCCATATTCGGGATCGAACGACGCCAATGTCAGCGGGCGGCGCAAGAGCAAAACCAGCGCCAGCGTCAGCGCCGCTGCCACCGCGATAATCAGCGCATCGTTGCGCAGCATCCCGGCGGTGGAGCCCAAAAGGAAATCCTCTAGCCCCGCCTGCCGTCCGGCACTCATGTTCTGGATCACGGTCAGCAAGACGATGCCAAGCCCAAAGAAAACCGACAGCACAGAGCCAATCGCCGCATCTTCGGCCAGCCGCGTGCGGTTGCTGAGCCATGAGACCAAGAGCAGCCCTGCCGCTGCCGACGCCGCCGCGCCCAACAGCAGGCCAATCAGGTTGCGCCCGTCATCCCCGAACGCGACCATCACCATGAAAGCAATCGCCACACCGGGCAGCGTTGCATGCGATATCGCATCGCTCACCAGCGCCCGTTTGCGCAGGAAAAGAAAAGTGCCGCCGACCCCTGCGGCCATGCCCAAAAGCGTGGCCCCCAGTGTCACCAGCGTGGCGTTATAGCCCAGTTGTAGCGTCAGCGCGTCCCAGATCATGACAGTTGCAGCGCATCCATCTGCGCGCCGGCCAAGCGCCCTCCATAGGCGTCTTGCAGGTGGTGGGCTTGAAATACGTCTTCGACGCTGCCTTCGGCGACGCGGTGGGTATTGATAAGGAACACATTGTCGAAATACTCGGCCACGGTCGACAGGTCATGGTGCACGGCCACAACCGTCTTACCTGCGTCCCTCAGAGATTTCAGCACGGCGATGATCGCCTTCTCGGTCGCCGCATCGACCCCGGCAAAGGGTTCATCCAACAGATAAAGGTCTGCGTCCTGCGCCAAAGCCCGTGCAAGAAACACCCGCTGTTGCTGGCCGCCCGACAGCTGGCCGATCTGGCGGGTGGCGAAATCCTCCATCCCGACGCGCGCCAGACAATCTGTGGCGCGGGCGCGGTGCACGGGGCGGATGCGGCCCAAAAGGCCCAACTGTGGGTAGAGACCCATCAGCACCACGTCGATCACGCGGGTCGGGAAATCCCAATCCACGCTGGCGCGTTGCGGCACATAGGCAATCCGGTGGCGCTGTTCGGCGACCGGCTTGCCATAGACGGTGGCGGTGCCAGCGAGTGGGGTAAGAATGCCCAAAGCGGCCTTGAGCAAAGTCGACTTGCCCGCGCCATTCGGGCCAATGATCGCCGTCATCTTGCCCGGCTCAACGGTCATATCGACCGAGAAGACCGCAGGCTTCTGCCCATAAGAGACGGTCATCCCGCGCACGGCAAGCGGGCTGTCGGCGCGGGACGTGGGCGCGGTTTCGCGACTGCTGGCAAGTTCAAGTGTCATAGATCAGCTTCCCTGTACCAGCTTGCCGTTCATCCCGCCCGCATCCACCGACGCGCCGAGCGCGCGGGCGATGGTGGTGACATTGTGATCGATCATACCGATATAAGTGCCCTCATAGCTGCCGGGTTCCCCCATGGCGTCACTATAGAGCGATCCGCCGATCACGACCTCATGACCGCGCGCCGCAGCCCCTTCGACCAGCGCACGCATGTTGCGGTCGGAAACCGAGGTTTCGACAAAGACCGCGCCGATCTCGCGCTCGACCAGTTCATCGACCAGCCCAGAGATACGGTTCAATCCCGCCTCACTGTTGGTCGAGATGCCCTGAATGCCGATCACCTCAAACCCAAAGGCGCGTCCGAAATAGCTGAAGGCATCATGGGCCGTGACCAGCACGCGCTGGTCTGCTGGCACCTGCGCCACGGTCTCGGCCGCATAGCTGGCTAATTGCTCCAACTCCGCGCGATAGGTGGCCGCGTTCTGAGCAAAGGTCTCGGCCCCTGCGGGCTGGGCCTCGGTCAGCGCGCGGGTAACCTCATCCACGACGGCGATCCATGTTTTGGGGTCCATCCAGACGTGCGGGTCATAGCGGCCCTCGTAGTCAGGGTGGCTGAGCAGATCGTCCTTAGGCAGCGCATCGGCCACAGCGACCACGGCGCGCTTGCGGCCCAGATCCTCAAAAAACCGCTCCATCTGTGCCTCAAGGTAGAGGCCATGCCAGAGCACCAGATCGGCGCGGGTCAGCGCCACGATGTCGCTGCGGGTTTGGCGATAGCTGTGCGGATCGACGCCTGAGCCCATCAGCGAGCGGACCTCAACCAAATCGCCACCAACGCGGCGGGCGGCGTCGGCGATCATACCTGTCGTCGCGACGATGTTGAGCTTTTGTGCCGCGAAGGCGGCAGGGGCCGCTCCCAGAAGTGCAAATGCACTCAGGCCACCGATCAATGCGGTACGGCGGGACGGGCGAAAAGGGTCAGATACATGTTTCATGAGACATTAATGAGAACGATTCTCAATTAAGTCAACAGTTGCGAATGGTTCTCATTAACAATTGCAGCATTTCGCTTAGTTTTGAGGCATTCCCCAAGTGACGCGGGGTTAGCGTCGCTTGCCTTGCCCTCGGCCTCATGCCATTTTGCCTGCCTGACCAAACCGGAGAGACCCGATGGCCACCCAAACGACCCCGCAGGAAAGCGACACAGAAACCGGCACACCCGGCCATCTGCCGCAGGTGACTGAACAGCGCGTTGAGCCTATGCCGCTTGATATGGATTGGCTGCGCTCTGTGCAGGCGAACACCTCGGCGATTGAGCGCCGTGCCGCCGCCCTGCCCGCGCGCCGTTCGCTGAAAAAAGCGCATCAGGCCGCTTGGCTGCTGCGCGCTGTGACCTGTATCGACCTGACGACCCTGTCGGGCGATGACACCGCGCGCCGGGTTGAGCGGCTTTGCGCCAAGGCCCGCCAACCGATTGCGCCGGATCTGCTTGATGCGCTTGGCATGGCACCGATCACTACCGGCGCGGTTTGCGTTTATCACGAGATGATCCCCGCCGCGCGCAAAGCGCTGGAAGGGACGAATATCCCCATCGCCGCCGTCTCTACCGGCTTTCCGGCAGGCCTGTCGCCGCTGGAACTGCGTATCCGAGAGATTGAGATGAGTGTGGAAGAAGGGGCCAGCGAGATCGACATCGTGATCTCGCGCCGCCATGTGCTTTCGGGCGATTGGCAGGCGCTTTACGACGAAATGCGCGCCTTCCGTGAGGCCTGCGGGGAGGCCCATGTAAAAGCGATCCTTGCCACCGGCGAATTGGGCTCGTTGCGCAATGTCGCACGCGCGTCGCTGGTTTGCATGATGGCCGGGGCGGACTTCATCAAGACTTCCACCGGCAAGGAAAGCGTCAACGCCACGCTGCCTGTCAGCCTCGTGATGATCCGCGCGATCCGTGAGTATTATGAGCGTACCGGGGTGCGGGTGGGCTATAAGCCTGCTGGCGGCATCTCGAAAGCCAAGGATGCGATCACCTATCTGGCCTTGATGAAGGAAGAGCTGGGCGACCGTTGGTTGCAGCCTGATCTGTTCCGCTTTGGCGCGTCCTCGCTCTTGGGCGATATCGAGCGGCAGTTGGAGCATCATGTGACCGGAAATTATTCGGCGGGCTACCGCCACGCGACCTCCTGAGCCTGTTGCAGGCTTCGGGACGGTATTTGGAAAAGGATGAAGGCATGAGCGTGTCCGAGATTTTTGAGAGCATGGAATACGGGCCAGCCCCGGAATCGGCGGCAGATGCGCTGGCGTGGATCGTGGATCAGGGCGGGCGTTTTGGTCATTTCATTGATGGCGCTTTCACCGCGCCGGGAGCGGGTTTCGACAGCACCAACCCGGCCACGGGCGAGGTTTTGGCCAGCCTGACGCAGGCGACGCAGGGTGATGTTGATAGCGCGGTGAAGGCCGCGCGAAAGGCGCAGCCGAAGTGGGAGAAGCTGGGCGGCCATGGCCGGGCGCGGCATATCTATGCGCTGGCGCGGTTGCTGCAAAAGCATGCGCGGCTGTTTGCAGTGTTGGAGGTGTTAGACAACGGCAAGCCGATCCGCGAGGCGCGCGATATCGATGTGCCCTTGGCGCAGCGACATTTCTATTATCACGCGGGCATGGCGCAGTTGATGGAAAGCGAACTGCCCGATGCGCAGGCGCTTGGCGTGTGTGGGCAGATCATTCCGTGGAACTTCCCGCTGTTGATGCTGGCGTGGAAGATCGCTCCGGCGCTGGCGATGGGCAATACTGTCGTGTTGAAGCCTGCTGAGTATACATCGCTGACGGCGTTGTTGTTTGCAGATATCTGCCGTCAGGCTGGGTTGCCGAAGGGTGTCGTTAACATCGTCACCGGCGATGGGGCAGTTGGCGAGATGATTGTCACCCATGAGGATATCGACAAGATCGCCTTTACCGGCTCTACCGCCGTGGGCCGCCGCATTCGTGAGGCGACGGCAGGTTCGGGCAAGGCGCTGACTTTGGAGTTGGGTGGAAAATCGCCTTACATCGTCTTTGATGACGCCGATCTTGATAGTGCGATCGAAGGGTTGGTTGACGCGATTTGGTTCAATCAGGGGCAGGTCTGCTGTGCGGGCTCGCGCCTTTTGGTGCATGAGCCGGTGGCTGATCGTTTCTATGCCAAGCTGCGCACGCGGATGGAGAAGCTGCGCATTGGCGATCCGCTGGACAAGAGCGTTGACGTTGGTGCGCTGGTGGACCCGGTGCAATACAAGCGCGTGAGCGAGATGGTGGAGGCGAATACTGCGGGTGAGCGTTTTGTGACGCCGGGCGCGATGCCGGAGAATGGGTGTTTCTATCCGCCGACGCTGATCACCGGGTTGAACCCCGCCGACACGCTGATGCAGGAAGAGATTTTTGGGCCGGTATTGGTCTCGACCACCTTCCGCACGCCTAGCGAGGCCGTGCAATTAGCCAATAACACGCGCTACGGGCTGGCGGCGACGGTCTGGACCGAGAATGTGAACCTGGCGCTTGATATTGCGCCACAGTTGGAGACCGGGATCGTCTGGGTCAACGGCACCAATATGATGGACGCCGCCGCCGGCTTCGGTGGCAAGCGCGAGAGTGGCTTTGGCCGTGAGGGCGGTTGGGAAGGTCTGGCGGGCTATACGAAGCCAAAGGTTTCCGGCAAGCCGCTGAAAGAGATTGAGCCCTTCACTGGCGAAGGCGCACCGGAAGACGGGATTGACCGTACAGCGAAGCTTTATATTGGGGGCAAGCAAGCGCGGCCCGATGGCGGCTATTCCGCACCGGTCTGGGGCAAGTCTGGTGGGCTGTTGGGGCATGTAAGCCTTGCCAGCCGCAAGGATGTCCGCAACGCGGTCGAAGCGGCGCATGCGGCGAAGGGCTGGTCAAAGACCACTGGCCATCTGCGGGCGCAGATCCTCTACTACATTGCTGAGAACCTCTCTGCGCGGGGTGATGAATTTGCCGCGCGGCTTGATGCGATGCAGGGGACGAAGACGGGCCGCAAGGAAGTCGACGCCGCGATTGACCGGCTCTTCACCTATGCCGCATGGGCCGACAAATACGACGGTCAAGTGCACGGCGTGCCGATCCGGGGTGTGGCGCTGGCGATGAAGGAACCTGTGGGCGTGATCGGGGCGCTCTGCCCGGCTGAGGCACCGCTCTTGGGGTTGGTCGCTTGCATGGCGCCAGCGATTGCCATGGGCAACCGGGTGATCCTGTCGGCGAGCGAGCCCTTCCCGCTGGCGGCGACTGATTTCGTGCAGGTGCTTGAGACATCGGACGTGCCTGCCGGGGTGGTCAATATCCTGACCGGACCGCAGGCCGATTTGGCCGAGCCGATGGCGCGGCATATGGATATTGATGCGGTTTGGTGCTTTGGCGCGGCGGAACTGTCTGGCGTGGTTGAGAAAGGGGCAGCGAGCAATATCAAGCGCACTTGGGTCAACCACGGTATGGCGCGCGATTGGTTCGGGGCCGAGGGCGCGGGGCGCGAATTCCTGCAAGCCGCGACCGAGGTTAAGAACATCTGGGTGCCTTACGGCGAATAAGCCCTGACGCCCGAGACAAGTTGAAAGCGCCGCCCCTTTTCGGGAGCGGCGCTTTTTTCATTCCTGCGGTGAGGTGGAAGCCTCAAGCCCCTCGGGCTGGCCGACCACGACGAAGTGCAGGTTTTCCGGGTCCAGCAGATCAGCCGCTACACGTTTGACATCCGCCAGCGTCACGGCCTCAACCTTGTCGTTGCGGGTGGCGATATAGTCGGTCGGCAGGTCGAGCATCTGCATACCGACGAGGATATTGGCAATCGGGCTATTTCCGTCAAAACGCAGCGGATAGGCGCCGGTGATATAGGTCTTGGCGGCTTCCAGTTCCTCTTGGGTAATGCCTTCGGCAGCGGCTTTGGCCCATTCGGCGCGGATCACGTCAATCGCCTCACCGATACGGTCATTGGCCGAACTGACGGAGCCGAGATAGGTCTCAGCCAGATCGCGCGGGGCGAGGTAGGAATAGACACCGTAGGTCAGGCCGCGCTTCTCACGCACCTCAGTCATCAGCCGGGATTCGAAACCGCCACCGCCGAGAACGTGGTTCAGCACCGTGGCGGTAAACCAATCGGGATCATCCTGCGCAAGGCCCGGCTGACCAAAGATCGCGACAGATTGCGGCGTAGCGAAATCGACCAGCGTGGTGCCGGCTGGAATATCGACTTCGGCGCGGGAAGGCATCGGCGCCCCTTTGGCAGGCAGATCGCCCAGCAGGGTGTCGAGCAGCTCACCCAGTTCTTCGGGCGTGATGTCCCCCACCGCACCCACATAGATACGGTCACGGGCCAGCACAGCGCTCTGGGCCGCGATCAGATCGTCGCGGGTTAGCCCGGCCACGGTCTCCAACGTACCGTTCAGGGAGCTGCCGTAGGGGTGGTCGCCAAAAGCGACCTTGTCAAAGGTCTCGCGGGCGATCTCATTCGGGTCTTTCTGGTTCGACTGGATGTTTGAGATCACCTGACCGCGCACACGCTCAACTGCGTCTTCGTCAAAGCGCGGCTCCAACAGCGCGGCGCGCAGCAACTCGATGGAAGCGTCGCGGTTCTCGGTCAGGAAACGGGCGGAGACGGAGAGCGCATCATCTGACACGTCAAAGCTGAGACTCGTGGCCAGTGCTTCGGTCTCGCGGCTAAAGGCACGCGCGTCCATGTCGCCTGCGCCCTCTTCCAGAAGGCCTGTCATCAGATTGATCGCGCCGCGTTTGCCGGGGGCGTCCAGCGAAGCGCCACCGCGGAAACGGATTTCCAAAGCGACGAAGGGGATCGAATGCTCTTCGACCAACCAAGCGGTGATGCCGCCGGGGCTGGTGACGGGCTGAATGTCGACTTCGGCTCGGGCGGGGAGTGCCGCAACTACCGTCAGGATCAGGGCGTAGATCAGTCTCATTGCGCGTCCTCCTTCATCAGCCAACCGGTGACCGATGCGCGTTTGTCGAACAGGTCGCGGGCGGCCTGCATGATGTCTTCGGCGGTGACGGCTTGCAGCACATCGGGCCAGTCCTGCACGTCTTCGACGGTCAGGCCGATGGCAAGGGCCGAGCCGTAGCGATTTGCCACACGATCTGCATCGTCGCGGGCGTAGATCTGATCGGCGCGCAACTGTGATTTGAGGCGCTCAAGGTGTTCTGGGTCCACCCCGGCTTCCATGAACTGCACCAGCACCTCGTCCAGCGCCTCTTCAGCTTGCTGAAGGCTGACGCCGGGCACGGGCAGCACGACGAGGTCGAAGGTCGTGTCGTCCAGCGTATCGGCCTTGTAGAAGGCGCCGGTGTAGTTGGCGATCTGCTCATCGAATTGCAGCTTTTCGGCAAGGTAAGACGTGGTACCGCCGCCGAGCAACTCGCTTAGCAACAGCAGTGCTGCCGCTTCCTCTTGGGCACCGCTGTCACGCTCTTGGGCGAGGTACGAGCGGCGCACATAGGGTTGAGCCACCCGGGGGTCTTTGTAGATCAACCGACGTTCGGCGATTTGCGGCGGCTCTGCGGTGCGCAGGCGTTCCGGCAATTCGGGGTTGGCGGGGATTTGGCCGTAGGTGGCTTCGGCCAGGACGCGCACTTCCTCTGGTGTCACATCGCCCGAGACCACGAGGATCGCGTTGTTGGGCGAATAGTAGAGCTCATAGAAAGACAGCGCATCTTCGAGGTCCAACTCCTCCATCTCATGTTTCCAGCCGATGATCGGCACGCCGTAGCGGTGGTTGAGATATTGCGCGGCGTTGAGCTGTTCGCTGAACAGCGCGGCGGGGTTGTTCTCGGTCCGCTGGTTGCGCTCTTCCAAAATCACATCGCGTTCGGTTTCGATGTTTTTGGGGGTCAGGCGGATGTTTTTCATCCGGTCGGCCTCCATCTCCATCATCAGGCCGAGGCGGTCAGCGGCGACGCGCTGGAAATAGGCGGTGTAGTCGTAGCTGGTGAAGGCATTGTCGCGCCCACCGTTGGCGGCCACGGTCGCGGAAAACTCGCCCGACTCCAGCTTGTCCGTCGCCTTGAAAAGCAAGTGTTCAAGAAAGTGCGCCACCCCGGATGACCCTTTGGGTTCATCAGCCGATCCCGCGCGGTACCAGACCATTTGCTGCACGACCGGGGCGCGGTGGTCTTCGACGACCACGACCTCCATGCCGTTATCGAGGGTGAAATGGGTTACCGCCTCATTCTCATTATCGCGCGCCTGCGCGGAGGGGGCTGTGAAGAGCGTCGCCACCAGGGCCGCCATCATCGGCAGTCGGATCATTGCTTACCTCGAAATATATCGCCTCCCGCATTACCTACGCGGTCTGGCGCTACTTTCAAGAAGCCTAGCGAAAACGTGTGTCTTCTTGCGGCGGGTAAGAGGGCGTGCGCCCGCCCGCATTTCGCCAACGCTCTGCCTCGCTATAGGCGTCGAGGGTTTGGCGCTGGTAGGCTTGGCTATAGCGATCCACGGGCACGATGCGGAACTGGGTGAACCGCCCTTTGCGCTTGCGGAATTCCGCATCAGATTGGGCCAGCGTGGCCCGAATGCCGGGTTGCACGCCCATTCGGCCCGTATGTTGGACCAGCGCGGCGTCCCCAGCGGGGATTGCGGTAGACGTGTCCAGACGCCCGCCAAATGCCGCCACACCTTCGGCCACCGCCGACCGGTCGGTCAGGTTCGCCTGCCCCGGCGCGGGGGTCGGCAGTGCATTCAAATTATCTGGGCGTTCCAGCGGCTTGACCGGCTGGATCAGGAACTCATCCGGCCCTTCAGAAACAGGCTGCAAGTCGCGAAGGCCCTGATTGCTGCAGGCGGCGAGGGCCAGCGGGATCAAGCTGATGAGGGCAATGCGGCGCATGGTGTCTCCTTTCGGGGTCTAGCTCTCAATATCGCAGGCGAGCGGGCAATGTCACTGACCTTTTTTGCCCCGGCGCTTGGGCGCGGTGTTCGGCTCTCCGGTAAAGAGGATCAGGCCCAAAGCGCCGGCAAAAATAAAGACATCGGCAAGGTTGTAGACGAATGGATTATTCAGGCCGCAGCAGGAGTTGTTCAGGAAATCCAGCACATAGCCATAGATCAGCCGATCGGCCACATTCGCCAAGGCCCCGCCGACCAGCAAGCCGCCGCCCAGCTGCGCCCAGCGCCCATGCGGGCTGCGCCAAAGCCAGAGGGTGACGCCCGCGCAGATCGCCAGCGCCACCGCTATCAGCACCCATTGGCTCATGTCGCCACCAAGGCCAAAGTTGATGCCCCGGTTTTCGCCGTAGCGGAAATTCAGCACCGGGGGCAGCACGTCGATAGAGCGGATGCGTGCCAGCTCCATCATGTGAATGACCACATATTTGCTGATCTGGTCGATCATAAAGGCCACAAAGGCCGCGATGCCGAATGTCCGCATGGTGCTGCCCTTCGCTTAGTGCCGGAAGTGGCGCATGTTGGTGAAGACCATGGCAAGGCCCGCTTCATCCGCTGCAGCGATCACTTCATCGTCCCGCATTGAGCCACCCGGCTGGATCAGCGCCGTCGCCCCAGCCTCTGCCGCCGTGATCAGACCGTCCGCGAAGGGGAAGAACGCATCGGAGGCCACGACCGACCCTTGGGTCAGCGGCGCGTCGATGTCCATCACCTCGGCCATGTCTTGGGCCTTGCGCGCGGCGATGCGCGTGCTGTCCACCCGGCTCATCTGGCCTGCGCCGACACCAACGGTGGCGCCGTCTTTGACATAGATGATCGCATTGGATTTGACGTGTTTCGCCACAGTCCAAGCAAAGAGCATGTCGTCGAGCTCTTGATCCGAAGGCTTGCGCTTGGTCACGACCTTCAGATCATCGCGGCTGACGCGGCCCACGTCCTTGTCCTGCACCAAAAAGCCGCCCGAAACCTGACGCACGGCCAGTGCAGCGGCGGCAGGGTCGGCCAGACCTTCGGTGGTCAACAGACGCAGGTTTTTCTTGGCCGCAAAGATACGCTTGGCATCCTCATCCGCGCCGGGGGCGATGACAACTTCGGTGAAGATCGCGGCGATGGCTTCCGCGGTGGGGCCGTCAAGCGGCTGGTTCAGCGCGATGATGCCGCCAAATGCTGAGGTGCGGTCACAATCAAAGGCGCGTTTGTAGGCCTCCAGCATCGTTTCACCCCGTGCCACGCCGCAGGGGTTGGCGTGTTTGATGATCGCGCAGGCGGGGCCGTCCTTCGGGTCAAACTCGCTGACCAGCGCAAAGGCCGCGTCGGTGTCGTTAATGTTGTTGTAGGACAGTTCCTTGCCCTGATGCTGCACGGCGTTGGCCAGACCGGGCGCGGTGGAGCCGTCGGTGTAGAAAGCCGCCTGCTGGTGCGGGTTTTCGCCATAGCGCAGGGTCTGGGCCAACGTACCGCCAAAAGTGCGGCGGCGCGGGGTGCCTGCGACCTGTTCGGCCATCCATGTGCTAACGGCAGTGTCATAGGCGGCGGTGCGGGCATAGGCAGTCTGGGCCAAGCGCTGGCGCAGGGCGTAAGATGTCTGGCCGTCGTTGGCCTCCATCTCAGCGATGACTTCGGCGTAGTCTTCGACATCGACCACCACATTGACGAAACCGTGGTTCTTGGCCGCAGACCGGATCATTGCAGGGCCGCCAATGTCAATATTCTCGATGACTTCAGCGTATTCCGCGCCTTTGGCGACGGTTTCCTCGAACGGGTAGAGGTTCACCACAACCAGATCGATCGCGCCGATGTTATGCTCGTTCATCGCGCCGACATGTTCATCATTATCGCGCAGGGCCAGAAGGCCACCGTGCACCACCGGGTGCAGCGTCTTTACCCGCCCGTCCATCATCTCGGGGAAGCCCGTTATATCGGCCACATCCAGCACCTTTAACCCCGCCTCGCGCAGTGCGCGTGCCGTGCCGCCGGTGCTGAGCAGTTCGACGCCCCGCGCCGCCAGCGCCTTGCCAAGGTCCAAAAGACCGGTCTTGTCAGATACGGAAAGCAGGGCGCGTTTGATGGGATAGAGGTCGGGCATGGGGCTGGTTCCTTGGTCAGTCTTCATCAGCATAGGGATCGTCGATCGACAAATCTCGCACGCCAATCGCAGTTTCCTGCGCTTTGGACAAGGACCAGCGCACCCGTGTGGCATAGTTCATGGCGTATCCGGTCAGCACAATCTGCTGCGCTGCACGCGGTTTTAGGCGGGTTGCCTCAAGGTAAACCCCTGGTTCCAATGACAGATTATGCGTGCCGTCATGGCGAAACACCCAAATCTCACCGCTTTTCAGCGCCATGGAGATTGCAGCCCCGCCAAGGTCGACCGTAGCATCGACATCCGGGTGCAGGTGAAAACGAATATCAAAGGGCACGCCTTTAAGCCGCGTGGCATCCAACATCTTGTCAAACCGCCGCTTCTCCGCATCCTCTATCGCCAGCAGCATATCCTCTCCCGACAGACCGCGCCCGTCGGAGGTGAGCTCAAGCCGCCGCGCGTGGGTCAGTCCGTGACTGCGCAGATAGGCGTCGTGGCCCCCATCAAAGCGCAGGCCGTCAGACTCTTCTGCAATCTCCACCGGTACATGACGCGGGCCGTTGATCAGCGCCTCCTCCCCGCTATGACGGTCGGGTTCGGCCAGCCGCGCGCTGGAGTGGCCGACCAGCGACAGGGCCGAATGCGACGGTGTAGCGCGCCCCGCCCGGCGCCACTCCAACCCAAATGACGCGCCATTGCCGCAGTTCACCACCAAAGGCCGCCGCCCCGAGGTGAGCTCAAACGCCAGTGTGGACGCATGGGCATTGGCAGAGGCCGCGCCGCTCGGCGGGGCCGCCGCATCTACGATCACGCTGGTGCGCCCCGCCGACAGCCTTGCATAGCCCATGGCCAGGCCATCGGGCTGCCGCGTTTTGACTTTGGCCGCCGCCAGAGCGTGGTCCAGCCAACCTTCCATGCCGCGCCCACCGCCGTGAAACCGCGCCAGCGCCCCATCCGCATGGCGCAGGCTGCGCAGGGTGGGCGCGATACGCTCGATCGCGGTCAGGTGTTCTTTGGGCGTGCTGCGGCCCGCATCGCTGAGCGCAGCTGCGGCCCATGTCAGCAGGGTAAAAACGACGAGCAGTTCTTCGGGGTTGCGGGTGGGCAGGCCGCCCTCGGCGTCGATCTGACTGGCACATTCGCGCGCCAGTGCCTTGATCGCTGGGTCGGCCAGTTCCTCCAGCCCCTCTAGCGAGAGGCCCGCGTAGATCAGCCCGGTCAGCGCTTCGAACCGCGGCAGGCCCGGGGCGGAGGCATTCCAGCGCTTTGACAGAAATCGGGTCTGCTGCTCCAGCGCGCGGTAAAACGCATCGCTCTGCTCGGCTTCTGCCCCCCGCAACATGAAAAGCGCGTGGTTGATCCAGCGGATCAGCCGCCGCCCCGTTAAGGCCGGGGTCCAGCCCGGCCCCTGCCCACGGCCAAAGCGGTCAATCCAGCCCCAAAGCCACTCCTGCGCCGCCGCCCGCGCCCGTGCGTCGCCCACGGCGGCAAGGTCATCCAGCCATGCAAAGCCATGCAATTCAGCTGCGAAGGCAGGGTCGGGAGAGGGCAACTCCCACATAGCGGTCTGCGGTGCGGTCAGCAGGCTGCCTGCAAAGAGGTAATTGCCTGCCATCAACTGCCGCCCCCGCGCGAAAGAGCCAATTGTGCGGGGCTCAGGCGACGAGGTGAAGCCGACCACCCGCCCTCGGCCACGGGTCGCGCGCCAAGCGTGCCAACGGTTCAAAAACCGTGCCCTTCGGGCCATGACGCTGGAAAGATTAGTCATATCAAGCTGCCCCTGACGCTCTGATGGCGTTTGGCGACAGCATAGCCACCGCGCCGCAATGAGTCACCGGATTTTCCCTCACTGTCGGGCAATAGGCGGGGAACGGTCCCTTGCCAGCGCGGGTGGCCGCTGCCTAAACAAGAACACCTAACCGGAGCGCGCCTTGAATGATTGCCAGCCTGATGATGTACCTGCGCCCGGAGACTGCTGAGGCAACGGCGCGGTATTGGGCGTTGATCCGAGACGAACTCGCCACGCGCGGCATCGCGGCCCCTAAGGAATTGAGCAATGAGGTCGAGGAGTTCGCGGTTTGGAAGGCGGAAGGCCTGATCCTCTCGCAAACCTGCGGGATGCCTTACCGCCTGTGGCTGCACGACTGTGTCACGCTGATCGGCACACCTGTGTTTGGCGTCGAAGGCTGCCCGTCGGGGTATTACAACAGCGTTTTTGTCGTCCGCGCCGATGATCCCCGTGAAACAATTTCTGATTTTCGCACGGCGCGCTTTGCTTACAACCAGACATTCTCGCAATCCGGCTATGCCGCCCCCTATGCGCATTGCATGGCGGAGGGATTCTGGTTTGAGGATCGCTCGCAAAGCCACGGGCACCGGAACTCAGCCCAAACCGTCGCCGAAGGGCGCGCGGATATTGCAGCACTTGATGCGGTGTCGTGGCGGTTGATCCAGCGATATGACGCTTTCGCGGATCGCCTGCGGGTGTTGGACAGCACACAAGCTACGCCGTGCCTGCCCTATATCGCGGCAGCCGGCGCGGATCGCGCGGCGACATTCGCCGCCCTGCGCGACGCCATCACCCAGCTCACGCCAAAAGATGCTGATACGCTAGGACTGCGCGGTTTGATGGATATCCCTAAAGCCGCATATCTCGCCGTGCCCTCACCGCCACCGGGGGCGTGACGCTCAGCCTTTGCGCAGGCAGGCGATATAGAACCCGTCCATCCCGCCTTTGTCGGCCCAGAAATCAGGCCGCAGGCGTAGGCCGCCTTCTTCGGTGATCCACGCCGCCTCGACCCCGGCCACGTCCAACGCGGCGCGGTCGACCGTCATGTCACCATGCCGCTCTAGCGCCTCGTCGACCTGCACTTCGCCTTCATCGGGCAGCAGGCTACAGGTGCAGAACACCAACCGCCCGCCGGGTTTGAGCAGGCTCCACGCGTGGTCGATCAGCTCTGACTGCAACTCGATAAGGTCACCAAATTCCGATCCGTCCTTGGCGTGGGGCAGATCTGGGTGGCGGCGGATGGTGCCAGTGGCAGAGCACGGCGCATCCAGCAGGATCGCGTCAAACTCGCCCTGCACAGCACGCGCATCTTTGGTGAGCGTCTTAGCCTTGAGGCCCACGCGGGTCAGGTTTTCCTTCACCCGCTGCATACGGGGATGCGATTGGTCAACGGCGGTGACTTCAGCGCCCGCAGCGGCAAGCTGCATGGTCTTGCCCCCCGGCGCGGCGCAAAGGTCCAGCACACGTTCGCCCTCTTTAGGCGCCAGCACCCGGACCGGAATCGCGGCAGCGGCATCCTGCACCCACCAGTCGCCTTCCGCAAAGCCGGGCATGGCAGAGACCTGACCGGCGTTCATCACGCGCACCGATCCCGTGGGCAGGAGCGTACCGCCTACGGCCTCGGCCAAAGCACTCGCATCGCCCTTGGCGGTTAGATCAAGCGGTGCGCCAGCAAAATGCGCCTCTTCCATCGCGGCGATGGCGTCCGTGCCCCAAGCCTCTGCCAGCGGACCACGCAGCCATTTGGGCAAGCGCGGCGCGCGCAGGGCGTCCCATGCCTCCGGTCCCTGTGCCGCGATCTTGCGCAGCACCGCGTTGGTCAGCCCTTTGAGATGGCTCAGCGTGCGGTGTTGCGAGACGAGGTTCACCATCGCATTCACGACCCCATGCGCCGCGCCGCCCTGACACAACTCCACCGTGCCGACGCGCAGCACATTGCGCACCGTCAGCGGCGGGGCCTTTTGCAGGTGCTTTTGCAACAGCCGGTCGGCGCGTTCCAACCCGCGCAGGGTGTCCTGCGCCAAACGTTGCGCACGGGCGCGATCATCAGGGGGCAGCTTGTCCAGCGCGCCAGATGCCAAAAGCTCGGACATCAGCCGCGGCTCATCGTCCAAGATCATATCCAGCAGATATACTGCGCTTCTGCGGGCCTGAACGCCTGTGTCTGCCATGATCTTATCCTATCTGGGTCTACGTCTGGGGTTGCCGGGTTGTCTGGGCCAGCGCACGACGTATATCAAGGGAGAACTTGGCTCAAGAGGACCATGATGACCGATCAACGCCCCATTCCCGACAGTAAACCCGGCCCTGATCCAACTCCAAGCCCCGCGCCGGACCTGCCGCCGCAGCCAAAACCGGGGCCAAAGCCCATGCCGGATACGCCGCATGATCCGACCCCGACCCCCGGCCCCGACCTGCCAGCCGCCGCTCAACGCGCGCTGGCCGAAGCCGCTGCGCGCCGTAAGGCCGAAGCAGCGCTCGACCTGCCCGCTGAACTGGGCGGGCGCGATGGGCCAGAGCCTGTGCGCTATGGCGATTGGGAGAAAAAGGGCATCGCTGTCGATTTCTGAACCGCCTTAGCGCAGATTCAGCACCGCCGACTCGCCGGTGCCTTTGTCAGAGGTGAAGCGGATTTTCGCACCGTCGCGCGTGACGACTTGGCAATTATAGCCCATATCCTTGCCGCCCCAGACCAATGTGCGGCAGAAATAGCCGTTTTCCCATGTCCATGTGCCAACAACCTCCCAAACCGCGCCTTTGCCAGAAATGGCCCCGCCGGAGGTTACGCGCAGATCGACGAGCGGGCGGGTTAGTCTTTTCCCGTTCACAGCCTCCACGAAGTCCGACTTGCTTTGAATACGCGCGTATTCTGCCGCTGCCGGCATCGCGCTCAACGCCAATACCGCTGTCGCGGCTAGTGCAAAAATGGACCTCATCGAAACCTCCCTTCAGTGAATTGCCTGCGGCATTCACGTAGCCTGCGAAGGTAAAGTTTCAGCTAAACTGCGTCTTGCTAGGTTTTGAGGCCCAGCACATCCAGCATGTCATATTCGCCGGGCGCCTGCCCCTGCCCCCAAAGCGCTGCCTTAAGCGCGCCCCGCGCAAAGAGCGCTCGGTCTGACGCGATGTGGCGCAGGATGATCCGTTCGCCCGCTGCGGCGAACATCACGTCATGTTCGCCCACGATATCGCCACCCCGGATCGCGGTGAAACCGATGTCGCCCTTTTCCCGCGCGCCGGTGATTCCGTCGCGGCCCCGGTCGGAGACGTCGGCCAGCTTCACGCCGCGCCCCTCGGCGGCGGCTTCGCCCAGCATCAAAGCGGTGCCGGAAGGTGCGTCAACCTTCTGGTTGTGATGCGATTCGATGATTTCAATGTCGTAATCCGCGTCCAGCGCTGCCGCGACCTGACGGGTCAGCTGCGTCAGCAGGTTCACCCCAAGGCTCATATTACCCGCGCGGATGATGATCGCCCCCTGTTCGGCCGCCGGGGCAAGCTGCGCAATCTCATCGTCGCTCATCCCCGTGGTGCCGATCACATGCACGATCCCAGCCTTCGCGGCCGCGGCGGCAAAGGCGATCGTGGCCTGCGGCGCGGTAAAGTCGATGACGGCCTGCACTTTGGCAAAAGCCTCTGCGGCGTCGTCGGTGACGGTCACGCCCGACGCGGTGCCACCCATCGCTTCGCCGATGTCACGACCAACCCAATCATGGCCCGCCCGCTCAACCGCTGCCGCCAGATGCATTTTATCGCTGGAGGTGATCTCACGGATCAACATTTGGCCCATGCGGCCAGAGGCGCCGGTGACGGCAATGCCGGGGGTCTTTGTCATACTCGGTCTCCTGCGGTTCTGGCCGTGATTGGCCCTGCTCGTTTAGCCCGTCGCGGACCGCTTGGCAAAGTGCAACCGAAGCCTTAGATGGGGGTCATGGCAAAGAACAACCTTCATGAGGGCTCCGGCCCGACGCAACGACAACTCCGCGTGGGCGAAACCGTCCGCCGCGCCTTGTCTGATGTCCTCGCACGTGGTGACGTGCATGACACCGACCTTAATCGGCTGTCGATCACCGTGGGAGAAGTGCGCATGTCGCCCGACCTCAAGATCGCCACGGCCTATGTTCTGCCGCTCGGCGGTGAAGGTCAGGACGAGGTGCTCAAACTGCTGGCGCGGAACAAGAACGAGCTGCGCCGACAGGTGGCCAAAAAGCTCACGCTGAAGTTTTCCCCTGATCTGCGCTTCCAACTGGATCGCACATTCGACCAGATGGACGACACCCGCCGGATGATGAACCAAGATGTTGTACGCCGCGATGCGGATGCACCGGATGATGATGCAACAGATGGCGCAGCGGATCAGTGATCCGCGCCGGTCTGATTGCATTGGCGCTGATCGCGCTGAAGGGCACGCCTGCGGACGCTGCCGAATGCCGCAACATCACGTTTGACGGCAGTTCCTATACCGTTTGCGAAGTTGATCTGGACCGCGACGATCTGCGCCTGTTCCTCAACGATGACGCAGGTGCGCCCTATGGGTTCTTCGGCTCGCTTGATGAAGCGCTGAAAGCGCAAGGCCTCCGGCTCGGCTTTGCCATGAACGCAGGCATGTACCACGAAGACCGCTCCCCCGTGGGCCATTACGTTGAAGAAGGTGTTGAGAAACGCGGCGTGATCGACAATGCAGGGCCGGGCAACTTTGGCTTGCTGCCGAACGGTGTCTTCTGCCTGCGCGACGGCCGCGCCGATGTGATTGAGACCAAGCGCTTTCTTAGGAATCGGCCCGCCTGCCGCTTCGCCACGCAATCTGGCCCGATGCTGGTGATTGATGGTGCCCTACACCCGCGGTTTCTACCCAACAGCACCTCGCGCTATATCCGCAACGGGGTAGGCACCAGCGCCGACGGGAAACGCGCGGTCTTTGCAATTTCCAACGATGTCGTGACGTTCCATGAATTTGCTCGGCTCTACCGCGATGAGCTAGACCTGCCCAACGCGCTGTATTTTGACGGCAATATCTCGCGCCTGCGCGCGCCGGGTTTACGTCGCACGGGTGCAGGGTTCACCACGCTGGGGCCAATCATCGGCGTCGTCACGCCTGCAAAGTGACTTTTCCCCAGCTCTAGGGCTGGGCAGCGGCGCGCGGCTCCGTTAGAGGGCAGCACCACACACGCGAAGGGGCAAGACATGGCACGCAAACGCAAGGGTCGCGATATTTCCGGCTGGCTGGTTGTAGATAAACCCGCTGGACCGACATCGACCGCCGTGGTCAACAAGGTCCGCTGGGCGCTTGAAGCGAAAAAGGCAGGCCACGCGGGCACGCTGGACCCTGAAGCCACCGGCGTTCTGGCCATCGCCTTGGGCGAAGCGACCAAGACCGTGCCCTACATCACTGACGCGCTCAAAGCTTATGAGTTTACCGTGCGTTTGGGGATTTCCACCAACACCGACGACGCCGAGGGCGAGGTCATCGGCACTTCCGACCTGCGCCCCGACGATGCGGCGATTAAGGATGCGCTGAGCGATTTCATCGGGGACATCCAACAAGTCCCGCCACAGTTCTCTGCCGTGAAGATTGACGGTCAGCGCGCCTATAAACGCGCCCGCGACGGCGAAGAGATGGACATCGCCGCGCGTCCGCTCTGGGTGGAAAGCCTGCTGCTGCTCGACCGGCCCGATGCGGATCACGTCACGCTTGAGATGGTCTGCGGCAAGGGCGGCTATGTCCGCTCCATCGCCCGCGATCTGGGGCAAAAACTTGGCTGCCTCGGCCACGTCCGCGAGCTGCGCCGCACATGGTCTGGCCCGTTTGAGGCCTCGAATGCCCTGACACTGGCACAGATCGACGAGATCGCCCGCACGCCAGAACTCGACACGCATCTGCTGCCGCTGGCCGAAGGATTGGTTGAGTTGCCCGAGGTCAAAGCCACCCCCGAAGGCGCGACGCGCCTGCGCAACGGCAACCCCGGCATGGTAATCGCCCATGACGTGGAATACGGCGATGAATGCTGGGCCTCGCTGGACGGTCAGCCCGTCGCCGTGGGCCGCTTCAAAGCAGGCGAGTTGCACCCCAGCCGGGTCTTCAACCTATCTTCGGACACGAACGAGGGCTAAATGGCCCTCATCACCCGCAGCCACACCAAGGGCGATGCGCCCTCAACCGCTGTCTACTCCCCCTGTGAGCTGTATCGCTACAGCCTCACACGGGTCTGGGACAGCGCCGCGCCGCGGGTGATGTTTGTGATGGTGAACCCCTCCACCGCGACCGAGGTGCAGAACGATCCCACAGTTGAGCGTTGCGAGCGCCGCGCGCGGGTGCTGGGCTTTGGCGGTTTCCGGGTGACCAATATCTTTGCATGGCGCGCCACCGATCCGCGCGACATGCGCGCGGCTGTTGACCCCGTCGGCCCCGACAATGACGCCACGCTGGTCGATGGGGCCGGTTGGGCCGACCGGATCATCGCCGCTTGGGGCGTGCATGGTGCGCATCTGGACCGGGGTCTGGCCGTCGCCGCGCGGTTGGCGCAAGGGGATAAACCGCTTTACCACCTTGGCCTCTCCAAAGCCGGCCACCCGCGCCATCCGCTTTACCTGCCCTATACCCAAGAGCCGGTTTTGTGGCAGCCCTAGCGCACTGCGCTGGCAACCACGCGTTAACCATTCTCCGTCTATTCCTTTGATTTTAAAGCCACGCCATGCCCATTTAGGGTCGGGATGGTGTGTGGGGCATCAGGCAATGAACGGTGGAACTGCGGATGCTGTGGCTGGCTGGAATGATGGGACTGATGGCGGTTGGCGCTGTCACATTTGTGGAAATCGAAACACCGGAAGAGGATGACACGCCAGAGGCTGACATCTCGCGCGGCGGCAGCGCTACTTTGGGGGACATCCTTACCGGCAGCGATGACGGCGAGACGGTGCAGGGCGGCAGCGGCAACGATCAGCTTGGCGGCTATGGCGGGAATGATCTGCTCCATGGCGCTGGCGGCGACGATGATCTGCACGGTCAAGACGGCAATGACACGCTGCGCGGCGACGATGGTAACGACAGAATGCACGGCAATGACGGGGATGATGACCTGTTCGGCGGCGCGGGCAACGACAGCCTTTTTGGCCACAATGGCGATGACTTTCTCTATGGCGGCGCGGGCGATGATGCGCTCCAGGGCTCTGCGGGTGATGACTTGCTGAATGGCGACGCAGGAGACGACGCGCTCCAAGGCGGGCTTGGCGATGATGCGCTGCGGGGTGGCAATGGCGAAGATACGCTCTTTGGCGGCTGGGGGGATGACACGCTCACCGGCGCGGATGATGAGCAGAGCCGCGACTACCTTAATGGCGGCGGCGGGGATGACCTGATTGTCGCAGGCGCGCAGGACGTTGTGACGTCAGGCGAAGGTACGGATCAAATTGTTTTGGGGGATTGGATTGCCGAGCAGGGCGCGGCGCAGATCATGGACTATCACGCAGAAGATGATTCGCTTTTGTTTGTCTGGGATGACAGCACCGCCACCGGGTCAGAGCCGCCCCTTTCCATCCTGCCCGATCCCGACCAACCGAACCAGACGCTCGTCCTGCTGGATGACATCATCGTCGCGCGGGTGGCCGGAGATAGTGTCGCGCTGGAAGATATCGCCCTGATCCCGCTCAGCGCGGCCCTTGCACTTGTTCCTGCCGCGTGACGCATGCAACCGCCGTCGCAAAAATCACCCTTTGCCAAAGGCGCAAATTCGCCCTATACGCCCCCATCGCCTGCTGATTCCGTCAGCGGGTGATATCTCCATGGGCCTGAGCTGGACGACATCCCGGCCTGCGCCATCCATTTAAACTCTTTTCGAAAGGAGACCCCGATGTCGATTACTGCTGAAGAAAAAGCAAAAGTCATGAAAGATTTCGGCACCAAAGAAGGCGACACAGGTTCGCCCGAAGTACAGGTTGCCATTCTGACCTCGCGCATCGTCACGTTGACCGAGCACTTCAAGACCCACAAAAAAGACAACCACGGCCGCCGTGGTCTTTTGAAAATGGTCGCGACGCGCCGCAAGCTGCTGGATTACGTTAAGGCCAAAGATGACGCCCGTTATCAGGACCTCATCAAGCGTCTGGGCCTGCGCCGCTAAGCGCACGCCTACCGGGTTTCCCGGTGACAGGACTATTAAAACCTCCCGGCCCACGCCGGGAGGTTTTTTTATGCATGCCGATTGTACGATAGCGCAGCGGAAAGAACCCGCCGCTTGCCGTTCCGCCCCGACAGAACGCTTCCCATTTGCCTTGAAAACATGTATGCCCGCGCAATCTGAAATCCGGCGCGCGGACTCCTGCGCCTGAAAAAGAAGATACCGGAGTCAGGGGCAATACGGCCCCTATGCAATGGCCAATGGGCCAAAAAGGAAACGTAGATGTTTAATGTAACGAAAAAATCGATCCAGTGGGGCGAAGAAACGCTTACACTGGAAACCGGTAAGGTTGCCCGTCAGGCGGACGGGTCGGTGATTGCCACGCTGGGTGAAACCAGCGTTATGGCCAACGTGACGTACGCACGTCAGCAAAAGCCGGGCCAGGATTTCTTCCCCCTGACCGTGCACTACCAAGAAAAATACTATGCCGCCGGTAAAGTACCGGGTGGCTTCTTCAAGCGTGAGGCCCGCCCCACCGAGAAAGAAACACTGACCGCGCGTCTGATCGACCGTCCGATCCGCCCACTCTTTGTCCCCGGCTTCAAAAACGAAGTTCTGGTGATGTGTACCGTGCTGAGCCACGATCTGGTGAACGACCCCGATATGGTCGCGATGATCGCCGCTTCTGCCGCGCTGACCATTTCCGGCGCGCCGTTCCGTGGCCCAATCGCTGGCTGCCGTGTGGGTTATGAGGGTGGCGACTACATCCTGAACCCAACAATCGACGACATGCAGGACCTGCGCTTGAACCCCGAGCAGCGCCTCGATCTGGTTGTCGCCGGCACCAAAGACGCTGTGATGATGGTCGAATCCGAAGCCTATGAGCTGTCGGAAGAGGAAATGCTGGGTGCGGTGAAATTCGCCCACGAGCAGATCCAGCCGGTTATCGACCTGATCATCGATCTGGCCGAAGACGCGGCGAAAGAGCCGTTCGACTTCCAGCCCGACGATTACTCGGACCTGTCTGCTGCTGTTAAAGCTGCCGGTGAAGACGAAATGCGCGCTGCATTCGCCATCGCCGACAAGCAAGAGCGCACCGCCGCTGTTGCCGCTGCTCGCGAGACGATCAAGGGCAAGCTCACCGAAGAACAGCTTGAGGACAAGAACCTCGGCTCCGCGATGAAGGGCCTTGAGGCCAGCATCCTGCGCGGCGACGTGGTGAAAACCGGCAAGCGTATCGACGGTCGTCGCACCGACGAAATCCGCGACATCGTGGCCGAAACCGGCATCCTGCCGCGGACCCACGGTTCGGCGCTGTTCACCCGTGGTGAGACACAGGGTCTCGTCGTGACCACACTGGGGACTGGCGACGATGAGCAATTCATCGACGCGCTGCACGGCAACTTCAAATCGAACTTCCTGCTGCATTATAACTTCCCTCCCTACTCGGTTGGTGAAGTTGGTCGCGTCGGCCCTCCCGGCCGTCGTGAAGTTGGCCACGGTAAGCTTGCTTGGCGTGCCCTGCAGGCCGTTCTGCCCGCAGCCACAGACTTCCCCTACACCATCCGTCTCGTGTCCGAGATCACCGAATCCAACGGCTCCTCGTCGATGGCATCGGTCTGCGGTGGCTCGCTGTCCATGATGGACGCAGGCGTGCCGCTGAAATCGGCTGTGGCCGGTGTTGCAATGGGTCTGATCCTCGAAGATGACGGCTCCTACGCGATCCTGTCGGACATCCTGGGTGACGAAGACCACCTCGGAGACATGGACTTCAAAGTGGCCGGTACCGAAGCGGGCATCACCTCGCTGCAGATGGACATCAAGGTCGCAGGCATCACGCCCGAGATCATGGAAAAAGCCTTGGCTCAGGCCAAAGACGGCCGTATCCACATCCTCGGCGAGATGAACAAAGCGCTTTCGGGTGCTTCTGACTTCTCCGTCCACGCCCCACGCATCGAGACCATGCAGATCCCCACCGACAAGATCCGTGAAGTGATCGGTTCCGGCGGTAAGGTGATCCGCGAGATCGTCGAAGTCTCCGGCGCCAAGGTCGACATCAACGACGAAGGCATCATCAAGATCGCCAGCGCCAATGGCGACGCCATCAAGAAGGCCTATGACATGATCTATTCGATCGTGGCAGAGCCCGAAGAAGGCGCCGTTTACACCGGCACCGTGGTCAAGATCGTCGATTTCGGCGCTTTCGTGAACTTCTTTGGCAAGCGCGACGGTCTGGTTCACGTGTCCCAGATCGAAAACCGCCGCTTGAACCATCCTTCGGACGTTCTGAAGGAAGGCCAGGAAGTGAAAGTGAAGCTCTTGGGCTTTGACGATCGCGGCAAGGTGCGCCTGTCGATGAAAGTCGTCGATCAGGAAACTGGTGAAGAAGTGTCAAAAGAAGAAGCGGCAGAAGGTTAATCCTTCTCCTGCGCTATTGGCCCCGGCGGTTCATCCGCCGGGGTTTTTCTCGGGGGTTCCTCACACCATGCCAATCTATCCCGCCCTTAACCTTGTCTTCGTGCATGTGCCGAAAACAGCGGGCGGCGCGATAGAAGAGCTGCTGGCGCCGTATAAGGCCCCCGGACGAAAGACGGCGTTCAACCGGCTCGTCGCAAAACTACCCATTAAAAGAGACATCGCACGCGCCTATATTCCGGGCCATGCCACTGCGCTCTATCTCCGCCGCCGTATGGGATTGAAACATTGGGACGCCTACAGCAGTTTTGCAGTGGTGCGAAATCCTTACGATCAGGCCATATCAGCCTATGAATTCGAGCGGCAGAACACCCGTCATCATCGTCACACCCGCAGTGTACGGATGAGTTTCCTCGAGTATGTCAAAGCGCGCGACCTCGGCCAATCTGCCTTTGTCTGCGATCAAAGTGGCCGTGTCATCGTCGACCAGCTTATCAAGTTCGAATGCCTTCATGCAGACCTCGACGCGTTTTTCGCAGACCTGAACATTAAAGAACGCCTGCCCCGTCAAGGCAGCCGCAATACTTCCGACAAAAAGCCCCGCGAAAGCTACCTCACGCCAGAGGTTATCTCCGTCATCAACACCAAGACGCGCGCCGACTTCGGCAATTTCGGCTACGAAATGATGTCCTGACCCGCCCGGCGGCGCAGTTCAAAGGCTAGGTTATCGGGCAAATCGTTATAGCTGCCGTGCAAAAGGTAGCGGTTCCACAAATAGCCTAAAAACTGCTGACGTAGCATCTCGTCTGGCCGAAAGTCCCGGTTCTGCAACGCTTTGTTTAAGGCCGCTGTATCCTGTGCCCGCTGAACAAGCCCTTCGATATTATAACAGGCTTCGCCTAACGTGATCACAGGTTTATCGTGCAGCAGCGCCTCGATCCCCACGGTCGAGTTCAGCGTCATCACAGCGCGCGATTGTTCCAAAAGCTCAGAGGTGATGTTCCCATTCGCAAAGATCACGCGCGGATGCGGCGGCAAATGGTTTTTGACAGAATGTTTGAAAGAGGGGTGTTCTTTAATGACAAATACTTCGTCCGGATTATCCTCGGCTGCTGCGGTCACGACCTCTAAAAAATGCGCCATGTCCCGCACCCATGGGGAGTGTAACGTCACCTGCATGTCTGACGGCACCTGAAAGGGGACAAAGACAAACCCCGGCGCTAGATCAACCTTTTCAAACTGACGCTTGGATGGACGGTTGTTAACCGTCTTCGGCAAGCCTTCAGATGCAAAATCAGCAGCGCGGTAAAATTCCGGAGATCTGGGGATCGAATTTGCACCATTCAGACCCTTGGGGTCAATCTGCAGTGTATTTGGGAAAAACCCACCTTCTACAAAAACACGCGGAAGGGTACGAGAAACAGCCGCCAAAACAGATTCAGGATACGCCGACCCGTTAAAAATAAGCGTACAGTCAGGCACTTGCGCTTCTATCTCTGCCTCAAGCGCCTGTTTCAGCAGCCCCGCTTGCGTCACTTTCACACGTCGATAAATCCCAGCAACGACTTTGTTGGAAAAGATCTGCGGCACACGGATACGCTTCCGGTCAAGGTTGCCTTGCACCAATGCACCAGCCTCAGGATCGGGAGAGACCACCTGCCCAATCAAAGCTCTCACCGCCGCACCCCAGCCACGCCGCGCGGCCAAACTTCGTAAAACCGCGCCCGTACTTGTATTAAATGTGATAATATCCGGCGCGAGCTTTGCATCAAACTCTGCAAGCTGATCGCCATCTAGTTTGAAAAACATAGCTGTTTCATTCCCCGGAAGTAAGGGGCCGCAATGCGGCCCCAATCGCGCCTTCAACCCGGCAGCTTTGCCTTACGCAGATAAGGCAGCACAGTATCAAACGCCCCGAATTTCGCTTTGGCGTCCTCATCCGACACGGTCGCGGGAATAATCACATCCTCGCCAACTTGCCAATCTGCGGGCGTCGCTACTCCGTTCTTCCCGGCCGTCTGCAACCCATCCAACGCGCGCAGAACTTCGGCAAAGTTACGGCCGACATTCATCGGATAGGTCATGCTCAGCTTCAGTTGCTTATCCGGCCCAATGATAAAGACCGACCGCACAGTGGCGCTGTCATTCGGCGTCCGGCCATCGGGCATATAGGCTTCTGCAGGTAGCATATCAAAGGCCTTCGACACCTCCAGCCCCGCGTCAGCGATAATCGGGAAGCCGGCTTTTGTGCCCGCAACCTTCTCAATATCGCCCTTCCACTTTTTATGCTCTTCAACCCCGTCGACACTAATGCCGATCACCTTAGTCCCGCGCTTTTCCCACTCATCGGAAAGCCGCGCCACGGCACCGAATTCGGTCGTGCAAACGGGGGTGAAATCCTTCGGATGGGAAAACAAGATCGCCCAATTGTCACCGACGAACTCATGCAGCGAAAAGCTGCCCTGATCTGTTTCGACTGTAAGGTCGGGAATAGTGTCGTTGATACGCAAGCCCATGATATCCTCCGGGTCAATCTGTGAACAGTTAGCCTAGAGGTAGTCTCAAACCCCGCAGGTTTCACCCCCCCAATACCACAAAGCACAACTTCCCCGCAGCGCCACCGCCCCTATTGCTTTCATCCTTTCTTAAATACCGATCCCACACCCGACACAGATTACAAGGCTGGGCACGGAGCGCTCTCAGAACGGCGCCTTAACCCGCACCTTGGTCGAAGCCCCGCCCTGCGGATGGTTAAACCGCAGCTCTTCACTATGCAGCATCAACCGCGGGTAATCCCGCGCGGGCCCGGTGGCATAGAACGGATCCCCTAGAATCGGATGCCCAAGCGCCAACATATGCACGCGAAGCTGGTGGCTGCGCCCGGTCTTGGGAAACAGCCGCACGCGAGAGGTTTCTCCGTCGGTCTTGATCACCTTCCAATCGGTCTGCGCGGGCTTGCCGGTCTCATGACAGACCATCTGCAGCGGGCGGTTCGGCCAATCGACGATCAGCGGCAGATCGATAGAACCAGATTTCTCTTCCGGCACGCCCCAGACCCGCGCAACATAGGTTTTCCGCGTCATGCGCTTTTCAAACTGCAGCCCAAGGTGGCGTTGCGCATGAGCAGTCATCGCAAAGATCATCACGCCCGAGGTGTCACGATCCAGCCGATGCACCAGCAATGCTTCCGGAAAGACCGCCTGCACCCGCGCGATCAGGCAATCCGCCAGATGCTCACCCTTGCCCGGCACGCTGAGCAGCCCCGCGGGTTTATCGACCAGCAGCACTTCGGCGTCTTCATGCAGAATGACCAGCGGTTCCTGCGGCGGGTTATATTCGCTATCCATAGCTCCCCCTCGCAGATGCCGCCCCGCGGATCAAGCGGGGCGTGACCTTTAGGCGGCCGCAGCGAAACTGTCCTTGAGGATCGCCGCCAATGCATCGGCATCCGCTTGGGTGAAGGCATTTGGTTGGTCGCTGTCGATGTCAAAGACCCCCAGCAAATCCCCCGCCCCATTCCAAACCGGCAGCACCAGTTCCGACCGTGTCGACGACGCGCAGGCGATATGACCGGGGAAGGCATCGACATCTTCCACCAACTGCACCTCGCCCGTGCGCGCCGCAGCGCCGCAGACCCCGCGCGAGAATGGGATCACCAGACAACCGTGACCGCCTTGATAGGGTCCGATTTTCAGCACTTCGGGCGCGGTCACGCGGTAAAATCCCGTCCAATCAAAACGGTCATCGGATTGATGCACCTCGCAGGCGATGGTGGCCATCAAGGCCACGGCGTCATCTTCGCCCTCGGTCAGGGCGGCGATGGTTTTGGCAAGGGTTTGGTAGTCGACTGTCATGGGGAAACTCATATTGCAGACGGGAAAAGGGAGGCAGGCCGCCTCCCCTTCAGGATACTTTGGATGGCCCGAGGATCAGGGACGCTCAATCGCGATGGCGGTGCCTTCGCCGCCACCAATGCAGATCGCCGCGATGCCACGCTTCAGCCCGCGCTTCTCCAACGCGTTCAGCAAGGTCACCATAATCCGCGCGCCAGAGGCGCCGATAGGATGGCCAAGCGCACAGGCGCCGCCGTTGACGTTCACGATATCATGCGACAGGTCCATTTCATGCATAAAGGCCAGCGGCACGACGGCAAAGGCTTCATTGACCTCCCAGAGGTCCACGTCCTCTTTCTTCCAGCCGATCCGCTCCAGCAGCTTTTGCGCGGCGGGCACGGGTGCTGTGGTGAAAAGCCCGGGCGCTTGGGCATGGCTGGCGTGGCCGACGATACGCGCACGGATGTTCAGACCCTTGGCATTGGCGCTGTCCTCATCCGCCAGAACCAAAGCCGCCGCTCCGTCTGAAATCGAAGAGGAGTTTGCCGCCGTCACCGTGCCCCCCTCGCGGAAAGCAGGCTTTAGCTGCGGGATCTTCTCAGGCCGGGCGCTGGCGGGCTGTTCGTCCGCGCTAACCGTGGTGCTGCCTTTGCGCGATATCACCTCAACCGGGGCGATTTCATCGGCGAAAGCACCGCCTTCCTGCGCCTCAATCGCGCGCGACAGCGATGCCAGCGCATAGTTATCCTGCGTCTCGCGGGTGAACTGGAAACGCTCGGCGCAATCCTCGGCGAAGGTGCCCATCAGGCGACCCTTGTCGTAAGCATCTTCCAAGCCATCAAGGAACATATGATCGATCACCTGCCCATGGCCTAGCCGCGCGCCGCCGCGCATTTTGGGCAGCACATAGGGCGCGTTGGTCATGCTCTCCATGCCGCCCGCGACCATCACATCGGTATGGCCAAGTGCGATCTGGTCAAAGGCCATCATCGCCGCCTTCATGCCTGAACCGCACATCTTGTTGAGCGTGGTGGCCGGCACCTCTTCGCCAAGACCTGCCTTAAAACCGGCCTGACGCGCGGGCGCTTGGCCCTGCCCTGCGGGCAGAACGCAGCCCATCAGCAGTTCTTGCACCTCGGCGGGGTTCATCGCGCCCAACGCGGCCTTGATCGCGCTGCCGCCCAATTCCGCGGCCGTAAGCCCTTCGAAAGCGCCCTGAAAGCCGCCCATCGGGGTTCTGGCTGCACCGGTTATGACAACATTGCGCATCACGTTCTCCTTGAGTTGGGCCGCATACCAATTGGTAAGGTTTTGCGGTTAATCATGTCTTGAACTTCACAGTCTTGAGGCATGTCTATGGAAGTTTCCGCTAAAACAGAAGACCGCTTTTGCGTGGTCAGCGTGCTGCACGAACGGATTGACGCCGCGGCCGCGCTTGAGTTCAAGGACGCCGTGCGCCACGCCACAGCCAGTGCCCCACCGGTGGTGATCCTTGACCTGCACCGGGTCAACTTTATTGATTCCAGCGGGCTGGGCGCGATCGTGGCAGCGATGAAGCATCTGGCACCGCAGCGGGCCTTGGTGCTGGCCGGACTAACCCCCGCAGTCGAAAAGGTCTTTGCCCTTACCCGAATGGATACGGTTTTTGGCATATTCGGCACTTTAGATGCTGCCTTAACCGCGCATCGGGGATAGCGCGGTGCGGCGGCCCGCCGCGCGGTCTGCGCTATCCCCGTTTGAGATCAGCATCCACAGCGGCCCCTGTGCCGCGCGCGAGGCGCTGGCGCTTTTGTTTGACGGTCTTACCTGTCTCAAGCTGGAGGCTGAAGAGACCTGCTTAGTAAGGCTCGTATTGGCTGAGATGCTTAACAATATCGTCGAACACGCCTATCCAGACCCGGATCGCCCCGGGCCGATCCATATCGCCTGCCACCACGAACCGGATGGTCTGCATCTCTCTGTCAGTGACGAAGGGTTGCCGATGCCGGATCTACAAGCACCCTTAGGCCTGCCGCAGGAAATTGACGGGCCGATTTGCGACCTACCCGAAGGGGGCTTTGGCTGGTTCTTGATCCGGGATCTGGCCAAAGACCTAAGCTATCAACGTTTGGCGCAGGAAAATAGGATTGAACTGCGGTTGGCGGTGGGCCTGCTAACGTCCGATTAACCTCTATGGCAGGGCGGCACGCATATTCCCCAAAACGGCCCCTCTGGGATCACATTTGCGCCTTGGTTAAGGGGCATAGTGAAACCTGTAGCTGCATATGGCTTCCCTCGGTGCCGCGTTTAATAGCCCCCACCCAGTACGCGGCACCGAGGATCTTACCCCCGCATTGGCAGAACCGAATCGACCGGATAGGGTCGCGCTGACAGACATCAGTGAGGACCTGTAGATGCGCGATTTTCACCTTCCAGGCCGTTCGGCCGTTTTTGCGACGAACGGCATGTGCGCTACCTCGCACCCGCTGGCGGCGCGAGCGGCGGTCGATATCCTTGCACGCGGCGGCAACGCGATGGATGCGGCAATAGCGGGTGCGGTCTTGCTGGGCATTTGCGAGCCGCAGATGACCGGGATTGGTGGGGATTGCTTTGTGCTTTACTCCCCCGCGGGCGGCGAAGAGGTACTTGCGCTCAACGGCTCTGGTCGCGCGCCTGCGGCTCTGGATGCTGCCAAATTGCGCGACAAGGGCGAAAAGACCGTGCCGCTGCGCTCTGCCGATGCGGTGACAATCCCGACCGCCATTGATGCCTTCTGCCACTTGTCTGAGAGCGTGGGTAAATTGGGGTTGGACGCGCTGCTCGCCCCCGCGATCCACTATGCCGAAGCCGGTGTGCCCGTCGCGCCGCGCGTGGCTTTTGATTGGGCCACGGATGGCGGCACCCTTCAGGGGCGCGCGCGGGATCATTTCCTCATCAACGGGAAAACGCCCCGCGTTGGTGACCTCTTCCGCGCGCCGGGCCAAGCCGAAGTGCTGCGTTGCGTCGCCGCGCAGGGGCGCGATGCTTTTTATACCGGAGAGATCGCCGAAGACATGATCGCCACGCTGCAAGCCGCAGGCGGCAGCCACAGTGCCGGAGATTTCGCAGCAGCACGGTGCGAGGCCACGACGCCCGTCTCGGGCCAATACAAAGACCTCGAAGTGGTGGAGCATCCGCCCAACGGCCAAGGCGCCACCGCCCTCCTACTAATGAACATCCTGAGCCACTTCGACATCGCCGGAATGGACCCTCAAGGCGCAGAGCGGCTGCATATCGAGGCCGAGGCCACCAAGCTCGCCTATGATGCGCGCAACCGCTTTCTGGCCGACCCGGACCATACGACGCGGCTCGGCCACATGCTTGCCCCCGAAACCGCCCGCGGTTTGGCCGCGCTGATCGATCCCAAACGCGCCATGGCTGCCGCCGCGCCGATCAGCGAGGCGGTGCATAAAGACACGATCTACATCACCGTGGTAGACAGCGACGGCATGTCAGTGTCGTTGATCTATTCAATCTTCCACGGCTTCGGCTCTGGCATCGCGTCAGACAAGTTCGGCATCCTGCTGCAAAACCGTGGCGCGGGCTTCACGCTGGAAGAGGGTCATCCGAATGAGTTGAAAGGCGGCAAGCGCCCGATGCATACGATCATTCCCGGCATGATCCGCGAGAACGGTCGCGTCACCATGCCCTTTGGGGTGATGGGCGGGGCCTATCAGTCCTACGGCCACGCGCGCTTTGCCTCAAACCTCACCGATTTCGGCATGGACGTGCAAAGCGCCATCGACGCGCCGCGGGCCTTTGCCGATGGGCAGGTGATGAAGGTCGAGCGCGGCTTTGGCGATGAGGTCCGCCAGAGCCTGAGCGATATGGGCCATAAAGTTGTGATACCCGACACCGCAATCGGCGGCGCTCAGGCGATCCGCATCCGCGAAGATGGCGTGCTGGAAGGGGCCAGTGACCCGCGAAAAGACGGCTGTGCTTTGGGGTATTGATGGAACGACAGTCTGGCGGGCAGTGTACCGCCGGGCTTAGTTCAACTGGAAGTGTAGCGGATAGGCACCATCGGTGAAGGGGCCGAAGAGATCGGGAATGTCGGGGTGGTCCACAGGCTCCCCCGAATAATCGGCCACGAGGTTCTGCTCGGACACATAGGCCACATAGTAGCTCTGATCATTCTCGGCCAAGAGATGATAGAACGGCTGGTCTTTCACCGGGCGGCTCTCTTCGGGGATCGCCTCATACCATTCTTCGGTATTGGCGAATTCCGGGTCGACGTCAAAAATCACGCCACGGAAGGGATGCTTCTTGTGACGGACAATTTGCCCGAGGTGATATTTTGCGCGCGTTCGTATCATAACATGCTGCCCTACCCCTCGACGGTAGTCCTTTCAAGGGGCATTTGTCCAATCATGGTAGCGGTTGGCAGGGAAACAGACTGTGAACCTGCAGCCGACAGTCCGATTTACCTTTGTCCTCTATGGGTGAGATCAATGCGCTCGTTAGGCCTTCGCGAAATCCCGCCTGTGGGACGCTGAGTGGTCAGCGCATTATCGCGCAGCCCTGCGCGGATTTTCCCAATTTAGTGATGTGATGAAGGGGTGGAATCGGTTAAACTACAAAAAAACGTACTTATAAAAAACGAGAGGCGAGAGGCAGATGAGCAAGCATCTTCGCGCAATGATTATCGTGCTGCTGGTAGCATCCTGCGGCGGTGGCCCACAAACGGCCCCGCGTGATCTGGATAATGCCTGCACGATTCTCAAAGAGCGCCCCGACTACCTGAAAGCATTCCGCGCGACCGAGCGGAAATGGGGTGTGCCCATCCACGTTCAGATGGCCACCATTCACCAAGAAAGCAAGTTCGTGGCCGATGCCCGGACACCGTTCAAATATGTGCTGGGCGTGATCCCGATGGGCCGCCAGTCCAGTGCCTATGGCTATTCGCAGGCCTTGGACGCAACTTGGGATGAATACCTCAAATCCGAAGGCAGCCGCCGCGCCAAGCGCGATGAAATTCGCGACGCGAGCGATTTCATGGGGTGGTATATGAACCAAACCCGCCAGCGGAACGGCATCTCATTGCATGACGCGCGCAACCAATACCTCGCCTATCATGAGGGTCACACCGGTTATGCCCGGCAGAGCTATAACAGCAAAGCCTGGTTGGTGGGTGTTGCGGGCAAGGTTGATTCCCGTGCGCAGCTCTATGAACGTCAGATTGCCGGGTGCCGCTTAGGCCGCTGGTAACCCCTGCGCCACGACCAAACGCAAAACGCCCCGGTCAGCCTGACCGGGGCGTTTTCTATTTCTGGCGAGCTGCTTAACGCTTGGCGCCAGCGCGTGCGCCTGCGGTGTCAAACAGGCTGTTCGAGATATTGCCCCCGGCCTGCATATCCCCCAGCACAACGGTCGTCGCGCTGCCGTTGCCGTCGTTGATGACCCACTGGCGCAGCTGCACCGGGTTGCCGGTGAACTTCATCTGGATGTTGCCATACTGCGGGTTCGCCGGATCCTGAGCCGTCACCGTGGTGGCAGTACCGTCATAGCTGTGGCCGGTGACCATCTTGGCGCGGCCCAGATTGACGTTGTCGGCCAAGATGATCGACAGCGGGGTGCGCGCCAGCGGGTAGGTCTCGGCCGGTTGGTTGGATTTCTTGTCATAGATCACAACCGTGTTGGCCCCGGCGACGACCAAACCACTGTCGGGCGCGTTATATTCAAACCGCACCTTGCCGGGGCGTTTGATATAGATCGTACCGGTGCTGATCGAGCCATCGTCGTTGATCTGGGTGAAGTCACCTTTCGCTGTCTTCAACTGGTTCAGATAGCCTGAGATTTCGTTCAGCGACAATTGCTGCGCCGCCGCCGCCAAGGGGGCGGATACGGCCAAACCAATCGCCAGAATCGCAGAAGTAAGTTTACGCATGTTGTTCGTCCTGTGTTGCCTCACGCTCTGACATAGGGCGGGTTGCCGTGATATTCGATATCAGGGCGCGGTTTTTCGCTAACTGCCCTGCTCCGCCATAAAAAAACACCGCCGGACGTGGGGCCCAACGGTGTTTTTTCATGCTCGGTCCCCAAGAGGGGAGGGCGAGGTAGCCCTATCCCTGTTCCGGCACCAGAATTTCGCGCTTGCCGACGTGGTTGGCCGGAGAGACCAGCCCTTCGTCTTCCATCTGCTCGACCAGTCGCGCGGCCTTATTATAGCCGATCGCCAGTTTCCGCTGGATGTAGGACGTTGAGCATTTGCGGTCTTTGATGACCACCTGAACGGCAGTGTCATAAAGCGCGTCTTCGCCATCGGTGTTGCCGCCAAGGCCCAGCACCGCGTCGATATTGCTTTCATTATCCTCGGACGGACCTTCGACCACACCGCCGACATAATCCGGCTCACCAAATTGCTTGAGGTGGTTGACGATCTCTTCGACCTCTTCGTCGCTGACGAAGGGGCCGTGGCAACGGGTGATTTTCGCCCCGCCTGCCATATAAAGCATGTCGCCCATGCCCAGCAGCTGTTCGGCACCCATTTCACCCAAGATCGTGCGGCTGTCGATTTTCGAGGTCACTTGGAAGGAAATCCGCGTGGGGAAGTTTGCCTTGATCGTGCCGGTGATAACATCGACCGACGGGCGCTGCGTCGCCATGATCAGGTGGATACCCGATGCCCGCGCCATCTGCGCCAGACGCTGGATGCAGGCTTCGATCTCTTTGCCTGCGACCATCATCAGGTCGGCCATCTCGTCGACAATCACGACGATATAGGGCAGCGCCTCGGGTGTTGTTTCCTCGGTCTCAAAGATCGGCTCGCCGGTATCGTCGTCAAAACCGGTCTGCACGGTGCGGCTAAACATCTCGCCTTTGGCCAGTGCTTCGCGGACACGCCCGTTGTAGCCTTCGATATTGCGCACGCCCATCTTGGACATCTTGCGATAGCGCTCTTCCATCTCGCCCACGGTCCATTTCAGCGCGACGACGGCCTTTTTCGGGTCGGTCACAACTGGGGACAGCAGATGCGGGATGCCGTCATAGACCGACAGTTCCAGCATCTTGGGGTCGATCATGATCATCCGGCATTCCTGCGGTGTCAGCTTGTAAAGCAGCGACAGGATCATCGTGTTAATCGCCACGGATTTACCCGAACCAGTGGTCCCCGCGATCAGCAGGTGGGGCATTTTCGCAAGGTTCGCGACAACCGGGTCGCCACCGATGTCCTTGCCAAGCGCCAGCGGCAGGCGCTGGTTGCCGTCGCCGAAATCGCGGCTCGACAGGATCTCGCGCAAGATCACCTTCTCGCGGTGCTCATTGGGCAGTTCGATCCCGATCACGCTACGGCCCGGCACGGTCGAGACACGCGCGGAAAGGGCAGCCATGGAGCGCGCGATATCGTCCGCGAGACCGATCACACGGCTGGCTTTGAGGCCCGGCGCGGGTTCAAGCTCATACATCGTAACAACAGGGCCAGGGCGCACGGCGACGATCTCGCCTTTTACGCCATAGTCATCAAGCACGGTTTCCAGCATGCGCGCGTTTTCTTCCAACGCCTCATCGCTCAGGTGCAAACGCTGCACGCCTTCGGGGCTTTCCAAAAGGCTCAGCGGTGGCAGTTCAAAGCCGGGATGCGTGTCTTCAAAGGTCAATGCGGGCTGCGCTTCGACCTGTGCCTGCTTGGAAGGCTGCACGACCCGTCGGATCGGCTGTTGCACCACTTTACGCGGCTCGGCCACGGGAATTTTCATCGCTTCGGGTGCAGGCGCTTGCTGCAAAGGCAGGCTTTCGGAGGTGACTGTATCTTCGTAAGGCTCGTCCATCGGCTCTTGCATCATCGGCTCTTCGGCCATCAGCTCCGGTGCAGGCTCAGGCTGAACCTGCGGCCTGCGCAGCAGCGGCTCGGGGCGCAATGTAGCAGCGCCTGCGGTCAGCGGCGGCTCGGCGCGCAGGGTGGCGGGCTGGCTGGTGTTCAACAGCAGCGGGTCCGGTCCACGGCCCCGGCCTTTGGTCAGCGGCGCAGTTGTCGGCGTGTGGATCGCATTGGCATTGCGGACGCGGTTCTTGATCACATCGGCGATCTTGCTTTTGATGCGCTCCTCACCCGGTGTCTCGTCGACGATGGCGTCGCTATAGGTCTCGATCAGCTCGAGCTCGGGCATACCGGCTTCGGGGCGTTTGATAAGGCCCGGCATCCGGCCAAACATGCTGCGCGGCTCTGCTTCCAACTCGGCCATAGGGGCTTGTTGCGCGTAATAATCCTGACCTGCGTCCGGTGCGGCCCAAGTGTCGGCTTCCTCAGCCTCTTGCCGGCGGCGCTCACGGCGCTCGGCCTGACGGGCCGACAGGTTCTGCGCGGCCACAACGGCACCGCTGGCGCCCCGGCCCAAAAGGGTCATCAACCCGGCATAGGCCATGATCAGGCCAACCAGCAAGAACCGCGTGATGCGCACCAACTCAGTCTTGGTGAAGCCCAGCACAAAAGCGCCCAAGGCCAGAATCGCCACGCCCATCAAAAGCGACATCAGCTTGACCGTCAGGGTCGAGCCAATCGGCAAGATCGTCAAAAGCGCGCCCATGACAGTATCGCCAAAGAGCCCGCCCAGACCGAAACTATGGGTTAGCAGCCATTCCTGACCGGGGGCCAATGTCGCGGCATAAATCGCCCCAAGCGCCACGGCGATAGGGGCAAAGATCAGACGCCCAATGGCGCGGTCATCCCCCTGATGCAGCGCGAAACGCCCACCCCAGAACAACAGGACGATGGCAATGCCCCAAGCGCCCCAACCAACGATCATGAACAGCGGTGCAGCGATGGAGGCACCGATCCGGCCCATCCAGTTCTGCACCGGCGCGTCGGTCGAAACCATCCAGTTGGGATCGTCGGGCGTGTAGCTGCCGATCATCATGGCAGCCATGACGCCCAGCATGATCAGTGCCAGTCCCAGCAGTTCACGACCGCGCTTTTCGATTGCCTCGGCCATGTTGCTGTCTAGCAATGGATCGCGTCCCCGTGTCTGATATGCCATGTCGTCCCTCGCTTATGTCGAATACAGACAGTCGCGGATCGCTTCCAACCCGCGCGTCGTTTCGTCTTTTGGGGCCACCAAGGCGACCCGAATGTAATTCTGACCGGGATTTGTCCCGGCGACGTTCTGCGCCAAATAGCTGCCGGGCAGCACCCGCACGCCTGTCTCGCGCCACAGTTTCAGCGCTGCGGCCTCGTCATCCTCGACCGGGAGCCACAGGAAGAACCCTGCCTCGGGGCTCGCATAGCCCGGCACATTGCCAAAGATACGGTCGGCGATGGCGTATTTCTCTTGGTAGAGCGCGCGGTTCTCTTCCACATGCGCCTCATCCGCCCAAACGGCGGCAGCGGCCTGCTGCAAGGGCAGCGGCAATGGCGCGCCCGCGTAGTTGCGCAACTGTTTGATCTCACGCATCGTCTCTGGTCCGCTGGCGGCAAAACCCGCGCGCAGCCCTGGCAGATTGGAGCGCTTCGACAGCGAGTGAAAGATCACCACGCGGTTGCGGTCGGTGCCCAGTTCCTTAACCACCTCCAACGCGCCGGTGGGCGGCGTGTCGCGGTAGATCTCAGAATAGCATTCATCAGCGAAGATCAGGAAATCATATTTCTCGGCCAATGCGATCAGTTCGGCCCAATAATCGCGCGAGGCGACGACGCCCTGCGGATTGGCGGGCGAACAAAGATAGGCCGCCGTGGTGCGGCGCAGCACATCTTCGGGCAGGCTGGCAAAATCGGGCAGATGGCCGGTCTCTGCGGTGGCGGGCACCATAATGGGCTCTGCTTCTCCGGAAATCGCGCCGATCATATAGACTTGGTAGAACGGGTTCGGCATCAGAATCGCTGATTTTTCGCCGTTCTTAGTAGGCGGACAGAGCGCGATGACAGCGTTATAAAGCCCCTCGCGTGTGCCGTTCAGGGCCATAACCTCAGTATCGGGGTCCATCTCAACGCCATAGCGCCGGGCGATCCATGCGGCGATGGCGCCGCGCAATTCGGGCGAACCGTCGTTCGGCGGGTATTTGTTAAAGCCCTCGGCGTGTTTCGTGATCTCATCGGTGACCCAAGCCGGAAACGCATGCTTCGGCTCGCCAATGGTCATATGGATAGGCGTACCGCCGCCTTCATGCCCATCAAGCAAGGCGCGCAGGCGCGGCCACACGTGGGCCGGAAGGTTCGAAAACCGCTCAGGATACATCATTAAAACTGCCTCGGATCGGGATCATTCATGCCCCGTTTGCCCCAAGGTACCCAAGGGCGCCTCTCCCGTCCAGAAAAACCGGGAGATTTGCGGCCCTTGTGGCTTTTCGGTCGTGCGCTGTTATGCCCCGCGCAGCGCTGCTTCAGCAGCTGCACCAAGGCGCAAAAGCTGCTCCTCGGCATTGGGCGCGGCCATAAAAGAGATGCCGCATGACGGCGCGCCGGTCGGCAACGTAAGCGCGCAGAGCCCCATCAGATTCGCGACTCGCGTGTTGCGCAGCGACAGGAGATTCTGTGCGAGGTAGTAGTCATGGTCACTATTGAGCCGCTCAATGTTCGGCGGCAGCATCGGTGCAGTTGGCACCAGCACCGCGTCATAACCCGCAACGGCCCGGTCATAGCCTGCCCGCGCCAGATCAAGCTTGGCCCACGCCGCCACATAATCGGGGCCCGAGAATCCTTTACCCAGCTGGAAACGCTCCAAAATTTCGCTGAACATCGCTTCAGGGTTTGCCTCGATCACATCGCGCCACAAGCCGTAGGCTTCGGTGGTGTAGAGGCATGAACTCAGCGGCATCGCATCTTCGACCTCGGGCACGGCGATTTCGTCGACCGTGGCGCCCGCTTCTTTCAGCCGCTCGATCGCGGCTTCAAAGGCCGCTTTCGGCTCGTCTGAGAGGTCTTCCATCACAACGTTGGTCAACACCGCAAAACGGCAACCTTCGAGATCGCTTTCGTGCAAATCGGGAGATTTGGCACCTTCCAAAACGCCCAGCAGCAGCGCTGCATCTTCGACCGAACGGCAAAGCGGGCCGACCGTATCGAACTTCGCCGCCAGCGGCACCGTCCCGGCCAACGAGACTCGGCCCGCTGTGGTTTTCAATCCGACCAAATCATTCCATGCCGCCGGAATACGAACCGACCCGCCTGTGTCGGAGCCAATTGCCGCCGCCGCCAGCCCAAAGGCTACTGAGGCCGCAGCGCCAGAGGACGACCCGCCCGACACACTGTCAGGCTCGTTCACGCAGGGCGGTGTCGCAGTGCTGGGGTTATGACCAAGGCCCGAAAAAGCCAATTCGCTCATATGGGTCTTGCCCAAACAGACCAGCCCCATGGCCGTGGCATTGGCGAGGACTTCGGCGTCGTTTTCCGGCACGCGGCCTTCTAGCAGCTTTGTCCCCGCCTCCGTCGCCGTGCCCGCGGTGTCAAAAAGATCTTTCCAAGAGATCGGCACGCCATCAAGCGGCGAAAGGCGCTGCCCTTCGCGGGCGCGCTCTGCCGCCGCCGCTGCTTCGGCGCGGGCGCGGTCAGGGGTGACACGGGCATAGATACGGTCGCGCATCGGGTGCGCGTCGATGGCATCGAGATAGGTGTCGCAAAGCGCCACGGGGTCGATATCGCCAGTCGCAATCCCGCGCCCCAGATCCGCCGCCGTCATTTCCAACCATTCGCGCATGTCGTACCCCTTTGCCACTGTTCGTGGCGAACCTAGCGACCGTTCGGCGCATGGACAATCCCCGCCCGCAGGTCATATTTAGGGCCATGGAATTTGACCACGATATCGCGATCATTGGGGGCGGCCTGAACGGCCCTGCCCTTGCCCTGGCCCTTAGCCGCGCCGGGTTGCGCGTGGCAGTGATTGATGCCCTGCCCGCGCAGACGTTTGAAGATGCCGAATTCGATGGCCGCGCCTATGCGCTGGCGCTGACGTCGGTCCGGTTGATGGAAGGCATCGGCATCTGGCCCGAGATTGCGGATGACGCCCAGCCGATGCTGGAAATCAAGGTGACCGACGGGCGCGCGGGGACCGGCCCCTCCCCCATGTTCATGCATTTCGACCATGCCGAGATTGAAGAAGGCCCGATGGGCCATATGGTCGAAGACCGCCACCTGCGCCGCGCCTTGCTGAAGGCGGTGAACGACGACCCGGCGATCACGGTGCTGAACGATACGCGCGTTACGGAACAAAAGGTGGAGCCGACCGGCATCACTCTGACGCTTGAGAGCGGCAAAAGCCTGCGCGCGCGACTGGCAGTCGGCGCCGATGGCCGTGGCAGCGGCACAGCCGAACGCGCCGGGATCAAGCGCGTCGCTTGGTCCTACGCGCAGACCGCGCTGGTCTGTGTGGTCAACCACGAGAAGCCGCATCACGGCATCGCGCATCAGTTCTTCATGCCGCCCGGCCCGCTGGCGATCCTGCCGCTGACCGGGAACCGCTCGCTTATCGTTTGGAGCGAAGCCAAAGCCAATGCCGCCGCGATCAATGCCCTGCCGAACGCGCAATACCTCGACGTGCTGCGCCCGCGCTTCGGCAGCTTTCTGGGTGAGATTTCACTGACCGGCCCGCGCTACAGCTATCCGCTGGGCCTGTCGCTGGCCCATTCGATGACCGCCCCGCGCGTGGCGCTTTTGGGGGATGCAGCACACGGGGTGCATCCCATCGCGGGTCAGGGATTGAACGCAGGCCTGCGCGATGTGGCAGCCTTGGCCGAGGTGCTCGCCGATGCGGTTCGCCGTGGCGAAGACCCCGGTAATGATGCGGTACTGGCGCGCTACCAAGAATGGCGACGTTTTGACAACGCGAGCCTTGCTCTGGCGACCGACAGCTTCAACAGACTGTTTTCAAACGACAACGCACTGGTGCGTCTGGCCCGCGACATGGGCATGGCCACCATCAACGCCCTGCCCGGCCTGCGCCGGACCTTTATCCGCGAAGCGGCGGGGCTTACCGGTGAGCTGCCCAGATTGATGCGTGGAAAGCCCCTGTAACGGGGCCGTGCCGCGTTACAGCGTCCGCGCTTCGTCCGGCAGCATGACCGGAATGCCATTGCGGATTGGGTAGGCAAGCCCGGCAGCTTTTGACACCAGCTCCTGCTTTTCGGCGTCATAGGTCAGCGTGGTCTGGCTGCGCGGGCAAATCAACGCCTCCAGCATCCGGCGGTCAAATTGAATGGTTGCATCCGTCATTGCATCAAGCCTTCTTCCTGACCGCCGCGCATTGCGAATTCGATCAATGTCACCAATGTTTCGCGCCGCGTTTCGAGCGAGGGCGCCTCAAGCAGCGCTTGTTTGTCCTCGTCCTCGAACTCAAGCATCATCGACAGGGAGTTGATGAGCAACTCGTCCTCGGCGTCTTTCAAAGCATCCCAATCCGCCGAAAGCCCGCGTGCATCAAAGTAGCGGCCTAACAGGTCAAGGAACCGCGCGCGGTCAAAGGTATCGTCAAACTCATCCTCGCCGAGGTCACGGTCAAACCCCGACCAATTCACATCGCAGCGGCGATAGGGGCAAAATCCCTCGATCTCTTCCACAACACGGAAACGAGACACTCCGCCCAGCGTCACCATATAGCGGCCATCTTCAGTCTCGGAAAACTGCGTGATGCGCCCGGCACAGCCGATTTGGTGCAGGCCGTTGCCCTCGCGGCCAGGCACTTCGTTGGGCTGGACCATGCCGATCAACCGCGTATCGGTTTTGAGCGCGTCTTCGATCATCTGAAGATAGCGCGGCTCAAAGATATGCAACGGCAGGCGCGAGCGGGGCAGCAGCAGCGCCCCTGCCAAGGGAAAGATCGCAATAGTCTGAGGCAATTCTGCTGGCTTGATCATGACAAGGGACTTAGTGCGCCCGCCTCCTCAGGCAAATATCATCGACGACAGTTTGCGGCGTCCGTTCAACACCACCGGATCATTGGGTTTAAGCGCCTCAAAAATGGTGAAAAGCTGCGTCTTGGCGGCGGCGTCATTCCACTCACGATCCCGGCGGAAAAGCTCCAACAGGTGATCCACGGCCCCTTCGGCATCGCTATGCGCATAAAGCGCTTGGGCCAGATCAAACCGCGCCTGATGGTCGTCGGGGTTTGCCTCGACCTTCTCGGTCAACTCAGCCACGGGGCCTGCGTCAGCGGCCTGGTGCGCCAGTTGCAACTGGGCATGGGCCGCTTCGAGTTCGGGCGCTTTTGAGATTTCAATCGGCGCGCCGTTCAACAGGGCTTCGGCCTGCTCCAACTCGCCCATCGCGATATAGGACCGGACCATCCCGCCATAGGCAGCGGCGTTCATCGGGTCTTCTTCCAAAATCGCGGCAAAGGTCTGCGCCGCATCAGTAGCGGCACCTTCGGCCAGCATCTCTTCGGCGGCGGCCACGGCATCGGCGAGCGTATCACCGGGTGCCTCGCCGCCCCCCGCCTTCACAACGCGGTCAACGAAGGCCTTGATCTCAGACTGTGGCTGCGCGCCTTGAAAACCGTCGATCGGCTGGCCTTTGTAGAATGCATAGACTGTGGGGATCGACTGAATTTGCAACTGGCCGGCAATTGCCTGTGCCTGATCGACATCGACCTTCACCATCTTCACCGCGCCATTGGCCGCGCGAACCGCGTCTTCCAGCATCGGGCCGAGCGTTTTACACGGGCCGCACCAAGGCGCCCAGAAATCGACGATGACCGGCACTGTCTGCGAAGCTTCGACCACATCGGCCATAAAGGTCGCTTCGGTCGTATCTTTAATCAGGTCGGCATCCGCAGGGGCGGCGGTGGAAAGGTTCAGGTCAATCATGATGTCATCCTCGCTAATCGCGTTTGGCTTTATATGGACGTGCAGTGGCCCGATTCAAAGGTCAAAACTGGCAAAAACCGGCGCGTGGTCGCTGGGTTTCTCCCAACCGCGGGCATCACGGACGATATGGCTGGAGTGTCCGGCCTGCGCGATATCAGCAGTCGCCCAGATATGATCGAGCCTGCGGCCCTTGTCGGCGGCATCCCAATCGGCGGCGCGGTAGGACCACCAGCTATAGAGATTCCCCGTCGGCACGTCCTGCCGCGTGATATCGACCCAATTGCCTGCATCCTGCACTGCGCCAAGTGCCTCGACTTCAACCGGCGTGTGGCTGACGATCTTAAGCAGCTTTTTGTGATCCCAGACATCATCCTCACGCGGGGCGATGTTGAGGTCGCCGACAAGGATCGACTTCTCAGGCTTATCGCTATGAAACCAGTCGCGCATTTCTGAAAGGTAATCGAGCTTTTGGCCAAACTTCTCATTGATCTCACGGTCGGGTTTGTCACCACCTGCAGGCACATAGAAGTTGTGGATCGTCGTGCCATTTTCCAGCTTTGCCGCAACATGGCGCGCGTGGCCCAGCATGGCGAAATCTTGATCGCCGGCGTCCAGCAACGGCAGCTTCGACAGGATCGCCACGCCGTTGTAGCCCTTCTGCCCGCGCGCCACCATGTGGGTGTAGCCCGCCGCCTGAAACGCCTCGACGGGGATCTTATCAACGGGGCTTTTGCATTCCTGAAGGCACAGCACATCCGGCCCGTGCTCCGCGAGCAGCTTTAGCACCAAAGGCTCGCGCAGGCGGACAGAGTTGATGTTCCAAGTGGCGAGGGAAAAGGACATGGGCGCAGGCTCCGGTCTGGGGGGTGGTCCGGCACAGTAACGCGGGTGGCGTGGGGGTGCCATGCGGAAATCTGCGGCGCGGGTCACGGGGGGGGGCGGACGATGGACAGCGGACAAAAAAAAGGCCGGGCACAGTGGCCCGGCCAGTCCAACAGGGAGGTATGTACCTTTGCCCGGGTACAATAGTCGGGCTTCAAACCGAGTGGCGGGTCATGAAAACCCCGCCTCTCAGTATTTCCAACCAAGAAAGGTTGGAAATTGTTCCCAGTTTTTATGCCATCAGGCGATAACCACCGGATTCCGTTACCAACAAACGGGCATTCGAGGGGTCAGGCTCGATCTTCTGCCGCAGGCGGTAAATGTGGGTTTCAAGCGTGTGGGTCGTGACGCCCGCGTTATAGCCCCATACCTCATGCAGCAGCACATCGCGCGGCACCACACCGTCGGTCGAGCGGTAGAGGAACTTGAGGATATTGGTTTCTTTCTCGGTCAGACGCACCTTGCGGTCGTCTTCCGTTGTCAGCACCTTCATGGCGGGTTTGAAGGTATAGGGCCCAAGCTGGAACACCGCATCTTCGGACTGTTCGTGCTGGCGAAGCTGCGCGCGGATGCGGGCCAGAAGGACCGGAAATTTGAACGGTTTGGTGACATAGTCATTCGCCCCGGCATCAAGGCCAAGGATCGTATCAGCATCGGTATCATGCCCCGTCAGCATCAAGATCGGGCTTTTCACCCCCTGCTTGCGCATCAAACGGCACAGTTCGCGCCCATCGGTGTCCGGTAGGCCGACATCAAGGATCACCAAGTCATAAAGCGCCTCTTTGGCCTTGGTCATCGCTTCGGTGCCATTGGCGGCTTCAAAAACGTCGAAATCTTCGGTCATGATAAGCTGTTCGCTCAGCGCTTCGCGCAGATCATCGTCGTCGTCAACAAGCAGGATTTTCTTAAGCTGGGCCATCTATCTCTCCGTCTGTTGTCTTATACATGCGCTTCGGCACGGTGTCCGACAAGGGATGTGACCTCTGTCTCACAGCCTCGTGTCAACAAAGCGTGAAATGTTTCAATTCCTTGGGAAATAACTTAGATAAACGCTGAAGCCTTTGCGGAGTTGCAACAAACCATGAGTTTCGCCCCGGACATTACCGAACAACTGGCGCGCGCGCGGGCCGATTTACGCATGGGCGTGCCCGTGGTTTTGGCAAAGGGGGCGCAGGCCGCCCTCGTGTTGGCGGCGGAAACGCTCACCGCGCAGCGCCTTGCGGATGTGCTGGCCCTGGGCGGTGCGCCGGTGCTGGCGATCACCGCACGGCGGGCCGAGACGCTGAAGGCCCGCGCCTATGACGGCAATCTCGCCCGCGTTCTGCTGCCCCCCGGCGCGACGCCCGCTTGGGTGCAAAGCATCGCCGATCCAGCGGATGACCTGCGCGCGCCGATGAAAGGACCGCTGCAGACTGCGCGGGGTGGCGATACCGCCGCGCACAGTGCGGCGCTTGATCTGGTGAAAGCGGCGCGAATGCTGCCCGCTGCGTTGGTGCTGGACTTGCCGCAAGGCGCGGATTTCGCGCGACAGCATGGCCTGACCCTTATTGATCTCACCGCCGCCGCCCCCGTTCTTGCGCGCCGCAGCGCGCTGCACCCAGTGGTCAATGCCCGCCTGCCGATGGAGGTGTCAGAAGCCGGTCGCCTGCATATTTTCCGCCCCGAAGACGGCGGCGAGGAGCATTACGCCATCGAGATTGGCCGCCCTGCCCGCAATACACCCGTGCTTTGCCGCCTCCATTCGGCCTGCTTCACGGGCGATCTGATGGGCAGCCTGAAATGCGACTGCGGCCCGCAGCTTCGAGCCGCGCTGGCGCAGATGGGCGGCGAAGGCAATGGCATCCTGCTGTACCTCAACCAAGAAGGGCGCGGCATCGGCCTTGCCAACAAGATGCGCGCCTATTCCCTACAAGATCAGGGTTTTGATACCGTAGAGGCCAATCACCGCCTTGGATTTGAGGATGACGAACGCGATTTCCGCCTTGGTGCGGACATCCTGCGCTCAATGGGTTTCTCCGCTGTGCGATTGCTGACCAACAACCCTCGCAAGGTCGGCATGATGGAGCAAAGCGGCATCTCTGTGACCGAACGGGTGCCGCTGGCCGTGGGCGAGAACCGCCACAACAGCGCCTATCTGGCGACCAAAGCTGCGAAATCGGGGCATCTGCTATGACCCCGAATGACATGGTGCTAACGCCCACGGGGCTGCGCTTTCAGGGTCAGCGCTATGCCTGCAGCATCGGCAAGGGCGGGCTGACGGACAACAAGCGCGAAGGCGATGGCGCCACGCCGCGCGGGATACATCGTTTGGTCGGCATGCTTTACCGGCCTGACCGTATCGTGGCCCCAAGTGCGTGGGCGCAGCCGATCCTGCCGGGGGATCTATGGTCAGATGCCAGTGGTCAGCCCGATTACAACCACCGCGTCCGCGCGCCTTATGCCCATAGCCACGAGGCGCTGCGGCGGGCTGATCCGCTGTATGACTTGGTGATACTGACTGATTGGAACTGGCCGGAAGCCGACGCCGGGCGCGGCTCCGCGATCTTTATCCACCAATGGCGGCGGCCTGGCTATCCGACCGAAGGCTGCATCGCCTTTTCGCGCGAGGATTTACACCACATCGCCGCGCGGGTGGGCCCGGCGACGCGGCTGATTATTCGCTAACACGTTCGCCAAAGATAGCAGAGCCGACACGCACATGGGTTGCTCCAAGCGCGATGGCCTGCTCAAAATCGCCGCTCATGCCCATCGACAGGCCGCTGAGATCATTGCGTGCGGCGATCTTGGCCAGCAGCGCGAAATGCAGCGATGGCGCCTCGTCCACCGGGGGGATGCACATCAGCCCTTTGATCGGTAGGTCAAGTGCCCGACATTCCGCAATGAAATCATCCGCCTCACGGGGCATCACGCCGGCTTTCTGGTCCTCTTCACCCGTATTTACTTGAATGAACAGATCGGGGCAGCGGCCCAGTTCTTCGGCCAGACGCGCGATGGTCTTGGCCAGCTTGGGGCGGTCAACGGTATGGATCGCATCTGCCAGCTCTATCGCTTGGCGCACCTTATTGGATTGCAATGGGCCGATGAGATGAAGCTCAACATCCGCGAACTCCTCGCGGAACCCCGGCCATTTGCCCTCCGCTTCCTGCACGCGGTTCTCACCAAAAATGCGATGCCCCTCGTCCAATACTGCGCGCACGCGGGCGTCGGGCTGAACCTTGCTCACGGCAATCAGCTTGACCGATCCCGCCGCGCGGCCTGCATCGGCTTCGGCCTTGGCAATACGGTTTTTGATGTCGCTGAGACTCATTTTCGGCCCTCCATTTCAGGCGCGCAGAAAACAACAGGCCCGCGCAAAAGAAAAGGGGCAGACCGCAAGGCCTGCCCCAATAGTCAGAGTATGTCGTTCAACTTAGAAGTTGAAGCGAACACCCATGTCGGCTTGTGTGTTGCCGTCGAAGCGCTTCGCCACACCGCCGCGCAGCGAAGTACCGCCGCCCAGGTCGTGGTTGAAGTCGATGCCGTAGCCGGTGTCGGAACCGTCTTGGTCGGCGACATAGACTTCGATGTCTGTTGCTGCGCCAACGTCAAAGCGGCCAGCCAGAACAACACGGTCGGTGCCGCCGTTGTCAGCATAGGCCAAAGTTACGTCGGCGATGCCGAAGGAACCGCCAGCTGTCGCTGTCCAATCGTTGTCGGTTGCGTCATCGGAGTCCTGACCACCGACTGCGAAAGTCCAGCCGCTCCATGTGTAAGCAACGTAACCGGCAATGCGGTCGTTCATGTCGGAAGCCGAAACATGAACCGACAGGTCGCCTGCGGAGTACAGAACTTCAACACCGTTAGGAGCGCCGTCACCAGTGGAGGTGTATGCGTCTGCACCGGAGAAGGCAGTGTAGTCATAACCCAGACCGGTCAGACCGAGGTCGATCGGGTACTGACCCGGCATGGATTCCAGAGCACCGAAGATGTTGCCAACGCCAACTTCAAAGCCGCCCGAACGTGCGAAGTAACGAACGCCGTTGAAGTCTGCGCCTGCACCGTTGGTGACGCCGTTGCCGTCAGCATTGATACGTGCACGTGCACCGAAAACAACGCCTGCATCGGATTCAGCAGTCGCATCGATCTGAAGACGCATACGCGTTGTCAGGTCTGTCGACGAAGCGTCTTCATCGTACTTGATACCGAAACGGCCGTAGCCGCCGAATGTTACGTCTGCTGCTGCTACGCCGGCGGTCGCAACCAGGGCTGTTGTAGCGAAGAGAACTTTTTTCATGAGTTTTCCCTCGGTTTGAATTCATATGCCCAGACCGGGGAATCCGGTAAGGGTATGAAGGGTGTTTGCCCCCGATGACCCGCTCTTGGCAAGGTTCACGCGCTCTGGGTCAGCAATGTCGCGGAGGTTGGTGCAGCTATGCCACAGTTTCGCCAATCGTCCCGGTGGATAGCGTCTCTTACGACGCCAAACGCGCCTATACTCTCTCCTATGACATAGACCTTGCCGATATGGGCCCGCTTGGATAGACCGGAGCGCAAACAGGCAAAGGAAAGCTGCAATGGCCCTTCGTACCGCTTGCAAGATGGCAATCTCCGTTCTGGCGCTTAGCGCGCTTGCCGCCTGTGGTGGGGGCTTTGGTAGCCCGCCCACAAAACGGCCAGATCAGTATACCAACGCGAATAACCCCAATAACATTGAGACCGATCCGGGAAACACGATCTGGTCGATCTTTAACCGCAAGAACACTGACACCAGCGTTTCGGTAAACAAGTACCTGTGGTCGGCCTCGCTTGAAGTGCTGAACTTCTTGCCGGTGCAATCGGTCGATCCTTTCACAGGGGTTATCGTCACCGGGTACGGCACCCCGCCCGGCGGTGGCCGCGCCTATCGCGCGACCGTGCTGATCGACGATCCGGCACTGGATGCGCGGTCGCTTAACGTGGCGCTGCAATCCTCGGGCGGTCAGCCGGTGGCCCGCGCGACAACCCGCGCGGTAGAGGATGCAATCCTCAGCCGGGCGCGGGAAATGCGCGTTTCCGATAGCAAATTCTGAGCCCGCTTAACTCAACACGTTTCCAACGCCGGGCCTTGTGAAAACAGCAGCCCGGCGTTTTTCATGTCATAAGGTCCCCGTCATGCCCCGCTATACCCCCGCCGAGATCGAAGCCCGCTGGCAGCAAGCCTGGGAAAAGGATGGCGTCTTTCAGGCCGTCCGCAACGCTGACAAGCCGAAATACTATGTGCTTGAGATGTTCCCGTACCCGTCGGGCCGCATCCACATGGGCCATGTGCGCAACTACACGATGGGCGACGTGATCGCGCGCTACAAGATCGCGACAGGCCATAACGTGCTGCATCCGATGGGCTGGGACGCCTTCGGCATGCCCGCCGAGAACGCCGCCATGGCGATCGGCGGTCACCCGGCGGATTGGACCTATGCCAATATCGCCGAAATGAAGAAGCAGATGAAACCTCTGGGCCTGTCGATTGACTGGAGCCGCGAGATCGCCACTTGCCATCCCGGTTATTACGGCCAGCAGCAGGCGCTGTTTTTGGACTTCCTCGAAAAGGGTCTGGTCTACCGCAAGAACGCCGTGGTGAACTGGGACCCGGTCGATATGACCGTGCTGGCCAACGAGCAGGTCGAGAACGGCTGCGGCTGGCGCTCTGGCGCGCCGGTGGAGCGGCGCGAGCTGACGCAGTGGTTCTTTAAGATTTCGGACCACTCCGAAGAACTGCTCTCCGCGCTCGACAGTCTCGACAACTGGCCTGCCAAGGTCAAACTGATGCAGGCCAACTGGATCGGCAAATCGCGCGGATTGCAGTTTGCCTTCTCGACCATCGAAGCCCCCGAAGGTTTCGACCGCATCGAAGTCTATACCACCCGCCCCGACACGCTGCTGGGCGCGTCCTTCGTCGGCATTTCGCCCGATCACCCGCTGGCCAAAACGCTGGAGCGCGACGACGAAGCCGTCGCCGCCTTCTGCGCTGAATGCCGCAAGGGTGGCACCACCGAAGAAGCGATCGAGACCGCCGAGAAGCTGGGCTATGACACCGGCATCCGCGTGCGTCACCCCTTCGACACGGCGCACGAGCTGCCGGTCTATATCGCCAACTTCATCCTGATGGACTACGGCACTGGCGCAATCTTTGGCTGCCCCGGCCACGACCAGCGCGATTTTGACTTCGCCACCAAATACGAGTTGCCGATCATCTCGACCTTCCTGCCGTCCGAGGATGTCTCGCCCAAACTGACTGAGGCCTATGTGCCGCAGAAGTCGGAAAAGGTGTTCTACAACCGCGGTTTCGCGGGCGACCAGTGGCAGACCGGCGAAGAGGCCGTTGATGCCGCCATCGCCTTCTGCGAGGAAAACGGCATCGGCCAAGGCGTCACCAAGTTCCGCCTGCGCGACTGGGGGCTGAGCCGCCAGCGCTACTGGGGCTGCCCGATCCCGGTTGTCCATTGCGACGATTGCGGTGTGGTGCCCGAAAAGAAAGAGAACCTGCCGATCGAGCTGCCCTATGATGTCACCTTCGACACCCCCGGCAACCCGCTCGACCGTCACCCGACATGGCGCAACTGCGCCTGCCCTGCCTGCGGCAAGGATGCGCTGCGCGAAACCGACACGATGGATACATTCGTCGACAGCTCGTGGTACTACGCCCGTTTCACCGCGCCGCGCGCCGATACCCCTACCGATCTGGAAGACGCTGCCTATTGGATGAACGTCGATCAATATATTGGCGGTATTGAGCACGCGATTCTGCACCTGCTCTACGCCCGGTTCTTTGCCCGCGCCATGCAGATCACCGGCCACCTGCCCGAAGGTGCGGCCGAGCCTTTCGACGCGCTCTTTACCCAAGGCATGGTGACGCATGAGATCTACCAGACGCGCGACGCCAATGGCCGCCCGGTCTATCACCTTCCCGAAGACGTAACGGACGGCAAATTGGCGGACGGCTCTGAGGTGGAAATCATCCCCTCTGCCAAAATGTCGAAGTCCAAGAAAAACGTCGTCGATCCGCTGCACATCATCTCGAACTACGGCGCTGACACCGCCCGCTGGTTCGTGCTGAGCGATTCGCCCCCCGAGCGGGATGTGGAATGGACCGCCAGCGGTGCCGAGGCGTCTTACAAGCACCTCTCTCGCGTCTGGAATATCTGCGACCGCGTGGGCGAAATGGACCGCGATGCCGCTGGCACTGGCGACGACGAGTTGCTGCGCGCCATGCACAAAACGATCCATGACGTGACCATGGGCATCGAATCCTTTGGCTTTAACGCCGCAATCGCCAAGCTCTATGCTTTCACCGCGACACTGCAGAAATCCAAGGCAGGCTATGCCGCACAGCGCGAAGCGATCATGACGCTGGCGCAGCTGATGTCCCCGATGACCCCGCACCTGTCCGAAGACATCTGGGCGCATCTGGGCGGCGAAGGGCTGATTACCAAGGCACCTTGGCCCAAGGCTGATGAGGCGATGCTGGTCGATGACACGGTGACCCTGCCGATCCAGATCAACGGCAAACGCCGGGCGGAAATTCAGGTGCCCGCCGACATGCCGAAGGAAGAGGTTGAAAAAATCGCGCTGGCGCATGAAGCTGTCATTCGAACGCTGGACGGGGCCACACCGAAAAAGGTCATCGTCGTGCCCGGACGGATTGTGAATGTCGTTGCCTAAAACCATACCCTCGCGCCGCCGCTTTCTGCTGGCCCTGCCCCTAGTGGCGCTCGCCGCCTGCGGGTTTGAGCCCCTCTATGGCCCCGGCGGCGCGGGCACGGCTCTGCAAAACCGCGTGCTGGTGGACGCCCCCGAAGATCGCTACGGCTATTTTCTGGTGCGCGAGTTGGAAAGCCAACTGGGCCATGCGGCATCGCCGCAATGGGGTTTGGCATTAACCACAACAACCACTGAAGACGGGCTGGCCATCGACAGCGAAGGCAACACGCGGCGCTACAACTTGCTGGGCACGACCTCTTACGCGCTGCGCGACCTGTCGAGCGGCCAGATCGTGACCTCCGGCAAGGTCGAAAGCTTCACCGGCTATTCCGCCACCGGCACCACCGTGGCCACTCGCGCAGCCGAATTGGACGCCCAAGAACGACTGATGAAGATCCTTGCTGACCTTGTCGTGAGCCGTCTTTACGCGGCTGACCTGCCTCAATGAAGCTCTCCCCGCGCGAGGCCAAACCCTATTTCACGCGGCCTGACCCCGCGCGAACCGGGCTGCTGATCTATGGCAGTGACGCCATGCGCGTGGCGCTGAAACGGCAGGAATTTCTGAAAAACCTGCTGGGTGCCAATGCCGAAGAGGAAATGCGGCTGAGCCGGATGCCCGCGGGCGAACTGCGCCGCGATCCGGCGATGCTGCTTGATGCGATCAAAGCAGTCGGCTTTTTCCCCGGCCCCCGCGCCGCGCTGGTGGAAGAGGCGAACGACAACATTGCTAAGATCCTGCTCGACGCGTTGAAAGACTGGCAGCCCGGTGACGCGCAGATCATCGTTACGGCGGGCGACCTGAAAAAGACCTCTAAGGTGCTTAAAGCCTTCGAGAGCCACCCAAACGCCTACGCCACTCCGATCTACGACAACCCGCCCGACCGGGCCGAAATCGAGCAGATGCTGAAGGATGCGGGCCTCACGCCTGAGGCCGACGCCATGGCCGCGCTCAGCGATCTGGCCCGAACGCTCGATCCCGGCGACTTCCGCCAGACGCTGGAAAAGATCACGCTCTATAAATTGGGCGACAGCACCCCCATCGGACTGGATGACATCGCCGCCTGCGCCCCCACCTCGACCGAGGCTGAGGTGGATGACATCCTGCATGTGGTGGCTGAGACCCGCGCCGCCGAGATCGGCCCGGTGATGAGCAAGCTGCAAGGTCAAGGCGTGAACGCCGTGACCCTAACCATCATGGCCACCCGGCATTTCCGCACCCTCTACCGGATCGCGGCCAACCCCGGCGCGCCCATCTATGGCGTGCGCGACCGCGACCGCGCCATGCGGCAGGCCCGAAACTGGGGCGCAGCGAAATTGGAAACGGCGCTTGCGGTGCTCACTGAGACCGACCTTAAGCTGCGCTCTGCGGGCCAGCACGCCCCTGCACTGGCACTGGTCGAGCGGGCCTTTATCCGTCTGGCAATGCTGGGCGCACAACGTTGATTTTGGGAGAGGAAATTCAATGTATACTGTCATCGGCGGCACCAAATCCCGCGCTTTTCGCGTCATGTGGATGCTCGAAGAATTGGGCCAGCCTTACGCGCTGAACCCCGCCGCGCCCCGCTCGGAAGAGGCGCGCAAATACAACCCCTCGGGCAAAATCCCCGCGCTTGTGGACGGCGAGGAGGTGCTAACCGATTCCACCGCGATCATGACCTATCTGGCCGACAAGCATGGCGCATTGACCGCCCCCGCTGGCACGCCCGCGCGCGCCCGGCAGGACGCGATGACCTTTTGGCTAATCGACGAATTCGACGCGATCCTCTGGGCCGCGGCCAAACACAGTTTTATCTTCCCCGAAGAGGCCCGCGTGCCCGCGATCAAAGACAGCCTTAAGGCCGAATTCGAACGCGCAGCCAAAACGCTATCCGACCGCCTTGAGGGGCCGTTTCTGATGGGCGACCAAATCACTCTGCCGGATCTGCTGGCCGTGCATTGCATCAACTGGTCGATCGGCGCGAACTTCCCGCGGGTGGATGACAAGTTGAACCTCTGGGCAAAGTCCCTGCGCGAGCGCCCCGCCTTTGTCGCCGCGATGGCCAAGGAAAAAGGTTAACGCCGGACCCAATCAACTGCATGGCGGCCCGCCCAATGGCCGGTCGCCAGACAGCCATTGATCAGATAGCCGCCTGTGGGCGCTTCCCAATCCAGCATTTCCCCGGCAGCAAAAACCCCCGGCAGATCACGCAGCATCAGCCCCTCGTCGAGCGCATTGAGCCGCACGCCGCCTGCGGTGGAAATCGCTTCATCCATCGGGCGCAGCCCGGCATGGGCAATTGGCAGTGCCTTCAGCAGCTCTGCCAGTGCTTCGACACCCTGCGGTAGGGGCCGCGCCATTTCTTGCAACAGCGCGATCTGTGCAGGACTAAGCTTCAGCCGCTTGCGCAGGTGGTTGGCCTGACTGTCCTTGCCCCGCGGCTTTGCCAAACGGGCCATGACATCACTGACCTCTAGGTCAGGCAGTAAATCAAGCGTCAGACCATGCCCCTCGCGCAGCCCGCGCGAGATCGAATAAATCCCGCCGCCCTCTAACCCACGGGCCGAGATCACCGCCTCCCCGCGTGAACGATACGCGCCAGCCGACCATGCCACCCCTTTTAACGCAGCACCGAAATGCCGTGTCATGTGAGAGGACCAATCGACCAGCAGACCCACATTCGCTGGGTCAAAATCGCTTAACCCCACCCCGCGCTCGGCCAACAACGGCGCCCATGCACCAGTGGCCCCCAGCCGTGACCAACTCGCGCCGCCAAGCGCCAGCACGGTCACATCTGCGTTAATCTGCTGCTGTCCATTGGGCGTATCGAAAACGAGCGCATCGCCGTCCCAACCCTGCCACTGCCAGCGCGTTTTGAGCTGCACGCCCTGCGCTGCCAAACGCGCCAACCAAGCGCGCAGCAACGGGGAGGCTTTCATCGCGCGGGGGAATACGCGGCCGGTTGAACCGGTAAAGACCTCTTGGCCCAACCCTTCCGCCCAATCCTGCACCGCTTGGCTATCAAACGCCTCTAGCATTGGACGCAGCGCGGGGGCGGCCTCTTCAAAAGCTGCGAGGAAGGGATCGAACGGCTCGGCTTTGGTCAGGTTCAGCCCCGATTTGCCCGCCATTAGAAACTTCCGCCCCACCGAAGGCTTGCCCTCACAAAGCGTCACGGGCAGGCCCGCGCTAGCCATGACCTCTGCTGCCATGAGCCCGGCAGGCCCGCCACCGATAACGACAGCGCCGCTCATCTGCGCGTTTGCGGATCGAAAACGCCGCCCTCTGGCGCGCACATTTCCTTGATCCCGCTGGCGATCTCGGCAGAGGCGGCGCGCGTGTCGGCTGCAAGCTCGGCGGCGTGGTTCAGCAGGTCTTCCCCTTGCACGATGCGGTCGATCAAGCCAAAGGCCAGCGCCTCGTCCGCCGCGATCTTTTGCCCGCCCATCAAGATCAGCTTGGTCCGCGCGGGCCCAATCAGCGCCGCCATTCGCGCCGGATCAGACGGCTGCGGCAAAAACCCAAGCTTCATCACCGGATAGAAGAACTTTGCCCCCGGCACCGCGATGCGCAGGTCGCAGGCCAGCGCCATGCCCATCGCGCCCCCGGCCAGCGTGCCGTTGAGGGCTGCGATGCTCAGCCCCGGCAGCGCTGCCACCGCACCCGAAAGACGCTCCCAAACGTCCGACTTCGCCAGACCCGCGCGGGCTTCCTCCAGATCGGCTCCGGCGCTGAACACCTTGCCCCGCCCCGTTAGGATCACCACCCGAGCGGTTTGCGCCGCCTCCATGATCTCGGCCAGTTCGACCAACATGGCGTGGGTCAGCGAATTGGCCTTGTCGGGGCGGTTTATCGTGACGGTCCAGATGTCGCCCGCGCGGTCTAGCTCAATCATATCAGGCCCACCGCCTTGCGGATGCCTTCATCGCGCAGTGAAATTTCATCACCCAAGAAGCGATCCGCCTCGGGGCCACACATCCACAGCAGGGCACGCGCGGGCCAATCTGCGGGAATATGCACGTCCCAATCCAACTGGCTGACCGGGTTCACGCCGCTTTGCTTGATGTCGCGCTGCATGTCGGTGGCGACGGTGCCGGGTGACAGGCCAATGGCGCGGATGCCGTTGCCACCTTCTTCGTGGTGCAGGCATTGGGTCATCATGTTCGCCGCAGCCTTAGAGGCGCAGTAATGGCTCCAGGCCTCAACCGGACCATGGGCCGCCCCAGAAGAGATCGTCAGAATCGTGCCGCCGCCGCCGTCCTTCATCACTGGCAGGGCTGCGCGCATCCCGTGGAAGACGCCTGTGACATTGATGTTGATGGCCTTGGCCCAATCAGCCGGATCAGCCTCCCCCATGAGGGAGATCGGATCAATCACGCCGGCGTTGTTGATCAACACATCAAGTCCCCCAAAGGCCTGCCGCGTTGTTTCCACCGCCGAGGACATTTCGTTATAGCGGGTCACATCGCAGGGGATGGCGATGGCCTGCTTGCCCAGTTCGCCGGACAGATCGGCGATGGCATCCTGACTGCGCGCCAGCAGGGCGACATTGCCGCCTGCCTTGACGAATACACGCGCGGCGGCAGCGCCGATGCCCCGGCTTGCGCCGGTAATCATGATCGTCTTGCCTGTCATGTCCATGTGGTGATCCTTATGCTAATTTGGTACATTGCTTGAGGGCTGTGGTAATCCGCCGATCAATCCGGGTCCAGCCTCGCGTCGCTTGACCCTGTGCGGGGATTGGCAGACTCTATGCGCAACTCATTGCCGAAAAGGATTTTCCGATGTCCCGCATTCCCACAGCATCGCTGTTTCTCGCTCTCCCGGTATCGCTGGCATCGACGGCCCTTTGGGCCGATCTGACCCCGGCAGAGGTTTGGGGCGATTGGCGCCAATACATGGAGAGCATGGGCTATCAGGTTCAGGCAAGCGAAGCCTTTGATGGCGAAGACCTGACGGTTAGCGATGTGACCCTGAAGATGGACATGATCGAAGAGGGCGGCGACTTTTCCATGTCGCTCGGCACGCTGAGTTTTGAGCCCGAGAGTGACGGCGCAGTCAACGTTCGCATGCCCAATGTCATGCCGATGACCATCAACGTCGCCCCCGAAACGCCCGAAGATGAACCGGTGTCGATGGTGTTGAACTACGCCCAGACGGCCCCGGTGATGCGCGCCAGTGGCAGCCCCGACGCGCTGCAATACGACTATGCCGCCGACACGATCTCGCTCACCCTTGCGGGGCTCAAGGTCGGCGCGCAGAGCTATACCGAAGAAGAGGCCAAGTTCAGCGTCACCGGCAGCGGCGTCAGCAGCCGGACCGAGATGACCGGGACCGAGACGCGCCGCTATGACCAATCTGGGCGTATCGACAGCCTGCAGTATGACGTGGTGATGAAAACGCCCGATGATCCCGCGCGCGTTGCGGTAAAAGGCGGCGTGGATCAGGTGGTCTTTAACGGCAGTGGCGCGCTGCCGATGCTGGAAGCTGGTTCTGACATGGCCGCGATGATGCGCGCAGGCCTTACCTTTGATGGCAGCTTTACCGCCGGAGCAGGCCGTACCGACATGCAGGTCTCTGACCCTGAGAATGGCGATTTCCAACTGGTAACCGGCTCAGCAGGTGCCAAACTGGGCGTGGCCATGGGGCCGGAGGGGATGGTCTATGAGGGTGGCCAGCAGGACATCGAAGTCAGCGTCACCGCCGCCGATATGCCCTTCCCGATCCAGTTCAGCATGGCGGAAAGCGCCTTTAACCTGAAAATGCCCTTGATGAAGTCCGAAGAACCGCAGGACTTTGCCTTTGGCGTCACGCTCGACAGCTTCAAGATGTCCGACATGATCTGGGGCATCTTTGACCCGACCGGCCAACTGCCCCGCGATCCAGCGACATTGGTGGTGGATTTGTCTGGCAAGGCCAAGCTCCTGTTCGAACTGATGGACCCCGAAGTGACCGCCACCATGGGTGATGAAGTGCCCGGCGAAATTCACGAACTGAACGTGAATGAAGTGTCGCTTGACGTGGCGGGGGCAGAGTTTGACGCGACGGGCGCGATCACCTTTGACAATAACGATTTGGAAACCGTGCCCGGCATGCCCAAACCCGTCGGCGCGCTGGACCTGTCGTTGATCGGCGGCGTGGCCCTGCTCGACAAACTGGTAACCATGGGTCTGATCCCGCAAGAGCAGGCATTGGGCGCTCGGATGATGATGGGCCTCTTTACCGTCCCGGGCGAGGGCGAAGACTCTCTGACCTCCAGAATTGAGTTCACCGAAGAGGGCGGCATCCTCGCCAACGGTCAGCAGATCAAATAACCGCACTGCGCGGGCCTGCGCCGCGTCTTCCCAGCCTGGGAAAATACTGTGTTGCCCTTGCCCCTCTCGGGGCGGGGGATTACCCCTTTTGTAACCCAATCGGAGCCAGACCATGCCAGAAGCCCTTGATGCATTGACCAAGTCCCTCTTGCAGGCGGCCACAAACGCCGGTGCGCATGCGGCCGATGCCATGGCGATCACGGCAAGCTCCGTCTCGATCGAAGTGCGGGGCGGGGCACTGGAACAGGCCGAACGCTCGGAAGGGACAGACATCGGGCTCCGGGTTTTTGTCGGGCAACGCTCGGCCAGCGTCTCGGCCTCCGACACGTCATCACGCACGATTGAGGAAATGGCCGAACGCGCCGTCGCCATGGCCCGCGAAGCGCCCGAAGACCCTTATTCAGGGCTGGCCGATCCCGATCAACTCTCTGCCCGCCGTGATGCGGAAGGGCTGGAGCTTTATGACGCAACGCCCGAGCCCTCCCCCGAAGCCCTGCAGGATGACGCCGCCCGCGCCGAAGCTGCTGCATTGGCCGTCAAAGGCGTGAGCCAAGTTCAATCGGCGGGCGCTGGCTATGGTGCGCAAGAAATCTACCTCGCCGCGACCAACGGATTTGAGGGCGGCTATGCCCGCAGCGAACGTGGGCTGTCCTGCGTCGCCATCGCCGGTAGCGGCACAGGGATGGAGCGCGACTACGACGGCGACAGCCGCATCTTTCAGGCCGATCTACGCGATGCGCAGGATATCGGCACCCGCGCGGGCGAACGGGCGCTGGCGCGGCTCGACGCACGCAAGCCACCCACCGGCAGCTATCCGGTCCTGTTTGACGAACGCATCGCCGCTTCACTGATCGGTCACCTGCTCGGCGCGATCAACGGTCAGGCGATTTCGCGCGGGGCGTCTTTCTTGCGCGATGCGATGGGCGAACAGGTGCTGCCCGAAGGCCTGTCGCTGATCGAAGACCCAACCCGCATCCGCGCCACCGGCTCCCGCCCCTTTGACGCCGAAGGGCTGCCGACCCAGCAGCGTGCCATTGTCGATAACGGCATCTTGCAAGGTTGGACGCTTGATCTGGCCAATGCGCGCAAGCTGGAGGCTGCCCCCACCGGCAACGCCGCGCGCGGCACCGGCTCGGGTCCGCAGCCGTCGAACTGGAACATCGCGCTGACCCAAGGGGACGCCAGCCGCGACGATCTGATTTCTGAGATGGGCACCGGGCTGTTGGTCACCTCAATGATCGGCAGCACGATCAACCCCAACACGGGCGATTATTCGCGTGGGGCGTCGGGCCTCTGGGTCGAGAATGGTGAAATCACCCATGCGATCAACGAATGCACCATCGCGGGCAACCTGCGCGACATGCTGCGGGCGATGATCCCGGCCAATGACGCGCGCACGCACCTCAGCCGGGTTGTGCCCTCGCTGCTGGTGCCGGGGATGACGCTTGCCGGTGCCTGAGGATGACCTTGCCCTTTTGATCGACGCTGCGCGCAAAGCGGGTGCTGTGGCGCGCGGCTTTACGGGGGCCACGGCGAAACGATGGGACAAGGCCGATAACGCGGGCCCGGTGACCGAGGCCGATTTGGCGGTGAATGACCTGCTGCTGGCAGAGCTGCGCGGCGCACGCGCCGACTATGGTTGGCTGTCGGAGGAGACCGAGGACAATACCGACCGACTGGGCCATGAGCGGGTCTTTATCATCGACCCGATCGACGGCACCCGGAGCTTTGTCGAAGGCTCCGACACTTGGGCGCATTCGCTGGCTGTGGCAGAGGCGGGCGAGATCACGGCAGCCGTGGTCTACCTGCCGATGCGCGACATGCTATACGCCGCCAGTCGTGGGGGTGGGGCGACGCTGAACGGCGCGCCGATCCGCAGCTCATTACAGACCAATCTGACCGAGGCCACGGTGCTTGCCGCCCGCCCCGCGCTGGTGGCCGAACGCTGGCACGGCGGCGCGCCGCCCGTGTTCAAACGCAGCTACCGCCCCTCGCTTGCCTACCGCATGGCGCTGGTGGCCGATGCGTCCTTTGACGCGATGATCACCCTGCGCCGTACGTGGGAATGGGACATCGCCGCTGGCACCTTGATCGTGGCCGAGGCGGGCGGCACCTGCGCCACCGCCACGGGCGCGCCGCTCAGGTTCAACAACCCTGATCCGCGCGTGGACGGCATCGTCGCGGGCGGCCCCGCAGTGCACCGCGCGTTGATCGACGCCCTTGCGTGACTGGCCCTATCTGCTAGGCACTGTGCGCAGCACCGCAGCTTTGACAGATCAGAGGACAGTCCCATGACCCAACGCCTGCACCTTGTTTTCGGGGGCGAACTTATCGACCCGACCAAGAACGCGTTCAAGAACGTCGACGACATCCATATCGTCGGCATTTTCCCGGACTATGCCAGCGCCTATGATGCGTGGAAATCCGAAGCGCACCGCACCGTGGATAACGCTCACATGCGCTACTACATCGCCCACCTGCACCGCCTGCGCGACGAGGAAACCTCAGCTTCCTCTACCGAAGAGCTGGAATAAACCACCATGGCGGCGCGGTCGCTGGGGCTTACGGCTTATCGCGCCCTCGTGCGCCGGGGTGGGGCCGAAAGCGCGCCTGCCTATGCACCGCGCCCCCAAGGTGAACTGGTCTGGATGCATGCCGCCGAGGCGGGCAATGTGCTGGCCGTGCTCGACCTTGCCAAACGGCTGATGGCGATGCGCGACCGGGTGGCGGTTTTGGTGACCCTGCCCGAAGGCGCTGCGGCGCATGATATACCGACAACAGAGTCCCGCGACCTATTCGTCGTCCAAGCGCCCAGCGAGCATCCCGAGAATGTAGAGCGGTTCCTTGAGCACTGGCAGCCCAGTTTGTGCTTGTGGACATGGGGTGCGCTAAGGCCGAACCTTGTGCTGGAGACCTCCGCCCGTGGCTGTCCAATGATGATGATCGACGCCGACAGCGCTGGTTTCGATGGCCGCCGGGACCGCTGGCTGCCCGACGTGACCCGGCAGTTGCTTTCGGCCTTTGAGCTTGTCTTCACCCGCTCCCCCACCGCGCTGCGGCGCCTTGTGCAGCTTGGCCTCCCCCGCACTAAGGGAGAGGCGACATCGCCGCTATTAGCAGGCGGTCAGGCGCTACGCTGCGCGGATTCTGATTTGGCGGATATGTCCGCTTGCCTTGTCGGTCGCCCGGTTTGGTATGCCACACAGATCCTGCCCGAAGAGATACCCGTCGTGCTGACCGCCCACCGCCAAGCGCTGCGCCTGTCGCACCGGCTGCTGCTGATCCTGCACACCCATGACTACCCCACCGCCGACATCGCCTATGAGCGTGCCCGCGCGCGCGGGTTCACCACGATGCGGTGGGGGGATGACCCCTACCCCGATGAAACCACTCAAGTCATGGTGGCCGATGACCCCGGCGACCGGGGGCTGTTCTTTCGCGTGGCACCGGTGTCGTTCCTCGGCTCTTCGCTGGTGTCTGGCCATGGCGGCTGCGATCCCTTTGAGGCGTCGGCGCTTGGGTCCGCGGTACTCTATGGTCCCAAGGTGCGAAATTATCTCCCCTCCTACGGGCGGCTGGCCACGGCGGGGGCAGCGCGGATCGTCAATGATGCGGGCGCGCTTGGCAATGCGGTGTCGCGGCTCATCGCGCCGGATCAGGCGGCGACGATGGCCCACGCGGGTTGGGACGTGATCAGCGAAGGGGCCGAACTGGCCGACCGGGTCATTGAACTGATGCAAGACCGGCTCGACGAACAAATGGGGGCCACATAATGCGCGCGCCTGACTTCTGGCACTTGCCCCGCCCCGACTGGCGCGCGCGCCTGTTGCAGCCGCTGGGCGCGCTTTACGCCACGGCCACCGCGCGACGCTTGGCCAGCGGGGCGCCCTTGCTGTTGGGCATTCCGGTGATCTGCGTCGGCAATATCAATGCAGGCGGCACTGGCAAAACGCCCACGGTGATGTCGGTGCTGCAATATCTTTTGGAGCGCGGCCATCGCCCCCATGTCGTCTCACGCGGTTATGGTGGCACGCTCGAAGGGCCGGTGCGGGTTGATCCAGCGCAGCACAGCGCGAATGAGGTGGGAGACGAGCCGCTGCTGCTGGCCGCTTTTGCCGATGTCTGGGTGGCCCGTGATCGTGCGGCGGGTGCGCAGGCGGCAGAGGCGGCGGGAGCCAGTGTCGTGGTGCTTGATGACGGCTTTCAAAACCCGGCTCTGGCACAGGATATCAGCATCGTTGTGGTGGATGCAGTCAAAGGCTTTGGCAACGGCCTCTGCCTGCCAGCCGGACCGCTGCGCGAGCCTGTCGCAGCCGGTCTGGCGCGGGCTGACTTACTGTTGTCGATTGGGGATGACGCAGCGCAGACGGCTTTCGCGGCAAGGCTGCCAAAGACCGATCTCCCCCACGCGCGGGCCGAACTCACGCCCCTGCAAACAGGGATGGATTGGTCCGACTCGCAAGTGCTCGCCTTCGCAGGCATCGGCCATCCTGAGAAGTTCTTTGCCACGCTGCGCGGGCTGGGGGCCACGATCCTGCACGCCGAGGCGCTGGAGGATCATCAGCCGCTCACGGCGCGGCTGATGTTGCGGCTAGAAACCGAAGCCGCAATGCGCGGTGCGCAGCTTGTCACCACCGAAAAAGACGCGGTGCGCCTGCCGATGGAGTTCCGCGCCAAGGTGCTGACCCTGCCGGTGCGCCTGTCCCTGCCCGAAGGCAATGCGCTGCACGCGGCGCTGGATAGGCTGCCACCGCCCTAGGCCTTGTTGTCTTCGCCCAGCTTCGGCGCGGGCCGGTGCAGCGAAAGCTCGGCCCCCGAGAAGGTGAAGGGCGACCGCAGCCCCGGCACGCCATCAAGCTCAATCTGCATGCCCCGCGCCACGACCTGCGGATCGGCCATGACATCGGCCATGTCGTTGATCGGCCCGGCAGGCACGCCATGCGCCTCGCAAGCGGCCAGCAGATCGTCACGGCTGCGCAGACGGGTTGCCCCGGTCAGGCGGCGGATCATCTCGGGCCGGTTAGCGACCCGGTCGGCGTTCTTGAGGTATTCCGGCGCGGTGGCCATATCCTCAAGCCCCAGCAACTGACACAGCCGCTGATACTGCCCGTCATTGCCCGTGGCGATGATGAGATGCCCGTCGGAACATTCAAACACCTCGTAGGGCGTCAGGTTCGGATGCGCATTGCCCATCCGTGTCGGCGCCTTGCCGGTGGTCAGATAATTCATCGCCTGGTTGCCCGTGATCGCCACAGCGCAATCCAGCAGCGCCATGTCGATATGTTGGCCCACGCCGGTTTGGTGACGCTGGTGCACGGCGGCCAAAATCGCGGTGCTGGCGTAGACACCAGTGAAGATATCGGTGATCGCCATGCCGGATTTCTGCGGGAGGCCGTCCGGCTCGCCGGTGATCGACATCAGCCCGGACATGCCTTGGATGATGAAATCATAGCCCGCCCGATGGGCGTAAGGGCCAGTTTGACCGAAACCCGTGATCGAGCAATAGATGAGCTTGGGGAACTGCGCAGACAGGCTGGCATAGTCCAACCCGTATTTCGCCAATCCCCCGGTTTTGAAATTCTCGATCAGGATGTCCGCATCAGCCAAGAGTTCTTTGACCTGCGCCTGACCTTCCTCGGTGCGGAAATCCACGGTGACAGAGGCTTTGCCCCGGTTCGTTGAATGGAAATAGGAGGCGGTGATATCCTCATCGCGGGTGACGAAGGGCGGGCCCCATTGGCGGGTGTCATCCCCCGCCGGGCTTTCCACTTTGATCACCTCACACCCGAGGTCCGACAGTGTCTGACCGGCCCAAGGGCCAGCCAGAACACGTGCCAGTTCGACGACTTTTAGTCCTGCAAGCGGCGCGGTCATTAGCCGGCCAGCGCTGCGTCGAGGAGGTCTTTCATGTCGGCATAGGACATGTTGGAGTGCTTCTTGCCGTCGATGACAAAGCTCGGCGTGCTCGAGATGTCATCCTTTTCGGAGTTCTCGGTGTACCATGCCACCAGCGCTTCGGCTTTTTCCCCGTCCTTCAGGCATTCATCCAGCGTCTCATTGTCGAGCCCGGCCAGACGGCCAATCTTGCGCAGCTCTTCGACGATGGCCGCAGGCTCGCCGGCGCGGGTCCATTCGCTTTGCGATTTATAGATCAGATCGGCGATGCCAAAGAATTTCTCCTGACCGCCGCAACGCGCCACCATCGAAGCCCAAAGACCGTAGCGGTCAAAGAACACTTCGCGGTAGATGAATTTCACTTTGCCGCTGTCGATGTAGTCGGCCTTCAGCTTTTTGAAGGTCTCATTATGGAAAGTCGCGCAATGCGGGCAGGTGAAGGAGGCGTATTCGATCATCGTGACCGGCGCGTTTTCGTCGCCCATGACCATCTCGGTGATGCCAGAGGTATCCACATCGCCTTCGGTCGTCTGGGCGTTCGCGGCACCTACGAAAGGTGTCAGCGCGGTGCTGCCAAGGGGGGAGGAGCCGAAGCTGCTCGCGGCATACCAGCCACCAAGACCAAGCGTGGCGAGACCGCCAAGGATTACGTTTCTGCGATTCATAAGTTGTTCCTTTGTCTGTTACGTCAGCTTTAGGTTGGTCAGCTTTGGTTCTTGTTCAATATGTTCTCGCCCAGACGTGCAAGGGCTTCGCGCAGCCCCTCGTCGGCCACGGGCTTGGCGGCTTCGGCTGCTTTGCGTTGCAGCGCAGGGTTAGGGGCGGTTTTTTCGGCCTTGGGTTTGTGGTCAAACGCCACCTGCCCTTCGGCAAAGCCGGTCGCCGCCGTCTGGGTGATCCGCACCCGCGCGATGGCGTTATGGCCATAGACCGCATTGACCCGCGCGCGCAGCTGTTCCTTTTGCATCTCCAGCATGGGCGCATTGGCCCCGGTGGTCAGCAGGGTCAGCGTGGCCCCGATGCCTTCCTTGCGGCCATAGCTGACCTCAACAGGGCGCGAGATGGCGGCAGTTGCTTCGCCCGCGATCTCGGTCCAATGGGTCAACAAACGCGATTGCGCAAAGCCACGGGTCTCGCTCGCCTTGCGAATCTGCTGCGAGAGCAGGCTGTCGGTGCGTTTAAACCCTTTTGTAGTCGTACGACGTGGCGGCATGGCTTTGTTTCCCGAATGTGCTGACATACATAACCATTTGCCCCAGCGTCACCAGCCCCTGCCCCCTCGAAAGGCCTAAACATTGCGTGAGAAGACATCCGTCAGCAAGCTGCCGCCGATCCTGCTAGAGTGGTACGACACCCATGCCCGCGCCCTGCCGTGGCGTGTGCCGCCGCACGACCGGATGGCAGGCGTCACGCCTGATCCCTACCGCATCTGGCTGAGCGAGGTCATGTTGCAGCAGACGACTGTGGCCACGGTGAAAGACTATTTCGCGCGTTTCACCACCCGCTGGCCGGATGTTGGCGCGCTTGCGGCGGCGGCAGACAAGGATGTGATGGCCGAATGGGCGGGCCTTGGATACTACGCCCGCGCCCGCAACCTGCTGAAATGCGCGCGCGCCGTGGTGGCAGAGCATGGCGGCAATTTCCCCGCGGACCATGACGCGCTGCTAAAATTGCCGGGGATCGGGCCTTACACGGCGGCGGCGATCTCCTCCATCGCCTTTGATCTGCCCCATGCGGTGCTGGACGGCAACGTTGAGCGGGTGATGGCGCGGGTTTACAATATTCACACGCCGCTGCCTGCAGCAAAGCCCGAGTTAATGGCGCGGGCCGTGGCGCTCACACCGCAGGGCCGCCCCGGCGATTATGCCCAAGCGGTGATGGATCTCGGCGCCACGATCTGCACGCCGAAATCCCCGGCCTGCGGCATCTGCCCTTGGCGCGAACCCTGCGTCGCGCGGGCGGAAGGAACGGCGGCGCTGCTGCCAAAGAAGACGCCAAAAAAGCCAAAACCAGTGCGCCACGGCACGGTCTACCTCGCCCAGCGCGAGGACGGCGCATGGCTATTGGAGACACGGCCCGACAAAGGGCTGCTTGGCGGGATGCTCGGTTGGCCCGGTTCTGACTGGATCGACACGTCTGAGCCGCGCCCCGAAGGGACGCCGCCCATGACCGCCGATTGGCAGCCCCTGCCCGGCGAGGTGCGCCATACCTTTACCCATTTTCACCTGATGTTGACCGTGCAGCACGCGCGGGTCGGCCATGGCACCGCGCCTGAAATTGGTGAATTCATCGGCCAAAACCAATTCAGCCCAAGTGATTTGCCCACCGTGATGCGCAAGGCGTTCGACCTGACGCGCTAGCGCCGCGTCAGGCTTTGAGCGCCGACTGAACTGCGGTATATCTGGCGCGAAGCAGTAAGGTGACCCATGGCAAACCGAATTATTTCTCCACAAGACCTCGCGCGCCTGTCGCGCGCCCTGCCGTTCTGGATGTCGCTGCTGCTGATCCCGCTGGCGTGGTTCTGTGCCATGCAGGGCGGCTGGACCATCGCGCTCCTGCCGCTGGTGACGTGGTATCTGTTTTCCTTGCTCGACGCGGTGCTGGGGCTGAACCTCGACAACGCGGACCTAGAGGCCACCGAAGATGACCTCTATTGGTACCGCCTCGTCACGCTGATCTGGGCGCCGCTGCAATTTCTCACCGTCTTCGGACTGATCTACTATGCCACCCGCGCCGGACATCTAGGCACGGCAGAGCGGATATTCCTGTTCTTCGGCGTTGGCGTGATTACCGGCACCATCGGCATCAACTATAGCCATGAGTTGATGCACCAGCGGAACAAGACCGAACGCCTATTGGCGGACACCTTGCTGGCAATGGTCCTCTATTCGCATTTCCGCTCAGAGCATCTTTTGGTGCATCACCGACATGTCGGGACACCGCGTGATACGGTGACCGCGCGCTATAACGAGGGGTTCCACCGCTTTTACCCGCGCGTGCTGCGCGAGTCGCTGACCTCGGCGTTTCATGCCGAAAAGAACATGCTGGCGCGCAAGGGGCTGCCGTGGACCGATCCGGGCAACCCGTTTTTCAAATACTGGGCGCTGCAAGCCGGCTTTCTGCTGCTGGCGCTGGTGCTGGGCGGGTGGAGCGGTCTAGGCCTCTTCCTTGTGCAGGCCGGGGTGGCGATCTGGCAGTTGGAACTGGTCAATTACATCGAACACTACGGGCTGACGCGCAAACATCTGGGCGGTGGCAAATATGAGCATGTGCAGCCGCGCCACTCTTGGAACGCGGCACATAAGGCCAGCAACTGGCTGCTGATCAACCTGCAACGCCATTCCGATCACCACTACAAACCCGACCGGCGTTTCCCGGTCTTGCAGACCTATGGCACGGGCGATGCGCCGCAGCTGCCCTATGGCTATCCGGTGATGACCATGGCGGCGATGGTGCCCCCACTTTGGCGGCGAATCATGAACCCTCGCGTGCGCAAATGGCGCGAGATGTATTACCCCGAGATCACCGACTGGAAGGCCTACAACAAAGCCAGCAATCCGCTGCCCCGGCTTTGAGCAAAGCAACGCAAACTTAAACTTTCCCTGTCAAACCCGCCGCACGCGTTACCAGTGGAGCGGTATAGATGCAGCAACAGACGTAACCCCCAAAGGCGGGCCGCGATGGCCCCTGCCTGATCGTCGAAGACAGTGAGTTTGACCGAGAGAAACTGCGCCGCATCCTTGCGCGCGCCTATGGCGGAATGCGGGTGGAGTTTGCGCCCAGCATCGAAGCCGCCCGGCGGGCGCTGGAGAGCGGGGACAAAGCGCTGATCCTCCTCGACAACAATCTACCCGACGGGTTGGGCGCGAATTTCGCGTTGGAGCTGGCTTGCGACGACCGGCATGCAGACACCCCCATTATCATGGTCAGCGATTGGCCCTCGCCTATCATGTGGGAGAAAGCCGCCTCTGCTGGGGTTCTTTATGTGGTGAATAAATCGGAGTTCGACGCGGGCTACATCGAAACAGCCCTGCGTCAGTTCAGATCCCACGAGCGGCGCATGAACTAGAGGGACAAAAAAACCCCGCCATGGGGCGGGGTCAAGGTAGGCACCCGTGTGGCTGCCCGTCACGCAGAGGGGCCACGGGTGCCGGCGGTGTTCGATTGTTCGGAGTAGATCAGTTGGCCATCTCGGCTCTGATCTGCTGACGCAGAATGTCGATCGGGACATTCTTGCCGTCTTTCTTGTAGCACCAATAGGTCCAGCCATTGCAGCTTGGCGCTTTCTCATAGGCCGCGCCTACCTGATGGATCGACCCTTTGACATCGCTGCCAATCAGGGTGCCATCGGCACGGACTTTGGCCTTGTGGCGGCCATTCATGGAATAGAGGTTTTCGCCCGGGCGCAGCATGCCACGCTCGACCAACTGACCGAAAGGCACGCGCGGTTCAGCACGTTTAGAGGTGGTGGTTTGCAGCGCTTCGTTGTCGAATTTGCGCACCATGGAGATGCGTTTTTCGGCAACCTTGCGATAGGCTGCCTCACGCTCGATCCCGATAAAATCGCGGCCCAGCATCTTGGCCACAGCGCCGGTGGTGCCGGTGCCAAAGAACGGATCGAGAATCACATCGCCGGGGTTGGTCGAGCCAACGAGGATGCGGTGCAACAGGCTCTCGGGCTTTTGCGTCGGATGCGCCTTGTCGCCCGCATCGTCTTTCAGACGCTCATGGCCGGTGCAGATCGGCAGTACCCAATCGCTGCGCATCTGGATGCCTTCGTTCAGCGCCTTCAAAGCTTCATAGTTAAAGGTGTATTTGCTGTTCTCGCTTTTGCCGGCCCAAATCATCGTCTCATGGGCGTTGGTGAAGCGTTTGCCGCGGAAGTTCGGCATCGGGTTGGACTTGCGCCAGACCACATCGTTGAGGATCCAGAACCCCTGATCCTGCAGCGCTGCGCCGACACGGAAGATGTTGTGATAGCTGCCGATCACCCAGATCGCGCCGTCGGGTTTCAGCAAACGCCGCGCGGCTTTAAGCCAAGCGCGGGTGAAATCATCATAGGCTTTGAAGCTGGCGAATTGGTCCCATTCGTCATCAACTGCATCGACCTTGGAGTTGTCCGGGCGATGCAAATCACCCCGCAACTGCAAGTTGTAGGGCGGATCCGCGAAGATCAGATCCACCGACTCTGCTGGAAGGGCGTTCATTGCCTCAATGCAATCGCCCGCAACAATAGTGTTCAAGGGAAGCGCCGCAGCGCCCTTTGTCATCGTTTTCATATCTCTGCCTCATTACCCGGCGCTTAAGCGCTCATTGGTTGTGGATAAAATGGGGCATCAGAGATTCGTGGTCAATTTCTTTTTTGAATCAATCGGTTAACAAATTAGCTTGATACAAGATGTTGTGTATAGGTTTGAATAAACGTCTATGGTGTGGGGTAACACCAAGATCCCGCAGGGCAGCCATGTGGCTTTTCGATCCGTAGCCCATATTGGTTTCCCAGCCATATCCAGGATGCTGTTGCGCCAAGTCCACCATGAGTCTATCGCGCACGGTTTTGGCAACGATAGAAGCCGCTGAGATCGACAGACAGCGGGCGTCCCCTTTCACCACAGGTTGCGCCGGAAGGCTCAGATCGCGTGGAAGCATATTGCCGTCGATCAATGCGTAATCCGCCGCGCAGGCCAATCCGGCAAGTGCGCGGGTCATCGCCAAATGGCTGGCACGCAAGATGTTGTGTTCTTCGATCTCTTCGACGGTGGCATGGGCCACGCAAACGACAGCCATCGACATGATCTCATCATAGAGCCGTTCTCGGGCGCGGGCGGTCAGCTTTTTAGAATCGTTCAGCCCCTCGGGGATCTGCCCTTCGGTAAAGACCACAGCGGCGGCTGTGACCGGCCCGGCCAGCGGGCCACGGCCCACTTCGTCCACACCGGCGATGGTGCGAAAGCCGCGGGTAATCGCGCCGCGTTCAAATTCAAAGTCAGGTATCATGGGGCGGGTGAAACCGCATGCGCCCAAAAGGTGCAACAAAAAAGAGAAAGGGGAGGCGCCCGAACACCCCCCCTTTCAAAACCCGAGCGACAGGGACGTGCCGCTCGGTCAAGGCACGTCGGTGTTACCGACGGGCCAAGCTGTAACCCGAGTCGCGCAGGCAGCGGGCATCATAGCCGTAGCGTGCGCCGTCCGCCGTCTTCACGCGCTTGGCGCAATAGTTTGGCAGTCGGTCGACTTGGGTATAATTCTCTTCAAGGCAGGGCTCACCGAACATCATCACCTTGCCGTCTTCGCCGTCATAGCTGCGGAAGCACTGCTGCGGCAGCTGCTTGCGGTCGACCCGCTCTGGCAAAGGGCGCACTTCGCGCTTGGGGTAGGTGGCGCGGTCGCGCTCAGGATTGGTCTGGACGCTGCGGCGCGGCTCGGGGCGCGGATCAATATAGGGGCGCTGGTGTGGCCGCTTGGAAACCGTGGGGTAAAGGCGTGGCGCCTCATAGACCGGCGCGGCGCGGCGACGGGTGACCGTTTCGCGTTCTTCGCGGTCCTTTTTGTTGTCGTAGATCATCTTGCCTACGATTGCGACGCCCGCAATCGCGGCGAGGGTGCGCAACACTTCCTTTTCATCGGCAGCGGCAGGACGGGCACCAAAAGCGGTGATGGCAACCGACAGGGCGGCGATGGTAGCAATGAACTTGCGGTACATGGGTCTGGTCCCTTCTCGTTTATCGACGCGTTCGCTGCGCCCTTGATCGTCTACGGCCTTAACTCGGGGGCCGCGTATCGGTTACGGCCTTAACTCGGGGGCCGCGTATCGGTTCGTGTGTCTGTTGGTGCCATCAAATTGGGGGGAGGGCCAAAGACAGGCAATAGCAGGGGGTCGTTATCCGATAACAGGGCACCAAAAGCGGCTTGGTTATTGAATATCAACGGGCGAAAGCGCATTAAAAACATATGAAAAACCCATGCCTCACCCTCTCGACCGCGCTGGCGGTCACCCTGGCCCTGCCCGCAGCGGCAACGGCCGGATGCTTTGCCGATTACAAGGCCAAGCAAGACAATCCGCTGCGCCTCCATTACGGGGTGGCGCAGATTTCCGAGGCCTGTGAGCCAGCCTCCGCCGAATCCGAACTTACACCGCGTCTTGCGGCGGAGGGCTGGACATTGTTGAATGTACTGTCTGTCTTCGATGACGAAGGCTTGGATCAAAGGAAAGACAGTGCAGGAACATTCTACCTCCGCTTCTGACATGCGCAGATTTGGCGGGCGTTTCGTGATCGGTGGCATCGCCGCCGTCGTGGCCGTACTTCTGGCCGGGGCGGTTGTGCTACTCTGGGCGCTGCCAGATGCGAACGTCTTTAATGCGCGGGTTGAGCGGATCTTTATCGAAAATGACGATCTGACCACCCAGGCCGAGATCAAACTGCTCGAAATCCTCGCTCAATCCGGCACTGCATTCTCAGAGACTTTGGCCAGCTACCGTGTCGTTATTGTCGTGCTGCTGGTCTTTGCCAGCGCCATGCTGGTCGCGGCGATGGTATTTTTGTTCATGCTCGTCGGCTTCAACCGCCGCATGGCACAGATTGAGCGGACGGGCATTCAGGTGAATTCCCTGCTGATCAGCCGCGAAGAAAACACCGTTTACCTCAACAACCTCGGCTTCAAACTCACCGCCGCCGCGATGGAGACGATGTCTGTCCTTGCGGAAGCGCGGATGGATGACGACGTGCTGTCGGGCTCTGAGATTGAAGGCATGATCTCGGGCCGCAATGCCGCGGATTGTGATGAGGCCGCCGGTGCCACGCGGATCAAACGCCTGCGCGACACACTGGGCAACCAACTGGTGTCGGAACTGCTGGTCAAAAACATCGCCCGGCGCGGCTACATGTTGGCGATCAACAAGGACGTCATCAAGGTTCTTTAACCCCGGCAGAGCGCCGCTCTGCCCTGCCCGCGCGCGGCTGGCCCTAGCCAACGCCCTGCAGGCACGTTAAATGGCGTCAAATTTAATTGGACAGACTGGAGTAATCAGATGGGTTATCGCGTCGCCGTCGTCGGTGCCACAGGCAATGTGGGCCGTGAAATGTTGAACATCCTTGCAGAGCGTCAGTTCCCCGTGGACGAGATCGTGGCGCTGGCCAGCCGCCGCTCGCTGGGGTCCGAGATCAGCTTTGGGGATAAAACCCTGAAGTCCAAAGACCTCGACACTTTCGATTTCACCGGCTGGGACATCGCGCTTTTCGCCGTGGGCTCCGAAGCGACCAAGAAATACGCCCCTGCCGCTGCCAAAGCGGGCTGCGTGGTCATCGATAACTCGTCGCTCTACCGCTATGATCAAGACGTGCCGTTGATCGTGCCGGAAGTGAACCCCGAGGCCGTGCACGGCTATTCCAAGAAAAACATCATCGCCAACCCCAACTGCTCTACCGCGCAGATGGTTGTGGCGCTGAAGCCACTGCACGACCGTGCGGGCATCAAACGCGTTGTCGTCTCGACCTACCAGTCGGTGTCCGGCGCGGGCAAGGACGGCATTGATGAGCTTTGGGATCAGACCAAGAGCATCTACAACCCGACTGACGATAAGCCTGCGACCAAGTTCACCAAGCAGATCGCCTTCAACGTGATTCCGCATATCGACGTCTTTCTTGAGGACGGTTCGACCAAGGAAGAATGGAAGATGGTCGCTGAGACCAAGAAAATCATCGACACCAGCATCAAGGTCACCGCGACCTGCGTGCGCGTCCCGGTTTTCGTAGGCCACGCCGAAGCCATCAACATCGAGTTTGAAGACCACCTTGATGAAGCCGAAGCCCGCGACATCCTGCGCGAAGCACCGGGCATCATGGTGATCGACAAGCGCGAAGACGGTGGCTACGTCACGCCCGTCGAATGCGTCGGCGATTTCGCCACTTTCATCAGCCGCATCCGTCAGGACAGCACCATCGACAACGGTCTGAACCTGTGGTGCGTTAGCGACAACCTGCGCAAGGGTGCCGCCCTGAACGCCGTGCAGATCGCCGAGCTGCTGGGCCGCGAAGTGCTGAAAAAGGGCTGAGCTTCAGCCACAGTTCTGGAATAGGAAAGGGGGCCAAGCGGCCCCCTTTTTTCATCTCAACAGTTTAGGTTCGACAAACTTAAACCGGCTCGAACTTATGCGCCTTGGCGTCGTAATATTCCAAGCTGCCCTCGCCGATGTCCGTCCACAGCCCGTGCAGGCTCAACGTGCCGGCATCGACCTTTTCCTTGATCCAAGGGAAAGTCATCAGGTTCTCAAGTGAGGTCATCACCGCCTGCCGCTCAAGCTGAATCTGCTGCTCTGCCGGGTCTTCGACCTTCTCCACCAGATCATATTTTGGGCGCAGCAGGTCCATCCAACGGCCTACGAAACTGTCTTGGTTCTCAAGCTCAGGCGCTTTGCCCTGACACATCTGGATACAACTTGCGACGCCGCCGCAGCTGGAATGGCCCAACACGATCAGATGCGCGACCTTCAGTGCGTTCACGGCATATTCCACCGCTGCCGAGGTGCCGTGCTGCTTGCCATCCGGCTCATAGGGCGGGACGAGGTTGGCGATATTGCGGTGAATAAAGAACTCCCCCTGATCCGCGCCAAAGATCGAGGTCACATGCACGCGGCTGTCGCAGCAGGAGATCACCATCGCGCGTGGGCGCTGCCCTTCGGCGGCCAAACGGCGGTACCAGGTTTGGTTTTCGGCATAGCCAGTCGCCTTCCACCCTTGATAGCGTTGCAACAGATACGACGGCAGAGCCTTGGCCTTGTCCATGTGTAAACGTCCCCTAATGCGTGATGTGGTTTTAGCGCAGATAGCGCAAATGCCATACGAATTCGAGAGAAAAGGCACTGCCATCGCAACCCTTTAAACATCTTCTCGCGCCATAGTGCTTCAAGGCCGTGGGGGCTGATTGAAGGATGATAACGATGCAACTTATGCAAATACGCCCGACCGAGCAGGTCAATGTCGATCAAGATTGTTTGGGGCTGCTTTACACCCAACTTGGCGAGGTGGGGGCCGAAGATGTCGTTTGCCGCGCGATGGAGGAATTGGCCCTGCGCATGTCACATTGCAAAAAGCTGCATCAGGCCCAAGACCGTGCAGGGTTACGCAAGAGCGTGCACCGCCTGATCGCAATTGCAGAGCAGATTGGCATGGCGCTGGTAGCTCAGGTCGCGGCAGATGTGATGGCCTGTATCGACGCCGAGGATGATATCGCGACGGCGGCAACCCTATCACGGTTGGTCCGCAGCGGGGAACGGTCACTGACCGCGATTTGGGACTTGCCGGACCTGACGATCTGACCGCTTGCGGGTGGCGATGGAAAAGGTAGGCTGCGCGCAAATCCCGATTTGCAAAGGTTTGTCATGTCCGCCGAATTCGCCCCCCCCTCCTCCGCCACCCTGCCGCTGCATGTCTTGAGCGAAGCCGCGCTTGAGGGTTGGCTTGCCGATCAACCCAAGCCGGTGCAGGCTTGGGTCGATGCCAGTGGCTTTGCCGGGGGGCTGGGTCAGGCGCTTGTCGTGCCGGGCGCCGAGGGCACGCCGGTGATGGCGCTGGCAGGCTATGGCAATGACGCGGCACGCCGCCGGGGGCGGTTCCACCTTGCTGCCGCCGTCGCGCGCCTGCCCGCAGGCGAGTACCGCATCGAGAGTGGGCTGCCCAAGGATCAAGCGGCCAATGAGGCGCTCGGCTGGCTGCTCGCAGGCTACCGTTTCGACCGCTACCGCGACCAGACTCCGCTGGCAGCCCGTCTTGTTGCGCCCGAAGGGATCGACGCCGATCAAATCGCTGCACTGGCCACGGGCGAAATGCTGACCCGCGACCTGATCAACACCCCCGCCTCTGACATGGGGCCGCCCGATCTCGAAGCTGCCGCGCGCAAATTGGCCGAGCAGCATGGCGCGAGGATCGAAGTCACCACCGGCGACGCGCTGCTAGAGAACAACCTGCCGATGATCCACACCGTAGGCCGCGCCGCCGACCGCGCGCCGCGCTTGATCGACATGGCATGGGGCGATACGGGGCCAAAGTTGACGCTTGTTGGCAAAGGTGTCTGTTTTGACACTGGCGGGCTGAACCTGAAACCCGGTGCCTCAATGGCATTAATGAAAAAGGACATGGGCGGGGCCGCTGCCGTGCTGGGCCTGGCGCATATGATCATGGCTACCGGAATGGCAGTGCAGCTCCGCGTGCTGATCCCGGCGGTGGAAAATTCCGTCTCTGGCAACGCCTTCCGCCCAGGCGACATCCTCACCTCGCGCAAGGGGCTGACGGTTGAGATCAACAACACCGATGCCGAAGGGCGCTTGGTGCTGGCCGACGCGCTGGCGCTGGCGGATGAAGATAAACCCGATCAGATCATCTCAATGGCGACGCTCACGGGGGCCGCACGGGTGGCCGTGGGGCCAGACCTCGCGCCCTATTACTGTGATGACGCGGATTTCGTCGCGGCACTGGAAAACGCCGCTGCCGGTTCTGCCGATCCGGTCTGGCGGATGCCCTTCCATGATGCCTATGAAGCGCTGATTGAGCCCGGCATCGCCGACCTCGACAACGCGCCCAAGGGGGGCTTTGCCGGGTCGATCACCGCGGCACTTTTCCTGCGCCGTTTTGTGACCGACAGCAAATACGCGCATTTTGATATCTACGGCTGGCAGCCTGCTGACGCCCCTGCACGGCCCAAAGGTGGCACCGGCCAAGGCACGCGCGCGCTCTATGCCGCACTGCCAGCCCTGCTGAAACTATGAGCGATCCGCGCCTCACCCCTGATCCAGCCCTCGCCACCCAGAACCGCCCCGCGCAGGTTGCGGTGCCGGTGGCCGACCTTTGCCGCCGGCCCGACGGGCCACGCGACCGGCAGGTGTTGTTTGGTGAGCCGTTGACCGTGCTGCATGAAGCCTCAGGCTGGGCCTATGTGCAGGCCGAGAAGGATGGCTATTGCGGCCACGTCCGGCAAAGCGCGCTCACCGCGCCGCGCAAGGCCACCCATCGCGTCAGCGTGCCCGCCACCCACGCCTATGCCCGCGCCGACCTCAAATCGCCTGACCTGCTTAGCCTTAGTTTCGGCAGTTTGGTGACGGTCACGGCCGAGACCAAGGATTTCGCCGAAACCCCGCAGGGCCATATCCCGCGGGTCCATCTCGCCCCCGTCGATGCCCGGCAAACCGACCCCGCGCAGGTGGCCGCGCTGTTCCTCGGCACGCCCTACCTTTGGGGTGGCAACAGCCGTTGGGGGATCGATTGCTCGGGCCTCGTGCAGGCAGCACTACTCGCTTGCGGCATCCCCTGCCCCGGTGACAGCGACCAACAAGAGACCACCGTGGGCGCGCCGGTCAGTAGTGACTATCAGCGCAACGATCTACTGTTCTGGAAAGGCCATGTGGCGCTGGTGGTGGATGCCGAGACGATGATCCACGCCAATGCGCATGCGATGGCGGTGCGCTATGAAAATATCGCCGATGCCATCGCCCGGATCGAAGCCGGGGGTGATGGCCCGGTCACCGCACATCGCCGCCTCGGCGCTTAATCTACTGCGCGGATCAGCTTGCGCTCCAACACGCGCAGCACGGCCTTAAGGTCATGGCCCCGGCGCAGCACTTGCCCGCCGGTGCCCACCACCGCATACATCCCCTGCCGGTTGCGCAACTTCGGCCGCTTTTCGATCCGGTAGAGCGGTATCTCTGCCGTGCGCCGAAAGACCGAGAACACTGCCACTTCTTTCAGATGAGAAATCCCGTAGTCGCGCCACTCTCCCGCGGCGACCATTCGGCCATAAAGCGATAGGATCAGCGACAATTCCGTGCGGTGAAAGGCGACCTGTTCAGGGGTACGTTCAAAAGCCGAGATCGGCGATGGGGGCTCAATGCTCATAGTTTGACAGTTGACCCTGACGGAGGTCAAATCAAGCCCTGACATGGCCGAATGCGCCGCTCAAATTTCCTTGAAAGCGTTACAGAATTGTGCAACCAATCTGAAAAATGAAACACAAAGGCATGGCGAAATGACCCCAAAAGCCCGCGCCCGCAAATGCGCCGACGTGATGTTTGCCCAAGATTCCGCCTCTGCCGGACTGGGCATGACCATCGACGATGTGACCCCCGGCGGTGCGGTTCTGTCGATGTCGGTGCGCGCGGATATGCTCAACGGTCACGGCATTTGCCACGGAGGTTTCATCTTTACACTGGCCGACAGCGCCTTTGCTTTTGCCTGCAATAGCTACAACCAGACCACTGTCGCCCAGCAGAACCAGATCACCTATCTCAGCCCCGGTCAGCCGGAGGAGCGGCTGACCGCCACCGCGCGCGAAGTGTCACGCAGCGGGCGGTCGGGCATCTATGATGTGACCGTCACGGGCGCGGATGACCGTGTCGTGGCCCTGTTTCGCGGGCTCTCCCGCAGCATCAAGGGCCAGCTATTTTCCGAGGAGGAGCCGACCTGATGAAAGACCTGACCCCCGCAAAGGACACGCTCGACCCTATTGAGATCGCCAGCCGGGACGAGATCAGCGCCCTGCAATTGGACCGTCTGAAATGGTCTCTGCGCCACGCCTACGACAATGTGCCCTTCTATAAGCAAAGCTTTGACGATGCGGGGGTGCATCCGGACGACCTGAAAGACCTCTCCGATCTGTCACGTTTTCCCTTCACGGTGAAAACCGACCTGCGCGACAATTACCCCTTTGGCATGTTCGCCGTGCCGCGCGATCAGGTGGCGCGAATTCATGCCTCTTCGGGCACCACGGGGCAGCCGACGGTGGTGGGTTACACTAAGGACGACCTCGCCAATTGGGGCCAAGTCGTCGCCCGCTCCCTGCGCGCGGCAGGGATGCGGCCCGGTGACATGCTGCACAATGCTTATGGCTATGGGCTGTTCACGGGCGGCTTGGGCATCCACCTTGGCGCCGATGCGCTTGGCCTGTCGACCGTGCCGATCTCGGGCGGGATGACACCACGCCAAGTGCGGCTGATCGAGGATTTCCAGCCCAAGGGCATCACCGTGACCCCGTCCTACGCGTTGTCGATTTTGGATGAATTCGCCAACCAAGGCATCGACCCGCGCCAATCTTCGCTGGAGGTTGGGATCTTCGGGGCCGAACCTTGGACCAATGCCATGCGGCTAGAAATCGAACAGGCCTTCGACATGCATGCCGTCGACATCTACGGCCTAAGCGAAGTCATGGGGCCGGGCGTGTCGATGGAATGTGTGGAGACCAAGGACGGGCTGCACATCTGGGAAGATCACTTCTATCCCGAGATCATCAACCCCGAAACCGGTGCCCCGGTTAAGGACGGTGAGATGGGCGAGCTGGTGTTCACCTCCCTCACCAAACAGGCCTTCCCGATCATCCGCTACCGCACCCGCGATTTGACACGTCTACTGGCCGGCACCGCCCGCTCCATGCGCCGGATGGAGAAGGTCACGGGCCGCAGCGATGATATGATCATCCTGCGCGGGGTGAATGTCTTTCCGACACAGATCGAAGAGGCGCTGATGGCCACACCGGGGCTTGCGCCGCATTTCCAGATCGAGCTGTCGCGCCCCGACCGAATGGATCAGATGCGCGTGCTGTGCGAATGCGCGAATGCCAGCATCACCACCGACGCCCGCGCCGCTGCGATCAAGGCGCTCTCGGCCCAAATCAAACAAACGGTCGGCATTTCGGTCAAGGTTGAGGTCATGGACGTCGGTGGCGTTGCCCGATCAGAGGGCAAAGCCGTGCGCATTCTCGACAAGCGACCAAAGGGCTAAACGCCCCAAGCCTAGCCGCAGGTGACCCGTGCAATCTTTCCTTCCGCGTCCAACACGATGTTGGTGCGGTTGGGGTTGGCGTCCATGGTCACTGAATCGCCCTCAGTATAGACGCGCTTGGGCTCTGACACGATGCTTGCAGCGGCACGTGGGCGTCCAACCAAACCCCACCAGCTGCCCTCCTTACAGGATTTCGCCAGCGGCTTGGCAGGCGTGGGCGCGGTAGGTGTGCTGGAACTGCTAGAGCTGCTAGAGTTGCTGGACGGCTCATTCACCGCATTGATGACCGAACTAGGCAGGGGCTTGGGTTTCGTCGAGGCGGCGGCTGTTTCTGTTCGTGCTGGACGGGGCGCTGTCTGGGCGGGCGGTGTCGTTGTGGCCCTCGGAGGCGTTATCTGTGCCCTCGGCGCCGTGGGCGCCGGAATGGGGTTCTGTACCGGTGCAGTCGCCACTTCGGCGCAGCCTGCCACCAATAGGGGTGCCAAGAAAACTAATCTCATGTTCCAAACCTCGTAATTCGCGTGGCGTCGGAGCAAGGGCCGACCATCCCGCAACAGGTAGGTCCATCCCGCGCGCCGCCAAGGGCAAGGCGCTTTGCATTTGCTGGAACCCGCCGATAACACTACTGTAAGCGCCAGATCACGGAGCCTTCCCCATGCGATTTTCTTTCAACCGCAAACGTTTCAAAGACCTGAGCGAACAAGAGGTGCTGGCGCTCGCCATCTCCTCCGAAGAGGATGACGCGCGCATCTATCGGGGCTACGCCGAACGGCTGCACGCCGAATACCCCGACAGCGCCGCCGTCTTTAAAGGGATGGCTGAGGAGGAAAATGAACACCGCCGCCGCCTCATTGACCTACACCGCAGCCGCTTTGGAGAGGTGATCCCCCTCCTCCGACGCGAGCACGTCTCAGGCTACTACGCGCGCCGCCCAGTCTGGCTGATCGAGAACCTCTCGCTGGAGCGCATCCGGCAAGAGGCCGCCGCGATGGAGCAGGACGCCGAGAAATTCTACCTCGCCGCAGCAGCCCGCACCACCGACGCGGCCACCCGGCAACTGCTCGGCGATCTGGCCGCGGCCGAGGCAGGGCACCAAGACAGCGCACAAGACCTGACCGAGAAACACCTCGATGACGACAGCCGCAGCGACGAAGACAATCGCGCGCATCGGCAATTCCTGCTAACATGGGTGCAGCCGGGCTTGGCCGGGCTGATGGACGGCTCCGTCTCAACCCTCGCCCCGATCTTTGCCACCGCCTTTGCCACCCATAATACCTGGACGACCTTCCTCGTCGGCCTCGCCGCCAGTGTCGGCGCGGGCATCTCGATGGGGTTTACTGAGGCCGCGTCCGACGATGGCGAGTTGTCGGGCCGGGGATCCCCCATCAAGCGCGGGGTGGCGTCGGGCGTGATGACCACTGTAGGCGGCTTAGGCCATGCGCTGCCGTATCTGATCACCGACTTCTGGACCGCGACCGTGGTGGCGATCATCGTCGTCTTTGTGGAGCTTTGGGCGATCGCGTGGATCCAGAATAAGTTCATGGAAACACCCTTTTTCCGCGCCGCGTTCCAAGTGGTGCTGGGCGGCGCGTTGGTCTTTGCTGCCGGGGTGCTGATCGGCTCAGGGTAGGGCAATGCCCCCTGCCCCATTGCACCCCGCGAGCGGGCTGGCTAATGCTTGACCCATGGTCGCGATCTTCCTGAAAACTCTGCCGTTCTTTGCGCTGATCGGCCTTGGCTACTGGGCCGGGCGCACGCGGTTTTTCTCAGCCGAAGCGACGGCCTATCTCACCAAATTCGTCTTCTACTTTGCCCTCTCGGCAATGCTGTTTCGCTTTTCCGCCAACCTGTCACTGGCGGAGGTTTGGGACAGCCGCCTTGTCGCTGCCTATCTTTGGGGGACGGCTTTCGTCTATGCCATCGCCAGCCTCGTCGGTTTCCTGCGCAGGCTCGACGTGGCCACCAACGGGATCGAGGCGCAATGCGCTGTGATCGGCAACACTGGCTTTTTGGGCGTGCCGATGCTGACGCTGCTCTTGGGGCCAGAGGCGATTGGCCCGGTGCTGCTGGCGCTGACCGTAGACATGATCATTTTCTCGAGCCTCATCGTGATCCTGATTGTCGGCTCGCGCGAGGGGCAATTGCGGCTAGCCACCCCAAAGATCGTCGGGCTGGGGTTGCTGAAAAACCCGATGATTGTCGCCATCACGCTTGGGTTCCTCTGGTCCGGTTTCGGCATCCCAATCCCCGTGCCGCTGAACGAATTTCTGGCCATCCTCGGCGGTGCTGCGACCCCCGGCGCGCTTTTCGCCATCGGCGCGTCGCTCGCCTCCAAATCCGCCGAGCGGATTGAAATCGCGGGCTGGCTGACCTTCTGCAAGCTGGTGCTGCACCCGCTGTTCGTGGCCTTCGGCGCGCTGTTCCTCTTCGGCGTTGACCCTTACAAAGCCGGCGTCATCATCGCCACGGCGGCGCTACCGGTGGCGGGCAATGTCTATATGCTTGCCCAACACTACGGCGTCGCCCCTCAGCGTGTGTCCGCCGCCATTCTCGTCTCAACCACAGTCAGTATCGTAACCGTCAGCCTTGTCGTAGGCTGGGTCTCGGCGCTGTGACACACTCAATTTCGAAAGGAACGCTGCCATGAAAACCATCTCGGAAAACGCCTGTTTCGGTGGCACGCAGGGGGTCTACTCCCACGGCTCCAGCGCCTGCGGCTGCGACATGACCTTCGGCCTATTCCTGCCCGCCGAAGCACAAGACGGCCCTGTCCCGGTGCTGTGGTATCTGTCGGGCCTGACCTGCACCCATGAGAACGCCATGACCAAAGCGGGCGCGCAGCTTTGGGCAGCCGAGCACGGCATCGCGGTGGTCTTCCCCGACACCTCGCCGCGCGGCGAGGATGTGGCGGATGATGAGGCCTACGACCTCGGCAAAGGCGCGGGGTTCTATGTAAATGCCACGCAGGAGCCTTGGGCGACGCATTACCAGATGTGGGACTACCTCGCCGATGAACTGCCCAGCTTGATCGGCGAGAACTTCGCCATCGATATGGAGCGGCAGGGCATCACCGGGCACTCCATGGGCGGCCATGGCGCGTTGACCTTGGCGATGAACCTACCGGGGCGGTTCCTGTCGGTCTCCGCCTTCGCGCCGATCACCCATCCGACCTCGAGCGATTGGGGCAAGAAACAACTCAGCGCCTATCTGGGCACGGATGAAACCACATGGGCCAAGCATGACAGCACACTGCTGATGCGCGAAAAGGGCTTTGATGGCCCCATCCTGATCGACCAAGGCAGCAGCGATCAGTTCCTTGACCTGCTGAAGCCCGAAGCATTGGCCGAAGCCATGACCGCCAAACGCCAGCAAGGCACCTTCCGCATGCAGCCAGGCTATGACCACAGCTATTTCTTCGTCGCGAGCTTCATGGAAGATCACGTCGCCTTCCACGCCGATGCGCTCTATGCGGGTTAACCGATGACCGCGCTTTATATCGACGCCGACGCCTGCCCGGTCAAAGCCGAGGCCGAGCGGGTCGCAACGCGCCACAAGGTCAAGATGTACCTCGTTTCCAACGGCGGCTTGCGCATGTCGCAAAACCCGTTGGTCGAAGTGGTGATCGTCCCCGACGGGCCCGACATTGCCGACATGTGGATCGCCGACCGCTGCGGCAAAGGCGATGTGGTGGTGACGGGGGACATCCCGCTGGCCGCCAAATGCGTCGAGGCGGGCGCGCGGGTGCTGAAACACAACGGCGAAGCGCTGACACAGGCCAACATCGGCAACGTGCTGGCGACCCGTGATCTGATGACAGACCTGCGCGCCGCCGACCCCTTCCGCCAAGGCGGCGGCAAGGGGTTTACAAAGGCCGACCGCTCCCGCTTTCTCGAGGCATTGGAGCGGGAGCTGCGCGCGGCGGCGCGGGTCTAGCCCCGCGTTAGAGAATTGTTAGGGCAAGTGATATGACACCACAGGCAGTCGTTTTCGACATCGGCAATGTGCTGATCGAATGGCAACCGGAACGCTTCTACGACAGCGTCATCGGCGAAGACCGCCGCCGCGCAATGTTCGACGCGGTCGATCTGCATGGCATGAACGACCGCGTCGACAGCGGCGAAAACTTCCGCGACACGATCTATGCCACAGCCGAAGAATACGCCGACTGGGGCGATGAAATCCGCCTTTGGCATGACCGCTGGATCGAGATGGCCGCCCCGGTGATCGACCATTCCCTACGGCTGATGAAAGCGCTGCAGGCACGCGGCGTGCCAGTGTTCTCGCTCACTAATTTTGGCATCCAAAGCTATGACCATGCAGCGACGCACTATCCTTTCCTACGCGAATTTGACCGCGATTTCATTTCGGGCCATCTGGGCATGATCAAGCCCGTGCCTGCCATCTACGAGGCGGTGGAGCAGGGCAGCGGCCTGCCGGCGCAAGCACTTCTCTTCACCGATGACCGCGCCGACAACATCGCCGCCGCCGCCACTCGCGGCTGGCAGACCCATCACTTTACGGGGCCGCAAGGCTGGGCCGACCGGCTCGTCAACGCCGGGCTGCTGAGCCGGGAGGAAGCCGCATGACCGATATCCCCAATATCTCCTTCGACGAAGGCGAAGCTCTGCTGGATTGGATCGCGCTCACCGATGCGCTTGCGGCGGGCCATGACCTTCCCAAGGCCGAGATCGGCGATACCTTCCTCTATCGCGGTAAGGACACATTGCTTAGCCGTGCCGCATGGATCGACGGGCTGGGCATCGCGGTGAAATCCGCCACGATCTTCCCCGGCAACCCCGACCGCGAAGTGCCAATGGTCAATGGCGGCGTGTCGCTCTTCGATGACGAATCCGGAACGCTGGCCGCCATCGTCGACTTCCACCTCGTGACCAAATGGAAAACCGCCGGGGACAGCCTGCTGGCCGCCCGCCGCCTCGCCCGCCCGGACAGCAAAAACATCCTGATCGTCGGCGCGGGCACCCAAGGCCGCGCGCTCCACTCCGCCTATTCCGCAGCCTTTCCCAAAGCGCATTTCACCGTCTGGAACCGGACACCCAAGAACGCCGAGGCCATGGCCGCTGAGTTGGATATCAACGTGGCGACCGACCTCGAGCATGCCGTACGCGCCGCCGATATCGTCACCTCTGCCACGATGTCGACCGACCCGCTGATCAAGGGCGAATGGCTACACCCCGGCCAGCACATCGATCTCATCGGTGCTTACCGCCCCGACATGCGCGAAGCCGACGACACGGCGCTGCGACGGTCGCGTGTCTTCGTCGATAGTTTCGACACCACCATCGGCCATATCGGTGAAATCAACATTCCGCTTGAGGCAAGCACCATCACCCGCGACCACCTGATCGCGGATTACTACGACCTTGCGCGTTTCACCCGGCAAAGCGACGATGAAATCACCCTGTTCAAAAACGGCGGCGGCGCGCATCTGGACCTGATGACCGCGCGGCACATCCTCGAACGGTGGCGGGCGCGTTAAGCGGTCACCAGCCCCTCCAGCCGCTTTTCGCGGATCGGCAGATGCACGATCGCACTAAACGCCCCCACAGCCACGCCGATCCACCAAACGCCGGTGTAGCTGCCATAGATGTCATACATCCGCCCGCCCAGCCACACGCCGAGGAAGCTGCCCAGTTGGTGGCTGAAGAACACGATCCCATAGAGCGTGCCCATATAGCGTAGCCCGTAAATATGCGCGACCAGACCGCTGGTCAGCGGCACCGTGGCAAGCCAAAGCGCCCCCATGCCGACGGAGAATAGGATCACCGTAACTGGCGTGATCGGAAACATAATAAACAGCGCGGCGATCACCGTGCGGCCCACATAGATGCCCGCGAGCAGGTACTTCTTAGAGTACCGCTTGCCCGCCCACCCAGCGAGCAAAGTGCCCGCTATATTGGCCAAACCGATCAGCGAAATCGCCACCGCGCCGAGCGCCGAGGTGGTGGTGATGCCGATGTTATGCAGCACACCTCCGGCCAAAATCGGGCCGCACATCTCGGTCACGAAAGCCGGGAAATGCGCGGTGATAAAGGCCAGTTGGTAGCCACAGGAGAAGAACCCAAGAAAAATCAGCGTATAGGACGGATCGCGGAAGGCCTTGCCGAGGATCTGCCCCATCGACTCCTCAAGCTCGGCGCGGCTGGCCATCGCCGGCGCGCGCATCATCGGTAGGGTCAGCAACATCGCAAGGATCACGCCCGCGAAACTGACAAAGGTCATCTGCCAAGACATGAAGCTGAGCATCCATTCCGCCACCGGCGCGCCAAAGACCTGCCCCGCGCTGCCCGCCGCCGTGGCAATCGCCAGCGACATGGAACGGTTGTCGTCTGACGACGCCCGGCCCACCACCGCCAAGATCACGCCAAAGCCCGTGCCAGCGATGCCGAACCCCACCAGCCAAGCATAGGTTTGATGCTCAATCGGTGTGACGGAATTGGCCGATAGCAGCAGCCCCACGGCATAGATGAGCGCCCCGATGATGATCGCCTTCCGGTCGCCAATTTTCTCCGCCAGCGCCCCAAAGATCGGCTGGCCGATGCCCCAAGCAAGGTTCTGGATCGCAATGGCGAGGGAGAATTCGCTGCGCGCCCATGCAAATTCTTCGGCGATCGGGATTTGGAACACGCCGAAGGACGCCCGCACCGCGAAACTAACCATGATAATGATGCAGCCGACCATAAGGACCGGGGTGAACAGGGGCGCGCGCGTCTGCATGGAGGAAATCCTTTCCGCCGCAGATTATGAGTTTCCCCGCCGCCGTCAATTGCGCATCCGCAGGGCAAAGGCTGGCCAGCCTGCCCGCGCTGCCGTAAACTCTAACCAACAAACCAAACGGAAACCCCATGGACGAAATCGACAACAAGATCATTGCAGAACTGCGCCGCGATGCGCGGATGTCCTATTCTGCGCTGGCCGCCACCACTGGCCTGTCGCGGGTCACGGTCCGCGCGCGTGTTGAGCGTTTGGTCAGTTCCGGCGCGATTTTGGGCTTCACGCTGATCCTGAAAGAAGACATGCGTCACAGCCCGATCCGGGGTCACACCCTGCTGGCCATCGAAGGCGCGGGCACCGACCGGATCAAACGCATCCTTGCCGGTATGCCTGCGGTGCAAGCGATCCATGCGACCAATGGCAAATGGGATTTGATCGTCGAGACGGGGACCGAGACGGTCGAAGAGCTCGACAGTGTGTTGGGCCAAATCCGGCGGATTCAGGGGGTGAGCTCAAGCGAGACGAACCTGCTGTTGGCCACGCAGATGACGGTTACGAAGTAACCTATTCGGCAGACAACACCACCACTTCGACCCGCCGGTTTTCTTCGCGGCCTGCTTCGGTCAGGTTGCTACCGCGCGGCGCGAGATAGCCTGCGCCCCGCGCCTCCAGCCGGTCAGGGTCCACGTCATAGCTCTGCACCAAGCGTTCCCGCACCGCCTCTGCGCGCTTGCGGGAGAGGACGGTGTTCGCCTCCAAGCTGCCCACCGCATCGGTATGGCCCACCAGCGCCACGCGCAGGCCGGGGTCTGCCTTTAGCAGCTCGGCCAAACGCTCCAAGGTGGCAAAGGGGCCAGCCCCAAGCGCGGAGGTGCCGGTTTCGAACTCCAACCGGTTGAGCACCACATGCCCCTCGGCCTTTAACGTCGCGGCGAGGTCGCCTGTGGCGGTGGCAAGAGGCACCTCGGCCGTCGCTTCCGGCGTGATCGGCGTGCTTTCGCCCTCAGGCGCATCGCCGCTGCGGGCCTGAACGATCTGCACATAGGCCGAGGTCGCCGCCGTGCTGGCAAGAATGCTGATCGCCTCGGTCGGCGTTCCATCGTCCGCCCGGCGCAGGGCGGTGATGAAATGGAAGGCGCGTAGGTTGACGTACATATTCGGCCCCGGCAGCACCTCAATAGCAAAACGGAAATCAAAGCCGCCGCATTCGCGCGCGGCACAGTCGAGAACGATGTCGTAGCCGGCTTCGCTGAGTTGCTGCCGCAGCGGGCGCATCACCTGCAAAGCGGTCAATCCCGGCGTGTCCATCCGCCAAGCGGCGCGGCGCACGGAGCCATCCACGTTAACCCGCGCCACCTGCCCATCAGCATAGACACCTACCGGCGCGGCATAACGATCCGGCGCGGTGTTACGCTCTGCCGTCATCCGCGCGGTGCTGGGCAGCGCTAGTTCCAATGCTGTGGCCGGGGCTGCCAACAGCAACCCGATCAGGGCCGCAGCGACGCCTGCGCGGCTCATCGCGCCTGCGCGTGGTAATCGTCGTTCGGACGCATGTCGGTGGCGCTGGCCACCCGGTTGGTCATGTTGAAGAACCCCGCCACGCTGGCGATGTCGAAGATGTCCCGATCAGTGAAGCCCGCATCGCGCAGCGCTTGACGGTCGGCTTCTTCAACCTTGGCGCTCGCCTCGGTCAGTTTCACGGCGAAATCCAACATTGCGCGTTGCTTTTCGGTGATCTTGGCTACGCGGTAGTTCATCACCAAGGCTTCGCCCAGTTGCGGATCGCCCGACAACTCGCGCACCGCCGCACCGTGGGCGACAAGGCAGTAGTAGCATTTGTTAACCGAGGAGACCGCCACCGCGATCATCTCGCGCTCCAGCTTGCTCAGCGCGCTGTCGCCCAGCATCAGGTCGTTATACATGCCGGTAAAGGCGTTGAGCTTGTCGATGTCAAAGGCATAGGCCCGCAGCACATTCGGCACCATCCCAAGCTTATCCTGACAGACATCAAAGTATTTCTGCGTCGCCTCAGGCAGCGGATCGACCATTGGCAGATCAAGGGCGGTGGGCATGTCTTTGGCCATGGGCGGCTCCTTTATTCCGGGCTTTGACGGTAATGATAGCGCCCGACCGGGGCAAAGCCCAGCTTGGCATAAAGCGCCTGTGCGCGAGTATTGGCCTCGACACAGAGCACCGACAGACGGTCAGCGCCTTGCGCCGCGCCCCAATGTGCCGCAGCGCGCATGATCCATGTGGCAACGCCTTGGCGCTGCTGATGGGGCAAGACCTCGACCGCGTGGACCATGCAGATGCCCTCATGCACGGCGGCAAAGGCGACGCCCGCGGGTTTTTCGTTCCAACGCGCCAGAATGCCGGTTTTGGTCGCGGCGCGGTCCATCACGGCAAGGCGCGCGGGGCCAACCCCTCCGGCAGCCCAAACCTCGGTCATGATCGCGAGCGGCTCCCAAATGCAAAAGGCGGTGACCGGGGGCAATGGTACATCCGTGAGCCGGGTGATCGGAGCGCTAAGAACAGTGACCGGATCGACCACGCCGTAGCCCCGCGCGGCCAAGAGTGCATCGAGATCATCTTCGCCAGCGCGGACCATGAAAAGCGGGCGCTGACCCATCGCGCGCATCGCCGCTTCGGCAGTGGGAATATCGGCATCAGCAATCGCGCCGCACGCGGTCGCCGCCGAGACACGTTTGCCGCCGCCCTGCCCCTCGCGCAGGGTCCATGGCCCGTGGTCTAACCGCCGCGCGGCGGGCCATGTCGCGTCGCCCGCATCAAAAAACGCCCGCGCTTCACTCATGCGAAAGCGGCCTTAAGCTTCTCCATCGCGACTTCGACCATCCCCGGATCGCTGCCCCGGATCACCACATGCGCGCCGTAAATACCGTCTTTCTGGAACGGGTAGCTGCCCATCGATAGATGCGGGTATTCCTCGGCCAGCGCACCCAAAGGCCCGGCAATATCACCCTCGCCCCGGTCGATGCGCAGGGTCTCACTGATTAGCGGCTGTCCACCTGTCAGCCCCGGCAAAACACTGGCGACCATGGCTTCAAACACCGCAGGCACCCCGGCCATGACAAGCACATTCTCAACCACAAACCCCGGCGCGGCAGAGACTGGGTTCTCGATCAGTGCGGCACCATCGGGGATACGTGCCATGCGCAGGCGGGCTTCGTTCATCTGCGTCCCTACGCGGGCGTAATGTTCCGCCAGTATCTGGCGCGCATCGTCGCGCACGTCGATATCACGGTTAAAGGCAGCGGCGATGCAGTCGGCAGTGATGTCATCATGGGTCGGCCCAATGCCGCCCGAGGTAAACACATGCGTATAAACCGCCGAAAGTGCCTGCACGGCGGCGATGATCGCACCGCGATCATCCGACACCACGCGCACCTCTTTCAGGTCGATCCCCACCTTCGTCAACTCCCCCGCAAGGTGATGCATATTGCTGTCGCGGGTCCGGCCCGAGAGGATTTCGTCGCCGATGACGATCATCGCAGCGGTGGGGTTTGACATGGGGGCGGCTCCTTGAGGATGGCGTCCCTTCGGTATAGGCCGCGTCCCATGCGCTTTCAAACCCAACTTGTCCCCGCCCGGCTGATCCGCCGTTACAAACGCTTTCTGGCCGATTGCACGCTTGAGGAAACGGGCGAAGAGGTGGTGGCCCATTGCGCCAACCCCGGCTCAATGATGGGGCTGGCAGAACCGGGCAGCCGCATTTGGCTGGAGCCGAACGACGATCCGAAGAAAAAGCTGAACTATGGTTGGCGGCTGGTCGACCACGAGAACGGTCATTTCACCGGGGTCGACACCGCCCTGCCCAACCGTGCGATGAAGGCGGCGTTGATCGCGGGTGAAGTCGCGCCCCTCGCCGCCTATACTGAGGTGCGGCCCGAGGTGAAATACGGTGAAAACTCTCGCATCGACTTCCTGCTGCGCGGCGATGGGCTGCCTGATGCCTATGTCGAGGTGAAATCAGTCACCCTCTCGCGCCAAACGGGTCTGGCGGAGTTTCCCGACAGCGTGACCGCGCGCGGGGCAAAACACCTTGGCGAATTGGCGCGGGTGGCTGAGGCCGGGCATCGCGCCGTGCTGCTTTACCTAGTACAGCGCACCGACTGCACGCAGATGCGCCTCGCGGCAGATATCGACCCGACCTATGCCGCCGCGTCCCTTGCCGCTCGCGCCGCAGGTCTGGAAATACACGCCATCAGCACCCATATCACCCCCCAAGCCGTCATACTGGCGCAACCGATCCCCTTTACGGGCTGAGCTGCACTGGCCCTCGCCGGAAAGCCACGTTAAATAGGAGCGAACACAAGGATGGAGAGAGCGGTGAACAACGCACACCAGGGCCGCCAGACGCGCGACGGCATTCGCATTTACGAGCCTTCGGATCACGCCGGAATGCAAGCGGCTGGCCGTTTGGCCGCCACGATCCTTGACGAGATCGCGGAACATATCTTTCCCGGTCAAACCACCGGAGAGCTTGACCGCCTGATCGAAGAGAAGGTCAACGCCGCCGGCGCAAAATCTGCGACCATTGGCTACAAGGGCTACCAGCACGCCAGCTGCATCTCGGTGAACCATGTGGTTTGCCACGGGATCCCGAGCGACAAGAAGTTGAAAGACGGCGACATCCTAAACATCGACGTGACCGTGATCGTCGATGGCTGGTTCGGCGACACAAGCCGCATGTATGTCGCAGGCAAGCTGCCCCGCAAGGCTGAGCGGCTGATCAACGTGACCCACGACAGCCTGATGCGCGGCATTGAGGCGGTGAAGCCGGGCAATACCTTTGGCGACATTGGCCATGCCATCCAGACTTTTGTCGAAGGCCACCGCATGTCCGTCGTGACCGATTTCTGCGGTCACGGTCTGGGGCAAGTCTTTCACGCGCCGCCCAACGTGCTGCACTATGGCCGTCCGGGCACCGGCGCGGTGTTAGAGCCGGGCATGTTCTTTACCATTGAGCCGATGGTGAACCTTGGCCGGGCCGAGACCAAAACCTTGGCCGACGATTGGACAGCGGTCACCCGCGACAAATCCCTTTCCGCGCAGTTCGAGCATTCGGTCGGCGTGACCGAAGATGGGGTTGAGATCTTTACCCTCTCGCCGGGCGGGTTGTTCCACCCGACCTATAAGACTGACTAAAGCGCGACGGGGGCATTGCCCCCGCCCGCCTATGCGTCGATCGCAACCAGATGGTTGTCCCAAGCCCGCGTGGCCGTGGTAAGCCCCGAAAGCGTCGCATCCTGTAGCGACAGGATACCGCCCAGTCCGTCCGTGGCGACGAACCCGCCCCGGCCCGGCGCCAACCCGCAGACATCGGCGCGGCGGTGGCTGGCGAGGAATCCGCCTGTTTCATCAAAGACATGCAGTCTTCCCCCGCGCGGTGACGTGATGCCGACGGATTTACCATCTGCGGCAAATGCCACGCTGCCTGCGTAGCCTTCCATGGCGATTTGCTCGGCCAGATCGGCCTCAGCAAGGATCGCCGACTGCCCGCGCCGGTGCAGCGCCAACAGCGGCACGCCATCGCCCGGCTCCCCCTGCCATTGCATTGCAAAAGCCACCTGCCCGTCAGGGGCCAGCGCTAAATGGCGGATCGAGTTGAGGTGCAGGTCATCGGGCAGTTCAACCTGCTCCAGCATCTCGCCCGAGAGGCTGACATAGGACAGGTTAGGCTGCATATCTTCGATGTTCAGCTTTTCCCGCCCGCTGTCGGGATGGGTGCGAATGCCGCCATTGGCCACGACCAGCACATCCTCGGCCCAGCGGCGGATTTCATGCGGGCCGATCCCACCCGAGGCGATCTCTCCGATCCGGGCATAGCCCTGCGCGCGGGACCACAGCCCGATACGCCCCTCGCCCGTGTCGATCTCATTCTCGCTGGTGGCAAGGATGGCCCCGCCCTTAAGATACGCCCCATGTCCGTAGAAATGCCGCCCCTCCGGGGCGTCGAGCCGATGGGATACGCGGCCCTGCACACAGTCAATCACCAGTGCAAACCGCCCCGGTCGACGGGCAAAGGCCACGGCTTCGGGCGCTGTCGGATGCGCCGCAGCCGCATGGCCCCGGTCAGGCAGCGGAATGCGAAAAATGTCGTGGCCGGTCCCGTCCAAGCCGAAAAGCGCATAGGCCCCGGAAGGGTCGCGCGCGGCGGCAAGGTAGGCAGGGCTACCAGCGGCGGCCCAGCCCATACGCGGCAGGCCAGTGGCAGTAGCCAAACCGGCGAGGAAGTGGCGGCGTGAGGGCATCAATCACCATCCGCCGAGTTAAACCCGACCGTGACGCCAAGTGCCGGGGCGATCTCCTCGCCCACCGTTTCCAAGACGGCGCGCACATCATTCTGCAAAGCCTCGACCCTGATGCGGCCCAGCGGGTCGGCCACCCCGGCAAAGACCGGGTCTTCCAAAGCGCGGGCGGCGGTGAGCGCGCGGTCAAAGGCGGCGTCGGTTTCGGGCGTCGGTTGATCCGACAGGGTGCGGGCAAAGTCCCGCAACGCTTCGAGCGACAGCGCCACATTGCGCAAGCTACGGACAGAACGCCGCGCCTCGGCCACCTGCGGTTTGGGGGCGTCAAAATTGCCCATCGGGCGGCCTAAGCGTTGGTCGGCGACGAACTCCAACCCCGTGGCAAGGGCGGTGTAAAGCGCCTGTGACGCCTCGCGCGGGCTGAGGAAACGGCTGTTGCCCGCCTCCCCGGCGCTGCTGAGCGTGGCGGCGAAATCCTCACGCCAATCGGTGGCGACCTCGCGCCCCAGCACGGCCAGATCGGCAGACATCGCACGGACCAACGCGCAGCTATAGCTGCCAGTCGCGTAGTCTGCGAAACCTTCGTCATAAAGCAGCCGTTCCAGCGCAAAGAGCCCCCGCGCGGCGATCGATACTTCGGCGTAGTCCCCGCTTGTCGCAATCGGGTCTTCGTCGGCCACCAATCGCGCCACGCTGCGCCCTACCAAGCCGCGCGCATCTGGCCAAAAGGCGATGGCCAGCCCGCGCCCGTCCTCTTCCAACGGCCCAAGGGTCAGATGCGCGATACCGAGCCACGCATCGAAGGCATCTTGATAGGAAGGCTGCAGTGCCGCGCTGGTACAATCCGCCTGCGCGGCGCTGTCGAGAGCGGCGGTTGCCTCGGCGAAGCGGGCAGTTCCCGGGAGGGCGTGATCGTTGATCACCTCGCTCACCCCGGCAAGGGCGGGGGCGGCGGACAACAGGAAGGTGGCGGTCAGAAGGCTGCGCATCAGAGGCTCTCCAGATAGCGGATCAGGGCGTCGCGGTCGGCTTTGGGCATCTCTACCACGGCATCGCGGGCGGGCTGTGCTTCACCGCCGTGCCAGAGCACCGCTTCGAGCAAGGATCGCGCGCGCCCGTCGTGCAGGAATTGGGTATGCCCGTTGACCTGTTCGGTCAAGCCAATCCCCCAGAGCGGCGCGGTGCGCCATTCGCGCCCATTCGCGCGGCCCTCGGGGCGGTTGTCGGCCAGCCCTTCGCCCATGTCATGCAGCAAAAGGTCGGTCATCGGCCAAATCAGTTGGAAGCTCTGCTCGGGTTGATCCTCCAGCCGTTCGGTCACGAATTTCGGCTGATGACAGGAGGTGCAGCCCGCTTCATAGAACACCGCCTTGCCGCGCAGCACCTCGGGTGCTGAGACATCACGGCGGGCGGGCACGGCGAGGTTGCGGCTGTAAAAGGTCACCAGATCAAGCCCTTCGGCGTCGATCTCTGTAGCCCGCGCGTCGCCATCGCCATGCGGCGCGGCGCGGCAGGTGGTCTGCTTGGTAGTGCAATCGCCCCAAGCTGCGTCGAAGATCGGAGAGGAAATCCCGATGTCGCCGGCAAAGGCACTGGCGGATTGTTCGCGGATCGTCGGTGCCCCGGATTTCCAGCCGAAACGGCCCAGCATCGGGCGCGCGTGCTCAAACGACCAGACGATCTGCGCGCGGCCTGAGATACCGTCGCCATCGGCGTCTTCGGGGTCTGCGAGGGCCAGAATATCAGCCGCTGGGATCGCCTCAAGCAGGCCCAAGCCGATCATCGGCGGTGCCACACGCGGGCTGAGCATTGCGCCCTCGGCCAAGGGGCCATAGCCGAGGTCTTCGGCGCTGTAGGTGGGGCGGCGCAGGCTGGCTGTTTCGCCGTCGGATAGGGCGACTTTCGCCTCTTCATAGCGCACATCCAGCCGGTATTCAGCCGGATGCCCTGCCGTCCCGAAATCTTGCAGTTGGCCACCATAGACCGGATCGGGCCGCGTGCGTGGGGTGCTATCCCCCACCGACAGCAAGAACGCCTCGATCTCGCTCATCGCCTCTTCGGGGGTGGTGGGGACCGAGATGCGCAGGAACATCGATACCGCGTCATCCTCTGGCCCCTCGGGTGGGTGGCCGCGTCCGTCTTTCAGATGGCACCGCTGGCAAGAGCGCGCGTTGAACAGCGGCCCCAACCCATCAGAGGCAAGGGTGGAGGACGGCGACGACACCCAAAGCTTTTTGAACAGCCCGTTGCCCACTTTGAAGTCCAACTCACGCTCAAAGGGGATGTTGCCCGAAGGTAGCGAGAACGTATCGGCATTGCCGCGCGGGCTGACCGTGGCGGCACCTGCGGGGTTCGTCTCGAAGGGTTCGGGCCTGTCGAATTCGGTCGCGGGGGCCGTCACTGTGGCAATCCGGGCGGCCTCTTCGGCGGTGCGGGGGATCACATTCAGATGCGGCGCATCAAGGTCCGGCGGAGCGGCGAAGGCTGTCGTGGCAGCAGTGGCCAAAAGAAGTTGGATTAAGTAACGCATGACGGCAGCCTTGGTTCTTGGAACGACGGGCACGGCATTCGGCGCGCCCGTCGTTCCGTATCCCCCCGGCCCCAAATGCGGCTCGGGGGGGAGGTTAATTTATTGGAAAACCGCGTCCGGCGCATCGAGGCTGTCAGACCCTTCAAAGGCGATCTCATCACCGCCCAAAACGGTCACGGCCCGCTCGATCGCGCGGGTCTGGTTGACCAGCGCATCGACCGCGCTCATGATCAGCGCTTCGCCCTCGGCATTGCCCCGCTCTAGCATCATGTCATAGCTGAAACCCGCTTCGGCGGCGGTCTTGATCTGACCCAGTTCCACCATGGAAGCATCCAGCCCCGCGCGCAGGTCTGCGTCGACGGTGGCATCGGCGCTGGCGACGAGATCGGACAGCGACGCGCCGGACACCACGCGGCCATCGACGCGCAGATATTCACCCAAATAGACGTTCCGGACGCCCAAACCATCGTAGTAGTGGCTGTTGTGGGTGTTGTCCGAGAAGCAATCATGCTCTTCCTCGGGATCGTTCAGCATGACGCCCAGTTTCATCCGCTCACCAGCTTGTTCGCCGTAGGAAAGCGAGCCCATGCCGGTCAGGATCGCGTTGATCCCGGCGTCTTCGTCTTCGAGCACGGCGGCGCGTGCGTCACCACCTTCGGCCCACTGGCCGGACATCCATTCGAGATCGCTGACCAAGAGATCGGTCGCCGCTTTCAAGTATTGGCCGCGACGGTCACAGTTGCCGCCGGTGCAGTCTTCGCCGGTCGCGTAATCCGTCCAAGGACGGTTGCCCGCGCCGTGATCAGTGCCGTTCAGGTCTTGGCCCCAAAGCAGAAATTCGATGGCGTGGTAGCCGGTCGCGACATTGGCCTCGACCGCGCCTGCCTCATGCAACTGCCCTTCGAGCAGGTCTGGCGTGATCGCGGAGGCATCCACCTTTTCCCCGCCCAGCGTGAAATTAGGGTTCGCGATGACGTTCAGTACCGCCAGTTGGTTTTCATCCGTTTCACCGCCATAGGAGGCATCAACGTAATCGATCAGCCCCTCATCCAGCGGCCATGCGTTTACCTTGCCTTCCCAGTCATCGACGATGGCATTGCCAAAGCGGAAAACCTCGGTCTGCTGGTAGGGCACACGAGCGGCGAGCCATGCGGATTTCGCAGCCTGAAGAGCCTCGGCGGAGGGGGTTTCGATCAGCGCGTTAACAGCCTTTTGCAGGGTCTGCGCGGTGGTCAGGCTGTCTTCGTAGCCCGCCTGCGCGATGTCGGCATAGGTGCCAAGCACCTCAGCCTTATCTTGGGCAAATGCCGGAGCGGCGGCGAATGTGATCAGCGCAATGGCCGTAGTCGCTTTGAGGCGCATCGAATGTCCTTCCTTAACTATCACTTTGGCACCGACACGACCTGCGACGGGCCTTCGGGCAATAGGTGACTTAATTAGTCGGAAAAGACAAGAGCACACTTAAAGAGGGGTTGTATGGGTTAAAAAGTCGTTAGTTCGCTGCTCTTTCCAGCAGGGTCACATGGGTATCGCCATATTTCCGCGTATCGATCCGGGCGAATCCCTCGGGTGCGTGCATGGGGGTATTTTCCTCCCAAACGATCATGGCGCAGGGGGCAAGCCAGCCGCCTTCAGCAGCCGCGACGAGCGCCTTTTGCCCCATGGACTTGCCATAAGGCGGGTCTAGAAAGACCAGATCGAAAGCGCCCTGCGCCCACGGGCCGAGCCGCGTGGCGTCGTTGCGCAGCAGCTGGGTTTCAGCCTCAGCCCCAAGCGTGCGGGTATTTTCACTGATCAGACGTTGCCCGGTACGGCCATTTTCGACGAAACAAACGGATGCGGCCCCGCGCGACAGCGCTTCGAACCCAAGCGCGCCGGTCCCTGCAAACAGATCAAGCACCCGCGCATTTTGGATCACATCGTGATGGGTCAACATTGAAAAGAGGCTCTCGCGGACCCGGTCCGAGGTTGGGCGCAAATGCGCTCCGGCGTCGCCCTTGCCAAGCGCCGCTAGCGGACGACCACGGTATTTCCCGGCGATGATCCTCATGGCCGGAGCAGCGCCTTGAGGTCGGTCGCAGGGTCGGCAATCAAGGCCGGGTCGGGCGATTTGCCCGCCTCGATCAGCCGTTTGCCGACCATATAGCCCCGTGGGTCGTTCGCGGCATCAACGGCCAACAACGTGTCACCGAGGTAGTACCAGAAGGACGCGCTGCCGTCGCCCCGGCGGCTCACCACACGGTCATAGCCTGCGTTTAGCCCGGCGATTTGCAGCTTTACGTCATATTGGTCGGACCAGAACCACGGCGTGGCGACATATTCTTTGCCCGCGCCAAGGATGTTTTCCGCGACGACTTCGGCCTGATCAATGGCGTTCGGCACGCTTTCCAACCGGATGCGCCCGCCGCGATAGGGGAAAGAAGTGCAGTCCCCTGCCGCCCAGATGCCCAGTACACTCGTGCCGCCCTGCGCGTCGACTTTGATGCCGTTTTCGATCTTAATCCCCGCGGCTTCTGCCAGCACGACATCGGGCTCAATGCCCACACCGGTGATGACGAAATCGGCGGCGATCTCTGTCCCGTCGCTCAGCCGTGCGCCGGTGACTTGAGTGTCACCCAACAGCCGATCTAGGCCAACACCTTCGCGCAAGCTCACGCCGTGGCTCTCATGCAGAGCGCGAAAATAGTCGCTGGTCTCGGGCGCTGCGACCCGTTGCAGGATGCGGTCAGCCATTTCCACCAGCGTCACCTCAAGCCCCAGTTTGGCGGCGACCGCCGCGGCCTCCAGCCCGATATAGCCACCGCCGACGATCAGCACTTTCGCGCCTTTCACGAAACACGGGGCCATCGCATCGACATCCGCCAAATCGCGCACGGTGAAAACGCCCTCAAGCGCCCCACCAATCGCCGCAGGCAGCTGACGCGGGACTGAGCCGGTGGTCAGCACCAGTTCGTCGTAGACGATCTCGCCATCGGATGTGGAAAGAACACGCGCCTCGGGGTCAATGGCGGTGGCGCGGCAGTTGGTTTTGAGCGTAATCCCTTGGTCGGCATAGAATGCCTCAGGCCGCAGAAACAGACGCTCCAGCGTCATCTCCCCCAGCAGGTATCCCTTGGACAGCGGCGGGCGTTGATAGGGTGGGCAAGGCTCGGCACCGATCAGCGTGATCCGCCCCTCGAACCCGCCATTGCGCAGTTTCGCCACGCAAGAGGCCCCCGCCTGCCCGGCTCCGATCACCACCACATGCTGCATCTGCCTACCCCCGATTGATCTGGTTTCAGTCGCGGTCAAAGCCTATATCTGGCTCCAAGACAACCGCAATGACAGGAGAGGCTATTCCATGACGATTTCTCAAGGCTCGACACTGCCCGACGCAAAACTGGTTCAGATGGGCGCAGATGGGCCCGAGCCGGTGCAAATGGCCGACAAGCTCAAAGGCCGCAAGGTTGTTGTCTTTGCCGTGCCAGGCGCTTTCACCCCAACATGCCACTCCGCCCATGTACCCAGCTTTGTGCGCACCAAGGATCAGTTCGACGCCAAAGGCGTGGATGAGGTGATCTGCATTTCCTGCAACGACCCATTCGTGATGAAAGCGTGGGGCGAGGCGACCGGCGCGAGTGAGGCCGGGATCACCATGTTGGCCGACGCCAGCAGCGAATTCACCCGCGCCATCGGCATGGATTTCGACGCCGAAGGTGCGGGGCTGGTCGGCCGGTCCAAGCGCTATGCGATGCTGGTCGATGACGGCAAGGTGACCCTCTGGCAGCCCGAAGAAAGCCCCGGCACATGCGAGATTTCCGGCGGTGAGGCGCTGCTGGACAATATGTAAAAACAAGAACGCCCGGCCAGATTGGCCGGGCGTTTTGCAAACTAGGCGTGCCCTGCAAGGTCCAGCAGGGGCGAAGACCTACTCCGCAGCAGCCTGCACGATGGTGCGCGTGGGGAATGGGATGTCGACACCACCCTCATCCAGCGCCTCTTTGACCTTGCGGGTCATATCGGCCTTGAAGGCAAAGTAGTCCCCGGCACTGCACCAAACCCGCACCAAGAAATCCACAGAACTGTCGCCGAGGTTGTTCACCTGAATAAAGGGCTCAGGATCCGTATGGGCGCGCTCATCCTCCATGATGGTGCTACGAATGATCTCTTCAGCAGTCTTGAGGTTCGCCCCATAGCCCACGCCAAAGGTCCACTCCGCGCGGCGTGTCAGGTTGACGGAATAGTTGGTGATCACATTGCCCCAAACTTCGGAGTTCGGCACGATGACCTGCACATTGCTGAGGTCAGCCAGCACCGTGTAGTTCAGGTTGATCTGTTTGACTGTGCCCATCTCGCTGGCGATGACCACAAAATCGCCGATTTTGATCGGGCGGAACAGGATCAGCATAACGCCTGCCGCGACATTCGACAGCGTGCCTTGCAACGCCAGACCAATCGCCAGACCCGCCGCACCGATGACCGCCACGACCGAGGTCGTCTTGACCCCGAAGGTATTGAGCACAAAGAGAATTGTGAAGCCTAGCACCACATAGCGCACGATGGAGGCGAGGAATTCGAACAACATCTCGTCCAGATGCTTGTGCCGCTTGCCAAGGTTCTCCACCCGGTGCTGTAGCCAACTGGAAATGATCCAGCCCAGCAGAAGAATAACGATCGCGCCAATCACCGATCCCGCCGCGCTGGCAAGAAATTCGAGCGTCAGCAGATCGGCGATCGTCTTGCCCTGCCACAGTTCCGTTTCAATCAAATCTTCCATCCGGTCTCTCCGTCAGTCGTTCCCGGCCCCAAAGAGACCATCCATCTTACGCGCCAGTTTCGCATCAAGCGAGCTAAGCCCGTCTACGTCATGGGTGATCAACGTTACCTCCACACGGCTGTAAACATTGCTCCATTCGGGATGGTGATTCCATTTTTCCGCCCAAATAGCCACCCTTGTCATCCAACCAAAGGCATCGGCGAAATCCTTGAACTTGAACGTCTTGTGGATCGCATCACGGGTTTCGACCATTTCCCAACCGGTGTTGAACAGCGGTTGCAGAAGGGTTTTGCGGGTCTCGATGCTTAATCTCTCGGTCATTCTTGTTCCTCGATCGTCGTCTTTTTGAAGGGGCCGTAGTCGGTCAGCACGCTGATCTCCTCATCCACGGCGTTACGCTCGGCCTGTAGATATTCACCCACGGCAGAGGCAAAGCCGGGGTCGCGCATCCAATGAAGCGACCACGTTGGCGACGGCAGATAGCCCCGCGCGAGCTTGTGCTCGCCCTGCGCGCCCGCCTCGACACGGGAAAGCCCATGCGCGATGGCGAAATCCATCGCGCGATAATAGCACAGTTCGAAATGCAAAAAGGGGTGATGCTCGGTGCAGCCCCAGTAGCGGCCAAAAAGCGTCTCTGCACCGATGAAATTTAGCGCCCCAGCAATCCAACGCCCGTCGCGCTCGGCCAGCACCAGCGCAATATCGTCGCGCAGGCTTTCTTGCGCATGGTCGAAAAACTCACGCGTGAGGTAAGGCGAGCCCCATTTCCGCGCGCCGGTGTCTTGGTAGAACTGCCAAAAAGCGTCCCAATGTTCCGGCTCAATCTGATCTCCGGTGAACGTGTGGATGCTGCCGCCGAAATCCTGCGCCTGCGCGCGTTCCTTGCGGATGTTCTTGCGCTTGCGCGAGGACAGGCTGGCGAGGAAACCGTCAAAATCGGCGTAGTCGCGGTTGTGCCAGTGAAACTGCTGGCTCTTGCGGCTCATAAGGCCCAAGCCCTCCGCCCGCGCGACCTCTTCTTGGGTGCAAAAGGTGACATGCAAAGACGACAGCGCGTTGTTGTCGGTCAGCTGCACCGCGCCCTGAACCAACGCTGCGGTGCCCGTCTCTTCAAACTCAGGCCGCACCAAGAAACGCCGCCCGGTGGCGGGGGTGTGCGGCACAGCGATCTGCAGTTTAGGGTAATACCGCCCGCCCGCGCGCTCATAGGCATGCGCCCAGTTGTGGTCGAAGATATACTCGCCTTGGCTGTGCGATTTGGCATACATCGGGGCCACGGCAATCACCTGGCCTGCGAGGCGCGCTATCAGATATTGCGGTTGCCAGCCCGTGCCGGGGCCAACTGATCCGCTCCGCTCTAGCGCTGAAAGAAAACGGTAGGTGGTGAAGGGATCGCGCGGCCGCGCGCCTTCTGCGGCCTCAGGGCAGGCGCATGCGTCCCACTCCTCTTGGCCGATCTGTGCCAGTTCCGGCACCACCGTAATCTCGATTTCCTGCGCGTTCATCTGAGCCTTGCCTGCCTTGCGTCCTATGTGTGGCCTTGGCCCCGCAGATCAAGGGCGCGGTTGCGGCAGATAGCCCTCAAAGGTCACGTTCTGCGCCACCTGACGCGCGATGTCTTCCTCTGTTTGACTGCGGATCGTCCAACAGAGCACCGCCGCCCCTGCGGCCTTTAGCTCCGCCACGCGCGGGCGGCTCAGGTCGTCAGCCTCATGGCTGATGAAACAGGAACCACTCCCGGCATAATCGGGAATCCCACGCAGCCTGTCGCAAGTTTGCGCGGGCAACGGCCATTCGTCGGGGCGGTAGGCGCTGGTGGTCAATCCGCGCGGCACGTCGGGCAGCAGGCGCGCAAGTTCGCGCACCGAATGCGGATTAAACGACATGACCGCCAGATCACCGCGATAGCTGCCAATCAACTTGGCAGCGGCCGCCTCAAGCGGGCCCACGTCCGGCCCCATGCCACCGTCTTGATCCTTGAACTCCACCAGCAGTGGCACGCGCCCCCCCACAAGATCGAGGATTTCCTCAAGCGTCGGGATCCCCTCATCGCCGCCTTTCAACGGGATCGCCGCAAGGGCGCTTGCTTCGCGCAGCCGGACCGCACCGCGCTCTGCGGTCAATCGCTCCAGCCCATAGTCGTGAAAGACCATCGCTTTGCCATCGGCGCTAAGTTGCAGGTCAATCTCGATCCCGAAACCCGCCTCCACCGCCGCACGCACCGCCGCACGGCTGTTTTCGGGCCGTCCGGCGGTCACTTCATGCAGCGCGCGGTGCGCCAGCGGGGTGTTCAGAAAGGCCTTAGGAAGGGTCATTCGATTTCAAAGATGCCTTCGATTTCGACAGCAACGCCCAGTGGCAGCGATGCGGCAGAAACCGCCGAGCGGGCGTGACGGCCCGTGTCGCCCAGAGCCTCGACCATGAAATCGGACGCGCCGTTGATGACTTTGGGCTGGTCGGTGAAATCAGCGGTGGAGTTCACAAAACCGGTCAATTTCACCACCCGCTTAAGCCGATCCAGATCGCCGTCACAGGCCGCACGAACCTGCGCCAAAAGGCTCAACGCGCAGCTGCGCGCGGCGGCGGCCCCGGCCTCGACATCCATGCCATCGCCCAAACGCCCGGTGATCAACCCATCGGGCCCGTTGGAGATCTGGCCCGAGACATAGACCGTATTGCCAGTGACCACGAAGGGCACATAGTTCGCGGCAGGTGCGGGCGCGTCGGGCAGAGTGATGCCGAGCTCGGCAAGGCGGGCGGTCAGGGACATGGCGGTTTCCTTTGGCTAGAGTTTAACCGGACGCTAACCGCCCGCCGCCCCGAGGAAAAGCCCCTTTGCCGATCCCCCAGCCCAGTGTCTCAGCTTTCCCGGAAAGCACGGGCAAAATAATCTGCCATCGGCTTGAGAAGATAGGCCATGGGAGTACGTTCGCCGGTTCGGATGAACGCCTCTACGGGCATGCCGGGGAGCAGGATCGTGCCCTCTTCCAGTTTGTCCGTCTCGCCGGGGTTAAGCGCAATCTCGGCGCGGTAGTAGGTCTGGCCAGTGGCGTCATCTTCAATGGAATCTGCTGAAACCTGCAAGACTTTCCCCACCAATTCCGGCGTGGTGCGTTGGTTCAAAGCGGACAGGCGCAGGTTCACTTCCTGCCCGACGGCGACTTGATCAATATGAATTGTTTGCACCCGTGAGGCGATGATCAGCGGGCGATCTTGGGGGACGAGGTACATCAACGGCTCCGCCGCGCGCACGACCGAGCGTGGGGTCTGCACCTGCATGGCATAGATCACCCCTGACACCGGTGCGCGAATATAGAGCCGGTCGATTTCACCCTTAAGCGCGCGGCGCTGTTCGGCGATCTCCAATTCTCGATAACGCAGATCCCGGAGTTGGGTAATCGCCTCTTCGCGGCCGGCCGAGCGCAGCTTGAGCCGCTCAATATCGATCTCTGTCACGCGTTCCTGCGACTGCGCCTTTTGCGCTGAGAGTTCGCCGATCTGCCCGCGAAGCCGGGCTTGTTCGCGTTGCAGGTTCAAGACGGCAGAGGCTTGCGTCAGCCCGCGATCCAGCAGCGACTGCTGATTGCCCAACTCTTCTTCGATCAGTTCCAACTGCCGGGCAAGCGCCGTTTCCTGCGCATCGACCCCGCGTATCTGCGCATTGATCTGCGCCCGGCGTTTGCCCAATTGCTCAAGCTCTTGGGCCACGCTGACGCGGCGCGCGTCGAACAGGTTGCGCTGGCCATCCACCAGTTCCTGCACATCCGGGTTTGCAGACGCCGCGGCGTTCAACTCTTTGTCAAAGACAACTTCTTCGGCTTCGTCACGCTGCGCTTCCAAACGTCCCCGGCGGGCCATGAGCTCATAAAGTTGCCCCTCAATGATGGCCAACTGCGAGGTCAACTGCTCTGCGTCAAGCTGCAACAAAACATCCCCAGCGGCGACGCTATCGCCTTCATCCACCAAGATTTTTGCCACCACGCCGCCCGTTTCATGCTGCACGATCTGCCGATTTCGGTCGACTTCGATCCGGCCTGACGCGACCACAGCCCCAGTGATTTGACTGGTCATGGCCCATGTGCCGAACCCACCAAAAAGCACGAACAGCCCCAGAAACCCAAGGATCAAGGGCCGTGTTGCCGACCAACGTTTGTCAGACTGATCGCTCATGCCACCCCCCCGGAATGCGCGGGCGCCTGTTTGATTTCGCGGTGGTTCTGCACCATTTCGGCCAGCACTTCGTCCTTGGGGCCAAAGGCTTTGCGCATACCGTTGTCGAGCACCAAGAGCGTGTCACATTCCTGAATGGCCGCCGGGCGGTGCGCCATGATCAACACCGAGCGCCCGCTGGCTTTCATCTGCCGGATCGCATGGTTCAACGCCTGAGAACCGACATTATCGAGGTTCGAGTTCGGCTCATCCAACACAATAATCACCGGGTCATCATAAAGCGCGCGCGCCAGCCCGATGCGCTGCATCTGCCCCCCAGAGAGCCGTATTTGGCCCGCGCGAATGGGGGTGTCATAGCCTTGAGGGAATTCGAGGATCATCTCATGGGCCGCAGCCATTTTGGCGGCTTTGACCACCTTTGCATCGTCGGGGTCGGGTGACAGCCGGGCAATGTTTTCAGCGATGGTACCGTCGAACAATTGCACCCTCTGCGGCAGGTATCCGATATGCCGTCCCAGCGTCTCGCTTCCGTAATGCTCAAGCGCGGCCCCATCCAGACGGATTGTGCCCCCCGCAGGCTGCCAGACGCCGGTGATCGTGCGGGCCAGTGTTGATTTCTCCGCACCCGAGGGGCCGATGACACCCACCGCCTGCCCCGGCTCTACAACAAAGTTCACTGACTTTATCGCGGCCTGTTTTTCGCCCGGTGCGACAACGGTCAACGCTTTGGCAACCAGTCTGGCTTTCGGTTTGGGCAGCGTGGTGCGCGTGGGCTCAACCCTCACGGCCCCCAACAGCTGCGCGAGATTGGCCCAACCCGCCCGTCCGCGTTGCACCACGGGCCATTGGTTCAACGCCAATTCAACCGGCGCCAAGGCCCGCCCCAACAAGATAGAACCGGCGATCATCGCACCCGGCGTCATCTGATTTTGCAAGACCAACCAGGCACCAAGCCCCAGCATCGCGGATTGCAAAAACAACCGCAGCGTCTTGGTCATCGCCGTGAATGTTCCGCCGACATCCGTGGCCCTGACCTGCTGCTCAAGCGCCTGGCCACGGGCCTGCTGCCAGCGCGTGAAAGCCGCATCGCGCATTCCCATGGCCTGCACCATCTCGGCCTCAACCCTGATCTGGTCTGACATGGCATTCGCCGCCTGCCCTGCGGTGCCTGCCCGCGCTTGGCTTTCGCGCGACAGCATTTGGTTTGCCACGGTGATCGCGACCAGCACCACCGCACCGCTTACCGCCAGCCACCCCAGCAGCGGATGGAACAGAAAGATCGCGGCGAAGAAAATCGGCGTCCACGGCGCATCAAATGCGGCCATCAGCACGGGCGAGGTCATTAAACGCTGCACAGCTTCGAGATCGGCAAGACCTGCGTTGGTTTTAACATCTGGGGCCACGGCGGATTTACGCACGACTGCGTCAAACACCCGCCGGTCGAGATCGGATTGAAACCGCGCGCCCACCCGCGCCATGATCCGACCGCGCGTGTAATCCAACACCCCCATCACACCATAAAGAAAGACCACGAGGACCGAGAGGGCGATCAAGGTTTCCTCTGAACCAGAGCCGAGCACGCGGTCATAGACCTGAAGCATATAAAGCGGACCAGTGAGCATGAGCAGATTGGCGAAAAGGCTGAACAAGGCCACGGCCCAATAAAGACCCCGGCTGCGGCTGCGCACGCTGCGCAGTTCTGACAGCCCTCTTTTTACCACATCGCTTTGCATCGATACCTTTCGACCCCGTCAGCAGCCCGGCACCGTTGTCTCGCGCACCATACCTTACTTAAAGGCATAATTAATTTAACAACCTATTGCCAACCCTCCTTTTCTGAGAGTCTGGCACCCGACCGAGTTAGCGGTCGAGAAAGCCCGGCGCGGGTGCGGCAGAGCCGCTGCCACTGCTCCCGCCGCCAAAGATGTCGCGCAACACCCGGTCGATTACGTTTTCAGCACCACCGCCTCGGTTGCCGCCTTGGGGCTGTTGCGGTTGCTGCGGTTGCGGCTGGGGTTCAGGCTGCACTTGAGTGAAATTGCTTGGCGGGGCCGGGGCCAACATTGGCAATTCGGTTAGCGGCATCCCCTCATGGACGCGGCTCATGGTTTCGCGCCAGATTTCTGCGGGCAGACCGCCGCCCGTGACCCCGGTCAGCGGCGTGTTGTCGTCATAACCCATCCAAACACCGGCCACGTAATCCGCCGAGAAACCAACGAACCATGCGTCCTTGTTGGCAGAGGTGGTTCCGGTCTTGCCGGCCAATTGCCGTCCGCCAAACTGGGCGCGCTGGCCGGTCCCTTCCGAGATCACCTTCTCCATCATATAGACTAACTGGCGCGCGGCATCTTCTTGAATCACCCGCTCGTTGATACCGCCCCCGGTGCCCATCAACGGTTCCGTCTCGCCCAGCAGACGCAGATCAACCAGACCGTACGGCGTCACCGACGAGCCGCCGTTCAGGATGCCCGCATAAGCGCCGGTCATCTCAAGCAGGGTGCCTTCCGACGCGCCAAGCGCCAGCGCCGGACCAGCGGCCAGATCGCTTTTGATGCCGAACTGCGTGGCGACCGTACTCACCGTCTCGCGGCCAACGCTTTCAGAGACCTTTACCGCCGGGATGTTCAACGAATCCTTTAGCGCGTCGGTCAGGCTTACCGGACCTTTGAAGTTTTTGGTGTAGTTCTTGGGACACCATTCGCCCGATCCGGGAATGTTCAGGCAGTAGGGTTCGTCGACGATGATGTCATCGGGCGAATAGCCCAAATCGAGTGCGGCGGCATAGATGAAGGGTTTGAACGCCGACCCGGTCTGACGCATCGCTTGCGTGGCACGGTTGAACGCCCCTGCGACCTTGGTCTTGCGCCCGCCCACCAGCGCGCGCACGGCGCCATCCGAAGACATGACGACAATCGCCGCCTGCGCCTTGGAGGTGTCTTTCACCTTATTCTCAAAAATCCATTTCAGCCCGTCCTCGGCGGCGCGCTGAATGCGTTGGTCGAGGGTGGTTTTGATGATGACATCTTCGGTGGTGTTGCGGGTAAAGAACTCTGGCCCCGAGGACATAACCCAATCGGCAAAGTAGCCACCGGCCTCGGCCTCGGCCGCTTCGGAGAGTTGTGCGGGATTGGCGATGGCTTCATCGGCCTCCGCTGCGGACAGATAGCCCTGCTCTTCCATCAGGCGGATCACCGTGGCGGCGCGACTTTGCGACCGATCAAGGTTGTTGGTGGGCGATAGCGTGGTGGGCGCGGTCAGCAGACCGGCCAGCATCGCACCTTCAGAGGCGGAAAGCGCCGCCGAGGGTTTGCCAAAGAAACGCTGTGCTGCAGCCTCGGCACCAAAAGCACCACCGCCCATATAGGCACGGTTGAGGTAGATCGAGAGAATGTCGTTCTTGGAGTATTTCAGCTCCATCGCCACGGCAAAGAGCGCTTCCTTGGCTTTGCGGCTTAAGGAGGACCTACGGCAATCGGCCTCATACTCTTTCTCGGTCATGCCCGAGCTGGCATCATAGGGTTCGCCCAAACACAGCAGCTTGGCCGTTTGCTGCGTGATGGTCGAACCGCCGTGGCCCGAAAGCGGGCCGCGCCCCTCACTGAGGTTGATGCGCACCGCCGATGCGATGCCACGCGGGCTGACGCCGAAGTGTCGGTAGAAGCGCCGGTCTTCGGTGGCGATGACCGCGTTCTTGAGGTGCTTGGAGACGGATTCAGCCGAGACCACGCCGCCAAACTGGTCACCGCGCCAGGCAAAGACATCGCCTTCGCGGTCCAACATGGTGACAGAGCCGCGCGCGCGGCCATCAAGCAACGCTTCGAGCGGCGGGATCGTGGTGTAGATATAGCCGACAGCCAAGGCCAACACGAGGAAGGCCACAAGGCTCACACGCCATGTAATTGTCCAGATCAAACGCCAGAACCAACGGGCCAGTGCGGCGAAGAAGCCAACTATCCCCCCGCGCCGAGGCCGTTTGGCTCGGGTCGCCTTACGACGCGCGGGTGCCGCCTTGCGCGCGGCTGGTTTGGCCTGCGCGCTCGCCTTGGGCTTCGGCTTGGCTTTGCCCGAATACCGTTTGTCAGCCACGAGAGGGCGTTTGCGCTTGTTTTTATCGGTCATATAATTGCCTGCCCGGCCTGATTTTTCGACACTCTAAACTGCTTGCAGCGGATTGTTTAGCGCTGCAACGCGCAATCGGCGTCAAATGTCTGATTAATTTATAAGCAGATTCCAACCGGCGCCCGCTTTTTAAGCGACGATGCCAATGATTGGCGCAAATTTGGCAAGCAAACCTGTCCAAGAGCGCCTGATTCCTCGTTTTCTCATGCTGCACGGGCAACCGCCCACTTCGGTAAGCACGCATTCGGACCCGCAGACAGGAAACGACCATATGAAACCCATCTTAATACTTCCCCTCGCAGCGGCGGTCAGCGCTCTGCCCGGGCTGGCGCTGGCACAGGACGCAGAATACGCGACGCTGGCGGATACGACCTTCATCTTTAACACGCTCCTCTTCCTGATCGGCGGCTTCCTCGTCTTTTGGATGGCGGCAGGTTTCGCCATGCTAGAGGCCGGGCTTGTCCGCTCCAAGAACGTCACAACGCAGCTGACCAAGAACATGGGCCTCTTTGCCATCGCGGCGGTTATGTATTGGCTGGTCGGTTACAACATCATGTATCCCGGTGAGGGCAACTGGATCATTGAGGGCATCTTTGGCACATTCGCAACCAAAGACATCAAAACCGAGATCGACGCAGGCGGCTATTCCAACGCTTCCGACTTCTTCTTTCAGTTGATGTTCTGCGCCACCACCGCCTCTATCGTCTCGGGCGCGCTGGCCGAGCGGATCAAACTCTGGCCCTTCCTGATCTTCGTGGTCGTCCTCACAGGCTTCATCTACCCGATGGAAGCATCCTGGCAGTGGGGCGGCGGTTTCCTTTCCGCGATGGGCTTTAGCGACTTCGCCGGTTCGACCCTCGTGCACGCCGCTGGTGGTTTTGCCGCCCTCGCCGGGGCCATCGTACTGGGGCCACGTTTGGGCAAATACGCCAAGGATGGCCGCGTTGTGCCAATGCCGGGCTCCAACCTTGCGCTTGCCACTCTGGGTACGTTCATCCTGTGGATGGGCTGGTTCGGCTTTAACGGTGCCTCACAGCTTGCCATGGGCACCATCGAAGACGTGGACGCCGTGGCGCAGATCTTTGCCAACACCAACATGGCTGCCGCAGCCGGCGCTGTTGCCGCGCTGATCCTGACTCAGGTGCTTTATAAAAAGGTCGACCTGACCATGGTGCTCAACGGCGCGCTGGCGGGTCTTGTCTCAATCACCGCGGGGCCGCTTGACCCGACGTTGTTCGGCGCGCTTTGGATCGGTGCTGTGGGCGGTGTCATCGTGGTACTGACCGTGCCGATGCTCGACAAGTTCAAGATCGATGACGTGGTCGGTGCGATCCCGGTTCACCTGATCGCTGGCTTCTGGGGCACACTGGTTGTGCCGGTCTACACCGAAGGCACATCCTTCGTCACACAGATCACCGGCTTTGCCGCAGTGGGCATCTTCGTCTTCGTGGTCAGCCTTGTCGTCTGGATGATCATCAAAGCCGTCTCAGGCATCCGCGTCAGCGAAGAAGCCGAGATCACCGGGCTGGATATGTCGGAGCTGGGGATGGAAGCCTACCCCGAGTTTGCCAAAGGCTAAGACGCCCGCGCCAAACGTAAGACATAACACCGCCCGGCCCGAAATGGCCGGGCGGTCTGCGTTAGGGGGCTAATGGCAACGCAATCGTGAAAGTCGTGCCGACACCCGGCGCGCTGACATAGCGGACATGGCCGCTGTGACGGTCCAAGATTTGCCGGGTGATATGCAGGCCCAGCCCACTGCCATAGGCGGTTTTTGTGTCGGAGCTATCGATCTGCGAAAAGGGCGCGAAAACTTGATCCTCAGCTCCCGGTGGGATGCCACAGCCGCTATCGGTTACAGTCACTTCCGCCATGGCCTTGTGCTGCTGCAAACTGATCTCGACCAGCCCACCCGGCAAAGAGAACTTCACAGCGTTAGAAAGCACATTGTCCAAAGCCTGGGCCATCCGCTCGGCATCCGCTTGCACAACAAGTGCAACCTCAGGGAGGTCGCAGGAAAAGCGGATACATTTGTCGGGCTGCAGGCTTTCGGCGCGCGCCACCGCACTTTGCACCATGGGGCCAAGGGCGCAAGGTTCCAGCGCCATGCTGAACTGCGCGCTGCTCAGGCTTTGGGTATCAATCAGATCATTCACAAGTTTCGTTAGCGTGTCAGAGCTGCTGGTCGCCCGCCCAATCAGGCGGGCTTTTTGCGCGTCGTTTACCTTTGTCCCGCCTTGAGACAACAGGCCAAGAGCCCCATTGATCACCGTCAGCGGGGTCCGCAGTTCGTGGCTAACCGTGGCAAGGAATTGCGCCTGCATCTGCTCGGCAGCGATCGCTTTTTGTGCGGCGATTTTCTGCACGGTCACATCCAAAAGCGCGACTGCCCAGCCAACCTGTTTTTGCCCCTCACCCAATGAAATCGCATGAGCGCGAACCGCAAAATGGCGGCGGCCCAGCTGAATGTCGGTCACATCCGGCAGGCATCCCCGTGCCGCGAGGTAGCGTACAATGGGACCCAACTCTCCAAAATCGCGCAGGAGCGGGACAGGCTCCGCCTCTTTGCGCAGCAACTCTGCCGCCGCGGGGTTCGTTTCAATCGCCGCCCCCGCTGGGTCAATTACAAAGACGGGGTCGGTGCTGTTGTAAAACAATAGCTCCCGCGCGATTGCGCTGACATCGATCCAGCGATTGTCGGCCACCAGCCAAACCACAAGCGTCAGTGACAGGGCAAAGGAGAATGGCGTGGGGTCGGTGTCAAAAAGCGTAAACCCACCCAGAATATAGGCCAGATTGGCGACCATCGGAATGAGCGTCGCTGCAAAAAGCTTGTGAAAGAAACTGCGCACCGCGGGGTTGGCCGTCCGAACTGCGCTCCCTGCTACAACCGCTGCCGCCATGATCACCATATAGAGATATGTGATCGCCACAAAGAACAGCGGACCATGGTCTGACAGGACGAAAGAGCCATCCTCCCCGGTTAACCATTTGGTCTCTGGTCCGTAAAATTTCTGGTGCCAGTCCGTCGTCACCGCGGCGGATGTGATTAACGCAGGCGCTATAACAACACCCAGAGGCACCAGCCAGCGTGGCACTTTGGCCCCAAGCGCGTATTCGTACAGAAAGAAAGCCCAGAAGGTCGGCAGCAGGACAAAGCCGATCCAAGACCATCGGCTGATCGCAAAGGCGCAGGTGGCTGAAGGGGCAGAGAGTTCGATCCCGACCGAAAGCAGCCAAAGGTCCATGGCAACAATGGCCGAAAGGAACCAATGTTTGCCGGGCAGGCTGCTATGCCCACGCACCCAAACGCCCAACCCGGTGACGAGCGTGGCTGTCACAATCACCAGCTGTATGGCCGGCGAGGCTACATCCAATCGAATGCACTGAAAAATTGATTCTAAAATCTGCCTGACCCTAAGTTTTCGTTTAGGGTAACCAAACAGGCCATTCCGGCCAAGATTTGATTTAATCGAGACATAACCGGGGCATAGCGTATCACTCTCCGGAACAATCGAGGATGTCAGGAGAGATCGGGCCGCGACAGGCGCGGCCCGAACAGGCGTTAGATGCCTACGTCAATGATCGCACGGGCCAGAATTGGCACGCTGTTCTGGTTCAACCCTGCGATGTTCATGCGGCTGTCGCCCACCATATAGATGCCATGCTTTTCACGCAGCGCCTCTACTTTGTCCGGCGTGGTGCCAAGGCGCGAGAACATGCCGCGGTGCTGGGCGAGAAAGCCAAAACGGTCCGACCCAGACAGGCGCTGCAACTCACCAGCCAGTTGTTCGCGCAGGGCCAGCATGGTGTTACGCACGTCTTCAAGCTCGGCCATCCAATCGGCTTTGAGCTCAGCATCGGTCAGAATAGTCGACACGATCCGCGCGCCATGATCGGGCGGGAAGCTGTAGTTCTGACGGTTGAGGAAGGCCAGCGTGGCTTGGTTCAGCCCCTGTGCGGCTTCCGAGGCGACCATCATCAGGATGCCGGTCCGCTCGCGGTAGATGCCAAAGTTCTTGGAGCAGCTGGCCGCGATCAGGCATTCCGGCACCGAGGAGGCCACTTTGCGGGTCGCGGCGGCATCGGCTTCCAACCCATCGCCAAAGCCCTGATAGGCGATGTCGATCATCGGGACGGCACCGGTGCTTTGCAGCACTTCGATCACCGCGTCCCATTCACTGCTGTTGAGGTTCGCGCCTGTCGGGTTGTGGCAGCAACCGTGCAGCAGCACCACATCGCCCTTTTTGGCGGTCTTGAGGTCTTCGATCAGCCCGTCAAAATTCACGCCGCCGGTTTCACTGTCAAAATAGCGGTAGTTCACCACTTCCATGCCCAGATAGGACAGGATCGACAGGTGGTTCGGCCATGTCGGGTCAGAGACAAACACCCGCGCCTGCGGGTTCGCCATGCGCACCAGTTCAAAGGCCTGACGCACAGCGCCCGTGCCGCCGGGGGTGGCAGCCGCCGCGACTGCACCGCGGGGCACGGCATCGCCCAACACCAGCGCAGCCATCGCATCGGCATAGGCCGGATCGCCGGCCAGCCCGGTGTAAACCTTCGTGTCTTGGCTTTCCCAGATGCTCTGCTCGGCGGCTTTCACGGCGCGCATGATCGGGGTGTTGCCGCTGGCGTCTTTATAGACACCGACACCAAGGTCGATCTTCGTGTCACGCGGGTCTTCGCGGTAGGCCTGTACAAGGGCGAGGATCTTGTCAGCGGGCTGCGCCTTGAGCGTCTCGAACATGGGGTTCTCCGGTTGAATGTGATCAGAAAAAGGTTAAGCCGCGCCAGTGGCGACGGGCACGGTGGGGAACATGCCCCATTCCGCCCATGAGCCATCATAAAGCGACCATTTGCGATGCCCCGTCCGCTCCAGCGCCAGCGCCAGTACGGCGGCAGTGATGCCCGACCCGCAGGAGGTGATGACGGGTTTGGACAGGTTAATGCCTGCGGCCTCAAAGATGGCGCGGGTCTGCTCGGGGGTCTTCATCGTTTTGTCGTCGTTCAGCAGCTCGGTGAAGGGCACATTGCGCGCGCCGGGAATATGCCCCGCACGCAACCCCGCACGCGGCTCGGGCGCGTCACCACGGAACCGGGCAGCGGCGCGGGCGTCGACGATCTGCGGATCGCCAAGTTTCGAGGCATGGGCCACTTGGGTGACATCGCGGACCATCTGGTTCTGGAAGCGCACGGTCATATGGCGGTCACGCGGCACGGGCGGCATATCCTCGGTCGGGCGATCCTCGGCCTGCCACTTCGGCAAACCACCATCCAGCACGGCGACGTTCTCCTGCCCCATCAGGCGGAAGAGCCACCAGACACGCGCCGCCGACATCAGCCCGGCACCGTCATAGACCACCACCTGATGCCCATCGCCCACGCCCATGGCGCGCAGGCGCGACATGAATTTCTCGATCGGGGGGGCCATATGCGGCAGGTCCGACCGCGCGTCAGAGATGTCATCAATGTCAAAGAACCGCGCGCCGGGAATATGGGCGGCGTCATACTCGGCCTTCGGATCACGCCCGGCGTCGGGCAGATACCACGAGGCATCAAGGATGCGCAGATCGGGGTCTTTCAGGTGCTGAGCCAACCAGTCGGTTGAAACCAATGTCTTGGGATCGTCGGCCATTGGGGCCTCCTTCGTCGCGGGCGTTGCCTCTGACTATAACCGGTAGGGGGTGCTGGCAAGTGGAAGGGGGCTGGTGAGAGGCGTTGCCTGCCCCTGGGTTGGCAATGCTATGGGGTATTCATGCCACTTTATAGTTCAGGTTTGATGTGTGCTTGCGAAGGAGCACCCAGCCTCACCAAATCGCCTACCCCGGAGAGGGGCAGGCGATGGCCCGGCGCCTGCGGCTTGATTCCGGGCTAGGGCGTGCTTCTTACCCGTGGTCTTTCAACAACCGCTGCTTCTGCCGCGACCAGTCGCGCTTGGCCGCCGTTTCGCGCTTGTCATGCAGCTTCTTACCCTTAGCGACACCGATCTTGATCTTGGCCATGCCACGATGGTTGAAATACATCACCAAAGGCACGAGCGTCATGCCCTTGCGCTGCGTGGCGTTCCACAGATCGGCCAGTTGCTTGCGGCTGATCAGCAACTTGCGGCGGCGGCGTTCCTCATGCTGGAAGGTCTTCGCCTGCCGGTAGGGTGCTACATAGGAGTTCACCAGCCACAGCTCGCCATCCTCCACGGCGGCATAGCTCTCGGCGATATTCGCCCCGCCTTCGCGCAGAGATTTCACCTCGGACCCTTCAAGGATGATGCCGCATTCGATGTCTTCTTCGATAGCGTAATCAAACCGCGCGCGGCGGTTTTCGGCGATCACCTTGTAATTCGGATCGGATTTGGAGCTGGTTTTGACCTGTGACATGCCAAAGCATGTAGAGCGCGACCCGCCCCGGTGCAAGATGCAGCCGCTCAGTCACCTAGTTTGGCGTGCACCTCATCCAGATCAATCTCTCCCACGGGCAGCTTATTGCCGGGATTGTCGAAGTCATATTTGAACAGATCAAAGTCGCGTTTGTAGATCTCGCGCATCAGATGCATCGACAGATCGTCAAAGTAATCCTCAACCGGATGCGCCCGCTTAGGCCCATGGCCTTCGCTTTCGTTGAACCGAGGGATCGCCGCCAGATCAACCTTATGCGGCGTCTCTACCGCGTCGAGCACTTGTTGCATGCCATCGTTAAACTGCTCGGTCCAAAAGATATTGTCGTAGGTGCCGCCATTGATAATGAAGGTGCTGACATGGCCCGACACCGCAGACCAGTGAATGTCCGGATCCATCGGCCGCCGCCAACGAATGGTATCGCGCGCAAAGAGCAAGAAGCGCCGGAAGCTGGCAATCTGGTCAAACTCCTGCTTGCCATCATCGCCGCCCACATCGATCCCGTATTTCTGCACCAACAGCGGCACCATGTTCCCCCGATACCGCCGCCCGTTGCGCTGAATGCCGCAGATCTTGTCAAAGAAGGACGACAGGATCCGCGTGTATGGGTTGCGCACACAGGTAAAAGCATAAGATTTGCGCGCCGTCACATTCTCGGTGATCGGCCCTTGCGATGCATCCAACGCCCATTTGTGGATGCCCGATTTCGCATCATGAATGTCCCCATCAAAGAATGCGCCGTGATCGGAATAATACATGATCTGGCCAATGGTCGAACAAGCGCATTTGGGCACCACGCGGTACACCATGCTTTCACTTTCCGTCATCCACGTTCCGGGAAAACCCATGCTCGTCCTGCCTCCTGCTGACGCTGACTGTTTTGAGCAACAGTTTGGCCTTGCCGTAAAAAAGCAAAGAAATGCTGTTTATTCAATCAGTCTTCACGATTAACTAGGTAAACAATCCACGGTAAAGGGCCAGAGGTAGCGGGCCACGACAAGGGACATTCGGTATCCTGCATGGCGAAAATTGCCTATATCTTGTTGTGCCACAAGGATCCGGATGCCGTCATCCGGCAGGCCGAACGGCTGACGGCAGTCGGCGATTACATGGCGATCCATTTTGACGCCTCAGCCAGTGCCGCCGATTATGCGCAGATCACTGCCGCCTTGGAAGGCAATCCCAACATCACCTTCCCGCGCAAACTTATCCGCTGCGGCTGGGGCGAATGGTCTTTGGTGCAGGCCACGATCGATACGCTCAACGCCGCAATGGAAAGCTTTCCCCGCGCCACGCATTTCTACCTGATGTCCGGCGATTGCATGGCAATCAAATCGGCAGAATACGCGCATCAGTTTCTTGATGATAACGACACCGACTTCATCGAAAGCGTGGATTTTTTCGAAAGCGACTGGATCAAAACCGGCTGGAAAGAAGAGCGGCTGATCTACCGCCATTGGTTCAACGAACGCACGCAGCGCAAGCGATTTTATGCGATGTTCGACGTTCAAAAACGCCTCGGCCTTACGCGCAAGATCCCCGCCGACCTACAGGTGCAAATCGGCAGCCAATGGTGGTGCCTGCGCCGCCGCACGGTCGAGGCGCTGATCACATTCACCCGCAAGCGCCGCGATGTGATGCGCTTTTTCCGCAGCACTTGGATCCCGGATGAAACGTTCTTTCAGACCCTCGTGCGCCACCTCGTCCCCGAGGGGGAAATCTCCAACCGCAGCCTGACCTTCCTGCTGTTCACCGACTACGGCATGCCGGTTACTTTTTACAATGATCACTACGACCTGCTGCTAAGCCAAGATTACCTCTTCGCGCGCAAGATTAGCCCCGAGGCGCTGGACCTCAAACGCCGTCTCGGCCTGCTCTATTCAGCGCGGGGCGTGCAGTTTCAGATCAGCAACGAAGGCGGCAGCCTGTTCAAGTTCCTTACCGCGCGGGGCCGCATTGGCCGCCGCTTTGCCACCCGTTTTTGGGAGACCGAAGCCAGCCTTGGCCGCGAGCGGGAACTGCTGATCGTCATCGCCAAGAAATGGCATGTGGCCAAACGGGTCTTGGAACGGATGCGGCAGGTAACCAACCTGCCCGCAATCGACTTTCTGTTTAGCGAGGAAGACACACCCCTGCCGGATCTCGGCGGCATCCAAACCACGCTTGAAAAACGCACCCGGCACCGGCGCGCGCTGATGCGGATGCTCTATGATTATTACGACAGCGCGCGGCTAATCGTCTGTATGGATACATCCAATCTCGACCTGCTGAATGATTTCGCCTCAGACCGCGCCCAAGTGCGCATGCTTGAGATCGAGTGTAGCCTAACGGATACCTATCTGACCGGTCACGCCATGCGCATCGGGCTGGCCGGAGACCAAACTTCCCAAGAAACCCTCTCGCGCCTGCTGCCAACGATCCGAGCCGATATGCTGCATGAGGTCGACCTAATCCGCGATGCACAATTCCAGAACTACACATACCTGTCTGAATACGCTGATACAGAGACAAATACCGCAGCACTGGCGCGGTTCCTCACCGTCAGCGACGACAAAGCCCGCGCGATAGCCCAGACTGACAACCTTTTCGCCGATTGACGCCACCGCTCTCACCTCATGGAACAGCCTCGACCGCCACGCGTTGGGCCGGGAACGCCGTTACCGCAGCCCATCAGCGGGCCGGCAGAACGACATCACTATTCAAGAGGTCACCCATGCCACATAAATTTACCGCCATCGCCACAACGCTTTTCCTTGCCCCAGCGGCCCTGTTTGCCCAAGAAACTGCCCCGCAGACAGACCGGATCAGCATGTCCCAGGCCATCAAGGCCGCGCAGGCCAGCATCGACGGCGGTGTGCTAGAGGCTGAAATCGAAACCGAAGGCGACGCGCTGGTCTATGAGATCGATCTTGTCCGTGGCGAAGCCGTCTATGAAATCACCGTGAACGCCACTACCGGCGAGGTGCTCTCGCAATCCGAAGAACAGCTGACCAGCTTTCTCAGCGGTCTGTTCAAAGAGGATGAATTGCGCGCTGCCGGCGATTCCCGCGCGGTGCTGATGAAAGCACTGGCCGAAATTGAAGGCCAAGACGGCACCCAAGTTGAGGAACTGTCCCTCGATGACGAGGACGATCGCATGGTCTATGAGGTCGAACTGACCGATGCCAGCGGCGAACGCGAGCTGCTGATTGACGCCAGCACCGGCGAGATCACAAACGACGATTGATCCCCCCGTTTACGGTGCGGCTGGCCAACTGGCCGCACCGACCGCAAATGTTCGCGCACCTCCCCCATTCATCCTTTCTTAAATACCGCTGCACAGCCTATGTTCCAAACACTTGGCCAGCGACCCTACTGCCGTCCCAGGGCTTCCCCCCTACACACTCACCTCGCACCGTCGCCAGAGATCAGATCAACCGGATCGATCCCCCGCTTCTCCGCGCTGGCCCGAACGGCCTCTCGCAACGCCGCGCTACGCTCAAGCAGGCGGCGAAAGCGGTCTTCGTCCAATACCAAGAGGGTCGTAGGCGCAATGGCGCGGACATCCACCCGGCGCACCCGGTTGGTCAAGATGGCCATCTGTCCGAACATTTCGCCCCGGCCCAGCCGCCACGTCTGGCCCGCGACCTCCAATTCAACCGCACCCGACGCGATGAAAAACACACTGCGCGCGGGACTATCTTTGTGCAGAACCACGTCGCCAATATCAACATAGCGGGTTTTCAGCGACCGGCTGAGCCGCTTAAGGGCTGCTTGGCCCAGATCGGTAAACAGAGGGAATTGCTCAATGAACGCCCCGCGCCGTACCGCAAGATCAAGCCCTGGCCGCCCTTCCGCCGCCATGCGCTGCGTCGCCAATTCCTGCATCAGCGCGGTATAGACCTCGGCCCCGAATAGGCCATCCTCGCGCATGAGGGTGTATTCGCGCTCTTCCAAACGCAGCGCGGTGCGACGAATGAAACGCCGTTCCAATTCCTCGGCATAGCCGGGGTACTGCAGCCGCAGCCCTTCAAGCGCGGTTTCAATCCCTTCGATGCGCCGCGCCAGCAGGTCATGCAGCAGTTCTGCCACCCGGCGCCCGTGAATACGCCGAATGCGGCCGTCGATGAATGTCCCCAAGTCGCGCAAAATCAACCTTTGCGACAGCAACATTTCAAACCGGTCTGCCGTCATCCGCGCCAGCGGGCCAGAGACACCATAGCGCCCGTGCAGCACCGCAGCCGCGCGAAAAGTGCGCCCATAGGCCACGCTGCGCCGCGCGGCGCGTTGGTATCCGCTGCGGCCTTGGGTCCGCGCGCCTTCGATCAGCCGATCCGCGTCCGAGAGCACCACATCAGCCATGCGCGCAGAAATCGTTCGCTCACGCACCCGCGCAAGGATCGTATCGCGCTCATGCCCGGCAAGCGCGATGAGCCCAAGCGCAATGCGGTCTCGGTCAAGGATATCGGTCGCATCTTCTGCGGTCTTCACCGCCGTCTCAAGCCGCTCGCCAAACCTTTTGGCCTCAGAGCGGACAATATCGCGGTTGAGGTCGTAATTCTCGGTCGTTTGGGCCACATCCTCACGCACAGTCTGCAAGGCCACGGCGATGACCTGCCGTGACAGCGCGTGGTCGATGGGTGAAAGCTGATCCAGCCCCAAGCGCCCAATGATCCAGCGCAACGTTGTACCTTGTGCCAACAGCGTGAACAGCGTGAACCCGGTGGCCAAGATACCCACGATCCGCTGAATGTCATCCGGCACCCGCACGCTTTCCGTTACCGCCAGCGCCAGCGCCAGCGTGACCGCGCCGCGCAGCCCGCCCCAAAGGATCGCCGCGCGGTAGGGACGCTCAACTGGCGGAGAAAGCTTTGCCGCGGTCAGCAAGGGCAGCAGCCCAAAAAGGATCACCGCACGGGCGAAAATCGCAGCCACCACAACCACGGCTATGAGGAAAAAGTCCTCTAGCCGGACTTCTTCCAGCAGACGCGGGATCAGCAAAGCGGCAAGGATAAAGATGAGCGCCCCCGCCCAATGGGCCAACACATCCCAAAGCTCGCGCAGGTTGGTCAGCGCCTGCGGTGGCAGCCGTCCCGGCGCGGTGAGGTTCAGCGTCAACCCTGCCGCGACCACGGCGATCACCCCAGACGCACCAACGCTTTGCTCTGCCACGATATAAGCCAGATAGGGCAGCGCGACTGAGATCGACTGCTGCGCCAGTTCATGCCGCGCGAAAAGCGCCATGATCCAAACCGCGATCCGCGCGCCCAGCCACCCCACCAGCGCCCCGCCTGCGATCAACATCGGGAATTGGGCAAGGGCGTTGCCCAACTCCGGGTCGGGGATACCCAGCATCACATAGCCCATGAAAAGGCCAAAAAGCGCGATGGCCGCGGCATCGTTCAGCAGGCTTTCGCCCTCAATGATCCGCGCCAACCGGCGCGGGGCCGAGATGGAGCGAAAGATCGAGACCACCGCCGACGGGTCAGTGGTTGAAACAATTGCCCCGATCAGCAGGCAAGCCGCCAGTGGGATCGCGCTGACCCAGAAAAGCGCGTAGCCGATGCTGACCGTGGCCACCACCACCGCCACCACGGCCAGCACCAAAATCGGCACCCAGTCATCGACCATGCGCCGCAGGTTCATCCCCAAGGTCGCTTGGAACAACAGCGTCGGCAGGAAGACGTAAAGGAAGACGTTCGACCGGATCGGCAACCCCAGAATGGCCGCGGCCATCGGGTTCAGTGCATCGGTCAGGTCCGTACGCAGCAAAAAGATCGCCGAGGCCCCGATAAGGATGCCCACGACCGCAAGGATCACGCTGAACGGCAGGCGCAACCGCGCCGCCAAAGGCTCAGCCAAGCCGATGACCACAAAGAGCGACGCGATGATCGTCGTGATGAGGATGATGTCCATATAGGATGGAATACCAGAGTTTATCTGAATGCGGGGCACTTCTTGCCCCGCTCAGCGCTTGCAGTTCTTAAAAGGTTACTTCCGCGCGCGACGCTCAGCGCGCCAACGGGCAAAGCGGCCCCGCCGCGCGGCGATGTCGTCTTCGATCGCCTCGATCTTTGGGTCTAATCGCGCCCGGCGGAACCGCCGCCAACGTACCCAGATCGCATAGACCAACGCCGCGAAAAGCAGCAGTGCGATGATGGTGACAAAGGGAATGCCCTTGACCGCGTCCGGCCCATCAACCGCGCGAAGCGAGATGGCATTGGGGTAGATCGACAAAAGCTCACTGCGCCAGCCGTAGTGTTTCAGCGCGTAATACTGCGGCGCGCCGGTGGTACTGCGCGCATCCGCGGCCTCGGCCTGAAGGTTGGCGGTGTCGAATTTAAAATAGGGCGGCCAGCCCCAGCCGGTGTCTTCGTTACGGTAAACCATGACATCGCCCTTGGCGCGGCGGGTCTGGATGAAAAAGACATCGCGGTTGACCGCCTGCCCGGCGCTGTCGGTCGAAGAGCCCGCCCAGAAAATCGAGCTATTGCCGAAGTCGATCCGCTTTTCATAGGTGTCCGTGACCCGCACGATATCGGTCTGCGGCAGGGTATAGTGGAAAAATGCCCCCACCAGCACCCAGATGAACACCCAGAACACCCATTTGACGATTTTCATCTTCGGCCCTTTCAATTACGTCGCGCGGCCGAACAGGGGCCTTTGCTCTCCCGACATAGTGCCTCTGCGGCACTGCGGCAAATGCCTTACGCCTTGGCGCAGGGCATTTGTCGGGGCGCAAGCGATTTAGCTGCCCAAAAGTGCCTTGGTCAGGTCGCTATCGGCTTCGGCCAGCGGGTCGATCACATCGAAATGATGCTTGCCCTCGGCCACCACCTGCTTCGCGCCCCAGCTACGGGCGAAACTCTCGGCTTGTTCAAGGAAGGCGGGCCGCTCCTCCGCGCCAACCCAAACGGTTACATCGACGCCATGTGGCGGGGTCATGTTTATCGGGCTTTCGGCGGCGGCTTCTACTTCATCCAGACGCAGGGTGTTGTTCATCTCAGTCTCGAGCAGCGGCGCGAGGTCGGCCACTGGAGAGATCGGCACGATCCGCGTGATCCGGTCGCGCACGTCAGCGCCGAGCAGCAAAGGGTCGGTCATCCGCGCCACCAAATGCCCGCCCGCCGAATGGCCCGACAGGACGATTGTGCCCTGCGTCCGGTTCGCCACTTCGGTCAGCGCGGCGGCGATTTGGGTCGAGATTTCAGAGATGCGCACATCGGGGCAAAGGTCATAAGACGGCATCGCCACAGCATAGCCCCGCGCCAAAGGTCCGGCGGCCAGATGCGACCAATAGCTCTTGTCGAACGCCTTCCAATAGCCGCCATGCACAAAGACCGCCGTGCCGCGTGACACGCCTTCGGGCTGGAACAGATCGAACTTTTGCCGGTCCGAGGGGCCGTAGCGGACATTCAACTGCGCCCGCGCGCCAAGCGCGGCGCGAAATGCCTCTGCGTCCTTTTCCCAGCGGGGCGGAAAAGCGTCGGCTCCATCAATATAGGCGGCATTTGCGTAGGCATCATCAAGCATCATTTGGGTCTCCCACCCCGGATTTGATCAAACTGAACTGGACAATCATACCTGTTGTTGCTTTGGAGGCTAGAGAGAATAGCGGAGAGATGACATGACTGATGCAAAGACGGATCTGAAATCACTACTCAAAGACCCCAGCCTGCTGGAAACACGCGCCTATATCGGTGGCCAATGGGTTGATGGCGACGACGGCACATTCGACGTGACCAACCCCGCGCGGGGCGATGTCATTGCGCAGGTCGCTGACCTCAGCCGCGCACAGGTTGCGGGCGCTATTGCCCAAGCTGAAAAAGCGCAGAAGGACTGGGCCGCTTGGACCGGCAAGGAACGCGCCGCCGTGATGCGCAAATGGTTCGACCTGATGATGGAGAACCAAGACGATCTGGGCACCATCCTCACCGCCGAACAGGGCAAACCGCTGGCCGAAGCCAAGGGCGAGATCGCCTATGGCGCGTCCTTCATCGAATTCTTCGGCGAAGAGGCCAAGCGCATCTACGGCGAGATGATCCCCGGCCACCAGCGCGACAAACGCATCATGGTGATGAAGCAGCCCATCGGTGTGGCAGCCTCGATCACGCCGTGGAACTTCCCCAATGCGATGATCACCCGCAAGGCGGCTCCGGCGCTGGCGGCAGGCTGTTCCTTCGTCGCGCGCCCAGCGGCAGAAACCCCGCTGTCGGCCATCGTCATGGGCGTGCTGGCCGAACGTGCGGGCATCCCGGCGGGTGTGTTCAACGTGCTGCCGTCGTCGTCGTCGTCTGCCGTGGGCAAGGAGTTCTGCGAGAACCCCGCCGTGCGCAAGCTGACCTTCACCGGCTCCACCGAAGTGGGGCGCATCCTGCTGAAGCAGGCCGCCGATCAGGTGATGAAATGCTCCATGGAACTGGGCGGCAACGCGCCGTTCATCGTCTTTGACGACGCCGATCTCGATGCGGCGGTCGAGGGTGCCATCATGTGCAAGTTCCGCAACAACGGCCAGACCTGTGTCTGCGCCAACCGGATCTATGTGCAGGCGGGCGTCTATGACGCATTCGCGGCCAAGCTGAAAGACCGGGTGAGCAAGATGAAGGTCGGCGACGGCCTTGAGGAAGGCACAGACCTTGGCCCGCTCATCAACCCCGAAGCCTCCGACAAAGTGCGTGAGCACATCAAGGACGCAGTCGACAACGGGGCCGAGATCATTCTGGGCAACGCCAAGGACGACATGGGCGGCAACTTCTTTGGCCCGACCATCGTGACAGGCGTGACGCAGGACATGAAGGTCGCCAAGGAAGAGACCTTTGGCCCCCTCGCGCCGCTGTTCAAATTTGATAGCGTAGATGACGTGATCGCCATGGCCAACGACACGATCTTTGGCCTCGCGTCCTATTTCTATGCCAAGGATCTGAGCCGCGTCTACAAAGTGGCCGAGGCGCTGGAATATGGCATCGTCGGCGTGAACACCGGCATCATCTCAACCGAACTTGCGCCCTTTGGCGGGGTCAAGCAATCCGGCCTTGGCCGCGAAGGGTCACACCACGGGATCGAGGACTATCTTGAGATGAAATACGTCTGCCTTTCGGTCTAAAACTTAAAGACCAGCTGAAACGATTTAGGGCCGCCGGGGATCACCCCGCGCGGCCCTTCTTTCACTTGCAAGCCGGGAGTTAGGTAACGGCACTGGGCACCTCACTCAAAAAAGCCGACAGCGCTTTCACGCTGCCGGCCTCCGGGCGGGGGAGAGAAACGCCCTATCGGGGTGACCCGTCTTAGTTGGTCTGGGTCTGCGCCGCGCCGCCCGCAGTGGTCTGCTGGGTCAGCGCTGCGGCAAATTCTTCGCCGGTCATACCGATAGCAAGCTGGCCATCCGCGTCGACAACTTGGTCAATCTGCACGACCGCACGGTCGCTGCCCGCAGCAAACTCGTCGGCCAGATCAATCGAATAACGGACCGAGCCGTCTTCTTGCGGTTCCGCGTCGGAAATTGTGCCGATCACAGTGTCATCCGAAGCCACAGCCACGGTGCTGCCATCAAACGCGATGTCAGCGTCCGTCTGAGCGTCTGCCGCGATTGTTTGGTCGGTCGACAGGGCGCTCTCTGCTTCAGTTCCGACGCTCGTGTCGACATCGGTGCCTGCCACATCCGCGCTCACGTCAGAGCCGACGCCCGCATCCATGGTTTGTGCCGCAACCGGCGCGGCCATAAGTGCGGCCACCGCTGTGGTCAGGGTCAGTTTGCGTAGGGAATTTGCATAGTTAGTCATGGTTCTTCCTTTCATTACGCGTGCGAATTGTTGCACGCTGTTGCCCGGGCACGCCTGCCCGGTCCCCCACTCAACCCGGCAGTTTAACCATGGTTTCGTCTCTCTTGCTGCGCAGCAGAAAGCCGCCGTTTTCTGGCCTGACCCTCGGCAGATATCCTCCCAACCGTAGCCACCCTCACCAACGAAAAAGGCCCGCCAAAAGCGGGCCTTCGTAACGCGCGGGATCGGTCGGCGCTTAGTTTACGGACTTGGCGTCAACCACGTCTTTTTCGATCGCCTTCACCTCAGAAGAAATCGCAATCTGGCGTGGTTTCAGGGCTTCGGGCACCTGACGCTCAAGCTCGATATGCAGCATGCCGTTGGCATGGGCCGCACCGGTCACTTGAACGTGGTCCGCCAAGTGGAAGCGACGCTCAAAGGCGCGGGTGGCGATGCCACGGTGCAGATAGGATTTGGCCTCATCCTCATCCGCTTTACGGGCCGAAACGATCAGCGCCTTCTCACGCACTTCAACGCTCAGGTCGCTGTCAGAGAAGCCGGCGACGGCAATAGAGATGCGGTAGGCATCGTTATCAAGCTTTTCGATATTATACGGGGGATAGCTGGGGGTGGCCCCATCATTTGTCAGAACCCGGTCCATCATATTGGCGATCTGGTCGAAACCAACGCTGGAGCGGTAAAGGGGTGCGAAATCAAAGGTACGCATGTGTTCATCCTCATCTTAGAGCGATTGACATATCGGGCCTTCCACCATTGGACAGACCCGGTTTTTCAAGCGCCGAAGCCCTATTGAGGCACCTCGGCAAAGCTCATGTGGGATGGGTTCTGCGCGCTTTCAAGTCTTGGGCTCGCAGATTTAGGGCCGGATGAATTTCGCCCCGGTGCCGCGCTCTTCGCCGACCCGGATGCGTTTGCCTGCGGGGTTGGAATCGAGAAACACACCTTTGCCCGCCACCAGTTCGGCTTGCAGCAGCGCCAAGGGCGCGCCCAAGGCAGTGCCAAGGGAAACCTGCGTGCCTTCGACCTCAGCCTTGGCCGACACGACCGAGACGATATGCGCCTCGCCCGCGACAATGCTAAAGATCGGCGCGCCGCTGGAGCCGAAATCAACCGAACAGGACGTCACCAGAACCCCCTCTTGCTGCGCCAGCACCTTGCAGACCTCTTGCAGGGACGGCGCCTCTGCCCGGTCGCGGGCGTAGCTGACCACGCCCACGCTGTCGCCGGGGCGCGGACGCGCGGCGGTGCCGAAGGGGCGGATCGTCGTGTTGCGGATGGGGCGCGACAGTTCCAAAAGCGCCAGATCATTGCGCACCCGGCCCGAGGAAACCTCACCGTCATAGACGTAGTCGGGATGCACGACGGCGCGGCGGATATCGCGGTACGCCCCGGCGCGGCCATTGCGCCAACCGGCAAGGAACTGCACCTCGCCATGGTCGATCCGGGCCTTGGTTTCGCGGTCAAAAAGACAATGCGCAGCGGTCAGCACCAATCGCGGCGCGATAAGCGTGCCGGTGCAAAAGCCGGTGCCGCCGATGTCCAACCTGCCCACAGCCTCCCAAGCGGCGGCGTCGACACCGTTGTCGAGCGCTTTGAGCGCGCTGTCTTGGGCCATTGCCGCCGTGGCAAAGGTGAAGACGCCGAGAATAGCCGCCAACAATTGTCGCAAAATGCACCTCAAAACCATGTTCACTTTGGCAGATATAGGGGAGTTGCGGCGAAAATACGGCGTAGGATTAACGCAAACGCGGCACTTGCGCAGGCGCGTCAGGGTCGCGGCTCAGCGCGGGCGGTTTCGGCCCACCATAGGCCCAATCGAGCAGTTCGACGCTATGCACCACAGGCACCCCGGTGCCCGAGCCGATCTGCATCATGCAACCGATGTTGCCCGCCGCGATCACATCCGGCGACTTTGCCTCCAGCGTCTTGATCTTGCGCTCTTTCAGCTTGGCCGAAATCTCTGGCTGCATAAGGTTATAGGTCCCTGCCGAGCCGCAGCAGAGGTGGCTGTCAGCTGGTTCCACCACCGTGAACCCCGCCTGTTTCAGCAGCATTTTCGGCGTGGACTTGATCTGCTGCCCGTGTTGCAGTGAACAAGCCGCGTGATAGGCCACGACCATGCCTTGCTCCGCAGGTGCGGTGAAGGGCAGGTCCAAATCCGCCAGCAGCTCAGTCACATCCTTCGCCAAGGCCGAGACCCGGGCGGCATCCGCGGCCAGCGGATCATTGCGGAACATATGGCCGTAATCCTTTACCGTGGTGCCGCAGCCCGAGGTGTTGATGACGATTGCATCCAGCCCCTTGCCGTCAATCTCGGCGCACCACGCGCGGATGTTACGCGCCGCATGGGCGTGGCTTTCATCGGTCTTGCCCATGTGATGGGTCAGCGCCCCACAACAGCCCGCGCCTTCGGCCACCACCACCTCGCACCCCGCACGGGTGAGCAGCCGGATCGTGGCGTCATTGATATCGGTGTTCAGCGCCTTTTGGGCGCAGCCGGTCATCAGGGCGACACGGCGCAGCGGTTTGCCATTGGCCGGGAAGCTCTGCGGATCGTCATTGCGGCTGACCGGGGGGATCGTCTTTGGCGCCATCTCAAGCATGGCGCGCAGCCGGGCGTCGGGCATCAGCCGCGCGAAGGGCCGACCGATCTTTGCCCCCAACAGCGCCAATCGAAAGCGTGTCGGATAGGGCAATATCCGCGCCAGCATCCAACGCAGCGCGCGTTCCCCCATGGGCCGCTTGTAGCGCTCCTCGATGTAGCTACGCGCATGATCGACCAGATGCATGTAATGCACCCCCGACGGGCAGGTCGTCATACAGGCAAGGCAGGATAGGCAGCGGTCGATGTGCAGGACCGTCTTTGGGTCTGGGTCGCGGTCGTTCTCCAGCATGTCCTTGATCAGGTAGATGCGCCCGCGCGGGCTGTCCAACTCATCGCCCAAGACCTGATAGGTCGGGCAAGTCGCCGTGCAAAAACCGCAGTGCACGCAGGCCCGCAGGATGTCGTTGCTGCGCTGCGTGTCAGGATCCTGCAACTGTTCGGGGGTGAATGTGGTCTGCATGGATGCTCCGAAATTATGTGCTGCGCATGAGGTTCGCGAGGACGAGGCCAAACCAGGGAACCGTGGTGCCCACGGCCCCAAGAACCCCGCTCCACCGGTGCACGGCGGGGCGCGGGTCAGCGCGGCGAAGCGCTTGGACCACCAGCGCGATCACCGCGATCCAAGCGGACCAGAGCGCGAGGGCAGCGGCCCCCAGCAACCACAGGCTGTCGGTCCAATAGCGCAAGAGGCCGTAGCGCAGGCCGATGGCGATCAGAAAAGCGGCCAGAACCACGGCCCCCAAGGCACGGATGGCCCGCAGGGAGGGTGGCATGGCGATCAGCGCTTTGAACAGGAACGGGCCGATCAGAAAAACGATGAGAAAGACCAGCGCTAATGTCATGGGGACAGCGCCAAGGCTTCGGCGTTGAAAATGCCGCGTGGGTCGAACTTGGCCCTGAGCCCCGCCGTCAACCGCGCCACGCCCGGTGCTTCGGGTTCCTGCCGGGGCAGAGCCTGCGCCGCCTCATCGGCCCGCAAGAGCGTCGCGTGACCGTCATAGCGGCCCAACCGGGCACGCAGGTCCGTGCCGGGGGCCATGCGCAACCTGATCAGCCCCCCGGCCCAATCATAAAGATGCGCCTCCGCTCCGGCCTTTGCCGCCAGCGCCGGTGCCTCCGTCGGACGGCAATGCACCCGCCAGACATCCCCCTGCGCCCCATGAAAGGCCGCTACATCACGCAGGTCGCGCCAGAGCGTGATGGAGGGCTCCGCCGCGAGGCTCTCAAGCGCGGCACCGGTTGCCGCCAGCAAATCCTTCAGCCGCCCGATGCGGTAAGTGACTGAGGCCTCAAACCCCTCCAACCGTAGATACGTCCGGCGCTGTGCCGGGTCATGGGCGGCTGCGGTGACCTCGAAAGGGCTGCGCATCGCCTGTGCCATGGCGGCGATGGCTGCGGGGTCGTAGAGATCAGAAAGCACAAGCGTCGCGCTGGTTTCCGGTTCGGGCAAAACCTTAAGCGAGACTTCGGTCAGCGCGCCCAATGTCCCGCGCGATCCGGCCAGCAACTTCACCAGATCATAGCCGGTGACGTTTTTCATCACCCGGCCCCCGTTCTTGATGACGTTCCCCTGCCCATCGACAAAGCGCACACCCAACAGGAAATCTCGCGCAGCGCCGACGGCAAGCCGTCGCGGTCCGCTGACGTTGGCGGCAAAGACCCCGCCGATCGTCGGCTCTCCGGTCGTTCCCATCAAGGCGCGGTGGTCCATCGGCTCGAAGGCCAGCCGCTGGCCTTCGGCGGCGAGGGTCGCTTCAATCTCTGCCACTGGCGTGCCCGCCTGCGCGACAAGCGTCAGCGCGCCCGGCTCGTAAAGGGTGATCCCACGCAGTCCAGCCAGTGACAGTGCCGTACCCGGCCCGGCCATGCCCCGTGTATTCCCCCCGCGCAAAGACAGCGGCCCCGCTGCGCTGCGGATCGCCTCAACCAATTCGGATTCGCTGGCGACCCTCACGCGGCCACCGACACGCCGCGCCCGCGCCGCCCTTCTGTGACATCCAATGGAAAGACCTTGGCGGGGTTGAGCAACCACGCCGGGTCGAACACGTCCTTCACGGCCAACTGCGCCTCCAGATCCGCCGGGGCGTATTGCACATGCATCAGATCGCGCTTTTCGATGCCGACGCCATGCTCTCCGGTCAGACAGCCGCCGACCTCAACACAAAGCCGCAGGATATCCGCGCCAAAGGCTTCGCATTTTTCCAGATCACCGGGCTTGTTGGCGTCAAACAGGATCAACGGGTGCATATTCCCGTCACCTGCATGGAAGACGTTGCCGACCTTGAGGCCATAGCTGTCCGACATCTCACCGATACGCCGCAGCACCATCGGCAATTCGGTCACCGGGATCGTGCCATCAAGGCACATGTAATCGTTGATCTGCCCCATCGCGCCAAAGGCCGACTTGCGCCCGAGCCAGATGGCGGCGCTTTCCTCGGCACTTGTGCTTTCGCGCAGTTCCACCGGGTTGTGCCGCTGCGCGATCTCTTTGATGAGCTGAAGCTGGTGGTCAATCTCGGCGTCTGAACCTTCAACCTCAACGATCAGCAGTGCCTCGCACATTGGGTATCCCGCATGGGCGAAGGCTTCGGTCGCCTCAATACAGGGGCGGTCCATGAATTCGATGGCGACGGGCAGAACCCCCGCCTTAATGATGTCACTGACGCAGGCCCCCGCCACGGCGTTGTCGTCAAACCCCATCAATACGGGCCGCGCGCCTTCGGGCTTGGGTAGGATGCGCAGCGTTGCCTCTGTCACGACGCCCAACTGCCCCTCAGAGCCGCAGATCACCCCCAGCAGATCAAGCCCGCCCGCATCCATATAGCCGCCGCCGATCTCGACCACTTCGCCATCCATCATCACCATCGTGACGCCCAGCAGATTGTTCGTGGTGACCCCGTATTTCAGACAATGCGCCCCGCCGGAGTTCATCGCGATATTGCCCGCGATGGCGCAGGCCAACTGGCTGGAGGGGTCAGGCGCGTAGAAAAACCCATCCTCCTCCACCGCGCCGGTCACGCTGAGATTGGTGCGCCCGGTTTGCACCCGCATGAGGCGGTTGTCATAATCGACCTCAAGCACCTCGGCCATCCGCGCCACGCCCAGCACCACGCTATCGGCGGTAGGCAGCGCCCCACCGGCAAGCGATGTGCCCGACCCGCGCGGCACGACGGGAACGCCTTCCTCATGGCAGATGCGCAGAACGGTCGAGACTTCTTCGGTGCTGGCAGGCAGGGTCACGGCAAGGGGCGGACATTTATAGGCGGTCAGCGCGTCACATTCATAGGCCCGCGTCTCATGTACATCGTCGATCACGGCGGCCTGCGGCAAGACCGCGCGCAGCCGCGCAACGATTCGCGCCTTGCGCGCAATGATCCCGGCATTTGGTGTTGGCATGTCCATCGCGATCCTCCTCTTACCGCGCAGCATAGGCTTTGTGGCGCGGGTTTGACCAGTTTGCCGCGCCGCTTGTGCAATTGCACCACCAATTCGCGGCATCACGGTGAATTGTGAGGTCATCGCATTCGCCCACCTTGGAACCGCCAGCAAACACGCTATATTCAGTCTGGTATTTTAGGTGGTCCCACATGTTCAAACGCAGCCTCATCCTCGCCTCGCTGGCCTTTGCCACGCCGGCCCTGGCCGATCCGCCGTCGATTGTGAATGTCACGGTTGAGCAGCTTGGTGAACTTTGGAAGTTTGACGTAACCGTCCGCCATAACGACAGCGGTTGGGAGCATTATGCAGATGCTTGGCGTGTCCTTGGCCCTGATGGGGAACCTTTGGGCACGCGCAATCTGGCGCACCCCCATATCGAAGAGCAGCCGTTCACCCGCTCGCTATCCGGCGTGCGCATTCCCGACGGGGTAACCGAGGTGAGCATTCAGGCGCGCGATAGTATGGATGGTTGGTCTTCGGACGTTGTCACGGTTCCGCTGCGCTAATTCACGCCGAGGTCACACCCGGTGGTAAGGCCCGCCCGATAGGATCGCCGCGGCACGGTAGAGCTGTTCGGCCAGCATGACCCGCACCAGCATATGCGGCCAGACCATCTTGCCAAAAGACAGCGCATGATCCGCCTGCACACGCAGGCTGGGGTCAATGCCATCCGCCCCACCGATGACAAAGGCCAAATCCCCCCGCCCGGCATCACGCCAAGTGCCAAGCCGTTCGGCAAAAGCGGGGGAGGTTTCGACTTTGCCGCGCTCATCCAACACGCAGATCACCGCACCCTGCGGGATCGCGCGCTGTAACAGGACGGCTTCGGCAGCCATGCCACCGCCCTTTTTGTCTTCCATCTCAACCACACGCGCAGGGCCAAGGCCCAGACCGCGCCCGGTCCGGTCAAACCGGGTGAGATAGTCATCTACAAGAGATTTTTCGGGACCGGCGCGAAGCCGGCCCATGGCGCAGATATGTACCCGCATGGCTTAGTCCCGCAAAAGCGGGATCAGTGCGGCATGACCGCGGCCGCGTCTTCGCCGCCCAGCCACATCTTTTCGAGTTGGTAAAACTCGCGGACTTCGGGGCGGAAGACATGCACAACAACATCGCCTGTGTCGATCAAGACCCAGTCGCCGGTTTCGCGGCCTTCCATTTTGGACGTACGTCCGGTGGCGTCTTTGACGGCCTGTGCCAGCTTTTCCGCGATCGCCGAAACTTGCCGCGTGGAGCGGCCCGAGCAGATCACCATATAGTCGCCGATGGCCGTTTTGCCGCGCAGATCAATCTGCACGATGTCTTCGGCCTTGTCGTCATTCAACGAGGAAAGGATAAGCGCCAGCAGGTCGTCGCTGGTTGCGATATGCGAGGCGGCAGTCATTGCGGCCCCATGGTCAGCAGCCTGCGCTGCGTCAACGTTAAGAGACAGGACATTGTCCTCCTTCGTAATGCACCGCCAATGCTGAACGCTTGCCCCGGTGCCGAGCAGCCCCAATTTAGCGACCCAAGGGGCATTTTTCAATGGATCGCGTGCTTCCAGCGTTAACCGTGGCGCAAATCCCCGCTTAGTCGGGCATATTCCGCGCGGCCGAGGCACGCAAAAGGGCCAACTGACTGTCTTCGATGACCTTCACCTCGCGCTGCGGGAAGGGGATGGAAATGTCGTTTTCCTTGAACGCGTCCCAAAGCGCCAGATAGACATTGCCGCGAATGTTGGTCAGCCCGCCGGTCGGATCCTTGATCCAAAAGCGCAGGATGTAGTTCACCGACGAATCGCCAAAGCCGACGATGTGACAGACAGGCGCCTTATAGCTCAGCACACGGTCGACGCTCTTGGCCGCCTCAACCGCCAGTTTGCGCACCACATGGGGATCGTCGGCATAGGCCGTGCCGAAATAGATATCGAGGCGCACGAAATCATTGGAATGTGACCAGTTCACCACCTGCCCGGTGATGAGGTCTTCGTTCGGGATCAGGTATTCTTTGCCGTCCCGCGTCACCACAGAGGCATAGCGCGCGCCGAGCGTTTGGATCCAGCCGAAGGTCTCGCCCAGACTGATCACATCGCCGGGCTTGATTGATTTATCCAGCAGGATGATCACGCCCGAGACGAGGTTCGACACCACCTTTTGCAGACCAAAACCAAGACCCACACCGATCGCACCCGACAGTACCGCAAGCCCAGTAAGGTCGATCCCCACGGCCCGCACGCCGATGAAGAACGCCAACCCGTAAAGCAGGATCTGCACCCCCTTCACCGCCAGCACCTGCATGGAGGGGCTGATGTCTTCGTTCTTGCGGATCGTCGCGGCGGTTGTCGTGCTGACCAGACGCGCCATTGTCAGCAGCGCGCCCACCACGACCAGCGCGGTCAGAACAGTCATCACCGAGAGGCGGAATTCACCAATAGTCAGCGCGACACCATCCAGAAACACCGCCACATCGTCAGCGACATTCAGCATGTAGAGCGTGGCGTAGATCCACAGCCCCCATGTCACCATGCGCCGCAGCGGGCGGTTGCGCACCAGACGCGCGGCAAAAGCGATGCCGACATAGATCGCCGCCAAGGTCGCCGCCAGGCCAATGAGATAAGAGCGCGACGGCCATGTAACATTCTGCATCACTTGATACAAAAGTCCCGCCAGCACTGCGAACCAGATCAGCCCCAGCCGCCGCTTGACCTGCACCACCCCCCGAAGCTGCCACTTCGACCATCCCTCACGGGAGCGGACCCAGTTTTGCAGCATCGTGCCTGTGACCCGGTGCAAAATCCACGCCAGCGCCACCAGAGCAAGTAAGATCAAAATTTGGTTCTGCCGCCAGCCGGGGTTCAAGACGCTTTCGCCAAAGCCCAGCACCCCATCGAACAGAGCCCGCAGCGAGATGAGGAAATTCGAAAACGGGTGTGTCTCGGGGATCATGCGCGGCCTTTGTAACTTGGGAAGATCACGGTCGCACAGCCTCCCCCCTAGAGCAAGAAAACCTGTGCCGCGCAGGTCTTGCGATGCCACCTTGCGAGACTCGCCAAGGCTCTATATCCCTTGGCCCATGATACTGGTGTTTGACCTTTGCGACCGTGCGCGACTGCGCGAACGCTTCTTCGGAGCGACGCATAGCGTTCTTGCTCGGGCTTAAGCCGACCTTTAGCCACACCCTTAGCCATTCCAAACCACGGGAGAGGACCATCATGTCCCCCAAGACGCTTTACGATAAAATCTGGGACGCTCATGTCGTCCACGAAGCCGATGACGGCACCTGCTTGCTTTATATCGACCGCCATCTGGTCCACGAAGTGACCAGCCCGCAGGCCTTTGAAGGGCTGCGCATGTCGGGCCGCACCGTCCGTGCGCCGGACAAGACGATTGCCGTGCCGGATCACAACGTGCCGACCACCGAAGGCCGCGAAGACCCCGAGGCGATGACCGAAGACAGCCGTATTCAGGTTTCCGCCCTTGATAAGAACGCGCGCGAGTTCGGCGTGCATTACTACCCGGTGTCGGACATCCGTCAGGGCATCGTGCATATCGTCGGGCCGGAGCAGGGCTGGACCTTGCCCGGCATGACCGTCGTCTGCGGCGACAGCCACACCGCGACCCACGGCGCTTTTGGCGCACTGGCGCATGGCATCGGCACCTCCGAGGTTGAGCACGTTCTTGCCACCCAAACGCTGATCCAGCGCAAGGGCAAAAACATGAAGGTCGAAGTCACTGGCAAGCTGCGCCCCGGCGTCACGGCCAAAGACATCACCCTGTCGGTCATCGGTGCCACGGGTACGGCGGGCGGCACCGGCTATGTTATCGAATATTGCGGCGAAGCGATCCGCGACCTGTCGATGGAAGGCCGCATGACCGTCTGCAACATGGCGATCGAAGGCGGCGCACGCGCAGGCCTCATCGCGCCGGATGAAAAGACCTTTGAGTATTGCAAAGGCCGCCCCCACGCTCCGAAAGGCGCGCAATGGGAAGCGGCGATGGACTGGTGGAAAACGCTCTACTCCGACGATGATGCGCATTTCGACAAGGTCGTCACGCTGAAGGGCGAAGACATCGCACCAGTCGTCACATGGGGCACCTCGCCCGAAGACGTGCTGCCGATCACGTCCGTGGTCCCTGCGCCCGAAGATTTCAAAGGCGGCAAGGTCTACGCGGTGAAACGCGCGCTTGAGTATATGGACCTGACCCCCGGCCAGAAACTCACCGACATTCAGATCGACACGGTCTTTATCGGCTCCTGCACCAATGGTCGCATCGAAGACCTGCGTGCCGCCGCCGCGGTGCTGAAAGGCAAAAAGATCAAAGACGGTCTGCGGGCCATGGTCGTGCCGGGCTCGGGCCTTGTCCGTGCGCAGGCCGAGGAAGAAGGGCTGGCAGATATCTTCCGCGAGGCCGGTTTTGAATGGCGCCTTGCGGGTTGTTCAATGTGTTTGGCGATGAACCCCGACCAGCTTGCCCCCGGCGAACGCTGTGCGGCCACGTCAAACCGCAACTTCGAGGGCCGTCAGGGCTATAAAGGGCGCACACATCTTGTGTCCCCCGGCATGGCCGCAGCGGCAGCGCTGACCGGCCACTTGACCGACGTGCGCGAATTGGCGTGAGCGACCGGGGAATGGATACCCGGCGGGTTGCGCGCGCCTCAGTTGGCTTTGCGCAGCTCGCTGCCAGACTTCAGCACTTCCGCGCCGTCGTCTTGCTCGATCTTATAGGCTGGTTCGTCATCAGACGCTTTGCGGGTCACATCGCTGCCTTGCAGCTTCAGCGTGATCTTCTGCGTGTATTTCTTGACGATCTTGCCGGTCCCGGTGCCATTGCCCCAGTCCCATTCCACCTTCGTGCCGGTTTGGTACGACATGCCATGCCCTCTTGATACCCAATAGCCTGAAACGCGCCGCGCGGCGGTAGAGTTCCGGCGAGACCAAAGGACAACCCGATGGAAAAATTTACAGAAGTCACCGGCACCGCGGCCCCCATGCCGCTGGTGAACATCGACACCGACATGATCATCCCCAAAGTGTTCCTCAAGACGATCAAACGCTCTGGCCTTGGTGTGAACCTATTCGACGAGATGCGTTATGACCGCGAAGGCAATGAGATCCCCGATTTCGTGCTGAACCAGCCGCAGTACCGCGACGCACAGATCCTCGTGGCGGGCGACAACTTCGGCTGTGGCTCTTCGCGCGAACACGCGCCTTGGGCGATCAAAGATTTCGGCATCCGCTGCGTCATCGCGCCCAGCTTTGCCGATATCTTTCACAACAACTGCTTCAAGAACGGCATCCTGCCCATCGCCTTGCCGCAAGAACAGGTCGATGTACTGATGAAAGACGCCGAAAAAGGCTCCAACGCGCGGATGACCATCGATCTCGAAGGTCAGACCGTAACGACCTCCGACGGAGAGAAATTCCCCTTTGAAGTGGACGCTTTCAAAAAGCACTGCCTGCTCAACGGCTTGGATGATATCGGCCTGACGCTCGAAAAGGGCACGGCGATAGACAGCTATGAGGATTCTCTCAGCCAGAGCCGCCCTTGGGTTTAATCGCTCACTTCTAAACTCAACTTGTGGGCGTAATTCGAACGCCCACAAGATGTTGCGGCCCGCCATCAATCCGCCATGGAATTGATGCAAGAACGCACCACCCCTTCCCTCAAAATACCCCAGTATCCTGCTCTTCTTCACGCGAAGCCTTGAGGCGTCCGCAGAAAGAAGGCAAAAATTGGACAAGAATGAGGCAAGCCCCAGCAACCGGGGCCATCAAGTTGGGACAAGCACGCGGCAATGTATCGCGTCTGGCCAGTTTGGAAGGGCAGAGCAGTGATCGGACGTATGACAGGCGCGGCAACGCGTGGCCTATTGGTGGCGCTATTGATCGCCACACCTGCGCTCCTTTTGCCGGGGGCCGATGCGGAATCGAGCCAGATCACCGTGTTGCTGGCCTGTATCGCAGCGATCCTGACCTTTATGGAATACAACTCCCGCCAGCCCAGCATTGTCGAATTTCGCGATGCGCCGCCTTTCAATCGGCTGCGGTTTATAAGCCTGCTTTTCACCATCCTCGTGCTGTCACTTATCGCACGGGGCCAAGTGGCCCCTACGCTGCTGACGGGCGCACTAACATCGCTCGGCACTATCTTGGGCAATGCACTCGACTTCCCCTATTCTCCGGTACGCTTGGTAGTGCTGATGATGCCCAGTGACGCGCCGTATGAAGCCGTCAACCTGATCCGCACAGCGGCGGGGCTGGCCTATCTTGTCTCGCTCATCGCATTGACGACCTTTGTAGTGCTGGTGCGCGTCATGGGCTGGCCCGCACGCCAAGGCGCATTTAACGTCTGGGTAAACCTGCCGCTCTTCGATCCGACCGCCGGAGGCGACGTGCTCTTCCGCCTTCAACGCGATGCGCGGATCAACATCGCACTTGGCTTTCTGTTGCCCTTCATCATTCCCGCAGTGGTCAAAGCCACGGCCGATCTGTTAGATCCGATCTCACTGAGCAATCCGCAAACCATGATCTGGACAATAAGCGCATGGGCTTTCCTTCCGGCCAGTATGATCATGCGGGGCATCGCCATGGGGCGCGTGGCCGAGATGATCCACGACAAACGCCGCCGCGCCTACGCCGAAGCGCATATGCAGGCCGCCTGATCCGCCTACTGCTGCCAGCGCTGGTGCTGCTGGCCAGTATCGCACAGGCCGAGCCGCTGCGCATCGCGACCTTCAACACCGAGCTTTCGCGCAAAGGTCCGGGCCTTCTGCTGCGCGACATCCTGCGCGGCGATGATCCAAGCGTATCTTCGGTGGTGCAAACCATCTCCGCCGCCAATCCCGACATCATCGTGCTGCAAGGCATCGACTACGATCTCGAACTCAGCGCCCTCACTGCCCTCGCCGATGCCCTCACCGCCGCAGGCGCGCCCTACCCCTACCGCTTTGCCGCGCCACCCAACGCAGGCCGTCAGAGCGGTGTCGACCTGAACGGTGACGGCAAGCTCGGCGGCCCGCGCGACGCCCATGGCTATGGCCGCTTCTTTGGCCAAGGCGCCATGGCGATCCTCTCGCGCCACCCGATCCTGACAGAAGACCTGCAGGACTTCAGCACCCTCATCTGGCGCGACCTCCCCAGCTCTCTCTACCCAATGATCGACGGCACGCCCTTCGCCGGAGCCAAGGCCCATGCCACACAACGCCTGTCGTCCAACAGCCATTGGTCGCTGCCTATTGAATTGCCGGATGGCTCCATCACCCTGCTGACCTACCATGCCACCCCGCCTGTCTTCGACGGCCCCGAAGACCGCAACGGCCGCCGCAACCACGACGAAACCGCCTTCTGGGTCCACCACCTTGCCGGAGAGATCGGCACCCCGCCGACACATCCCTTCATCCTACTGGGCGATGCAAATCTTGACCCAACCCGCGGTGACGGGCGCGGCGACGCCATCACCACCCTGCTGGCCCACCCTTCCATACAAGACCCGCTGCCCGACCACCCCACAGTCAACTGGTCGCAAACCGGCCCGATGCGCGTCGACTATCTACTGCCCTCCCGCGACTGGCAGGTGGTCGATGCAGGCCTGATCTGGCCCAAGGGCGACACCGCCAGCCGCCATGCGCTGGTCTGGGTCGATCTCACCCGCTAAGCCCCGCTATCTTGACCCTTCGGAACCCGCAGGCTACCCATCAGCAACCGTATTTTCAGGAGTTTCCCATGGCCAACCCATCCTTGCTCATCCTCCCCGGCGACGGGATCGGCCCCGAGGTCATGGCGCAGGTCACGCGCATCATCGACTGGTTCGGCGAAAAGCGCGATCTGGCCTTCGACGTAGAGCATGATTTGGTCGGCGGTGCGGCCTATGACAAACACGGCACACCCCTGCACGATGACACAATGGCTCGCGCCCTCGAAGTCGATGCGGTGCTCTTGGGCGCCGTCGGCGGCCCGAAATACGACGATCTCGATTTCTCCGTGAAACCCGAACGCGGCCTCCTGCGCCTGCGCAAAGAGATGGACCTTTTTTCCAACCTGCGCCCGGCACAATGCTTTGACGCGCTGGCCGATTTCTCTTCGCTGAAGAAAGACATCGTCGCCGGCCTCGACATCATGATCGTGCGCGAATTGACCTCCGGCGTTTACTTCGGCGAACCCCGCGGCATTTTTGAGGAAGGCAACGAACGCGTCGGCATCAACACTCAGCGCTACACCGAAAGCGAGATCGAGCGCGTCGCCCGCTCCGCCTTTGAGCTCGCCCGCCGCCGCAGCAGCAAGGTCTGCTCGATGGAAAAAGCCAATGTCATGGAAAGCGGCATTCTCTGGCGCGAAGTCACACAGCGCGTCCGTGATGCCGAATACCCCGACATCGAACTCAGCCACATGTACGCCGACAATGGCGCGATGCAGCTGGTTCGCGCGCCTAAACAGTTCGACGTGATCGTCACCGACAACCTCTTTGGCGACATCCTCAGCGATTGCGCCGCGATGCTAACCGGCAGCCTCGGCATGCTGCCCTCCGCCAGCCTCGGCGCGCCCAACGCCGATGGCCGCCCCAAAGCCCTTTACGAGCCCGTCCACGGTTCCGCGCCCGACATCGCGGGCCAAGGCAAAGCCAACCCAATCGCCTGCATCCTCAGCTTCGCCATGGCGCTGCGCTACTCCTTCGATCAAGGCGAAGAAGCCGCCCGTCTGGAAAAGGCAGTCGAGACAGCCCTCGCCGATGGTGCCCGCACCCCAGACCTGATGGGCCCCGAAGACGGCACCCCCATCACCACCAAAGAAATGGGCGACGCGATCCTCAAAGCGCTCGACGCGAGCCTCTAACAAAGGCGGCGGGGTTTTTCATGCCCCGCCCCACTCAGCTTCATCCTTTCTTAAATACCCGCGGGGAAGCAGCCAGAGGCTGCTGGGGCAGCGCCCCATCTTCGCCCGGCTTCCCCCAGCATAACGCCAAATCCATCTAGCTGAACAATTGCCAATTCCGCTAAGCTCAGCTATGCGCCGCCCATCGGTCGGGCTGTAGCGCAGCCTGGTAGCGCACCTGCTTCGGGAGCAGGGGGTCGGAGGTTCGAATCCTCTCAGCCCGACCAGATACCCCCCTTATCGCACCCTGCGCCTGCGCCCCAAATCACCCTGGAACCGCTCAGCCGTAGACCTTGATCAGCATCCAGATCCCCATGACAACCATCATGACATTCTCGGTAAGCGAGACAAACCCCAGCGGCACATTGCTCGACCCGCCGACACAGGCACACTTAAGCTCGCGCTTGTCGATATAGACCGCTTTGATCACCGACACCGCGCCGATCCCGCCGATAACGAGTGCGACAGGGGCCGACAGCCACGTCAGCGCGCCTGCAGTCATCAAGATACCTGCCAAAGCCTCGCCAAATGGATAGACCTTTCCATAGGGTACCCAACGCTGCGCCAGCAGGTCATAGTTTAAAAACATCGTCGAAAAACTCTCGATGTCCTGCAGCTTTTGCACAGCGAGGAAACACATCGAGATCGAGATGAACCATTCAAACGCGCGCAGCGTAAGGATGTTTCCGAAGGCGTACCAAGACAGGCCCAGAGCCATTAGGAAAGCCACACCGAAGATCGCGATTACCGGCTGATAGCTTGTGTCTGATTGTTCATCTTTGGGTTTATCTAAGTCAAAGTGTACGCGTAGATCTTCGTACCCGCCGATCCGCGCACCGTCGATAAAGGTCTGCGGCGTGGTTTCGACCCCTTCTTTCGCCATGAAGGCGTCTGTCTGCTCACGGGTGGTGAGGTGATTGTCAACAACGTTATAGCCCTGCCGTTCTAACAGGTCTTTCGATTTCAATCCGTAGGGGCAGAGGTGCTGTTCCATCACCATACGGTACAGGGTCGCGGTCTTGCCATGTCCATCGGCCATCATATTCTCCAATTCTCGCGTTCGGGGTAGCGCTCCTGAAGAAGAAACAGGTTTCCAGCGTGGGAGAGTTCCGTAAATCGCGAAATTAGTTACACAGGAGAACAGATTGCCTACAGACCGCGCGCAACGACAGGCGCGGCTGTCACAACCAATCTCAGGCAGTGTTGCCCAAATGGCCGGATGGGATCGTGACTGTCCAGGTCAGTGTATCTTCGCTGGTTTCAGTCTTTGCAGCCCCATCGACCATGGCAGGCGCCAGCACCGAAAGAACTTTACTGCCAAAGCCTGACGCCTTGTTAAGGGAAGGATCAAGCGTGATCCCCGTTTCCCGCCATTGAAAGCGCAATCCACCCGTCTCTTCGTGCGACCAGCGACATTCGATACGTCCGCATCCATCGCTCATGACACCGTATTTGGTGGAATTGGTCGCAAGCTCGTGCAGCGCCATACCGATCAATTGCAAAGCCTGCGGACCCAATGAAACAGAAGGGCCAGCCACATGAACCACGTCGTCCTGCCCGAACGAGAAGGGATCTAACTGAGCCCGGACCAGTTGTTCAAGATCGACAGACGACCACCCCCCATCGACCAGCAAATCGGTCGAACGGGCCAGCGCCTGAATGCGGTCTCCGAAGGACTTGTTGAACTCTATCATCGACGTGGCGGAATTGGCAGTTTGGCGCTGCATCGCCGTGACCAATGACAGCATGTTCTTTGCGCGGTGAATGACCTCCCGAGACACCAGATCGCGTACCTCCTCGGCCTTGCGTGTGGCCGTCACATCATGGTGGATGTTAGAGATTGAGACGATGTCCCCCGACAGCGTTCTGATCGGCGTACAGGCGATGGTCACATGACGCTTTGTGCCATCTTTGGCGATGCGCACCGCATCAAACTGACGCAGAGCGCCGGCGATGATCTGATCTCGGTACGAAAAGATGGATGTCGACCAATCCGCCGGATAAAGCATCTCAACCGATTGGCCCAATGCCTCTTGCTCAGTATAGCCGTAAAGATGCTCAGCGGCCGGGTTCCAGCTGATGATGCGGCCATTCAGATCATAGGTCAGGATCGCCTCGCCTGTGGTGGCGACCAGTGCTGCGAATGTCTCGGCCTGCACATGGGCCCGTTCAATATCGTCATGGGCCATGCGCCGTGTTGTCACGTTGCGGTGCTGAAGCAGCAAGCAAGGCGCACCCTGTATCGTCATCCGGTTGGCATTCAGTTGAAACCAACGCCGCACGCCCGGCCCATCGCAGGGGTATTCCCCTTCATAGGAAGCACCTGATTTCAAAGCTTTTTTAAGTCCATCCAAGACGGCTTCGGCCTGTACTACAGTATCCATCACCGCCGCAGTGCAGATGTCGAAATAATTGGCCCCAATGTAATGCGACCCACTGTCCCCGTCGTTTTCTTCGCAGAAGAGTTTCCATGCTGTATTGACGGCTACAATCCTGCCTGTGGCGTCAAGAATGACCACCTCGTCGGTCATCGCCTCAATCAGTTCGAAATGGCTGGCGTCGAGCGTTACGCTCTGAGGGCTTGTCAACATTTCAGCACAATAGCGCAGTTCCGAGACCGGCTAAAGTTAACTTAGGTTTAATTATTAAAGGCCCATTCGCCATCTGAGGAGGCACTGTCGGCACTCTCCACGCCATGGCCGCGATCCCGCAGTTGGTCCTTGCCGAGTGCCCGAATATACGATCGCACAGCTCTCCCGTACCGCCCTCCAAAATCGGTCATGGCGCGACTGAATGCGGCAGCTCGTTTATCTTAGACCAGCGAACGAAACTCTCTTCCGGCCCAGCACTTCCCACAAAACCGTGTGGTTTTAATCACAATTTCTTTAGCAAGTGTCTTCTTCCTTGAACCTACAGCGGGGACAGGCCGTTAGTCTTTCATACACGCAGATGCTTCTGCCTTTTGGCAGTGACGCAATTACGGAGCGAATACATGCTGACAAGACGACATTTCATCCAGACAACCACCGCGCTGTTTTCGAGTGCCATCGCCACGCCGCTGATGGCGCGCACCCGTCCAACAGGTGCTGAAAAGGCTGCTTGGGACGCGCAGGTCACTCCCGCGGGTTTTGATCCGGCCACAAGCAATCCGTGGGGCGTGCATCCTCGCTTTTTGCCGCAGCGTGTTGTCGCAAACGACAGCCTGCGCGTTGGCGATGTGCATGTGGATGCCGTCGCCCGCTATGTCTACCACATCGAAGAGGGTGGCACCGCGATGCGCTATGGCGTCGCGATTGCGCGTGGGAACCTCTATGAGCCGGGCACCTATACCATCAAACGCAAGGTGGAATGGCCGCATTGGACGCCCACCCAGAATATGATCAAGCGCGACCCCGAGCTTTATGCCGGCCTTCAAGACGGTGTTAACCCCGGTCCAGAAAACCCGCTCGGCTCACGCGCGCTCTATCTATTCCAAGGCAACCGCGACACATATCTGCGGATTCATGGCACGCCTGAGGCCCGCAGCATCGGGGGCCGAGCAAGCTCGGGCTGTGTTCGGATGATTATGGCGCATATCAATCAACTTTACCCGAATGTTCGGACCGGCTCGACGGCCTATCTCTATTCGGCAGAAGAAAGCGTTGTCGCACGTAGCTAAACTGCGGCAAAAGACGGGGACCGCCTCACAGCGGTCCCCTTTAATTCTTTAGGCTTGGCTTCTGGTGCAGATCGGATTGCCGCCCACCGCGCGCAGCGGCACGAGTGTCGTTTCAACCGGGCCATTATGCTGATACCAAAAACAACCATCTTCGGGCAACAAACGCGCTGTTGTCAGATCTTGGTTTGGCGCAGCAAGGCGCACCACAGACTCCGGCAGATTGCCAACCCGAGTAGAGACGCCCTGCGGCGCTGTTGCGGGTACCGTACATCCGGCGACGGCCAGCAAGGCCGCCCCGATTACAAATGTTCCTGTCTTCATCAAAGCCTCTGCCATTCCTAATTATATCGCGGGCAATCTGACAGACCGGGTGGGGATTTCAAGCGGCAAGGGTGGCTTATATGCTGGTTGAGACATCAGGTAAGCAACAATTGTACCGGCGAAAGTGGATGTCTGTGCAAACTTTTTTTTGATCTTTTTCCATCGTCGACGGGCCGGCCCTGCTCCGCCCTCTATGCGGGGTGGACCGACAACCTATCATCCACCGTCAGCGACAAAACCTGCCTTCTCAATCGCTGAAATTGCGCAAGCCTCGTCGTTGTCTGAATTATCTCCCGTAATGCCAACCGATCCCAAAATGACACCATCCTTTTTGATCAGGACGCCACCGGCAACCGGCACCAGTGAGCCGTTCGATAGCGCATTCATTGCCTGAATGAAAAACGGTTCCGCCTTAGCTCTTTCGAAAAGCGCCCGCGATCCCAACCCCATTGCCACTGCTCCCCGCGCTTTGCCTTGAGCGATATCCGGCCTCAAATTGCTGGTTCCGTCTTCTCTTGCCAGCGCCACCAAATACCCACCGCTGTCCAGAACAGCGATCGTCAATGGCTTCAGGTCGTTTGATTTGCGCCATTCAAGGCAATTTTTTATGATGGCTTGCGCCTGATCAAGGCTGAGGTTCATGGGGTTTTCCTGTCTTGTGTTCATCGATATGCGGGTTCGCAGCGTAGGGTCGCGCATCCATTGGCTGTCCTTTCGCGCGCGCCGCGATCAGCATGATGTAGTGGCCGCAACCACTGCCTTTGACTGTATTAGGGCATCTATTTTTGCGCTGTCGAAACCGAGTTCGGACAAAACTTCTCTTGTATGCTCTCCCAGTCGCGGAGACGCGCGTTCGACGCTACCGGGGGTTCGGCTGAATTTCACCGGCTGCCCCAAGGTTTCAATTCTCCCGGCTGTGGGGTGATCCAATTCAACGATCATGTCGCGCGCCCGTGCCTGTGGATCCGCGTGCATCTGCAGGATGTCGTTAACCGGTCCGGCCGGCAGCGCCGCCTTTTCCATGCGATCCAGCCAAGTTTCGGTTGTCTCCTGTGAAAGGTATCCGTTTAAGATTTCGACCAGCGCAGGCAGATTGCGTATGCGATCGGCATTCGACGCGAACCTGGCATCGTCATTTAGCTCCGGTGCGCCGATCACCCCCAGAAACCGCTCCCAGTTGCTCTGATTTGCGGCCCCTACATTTATCCAGCCGTCGCTGGTCTGGAACGCCTGATACGGTGCGTTAAGGGGATGCGCAGATCCAAGCGGCTCAGGCTTCTTGCCGGTGGCAAAAGCGATTGCGGACTGCCAGTAAGTTTGAACGATCGCTGCCTCGAACAGGGAGGTGTCTACCTTCTGGCCGAGCCCTGTCTGCAACACGTTAGCATAGGCCGCGCTTACTCCCATTGCCGCCAAGATGCCCGCGTTGATATCAGAAATCGGCGCGGCGACCTTTACTGGCGGACGTCCGGGTGCCTCTCCGGTAATCGACATCAGGCCAGCCATGCCTTGCGCAATCAGATCAAAGCCTCTGCGGTCGGCGTAGGGGCCAGTGCGACCGAACCCCGAAATCTCACAATAGATCAGACGCGGATTCACTTTTGCCAGCTCTTCGTATGAGAGGCCCAGCTTTTCCATAGTGCCTTTACGGTAGTTCTCTATCACCACGTCGGCTTCGGCCAGAAGTCGGCGTAGGACCTCAAGCGCTTCGGGATCTTTGAGATTGAGGGCGATGCCGCGTTTGTTGCGGTTCATCATCATGTAAGCGGCCGCTTCGCCTCCGATTTCCGGAGGGACAAACCTTCGGCTGTCGTCCCCAGTCGGTTTTTCGACCTTGATCACGTCGGCGCCCATATCGGCCAACATCATGCCACATACCGGCCCTGCCATGATATGCGCCAGCTCGATAACGCGGAGCCCCTTGAGCGGTCCTGATGAGGTGCTCATTTGCCGGTCCACTCAGGTTTGCGCTTGCCCAAGAAAGCCTCAATGCCGGTGCGGAAATCGTCGCTCATGTAGCACATGGTGATGAGGTCGGAATCGTCAACTTTTGTGGCCGCGCGGGTGCGGCGCATGGCCTCCTTGGTGGCGCGCAAGGTCAGGGGGGCCATCGACCCCACGTGGTCAGCAAGTGCAGTCGCCCGCGCCATCAAGCTGGCTTCGTCAGGCAGGACTTCACTGACAAGCCCGACACGCAGCGCCTCGTCCGCCTCGATCAGACGTGCCGTGAATATGAGCTCACGAACCCGCCCTGCCCCAATCAGCTCGGACAGTCGCGCAAGGTTGCCCGCTGCGAGGCAATTGCCAAGCGTGCGTGCGATGGGAAAGCCGTATTTAAGACTGGCCGACGCGATCCGGATGTCGCAGGCCGCCGCGATGGAACCGCCGCCGCCGGTGCACGCGCCGTTGATTGCGGCGATTGTCGGCACGCGGCAGCGTTCCACTGCCTCTAGAACGGCATCGATCCGGTTTTCATAATCCAAAGCGTCTTGTGCTGTGTCGAAAGCGCGGAACTGGGTCATATCGGTGCCTGCTGCAAAGGCCTTGCCCCCTGCCCCGGAGATGACCACGGCGCGCACCGTGCCATCGGTCGGCAAGTCCGAGCAAAGTGCGGCGAGGCGTTCGTACATCGCAAAAGTGAGCGCGTTTCGAGCCTCCGGACGCTCAAATGTAATCCAGAGCACCCCATCGCGGAGGTCTTCAGACAGATCGGGAGTTTCAGAATTCATCGGTAGAAATACTCCACAAGGAACATTGGAACGGCAGGGACATAGGTGCAGATCATCAGTACCGCCAAAAGCACACCGACGAACCAGATGTTGACCTTGGACACTTCCCAGATGTTCGCGCGGGCCACCGAACAGGCGGTGATCAGCACAGATGCGACTGGCGGTGTCTGTTGGCCGATGGCGAGGTTAAGGGTCACGACCAACCCGAAATGCACCGGGTCGATCCCCGCAGCCGTAATCAGCGGTATGACAATTGGAATGACGAGGATAATCGCAGCGGCGGAGTGCAAAAAGAAGCCGATGATCAAGAAGAAGAAATTTAGGATCAGCAGGATCGCCCATTGCTGGGTTGTCACCGAAAGGATGCTTTCAGCGAGTTGCTGCGGTATCTGCGCGCGGGTCAGGAAGCCCCCCATGAGTACCGAAGCCGCAACCAAAAGCATCACGACTGCCGTCTGCATGCCACCGTCCAACATAGCGCGGCGCAGATGGCGGATGTTGAGGTTGCCATACCAAGCCGACACGGCGAGCGACGCGATGACAGCCAGCCCCGCGGCTTCGGTCGCAGTGACATAGCCGCCAAAGATGCCGCCGAGGATGATCACTGGCAGCGTAAACGCCGGCAATGCCTCGACAAAGGTTTCACGCAGGCGCGCCATTTTGAACGCGTCTTCGGTTGGAAAATTATAGCGCTTTGCGAAAACATAAGCGACGAACATCAAACCGCCAGCACCCAGCAGGCCCGGCACCAGTCCCGCAACGAAGAGCTGTTCTACGGAGGTGTTCGCCGAGGCCGCGTAAAGGATCATCGGGATCGAGGGGGGAATAATGATGGCAAGCGAGGCCGAGGAAGACGTAACAGCAGCCGAGAATTCCTTGCTGTAGCCGCGCTTTTTCATCTGCGGGATCAGGATCGAACCCATCGCCGCGACGTCTGCGACAGCTGAGCCGGAAATTTCCGCGAAAAACAGCGACACACCGATGTTGACCATCGCCAGCCCGCCACGGATAAATCCAATGATCGCAGATACGAAGTTGATCAGCCGGTCGGTGATGCCACCGGCGTTCATGATTGCACCAGCAAGGACAAACATCGGGATTGCGATCAGCGAGAACTTCGTCGATCCGTCGTACATGTCGAGCGCGATGGTCACCAGACTACCCGACCCTTCGGTGGCAAGCAGGCCAAGCACGCCGCACATGGCAAGCGCGACCGCAATCGGAATATTGATGCAGATCATCAGCAGCATCGCCAGGAAAATGGCACCTATTAGCATCAGACGCGATCCTTGTTCTTTTCAAGTTCGGTTTCGACTTCTTCCTCAATTTCTGCGTGTTCGAGCGAAATCCCGTTAGAAGTCAGCTTGAGATAGGCAGGCAGGCTGAGCAGTTGCCCCAGCATGAAGAGCATGGCGCCAATCGGGATGACCGACTGCGTGAATTGAACCGGGACCCACCGGAGCGAGACCAGCGTGTCACCCGCCAGCACCTCAAGCACCTGAAATCCCGCGCGCGCCATCAGAAAAAAGAACGTCAGCACGATCACTTCGCCCGCCAGAAGCGCCGCGATCCGCAGGACCTGTGGCAGCGCAAGCAGCACCGTATCAAAACCGATATGGCGCCGGTGCAGGGCCGCAAGTGCACTGCCGTAGTAGGTGATCCATGCCAACATGATGGCCGCGACTTCGTCATACCAAGAGAAACTTTCGCCCATCAGCCGGGCGATCACGGCTACACTGACGACCACGGTCAGCAGTATCATCAACCCGATGGTAATCCATTCGAGGATCTGGCTGACCAGCCGATTGAAACGCGACAACACGGGGTAGGATAAATGTTCCATTTGGCCGGACCTGTTGGCATCATCCCGACAGAGCACACGCAGGGCGCGCGCCAAGGCGGTGGATGAGCATTGAAAAAAGCAAGATCGGGCGACAGGAAAGACCGGTCGCCCGCCCGAAGGTCAGCCCGACTGGCCCAAGCCCAGCACGGTGTCGATCATCTCCTGCGCGCCATCGACTTCGTCAGCAAACTGTTTGTAGATCGGCTTGGACGCTTCGATGAAGGCGGCCTTGTCTGCGGTATTCACTTCGACGCCTGCATCCTCGATCTCCTTGAGCAGGACGCTCTCCATCTCCGCCGCAGTCTCATAGGTAAAATCCTGCGTCTGATTGGCGCAGTCGGTCAGCCCAGCCTGTACGTCCTCCGGTAGGCTGTCGAACTTTTTCTTGGAGGCCAGAATATAGGCCGGCGTGTAGACATGACCTGTGATCGAGAGGTACTTTTGCACCTCTTGGAACTTGGCTGAAGCGATCTGTGCGTAGGGGTTTTCCTGACCGTCGATCACACCGGTCTGCAGCGCGGTAAACACGTCTGAAAATGCCATCGGCGTCGGGTTCGCGCCGTATTCTTGGAACATCTTCAAGCGCCAGACACCATTTGGCGTGCGCAATTTGACGCCTTCGAGATCGGCAGGAACGTTGATCGGCCGGACGTTGTTGGTGATGTGGCGAAATCCGTTCTCGGCCAATCCGACGATGTGATAGCCGTTGTCGTTGGCGGCCTTCTGAAACACATCCATCATTTCTTCTTGCACGCGCCGCATGTGGTCGCGGCTGGTAATGATGTACGGCATTTCGAAAATACCGAAGGAATCGTCGACCGAGGACATGATCGACGACGGCAGCGAAAAGTCCATCTGCGCCAGTTTCAGCTTTTGCAGCATTTCCTTGTCATTGCCCAACTGGGACGACCCAAAGGTCTGAATTTCGACCTTGTCCGTCATCGAAGAGTTGACACAATCAGCAAAGTTTTCTGCCGTGGCTTCAAAGAGAGAGCCCGGCGCGCCTACGTGGCCGAACTTCATCGTCATGTCGGCAGCCGACACCGAAGTCGCCATACCTGCGACCGCAGTGGCCGCCAGAAGTCTTGTCATCACTTTCATGGTTTCTCCTCCCAGAGTTTCGCGTTTATCTTGGGCCGCCGCCGTTGGATGCCTGCCAGTGTCAGGCAAGCATCTGCATCGCGGCTTGCACCCCACCCTCCTCGTGGGGCACATCCGCTTTTTTCAATCCCATTTCGACGCCAGCCAGCGTTGCGACAAGCATCAAGTCGTTGAAATCGCCCAGATGTCCGATGCGGAACACCTTGTCAGCCACTTTGGACAGCCCATTTCCAAGCGAGATGTCGAAGTGCTCCAGCGTCGAGGCACGGAACGCATCAGCGCTATGTCCGTCCGGCATTTTAACCGCCGTGAGCACGCCACTCTCCTGTCCCTGTGTAGCACAGAGCACCTCAAGCCCCCAATGCCGGACCGCAGCCCGCGCCGCAGCACCATGGCGGGCATGGCGTGCAAAGACATTGTCCAGCCCCTCTTCGTGCAGCATGTCGATAGCCTCGTTCAAACCGTAAAGCAGGTTTGTCGCGGGGGTGTAGGGAAAATATCCGGTCTGGTTCGGCCCCAACATCTCTGCCCAGTCCCAATAGGAGCGCTGCAGCTTAGCCGTCTTGTTCGCGTTCAATGCCTTGGCACTTGCGGCGTTGAACGACAGGCCAGGCGGCAGCATCAGCCCCTTTTGCGAGCCCGAAACGGTTACATCCACGCCCCAGGCGTCGTGTTGATAGTCAAGCGAGGCAAGCCCCGAGATCGTATCGACCATGAACAGCGCTGGATGTTTGGCACTGTCTATCGCCTTGCGCACGGCGGCGATCGGGGACACCGACCCGGTCGAGGTTTCGTTGTGCACCACGCAGACCGCCTTGATCTCATGCGACGTGTCCTTGGCAAGATAGGCTTCAATCTGGTCAGGATCTGCCCCGCCTCGCCAGTCGCCTTCGATAAACTCAGCCTTGAGGCCCAGCTTTTCGGCCAATTTCTTCCACAGAGTCGCAAAATGCCCGGTTTCGAACATCAGGACACGGTCACCGGGCGAAAGGGTGTTGACCAGCGCCGCTTCCCAGGCGCCGGTGCCTGAGGCGGGATAGATGAATACATGCTCTTCGGTCTTGAAGATCGTCTTCAGCCCATTCAACGCCTTAAGCCCGACAGCCGCGAAATCCGGCCCGCGGTGATCAATCGTCTGCTGGGAAATTGCGCTCAAAATCCGATCAGGGACAGCGCTCGGCCCCGGGATTTGCAAGAAGTGACGACCAGCTTTTCTCAAAACAAGAAACCCCCGCTAATGTCGATGAACCCAGCCTTTGCCGTGGTCACATCCTTTTCTGGTTGCCTTGATCTAATTTTGAATTCAAAATTATGTCAATGAAAACATTTTGCTTTCATACCAGCCGGCGGGATTGGAACATGCCTCAGCAACTCTCTGACCTTCTTCAGTCCCGCGTTGAGGGCGACCTGATGTTTGATCAGTTCTCCCGCGGGCGTTATGCCACCGATGCCTCGCTCTATCAGATCATGCCGCTGGGCGTTCTATGCCCAAAGTCGGAAGACGACATCGCGGCGGCGATCGACATCGCGCGTGAACAACGGGTCCCGATCCTGCCGCGGGGCGGCGGCACCTCGCAATGCGGCCAAACGGTGAACGAGGCGCTTGTTCTCGACAACACACAATACTTCAACGACATCCTCGAACTCGATGTCGAAAATCAGCGCTGCGTCGTCCGCCCCGGCATCGTTCTGGACGTGTTGAACCGCGCGCTCAAACCGCATGGGCTGTGGTTCCCTGTCGATGTTTCTACCGCCTCGCGCGCTACCATCGGCGGCATGGCCGGTAACAATTCCTGCGGCGGCAAATCACTGCGCTACGGCATGATGCGCGACAATGTGTTGTCTATCGACGCCTTCATGGCCGACGGCAGCCACCATCACTTTGGCCTCAACGGCCCGCCCCCCTCGCCTGCCTATAAGGCGTTGAAAGACGACATGCAGTCCTTGGGCCGGCGCGAAGCAGCCGAGATCGAGGCCCGGTTTCCCAAGGTCATGCGGCGCGTTGGCGGCTACAACATCGACGCACTGACACCGGACAATGCGCCCCTAAATCTGGCGCAGCTTCTGGTAGGCTCCGAAGGCACGCTGGCCTACAGCACGGCCGTTGAGCTGAAGCTCTGGCCAATTCTGTCGCAAAAGGTGCTGGGGGTCTGCCACTTTGCCACCTTCCATCAGGCGATGGACGCCGCGCAACATCTGGTGAAGCTGCAACCGCAGGGCGTGGAATTGGTCGATGCCACGATGATCTCCCTCGCCCGCGACATTCAGATGTTCCAACCCACGATCGCAGAAGTCGTGACCGGCAGCCCCGAGGCGCTGCTCTTGGTTGAATTTGCCGAAGAAGATGTGACGCGTCACCCCGCCAAGCTAAAAGAGCTTGAAGAGATGATGGGGGATCTGGGATTTTCCTGGACCGGGACGGGCCGGAACTGGGGCGGGGTGACCAAGGTGACCGACGCCGCCCTGCAGGGCCGGATCGCCGAGTTGCGCAGTTCGGGGCTCAATATCATGATGTCGATGAAGGACGACGGTAAGCCGGTGTCCTTTGTTGAGGATTGTGCCGTCGAACTGCCGGACCTCGCCGCCTATACCGCTGGGCTGACCGAGATTTTCGACCGGCACGGCACCAAGGGCACCTGGTACGCCCATGCCTCGGTGGGCTGCCTGCATGTGCGCCCGGTGCTGAACCTAAAATTGGACAAAGACGTTAAGACGATGCGCCAGATCGCCGAGGAATGTTTCGACCTCGTCGCCCGCTACAAGGGCTCGCATTCCGGCGAACATGGCGATGGGCTGGTTCGTTCAGAATTCCACGAAAAGATGTTCGGCGCTCGCATGGTGGCCAATTTTGCCGAGGTAAAGCAGCGCTTCGATCCCGAAGGGCTATTCAACCCCGGCAAGATCGTCAACGCGCCGAAAATGGATGACCGGCGCCTGTTCCGCTATGGCCCTGACTATAACGCGCCCGAGATCAAAACTGCGCTGGATTGGTCCGATTGGACCGGCAGCGGCGGCGGGTTTCAGGGCGCGATCGAGATGTGCAACAACAACGGGGCCTGCCGCAAGCTCAAGGGCGGCGTCATGTGCCCCTCGTACCGTGTCACCCGCAAGGAACAGGATTTGACACGCGGCCGCGCCAATACCCTTCGTCTGGCGATCACCGGACAGCTGGGGCCGGATGCGCTGACCTCGGATGAGATGGCAGAAACCATGAAGCTCTGCGTCTCTTGCAAAGGCTGCAAGCGCGAATGCCCGACCGGCGTAGACATGGCGCGTATGAAGATCGAGGTGATGTCGGCCCGCGCCAAAAAACACGGGATCAGCCTGCACGACCGGCTTGTCGGCTATCTGCCGCGTTATGCCCCTATGGCCTCCCGCCTATCGGTCCTGGCAAACCTTCGCAACAGCGTGCCGGGACTGGCCCGGTTGACCGAAGGCCTGACCGGATTTACCCGCACCCGCGCGTTGCCAATTTGGAGCGCGAACGCTTTCCGCGACAGTGAGGTAGCACAGCAAGACCGGCCCGAAGCGGTGATCTTTGCCGATTGCTTTAACCGGTATTTTGAACCTGAAAACCTGCGCGCAACGGTGAATGTGATGGCGGCCGCGCATGTCCCGGTCGCCGTTGCCACACAGCCAAGGGGCGAACGGCCACTGTGCTGCGGGCGCACCTTTCTGTCGGTAGGCCTTGTCGAGGAAGCAAAAGTCGAGGCGCAGCGGCTGATCAAGGCGCTTTTGCCCTACGCGCAACAGGGGCTGCCGATCATCGGTCTTGAACCCAGCTGCCTGCTCACCCTGCGCGATGAAATCCCTGCGCTGCTGCCCGGTGCAGACACCGCATTGCTGGCGCGGCAGGCGCGGATGCTAGAGGAATATATTGCCGATCAGGAGGATAACCCCGACTTTGATCTACCGCTGAGCTCGCCTGCGCCCAAGGTTCTGCTGCATGGGCACTGCCATCAAAAAGCGATGGGGATCATGTCTAGCATCGAAAAGACCTTAGCACGTCTGCCTGACACCGAGATCGAGACGGTCGAGACAAGCTGCTGCGGCATGGCCGGTTCTTTTGGATACGGCGTCGACACCCACGAGGTTTCGCGTAAAATGGCCGAAGCCGATCTGGCCCCCGCTGTGCGCCGCGCCGAAGCATCCACCTTGATCGTGGCCGATGGCACCTCGTGTCGGCATCAGGTCTCGGATATTGCAGGGCGCAAGCCCATTCACGTGGCCCGCCTGCTGGAAATGGCCCTAAAAACCGGCGAGGAAGCCACCTAATGATGCAAAATGCGCCGGCTCAGGCCATCACACGTAAATCCCTGCATCAGGAGCTGGTCGACCGCCTGCAACCCCTGATCATCAGCGGTGAATTGACCCCGGGGTCGAAAGTGCCAGAAAAGCTGCTCTGCACCCGCTTTGGTGTGTCGCGGACCCCCCTTCGGGAGGCGCTGAAGGTTCTCGCGTCAGACGGGCTGATCCGGCTGGAACCTAACCGAGGGGCTTGGGTCACTCTGGTCACGGTTGGTGAAGTCGAGGAAGTTTTCCCAGTTCTCGGCGCGCTCGAAGCACTGTCAGGCGAACTGGCGTGCAAAAGCATCACGACCGAGGAAATCAATGCCGTGCGTAGACTGCATGCGCAGATGATTGAAAGCTACGACACGCGAGATCTGGACTCTTATTTCGCGATCAACCAGAAAATCCACCGCGCAATTTTGCTCGCGGCACGCAACGACACTCTGACGACCTCCTGTCAGGCCCTTTCGTTGCGGATGCAGCGCGCCCGCTACCTTGCTAACATGACAGAAGGCAGGTGGTACGCAGCGGTGCAGGAGCACGAAAATATACTAAAATTCTTGATCGATAAGGACGGCAGGCGCTTAGCGAGCACGCTTCTGGATCACATGGAATCCAAGCGCGTTTCGGTGGTCCAGTGGCTTGAGGCGCAAAACGAGCCTTCAGAGCCTGTGTAAGCCGTCGGCAACGCTCACTTTAATAAACCGCCTCTTCAACCCAGGCAGTATCGCAGTCACATCGTGCCCTACCTGTGACTGGTCACCCGCCAGCTTTGAGCCGTTCCGAGCCCGAACCACGATCTGAATGCCCGTTCCTAATCACTCCGCATCTCACCAAACTTCATGACCCAACCGCTTGGCTAACCTGCTCGCGAAACAACTGCCCGAGCACGCGTCCGGAGCACGATTGAACCGCCTTGCTGCCCATCTTGCATCATTGTCGACGGATGAGGGCCGGGAAAGCGGACATGGCCCCATTCGCTCCGGCTATGGCAAGGTCCGCTTTAACGTATTTTCAAATTCGGGCGATCGATGAAAAAATGTCCTGCAGATACGAAAAACCCCCGCTGCCATCGGACAACGGGGGTTCTGTTCATTCAGGGCCAAAAGTCGACCTAGATCACCCTTCGCGTTCCAGCTTCTTTCGTGCCAGCTTGCGGGCACGGCGAATCGCTTCTGCTTTCTGACGCGCGTTTTTCTCGGAGGGTTTCTCGAAATGTTGCTTGAGCTTCATTTCACGGAATACGCCTTCCTTTTGGAGCTTTTTCTTTAGAACTCGGAGGGCCTGATCGACGTTATTGTCGCGTACACTAACCTGCATGTAGTTTTCACTAACTTTCTTGTTTGGAGTTGCAGAGACTTGCATTCACTGGCCAAATAACAACCCTGAACGATATTGTACAGCAAAGTCAGCTATGCGGGACTTTTCTGACGTTCGCTGCAAGTAAATGGTCCTTGGTTTCGTCTCCGCAGTATCTGGTAAGGAGGGCGGGCAGCCCCCGTTCGCTTCGACCGCGATGCGCCCCTGCGGCTTCAGCGGGAGCTGCCTTTCAACCGGTTAGAAAATTCACGTTGAATCTCTGTGTAGCTATGGGCACCTGCATCGTTACACGTTGGACCAAGCACGAAGTGGCTCGACTACAATTGAAGTGAAATGCCGTTTAGTCGCCTCCCGCAAAGAAGCATTCGTTTTTCTCGGGTGCCGTCAAGAGAACCTATTGGCGCGCTGCGCACCACATTGTGCATCTCAGAGGGCAAGTGGGATCGTGGCTATTCTGAGCTTTGGGCGGGGCGAAGCAGTATCTTTCCTTCTTGGATCATTATCTCAGATGCATCAAAGCTTTTGCCGAGCGCCGCGTCATACGCAGGTTTTTCTGGACAGATAATCTTATCTATACCGCATTGAATTATAGCCCTCGTGCAATCTGCGCAGGGGAAGCGGTTGATATAGATCGTGCAGCCGATCAGCGGCACGCCTATCCGGGCGGCGTTATAGATGGCGTTGCGTTCGGCGTGTTCGAACCAATAGAACTTCTCCCCGCTCGCTCGATCAAAACGGGCGGGATCAACTGAGGCGACGCCGCGCGGCAGGCCGTTATAGCCCGTCGCGCAAATTTCATGGTCAGGCCCGACGATAACCGCCCCGACATGGAAATCGCGGTCCTCCGACCAGCTGGATATCGTCTCAGCTAGTTGAAGAAAGCGCGCGTCCCATGTGGCCTGCTCCGCCATATTCAGCCCGCAAAGACATAGGAGGTTTTCACCGTGGTATAGAACTCCACCGCATAGCGCCCCTGCTCGCGTGCGCCAAAGGAAGAGCCTTTGCGCCCCCCGAAGGGCACGTGGTAATCCACCCCGGCGGTCGGAAGGTTGACCATCACCATGCCTGCCTCAACACGGCGCTTGAACTCGCGCGCCAGTTTCAAGCTGCTGGTGCAGATCCCCGCAGAGAGGCCAAATTCGGTGTCATTGGCCACGGCAAGCGCTTCATCGAAATCGGCAACTTTGATGACCGACCCGCAGGGGCCAAAGATTTCTTCACGGTTGATGCGCATGGAATTATCGGTGCCGACAAACAGCGCCGGCGCTTGATAGAAGCCGGGCTTATCCAGTTCCAAACGCTCGCCGCCGATGACCTCAGCCGCTTCGGATTTGGCCAGTGCGATATAATCGAGGTTCGACTTCAATTGCTTTTCGTCAACCACCGGGCCGATCTGCGTCTCGGGATCAAGTGCGTCCCCAACCTTGAGCGCTTGCATCTGCTTGGTCATCTCGGCCACAAACTCATCGTGAATCCCGGCCTCCACGATCAGACGCGACGACGCGGTGCAGCGTTGGCCGGTGGAAAAGAACGTACCATTAATGCAAGCAGCAACGGCCACGGAAAGGTCTGCGTCGTTCAGCACAACCATCGGGTTCTTGCCGCCCATCTCAAGCTGCACCTTCTTCTTCATCTTGCCGCAGACCTCGGCAATGTGATTGCCAGTCCCGACAGAGCCGGTAAAGGAGATGGCGGTGATGTCGGGATGGGTCACGATCGCCTCGCCCACGGATGAGCCGCGGCCCATCACCAGATTGAAGACACCCGGAGGGCAGCCATTTTCTTGCAGCAGCTCAGCAATTGCATGGGCGCAGCCGGGCGTCAGGTCGGCGGGCTTCATGATGACGCAGTTGCCATAGGCCAGCGCCGGGGCGATCTTCCATGCTGGAATGGCGATCGGGAAATTCCACGGCGTGATCAGCCCGACGATGCCCACAGGTTCGCGGGTCACTTCGACATCAACATTCGGGCGAACCGACGGTTGAAGATCACCGACCTGACGCAGCGCCTCTCCGGCGAAAAACTTGAACACTTGGCTGGCGCGCATGGTTTCGCCAATGCTTTCGGCGAGGGTTTTACCCTCCTCGCGGGCAAGCAGTCGGCCAAACTCTTCTTTGCGAGCGGCCAAGGCGTTGCCGACAGCATCCAACAAGTCATAACGGGCTTGCGGGGTGCTGTCGGCCCAAGCGCTTTCGGCACCTTTCGCGGCCTCGACCGCCTGTTCGACGGACTCGGCGTCGCCATAAGAATAGCTGCCGATAACGTCGTTGGTGTCCGAGGGGTTCACGTTGTCCTTGTAGTTGTCAAAGCTAACCCAAGTGCCGTTGATCAGATTGTCGTGCTTGCCCAAATGGGTCAGGTTTTCATGTTTGGTCATATGCTTTGCTTTCTGTCTGCTGTGTCAATTGGTCAGAGCTGGCGCAGGAAGGTCGATTTGGTCCAATCGGGCTTTCTGCGCGTCAGTTAAGGGGGTGAATGGCGGGAGCGTTTCCGCCCAAAGGGCCGCTTCGGTCCGCCGTGCCACGAGGTATTTCACTGCCGGGATCAGCGGCTCACTGGCAATCGCTGTGCGTATCGCGCCGATCCGCGTTAGCAACTCAGCGTCCGGCGTCTCCCGCGAGCGCCAAACCCGAGCGCAAAGGGGCGCGGTCTGGTTGACAGTGGCCGAGATACATCCCGCAAACCCCGATGCCGCGGCTTCGGCCAGCGAGGTTTCAGAACTGGGGAAGACCGCGAAATCCGGCATCATTGATGTCAGGGTCCGGCAATAGGCCAGATCGCCGGAACTGTCTTTGATGCCCGTAAAACGCTCCGGATAGGCGCGGTGCAGCCGTTCGATCAAGTTCGGCGACAGGGTAATCCCGGTCATCTGCGGGAAGTTGTAGAAGTAGATTTGGATCCGGCGCGTGCCCAACCCATGGTGCAGCGCTTCATCCCAGCAAAACAGCCCGTCTTCGTCGACAGGTTTGTAGTAATAGGGCGGCAAAACCAGCGCCACGCCGTAGCCTGCGTCATCCGCATGCGCGGTCAGCGCGAGGGTTTCCGCCAGCGCGGGCGTGCCGGTGCCGACCATCAGGCGGGCGGTGTCAAACGCCTCTGCCGCCCAGGTCATGATCTCCTTGCGGGTGGCCGCATCAAAGGAGTTTGCCTCCCCGGTAGAGCCCAAGACGTTAAGCGCGTCACAGCCGTTTTCCAGCATCCAGCGGCAATGGTCAAGAAACGGCGCTTTTTGTGGCGCGCCCTGTGCATCTACGGGCGTCGGCACAGCGGCAATGATACCTTGCATTGATAACCTCATTGATCCTGTGTTTCTGGTTGCCGCGCCTCATGGGCGGCGACCTCGGGGTGGTCCTTGATCGGAGTGGAGCCCTTGTACCAACCGCCCGGCTCGTCGATCTGACCCGAAGCATCGTGAAAGGCTTCGGCATTGATCCGCACGAATTTCGCCTCTGCCCCGGTGGCTTCGTCATCATAGCGGATCGCGTCGACCGGGCAGATGCTCTCGCACATGCCACATTCGATGCATTCGGTCGGGTGGATGTAGAACATCCGCTCGCCCTCGTAGATGCAGTCGACCGGACAGGAGGTGGTGCAGATCCCGTCTTTGACGTCGATACAGGCGCTGGTGATGATCAAAGGCATGACGACCTCCTTTATTTACCGCGCCAGACCGGCGCGCGTTTTTCGCGAAAGGCTGCGACGCCCTCATCGGCATCCTCGGAGTTAAGCGCTGCGATAAGTTCCGGCGTTTCATGCTGATAGGCCTCATGCACCGACATATGCGCGGTCTCCCGCGCGGTCGCCTTGATTGCCCTGACGCTCAGCGGGGCCGAGGCGAGAATGTCGGCGACCCAGCGGTCGACTTCGGCGTCGAGATCGGCAGCAGGGACCACCGCGTTGATCAATCCGTAGCCTGCCATGTCTTGTGCCGAGACCATGCGCCCCGTCATCATCATTCCCATGGCAATGTTGCGGGGGATCAAGCGCGGCAGCGTGATCATGCCGCCGTCCAGCGGCAGCCGGCCCACCTTGGCCTCGGGCAGGCCAAAGCGCGCGGTGTCGGCGGCGATGAGAATATCGCAGCCCATCGCCATCTCCAGCCCACCGCCAAGCGCCAGCCCGTTGATCCGCGCGATCACCGGGGTGGTCAGCGTGCCGCGCAGGGCGATCCGACCAAACCCGGTGGCGCTGATGTCCTTCCAGTAATCGACACCAGACATCCCGCTGTCGTCCTTCAGGTCCGCCCCTGCCGAAAAGGCCCGGTCGCCGCTGCCGGTCAGAACCACGCAGCGGATCTCGGGGGTGGCCTCAATTTCGTCCCAGATCTCGGCCAGACGGGCCTGCGTCGCGCTGTCCATCGCGTTCATCCGGTCGGGCCGGTCGATGGTGACGCGCGCCACATGATCTTCGACGGTGAAGAGTACGCTCATCCTGCGACCCTTTCCTTCTGCCGCAGGCCAAACTCGGCGATGACCTCTTCGGTATGCTCGCCCAGACGCGGCGGCATCCGACGAATGCCCATCGGCACATCGCTCAGATGGACCGGCGAGCCGATAAGCTGCATTTGCCCCAGAACCGGGTGATCAATGTCGAGCAGCATGCCGTTGATCTCGGTCTGCGGATCTTCCAGCGCGGTGCTCAACGAGCGTACGGGGGCGCAGAGCAGATCCTGCGCTTCTAAACGCTCCAGCCAATAGGCTGTGGTGTTGGTGGCGAAGCGCTCACGGAAGGTTTCTTGCAGGAATGGTTTGTTCTTACGCTGCGTGGCAAGGGTGGGATACTGCGGCGACAGATCCTCGATCTCGAGCGCATTGCAGATGTCCTGCAGCGGATTGAGCTTGAACGCCCCCACCACAACCACAGCGCCATCGGTGGTGTCGAACACGCCCGTCAGCGGCATCGCAGCCCAGTTCAGCACCTCGCGATGTTTGCTCCACTGCGCGGCCTCCTGCATCTGCATCGCAATCATTGAGTCGTAGAGCGAGACGCTGACCTTTTGCCCCTGCCCGGTCTTGGCCCGCGACAGCAATGCTGCCAGCACGCCCTGCACCAAGTGCATCCCGGCGGTGTAGTCACAAAGCGTGGTCGGGTAGATCGACTTCGGGATCGAGGGGTCTGACCTCTTCTCCATCACGCCGCTCATGGCTTGGGCCAGCACGTCCTGCCCGCCCTTGTGGGCATAGGGACCAGTCTCGCCATAGCCGGTGCCTGAAGCGCTGATAATGGCGGGGTTGATCTCTTTCAGCTTGTCGTAGCCAAAGCCAAGCCGCTCCATCACACCGGCGCGGAAGTTGTCGACCACTACATCAGATTCGCGCACCAGATCATAGATCATCTGCTTGCCTTCGGGCGATTTAGTGTCGATCTCGACCGAGCGCTTGTTGCGGTTGAGCGAGGCGAAGACGGCATTGTTCACCGCCTCTTCACTGTCCTCGCCATAGAACCCGCGCGACAGGTCGCCGGCGCCGGGGCGCTCGACCTTGATCACGTCTGCACCGAAGTCGGCCAGCATCTGAGTGGCACAGGGGCCGAGCATCACTTGAGTGAAATCGATCACCCGAATGCCATCAAGTGGGAGAGTATTCTGCTGCATTGGGGCCTCCTATGCGTCCATTTTTTCTTCGACGAGGGCGTTGGACGAGGGCACATCGCCCGGGTCTGCGCCCTGCGCGCGCATTTGTTTTTGAATTGCGGTCACGTCCACGTCGCGTAGCGCACAGTTCCCTTGCAACGCCTTGGCAACGGCCACACCGGCGGCCTCGCCTTGAGACATGCATGGCGGGATCTCGCGGGACATTTTCTGTGCTTCGCTCTCGACCGAATAGTGACGACCCGCAACGATCAGGTTGTCGACACCTTTGGGCAGCAGCGCGCGATATGGGGTGTAGTAATCCCGGCCCCGGCAGACGCTGTCGGCAAAGTGGCGACGGCTTTTCACATCGTCTTTGGTGACGACATATTCACCCTGCAACAGACGGGTCTGGCGGACGCCCATCTGCTCGGCAGCGCCCAGCATCTTGGCGTTCTCAAAGCCGGGGATGTTGTCACGGGCGAAGGCCAGCAGCTTCATCATCCGCTCGCGGCCTTCAAACTCGGCCTCAACCATGTGCTCAGGCGAAAGCCCATCGTAGCCCGGCATATGCGGGCAGTTGCACCAAACGATGCCCGGCAGCGGGGTCTTCAGCCACCACATGCCCCATGCACCGCCGATGATGCGGCGCGCTTGACGGTCAAGCTTCTTGTACTCCTCGGGGTTGACGTATTCAAAGGCTTCGGCCTTGTCGGTATCTACGTCGCAAAGGCGGAAAACGGTGGTCACGATGAACTGGCCGTCGATGAAAGACGCCCCGGCAGATGAGGCCACATCCAGATCGCCACTGGCGTCGATCACCATGTCGGCCTTGATCGCCTGACGGCCTAGTTTGGTTTGGCAGATCACGCCGGTGACGCGGTTATCTTCGACCAGCGCCTCAGAGAACCAGCTGTGCAGGCGCAGGTTGATGCCCGAGTCCTTCACCAGATCAAGGCTGACCCGCTTCCAAGCGTCGGGGTCAAAGGCCACGGCGTGAATGATGGGCTGCGGCATCCCGGTTTTGTGAAAGTCGATGCAGCCCCAGCGGGACCACTTTTGCCACATGTCCCAATTGGTCAGGCAATCCTCCGACGGCGGATAGACCGCGCCGTCTTGCTTGACCATCCGGTCGACATATTCGCTGACGATGCCGGTGGTGACGATTTCATTGCCTTCGTTGACCATGTCGTCGAGCACCAGAACCATGCCGCCAGAGGCCATGCCGCCAAGGTGGTGGTAGCGCTCCAGCAAGGTCACTGAGCAACCGTTCCGGGCGGCGGAGACTGCGGCGGAGACCCCTGCCGGGCCCGCGCCGATGACGACGACATCGGTATGAGCAACAACCGGAACCTGTTCGCCGCGTGTTTGAACGTGATCTTTGATTTGTGCAGTCATGAGACGTACTCCTCTCGGTGCCCCGCCGGACCCTCGGGTCTCAAGCAGTGCAATTTACGTTTTTTTTCAGTTTATTAGCTTACCAGCGCACAACCAGACGTTCGACAATCGACACGGTCGCGAACATCAGCACCGACAGTCCCGAGGACATAAAGACGGTGGCGTAAAGCAAGGGTGAATTGAAGTTGAAGGTGGCGTCGATGATCAGCGCCCCGAGCCCCATATCAGCCCCGACCCATTCGCCGACAATTGCACCGATAACACTGGTAGTTGCCGCGATTTTCAGTGCCGAGAACAGAAAGGGCAACGAAGACGGCAGGCGGATTTTCCAGAAGACCTCGGATTTGGAGGCGGATAGGATACGGGCCAGTTCTAACGCCTGCGGGCTGACGGCCTGCAAGCCGCGGACCATATTCACCAGCGTTGGGAAAAAGCAGATCAGCGCTGCGATCACCACTTTGGCTGTGAGGCCCGGCCCAAAGATCAGCACCAAAATCGGTGCGATGGCGAGAATCGGAATGGTGTTCACAAAGACCGCGATGGGAAAGAAGGCCCGCTCGACCGTGCGGCTGTGAACAAAGGCCACAGCAATCAGCACCGCCGCGATGTTGCCCACGATGAACCCCAGCACACTCTCGTAAAGTGTCGGCCAGAAGTTGGCCAAAAGGATCGGAAACTTGTCCACCAGCGTAAAGGCCACATCCGTCGGCGCCGGGGCGATATAGGTGGGCACGGCAAACAATCGGACACCAATTTGCCAGAGCAGGATCAGGCTCGCCGCAGTGCCCAAAGGCACGGCGATAGCCAATATTTTCTGACGTCTTTCAAGGGCGCGCTCGACATCGATCTCGGAATCGGTGGCCTGAATGTTCTCGATGGCGGTCATCAGCATGTCTCCAGCAGCTTGCGCAGATAGGCGGAATATTTGACGAATTCCTGCGTATCGCGCTGTTCGATTGTGCGCGGGCTCGGCAATTCAATGTCGACCACCTCGCGCAGGCGCCCGGGGTGGGCCTGCAACATCATCACCTTTTGGCCCAGAAACACCGCCTCGGGGATCGAGTGGGTGACAAAGAGGATCGTGACACCGGTCTCCTCCCAGATCTTCAGCAGCTGTAGGTTCAGGTGATCACGGGTCATCTCATCCAGCGCGCCAAAGGGCTCATCCATCAGCAGCAGCTTGGGCTGATAGACCAGCGCCCGGGCAATCGCCACCCGCTGGCGCATCCCGCCCGAAAGCTCATGCGGCAGAGCGTCTTCGCGGCCCTCAAGCCCCACAAGTTTCAAAAGCTCGCGGGGGGACTTATTGCCGATGGGAAGCTTAATGCCCCGGCGGCGCCCGATCTCAAGGGGCAGTTCAACGTTCTTCAAAGCCGAGCGCCATGGCAACAAGGTCGCGTCCTGAAAGACAAATGCGAATTCGCGCGCCAGGCGGGCTTCTTCCGTCGATTTGCCAAAGATTGACACATCACCCGCAGCGGCCGGGATCAGGTCCGACACCAGCCGCAGCATCGTCGATTTGCCACAGCCCGATGGACCCAGGATGGTATAGAACGCGCCCTCTTCGATATCGATCGACATCCCGCGAATGGCCGTGAAGGATCCAAATTTGACGGAAGCGTCTTTCAGAGAGGCGGCGATTGGACCAGTCGGAGTTCCGACTGGCGTCGCTTGGGTTTCAACTATCGATGGCATTGTTCAATCATCCGTATTTAGGACGTGCGGCCTCAGTGGCTTCGAGCACGGAGAGGGTCATCACGTCTTCGAGCGAAGGCGCGCCATTTTCAAACTGGCCGAGCTGGTCGTAGATGTCGATCTGTGCCTGCCAGTTTTCCGGGGTCATCGTGCCCCAGCCTTTCGCGGCGGTCTCTTTGTTGAAGGAATAGTCGAGCACCAGGTCGATGGTTTCCAGTTCCTTTGCGCGGTCCATGTTCGGATAGCGTTTGACCAGCATATCGACGGCTTCTTCGCGGTTGTCATACGCATAGCCCCAGCCTTTGGCGATCGCACGGATCATGCCGTTCACCTGCTCGGGGTGTTCGTTCAACGTCTCGTCGGTGACGTAATAGGGGTTGGCATAAAGCTGGATGCCCGCATCCCAAAGCGTCATGTCATTGCGCTGATCGCCCAAGACGGCAAGCGCGCTGGTGTTCGTCTTCCACCCCGTCACCACATCGACCTGCCCGGTCATCAGCGGGGCCATATCCGACCCCATGACCATGATCTCAACATCGTCCTCGGAAATGCCGTTCGTGGCCAGCAAGGCGCGCAGCAGGATGCGGGCAGTACCGTTGGTTGCAACCCGTTTACCGATCAGATCCTGCGGGGTGTTCACCGCGTTATCCTTGAGCGAGAAATAGGTGAAGGGGTGCTGCTGGTACCCAGCTGCGATGCACTTGACAGGCAACCCGGCAGAGCGTGCAAGCATCAGCGACGGGCTGGACGAGATTTGACCCAGATTGGCGCGGCCAGATGCAACCGACGCGACACCATCCACATTCGGGCCGCCAGCGACGATCTCGAGGTTCAAACCCTCTTCGGCAAAGAACCCTTTCTCGTCGGCAACCACCTCGCCCAGAATGCCGTTGGTGGCCAGCCAGCCCAGTTGCAGGGTCACGTTGAATGTTTCCTGCGCGAAGGCTTTTTCGATGCCCACGAAGGTGCCGGTGGTGGCAGCACCGCCGAAAGCAGCCATAGATTTCAGCAGCGCGCGTCGGTTCACCTCGAAGAAAGAAGGTCGTGTCATTGATGATCTCCCGTTGGTCGTATTTTGTTTGGTTGTCTCTGTACGCCTTGTTCACATTTGACACTACGTCTGTGAAAGGCGATGCAGGAAGGATCAATATTGACCTACAGCGGTGCAAAAACTGCACCACCCCAAAATCGGAGCATCGCTTTGCACTCTAACTTTCTGAAATACTTTGATGAAGTTGCGCGTCAGGGATCGATCCGCAAAGCCGCCACAGTTCTGAATGTGTCCTCAACCTCGGTAAATCGCAAAATACTGAGCGTTGAGAAACAGCTTGGGGTCGCCGTTTTTGACCGCACGCCGGAGGGCGTTGAGTTGACAGGAATCGGCAGTATCCTTCTGGAGCACTGTCGCAAGACCCTGCACGACTATGGGCGCACCCGTGTCCTAATCGATGACCTGCGCGATCTGCGAACCGGCCACCTTAAGGTTGAAACGATCGATTCAGTTGCCTTTGGAATTTTACCTCAGGCCCTGCATCAGTTCAGCCAAACCTTTCCTGATATCTCAATCTCCGTCACTACCGCGTTGCCGGACGATGTGATGAAATCCGTAGCCGAGGGTAACACAGATATCGGCATCTCGTTCTTACTGGACCTACACCCTGATGTACGGGTGATTTCCGAAAAATCCGCGCCGTTCGGTATAATCGTCCGCAGTGACCACCCGGTGGCCGAACGCAACAGCGTTACCATTGACGATATCGCCAGCTATCGTCTGGTACGCACTCTCGACGCCCGTGGTCGCAATTCCATCATCGATCAGGTCGTCTCGACCATCACCTCACCGCTATCGACGCATGTCTTTACCAACGCACTCATCATTGCGAAGCAAATGATCCTCGATAATCAGGGCATCGGGCTTTACACCAAAATCGGCTTTATCGACGAGATAGAGGCGGGAAGACTGAAGTTCATTCCTTTGGTTCAAGAAGGGCTGAATGACATGCGGATCGGCTTACTGGTGTCCGCAACTCATGGCATTGATCCAGCGAAGCGGCACCTTTGCGATGTCATTGGGCGCGCTCTTCGAATGATGCGGCTCGACTCTTAAAGCGCCTAAATGATTTTTGGCATGTTCCTAGGGTCATCGGCAAAAATCATGCGGGCAAGCCATTCGCTGATAATTTGTCAGCAGTCGAATTTATCCTACCTGGTTAGCTAGACTGACGCTCCAGCGTTAAGAATATCTCCGTAGGAGAGATCGATTAGACGTTAGCGGCTTAGTCGAGCGTTAGCTACACTCATAGGTCAAAGACAAAAGCCAATATAGGCGCTATTGACCCTTTCTGAAAGCTGCCGCTTTCAACCCATACCTGCCGTTTAGATTATTTTACACGCAGGACTGTAGTTCCCCCGAAGCAGACTTTGATCGGTCGCCGCAGCATCATTGATGCCGCTTTGGCAAAGTCTCCTTCGAGAGCAAATTGTTGACCTTTGCCGACAAGATCGACGGGAATTCTGGCTACTCAGCCATTTGCCTATCCACCTGCTGCTCTTCATTTATCATCGCCTGCAATTGCCTCCGAAAGCGGAGTTGCCCGCCGTCAATCGGCAAATCAATGTGCGGCGTGGTCTTATTTGACATTCCCTTTTGGACCTCATTGAGCACATCTCGATCTTCTTCGAATGCATGCCGCACGTCTTCTGTCATCATCTTGGACAGCGCTTCGTCATCCGGACGGATGTTGCGCAACTGGAACCAATAGTATCGGGTCTGCCTCTCCGTGGTAGGTGTCATGAAATTGTAGCTGTCCATGACAAAGGTGTTTTCATGCAGAGGCCCATCAGGCCCACCTGTGCCGGCTGGGGTGAACACGGCCTTGATCAGGGCGTGTGACGGATAGCGCACTTCGTAATGCTGGAGCCGGTCACAATTGCCCTCGAATTCCACCACCTTTTTATAAAACGGTGCCGGTTCGTGATCCATCATCCAGCGATGAACGATAATGCCCTCTTCCGTCTTCGTAATCCGTAGTGGCGTGTCTTTGGTCGCAGCAGCGGCAAAGCTGCTTTGATGCACCCATGCGACATGGGTCGGGTCCAGCAGGTTGTCGCACATCAACAGATAGTTGCAGTCCAACTCCATCGCTTCGCCGCGGTTGATACCCCAGTCGGGATTGTCATAGTTTTCGATCTCAAAGATATCCGACGGATCGGCCAGCGCCGGGTTGCCCATCCATATCCAGACCAGCCCATATTTTTCGTGCAGCGGATAGGCATGCACCTTTGCGTTCGACGGAATGCGGCCAGTGCCGGGAGCCCAGACACATTGTCCGGCACAGTCAAATGTCAGCCCATGATAGCCACATTCCACGGTGTCCCCCTTGATCCGGCCTTTGCTCAGCGGCAACTTACGGTGCGGGCAGGCATCTTCCAGTCCCACAAGCTCCCCGGCCTCGGATCGGAACACACAAATCTTCTCGCCGAGGACGGTAATCTGCTGAAGCTCGCGGGTAACTTCATGGTCCCAGGCCGCGACATACCAAGCATTCTTCAAAAACATCTGACTTCCCCGGTCATATTGTGTCGATTTGACCGACGTTAGCCCCCTTCGGTAGTTTATAAAAGGCAGACTAAGGATCGTTTATTTGGACTTGTGTGGAGATCGTCCTGTCGTTCCGCCAGCCTGCTGCGAACGGCCCAAATCGGTCACTCATTCCGGTTCCGACGTACTACAGCTGCGGCGAACAAAGGCGCCATTCGTTGCAATGGCAAATCTTGTGTCGTCTTCCATGGGATCTGCAACTTAGCCTGCGACCTCGCGACTGGAGCTTTCGCAAGTGCAATGGATAATCGCCAACGACTTAGCGTAGGATGTCGAAGTCTGCTCAGCCCACCCCTCAAGTCACCCGCGCACAGCCCCCATTCTGAACCCAGTCCTGCGTGGGCCTATGGCGGCCAATCTTGGCCTGTCAATTTGGTCCGTTTCCTTTCGGCCCCCGCGGGCTAAGTCCTCATGAAGGCGTAGCTCAAGGTCACAGCAGCGCATTATGCTTTCAGCGCGAGAAAAGAGAGACACGGATGACAGTTCGCAAATCCCCACAAGAACCCTCAAAACGAGAGACTATCGCCGAGCGGACCAGTGCTGCCGCAACCGAAATCATCGGCAAAGAAACCAGCCAACGATTGCAAAAGACTGCGCGGCTGCGAGCAGCCCGCTTGTCGCAAGAGCAGGCTGGGCTTTCCAGGACTTCAAAGACAGCCTGACGAGGCCCGCGCCATCCAAGTCCGACAGTATAGGCTGGAAGTCAGTTGGTGCTACATCTTACTGGTCGCCACCACGGTAAGAAAAACTTTGCCGTCGCGGAATTTAACCCCCTCCTGTGCTTCAAAGGCGTCCGCTAATCTGGCTGACTTTGGGTTGGCGACGCGCTAAGGTTCAATATCGGCTCGAGCCTAACTTAAGTCAGTAGAGGTAGCACTTGTTAGAACAACACGACTTCCGGGCCGACATCGACGCTGTCGGTCGCAGCAACGCAATTCTTACCCTTTTAGAAACCGTTGCGTTGGCCACTGGGATGGGATTTGCAGCGGTCGCACGGGTTACTGATTCTCGGTGGGTAACTTGTCGTGCTGTCGATCACATTTCATTCGGACTGATGCCCGGGGACGAGTTGGATGTCGAAAGCACCCTTTGCCACGAAGTGCGGCAATACAACCAAGAGATCGTTATCGACGATGTTCATGACGATGAAACCTATGTCGACCACCACTGTCCTGCTCGCTATGGATTTCGTGGCTATATCTCTGTCCCAATCTATCTTCAGGACGGATCCTTCTTCGGCACTCTATGTGCCATCGATCCGCAGCCTCGCAAGCTGAAGAATGACCGCGTGCTGTCGATGTTCAGACTTTTTGCGCAAATTATCGGCGAGATTCTGGATGCCGACGAGGAACTGACCGCCAGCCGAGAGGCCGTGGCACACGAACAAGAGCTGGCCCGTATTCAAGAGCGCTTTATTGCCATCCTGGCCCATGATCTGCGCAATCCCGTCAACGCGCTCAAAGCTGGCCTCCGCCTGATAGCGCGGCGAAATATCGATGATAAGACGATTGAGCTGGTCGACCTGATGCGTGGCTCAGCCAATCGGATGGAGCATTTGATTGAAAACCTTCTCGATCAGGCCCGTCGTCGCCAAGGCGAGGGCATCGTAATTGAGAAAACCTTGAGCTCAACCCTGGAGCCAGCGCTGCACCAGATTGTTGCAGAACTTCAAGCAGCGGCACCGGACCAGAAGATCGAAACCAACATTGATCTCCATGAACCAATCGCTTGTGACGTGGCTCGTATATCTCAAATGTTTTCAAACCTTCTGGCGAATGCGGTGACCCACGGGGCTTCGGGTGCGCCCATCCAAGTGGAGTCCACCGCAACGGCAGGGATCTTTTCGCTCTCGGTTACCAATTCGGGAAAGAAGATTTCCGATGACATGTTGCCCAGTCTCTTCCTACCATTCGAGCGCCGCAAAGATCGCCCGAGCCGAGAAGGGTTGGGGCTGGGACTTTTCATCGCCTCCGAAATCGCGAAAGGGCACGGTGGCACGCTGGACGTGTCATCAGACGACAACCAAACTGTCTTTACCTTCCAGATGCCGATCCGGGAAGCGACAACAGCTTGAGGAGCTGAAGTATTGGTTGGCGCTGAGCATCGTCACGCCAAGGACGCTCGAAGCGTCCGCTTTCAAGGGACATCTCACTTTATAGCTCCCATCAATAGTATCGGCAGCCTGCCGAAACGCCCCCGGCCCAAAGCGGACTTTCAGCACAACATTGCAATACTGCGATTGCAGCCCAAGTTGCGATCATTCGCTGCAAGCGCGAAAACCTCTACCATCTTGGATTTACAATGGGCGGAGAAGATTGGCCCCAAGAGCGCCATTCAATAGATCGATGCACTCTTTCTCGGACCTCGTCCTCAAGACGTACCGAACTCCTAAAATCCTCGGGCATGCGTTCGCAACCACGCTCTGCCCTAAGGTTTTTGGTGACCCCGGCAGGAGGGGAAGCGCAGGCGGTTAAAAGCATTATATATATCTGATTCTAATGATAAATTTCTTTTATGCGGTGGTGTACTTGTGCAGTGGTGAACTTTACACCACTTAGAAAGGTGGCTCCACCAGCGCGCACGAGACCCTCGGAAAGCTCTATACGTGAAGCTTTGCGCTGATAGTATTTATAAGTTCGGTGCCAGCTTCTTGTCCAATTCGCAGGCACCTTTGATGAACCCTATATCGTCGTGGTTGGGCATATTGGCTCTCCTCACAGGCGACGCTCTAGCTGTCGCAAAGGAGGCGTCAGTACTGTCCGAAGGAGGCCTCATGGTGCCCCCGAAGTACGCTCGCGAGAATGGCCCTACCGCGGCCTCTGCGGCCTTGATGAGAACCTACGCACCGTGACCAACAACCAACGCCATGTGGTAACGTCCCTGGGTCATAACATTAAAGATTGGCTGGTGTTGGCTAGCACCTCTGAGCGTGTCGAGAGCAGGATTATGAGCCACAATGTCGGGGCCTTGGTGATCGGGTCTATGGCGGCAACGATGCCAAGCTGAAGGTGGCGTATGAGGCGATGGAAAAGGCTGTTGAGGTGATGGATAAACCATTTTTAGGATAGATCGGCAAGGTGTGTGCACTAGCCAAAGTCTGCTTCAAACCCGAACTTTTTTAGGTCTGCTACACAGTGAATGGCCACTGTCATAAAAGCGAACGAACCCGACTCCGGCAGAGCTTTTGCAGAGCAACAAAAGGATGCAATAGTGCAGGCTTTACTTTTGTCTTGTACAAGAGGGCCAAACTTGAAGTCGCAATTCTTACATTTTGGAGCATCGCTTGGCTGACAATATCCCAGAAATGAAACTTGAAAACTCCGACAAGGCAGTGGAATATTTAAACTCATTTAACGATAGTGCCCTCGATTACGTGTCAGACAACATAAGAGATTTCTGCTCTTTGCAGGTCAACGAAATCACTCAAGAAAAAGCTGATCGTGTAGTGGATCAACTGCTAGATGTATATTTCGTCCTCCCCATGACTCTATCGGAAGCCGGTTTCGACACTTGGCGAGTGCGCCCAAGCGACAGGGAGCAGTCATTTGTCAAATTCTCAGACGCGGCAGCGCCGCCGCCTGAAAAGGCCGCTACAGGTCGAGCCAACGCGGCGTGCGAGAGTGTGTTCTATTGTGGATCAAGCCCGGAAACCTGCTTTGCGGAAAGCCGCTTAGCCAAGGGTGATACCTTTCACCTTTTCCGCTACAATCTCATACAAGGCAGGAAGCTTTCGCTCGTAAGCATTGGAGACTACGATAGCATAAGGCGTAGAGGTCGAACTATCCTTCAATCGCCGATAATCGAGAAAGGTTGTTCGGATATTTTAAAGCGTCTGAAGCCAAATGTTCGCTTGGCGGTTCAGCTAGTTGACGCGTTCTTTTTTGACCAGATCAACCGTAAGGGCAACGCAGATCAGTATCGAATAACCCAAACTATTTTTAGAGCGATATCTTCCGGATTGGAAGTTGACGGTGTTATGTATCCAAGTGTTGAGCATTCCGGCGGCACGAACTTTGCATTGAAACAGAATGCCTATGAAGAGAAAGTGTTAATTCAAGAAGCGAACATTCAAATGGTTAAAAAATCCTACGGCTACGGTGCATACAGGTGCAGTAAATTCGGACCAGCGATGTTAAATTATAAAGAATCACTGATAGAATGGCCAAACGTTCCTGATTGGTGGCATATCTTAGATGAAGTGGAGTAGAGCGGCTATAGAAGACTCGTAGCGCCTCAGCTGTTATGGTTTAGTCATACCTTCTGAACCTACCCTTCCGACCTTGTGGATTTGAAGCTATGGAAAAGATTGTGTAGGGAATGCCTTCAGGGAGTTTTTAATAGATCACGGCGGCATTTACACCAGCCAATGGCCCCTTCAAGCCTGAAGTGTCTGGTACTGAAGGCTCCAGTTCTGCGGTTGTCCAGATTAAGAAGTTTCGATTAGTCTTTCTATCAACTGGATAACCTTAGGCTGGATTTCATCGGATGCTTGCCATCTGCCCTTGCCCGGATGTCTAATGCCGATAGTAGGGACTGGCAAATTATCCCAAATTTGCACCCGAAAGTTTCCGATCGAAACGTCGCGCCGTACGAGGTCTGGAAATGTCTTGCTAAGCCATTGATGCCCATCGATAGCAGACACAACGACGACGTCAGGCTTCAATGTCACCCACTCCAATTCGACCAAAGGACTCTGCCAACGCCCTACTTCTAAACGTGTTGTTCCAAAATTGTCAGCGTAGAGGGGTTTTCCTGCGCTAAGCGAATAGCTGCCGTTAACCTCTTCAATACGCTGTACTCGACAGACATTTGAATAAGCTATTGCTTCTCGACCAATTAGTCCTAGGCCCTCTGCAATCCAGTCGAACTGCCTCCAAAATGGTGTACTGTACTTTTTACCAACCACGCGCTTTTGGAAGAAGCATTCCTTCCAATTAAGACGATCATTTGCCGTCTTGTTGATTTCGGCGTCGGAAAGGGACTGCCCACCTCCATAAGCCTCCGCTCCAGCGAACAAGACACGGATAGGCGAAGCAAGATATTCTGGGGGTGCGTAAATCGCTTCCGGCACAGTGATATTTTCTACTATCTCAGGGGGTAAATTCTTTGCGTCTCTAATGACGTTATTATAAGTCTCGACATAGCTATTCATTTTCTAGCACTCTTTGATTCTCCAAGAGCTATACTGAAACATTTTTTATCAGCCTCATAGGCTTGACGGACAGATACAGGCATGTGGCTGGAATTATTTCAATAATTGGGACTGCCATCAAATGAACGGCCTCAACCCCCTTCAGTCACTGATGTTCCGATGATGCCCCATGGTAGTCGTTGTGGGCCCTGTGAGTATTCTTGGTTCTCATCTAAACGTGCTTGCTATCATCTAGGGGCCGGGCAGCCCCTCGAGTCTGCTCGAATATAACGAAGTGCACTTCGCGGAATGCGCGTCGGCGATCGTGAATCGATGTTCGGTTGGTCGCCATGAATGCATCGGGAGCTTCCTATATTTTTCTGGGGATGTGGAGTGCCCCCCCCTTTTTCGGTACCGTCAGCGAAGTGCGAAAGCCGTTGATCGGGGGGGGGGCTATGCTTGGGTAGACCCAAGACGGAGGTGCCAACCTATCGGTCAACCTGAAGCTGGTGTTAGAGGCTGCCCGATGGTGAATATCTCCTTCATGGGTCTCCCAAGGCGAAGCCGAATTTAGAGTTTCCCATTCAAGTTGCCTGATGTTGAACCCTGCGAAGCAGGACTGATGATCAAGTCCTCATGAAGGTGCGGCGTTGAAAGATGATCTTGATCTTGGCACAGCCAAGACGGAGTAAAACCCTAAGGCCCCATTAAGGTGTTCTCTATTAGATATACGGAGGGACGTTCGGGGCCACTTCACGCAGCTTCAAGAAGACCTTCTGCACGAACCTGCGCATCATCCACAGCGCGCTGCACTCGTTCCATGTCGGAGGCAAGTTGCGCAGATGCTTCCGCGTTCTTGTCGTCAGACAGAGGCCGATGCCAGCATTTTGGCTTTCTGATCTTTGTCAGCATCGGCACCGCACCGAAATCCACTTTTCGGCTGACCTCGTGATATTCTTTCAGTGTCCCCGAACGGGTATCCTTGAGGTAGGTTTGGATAGAAATGCCGTGGAACTTCTGGGTGTAGGCGTTCGCTGCTTGGCTGATGGTCTTGTAGGTACCCGGTGCGCGCCGGTGAAACAAATGGGGTGTCTCTGGGGAGGCCTTGAGGAAGGTTGGGTCTGTCAATATTCGGCGCAACCCGCTGTCGTGCTCTGTTGCTGCGTCCAGCATCGCTTTCATGATGCCAAGTCGTGCAGTGACGGGGGCGGTGTAAAGCATGTCGGCGAGGTCACGGGCGCGGCAGTAGTGGATTTCATTCGTCACCTTCTGCTCTAATGATCTGCCACCCCGCGATGCATTGCGTGTCGCCGCCTTGGCGCATTTAGGTGAACAGTACTTCTTGTCTTTCCTCTTGGGGTGAAATTCTTCGTTGCACTGCGGGCAGCACAATGGGGCCGCGCTGGGCGAGCCAGCCGGTTTCTTGGTGGTCGTCATGTGGGTGGTCCTTACGATCTATGAATGATGTTACTGGGAGATGCCAAACGGGAAACCCCGCTGAAGCGTCTAGGCTGTTGACCTTGTCTCGTGAAAAGAACTGGTCGCCCTATCTCGAAGGTGCGCGCGGAACAAAGACGCCCGCACCTGACGCGATGGTCAAGGCGGGGGCAGCTTTTGGACTGAACATGATAGATGAGATGTGGCGACTGGAAGCGCGGTTGACAGAGCTATTCGTGTCGAATGCTAACGCTTCCTATGGCTAGGGGGTGGGTCAATCGATTGGGGGTGGGTTAATCCTCAGACGCCTCATTTGGGCAAGGATGCGGGCTAATCGATAGGTTGCGGGTTTATTGCTCGCCTTACATCCCCCATCGGGTCAACGTCGCGTCCACCTTCAAAGGGTCGCCTGTAATCCGAATGACTGCGTTGCGCTGTAGACCAGTTGCTTTGGCGATGGCGGACTGACCCTGTCCTGCCTGATGTAAGGCCATAACTTGGTCATACGCTGCCCTGTCGAAGGTGGGCTTGCGTCCCTTGAACTTCTCAGGGGATGCTTCTTTGTGGAACGCTATGCCTGCCTTCTGGGCCTCTTTAGTGGCTTCCGCTTGGGCCTGTGCAGTTGCGGCCATGAAGGCGATGAGAGCATCCCTGACGGCCTGCTGAGTGGGGTCTGTGGTCGAACCGTCGAAGGTCATGCGATTGATCACCGTCTTAATGATCACGCCCCGCCGCATGAACTCCCTGATGGTGTCCGTAACGTCCTGATAATTGCGCCCCAAACGATCAACCCAACGGACCACCAGAACGTCACCTTCGCGCAGCATATCAAACAACCGCTTGCCGTTGGGTCTGTCCGCCAAATTGGTGGTGACGCCTGAGGTGCCATGATCGGCAACAACTTCGTCAATATCAAACCCTGCCAACCGCGCCTGATTTTCTTGGTGGTCGCTGGTCTGTTCACTGGTGGAAACGCGGGCATAGAAGATCGTCTTGGACATGGTGCTTACCTGTTCACTTGAGTTGTGTTCAAATGAATGGGGTGTTCACAGGGATAAGTCAACCCTCTTGAACAGGTTAAACGCCTTACCCTGACGTGTTCGCCAGCCTATGCCCATGTGAACAACTGCGTAATATTGCCCACCTAAGGTTGAGACCTATCTTTGTGAGAGATTTTCACGCCGTAGAGGAGGCCACCATGAAATTCCATTTAGCATTAGTCGCAGCACTTAGTTTTTTATTGGCAGGGTGCGGGGGCACTATGCAAGGCGTAGTACGTGGAGAGGGCACACCAGTCCAAATCCATTATGAACAAGGTATTGATCGTGATACGTACCGAACTAACATCGACGGAGAGAGTTTTGCGGGGCAGGCTGTAAACGCCGGAGCGACCACCGGTGTGGGCACTGTGTTTGGAGGCGGGAACACTGCCACGGTGATTTCCTCGACTACCAGCGGGAATTTCGTAGCCGTGCTATTGGGCAATCGCGGTTCAACTATGCGCTGTCAGATGAACTACGCCGACAGCTCCGGGCTCACCTCGCTGGGCGGAGTGGGTGTATGCCACCATAGTGACGGAAGGGTTATCGACATCACTTGGTAGCAGAAGACAACAGCACGGTTTCTTTGGTCTGGAAAGGCCCCCTAGGTAGGGGGGGGTGCGCTGGTGCGGTAGTGCCTATTATGGGCTGACAGATTTTCCCGTTGAATTAAATTGCAATTACGCGGACAGTTGCACTGCTCCGATAGCATTGAACCAAGACTACCTATTCTTCGCTTTTGCAGGCCAAATAACTTAGGACTTCAGCTATGAAATGCATTGGACTTAGGGTGATTACTCTCGGATTGGTCGCCTTATCGCTTCAGCCAGCGGACGCGTCTGCCGATGTGCCAATTATTCCTGAAGGTCAGGCTTTCGTCTGCACGCCAACCCATGTTTGGGATGGTGATGGCCCTATTTGGTGCGCGGAAGGTCCAAGGGTCCGGCTGTCGGGCATCGCAGCTCGAGAAATCGACGGCTCGTGTCGGTCTGGCCACCCGTGCCCCCAGGCAGACGGTGTAGATGCTCGAGATGCACTGGTGGCATTTCTTGGGGATGCTAGAGGGGTGGGCCGTCATGGGCACATATTGGTCACCGGGCCGACAGTTCGTTGCCGTTCGGACGGTTCTGCTGGAGGCAACCGAACAGCTGCTTGGTGCAATTCGCCGGTCGTGGGCGACATCAATTGCGCGATGGTAAGAGAAGGCTGGGCACTTCGGTGGAAGCGATTTTGGCGTGACCACAACTGTTAGACAAGGTTTTTAGAGCGCTTAATGGACCATGGTGCACCATGGAAAGGAATTGTCGGCTCTAGACCGTGGGTAACTATTCAACGGCGGCTTGCTGTGAAGCTGAGAAAGGTACTATCTCGCGCATCATTTTATAAATAGTGTAGCGCGGTACCGGAGAGGGTACTGAACAAAAAATGCGCTACCTTAGTTGAAAGTGCACTGCCCTAAGTAAGGAGCTTCGAACTCTTCGCTGCAAGAAACAGAACCCCGAAACCTCATACTTCCTTTGCGAAGTCTCCAATTTCCGCGTTGCTAAACGGAATTAAGGCCTTCTCGGGTTCTTCGATCACCTCTTCAGAAGGCCCTTCGATGCCCCCCCCGATAGCCCCCCATAGGGAACTGGGATTTTTCGGAAACTTTCGCACAATCTTTCTGCCTGAATCTTTAATTTCCGAAGACTCGAGTGTGCTAATGCGGTCTTGGACGTGAGTAATAACTCCTCGCCCGATTATTTGCTCATACGCACCGAGAGATTCACCAGTGTCTGGGTCCAGAATATCTTCACCGACCCTGTAAAGTATATACTCACTCCCAATATCTACGCCGTCCTGCTCGCCGACGTTCAAAACAACCTTGTATCTGCTGACTACCTTCGCGACCTTCGCCTGCTTATTCGTCGACATCTGCTGGCATCCCTATCTTCACTCTAACTTTTGACAACTGGTCGGTTTCGCCATCGTCTAGACGTTTCCATATTTCGGCCCCTCCGGAGGCTCTTGCAAGTGTAATGAGCTGAATAAGGCCATTATTTTGCATCATCACGTATTTCGCGACACCGAGCAGTTGCTCGTAGCCGTCTTCCTGCTCCAAAACTATCGCATAACTTAGATTTTGGCTGAGCCATTTGGAGGGTTTCACTACGAAACCGCCGTTAGGAAAGTGCTCGGGAGGAATAAACCTAACGACTTTCGGTTCAGGGATTTCAACCTCTCTGGGTGCGAGATGGTGCACCAAGCCTTGACCAGTCACAATTACGGTTGAGACAAAAAATAATATCAAGAAATATTCTTTAGATAGAGAAAATTGGTTCGGTAGAATTTGGCCGAGCATCCAGACTACTGCACCTGCGAACGCCAATGCAAAGCCCCAACCTACAATTCGTGCGTGCAACAATTCTCGGTTCATTAAATTGGCTTCTTGATAATTCGATATTCTATGAAAGCAGGGTTGCTGATATATGTACAACCGTAAGCTATCTTGCCGAAGCTCACTACGCTATACTTTATTAAAAGCCTTCAAGGTGGCCCTCATGATTCAGAAGTGCTGCTACCTTTTCTTGCGCAAGAGCAAGTTCACCTTCATTCAACCCGTGATCGTATGGGTTTGACGTTCTATTGACCCCGGCCCATCCGCCAAGGTCGTGAGCATCGTCAATAGATAGCCCGGCCCTGCGTGAGATCGTCTTCCACGTATGGCGGAGTGAATGGAACGCGAGACGCTCATCAGACTCCCTGCCGAGCACCTTTCGCCGCAACCCTGTGAATGCCTTGGAAGCCGATTTGGCTGTGCCCGTCGCCGCATTGAGAGGAAATGCGTGAAATAGCCGGTCGTGGTTTCCCTCCAAGGCAGCGGCACGAAGGCGCTGAACCATTGGTTGTGCGACCTTGGGCACGGGGACCACGCGCTTCGCATTCTCGGACTTCCCACCTGCGATGAGGAATACCGAGCCATCTTCTTTGGTTTCCGAAACGGTCACTTTAGCGATCTCCGTCACCCGCGCACCGGTCACCAGACCCAACCGAAAGAGATCACCCATGCGGTCGCCCTGCGACGCCGCAGCAAGCAACCTTCGGGTCTCCTCTGGTTTGAACTGGTCCCGCTTTGGCTCATTCTGCTTCCTTACTCTCGGCACATCGTCATCGGGCCGATTAAACGGATTAATGTCTAGCTTCACTTTTCGTCTGGCCAGCGCCCAGCGCCAGAGGCCCCTAAGCATGGTGATCAGCTTCTCTGTGGTAGCTGGCGTGAGTGGCCTGCCCGTCTTCCTGGACGTCTGCGCGGGGAGGAATTCGTGCTGGAAGTCCGAGACCAGATCGGGGGTGATTTCATCGAGGAACAGAGCATCCGATGTCGTGCCCATAAAGGCGCAGAGGTAGTTCACTGCCGTTACCACCTCGTTCGCCGACGTTTTGCCAAGAGGTTTGTTCCCGTAGGAATTGCCCGGTGCCCTTGCCTCAAGATACTGCTCTTTTGCCTTAGACAACGGTAGCGTTGTCGCCGTAGCCACCTTGAGAAACGCCCTGCGGTCGCTCTCGGGTGCTCTCTCAGCTTCGTCGTAGATAAGGTCGCGCACGAAGGTGGCGTCACGGTCAGCCCGCAGCGCGTCCGCCCACAGCTCTGCCTTCTCCAGACTGAACTTTTGCCGTGCCCGATATTCGACCTCCAGCTTCCTGACCTCAGCCAAGTAGATGTCCCGTAGTCTCTTGGCGCTGGGCAGATGTCTTTCACCTGCCATAGGCCTGATGATCCACGTTCCAAAAGGCTTGCCTTCTGCCCACGGATTTGACGTGCCCCGCAAAGTCAGAGGAGTCTTCATTCTGAAGCGATAGGCAGTTCCCGGCCCCTTTGGTTGTTCGATGTATTTCATGGCAAGGCTCCGGTAGTGTCCCTTTGTGGTGTCCCTAACACCACAATCCGGTTCCCACCAGCTCTCAAGTCTACTGTTTTAATTGATTTTTAGAATGTGGCGACCCCGGCAGGATTCGAACCTGCAACCTGCCCCTTAGGAGGGGGCTGCTCTATCCAGTTGAGCCACGGGGCCGACAGGGGCGGTTTATCCCAAGCTGAGGATGATGTCATCGGCAGAATGGCAACCGTTTGGCACGGCGTCGCAGCACGGCGCCGGCAGCGCTTGATCGCGTATCCTGCTTCGCGCTAACTATAGAAAAGGCAAACAGGAACACCAAATTGACCACACCCCCAAAACGCCCGTTGACCCTGCGCGATGTTTCCGATGCTTGTGGCGTTTCCGAGATGACGGTCAGCCGTGTGCTGCGCAAGCGCGGTGACGTGTCAGAGGCCACCCGCAACCGCGTGCTCGCCGCGGCTAAGGCGCTTGGCTATGTGCCCAACCAGATCGCCGGATCGCTGGCCAGCCAGCGGGTGAACCTCGTGGCGGTGGTAATCCCTTCGCTGGGCAATATGGTGTTCCCCGAAGTGCTGAACGGCATCAATCAGGTGCTTGAAGATACACCGCTGCAGCCGGTTGTGGGGGTCACAGACTACCTCCCCGAGAAGGAAGAGCGGGTGCTCTATGAGATGCTGTCGTGGCGGCCTTCGGGCGTAATCATCGCGGGGCTTGAGCATTCCGAGGCCACCCGCGCCATGCTGCGCAATGCGGGCATTCCGGTGGTTGAGATTATGGACACCGATGGCAAACCCATCGACGCGATGGTGGGTATTTCGCACCGCCGCGCGGGGCGGGAGATGGCGCAGGCGATCCTGCGCGAAGGCTATGAGCGGATCGGTTTCATGGGCACGAAAATGCCGCTCGACCACCGCGCGCGCAAACGGTTCGAAGGCTTCACCGAAGGGCTGGCGAAAGCGGGGGTCGAGATTGAAGACCGCGCCTTTTATTCGGGCGGTTCCGCCTTAGCCAAAGGGCGCGAGATGACGCAAGAGATGCTTGAGCGCTCCCCAGACCTCGATTTCCTTTATTACTCCAATGACATGATCGGCGCGGGCGGGTTGCTGCACCTGATCGATCAGGGCATCGACATCCCTGGGCAGATCGGCCTCGCCGGGTTTAACAATGTCGAATTGCTGCAAGGTCTGCCGCGTCAATTGGCCACGATGGACGCTTGCCGGAACGAAATCGGCCAAGCCGCGGCGCGGATCATCCTGAACCAGACGATCCCTGACCCGGACCCTGAAGTGCCGTCCCAGGTTACCCTCACCCCGACCCTATCGCTGGGCGATACGCTGCGCCGCCGCCGTCCTAGGTGAGCCGCCCGACGCTCGGCAATGGCGCCGCGCGGCGGTTGTTTCTGGCGCGACACCTGCTGTCTGATCCGCCGCAGGGTCCGGCCAAAGGCGCGGCGCTGCTCAAGGTGATCCATGATCTGGGGTTCGTACAGCTCGACAGTATCAACACCGTGGCGCGGGCGCATGACCTGATCCTCTTTGCCCGCCGCCCTCGCTATCGCCCGGCGGCGCTCAAGCGGCTTTACGAAAAAGACCGCGCGCTGTTTGAGCATTGGACCCATGATGCCGCCGTCATCCCGATGCAATTCTATCCGCAGTGGCACCTGCGACGGACCCGCGATGCGGCCAAGCTTTTGAACCGCTGGAAGGATTGGCAGCGCCATGATTTCGAAGCGCAGATGCAAAGCGTGCTGGCGCAGGTCCGCGCGGAAGGCACCGTCACTTCCTCAGACGTGGGCCGGGACGAGCCGCGCAGCAGCGGGGGCTGGTGGGAATGGCATCCGTCAAAAACCGCGCTGGAGTATCTCTGGCGCAGCGGCGCGTTGGCGGTGGCCGGGCGCGAGAACTTTCGCAAACGCTATGATCTGACCGAACGGGTGGTGCCAGCGGCGTTGCACGACCCCGCCAATGCGCCGGATACCACTCAGACGATTGACTGGTGTTGCGATCAAGCACTAACGCGATTGGGCTTTGCCACCGCGGGCGAATTGGAGGCCTTTTGGGCGCATATTTCTCCCGCCGAGGCGCGGGGCTGGTGTGCTGTCGAACAGACCGCAGGACGGCTGGAAGAAATCAACATTGAGGCCGCCGACAGCAGCCTGCGGCCCGCCTTTGTCCGGCCCGGCTGGGCAAATGATCCTGCCCTCACCCGCGAGCCTCCCAAGCGTCTTCGCGTCCTCAGCCCCTTCGACCCGGCCTTGCGCGACCGCAAACGCGCCGCGCGGCTTTTCGGTTTTGACTACCGGATTGAGGTTTTCGTGCCCGAAGCGCAACGCAAATACGGCTATTATGTCTTTCCCCTGCTACAGGGCGACCGGATGGTGGGCCGCGTCGATATGAAGGCGCATCGCGATGTGGATGAGTTGCGCATCACCGCGCTTTGGCCCGAGCGTGGCACAGGTTGGGGCAAGGGGCGGCAGGCGGCGTTTGAGGCTGAGTTACAGCGGCTCTTACCGCTCGCGGGGGTGAGCCAACTGCGCTTTGTCGACGGCTGGCTGCGCGATCCGGTCTAGGCGAAACGGGGCGGCTGCAACCCTGCGTGAAACCAATTAAGATAGCTGTGGATCGAATGCACGGGCCGCCCCGTGGCCGCCGCGATATCGGGCGCATAGGGCACCATATTAGTGCATTCCAACAGGATCGCGCCAACATCCGGATTGGTGGCGACCAGTTGGTTTGCGGCCTGAACCATGTCTGCCCGCGCCTGTGCGACGTCCAGTTCAGGAGCATTTCCAAGGATCGTCTGTGCAAAACTGCTGCCCTCCAGCCCGGCCACCGGGCTGCCGTCAGGAACACCAGCCGCGCGCAGATGGGCGGGCGAAAGCGTGCCCGCTGAGATCGTCAAAATCCCCACCTTTTGCCCAGGCGGCAGACAGGCCGCGATCTGCCCCGCCTGCTCAAGCGCTGACGCGGCAACCGGAACGCCAAGCGCTTTGGCCAGTCGGGGCCGGATCAATGCTAAGAACCCGCACGTGGTAGCGATGCCGGTGCAGCCTTCCGCAACCAGCGCCCGCCCCGCCGCGATGAAGGCTACCACGAAGGGTTCGATATCATCGCAGACAATCGCTTCGGGCGTGGCGCCGGGCACAACTGCATAGCGCACCGGAAAGGGCCAACTGCCCGCATTGCCGACATCGCCCAGAATGCGGGGGAACCGCGTGTCGAGCATGAGTATCCCCAGCCGCGCGTCTGTATCTTTCACCATCTGCCCTCCATTTAGGCGCAAGGTGCCTCTGATGATCACGCAGGACAAGAGAAACGACAACGATGACATTTTATCAACATTTTATTGACGTGGTGATTTTTTATGCAAAGATGCCCGAAAGGAACCAAGCCATCATGCGACGTAAAATCGAAAGCCTCACCTCATGAGCCAGCATGTCGTTGTCATCGGCGCCGGGATCGTCGGCGTCTCTGCCGCGATCTGGCTGCGTCGCGCCGGGGCGAAGGTAACGTTGGTTGACCGGTCCGAGCCGGGCCGCGGCACGTCCCATGGTAATGGCGGTGTGCTGGCAGCATGCGGGGTGGCCCCTGTCACCGGGCCGGGCCTGCTGCGCAAAGCGCCGGGCATGTTGCGCGATCCGGAATTTCCGTTGTTCCTGCGCTGGCCCTATGTGCCACGTCTGCTGCCGTGGCTGCGCCGCTACATGAGCAACGCGAATGACACCGACACCCGCCGCATCTCTCGCGGGTTGGCGCCTATCGTCAGCGACAGTGTGGCTCAGCACAAAGCCCTTTGTGCCGATCTGGGGTTGGAAGATTGGGTTCACGACAGCGACTATTGCTTTGCCTATACAAGCCGGGCGGCCTTTGATGCCGAAGCCTATACATGGGCGCTGCGCAAAGACGCCGGTTTCGTGCCCGAGATCATCGAAGGTGGCGCGGTGCAGGAATTCGACCCCGCCTATGGCCCGCAGATTACCTGCGTTGCCCAGCTGGCCGACCACGGTTTCATCGCCGACCCCGGCGGCTATGTCCGCGCTCTGGCCAAAGCGTTCGAGGGGATGGGCGGCACGATCAAACGCGCCGAGGTTCAGGACATTACGCTCCTTGATGAAGAGGTCACTTCGGTCCTGACGGACCAAGGCCCGTTGCCCTGCGACGACGTGCTGTTGGCCACCGGCGTCTGGTCGAAACCGCTGATGCGCAAGCTGGGGATCAACGTGCCGCTGGAATCCGAACGCGGCTATCATATCGTGTTCAAAGATGCACAAGGCGGCCCGTCGCGCCCCACCATGATGGCGGCGGGCAAATTCGTCGCCACGCCGATGGCCGACGGGCTGCGCTGCGCCGGGATCGTTGAATTCGGCGGGCTCGAGGCAGGCGCGTCTAAAGCACCGCTCGCCCTGCTGCGCCGCCAAGCCAAAGCCGCTTTTCCCGGCCTCACCGCCGAAGATGAGATCGAATGGCTGGGGCACCGACCCGCCCCCAGCGACTCGCTGCCCCTGATTGGGCAGATTGGGACGAGCCGGGTCTATACTGCCTTCGGGCATCACCACATCGGGTTGACGGGCGGGCCAAAAACGGGCCGACTGATCGCCGGATTGATCACGGGGCAGCCGCCAAACACGGATCTTGCCCCGTATCACCCCCAGCGCTTCGACTGATAACGCCAAGCGCGACTATGAAAAAACTAGGGAGAAACCACATGACACTTACAGCAAGACTGATGGCCGGCGCGGCGATGACCGCCCTGACACTGGGCACCGCCATGCCCGCTTTCGCCGCCGAGAAATGGGACATGCCGATGGCCTATTCGGCGTCGAACTTCCACTCCGAGAACGGCGTGCAATTCGCTGAATGCGTGACCGAAGCGACCGGCGGCGAGATCGAGATCACCGTGCATCCGGGCGGCGCGCTCTTTGCCGGGGCCGATATCAAACGCGCCATCCAGACCGGTCAGGTCCAGCTGGGCGAGCGTCTGCTTTCCGGCCACCAGAACGAGAACGCAGTCTTCGGGTTCGACTCCATCCCGTTCCTCGCCCCATCTTTCGAAGCCAGCGCGAAACTGTGGGAAGCCGCCAAGCCCAAGGTCGAAGCCGTGCTCGAAGAGCAAAACCTCGTCCTGCTTTATAACGTGCCATGGCCGCCCCAGGGTCTCTACTTCAAGAAAGAGGTCGGCTCGGTCGAAGACATGAAGGGCGTGAAGTTCCGCTCCTACAACAACACCACCGCGCGTTTGGCCGAACTGACCGGCATGTCGCCCGTCACCATTGAGGCCGCTGAAGTCAGCCAAGCCTTTGCTACCGGCGTGGCGGAATCGATGATCTCCTCAGGGGCCACCGGTTATGACCAGAAAGTCTGGGAAAGCCTGACGCATTTCTACGAAGTCGACGCATGGCTGCCGCGCAACTACGTGATGGTGAACGCTGACGTTTGGGCAGATGTCTCTGACGCCAACAAAGAAGCGGTCACCACCTGCGCGACCGAAGCCGAAGAGCGCGGCCTTCAAGCGGCCAAGGACTACACCCAGTTCACCTATGACGGGTTGCGCGAAGGCGGCATGAACGTTGAACCTGCGAGCGAAGAGCTGATGTCCGGCTTGCGCGAAGTGGGTGAGACAATGACGCAAGAGTGGCTTGAAGCCGCTGGCGAAGACGGCGCAGCAATCGTCGATGACTATAAGGCGATGCAATAATCGCACAACTTGCGGCGGCCCTGTTTCGGGGCCGCCGTTCTCATGCCGGGGCATGAACTAGGGAGGGTCGGATGAAGACGCTGCGCAATATATTGGACGGGCTTTACACCGGGGCGGGGGCGCTGGCGGCGGTCTGTCTTGTCGCCATCCTAACGCTGATCGTTGCCCAAATGGTCGCCCGCTGGACCGGCAATGTCTTTCCGGGCGCTGCCAGCTATGCGGGCTATGCCATGGCCGGGGCCAGTTTCCTTGCCTTTGCAAACGCGCTCAACCGTGGCTCACATATCCGCGTGTCGATCCTTGTGAATGCGCTCAGCGATAAGGGCCGTCGGCTGCTGGATATCTGGTGTTTCGCCGTGGCCGCTGCGGTGGCTTGGTACTTCACCTATTACGCCTATTGGTTCGTCTACTGGTCGTGGAAGTTCAACGAGGTCAGCCAAGACCAAGACGCCACTGCGCTGTGGATGCCGCAATCCGTCATGGTGATCGGCGGCGGGATTCTGGCCATCGCACTGACAGACAACCTTTTGCATCTCATCTTTAAGGGCGACCACCGCGTCACCCGTGATCTTGTCGATCAAAGCTTCGGGGAATGACGCCATGACCGAGATTTACGCCATCGCCCTATTTCTGATCGTCCTGTTTTTCCTGCTCGGCACTGGTGTCTGGGTCGGGCTGGCCCTGATGGGCGTTGCTTGGGTCGGGATGGAATTGTTCACCACGCGCCCTGTTGGCGACGCGATGATCACCACCATCTGGGCCAGCTCGTCTAGCTGGACCCTGACCGCATTGCCGCTTTTTGTCTGGATGGGTGAAATCCTCTACCGCACGCGCCTATCGCAAGACATGTTTCGCGGACTGTCGCCGTGGCTGGCCAAGCTGCCGGGCGGCTTGGTGCATACCAATATCGTCGGCTGCACGGTCTTTGCTGCTGTCTCTGGCTCCTCCGCCGCGACGCTGACAACGGTGGGCAAGATGTCGATCCCTGAACTTCGGGCGCGCAACTATCCTGAGAAGATGATCATCGGTACGCTGGCGGGCGCCGCCACGCTGGGCCTGATGATCCCGCCTTCGCTGGCGCTGATCGTCTATGGCGTCACGGTGAACGAAAGCATCACCAAGCTGTTCTTTGCAGGTGTCATGCCCGGCTTGCTGCTGGCGCTGATGTTCATGGGCTATGTCGCGATCACCAGCATGCTGTCGAAAGACTGGAACCCCGACGTTGAGACAGACATGACCTTTGCCGAGAAGCTCCGCAATTCGCGCTTCCTGCTGCCGGTCTTTGCGCTGATCTCGGTCGTGATCGGGTCGATGTATCTGGGTTTCGCCACCGCAACCGAGGCCGCCGCCATTGGCGTGATCGGCTCACTGACGCTGGCGCTGTTCCAAGGGTCGCTGAATTGGTACAGCTTCCGCGAGAGCCTCATGGGCGCGATGCGCACCTCTGCGATGATCGCGTTGATCCTTGCGGGGGCGGCTTTCCTGAAACTGTCGATGGGCTTTACCGGCCTGCCCCGCGCGCTGGCGGATGGGATCGCAGCGATGGAGCTTTCGCGGTTTGAACTGCTGATGGCGCTCTTGGTCTTCTACATCGTGCTGGGCATGTTCCTTGATGGTATCTCTTCGGTCGTGCTGACCATGGCCGTGGTTGAGCCGATGGTGCGCGGGGCCGGGATTGATCTGATCTGGTTCGGTATCTTCGTGGTCGTCGTGGTTGAGATGGCCCAGATCACGCCGCCAATTGGCTTCAACCTCTTTGTGTTGCAGGGCATGACCAATCACGAGATGGGCTATATCACCAAGGCCGCGCTGCCGATGTTTGCGATCATGGTCTTTATGGTCTTCGTGCTGATCTGGTTCCCCGAAGTGGCCACATGGCTGCCCGAGAACCTGCGCAGCGCGCCCGTTTAGCGGTGACAGCCCATGTATCTCCTGAGGGTGGCGTCGCGCCATGCGCGGGCCTGTCTGATCGTCGGGCTGCTGGCTGGCTTGACCCTGCCCAGCCTCGCGGCGGCGCTGGCGGACTGGCTGCCGCAGATGGTGGCAGCACTGCTGACGATCACCGCGCTCAGGATCGGGCACCGCGCCGCAACCGGTGCGGCGCGCGATTTGCGGTGGGGGTTGGCGTCGGTGCTGGCGCTGCAGACGGCGCTGCCGCTGATGCTGCTTGGGGGCTTTGCGCTGGCTGGGCTGGGCCAAACGCCCGCCGCGCTGGCGGTGACACTGGCCTCAGCCGCGCCGGCGCTGACGGGCAGCGTCAACCTCGCCCTGTTGCTGCGGCTCGATGCTGGGCGCATGATGCAATTGATGGTCTTGGGCACCGCCGCCTTTCCGCTGACCGTGTTACCAGTGCTGGCCCTTTTGCCGCAACTTGGCCCCACGTCCGAAGTCGCCTTGGCCGCGCTGCGCCTGCTGGCCGTAATCCTTGCTGCGACGGGGCTGGGCTTTGTCCTGCGTCACGTTCTGCTGCCGCGCCCCACGGCACGCCAGATCGAAGCGCTCGACGGGGCGTCGGTGCTGGCGTTTTGTATCATCGTTGTTGGGTTGATGGCCGCGCTGAACCCGGCGCTGCGCAGCGATCCTTGGGCCGTGGCGGTCTGGACGGTGCTGGCCTTCGCCCTAAGCTATCTGTTGCAGGCCGCAGCGCTTTTATTGCTGCGCCGTGGCCCGCTGCATGCCGTGGCCGGGCCGCTGGCGATCGGCGCGGGCAACCGCAACATCGCGCTTTTCCTCGTCGCACTCCCGCCCGAGGTTCTGGCCCCGCTGATGGTCTTTATCGGCTGCTGGCAACTGCCGATGTACCTGACCCCGGTGCTGCTACCGCGCCTCTACGAAAGGATGCTTTGCAATGACTGACTGGCCCCGCATCCGCAGCGTTGGCCTCTCTGGCCTGCTGATCACCTTTGCTGAAAGGATGTCCGAACCCGCCAACCGCGCCGCGCTGGCATTTCGCGCGGCGGTAGAGGAACAGGGTTGGCCCGAAGTGACCGAGACCAGCACCTCGCTCGTGTCGACCTTTGTGCAGTTCGAAGTCTCCCAAGACGCCATTGCAAAGATGACCAACCGGCTGCGTGATCTGCTCCAAACACGCGATTGGTTCGCCGAAGCCCTCCCCGCCGGGCGCAGCTTGTGGCATGTGCCTACCGTCTATGGTACCGACCTCGCCCCCCAGCTGGAGGAAGCAGCCGACGCGGCTGGCCTCGATCCTGACGCGGCAATCGCAGAGCTGTCGCAGTCCCGCGTGCGCGTGCTCACCATCGGCTTCGCCCCCGGCCAGCCCTATATGGGTGAACTGGCCCCGCATTGGGATATCCCCCGCCAGCAGGGGCTGACAAAATCCGTGCCGCCGGGGTCACTGGTCATGGCGATCCGGCAGTTGATCATTTTCACCAATGCCTCCCCCACCGGCTGGCGGCACATCGGCCAGACGGCCTTTCGCACCTTCCGCCCCGGCAGCGAGATGCCCTTCCCGCTGTCCCCCGGTGATGAGCTGGTTTTCCCGTCGATCACACGACAAGAATTCGACCGCATCGCCCGTGATCCCACCGGCGGTGCCGAGCGGGAGGCGCTGACATGAGTGCCGCGCTGACCATCCTTCAAGCAGGGCCCGCCATGACCATCCAAGACCTTGGCCGTCCCGGCTACCGCGCCTTGGGTCTGACCCATGGCGGCGCTGCGGACCCGACCGCCCTGCACGAAGGGGCAGCCCTGCTGGGCCAAGACCCAAACTGTGCCGCGTTGGAAATGGCGGGCAGTGGCGGCAGCTTTGAAGCCGATCAAGACATCCGTATCGCCCTCACCGGCGCGCAGATGCAGGTCAACATCGACGGAGAGCCGATTGCGTGGAACGCCAGTCACCTATTGCCTGCCGGGGCCAAACTCACCATCGGCGGCGCTCGGGACGGGGCATATGGCTACCTCCATGTGGGGGGCGGCTTTGATGTTAAGCCGGTGATGGAGTCGCGTTCAAGCCATCTTGCCGCTGGCATCGGCGCTTTGCTTCAAAGCGGAGAGACCCTGCCGCTGGGGACGGATAAGGGCGGCGAGACGAACCTCACCCTGCCCCGCGACAGCCGTTTCGGCGCGGAGCGGGTGCGCATCGTGGCGTCCATGCAGACCGACGCATTTGACGATGCAACCCGCGCGCGCTTTACCGAAACCACCTTCCGCCGCGATGCCCGCGCCAACCGCATGGGCGCGCGGATGGACCATGACGGCGAGGGTTTCGCGACCGGCGGGCAACTCACCATCGTCTCCGAAGTCATTACCCCCGGCGACATCCAGATCACCGGCGATGGCGCGCCCTTCGTGCTGATGTGCGAATGCCAGACCACTGGCGGCTACCCCCGTATCGGGACCGTGATCCCCTGCGACCTGCCCATCGTGGCGCAGGCCCAACCCGGTGCGGCGCTGCAATTCGAATTCATCGACCTTGACGAAGCCCTCGCGGCCGAAACCCGCCACCGCGACACCCTCGCCGCCCTGCCAAAACAACGCCAGCCGCTGCTGCGCGATCCCGCACGCATCCGCGACTTGCTGGCCTATCAACTGATCTCCGGCGTGGTTTCGGCCACCGCTGACCCTTTTAAGGAGGACAAGACATGACCACCGTCGATCTCAACGCCGACATGGGCGAAAGCTTTGGGCCATGGAAAATGGGCGACGACGCGGCGCTGTTGAAGGTCGTAACCTCGGCCAATATCGCCTGCGGTGGCCATGCGGGCGACGCGGATGTGATGGCAGCCACCATGCGCATGGCGCATGACAATGGTGTCGGCATCGGCGCGCATCCGGGGTTCATGGATTTGGCTGGGTTTGGCCGCAACCGTATGGCGCTGCCGCGCGGGACGTTGCAGAACCAGATCCGCTATCAGGTCGCGGCAAGCGTCGGCATGGCGCGCAGCGTCGGCGCGGAGGTGCGGCATCTGAAACTGCATGGGGCGCTGGCGAATATGGCGTCCGAAGATGAGGGCTTGGCTCGTGATCTTTATGAGGCGGCGCTCAGCGTCGCCCCTGACCTCATCGTTATGGTTCTGGCCGCCACGGCGCAGGAACGGGCAGTGAAATCACTGGGCTGCAAATGGGCCGGAGAAATCTTCGCCGACCGCGCCTATAACGACGACGCCACTCTGGTCGATCGCAGCAAACCGGGTGCTGTAATCCATGACGCCGATCACGCCGCCGCGCGGATGGTCGAGATGGTCAAAGCCGGGGCAATCATCACCGAAAGCGGCAAACATATCCCCACGCGGATCGACACGATCTGCCTACATGGTGACACCGCAGAGGCCGTTCAAATTGCAACCGCCGTCCGCAAGGGTTTGCAGGACGGCGGCGTGACTTTGGCAAAGTTCAGCGGCAGCGTTTAGCTGCGCACCAGCTTTTCATAGTCGGTGGCGATCTCGCGGGTCAGCGCGCCGACCTCAAACTTCCAGTCGCCGATCTGGCCCACCGGGGTCACTTCGGCGGCGGTGCCGGTCAGCCAGCACTGCTCAAAACCTTCGAGTTCTTCGGGCATGATGTGACGCTCGTGGACGGTGATGCCCTTGTCTTTCAACATGCCGATCACGGTCTGACGGGTGATGCCGTTGAGGAAGCAATCGGGCGTCGGCGTGTGCACTTCGCCATCTTTGACGAAGAAGATATTGGCACCCGTCGCCTCGGCCACATAGCCGCGATAGTCGTACATCATGGCGTCGGAACAGCCTTTGGCTTCAGCCGCATGCTTGGACATGGTGCAGATCATATAAAGACCGGCGGCTTTGGCGTGGCTTGGGATCGTCTCAGGGCTGGGGCGCTTCCACTTGGAGATGTCGAGCTTGGCGCCCTTCATCTTGGCGTCACCGTAATAGGCACCCCATTCCCATGCCGCGATGGCCAAGCGCACCGGGTTGCGGGCAGAGGCGACGCCCATGTCTTCGCCCACACCGCGCCAAGCAACTGCGCGCACATAGGCGTCTTGCAAACCAGATGCGGCGAGAACTTCGGCCTTGGCGGCTTCGATCTCGTCAATCGTGTAGGGGATCTCAAAGTCGATCATTTCAGCCGAACGCTTCAGACGCTCAGAATGCTCGCGGCTTTTGAAGATCTTGCCGTTGTAGGCGCGTTCGCCCTCGAAAACCGAAGACGCATAATGCATCGCGTGGGTCAGGATATGGACATTGGCCTCGCGCCAATCCACCATTTTGCCATCCATCCAGATGTGCCCATCTCGGTTGTCATATCCGCCTGCCATGGTATTTCCCTCCCAAATGACGCGCTATCTTTTCAAAAATTGCGCAAAAATCGGCAAATGCAGACATTTAATTGCGCAAAACACGAGATTCGATAGCCTTTCACTATTGGAATGTCAACAAGGCTGACGTAAACTGATCCTCAACAGGCCCGAGAGAGATTGAGACATACTATGGCTGACGGGCGGATGATGGCCCCTAGCAGCGGCGACAGCCTGCTGTTTTTGACCGATGAACAACTGCGGCAGGGGATCGAGGCGATGTTCTTTGCCTATCGCGGTTTCACGGCCGATCCCGACCGGATTCTGGCCGATATGGCCTATGGCCGCGCGCATCACCGCGCCATCCACTTTATCAACCGCGCACCGGGCACGACCGTGAACAACCTGCTCAACATCCTTGGGGTCACGAAACAATCGCTCAACCGTGTCTTGCGCACGCTGATCGCCGATGGTCTGGTGCAAAGCAAGGTTGGCCGCAATGACAAGCGCGAGCGCCATTTGTTCCTGACCGACGCAGGCCGGGCACTGGAACAGGAGCTTTCAGACGCGCAGCGCGCGCGCATGCGGCTGGCCTTTCGCACCGCCGGACCCGAAGCTGTGGCCGGTTTCAGAACGGTATTGGAGGCCATGATGGATCCCGAAATGCGCCAAAGCTTTGACCGGCTCCGCGAAAGCGCTTCATGAACGAGTTGGACGCTCACCTGCTGGTCGTTGATGATGACGAGCGGATTCGCAGCCTGCTGCGCAAATTTCTGATGCGGCACGGTTTTCTGGTCAGCACCGCACGCGATGCCGCCCATGCGCGGCGGGTGCTGGCGGGGTTGGAATTCGATCTCATTGTACTCGACGTGATGATGCCCGGCGAAGACGGCATGGAACTGACCCGATCGTTGCGCGAAACCCTGCAAACGCCGATTCTGCTGCTGACCGCCAAGGGCGAGACCGATAACCGCATCGAAGGGCTTGAGGCCGGGGCGGACGACTATCTGCCCAAACCCTTCGAGCCTAAGGAGCTGCTGCTGCGCATCAACGCGATCCTGCGCCGTATGCCTGACACCTCTGCCGCCGATACCGCGCCAAAAGTGCTGTCGCTCGGCGTGATCCGCTATGACATGGAGCGCGGCGAGATGTGGCAGGGCGACGAACTGGTGCGCCTCACCGCCACCGAAGTGCACCTGATGAAGATTTTCTCTGCCCAACCCGGAGTCGCGCTCAGCCGTGCGAAACTGGTCGAAGAACTGGGCCGCGACCGGGGCCAAGCGCAGGAACGCGCGGTGGATGTGCAGATTACCCGGTTAAGACGCAAGATCGAGAGCGATCCGAAACAGCCGCAATACCTGCAAACCGTGCGCGGTGCGGGCTATATGCTGGCTCCGGACTGACCCGCCCGTCTGCGGAACAGATAGGTAAAATTCATGAGGCCAGCCCGCTGGCAAAGCGCGGCGCGAAGTTCTATTGTCGCGCGAAATTCTGACACATGAGGCGCGCAATGTCTGACACACCCGTAGAAGAGATGAATTTTGAGACCGCCATGGCCGAGCTTGAAAAAGTGCTGAGCCAGCTCGAAAACGGCAATGTCGCGCTCGACGAAAGCATCGCGCTTTATGAGCGGGGGGCCAAGCTGAAGGCGCGCTGCGAGGCCAAGCTGAAAGAGGCCGAAGAAAAGGTCGCCGCGATCACCCTTGATGGCGATGGCAACCCAAATGGGCTGAAACCCGTCGAAGGACTTTGACAGCCCGCATGACCTTACAGTCCACCCCCCGTCCCTTGGCCGAGGCACTGACCCACGCCCGCGACCTCGCTCAGGCGCAGATCGAAGCGGCGCTGAGCGCGCATAAAGGCCCGGTGGCCGAGGCGATGCGCTATGCCTGCACAGGCGGCAAAGGACTGCGTGGCTTTCTGGTGATCGAATCCGCTCGGCTCCACGGTATCGCCCCCGGCATGGCCGCCCCGGCAGCGGGCGCGATCGAGGCGCTGCACGCCTATTCGCTGGTGCATGACGATCTGCCCTGTATGGACGACGACGACCTGCGCCGCGGCCAGCCGACGGTGCACCGCAAATGGGACGAGGCGACCGCCGTGTTGGCGGGAGACGCATTGCAGACTTTGACTTTCGAACTGATCGGGCATCTGCCTTGCTCCGCCGAAGCGCGCCTGAGCCTGATGACCAGCCTTGCCGGGGCCGCAGGGGTTGGCGGTATGGTTGGCGGCCAAGCGCTCGACATTGCTGCGGAAACTGCGCCCGCGCCGCTGTCGCTGGCCGAGATTACGGCGCTTCAAGCCGGCAAAACCGGCGCGCTGATCGAATGGTCCGCCATGGCCGGGCCGCGCATGGCCGGGGCAGATGCCACGGCGCTTGGCCAATATGCCAAACACCTTGGCCTCGCCTTTCAGATTGCTGATGATATTCTCGATGTCGAAGGCGACGCAGAAACCGTTGGCAAGGCCGTGGGCAAAGACGATGCAGCGGGCAAAGCGACTTTCGTGTCCCTCCTCGGGCTGGATGGGGCCAAGACCCGCGCCGCCGAATTGGTGGACATGGCCTGTGACGCCCTATCTGATTATGGACAAGAGGCGCAGAGCTTGCGAGCCGCTGCCGCCTTCGTTATTGCCCGCGACAGCTAGCCGGGCGGCACATGCGCCAATGCGGCACCAGAGAGGCCCCGATGAGTGACACAACCGCCACCCCCCTGCTTGATCAGGTCACCCGCCCCGCGGACCTGAAACACCTGTCCGATGCCCAGCTGACCCAAGTCGCCCGTGAATTGCGGACCGAGACGATCTCGGCCGTGTCGGAAACGGGCGGGCATCTGGGCGCGGGCCTTGGCGTGGTGGAACTGACCGTGGCGCTGCATGCGGTCTTTGACACCCCGCGCGACAAGATCATCTGGGACGTCAGCCACCAGTGCTACCCCCACAAAATCCTGACCGAACGCCGCGACCGCATCCGCAGTCTGCGCATGAAGGACGGGCTGAGCGGGTTTACCAAACGCAGCGAGTCGCCCTATGACCCGTTTGGTGCAGCGCATAGTTCGACGTCGATCTCTGCGGCTCTGGGTTTTGCCGTGGGCCGCGACCTCGGCGGCGTAATCCCCGAAGGTTTGGGCGATGCGATTGCCGTGATCGGTGATGGCGCGATGAGCGCGGGCATGGCCTATGAAGCGCTCAACAATGCGGGCGACCTCAAAAAGCGTCTGATCGTGATCCTCAACGATAATGAGATGTCCATCGCTCCGCCTGTTGGCGCGATGTCGAGCTACCTCAGCCGCCTCTACGCCGAAGCGCCGTTCCAAGATTTCAAAGCCGCCGCCAAAGGCGCGGTGAGCCTGCTGCCCGAACCCTTCCGCGAAGGCGCGAAACGCGCCAAAGACATGCTTAAAGGCATGGCCGTTGGCGGCACGCTGTTTGAGAACCTTGGGTTTTCCTATCTCGGGCCAATCAACGGCCATGACATGGACCAGCTTCTGCCGGTGCTGCGCACTGTCCAACAACGCGCCACTGGGCCGATCTTGATCCACATCCAGACTCAAAAGGGCAAGGGCTATGGCCCCGCCGAAGCGGCACGCGACCGGGGCCATGCCACGGCCAAGTTCAACGTCGTGACGGGCGAGCAAAAGAAATCGCCCTCCAACGCGCCCAGCTACACCCGCGTTTTCGCCGACAGCCTGCTGACTGAGGCCGCCGAGGACGACAAAATCTGCGCCGTGACCGCCGCGATGCCCGACGGCACTGGGCTCGACCTTTTTGCCGAACGCTACCCCAGCCGCTGCTTTGACGTGGGCATCGCCGAGCAGCACGGCGTGACCTTCTGCGCGGGGCTTGCGGCGGCGGGGATGAAACCCTTCTGCGCGATGTATTCGACCTTCCTGCAGCGCGGCTATGACCAAGTCGTGCATGACGTCGCGATCCAGCGCCTCCCGGTGCGCTTCGCCATCGACCGCGCCGGATTGGTCGGCGCTGACGGGCCAACCCACGCAGGCGCATTTGATGTGGCTTTCCTCGCCAACTTGCCCGGTTTCGTGGTCATGGCCGCCGCCGATGAGGCCGAGTTGCGCCACATGGTCGCCACCGCCGCTGCGCATGACGAGGGTCCCATCGCCTTCCGCTATCCGCGTGGCGAAGGTCGGGGTGTTGAGATGCCTGAGCGCGGCACGCCGCTGGAAATCGGCAAGGGCCGGATCATCCGTGAGGGCAGCAAGGTCGCGCTTCTGTCTTTCGGCACACGGTTAGAGGAAGTCGAAAAAGCCGCCGAAGCCCTCAGCGCCAAAGGTATCACCCCCACCATCGCTGACGCCCGTTTCGCCAAGCCGTTGGACCGGGACATGATCCTGAAACTGGCCGAGGATCACGAAGCGCTGATCACCATCGAAGAGGGCGCCGTGGGCGGCTTTGGCAGCCATGTGGCGCAACTGCTTGCCGATGAGGCCGTCTTTGATAAGGGTCTTAAATTCCGCTCCATGGTGTTGCCTGACATCTTTATTGATCAGGCCAATCCGGCGGATATGTACGCGGTTGCGGGCATGAACGCGGAACAGATCACCGCCAAGGTGCTGGACGTGCTCGGCATCGGGGATCTGGACGCGCAGCGTGCCTAACTGGTTGCGGTCATCACCAGCAGGCCGCCCGCGATCAGTGTGATTGCCACACAGAGATAGCCCAAAAGCACAAACAGCCCATCGCGGGTGAATAGGCCGAAGACCAGCAGCGCCACGGTGGCAGCGCCGATGGACGACACCATCGGCAGCACCTCCATGAAGGGCCAGCCGAGCGGAATGATCGTGACGACGAGGAGGGTGATGAAACGCATCGGGCCGGTGGTGAGAACCTGAAGACGCGGCTTGCAGCGCCCATCGACAAAGGCGCAAGGACGTCGAAGAAAACGCACGCAACCGTTCAACCGGTGACCCGCCACCTCACGGCGCAAAAGAAACTGCGGCAGCCAAAGCCTGCGCTGACCCGTGACAGCCTGCACCGCCAGTAGGATGATCGTCACCGCCGCGAGTGTCGAGACTCCGGGAATGCCCGACAGGGGCGAGACCAGCAGAAGCGCAACGATGAGGATCAGCGGTGTGACGGAGCGATCGCCAATCTCATGAAGCACATCATTGACCGACACGGCTTCATTCTCTGCTGCGCGATCCATACTATCCAACAGATAGGCCAACGTGTGTTCGTCTTGACGCATGAATGGCCTCGGGTTCAGTCTTCTGACCTCAAGAGAGCGGCCAGACCAGAGCGGTAGACGGGATAGATCGGTTGCCAGCCCAACGCAGCCTTAGCGTGATCGTTCCGCACCTTCTTGCTCTCCGCATAAAAGCTGCGCGCCATAGGGGTCATCTCAGCCTCGTTAAAATCAACAGCCGGAGGCAACGGCAGGCCCAAAAGTTCGGCGGCATGGCCGATCACGTCCTGCGGTGGGGCGGGATCATCATCACAGAGGTTATAAATCGCGCCCGGTTGCGGTGTGGCCAGTGACAGTTCCAACGCCTGCGCGATGTCCTCCACATGGATGCGCGAAAAGACTTGGCCCTCTTTGATAATCCGCCGCGCCGTGCCTTTGCGAACCTTGGCAAAGGGCCCGCGCCCGGGGCCGTAGATGCCCGCCAGACGAAAGATGTGCAGTGGCAAATTCGGGATTGCGGCCCATGCAGCCTCGGCCTGTACCCGCGCTGCACCGCGCCGGGTCGAGGGCGCGAGTGGCGTGGTTTCATCCACCCAATCGCCACCGTGATCGCCGTAGACCCCGGTGGTCGACAGATAGCCGACCCACCGCAGATGCGGCGCGGCGGCGGCAATCTCATCCTGCAACTCCAGTAGAACCGGGTCACCCTCCTGCCCCGGCCCGGCAGAGACCAATAGGTTGGGCACCTCTCGCAAAAGCTGCGTCAAATCATCCCCGGGCCAGAGCAGCGGCTCAACCCCCGTCGCGGCGATCTCGGCCAGTTTATCGGGGCTGCGGGTGGTGCCAATGATGCGCCAGCCTTGCGGGATCAGCCGCGTGGCCAGCGCGCGGGCGCTATAGCCGTGGCCAAGTGAAAGAAGCGTTTTATCCATGCCGCCAAAGTGACCCGCGCAGGCTTCGATCACAAGCACCAAGCGGTGAATTTAGTCGTACCAATCACGCACCCCAACATACCGAAAGCTTGCCGACATGCGCGGCGTTGCTTGAAAGGTGATCGTGTTCCGGATCATGCCAGCAAAGTTCGATACGCCAATCGCAATCTGCCCATCCTTCAGCGCATGGGCGGCGGGCATGTCGAGCATGCCCGGCGAGCCTTAAAAGCTCAATGACGGTCGGTCGGGGGTTTCAAAGATGTGGTAGCTTGGGTCGGCCGATGCAACGCCGGGCAGTGCCGCCCCCCGCCATCAGTAACGGTACCACAGGGCCATTGCGCGGCTTACGTATTAACGTTTTCGTCCGCTGATCCACGAGCCGTCCTTCGCCTGCAATAGTGACAATCTCTGCCTTAATGCTGATCTGCCACATCTTAGAACAGCGGCAATATCGTGACATTTAGCCGCTCGGTCAGGAGGATTTCCTCAGCACCTCTGGCGCTGCGAAGCCTTCGACCCAGCGATAGACCACCTGACGGGCAAGACCCTCGTCATTGGCGACAAGCGCCTCGCGTAGCTCCCGCAGAACCGACGCAATCTCAAGTTCGGTCAACCCATCCTCTCGGGCAGAGTAAATCTTCGGATGAGCCGTACTGATAAGCACACCGCTCAGCGTCAATTCTTCGATCATCTTCTCGCCGGGGCGCAGGCCGGTGATCTCAATCTCGATATCGCCATCGGGGTTGTCTTCATCCCGCACGGTGTATCCGGCAGTTTCGATCACCTGCCGCGCCAGCTTGAGGATGGGCACAGGTTTGCCCATGTCCAAGACAAAGACCTCCCCCCCCTGCGCCAACGATCCGGCCTGCAACACCAGACGCACAGCCTCTTCGACGGTCATAAAGTATCGCGCCACGCCACGGTCTGTGACAGTCAATGGCCCCCCACGGCTGACCTGCTCTTGAAACAGTGGCACGACAGACCCGGAAGAGCCCAGCACATTGCCAAAGCGCACCATGGAAAAGATAACACCGCCCTCACCGCCATATTTCCGCGCCATATCCTGAATGACGAGTTCGGCAAGCCGCTTGGACCCACCCATGATATTGGTCGGGCGCACGGCCTTGTCAGTAGAGATAAAGATGAAGCGCTCAACCCCCGCGCGGGCGGCCTGTTCGGCCAAAGCCTGCGTGCCTAGCACATTGTTCACCAATCCCGAAAGCGGGTTCGCCTCGACCAGTGGGACATGTTTATAGGCTGCCGCATGGAGGATCACGTTGACCTTATGATGCGACAACACTTTGCGCAGTTGTCGGGTATCCGTTACGGTGCCCAAAACCGATACGATTTCAATATCGCTGCCCTCAGCGAGCTGACGGATCTCCATGTCGGCGTTATACAGCGCCAGCTCGCTCAGCTCAAAAAGCACCAGTTTGGTCGGACGGCAGAGCAGCACCTGACGGCAGAGTTCAGACCCGATCGATCCGCCCGCGCCAGAGACGAAAACCACCTTATCAGCATAGCTGACCACCCCATCACCGATCCGGGGGGCGATTTCATCCCTGTTCAAGAAGCGGCGCGGTGACACGGGCGAAAGTTTATCGACCAAGGCCTCTTCGCCGATCAACTGGGCAAATGAAGGAAGGGTCTGCACTTCAAGCCCCAGTTTTTCCAACCGCCGGGCAATCTGCGCCTGTTTTGGGGTGCTCAGCGAGGGCACGGCCAGCAAAACGCGGTCAATTTGCTTTTCGATGACCAGCTCAGCAATCCCCAATGGAGAATAAACCGGAAGCTTTGAAACGTTGAGGCCCTGTAGGGCGATATTGTCATCGACAAAGGCAATCGGCTCAATAAATTCATGCCCACGCAGCGCTGAGACCAACTGCGTGCCCGTGGTGCCCGCGCCGTAGATCAAGACCCGACAGCGCGCGTCACCCAAGCGATAAATCTGCAGCACAACGTACAGCAAGATCACCCGCGAAAGCACCACCAGTGAGAAGAATATCGCCCCGAACATGAAATGCACGCCGATTGGAAAATCAAGCGTCAATAGGGACGCTGTAAGCAGTGAAACGGCAGACAGGATGGCCGCCAATATCGCCGTACTACCGACTGCCGCGGTCTCATAAGCGTTCAACTGCGTGCTACAGACACCCAGCCGGATCGACACGAATACACCGGCAATCAGCGTAGCCGGCAAAATCGGAGCATAGCTGACCAAGGTATCGAGGAAATGTTCGGGCAGTCCGCGCACCACAAGGGCAAAGATCGCTGCCAAAATAATAAGGAGGGAATCCAGCGTCAGCATGATCACGCGCTTTTGCCGTTTGGTCAGCGACTTGATAATGCTCAACATGCGCCGTTCCCTTGATTGCGACTATTTCAGCAAGCGCACAGCGCTCTGAGCGCGCATCGATTGTCTGGCGTCCATGCAGCCCTCAACGCATCGCTGTAAGCACCAAAAGCACCAGCTGTGCGCAACATAGATGCCAACCAATCTTTCACTGCTTAATCATGCAGCACACAGTGCCATGGATTCCTTGAAAAAACCATTTATTTAACTTTTGTGGCCAAAGACGCGGCAAATTCTTACCATGGCGTCATCCCCGCTTGAACAAATTTCCAACTGTCTGAAACACCAGATCAAAGTCGTAACAGGCGCTTTGGTTGCGTTGGTAGATCAGATCAAGCTTGGCCTTGCGTGGCACGCAGACAAGGCTATAGACCCGATCCGTCTCCTCCGGCGTTTCGCAGCGCGAAAGAAGCCGCTCTTCATGTTTATGAAAACGGATCGTTGCCAGCCCGGTGACACCGGGTCGGGATTTTAGGACTTCGGCATAGATGTCGGGGAAACGTTCCACATATTCGCGTAGCGGCGGACGGGGCCCTACAAAGCTGAGATCGCCGCGCAGGATGTTCCAAATCTGCGGAAACTCATCCAAACGCCGCGCCCGCAGCCATGCGCCGGTGGGGGTAATCCGCGCGCTTTTGTTTCCACCCGACACGCCTTGATCTTCCTCCACCACGGTCATCGTCCGCAGCTTCCACAGGTCAAAGCTCTGCTCAGGCGTTTTCATCCGCTCAGCCACATGGAACAAAGGTCGCCCTTCTTTCACCATGAGCCAAACCAGCAACCCCAACAGGATTGGCGCAACGACGATTAGAAGCAGGCTCGCAAAGAACAGATCGAAGATGCGTTTGCGCCACGTCATAGAACGGTCTTCATTGTTTGTTCATATCCTGCTGCCATTCACTTACCAGCCCGACGGGGGTTTGATTTTCTGGCGCAAAATCGAAACGGCATTCAAGTGCATTCGTATCAAGCCGCACTTCCGAAATGGCGGCGATGGATGCCGGTTTGGGCTGCCAGTCCAACCCCGCCGCATCAAGCAGCGCCCCCATCTGCACCGCGCCGGGGGCCGCAATGTTTAGAATTGGCGGGAGATCGCCCCCCGTACACAGCTGATGCAACACGCGCGCCAAGGTGACCGGCCCAATATAGCTGCGGCTTGGCGTGCAGCCATCTGGGAACTGATCAATCTGCATGTCCGGGTGCCAGTCGCCAAGGATCGCGTCGGCCCCGGCGACATTGCCAATCCGCAGCACGGTTACGGCCGCTTCAGCGCGCACTTGAAGCACCGCCTGCTCCATGGCAAGTTTTTGTCGACCGTAGTCTGAGAGCGGCGTGCAGGTCACATCTTCGGTAAGCGAGCCTTGGCCCGCGCCATAGACCGCCGCTGATGAGACCGCGAAAAAACGGGGGACAGCAGCAGCCTCCGCCAATCGCAAGCCGGCGAGGGCGAGGTCAACGTTATCACGCATTGCGGCCCCAGTCCCCGCCGCCCGCGCCGGGGTCACCCCTGCCAAACAGATGATCGCCCGCGCCCCTTGGGCGGCAGCAACAGCAGCATCACAGGGCCGCTCCCCAATGACTGGCAGATCAAATTGACTAAATTCTGGACGGGGCTGTCGCGATTGGCTGCGCAGCATTTTCGGCACGGGCCAATGACGGCGCAATATACCGCCCAACCGGCCCGTCGCGCCGAGCAGCAGAACCCCGTCAAATTCCCAAGCGCCATTCGGAATCACACTGCCATTTGATAATATTGACGCCATGGGTTCAGTCATTATCCTGCAGGACTAGATTTTCGGATGGGGGCCGGGGGTACAACATCCTTTGCAACACGCCAATTTCCGCTGCATATAGGTATAGGTACCCCGGATCACCGGCGAAACACCAAAAGGCGATTGCGCACCTTATGAAGCACCTGAGCAAGCTTTTCCTTTCGGCCCTGATGGCACTATCGCTCGCGGCTTGTAGCAATCTGCCCCGCGGCGCGGCGATCCAGAAAGAGGTCACCAAGGAGGCGGCCGCGCCAGATGCGGATATTGCTGTTTATCCAGTCACCAGTGCTTTCTTGCCGAGCATTGCCCAATGGCCCCGTAACGGCGAGACGCGTTATGGCTGGATCGGTGCCAGCCAAGGTTCAAACGCCCAAGTTATCCGCCCCGGCGACCGACTGGACGTACTGGTATGGGACAGCGGTGACAACTCGCTGCTGACGTCGCCGGCGCAGCAGGTAGCCACATTGCCAGGGCTTCGCGTCTCTGAAAGTGGGACGATCTTTGTGCCTTATATTGGCAAGATTCAGGTGTCTGGCCGGACCCCAGACTCAGCTCGTCAACTGCTTCAGCGACGGCTTGAGACGATTGTCCCTTCGGCCCAGGTCCAACTGGCCATGACCGAAGGCCGTGGCAACTCAATTGACCTTGTCGGTGGCGTAAACACCCCCGGCAACATCCTAATGCCGGACAATAACTTTTCGGTCCTCTCGGCAATCTCCGCAGGCGGCGGGGTGCAAAGCAGCATCGAGAATCCACAGGTCAAATTGGTCCGTGGTGCCAATATCTATACCACCTCAATCGACCGACTTTACGAGAACCCAAGCCTCGACACCCGTCTGATCGGCGGTGACAAGCTTATCATTGAAAAAGATCGCCGCTATTTCTTGTCTTTGGGTGCAGCTGGACGCGAAGCGCAGTTTCCTTTCAACCGCGACGACGTTTCGGCCTTGGATGCGCTGGCGATCATCGGCGGGGTGAACGAGAAGCGCGCCGACCCAGAGGGCATTTTGATCCTGCGCGAATATCCGGCAAGCGCGGTCAGCGCCGGTGTGCGCGGCCCACGCCGCACGCGGGTGGTCTTCACATTGGATCTGACCACCTCTGACGGGCTTTTCTCAGCGCGGAATTTCCATATACAATCTGGCGATCTGGTGCTCGCGACCGAAAGCCCGCTGTCGGACACACGCACCATCCTCGGCCTTGTTGGATCGATCTTCGGCCTTGTGAGGTCCGCTGGAAGCCTCTGAAACTGAGCTTTAGCTGAGCCGCTTACTCTCGGGCACGAGCGCATTAATCCGTGCGAGGTGCTCGGGCAGGCAACGTGTCAGAAAGTCGTAGTTTTCGACCACATGCGCTCGGGCCGCGGGGCCAAGATGCGCGTGGTCCTGCGGATTGGCCAGAACCTCAACCACTTGAGCAGCCAGCGCATCAGGGTCAAAGAAATCCACCAGCAGCCCGGTCTCTCCATGGGTCACCGCTTCGCGGACCGGGGCCACATCGGACGCCACGATCGTTGCCTGCATCGACATGGCTTCGAGCAGCGACCACGACAGAACAAAGGGCATTGTCAGGTAGATGTGACAGCGGCTGATCTGGACGAGTTTCTTGAAATCGGGGTAAGGCACTTTGCCGACAAAATGCACCCGCTCCCAATCAACCCTATCGCCCAATTCCGCCGACATTTCCCCCCGCAGCCCGCCGGGATGGTCGCTTTGCTTGCCGTAGGACACGTCATCGCCGCCGACGATCACCACCCGCGCCTTGGGCCGCTCGGCCAGGATACGTGGCAAGGCGCGCATCATCGTGTGAAAGCCCCGCGTCTTCTCCAAATTGCGCGCCACATAGGTCACAATCTCATCCTCGCGCGTGACGGGGTGCGCCAAGCGGCCTAACTGCAGGCTGACCTTCGGGTCCGGTAGCAGTTGATCGGTGCGGATACCGTCGTGGCAGACGTAAAGCTTGCGGTGAAAGCTTTCGGGGAAACGGTCGCGCTGCCAATAGGTCGGGCAATGTCCAAGATCAACGGTTTCGATATTCGCCAGCGGCACAAGATTGCGCGCGTGGTTCAGATAGGGCGCATGGGCCGTGATTTTCTCGGCAGGGTCAAACCCCACCATGCCGCCGGTCATATTATAGTAATATTCGAAATAGCCGATGATCGGCACGTCGGGCCAAAGCTGTTTGAAGAAACTAAGCTCCCCCCAACCAACGTGGCCGATGATAATATCGGGGCGAAAGCCTTCTTTCTTTTCGATCTGCTGCGCGGCAGCGACGGCCCCAAATCCACTGCCTGCGGCCTCTTCCCAAACGCTGGACAGGCCATAAGCTTTGGCGTCGGGCCGGTGATGAGGACGGTAGACGCGGGTTTCGACCCCCGGCAGTTTCGGCGCGTTTTGACGTTGGGTGATGAAATAGATCCGATGCCCGCCCGCTTTGGCCAACCATTGCACCAGCTCCCGGTACTGGCCGGGCATGTTCTGATGCACAAAGAGAAAATTCATCCGACAGTCCCGTCATTGCCTTGGCCCACAGTTAGCCGCAAGCGGCGCGCTCTGGCAACATCCTGCGCCTTTTCATGGCACCCGCCCGCTTGAACCTCCCCGGCCCCTATGGCACCTTTGGCCATGACAGATAAAACATTCCCCTCTTGGCCCGATGTGGCCACACAATTGGTCGATGTCGCCGCCGGACGGCGCGCTGCTGACACGATCATCACCGGCGGCATCTGGGTTAATGTGCACACCCGCGAATGCCTGCCCGCCCATGACATCGCCATCGCTGCCGGACGCATCGCCTTTGTTGGGCCGGATGCCAGTCATTGCCGGGGTGATAGCACCCAGATCATCGAAGCGAACGGTCGCTATATGATCCCCGGTCTCTGCGATGGGCATATGCATATTGAATCGACCATGCTTACCCCCGCGGAATTCGCCCGCGCGGTGATACCGCACGGCACGACATCGGCCTTCACCGATCCGCATGAGATCGCAAATGTGCTGGGGCTAAACGGCGTGCGGATGATGCATGACGAAGCGCTGATGCAGCCCATCAATATCTTCACACAAATGCCCTCCTGTGCGCCTTCGGCACCGGGGCTGGAAACGACGGGTTTCGAGATCAGCGCCGAGGATGTGGCCGAGGCGATGGCATGGCCCGGCATTATCGGTTTGGGCGAGATGATGAATTTTCCGGGCGTCAGCAACGCCGACCCGCAGATGCTGGCCGAGATCGCGGCGACACAACGCGCGAACAAGACGGTGGGGGGCCACTACGCCTCTCCCGACCTTGGCCCCGCCTTTGCCGCCTATGTCGCTGGTGGCCCAGCAGATGACCACGAGGGCACCTGCGAGGCCGACGCCGTGGCGCGGATGCGGCAGGGGATGCGCTCGATGATCCGGTTAGGGTCCGCGTGGTATGACGTGAAAACCCAGATCACCTCGATCACCGAAAAGGGGCTCGATCCGCGCAATATGATCCTGTGTACGGATGACAGCCATTCAGGCACCATCACGAACGAGGGGCATATGAACCGCGTGGTGCGTCATGCCATTGACTGCGATTGTGATCCGTTGATTGCTTTACAAATGGCGACGATCAACACCGCAACGCATTTCGGGTTAGAGCGTGAGATTGGTTCGCTGACACCGGGCCGCCGCGCCGATGTGATCCTGTCGTCCGACCTCAAGACCCTGCCCGTCGAGATGGTCATTGCCCGTGGCGCGGTTGTCGCAGAAGACGGCAAATGTCTCGTCGACTGCCCGCATTTCGACTGGCCCGATATGGCACGCAGCACCGTCAATATGGCACGCGATCTGGCCGCCGATGATTTCGACATCGCGGCCCCCGAAGGCGCCAATGCCGTCACCGCGAATGTCATCGGCGTGGTCGAAAACCAAGCGCCCACACGTGCGCTGAAGTTCGAACTTCCGGTCACCGAAGGCCGCGTGCAGGCCACAGGCGAAGTCTGCCAGATCGCGCTGGTCGAGCGCCACCGCGCGATGGGTACGGTGACCAACGCTTTCGTCTCTGGCTTTGGCTATGAAGGCCGCATGGCGATGGCCTCCACCGTGGCGCATGACAGCCATCATATGATTGTCGTCGGTACCGATGCCGAGCAGATGGCGCTGGCCGCGAACCGCCTGCGCGAGGTCGGGGGTGGCATCACCATCTTCCGCGACGGCGAAGAACTGGCGCTTGTCGCCTTGCCTATCGCCGGGCTGATGTCCGACCGCCCCGCGGCGCAGGTCGCTGCCGATGCTGATGCCCTCGTGCAAGCGATGGTCGACTGTGGCTGCAAGTTGAACAACGCCTATATGCAGCACTCGCTGCTGGCCCTCGTGGTGATCCCTGAACTGCGGATCTCGGACCTTGGGCTGGTCGATGTGCAGAAGTTTGAAATCATTCCATTGTTAGAGCCGCAAACATGACCACGATCCTCACGCCAGATACCCCGAACCCAGAAAGCTTCCGCGATGCGACGGCTGCAGTGGACCGGCTGACCGAACTTTATCAGCAAGCGACCACCTTTCTGCATGACGCATTTGCCAAGGCGATGGAAACTTCGGCCCCTGATGCCCGCGTGCGCGCCTTTTATCCCGAACTGCGGTTTCGTACGTCGTCTTATGCCCATGTCGATACGCGGCTGTCTTTCGGCCATGTGTCTTCGCCCGGTACGTTCGCGGCGACGATCACCCGGCCTGACCTCTTTCGGAACTATCTGATCCAGCAGATCGGCCTGCTGATTGAAAACCATGACCAGCCGGTGATCGTTGGCCCCTCCACCACGCCGATTCCGGTGCATTTCGCCATGTCGGGTGATAATGCGCTGAACGTGCCCCAAGAAGGGGCCGCCGATTTCACCCTGCGCGATGTTTTCGACGTGCCAGACCTCAGCACCACCAACGATGATATCGTCAACGGCACCTATGTGCCTGTGGACGACGTGCGCCCGCTCGCGCCCTTCACCGCCCAGCGGGTCGATTACTCCCTCGCCCGGCTGGCGCATTACACGGCCACGGACCCCGAGCACTTTCAGACCCATGTGCTGTTCACGAATTACCAGTTCTATGTGACCGAATTCGAACAATACGCCCGCGAGGTGCTGCGCGACCCTGAAAGCGGCTATACCGCCTTTGTCTCAACCGGCAATGCCGAGATCACCGACCCCGATGCGCCTTTGGCGGAGACGCTGAAGACCCCGCAGATGCCGACCTATCACCTCAAACGCGCCGATGGTTCAGGCATCACGCTGGTAAATATCGGCGTCGGCCCGTCGAACGCAAAAACCGCGACCGATCACATCGCCGTGCTGCGCCCTCATGCGTGGCTGATGGTTGGTCACTGTGCCGGGCTGCGCAATACGCAGGCGTTGGGCGATTTCGTTCTGGCCCATGGATACCTGCGCGAAGACCATGTGCTCGACGACGACCTGCCGGTCTGGGTGCCGATCCCGGCGCTGGCCGAAATTCAGATCGCGCTAGAGCAATCGGTGGCGCAGGTCACGCAGCTTGAAGGCTATGAGCTGAAACGCATCATGCGTACCGGCACCGTCGCCACCATCGACAACCGCAACTGGGAGCTGCGCGATCAGAGTGGCCCTGTGCAGCGGCTGAGCCAATCGCGCGCCGTGGCGCTGGATATGGAAAGCGCCACAATCGCCGCCAATGGCTACCGTTTCCGGGTGCCCTATGGCACGCTGCTTTGTGTGTCAGACAAACCGCTGCACGGAGAGTTGAAACTGCCCGGCATGGCCTCGGACTTCTACAAAACCCAAGTTGCGCGCCATCTGATGATCGGCATTCGCGCCATGGAACTGCTGCGGCGGATGCCGCTCGAGCGGATCCACAGCCGGAAATTGCGCTCCTTTGACGAAACCGCGTTCCTGTAGGGGTAAAAACAGCGGAAAATCGCATGTTTTCACGTTTAGGGCGCCACAATTCGTTGTGTTATCCCACAACATACCGTTACATTCCGGCCATGAGGCCCTAAAAAGCGGGCAGTCTAAGGAGAATAAAATGGCAAAACCGATGACCAAGACCCAGCTCGTCGCCGCACTGGCAGAAGAGATGGACACAGACAAGAAATCCGCAGGCGCAGCGCTCGACGCCGTTTGCAACCTGATCACCCGTGAAGTGTCCGCCGGCGGTGCCGTGACCCTGCCGGGCGTTGGCAAAATCTATTGCCGTGAGCGCCCCGAGCGGATGGTCCGCAACCCCGCCACGGGCGAGCAGTTCAAGAAAGACGCCGACAAAGTGGTCAAGATGACCATCGCGAAGGCGCTGAAGGACAGCGTAAACGAGTGAGCCACTGGCTGAATGTTTGCGAAAGGGTCGCCCTTGGGCGGCCCTTTTTCGTTGGAGAGAAATGAGGGAAAGCGCCTACGACTTGATACCCAACTCAGCTGCGGCCATAACCAACGCGCTGCATTGCTCTGAGCCTGTGAATTTGTGACCCGAGGGCCATCGCCTGCCCGCGGGTCGGCGATCCGACATCGCTTCGTACCACTTTATGGTGCAGCCATGATGTGACTTCGCGAAGTTCCACCCAGCCTTACTAAATCGCCTACCCGGTCGCACCAAAGGTGCGCCAGAATAATATCGGCACGCCTTTGGCGTGACGGGCGGGCAGGCGATGGCCCGGCGCCTGCGGCTTGATTCCGGGTCGGGGTGGTTTGCTTGAGGGTCGGGCATTCCTGCCCTCTATGATAGCCCACCAAACCCATCTTGTCCTTCCCCCGCAAACCAGCCATTGCTTAGCAAGTTCAGTACAGGGGGCATCTCATGGACATACGCGCAATTCTCATGGGTCTGGCCTTTGCCGTCATGTGGTCCTCGGCCTTCACCTCGGCGCGGATCATCGTGATGGATGCATCGCCCCTGCTGGCCCTCTCGCTGCGCTACCTGATCTCTGGCCTCATCGGCGTCGGCATCGCGCTGGCTTTGGGGCAAAGCTGGCGACTCACCCCCGCCCAATGGCGCGCGACGATCATCTTTGGCGTGTTGCAAAACGCGGTCTACCTCGGGCTGAACTTCATCGCCATGCAAACCATTGAGGCCTCCCTCGCTGCGATCATCGCCTCAACCATGCCGTTGCTCGTTGGTTTTGCCGCTTGGGCTTTCCTCGGTGAAAAGCTCCGGCCCCTCGGGGTGGCCGGGCTGCTGGCGGGTGTTGTCGGCGTGGCGATTATCATGGGTGCACGGCTCGGCGGCGAGGTTGACCTTTTTGGCCTCATCCTCTGCGCCATCGGCGTGGTGGCCCTCACCGCCGCAACCCTGCTTGTGCGCGGCGCCACATCGGGCGGGAATTTCCTCATGATCGTCGGCCTGCAAATGCTCGTCGGCTGCGTCGCCCTAACCATCGCGACCCTTTTGTTCGAAACACCGCGCATCGACCCCAGCCTGCGCCTAACGCTCGCCTTCGCCTATACCTGCCTGGTCCCGGGCCTTGCCGCCACCGTGGTTTGGTTCTGGCTCGTGAACCGCATCGGCGCCACCCGGGCGGCGACCTTCCACTTCCTCAACCCGTTCTTCGGCGTGGCCATTGCGGCTCTGTTACTGGGCGAAACCCTCGGGCCCCGTGACATCCTTGGCGTGGCGATCATCGCGGGCGGCATCCTTGCCGTCCAAGTCTCTCGCCAGCGCAAGACGTAACGCCAGTGTGAGCCTCAAACCCTTTGAATTTCGCGGCCACACCCCATCTAATAGGCCAAGCCCATAACTGGAGGACGCCATGCCCCATTACGAGAAAACCACCGCCGCGATCGACGCCCTCAGCGCCGAAGAGTTCCACGTCACGCAGCGCAGCGGCACTGAACGCCCCGGCACCGGCAAATACCTGAGCAACAAAGAGCCGGGCATTTATGTCGACATCGTCTCGGGCGAGCCACTGTTTGCCAGCGGTGACAAATACGAGAGCGGCTGTGGTTGGCCGAGCTTCACCAAGCCCATCGAGCCTGCCTATGTCGAAGAGCTGCAAGACGCCACGCTCGGCATGGTCCGAACCGAAGTGCGCAGCAAACACGGCGACAGCCACCTCGGCCACGTCTTCCCCGATGGCCCGCCGGACCGGGGCGGGCTGCGCTATTGCATCAACTCCGCCTCCCTACGCTTCATCCACCGCGACGACATGGAAGCCGAAGGCTATGGCGAGTACCTTAACCAAGTGGAGAATGTGACATGACAACCGAACGCGCAGTACTGGCCGGTGGCTGTTTCTGGGGCATGCAGGATTTGATCCGTCGCCGTCTTGGCGTCGTCTCAACCCGGGTGGGTTATACAGGCGGTGACGTGCCCAATGCGACCTACCGCAATCACGGCACCCATGCCGAAGCGATCGAGATCACCTTCGACCCCGAAAAGACCTCCTACCGCGAGTTGCTGGAGTTCTTCTTCCAGATCCACGACCCCACCACGACGAACCGCCAAGGCAATGACGTTGGCATGAGCTATCGTTCGGCGATCTACTATGTCGATGATGAGCAAAAAGCGGTCGCTGAAGACACCATAGCCGACGTTGAGGCTTCGGGTCTGTGGCCCGGTAAAGTGGTAACCGAAGTCGAACCGGTCGGTGATTTCTGGGAAGCAGAGTCAGAGCATCAGGATTATCTAGAACGTCTGCCCAACGGATATACCTGTCACTTCCCCCGTGCTGATTGGGTTCTGCCCAAGCGCGAAGCGGCTGAATAATTTTGCTGCCCCCGGCGCTTCGCCGGGGGTTAGCCTACCGCCACGCGCGGCCGTCCTGAGGCTTCGACGGTAAGCTCCGCCTCAACGAAAACCTCCCGCCCCTCCACACCTGCCGTGCGGATATCACGCGTCACCTGACACTCAATCTGTGCGGCCCCGGCTGCATGGGCGCGCGCACGGGCAGTTTCGGTCAAAGCTGTCTCTAACAAAGTCAAAGCACTCTGCGCATCGGGGAAATCTTGAGGTCCATCGGTAAGGTGCGCACGGAAAGTCCCCTCACGCGGGACAGTGATGGTGCCGCTTTCACGCATGATCACCCGCCCCACCACCGCACCGATGGCATTTGCGACATGCGCATGTTCCGGCAAGATCATATTTGTGCCCAGCACCTTTCCAACGGCCGGATAATAGGTGGCCGCTGAGGCTCCCAAGCCGACAACAGGTAGGTTTAGACCTGCATCGATACGCACCACGCCACGGTGGCCAGACAGACCACGTTGCATCAAAACATGGCGCGCTAAGGTCTCTGGCGGCAGGCCGAATGCGGGGTCTTCTTCGCTGAATGCAGTCTCTAAGAGGGCCAAACTGGTCTGATAGGTCAACCGGTCGATAATGATCGCGGCAAGTGCATCGGGATCGGGGCAAAATCTCATTCCCGACCCACCGCGTTTGCGCCCAAACAATGCCAACGCCTTGCGCGCTGCACTGCCGTCCCATGCCGTCAAATGCCCCGCAACATGGCTGGCATCGGATGGCGTGACGCCCGCCATCTGCACCAGCCCCCGGGCCACCAACCGTGCCAAAGCGCCTTGCTCAACCCGGTTCTGCAGGACATCCCCCAACGGCCAAGTCGCATCACCTATCCGGTTTAGCAGCGCTAGTTCGCGCGCGCTCAGCCCTTCGGTTTCCTGCCCCGGCACGGACCGGACAAAACGGCCATCATGTTCTCCGGGTATGTTTCGCCTGACTTGCGCGTCTAATGCACGCAGCACAACTTCGGGCGCCTCTTTGGCGAGCAGGGACACAGGCAACAGCCGCCTTGGCCCGAGGGTGACGCCCGCTGTTAGCCCTTCTGAGACAAAGTGCACCTCACTGTCGCCACCCAAACCGTGGGTGCGCATCGCCACGGCCTCAACCATCGTGCGATAGGGTCCGACTTGGGCACCTGCCGGGTCAATGGCTGGGCGCCCGTCTCGCAGCAATGCGATATCCGTCGTGGTCCCGCCGATATCTGACACCAGCGCCGTTTCAGCCCCCGTGAGCCAACGTGCGCCCACCAATGACGCCGCAGGACCGCTGAGAATGGTCTCAATCGGGCGCTGGCGCGCCTGTGCGCTCGACATCAGCGCGCCGTCGCCGCGCACGACCATCATCGGGGCGTCGATGCCCAAGGCGCGCAACTGTGCCTCTGCCCGTCCGATTAGGCGGTCGATCATGCCGATCAGCCGTGCGTTTAACAGCGCCGTAAGTGCGCGTTTCGGGCCGTTTAGCTTGGCCGATAAGCTATGAGAGGCAGATACGGGACGTCCGGTGATCTGCGCCACCAGCTCCGCGACCCGAAGCTCATGGGCGGGGTTGCGGGTTGCGAATTGGCTGGCCACAGCAAAGCCGCTCACGTCTTTTTTATGTGTCTCTAAAAAGGCCGTTAGGGCTGTTTCATCCAGCGCCGCGACCTCCGCCCCCGCGTGATCATGGCCTCCGGTGAGCAGCAGGCAGGGATCATCGCGCAGCGCCTCGGACAGCCCATGTGCCTCAAGATCACGCGCGCGAAAGCCGACATAGATCAAAGCCACGCGCCCGCCCTGCCCTTCGACCAGCGCATTGGTCGCCAAGGTGGTCGAGAGAGACGCCATAGCAATATCTTGTGGCGCTACACCCGACTGCGTCAGTACCGCACTCACCGCATTGCCAACGCCTATCGCCAAATCATGACGCGTTGTCAGCGCCTTGGCCGAGGCCATTACTTCGGTCTCATCCCGGATCAGCACCGCATCCGTATAGGTGCCGCCCGTGTCCACGCCCAATAAAATCGCCACCGGCGCGCCTCCTATGCCAACCGCTCTGCCGCCCAACGCGCCGCCTCGGCCACGGTCGGATCAGCATCTTCGGTCAAAGATTGCGCCACGTCGCGCAGCGGTGCCAGCCCAGAATTGCCGATGGCATAGAGCACGTTACGCACAAAGCGGTCCCGCCCAATCCGCTTGATCGGAGACCCGGAATAACGCGCGCGAAAGGCGGAATCGTCCAGCGCTGCAAGCTCGGCCAAATCGGCGGGCTGCACGGCAGGCCCGTGATAGCGCATATCACTCGCTGTCACGGCAAATTTGTTCCACGGGCAGGCAGCGAGGCAATCGTCACACCCATAGATTCGGTTGCCCATCTTTTCGCGCAGTTCCAAATCGATTGGGCCTTTATGCTCAATCGTAAGATAGGAAATGCAGCGCCGTGCATCGAGTTGATAGGGACCGGGAAAGGCATCTGTCGGGCAGACATCAAGGCAGGCGCGACAAGAACCGCAGTGGTCCACCTCTGGCGCGTCGGGGGCAAGGTCAAGCGTGGTGAAAACAGAGCCTAAAAAGGCCCAATTGCCGAACTTTCGGCTCAGCAGATTTGTGTGCTTGCCTTGCCAGCCCAGCCCTGCCGCCTGCGCCAGCGCCTTTTCCGGCACCGGCGCAGTATCGACAAACACCTTCACCTCAGGCGCCGCTGCGCGGGCCTCTTCCATCAGCCAGCGGGCCAATCGCTTGAGCCGCTTCTTAACGATATCGTGGTAGTCGCGCCCCTGCGCATAGACGGAAATCGCGCCCTTCTCGGGATGCTCCAACACCGCGCGGGGGTCATGTTCGGGGGTATAGCTTTCGGCCAGCATGATCACCGACCGCGCCTCGGGCCAAAGCGCTGCAGGATTGCCGCGCCAATGCATCCGGTCTTCCATCCAGCCCATCTGCCCGTGATATCCGGCTTCGACAAAACGGGCGAGGCGTTCGGGCACTTCGGGCACATCGGCGGGACGGCAGATACGGCAGGCCACAAAGCCCTCCTCCAACGCACGTGCGACCACGCGCGCCTTTAGGTCGTCGCTGTCCCCGGTCACCCTTTTGGCGCCTCGGACGCCATCAGAAATCCAGATTGTTGTATTGTCTGGGCGGCGGGAAACCCGGCACTTGATCGGCAAGGATCGACCGGAAAGCCGGGCGCGATTTGATCTTGGCGTACCAGTCTTTAACCACGTCCGACCGGTTCCAATCGACATCCGAGATATAGTCGAGCGAGGACAGATGTGCAGCAGCCGCAAAATCGGCCAGTGTCATAACGTCGCCCGCCAACCAGCGGCGGTGATCCAAAAGCCATGTCATGTAATCAAGGTGATATTTGATCGCCTTGGCCCCGGCCTTGACGTTTTTGCTGTCTGGGTAGCCCTGTTTGGTGACCTTCTTGTTCACCCGCTCATAAAGCAGTTTCGAAGTCACCTCGTGGTGGAACTTGTCGTCAAACCAGCTCACCAGCCTGCGCACTTCAAGCCGCTGCACCGGATCGCTGGGCAGCAACGACGCCTCGGGCCGGGTCTCTTCGATATATTCGCAGATCGCGGCGCTTTCAGACATTATTATGCCGTCAAGCCGCAGCACAGGGACCTTGCCCGCCGGGTTTCGGCGCAGGAAATCCGGGTCTTGCTCCCAATAGCGCTCTTCGACGAGTTCCACCTCAATCTTCTTCTCCCCAAGGCTAAGCCGCACCTTGCGACAGAAGGGGGACAAAGGAACGTGAAACAAGCGAGCCGTCATATAAAGTCCGTGTGTTTAAAGGGATTGCACTCTTCCATGCCTGCTGGCGTAGGGATTTTCAACTCTCGAAACAGGCAGCACGACCGTCCGCGCGGATGGTCGCCGCCCCGTCCATGATCTGCGCGGTGCGCTTGCGGGTAAAATCACCGGGGCGCGAGGCGGAACGCTCTTTCGGGTCGGGCAAGATTGCCGCGAGCCGGGCGGCCTGCGTGGCGCTTAGGTCTGCGGCAGCGACGCCAAAGTAATGCGGGGCCGCAGCGCCGACGCCAAAGACACCCTCATCGAACTCTGCAACATTGAGATAGACCTCAATGATCCGGCGCTTGGGCCAAAGCGTCTCAACCAGCGGGGTCATCCCGGCCTCTAGCGCTTTGCGCAGCCACGACCGGCCATGCCAGAGGTACACATTTTTGACGGTCTGCTGGCTGATCGTCGATGCCCCACGCGCCGAGCCGTTTTCAATCGCGGTGCGGATCGCCTGCATGTCAAAGCCCCAGTGATTGCAAAAATTCGCATCTTCTGCCGCCACGGCAGCACGGGCCATCACAGGGGCGATCTGTTCCAGCGGCACCCAGTCGCGTTGCACCCCGCCCAAACGACGCGATTCCGAGAGCATGTAGAAACCGGTTGGCGGATTGACGAAGCGAAACAGCAGCACCAGTAGCACCGCCAACAGAGAAGCCAGCGCAACCGCGCGTAACGCCCAACGGCCCGCGCGCTTTTTCAACGGAGGGCTTGCATTGCTCGATTTCTTGCCCTTGGGGGCGGTCTTTTTACGTGTCGCCATGACTTAGCTATAGGCCGCCCGCGCGGGTTTGTGAACGGTTCTCGCGCGCTGTGATCTCGGCGGCAAGGTACGCCCCGATCTGCGCCGAGCCTCGGGCGGAGGGATGTACGTTGTCCCCAGAAAACAGCCCACGGTCCGCCCGGTCGATCACGTCTTCGGAATCGACAAAATGGATGCCGGGGCGGTTTGCGGCGAAGGTGGCGATCCGGGATTCAATCTCTACCAGATCATCGCGGCAGCCGGCAAAGGAACCGGAGCCAGAACCGGCGTAATACCCCATCCACATTACCTGCGCGCCGGTCTGGGCGCGAAGTTTCTGCAAGAACGCTGGGATGCTGCCGCTTTGGCTATCCGGTCCGATCAGTGCATTCGCGGATGCCCCGCAGGCACCGCAACCGCAATCGGCGCTCAGATCATTGGCACCGCCATTGACCACCACCCAGTTCCAGCGCCCGCCGGGGAACTGCTGTTGGATGTCAAAGCCAACGGCGGAGGCGATGGTGGAAGAGTTATCGAACTGCGCCCCCGGCACCGCGCGGCTGACCACGCTTCGGCCTGTTTGGCTTGCGATAACATCGGGGATCGCGGCGCTGCCGTTCCACGCCATGATGGAATCGCCGAGGACGAGGATATCTCCGCCGCCGCGTGGGGCAGAGTCTGTGCAGGCGGTGAGGCCTGTGATTAACAGCAATACTGGCAGAATCTTTCGCATGGACCGCCTCCCTTGGGGAAAGCAGAGGTAGGTCAGGTGGCTAGTTCTGCCACCCCAGCCCGGAATCAAGCCGCAGGCGCCGGGCCATCGCCTGCCCGCCCGTCACGCCAGAGGCGTGCCTATTTAGTTTGGGCGCACCTTTGGTGCGACCGGGGGGGCGATTTGGTGAGCCTTGGCGTAACTCTGCGAAGTCACGCCAAGGCCGCACCATAAAGTGGCACGAAGGGCCGTCCCAATCGCCACCCCACGGGCAGTCGACGGCCCTCCTAGCTCACTCCGCCGGAACAGCCGTCTCTTCCACCGTCAGCGGCGCAGGTAGATGCACCAGCATCTCCTTCGGGCAGACCTGCAAGAAGTTGTGCTTCTCACTCTCCCAATGCTGGAGGATATCTGCGCCCTTGCGGCTGTTCGTCTCTGCCACATGGCGCTCGATCAATCCGTGCAACTGATCCAGCCAATGATCCACGGTCACCGCGCAGGTCACAATGGTTTCGGCATTCATCAGCTTGGGTGCCAGCCCGTCGGGATCATAGAGATAGGCCATCCCCCCGGTCATCCCGGCGGCAAAGTTCGCGCCGATCTCCCCAAGGATCACCGCCACACCGCCGGTCATATATTCACAACCGTTGCTGCCACAGCCCTCGATCACCACATGCGCGCCCGAGTTGCGCACCGCAAAACGCTCGCCCGCGCGGCCCGCTGCGAACAAATAGCCTGCCGTCGCGCCATAAAGCACCGTGTTGCCGATGATCGTGTTCTCGGACGCCACCACCGGGCTGGCCATCGAAGGCCGCACCACAATCGTACCGCCTGACAGACCCTTGCCGACGTAATCATTGGCATCGCCTGAGACTTCGAGCTTCAGCCCCGGTGCCGCAAAGGCACCAAGCGATTGCCCGGCACTCCCGGTCAGCTTCACCGTCAGGTGATCCGGTTGCAACGAATTGCGCATCCCAAACCGCTTGACGATATGGCTGCTGACCCGCGTGCCCACGGTCCGGTGCGTGTTCTGCACCGCGTATGACAGTTGCATCTTCTCACCATCCTCCAAGAACCGCGCCGCATCGCGCACGATCTGGGAATCCAGCGTATCCAGCACCACCTGACGCGGCTTGTCGCGGTCATAGACGTTCTCATGCGCGCCATCGACGGTGATGAGCAGCGGGTTCAAATCGAGGTCATCCAGATGCGCCGAGCCTCGGCTGACCTGCGTCAACAGGTCCGCACGGCCAATAACTTCATCAAGGCTCCGCGCCCCGATACTGGCCAAGATCTCACGCACTTCAGTGGCGTAGAAGGTGATGAGGTTCACCACCTTATCCGCGTTGCCGGTGAACTTGCCGCGCAGAGCTTCGTCTTGCGTACACACGCCCACGGGGCAGGTGTTAGACTGGCACTGGCGCACCATGATGCAGCCCATCGCGATCAGTGCCGCGGTGCCGATGCCGTATTCCTCAGCCCCCATCATCGCCGCCATGACAATGTCACGCCCCGTGCGCAGACCACCATCGGTGCGCAATGTCACCCGGTCACGCAGGTTGTTCATCGACAGGACCTGATGCGCCTCGGTCAGGCCCATCTCCCACGGCAGACCTGCATATTTGATCGAGGTCGCAGGCGATGCCCCGGTGCCGCCGTTATGGCCCGAGATCAGGATGATATCCGCCTTGGCCTTGGCCACCCCGGCGGCAATCGTGCCAACGCCCGAAGACGCCACCAGCTTGACTGTCACCTTACAGCGCGGGTTGATCTGCTTGAGGTCATAGATCAGCTGCGCGAGGTCTTCGATCGAGTAGATATCGTGGTGCGGCGGGGGCGAGATCAGCGTCACGCCCTTGGTCGAGTGCCGCAGCCGCGCGATCAGGTCGGTGACCTTCATGCCCGGAAGCTGGCCACCCTCGCCGGGCTTGGCACCCTGCGCGACCTTGATCTCCAGCTCTTCACACTGGTTAAGATACTCTGCCGTCACGCCAAAGCGTCCCGAGGCGACCTGTTTGATCTTTGCTGACGGGTTATCGCCATTGGCCTCTGGCACGAAATGCGCCGGATCTTCGCCGCCCTCACCGCTGTCAGACTTGGCACCAATGCGGTTCATCGCCACGTTCAGCGTCTTATGCGCCTCGGGGGACAGCGCGCCCAGCGACATCCCCGGCGTCACGAAGCGCTTGCGGATGGAGGTGATGCTCTCGACCTCTTCCAACGGCACAGGATTGCCCCGTGGTTTGATGTCCAAGAGATCGCGCAGATGGATCGGCGGGTTGCTCTGCATCTTCTTCGAGTACTGCTGCCACATCTGATAAGACGCCTTGTTACAGGCCATCTGCAGCATATGCATGCTGGTGGCTTCCCATGCATGTTTCTCACCCGACTTGCGCTGCTTGTAGAAGCCGCCGATGGGCATGATGACGTCATCTGCCCGCCAGCCACGCGCGTGGACTTCCTCAGCCTTGCGCTGGATACCCACCACGCCAATGCCGCTGATGCGGCTGGTCATGCCGGGGAAATATTCCGCACACATGGCGCGCGACAGGCCCACGGCCTCAAAGTTCAGACCACCACGGTAGGACGAGATCACCGAGATCCCCATCTTCGCCATGATCTTGAGCAAGCCTTGGTCAATCGCCTCACGGTATTTGCCGATCGCCTGCGTCAGCGTCATATCCAACAGCCCACGCCCGATCCGATCCGCCAAGGAATCCTCGGCCAGATAGGCGTTTACCACGGTCGCGCCACAGCCCACCAGAACGGCAAAGTAATGCGGATCGACGCATTCTGCCGCCCGGACGTTGAGCGAGGTAAACGTCCGCAACCCTTTGCGCACCAGGTGGCTGTGCACCGCGCTGGTGGCGAGGATCATCGGCATCGCGACCCGGTCGGCCCCACTGTACTGATCCGTCAGCACCAGATGGCCCGCGCCGGAACGTACGGCGTCTTCCGCCTCGGCCCGAATGCGCGCCAGCCCGGCGCTGAGGTTGCTGCTGCCCGCTTCAAAGGTACAGTCGATAGTGACGGTATGCACCTTGAACTGCGCCAACAGTTCTTCGAACTGCGCATTACCGACAAAGGGGCTGTCGAGTACGAGGATCTCGGTCTGGCTGCTGTCTTCGTCCAGCACGTTCTTAAGATTGCCAAAGCGGGTCTTGAGGCTCATCACCCGGAACTCGCGCAGACTATCGATCGGCGGGTTGGTGACCTGGCTAAAGTTCTGGCGGAAGAAGTGGCTCAGCGGGCGGTATTGACCGCTGAGGACAGCCGATGGCGTGTCATCGCCCATCGAGGCCAGCGTTTCTTTCCCGTCCTCGGCCATGGGGGCGAGGATCTGCTCAAGCTCTTCAATGGTATAGCCCGCGGCCACCTGACGGCGGCGCAGTTCGGCCCCCTCAAACAGCGGCTTCTCGGTGACGCCAGCAAGGACATCGTCCATCTCGGTGATCTTGCCGACCCATTCGCCAAAGGGCTGGTTGGCCGCCAATTTGTCTTTGATCTCAGTGTCGTGGAAGAGCTTACCCTCATCCATATCGACCGCGATGATCTGGCCGGGGCCAAGCGCGCCTTTGCGCACCACGCGGGCCTCATCCAGCGGCACCATCCCGGCTTCTGAGCCAGCGATCAGCATGCCATCGGATGTCACCACATAGCGCATCGGGCGCAAGCCGTTGCGGTCAAGCCCGGCGCAAACCCAGCGACCATCGGTCATCGCGAGCGCAGCGGGACCGTCCCATGGCTCCATGACGGAGTTGCAGTAGGAGTACATGTCGCGCCATGCCTGCGGCAATTCCACGGCCTGCTTCGACCACGACTCCGGCACCAGCATCGTCTTGGCCATCGGCGCAGAACGGCCTGCGCGGACCAGCACTTCAAACACCGAATCCAACGCAGCAGAGTCGCTCGACCCGGCGGCGACGATTGGTTTGATGTCTTCGGCCATGTCCCCGAAGGTGGCGGAGGCCATGCGAATCTCGTGGCTCTTCATCCAGTTCATGTTGCCCTTGAGCGTGTTGATCTCGCCGTTATGGGCCAACATGCGGAAGGGCTGCGCCAGCCACCACTGCGGGAAGGTGTTAGTGGAATAGCGCTGGTGGTAGATCGCGAAGGCACTGATGAACTGGTCATCCTTCAGGTCGGGATAAAACTCGGCCACCTGCTCGGCCAGCATCATCCCCTTGTAGATGATGCTGCGGCAGGACATCGAGGCGATGTACATCTGCGGCACCTGCGCGGCGATGGCGGCTTTCTCAATCCGGCGGCGGATCACATACAGCTCACGCTCGAATGTCTCTTCGTCGACGCCCTTGGCGTTGGAGATCAGGATCTGCTCAATCTCAGGCCGGGTTGCGTTGGCCTTGTCGCCCAGCACCGAGATATCAACCGGCACATGGCGCCAGCCGTAGATGTAATAGCCCATGCGGAGCACTTCGGTTTCCACGATGGTCCGGCAGGTCTCTTGTGCGGCGAAATTGGTGCGCGGCAGGAAGACTTGGCCGACGGCGATCAGCTCGTTCTCGCGCGGGGTGTGGCCGGTGCGGCGGACCTGCTCATAGAAGAAGGGCACGGGGATCTGCACGTGAATGCCCGCGCCATCGCCGGTCATCCCATCGGCGTCGACCGCACCGCGGTGCCAAATCGCCTTCAGCGCGTTGATCCCGTTAAGCACAACCTCGCGGGTCTTTTCGCCGTTGATGTTGACCACAAGGCCCACGCCACAAGAGGAATGCTCTTCTTCGAAGCTATACATGCCCTTTTCGGCCATCATCGCGCGTTTGGCTTCTTCGCGGGCCACCCAGGCGTCATCATATTTGGTCATGGCTTGGTTCCTTCCACAAACGCCGCAAATCCTGCTTCGACTTCGGCCTTGGTTTTGATTTCGTGGTCCCCGGCAAAGGCATAGCCTGCAGGCTTCACGTCTATGTAAATCTCGGTCTTGAGCGGCAGGCCGCCCGCATTCTCCACCAATCCGGCAGAGAGTGAGTAATAGTCATGCCCCGGCAGCGTGAGGTGATACCAAAGGGTGCTGCCGCAACTGTCGCACCATGCCCGCTCTGCCCAGTCAGAGGAGGCATAGGATTTCACCGGGCCGTCATAGGTCAGGCTGCCCGGTTTCGCGTCAATCTCAAGGAACGCGCTGCCGGTCCAACGGCGGCACATCTCGCAGTGACACGCGCCAAGCCCGTCTTTCAACGGCTCAAAGCTGACCGTGACCGCCCCGCAGAGGCAATGACCGCTCAACGGGCTCATCGCTGGTCCTCCACATGCAAGGCGCAGGCCTCGTAATCGGCTTTGCTCACGCGCTCCAGATCCCCGGCCAAGGCAAGATTGCTTGGGGCGCGGTCGGCATAGACCACGCGCGCCAGCTTTGCGCCGCCGAACCCGTCGAACAAACCCGGAGCCAGTTCCAGCAGACCCGCGTTCTCGCCTTTGGTATCGGCAAACCAAACCGCCGTGCCGCAAGTCTCGCACCACGCCCGCTCGGCAAAGGACGAGGAAGCATAGGTCCGGATCGGCCCTTCGCAGGAAACCCGCGCGCGGGGCACTTCGATCCCCATTTGGACAGAGCCGCTCCACCGGGTGCAGAGGTCGCAGTGACAGGCCGAAATCGCAGCCAACGGCCCGGTCACATCCACCGTGACCGCGCCGCACAGACAATGGCCATGGTGATGTTCGTCACCCATGGCGTTATCCGCTATGATGGCAGCCCCAGCACTCATTTCATTCCGCAGCGATGCGCTGCGCCCCATTGAAATCATTCAGGATCGCTTCGGCACAGTCGCGGCCGTCTTTGATCGCCCAGACCACAAGGCTCGCGCCGCGCACGATGTCACCGACTGCGTAAACGCCATCAAGTACCGTGGCCCCGGTGACGTAATCGGCCTTGATCGTGCCCCAACGGTTCACCGGCAACTCCGGCTCATTCCACAGGGTCGGCAGGTCTTCGGGCTCAAAGCCCAGAGCCATGATCACCAGATCGGCGTCTTCGACGTAATCCGCGCCTTCGATCACCTCGGGTGCTTGACGGCCCGTCACATCCGGTGCGCCAAGGCGCATCTTCTGTACCATCACGCCGGTCACGGGATCGCCGACAAAACCCTTGGGCGCACTGAGCCACTCAAAAATCACGCCTTCTTCTTCGGCGTTTTGCACTTCGCGCTGGCTGCCCGGCATGTTGGCCCGGTCTCGGCGATAAAGGCATTTGACGCTCTCCGCGCCCTGCCGGATCGAGGTGCGCACACAGTCCATCGCCGTGTCACCGCCGCCGATCACAACGACCTTCTTGCCAGCGGCATTCAAACGGCCATTCTCAAATTCCTCAACCGTGTCACCAAAGCTTTTGCGGTTGCTAGCTGTCAGGAAATCAATCGCCCGCTCGACCCCAAAGCCACCCACACCGGGGGCTTCGATCTCGCGCGTCTTATAGACACCAGTGGCGATGATCACCGCGTCATGCTTGCCCCGGATCGCCCCAAAGCTGAGGTCTACGCCAACATCGCAGTTCAATTCAAAGGTTACGCCGCCTTCGACCAGTTGCGCATTGCGCCGCTCGACCACGTCTTTTTCCAGCTTGAAACCGGGGATGCCGTAGGTCAGCAAGCCACCTGCACGGTCATAGCGGTCATAGATGGTGACCTGCACGCCTGCGCGCCGCAGCATGTCCGCCGCCGCCAGCCCACCGGGGCCCGCGCCGATGATGCCAACGCTCTCGTGCCGCTCTTCGCGGGGGGCGGGCGGCTTGACCCAGCCCTGCTCCCATGCGGTATCGGTGATGTATTTCTCGATCGAGCCGATGGTCACAGTGCCGTGGCCCGACTGTTCGATCACGCAGTTGCCTTCGCACAGACGGTCCTGCGGGCAGATGCGGCCACAGATCTCGGGGAAGGTATTGGTCGCCTGACTGATCTCATAGGCTTCTTGCAAACGGCCTTCGGCAGTTAGGCGCAGCCAGTCGGGGATGTTGTTATGCAACGGGCAATGGGTCTGGCAGTAAGGCACGCCACATTGGCTACAACGGCTCGATTGCTCCGCGGCCTTGCGGTCAGCGTATTCCGCGTAAATCTCATCGAAATCCGTGCGGCGCAAATCAGGTGGGCGCTTTTCGGGCATATCCCGCGCGACGTCTGTAAATTTCAGCATGACCTGCTTCGCCATATACCCGTTCCTTCGACAAATTCCGTCAGAAGGCTCGAATACAAGACCGGCAAGGTAAATAAAAGACAGCAGTGCTGACCTATTTACCTGTTTCCGGGCGTTTGCTGCGCCCGGACATCATTTTTATGCATCAATTAAGGTCCGACTCGGACCTATTCGGTCAATACCCCGCCCAGAGCGCCACGATAACCACGCTGCCAACCAAGATTCGCCACCAGCCGAACAGCGCGTATCCATAGCGGCTCACGTAATCGAGCACCCAACGGACCACAAAGACGGCTGAGATAAAGGCCATGGCAAAGCCCACGGCGATCTCTCCCATGGCGGAGGCATCCAGCACATCGCGGTTCTTGTAGATGTCATAGGCAAAGGCACCCGCCATGGTCGGCATCGACAGGAAGAATGAAAACTCCGCCGCTGCACGCTTGCTGGCACCCAACATCAGCGCCCCGACAATCGTTGCACCCGAACGCGAGGTGCCGGGCACCATGGCAAGACATTGGATCACCCCAATTTTAAAGGCCATCGAAAGCGGGAATTTGGTTGCGTCAGAATAGGTCGGAGCAGGCGCGATGCGGTCAACAACCAAAAGCACCACCCCACCAAGCACCAGCATGATGGCAATCAGCAGCGGCGTCTCAAATAGGACCGTTTTGATGAAGTCATGTGCCATGACGCCAATCACGACAGCAGGCAGAAAGGCCAGAAGCACCGACCAGATGAACCGCCGCGCCTGCGGATCATGCGGCGCGGCAGAGAAAACCGCCCAAAGCCGTGCTGAATATACTGTCAGGATCGCCAGCACCGCGCCCAGTTGGATCACGACCTCAAAGGTGCGCCCGGCGCTTTCAAAGCCCAAGAAATGCCCGGCCAACAATAGATGCCCGGTCGAGGATACGGGGATGAACTCAGTCAGCCCCTCTAGCAAACCCAGAAAGGCGGCGATCAGAGTGGTCGAGTTTTCCATTATCCCTGCCGCAGGTTCCGCGCCGAAGCTTTGATTGCATCATATTGCCCCGAGGGCCGGAAGCGCCACAGGTAGTCAGGAAGCACCGCATCCATCGCGGTTGGGGTGATGCCCAACTCGGTAAAGCCGCGCGCACCGTCGGCCACGACGTTGTCATTGCGCAGGTTCTTGACCTGATCGCGCGTCAGCATCTTGTTGGTGAAAAGCCCGAAGGTGATTGCTTGTAGCATGTCAAACCCAAAGGCCACCATCTTGGCAACGAACCACGGCATGTTCAGCACCAAGCGGCGGCGATGGATCACGTGAAGCATGCGTTGCATCAAGCCACGGAACGTGTCCACATCCGGGCCGCCAAGCTCATACACGCCCGATGCGGCGCGCCCTTCCAATGCCGTTTCAGCCGCTTTGGCAACATCGTCGACAAAGACCGGCTGAAAGCGGGTCGCGGCCCCGGCGACTGGCAAGATCGGCCCCGTACGGGTCATACCGGCAAACCGGTTAAAGAACTCATCCTCGGCCCCGAACATGATCGAGGGGCGCAGGATCACGGCATGGGGCATATGCTTGAGCACTGCCGCTTCGCCTTCGCCTTTGGTGCGGGCATAGTCACTGTCAGATTCCATGTCCGCGCCGATGGCAGAAACTTGGACAAAGCGATCAACGCCCTCACCCGCGGCCATGCGCGCAATACGCTCGGCCCCTCCGGACTGCACCGCGTCAAAACCGTTCTTCCCGGTCTCAACCAGAATGCCCACGCAGTTCACCACCGCATCCGCACCGCGCAGCGCATCGCGCACCGAACCGTCGTCGCGAATGTTGCACAAAACCGGCTCAACTTGGCCAACCACGCCATAGGTCCGCACAAAGAGCGCTTCGTTGGGATGACGCACCGCCACCCGCACCCGCCAGCCAGCTCTGGCCATGCGATACGCGATATAGCGTCCGACAAACCCCGAACCGCCATAAATCGTGACCAGCTTAGACATTCTGCCGCTCCTGTAGATAAATTCTTTCTCAGGATGTACCCGCGCGCCGCCCCTGTCACAAGGCCAAACCCCCGGTTGCAACGGGTCAGTGACTGGATTTTCTGATTTTCGCCCGAATTGCGATTGACAGTCACTCAGACGAGCCTTAGAGCACCCCACACGATACGTGCCCAGGTGGCGGAATGGTAGACGCGCTAGCTTCAGGTGCTAGTACTGGCAACGGTGTGGAGGTTCGAGTCCTCTCCTGGGCACCAATTTCGAACAAAAAACCCCTTGAAAACTTCGGTTTTCGAGGGGTTTTTGTTTTTGCGGCCGTAACTATCTGCCAGCTTTAGAATGCCCCGCGACAGGTCGAGGCCCTCCAGCCCTTAGCGCGACTGCTTCAAATTGGCCGCGGGCGTATGACCATGAGTAGGACGGCCCGGTCTCTGACGGGTACGCTATAAAACCAAGTCATTCCGGCAGCGCCAACGCCAGAGGCGGTATCAAGCCCTTGCCTATCCGCCTTCACCGACGCATAGCACGCGCGATTCACAGCGATCTCGGGAACGCGCATTTTCGTAATCATACCGCATAAAGCCGCTCTCCTCAGTCGCGCGCCTTTTCCAACAGGGCGACCAATTCACGGAACTTTTCACGCTGTTCATCACGGTCGCCCGACAAGATCGCCTCTTCCATACAGTGTTTGGCGTGATCCTCGATCACCAGTCGCTCAACTGCTCGCAACGCCGATCGAACGGCTGCGGTCTGCACCAGAACATCTACGCAATAGCGGTTCTCGTCCACCATTCGCGTCACACCACGAAGTTGCCCCTCCAACCGCGCCAAGCGCTTCAGGATTGCTGCCTTGTTCTGCTTTGCTTCCACGGTTTGCGCCTCCACGCTTTGGAACTAAGGCGTCAGCGGCTGGTTAACATACCACAGGGGGGTATCGGGACCGCCGAATTCGCACACGACATGAGCCGTTGAACAGCTCACGACGGCACGAAAGATCATATGGTGCCCTGCCCTTAATTGCCACGGCGCGAAGGACCATCGCGCTTAGATATGATAAAGGAGACTACCCATGTCCTACTGGCGCTTCGCCGCGATGATCGCGACCTCTACCATCGTGATGTTCGGTCTAATGTACATTAACACATACGCATTCGAACATGTCTTCTTTAGCGAGACGCGGACTTATATGGCGCTGCTGATGGGTGCCGTTATGGCCGTCATCATGCTCAGCTTTATGTTGTCGATGTATTCGAACAAAGCCATCAATATCGCTATTTATGTAGGATCCATTGTGGTATTCGCTCTGACCCTTTGGTTGGTGCGCAGCCAGGTCACCGTGGGCGATACCAGCTACATGCGCGCCATGATCCCGCACCACTCCATCGCAATTATGACGTCTGAGCGGGCGGAGCTGTCAGACCCACGGGTGCGAAAGATGGCCGATGGCATCATCGCCGCACAGCGCAAAGAGATTGCAGAGATGCGCAGCCTGATCGCCGATATCGAAGAGAATGGCGATGCGGTTGATCCGGAACTGGGCGAGGCCGAGAGCCAGCCTCAAGTCGGTACCATAGATGAAGCACTCTCGTCCGCAGAGGTTGCCAAGGTCGATCCGGCTGGGCTGACCCCTGAGAATGTTGAGAGCCTGCTGGGCACCACGGCCACCTGCCAGTTCAGCCGGACCAACGAAGGCGAGCCGAGCCTTGTCATGGCCGAAAACGCGGGCGGCATCAAACTGTCGGGCACCTTGATTGAGCTACAGTCCGACGAGACCATCGACCAAGCCGCACTTGCCGATGGGGCCCAGTTCACCGCCGAGGGCGTTGAGGTCACAGTCACACCCATTGCAGGCGCTGATTGGGCCGACACAGAAGACAATCTGCGCCGCTCGGAGGCCGAACTGAAGTTCCACCTCGACCGCGGCCTGACCGTTGGCTATCGCGGCTTCTTGGACTGCGAAAACGAACTGTAATTTTCCCTATGGGGAGGGGCGCCTAAGGGGTGCGCCTCCCCCTCGTTCTCAGTGTTCTGATGTAATAGCGTCAAAATTTAATTGCTATCCTTCCAGCGCTGGACGCGTTGACAGGACGTGCGGGTTACGACACTGCTAGACCCCATGCGTTCGTTGGCAAACATATCAAACCTCTACCGCGCTCTTCTTGGCGTGGTTTTGGCATGTAGCCTATTGCTGCTTCCGCCGTCTTCGGTTCATGCGCAAAGCGGTATGCACGAGGGCGCCCAAGAGGCACATCACGCCGTTCACCAAATGACTGCCGCGCCTGAACTTCAACTGGATGCAGCAGCTTTGCCCGGCCAGACCGATGTACCGGACAGTTTTGAAGGTGAACCCTGCTGTGGCGGTATCTGTCTTACGGCGGCGCTGACCACATCTCAGGACGCAAAAGCGACGGCTGTGCACTCCGTCGAATATATTCGCGTGTCTCAGTCTGTGACATCTGCCCAGCCCGCAGACCAATTGCGCCCACCTCGAGCCTGAGTTGATCCCGGCCGCTTAACGGCCCTTGTATCTGCGGCCTCTGGCTGCGGCTAAGATCCTCTCATTCAGGCAAAAAACCAATGAAATTACCGCTGATTGCAGGGGCGATGTCCCTGACCCTAGGGGCCTGCGCCACCGCGCTCCCCCCGTTTCCCGACGTGACTACCGCCTACGTGCAGCAACCCACCCCTCTGCCCGAAGTGGCCGCGATGACCGCCGCTGACAACAGCACGCGTGGCAGCGCTGCGACCGCCGAAGAACAGCCCTTTGCAGGCTACCGCCGCCGGGGCGTGGTGGAGCCGCTCGATTGGCGGCGGCTGAATGCCGAACAGGCACCTAAGCAGGGGATGGATATGCAGGGGATGAACCACTGATGCGTTGGAAACTGAAAACCGCCGCCGTCATTACGCCTCTGATCTTGGGCGCCTGCACGACCACGGACCTGCCGGTGAGCTTCTCAGCCCGCGATGCTGGCTTTGCCACCGTTGAAGCGCGCACCTCCAAGGCCATCGGCAAGCGTACCGTCTGGGCACAGTCACAGGCCGAGACCGTCGCGGCCTCCAAACAGGTCCGCGCCATGGTGCAGGGCAAGACGATCAATGCCGAGACCGCGGTGCAGGTCGCGCTTTTGAACAACAAGGGGCTTCAGGCATCCTACGCGCAGATCGGTCTGTCGGCAGCGGAAGCATGGCAACAGTCCACGCCAGAGAACCCCGTCGTCTCCATCGGTCTTCTGGGCATCGGCGCGCCTGAGGTCGGGCTTTACCGTGCCTTGGAAAGCATGATCGCCGTGAACTTGCTGGATGCCCGCACCCGCAAACAGCGCATCGCCGCTGCTGAGGCGGAGTTCCAGCACGCGCAGATGCAAGCGGTCAGCGACACGCTGGCGCTGGCCAATGAAACGCGCGAGGCATGGGTTAACGCGGTCGCCGCCTTTGAGACGGTGAGCTACCTTAAACGTGCCGCCGTCACCACCGATGCAGCGGCGGAACTGGCGCAGCAGCTGGGCAAGACCGGCGCGCTCAACAAAGCCGCACAGGCCCGCGAGCAGGCGTTCAATGCCGAGATGGCCGGACAGCTGGCGCAGGCGCGGCTGGATGCGCAATTGGCTAAGGAACAGTTGACTCGGCTTATGGGTCTCTGGGGGCAGGACGTTGCCTATTACGTCCCCGACGCCCTGCCGCGCGTGCCGAATACGGTCAGCGGCCACAGGGGCATAGAACGGCTGGCGCTCGCCAATCGTGTGGATCTGGAAGTCGCCCGGCTGGGGTTGGCAGCAACGGCGAAAGCCTACGGCCTGACCGATGCCACCCGCACCCTGACCGACCTCGAAGTCATCGCCGGTGCCGAGATTGAGCGCGAGGAAGAGGACGGAGAAGTCGAGACCAGCATCTCGCCGCAGATCGAGTTCGAGTTCGTTATCCCAATCTTCGACAGCGGCAAGGCGCGGCTGCGCAAGGCCGAACTTAGCTATCTGCAAGCGGCCAATGTGCTGGCCGAACGGGCGGTGAACGTCCGCTCCGAAGCCCGTGCTGCGGCCACGGCCTACCGCTCAAGCCACCAGATCGCACGGCACTACTCGGACGTGGTGCTGCCCCTGCGGCGCACCATCGATGAGGAGGCACTGCTGAGCAACAACGGCATGATCACCAGCACCTTCGACCTGCTGAACGACGCCCGCGAAAGGATCGGGAGCCAGCTTGAAGCGGCCAATGCCAAGCGTGAGTTCTGGCTGGCTTCTGCCGGTCTGACTGCTGCGATCTATGGCGGTGGCAGCGGCGGCGGTGGTGCCGGTGGAGAGACACAAATCGCCGCTGGTGGCGGCGGCGGACATTGAGACAAGGAAGCAATCACATGATGAACAGACGTCAATTGCTGGGGGCCGGTGCTGCAGGTGCAACGCTCGTGTCCTCCAAAGCATGGGGCCAGACCATGAACATGGGCCTGCCCGAAGCAGCGGTGATGGACAGCGCCCTCACCCAATCGCCAACCCGCCCCACCAGCGGGCCGGATTACAATCCCGTGGTCACGCTCAACGGCTGGACCCTGCCGCACCGGATGAACAACGGCGTGAAGGAATTTCACCTCGTTGCCGAGCCCGTCGAGCGTGAGCTGGCCGATGGTATGGTCGCACGCCTTTGGGGCTACAACGGCCAGTCCACCGGTCCGACTATCGAAGCGGTTGAAGGCGACCGGGTGCGCATCTATGTCACCAACCGCCTGCCCGAGCATACCACCGTGCACTGGCACGGGCTGATCCTGCCCTCGGGCATGGACGGCGTCGGTGGCCTCAGCCACCCCGGCATCCCGCCGGGCAAGACTTTTGTCTATGAGTTCGACCTGACCAAATCCGGCACGTTCATGTACCACCCGCATGGGGATGAGATGGTGCAGATGGCGATGGGCATGATGGGCATGTTCGTGGTCCACTCCAAGGATCCGGACTTCATGCGCGTCGATCGGGATTTCCTGATCATGCTGAACGCTTTTGATATTGATCCGGGCACCTACATACCCCGCATCATGACGATGACGGATTTCAACCTGTGGACATGGAACAGCCGCATCTTCCCCGACATTGACCCGCTGGTGGTCAACCAAGGGGACAAGGTGCGCGTACGCGTCGGCAACCTGACGATGACCAACCACCCGATCCACATGCATGGCTATGACTTCAAGGTCACCTGCACCGATGGCGGCTGGGTGCCGGAATCGGCGCAATGGCCCGAGGTTTCCATCGACATCCCCGTGGGCGCCATGCGGGCCTATGAGTTCACCGCCGACCATCTGGGCGACTGGGCGATCCATTGTCACAAGTCGCACCACACGATGAACGCCATGGGTCATGACGTGCCGACGCTCATTGGCACCAGCAGTTCCAACATGACCCGTCAGGTTCGCCGCGTGCAGCCAGAGTTTATGCCCATGGGCACAGCGGGCATGGCGGATATGGGCGAAATGTCGATGCCGCTGCCCGACAACACCGTGTCGATGATGGCCGGTTGGGGGCCGCATGGTCCGCTGGAAATGGGCGGCATGTTTTCGGTCGTGAAGGTGCGCGAAGGCATCGACGCGGACGATTACGAAGATCCCGGCTGGTATGAAAACCCTCCGGGCACCGAGGCGTATGAATGGACGGGCGAGCTGCCAGAGTTCGCGCAGAACCACAGCCCGAAAACCCAGATCACGCCAAAACCAACCTCCAAGGGCTAAGCGGCCCTTGGACCATAATCACCTCAAAAACCATACAGGAAACACAATGAATAAACTTCTTCTCTCGACCGCCCTCAGCCTTCTCATCACCGCCCCGGCCTTTGCCGCGGGCACCCATGGCGGCGGCCACGGCGATGACGGCCACGGCGACATGCACAAGGAAATGGCCATCGGCATGCCCGGCAAGGCCGAGGCCGTTGACCGCACCATCGACGTCATCATGCGCGAAACCGACGACGGCGAGATGATCTTTGAGCCCGCCGAGTTCGACATCAAGAAGGGCGAGACCATCCGCTTCAACGTCGTCAACAAAGGCGAGATCGAGCATGAGTTCGTGATCGACACGATGGAAGGCAACGCCGAGCACAAGGAAGCTATGGCAAAGATGGACATGGAGCATGACGACCCGAACTCGGTCCGTCTTGATTCCGGCATGGAGGGCGAGGTGATCTGGACCTTCGCCAACGAAGGCTCCTTCGAGTTCGCTTGCCTGATCCCCGGCCACTACGAATCCGGCATGCATGGCCCGATCACCGTGGAGCAGTCTGAAGAGGCGCCCGCGGCGCCCGCCGTCTACTCAACCGGCAAGATCAAGAAAGTCGACGCCAAGGGTAAGAAAGTGACCATCATTCACGGCCCACTCGAAAACCTCGACATGCCGTCGATGACCATGGTGTTCAAAGCCGATGAAGCGCTCATCACCAAGATGAAAGAAGGCCAAGACATCGAGTTCGTCGCGGACCGCGTGAAAGGCAAGCTCACCGTCATAGCGATGAAGTAAGCACCAATTGCGGGGCCGGTTGAACGGACTGGCCCCGCATTTTCCACCACAATAACAAGGCACTTCGAGCTATGAAAACGCGTGGAACCGTCGCCCTTTGGGCCATCGCTGCACTACAGGCTGTTGTGGCGATCTTCTTTACTGTTTGCTTCCTGCTGGACGCCATGGGAATGGAGCCTGACTTTCTGGTTTGGCAAAGCCATGAGTATCAGCAGACCGTGCTGGCCATCGGCCTGAACCTCGGTGTGGCGCTTGGCTGGATCGCCCTCAGAACCAGTCTGCAACGGGCCCGGCTGGCCGAAGAGAAGATGCGCCGATGCACCTCGGAGTTCTCGATGGTGATGACGCAGCACTTCACGGATTGGCGTCTGACCCCCGCAGAGCGGGATGTCGCGGTCTTTTTGGTCAAAGGCCTGAGCACCCGCGACATTGCGGAGCTGCGGGGCACCTCTGAGGGGACGATCAAGGCGCAGACAAACGCGATCTATCGCAAGGCCGCCGTCACCGGGCGCACACAGTTGCTCAGCACATTCATTGAGGATTTAATGGATGATGCTTGGGTGCCAGCAGACGCCCCGCAAACTGCGGCTGAGCGTTCGCATGTGGCTGCACCCAGATCAACGGCCGCCCCGGCATAACCGCCTGAGGGGAAGCCCCCGCAAACAAGACAGGTAGCCCCTCATGATCCAAGCAATACTTCTATCAATTCTGGTTGTCGGCATCTGCACGACAATCCATTATTTCGTCCTTAAATGGGTGTCGGATACCATCGCGCAACGCAAAAGCACTGCGCATGGCCAGAACCTTGGCTTGGCGGTCGGCGCCATTACTTTTGCCCATGTTATTGAGGCTTTGATCTATACGCTGTTCTTCCTCTGGGCGGTGCAAGGTTTGCAGATTGGCGCGCTAAACGCCTCCGGCCCAACGGATGAGCCGATCACGATGATGGACTATTTCTATTTCTCACTGGTCAACTTCACCACCTTGGGACGCGGCGACCTGACCCCCTTGGGGCACCTGCGTTTCCTCACCGGGATCGAGGCGTTTCACGGCTTTCTCATGATCACGGCGTCAGGAAGCTTTGTGCTACAGGTCATGGGCGGAGGCGCCCCACTGTCAAAGAAAGGATGACCCGAATGGTTCACCGTGATTTTTTGCCTAAAAGAGGGCGCATATGCGCGCGCCTTTCCAATCGGTCACTGGCAGTTGAAATCGGCCCCTGCTGTTAACACCTTTACCCCACGGAGGGCGGCGCGCTTCGTCCCTGTGGCAGTATCAATCTCAATCGATCCCGATAAGGCATGACATGAATAGAAGACAATTCCTCGCCAGTGCCTCCGCGTTGGCAATCCTGCCGCTACAGGCTTCTGCCGCTGCGGATCCGCTGAAGCTGACGGCTGAGGCTGTCACCCGACAGCTTCTTCCCAAAAGCGAAGGCACCACCGCGATGCTGGGTTTCAATGGGTCGATGCCCGGACCAGAACTCAGGTTAAAACGGGGGGAGCAAATCTCGATTGATGTCGAGAATAGGCTGGAGGAAGGCACCGCCGTCCATTGGCACGGCATTCGGCTTGAAAACCGAATGGACGGAGTACCGGTGCTGACACAGGACCTTATCAACCCCGGCGACAGCAAAACCTATAGCTTTGCGCCACCCGATGCGGGGACCTATTGGTACCACTCGCACTACATTTCGCAGGAACAGGTTGCGCGGGGCATGATGGGGCCGCTTATTGTCGAAGACGATATGCCCCCCGATGTGGATCACGACATCACAGTCGTGCTGTCGGATTGGATTATCAACGAGGACGGCAGCCTCTCTGACGATTTCACCGACATGCACAGCGTCGCGCACGCCGGCTATATGGGCAACTTTGCCCGCGCATTCTTGTCGCAGGCCGAAGTGAAGGAAGGTGACCGGGTCCGGTTCCGCATCATCAACGCGGCCACCAATCGCATTTTCCCTCTCACCGTTGCAGGCGTTGCTGGGTCTGTCGTTGCGCTGGACGGCATGGCATTGGGCCAGCCGCGCGGGTTGTCTGACCTAACCCTAGCGCCCGCCCAAAGGGCAGATTTGATCGTCGATATCACTGGGCCAGTGAGCTTTGACATGCACTCTCGTCAGGGGAGCTACCGACTTGCGGATGTGGCGGTTTCCGGCAGCAATACGGATCGGAAACCAGAACCCATAGCACCGTTGGCAGCGCCAAACTTGCCAGTGCCGGGCGACCCCACGCAGCACCTGACGCTGACGATGATGGGGGGTGCTATGGGCGGTCGACACGGCGGGGCCAATATCTGGTCTTTCAATGATGTCTCGGACCTGCCGGACGCGCCATTCGCCTCCATGAAACGGGGCGAAACTGTACGCATCACCCTCGCCAATGATACCGCTTTCCCGCATGGCATTCACCTACACGGTCACCACTTCTATGAACTGGCTGCCGACGGCAGTCTCGGCGACCTCCGCGATACGACTTTAGTTGCCGCGGGTGAAAGCCGTGATGTTCTTTGCGTGTTTGACAATCCGGGCCGTTGGTTGATCCACTGTCATATGCTGAGCCACGCCATCGGAGGGATGCGGACATGGGTAGATGTAGCATGATAAGGTTGGCTTTCCTGATCCTCGCCTCTGCAACCACAGCGCACGCAGACCACGAACTTGAGGGCCGCGATATCGTCGCTGGGCGCGCCCTCTATGCTGAGACCTGTGCGGCTTGTCACGGCACTGACCTCGAAGGCCAACCCGACTGGCGGACGCCCGATGAGGCCGGAGTTCTGCCTGCCCCTCCGCATGATGCAACGGGCCATACCTGGCATCACGATAATGCCTTGCTGTTCGAATATACCAAACTCGGGGGCAAAGCTGCATTGGCGGCGCGCGGCATCGATGATTTCAACAGCGGAATGCCAGCTTTTGGCGAGGCGCTCTCAGACGAAGATATTTGGGACATCCTCGCTTATATCAGATCGACTTGGCCGCCCCGCGAACAGGCCTCTCAGGCAAGCCGCAATCGACCGCATTGAAGGCCGTTGGGCAACACCGCAGCCTGCGCATGCAGCTTCGAGGAATGGGCCATTCTTGGCTTTCGCGCCAAGCATTGACACATGGATATCTTTTGGCGTTTGAAACCGCCGCGCCACTTCACGTGTGGTAGAATTGCACCCTGCTGAACAGCGGTCCTCGCCGCTCTCATAGGCTGCTGCACCGTCGCCAAAGTGCGGGCAGGGTGTCGCTAACCTTCAGATGCGTTTGCCGACAAACATCGATGAAGAGGCCCGCACGCAGGCGATGTCGCCCTTTTGCCAGATAAGCTCCCCCTGCGCGGTGGCGTATTTGCCCAGACTGACGCAGGCAGTAATTGGCGTGATCTTTGCGGCGTTCTGGATGGCCTCTCGCGTGCTGCTGAACTGAATGGACATGGCTTGTGCTCCTGAGTTGACTTCAATCAACCTTCACACAAATCGCCAACCAATGCCTGCTGGCTTAGGGATAATGGGCCTACCCTTCGGTATATTCGCGGTGCCAGAAAGATCTGCGTGCGGCCCGCAGCCCCCAATAAGCCGCAAGGGTCACCGCCCTTTCCGTCAGGGGCGATTGAGCAGCTTTTGGTACTTCGACACAAAAAGATGCGCGCCTTTCATTTTTTGAGTGATCCAATCTCCCACGGTGAACAGCATCAAAAAACTATTGCCGCGCTCGGGCCCTAAGGGCAGCAGGATCGGCGCTTCGGGGCCCCACGGGCGATAGGTCTTCATATCCGTCAGCTTCCGGCCCGTGATCAGCCCGGTCAGCGTCTTTTTCAGCCACGGCAACTGACGGCTGACCGCAACGATGGTCATGTTGTCGCCAGGATCGGCCACATCCCCGGCGGCAAAGACATTGGGCAGGCTCGAGGGGCGCATATATCCGTCGGTTTTGATCCGCTCAGCGGCAGTTACCTCTGCGCCGGGCAGGTTTTTCAGCAGATCAGAGCAAGGCTGCGCACCAAGGACGGGAAAGATCAGGTCAAACGCCCGTTGCGTCCCATCTCCGAGGGTCACACTGCCCGCATGCGGTTCTGTTTTTGATGCAAGACCTTCGGCCTTTTCGCCAAGAATGATCTCCACGCCGCTGGATTTCAATTTCTTGCTAAGCGACGCCCCAAGGCTGTCAGGCTTCGCCGCAAAAAGCTTGTCGTCCATCGTGATCAGGGTGATTTTTTTGTCTGGCATGGCATAGGCAATCTCGCCTGCAAGCTCGACACCCACTGCGCCGGCGCCGATGATGCCGATGGTTTTGGCCGATACCAGTTTTTCGCGCGCTGCTTGATTTGCTGTGCGCAGCCCGTCGATGTCAGCGCCTTTAGGTTTGAACGGGGCCGCGTATTCTGAGCCTGTGGCGACAACGATATAATCCGCGTCAATCCGCGCACCGTCATCTAGGGTGACACCACCCCCATCAATCTGCGTTGCCCGCGCCGCGACCACCCGGCCACGCTTTAGCAAACGATCGTAGGGGATCAGCGATTCCTCAACCAGGCTGGGCTGAACCAAAGCACGGATCATCGCTGGCGCATGCACGAAATGGCTGCGCTGTTCGATCAAAGTGACATCGGCAATGTCATCCATCGTCTTGGCGAGCTCAGCGCCTACATATCCGCCACCTACGATTGCGATACGTTTGCCCATCGATGCTGTCTCCTTCTGGTCAACTCTAATCTGAGGGGTGCGCCCCTATGCATTCAGCTACCGACATAGGTACTCTTTCAAAGATTTCCCGTTTGGACGGCGCAATTACCATTCCCCCTGCCACAAAAGCAGTCACATGCCCGCCCGATAAGCGCCAAGGATGCGGTGGCGATTCTCTTAAGCGATACAACATATTGTTTAGAATCATCGCCTCTGCTTAACTCCCCCCAGCGACAGGGAGAGCCGCGGCACAATGAAAGACACCAAAGCAGAGACTTTTCTGCGTTTTGATAACGTCAAGAAGAGCTACGATCAGGAAAACCTCGTCGTCAAAGGGTTCGACATGGACGTGCAGGAGGGGGAATTTATCACCCTTCTTGGCCCCTCCGGGTCGGGCAAGACTACCGTTTTGATGATGCTGGCAGGGTTTGAGAGCGTCACCTCGGGCGATATCGCGATCAACGGCCGCTCGATCAACAAGACCGCGCCGAACAAGCGCAACATCGGCATGGTGTTTCAGAACTACGCCCTGTTTCCGCATATGACGGTGGCTGAAAACCTCGCCTATCCGCTTAGCGTGCGCAAAATGTCTAAGGCCGATATTAAAGAGCGCGTGGCGGAATATCTGGCATTAGTGGAATTGTCGGCCTTCGGCGACCGCCGTCCCGGTCAGCTTTCGGGTGGCCAGCGGCAGCGTGTGGCGCTGGCGCGTGCGATGATCTTTCAGCCGACGCTGATCCTGATGGACGAACCTTTGGGCGCACTTGACAAAAACCTGCGCGAACAGATGCAGTTTGAGATCACCCGCCTGCACAAACAGATCGGCTTTACTGTCATCTATGTGACGCATGATCAGACCGAAGCGCTGTCGATGTCGGACCGGATCGCCGTTTTCAATGATGGCGTGGTGCAGCAATGTGCGCCCCCGGCGGAGCTTTACGAGCGCCCGGTAAATGCCTTCGTCGCTGAGTTCATCGGGGAAAACAACTTCGTGCAGGGCAAGGTCAGCAAGATCGAAGGCGACCTTGCCAAGGTCGAGACGGACACTGGCACCATCACCACGCAAACCTCCGCAGGGCTGACCGAAGGTGCCGCCTGCCGCGTCTCAATCCGCCCCGAGAAGCTGTTCATTCACCCCACAACCCACGCCCATGACAACGCTCTGACGGCGACCTTCATCACGCGCATCTATGTGGGCGATTTCATCCGCTATTATTTCCGCCTGCCCGACGGCACCGACATTATCGTCAAAGTGCTCAACGATCTGTCCGCGCCAGAATTCGAAGACGGCGCGACGGCGCAGCTGTTGTCCCTGACGAAAGATTGCATCGCCTTTGCCAATTAAAGGCGACCGAGGGCAAACCGGGGCCCCGCAAAAGACCTGGACACAACAAGGAGAGACCCGATGAAGAAACATCTGACGTATCTGGCCACGACGGCGCTGCTTGCCAGCCCCGTTCTGGCCGAAGATTTGACGGTGACGTCCTTCGGCGGCGCTTATGGCGCGGCGCAGATGGAGCACATGATTGAGCCCTACATGAAAGAATCCGGCACCAACGTCCTGTTCGAAGACTACGGCGGCGGCGTGGCCGAGATGAAGGCGCAGGTCGAAGCCGGGAACATCCTGTGGGATGTGGTCGACATCGAAGTGATCGACCTCGAGCGCGCCTGCGCCGAAGGTTATCTGGAAGTGATCGACCAATCCGTCCTGCCCGATGGGGACGATGGTACCGCAGCGGCGGATGACTTCATCGAAGACGCGCTGGCCAATGAATGTGGCGTCGGCAACATCGTGTGGTCCGTCGTCTTTGCGGTGAACACCGAAAATGGCGAAGGCCCCAAGACCATCGCGGATTTCTTCGACACCGAAGCCTTCCCCGGCAAACGTGGTCTGCGCAAGCGTCCGCAGGTGAACATGGAATGGGCCCTGCTGGCTGACGGCGTGCCGAAGGAAGAAATCTATGAGGTGCTGGCCACCGAAGAAGGCCAAAAACGGGCCTTTGCCAAGCTCGACACCATCAAAGACGACATCACTTGGTATGACAGCTGGTCTCAGGCCCCCGTTCTGCTGAACGACGGCGGCGCCACCATGGTGCAATCCGCCAACGGTCGTATCTTTGCCGCGATCAAAGACGATGGCGCACCGTTCGAGATCGTCTGGGACAGCCATGTCTATGACCTTGATGTCTGGGCGATCATGAAGGGCACCAAGAAGAAAGACCTCGCGATGGAGTTCATCAAGTTCGCCACCGGCACCGTGCCGCTGTCGGGCATGCAGGACGTGGCCTATGGCCCCACCCGCAACTCCGCTCAGGCGCTGCTGCCGGATGAGGTCAAGCAAGACCTGCCCACAGCGCACCTTGATGAGGGCGTGAAGGCCGACGGTATCTTCTGGGCCGACTATGGCGAAAGCCTTGGCGAGAAGTTCAACGAATGGCTGCTGCAATAAGCATCCCTGCCCCGCGCCTTAATTGGCGCGGGGATTTCCCCCATTAAAGACGAGACCCAGTGTGCCCAGCCTGAACACCCAAGACGCCGCCAACGCCCGTCGCCAATTGCGCCGCCGCCGCACGCAGGCGTTTCTTTTCGTGGTCCCGCTGCTGGTCTTTATCCTTTTCGCCTTTGTGGCCCCGATCACCACGATGCTGTTCCGCAGTGTCTATAATCCCACTGTCGCCGAACTGGTGCCCGAAACGTTGGAGATGCTCGAAGACTGGGAAGGCGAGACCCTGCCCGAACCGGCTGTTGTGACGCAAATGGCCATCGACATGAAGCGCATGGCCAACAACCGTACCTCCGGCAAATTTGCCGACGAGATCAACCGCGCCCTGCCGGGCATGTCGAGCGTGATCAAATCTACCGCTCGCGGGTTGCGCCGCGTGGATGATGCTGAACTTGCCGCCAATGGCGCCGAGATGCTGCTGGCCGAGAATGACCGTTGGGCTAAACCCGTCACATGGCGCGCGATCCGCAGCGCCGGGCAAGTCTATACCTCAAGCTATTACCTCACCGCCGTCGATCTAGAATATGACGCCGAGGGTGAGATCATCATGCGCGATACACAGATCTACAAACAACTCTATGGCAAGACGCTGAAGATGGCGCTGATCATCACCGGACTGACCATGCTGCTGGGCTATCCGCTGGCCTTTTATATGTCGCAAGCCTCGCCGGCGATGGCGAACTTCCTCATGGTTTTTGTCCTGCTGCCATTCTGGACCTCCCTGCTGGTGCGTACCACCGCATGGATCGCTCTGCTGCAAGCGGGCGGCGTGGTGAACTCCACCCTGATCTGGGCCGGGTTGATCAATGAGCCGATTGAACTGCTCTACAACGAATTTTCCACCATCCTCGCCATGACCCACATCCTGCTGCCCTTCATGGTGCTGCCGCTCTATGCGGTGATGCGCGGGATTGATGCGAGCTTCATGCGTGCCGCAATCTCGATGGGCAGTAACCCGATTGGCGCGTGGTATAAAATCTATCTGCCGATGAGCCTGCCGGGCCTCTCGGCCGGGGCGCTTTTGGTCTTCATCATCTCTGTCGGCTATTACATCACGCCCGCGCTGGTCGGCGGCACCGATGGTCAGATGATTTCCAACATCATCGCCTTCCACATGCAGGTGTCCAACAATTGGGAACTGGCGGCGGCCTTGGGCTCGCTTCTGCTGATCCTGATCCTTGTCCTCTACTGGCTGTTCGACCGTTTCGTCGGCACCGACAACCTCAAGCTGGGATAGACTATGACCCGACTGCCCGCATACTACACGATCTGGCACAAAGCAGGCCACTACGGCCTGCGTATCATGGCCGCGCTGGTGCTGGTCTTCCTGATGCTGCCGATCCTTGTGATCATGCCACTGTCGTTCAACGCCGAGCCGTTCTTTACCTTTACACAAGGGATGCTCTCGCTCGATCCAGATGCATATTCGATGCGCTGGTATCAGGAGATTGTCGACGATCAAAAATGGCGCATTGCGATCCGCAACAGCTTCCTTGTGGGCATCGCTGCGGCCAGTATTGCGACAGTGCTCGGCACACTGGCGGCGGTTGGCCTGTCCTCGCCCTTCATGCCCTACAAACGCGTCATCACGGCGCTGCTGCTGTCGCCGATGATCGTGCCGCTGATCATCATCGCGGCGGGCATGTTCTTTTTCTACACCCAGTTCAACTTGGTCGGCACCTTCACGGGCCTCATCATCGCCCACGCCGCCCTTGGCGTGCCTTTTGTCATCATCACCGTGACCGCCACGCTCAGCGGCTTTGACCGGTCGCTCTTTATTGCAGGCCTCAGCCTTGGGGCCTCACCGCTCAAAGTGTTCTGGGACGTGGTGATACCGCTCATTCGCCCTGGCGTGATCTCGGGCGGGCTTTTCGCCTTTGTGACGTCCTTCGATGAGGTGGTGCTGGTGCTGTTCCTCGCCGGTCCCGAACAACGCACGATTCCCCGGCAAATGTTCTCGGGCCTGCGCGAACAAATCAACCCGACGATTCTCGCGGTGGCGACGCTGCTGGTGGTGCTGTCGGCGACGATGCTTTTCGTGCTCGAAGCGCTGCGGCGTCGTTCGGCACGGCTGCGCGGGCAGGAATAGGCGAAACCGCTTTCACGGCACCAAACACCTGATCTTCAACACTAAGAAGGGAGGGTGAGTGGTGAGCCGTGATGGGTTCGAACCATCGACCTACTGATTAAAAGTCAGTTGCTCTACCAACTGAGCTAACGGCCCACTAGGCGGGTAACTAGAAATTTGGGGCGGCAGGGTCAAGCCCTTAATCGCGAAAATATTGCGAGATGCTGGATTAGTTTTGATGCCGGGGTTATATGCGCCGAATGTATAGCGCTCAGACCCCCGGATTGCCCTTCATGAAGATGCATGGGCTAGGCAATGACTTCGTCGTGCTTGATGCACGCGCGGAGGCGATCAACGTGAGCCCCGCCATGGCGCAGGCGATCGGCCATCGGCAATTTGGTGTGGGTTTTGATCAGCTTGCGGTCATCACGCAGGGCGCGGGCGATGCGCAACTGACGTTTTACAATTCCGATGGTTCGCTCTCCGCCGCCTGTGGCAACGCCACGCGCTGCATCGCGCGATTCCTGATGGATGAGACGGGCCGCGATTCGCTGCACCTGACCACCGCGCGCGGCGATCTGGCGGCCAAGGACGCGGGCAACGGGCTAACCTCGGTCAATATGGGCCACCCGCAGCTAAAATGGGACGAAGTGCCGCTGGCGCGCGAGATGGACACGCTGCATCTGCCGATTGAGGGCGATCCTGTCGCCGCCGGCATGGGCAACCCGCATTGCACCTTCTTTGTTAAGGATGTCGAGGCTGTGGACCTCTCTGACATCGGCCCCCGCGCCGAGCATGATCCGCTGTTCCCTGAGCGCACCAATGTGCAGGTCGCGCAGATCGTTGGACCCAACCACATCCGCATGCGGGTCTGGGAACGCGGCGTGGGCGTGACGCTGGCTTCGGGTTCGTCGTCCTGCGCAACTGCCGTTGCTGCCGCGCGCCGGGGCCTCACAGGCCGCGCCGTACGCATCGACCTTGACGGCGGCACGCTGCATATCGATTGGCGAGACGACGGTGTCTGGATGACCGGACCTACAATGCACGTTTTCTCCGGCACCTTTACCGCAGATTTTCTGGAGAGCCTGACATGAGCGCCCCCGTTTTCAGCACCATGGGCTGCCGTCTGAATGCCTATGAGACCGAGGCGATGAAGGAACTGGCCGAGCAAGCCGGGTTGCAGAACGCCGTTGTCGTCAACACCTGCGCCGTCACCGCCGAAGCCGTCCGCAAAGCCCGCCAAGACATCCGCAAGCTGCGCAAGGCGCACCCAGAGGCGCGGTTGATTGTCACCGGCTGCGCGGCACAGACCGAGCCAGAAACCTTCAACGCCATGCCCGAGGTTGATGTCGTGATCGGCAACACCGAGAAGATGCAGGGCGCGACGTGGCAGGGCATGGCCGCTGATTTCATTGGTGAGACTGAGACGGTGCAAGTCGACGACATCATGTCGGTGACGGAAACCGCGGGCCATCTGATCGACGGGTTTGGCACCCGCAGCCGCGCCTATGTACAGGTCCAGAATGGCTGCGACCATCGCTGCACCTTCTGCATCATCCCCTATGGCCGTGGCAATTCGCGCTCGGTCCCTGCGGGCGTTGTGGTGGATCAGATCAAGCGGTTGGTCGATAAGGGCTTTAACGAAGTGGTGCTCACCGGGGTCGACCTGACCTCTTGGGGCGCGGACCTGCCTGCCACACCGAAACTGGGCGATCTGGTCATGCGCATCCTGCGGTTGGTGCCCGATCTGCCGCGCTTGCGGATTTCCTCGATCGACTCGATTGAGGTGGACGAGAACCTGATGCAGGCCATCGCCACCGAACCGCGCCTGATGCCGCATCTGCACCTGTCGTTGCAGCATGGCGACGATATGATTCTGAAGCGCATGAAGCGCCGCCACCTGCGCGATGATGCGATCCGCTTCGCCCAAGAGGCCCGCGCTCTGCGGCCTGACATGACCTTTGGCGCGGACATTATCGCCGGTTTCCCGACTGAAACCGAGGCGATGTTTGAAAACTCGATGAAGCTCGTCGAGGAATGCGACCTGACGTGGCTGCATGTCTTTCCCTATTCAGCACGCCCCGGCACGCCTGCCGCGCGAATGCCTGCGGTGAACGGTGCGGCAATCAAGGAACGGGCAGCCCGGCTGCGCGCGGCTGGGGAGCGGCAGGTGCAGCGTCATCTGGAGGCGCAGGCTGGGCAGATGCACGCTGTGCTGATGGAGAACCCCCATATGGGCCGTACGGCGCAGTTCACCGAAGTGACCTTTGCCGTGCCGCAGGTCGAAGGCGATATCGTGCAGACCAGAATCACCGGGATTTCAGGCACACAGTTGACCGCCTAGCAGCGGTTGAAGTGCAGCGCTAAGGGTATCGCCCTCCCTTGGGGGCGATGGCGCTTTTGCGGTACCCACACGGCCTGCCTTAGCTGCAACGATCCCGTATCGTAAGTCGCTTTGAAATCGCCCGCTGCATGTGTGCCACTGGGCCGGGCATCTGTTGTAGGCAAATCGTGACCGTAGCTGGGGGCATTGAGAGATATAGCCGCACAGCTTGTACCACTTGCACCCGCTGGACGCACTTTGAGCCGGGCACCAACCCGCAGCCATCAAGCCCACCAACGCGAAAGGGGCGCCGGTTTCCCGACGCCCCCTCATGCATTCTCTCAAGCCGTGGCCCGATTAGTCGTCCTTGCGGCGATTCTTGATCGGCGCCCAGAGCTTCTTGTTGGTCAGATAGAGCAGCACCGAGAGCAAGCCCAGCAGCGCGACACCCGCAAAACCGGCCTGCTTACGCGCGCCCAACTTAGGCTCGGCGGTCCACATCAGGAAGGCAGAGACATCCTCGGCCAAGTGCTGCACGTCATTGGCATGTTCATCTGCGAACTCGACCAGCTCATCCGACAGGGGCGGCGCCATGGCGATCCAACCACCGGGGAAGACGGTGTTTTCATAAAGAACGGTGCCCGCCTGCTCTTTCTCTTCGCCAGTATAACCGGTCAGCAGCGCGGTGATATACTCCGGCCCGCCAATCCCTTTGAGGAACTGGTTGATGCCCAAACCGTAAGGGCCATGGAACGCGGCGCGTTTCTTGGCCATCAGCGACAGGTCAGGTGCATTAGACAGGTTAGAGCCGGGGAAGTGATCGACCGGGGTGCCGGGACGGGTGTCGTCCAGCTCGGCGTCATAGATGTCATAGCCCTTGGCGTATTCGATCACCTGATCGTTGGGCATGTTCGGACCGGTTTCGTCCGACAATGTCCGCATCGCGACATATTCCAGACCGTGGCAGGCGGCGCAAACCTCGGTATAGATCTGCAGACCGCGCTGAAGCTGGTTTACGTCATAGCCGCCGAAGGGACCATCGAAGGAGAAATCGATGTTTTCGATATGCGGCGTGGCGTGGGAATCGTCACCGTGATCGTCGTCACCGGCATGATCGTCAGAGGCAGTTTCCTCGCCGTGGTCATCCGCTTCCATAACGCCCACTTCGGGGTCATCGCTATGCGCCTGACCGGCAACGTCATCTTCGGCAATGACATCGGCATCGGCGTTTTCTTCGGCAGTGGACTGCTCTTCACCAGTGGCTTCGGCTTCCTCGGCAGGTGCCTCTTCAACAGGCGCTTCCTCGGTTGCTTCTGCTTCAGCTGGCGCTTCCTCAGCCACAGGTTCCTCTGCAGGAGCCTCTTCTGTGGCGGCTTCCTCGGCAGGTGCTTCCTCAGCCGCAGGCTCCTCGGAAGGAGCGGGTGCGACTTCGGGTGCGTCGGCAGCTTCGTCAGCCGGGACTGCGTCGACTGTCGGCTCTTCAACCGGGGCTTCTTCTGCGGCTGGCGCTTCAGCCGGTGCAGTCTCGGCTTCGGCCTCCGGCGTTTCCGCCGGAGTTGTTAGCAGTTCTTCTTCTGTCGCTGTGTCTTGCGCCAGCACTGCCGTTCCCGGCAGGGCAAGGCCCAAAGATACCACGGCAGAAAGGAGGTTGGTCTTCATCATGGTCATGATCCTTATTTCGCCGGGTTCACAAGCGTCTTGGTGCCGCCAGCCTTGGGCGCGTAATGCGCGTCAAAGTCGGCTTCGATGGTCTCCGGCTGCGCCAGCGGCTTCTCGATCACACCCAAGAGAGGCAGGATCACGAGGAAGTAGGCGAACCAGTAGGCCGAAGCGATCAGTGAGAAGCTCGCGTAGGGCTCTTCCGCTGGCATCGCGCCCAGCCACATCAGGGCGAAGAAGTCGATCACCAGCAGGGCGAACCACCATTTGAACATCGGACGGTAACGGCCCGAACGTACAGAGGATGTGTCCAGCCAAGGCACCAGCGCCATAACCGCAATCGCACCAAACATCGCCAACACGCCGAAGAACTTGGCGTCGATGATGCCACCGGTCACGAAGGACGCGATTTGGACAACCCAAACTTCAGAAGTGAAGGCCCGCAGGATCGCGTAGAAGGGCAGGAAGTACCATTCCGGCACGATGTGCGCAGGCGTCGCCAGAGCGTTCGCTTCGATGTAGTTGTCCGGGTGGCCAAGGTAGTTCGGCATGAAGCCAACAACCGCGAAGAACAGCGTCAGGATCACCGCCAGCGCGAACAAGTCCTTGATCACGAAGTAGGGCCAGAACGGCAGCGTGTCTTTCTTGGCGTCTTCTTTGGAGGTGCGGCGCACTTCGACCCCGGTGGGGTTGTTGTTGCCAGTCGTGTGGAAGGCCCAGATGTGGAGAACCACAAGACCCGCAATCACAAACGGCAGCAGATAGTGCAACGAGAAGAAGCGGTTCAGCGTCGCGTTATCAACGGCAGGTCCACCCAGCAGGAAGGTCTGCAGACCTTCGCCGATGAACGGGATCGCGCCAAAGAGGCCGGTGATCACGGTCGCGCCCCAGAAGGACATCTGACCCCAAGGCAGAACGTAGCCCATGAAACCTGTGGCCATCATCAGCAGGTAGATCAACATGCCGATGATCCATGTGATCTCACGCGGGGCTTTATACGACCCGTAGTAAAGACCGCGGAAAATGTGGGCATAGACCGCGATGAAGAACAACGACGCGCCGTTCATATGCAGATAGCGGATCATATAGCCGCCGTTCACGTTGCGCATAATATGCTCAACCGACGAAAAGGCCATGTCGACATGCGGCGTGTAGTGCATCACCAAAACGATGCCGGTGATAATTTGCAGTGCCAGACAGAAAGTCAGCACGATGCCCCAGATCCACATCCAGTTCAGGTTCTTGGGCGTGGGGATCATCAATGTGTCGTACAAAAGGCCAACGATGGGAAGGCGGCGGTGCAGCCACTTTTCGCCGTTCGAATTCGGCTCGTAATGGTCGTGAGGAATTCCAGACATCTTTCTTCCGCTCCCTTAACCCAGTTTAATCGTGGACTCGTCCACGAATTCGGCGACAGGCACCGGCAAGTTGCGTGGGGCCGGCCCTTTACGGATGCGGCCTGCGGTGTCGTAGTGCGACCCGTGGCAGGGGCAGAACCAGCCGCCAAAGTCACCCGCATCACCCAAAGGCACACAGCCAAGGTGCGTACAAACGCCCATCTGAACCAGCCATTCGCCAGTTTCATCCAACGCGCGGTTCTCGTCCGTGGCAGGCACGTCGCCGCTGAGGTTCTCGTTCTGCGCGATCGGATCGGGCAGCGTCGATACATCGACGGCTTTCGCCTCTTCGATCTCGGCTTCGGTGCGGCGGCGAATGAACACCGGCTTGCCCAGCCACTTCACAGTCAGCTGCGTCCCGACTTCAACGCCGGACACATCCACACGGATGGACGACAGCGCCTTTACGTCGGCAGAGGGGTTCATCTGGTTGACCAGCGGCCAGACGGCGGCACCAACGGCGACGGCACCTGTACCGGCTGTCGCGTAATACAGGAAATCCCTCCGGGTGCCTGCGTGTTCTTCTGCTTGGGACACGGGTTTACTCCAATTCTTGGCCAAATTTGGCCGTCAGACATAGGGGTGGCGTCACCTTGCCACCTGACTTCTCGCCGCTATCTACCGGGATGGACCGCGCCCGTCCAGATGCCAAAGCCGCGCATCTTGGGTCAAGCCCGCCACAACGCGGCAAAAATACCGCGATTGTGGCAATATCATTACGGCGTGATTACTGCGGCGGCGCTGTATGCGTCATCGCGGGGCGCGAATCAAAATTGTCGAACCATGCCGCCAGATCAGGATTTCCAGCACGCCAATCCCGCGCGCCATGGCGAAAATCGACATAGCCCAATGCGCAGCCAAGGGCGATTTGCCCCATATCCAATGGCCCCGCCAGATGCGCGACCCATCTTGCGTTCAACGTCGTGCAGGCGCGGGCAACCTTGCACCACTGAGCCTCGACCCACTCTGACATGCGCTTTTCGTCGGGGCGCAGTTTGCCTTCGTAGACCATCGCCAAAGCGGCATCGAGCATGCCATCCGCCGTGGCTTCCAGCGTCAATGTGTCCCACCTTGCGACCCCGCTGGGGTAAAGCTTGCCGCCCGCGCGGTCGTCCAGATACGCGCAGATCACCCGGCTGTCATAGAGCGTGCAGCCATCGGCCCGCTCCAATGCAGGCACCTTGGTAAGAGGGTTCTTTTCGACAAGGCCCGTGGCAGGTGCCAGCGGCGTGCCCGAGGTCGGCTCCAGTGTGACATCGTCGAGTTGGCCAGTTTCATGCAGCAACACCATGACCTTGCGGACATAGGGTGAGGTTGGAGAATAGAATAGTTTCACGTGAAGTCCCCCCTTGGTTGGCCGCACTATTCAACGCCGCACGGTCAGACGCAACGGCGATCACACGCCGCGCATCAATGCAGCCATCACCGCCGGCTCCGTGCCAAACCCATGCGCTGCCATCTGATCCGCTGCCGCCAGACGCACGGCGTCATCCTTGTTCTGGCCCAGCTTCCATGTGCCGTCGATCCCGGTGACACGGATCTGACAAGGCACGATCATGCGCAGCATCTTGCCCCGCGCTTCGGGCGTCATCTTGTCCATTTTCCATGGGGTCTTGGGCGCCAGCCGCGCCTCATAGACCGCCGATTGCTGCGCCAGTAGGTCGGGCAGTTCCTCTGCCGGGCGCATCTCGAGCACTCCCGTCAGGTGCACGGCGACGTAGTTCCATGTCGGCACCTGATCTTCGATCCCGTACCAATCAGGCGAGACATAGCTGTCGGCCCCAGTGACCGCCAAACGCACCGGTTGCGGGGTCTTCAGCGCCCGCGCGATGGGGTTTGAGCGCACCAGGTGCAGTTCCGCCAGATCCCCGGCATCGTTCAGAATGAAAGGCACATGTGCCATCAACGGCCCGTCGTCGGCGTTCATCGCCAGCACGCCAAAGCCAACGTCACGGGCGAAACTCAGATTCCGGTCACGGGATTCATCGCGGTAGATCGGATTGGGATGCATGGCGGCTCCTGCACGTTTCTTTTGGTATTGCAGAGCCTTCCCCAACTTGGCAACCTGACATCATTCTCAGGGCGGGGCGAAATTCCCCACCGGCGGTAAGCGGTCCTCCGCAAGCCCGCGAGCGGCCTCTTTGGAGGTGTCAGCAGATCTGGTGCGATTCCAGAGCCGACGGTCACAGTCCGGATGGAAGAGAATGCGAACACAGGCGCGGCTTTGGCCCGGTCTGTGCGCGTGATCGCCTTGGGTGGACGTGTCTGAACCTAAAGGAGATCACAATGACACAAGAACGTTCCGCCCGTTTCGCCTTTGTGCGTGCAAGCTGGCATGCGGATATCGTTGACCGCGCCTATGACGGATTTACCGAAATCATTGATGCCACGCAGGTAGACAGCTTTGCCGTTCCCGGCGCGTTTGAACTGCCGCTTATGGCGCAGCGTTTGGCCAAGACGGGGCGCTATGACGCCGTAATCTGCGCGGCCTTTGTGGTGGATGGCGGCATCTACCGCCATGACTTCGTGGCGCAGACCGTGGTCGATGGGCTGATGCGCGTGGGGTTGGATTGCGACCTGCCGGTGCTGTCGGTCTCGCTGACCCCGCATCATTATCAGGAAACTGAACACCACAATGCCATCTACCGCGATCACTTCGTGACCAAAGGGCGCGAGGCGGCTCAGGCCGCGCTTGGCATGACGCAAGCACTAGACACGTTTTCTTCAAAAGAAAACGTCCCGGAAATTTCAAAAATTTCCGCCGCTTAACCCAGATAGGCGCGCAGGGCCGGGGGCGGGTTGTCCAAAAGCTCCGCCGCCGGCCCCGGCGCATGGGCACGACCGCCTTCAACAAAGATCACCTCATCCGCGATGCGCCGCACGTCATCGGGCGCATGGGTCACCATGATCAGCCCCGCCCCGGTCTCGCGGGCGAGGTCTTGGACCAGATCTAGCATCTCAACCCTCAGCGCCGGGCCGAGGGCGGCAAAGGGTTCATCCAACAGCACCCAAGGCCGCGCCTGCACCAGCACCCGCGCCAGCGCCACGCGGCTTTGCTGTCCGCCTGACAATGCGCCCGGGCGTTTGGCGGCATGGTCGCTCAGCCCCACTCGCGCGAGGGCGGCATCGATCCGCACTTGATCCGCCGCCTTCAACCGCAGGTCGGGGCGCAGACCAAGGCCTACATTCTGCCGCACAGTGAGATGGGGAAACAGATTATTATCCTGAAACAGCATCGTCATGCCGCGCTGGCCCGGATGCTGGTCGGTGATGTCCGCGCCATCCCGCAACAACCGCCCTGCCGCCACAGGCACAAAGCCACAGATCGCCGCAAGCAAGGTCGACTTGCCCGAACCAGAGGGGCCGATTACCGCGTAGCTGCGCCCCTGCGCGAGCGTCATATCGGCAGAGAGGCTAAAGTCGCCCCGCTCAATGCGCATCTCTTCAAGCGTCAGCATGCCAGCGCCCCCATTTGTCGCAGATGAAAAACACCGCCAGCGCCAAGATCAACAGCAGCAGCGCCGCGCCCGCAGCGGCCTCCATCCGGTAAGCCCCCATCAGACGGTACATCTGCAAGGGCAGCGTCGCACGGTCTTGATCCGCGAACAGCGCGATGACGCCGAGGTCACCCACCGACAACGCCCCCGTCAACCCGGCAGCAAAGCCCAGTTGCGGACGCAAGCGCGGCAGGACCAGCAGACGCCACAGCGTCCAGCCACCCATGCCGAGGGTCTGCGTCAGCGGGCCAAAATCCTGCAACGTCTCGCGAAGGCGCGGCACCAGGATACGCAGCACGAAGGGCAGCGCCATCAGCGCGTTCACCAAGGCCGTGACCGGCAAGCTCAGCCGTGCGGGATCCAGCACTGGGTTGATCATGATGAACCATCCCGTGCCGATCATCAGCGGTGAGGCGGCGAGGCCCATCAAGCCAATCGCCTCCACCCCGCCGCGCCGCCGGGTGGCGATCCACCCCGCCATCGGCAGGGCCAACACGGCAAGCACCAGCACACTTAGGCCCGCTACCAGAATGCTGTTCAGCGCGGCCTGCCAAACCGAGGGTGGCAGCTGCCCTACCCCCGCCAAACCACGCAGCACCACGGCCCCCAGTGGCAGCAGCAAAAACAGCGCGGCAAGCATAATCACGGTGATGTCGAGCAACCGCTGTCCTCCGCCCAGCGCATCCCACCGGCGCAGAGGGCGGTCCAACCCGCCGCCCAAGCTGATCGGCGGGATCAGCCAAAGTGCCGCGACCGCCGCTGCGCCAGCCAACGCGAGCTGCACCACCGATAAAAGCGCGGCGCGGCCCAGATCAAAATCAAACCGAAACGCCTGATAGATCGCCAGTTCGATCGTCGTCGCACGAGGTCCGCCGCCCAGCGTCAACGCCACGGCAAAACTCGTCAGGCAAATCACGAAAATCAGCGCCGCCACCCCAGGTAACACCTGCCGCAGCATCGGCCACTCTAGCGCCAGAAACACCGCACGGGGCGTCATCTGCAGCTGCCCGGCCAGCCGAAACCGCTCGGACGGGATGCTCTGCCAGCCTTGCAGCAAAAGCCGGGTCGCCAGCGGAAGATTAAAGAAAACATGCGCCAGAACCACGCCATGCAGCCCGTAGATCGACACGGGCGGGAGGCCAAGCGCCCCACCAAATTGGTTCAGCAGGCCCGAGCGGCCAAAGACCGTCAGCAACCCCAACACCGCAACGATGACTGGCAGAATAAAGGGCGCGCCGAGCAGCGTAATCAACGCCCCACGCCCCCAAAACCGCCGCCGTGCCAAGGCGCGGGCGACCGGTACCGCGAGCAGCACAGACAGCACCGCCGACCACACCGCCTGCGTGACAGTAAAACGCACCGCCGCCCAGTCCGCCGCGCCGAGCCCTGCCGCCACATCGGCCGCCATGAAAACGGCGACCAAGGCGGCAAGGATCAGGCCCGCGACCAGAACGGCGGCGAAAAGCCCCGTCTTGCTGCTTAGCGCGACAGCGCGGTCAGCCATTCGTTCAAGGCCTCTTCACGGAGCGCGGGTACATCGGCATTGGGCACCAACAGCGCCTTGCCGGGTTGGATCATCCCTTTGAACCCTTCGGGCAGACCACCCTCAGGCGTTACGGCAGGATACATCCAGTTGGTCGTCGGCAGCACCGATTGCGCCGCGTTGGACACGAGGTACTGCAGGAACTGATCCGCCAGTTCGGGCTGATCTGATCCCGCGAGCTTTCCCGCCACTTCGATCTGCATGTAGTGGCCTTCGTCAAAGAGGGCGGCAGTTTTGCTGTCATCCTCTTCCGCGATCAGGTGATAGGCGGGCGAGGTCGTGTAGCTCAGCACCATGTCGGCTTCGCCTTCGAGGAACAGACCGTAAGCTTCGGACCAGCCTTTGGTGACCGTCACGATATTATCCGCCAGCCCTGCCCAGACCTCGGGGGCCTCATCGCCATAGGCCGCTTTGACCCACATCAACAGACCCAGACCGGGGGTCGATGAACGGGGGTCTTGGATCACGATCTTCAAATCACTCTCGGCGAGCGCTTTGAAATCTGCAGGAGCGTCAAGATCGGTGCCATGAACAAAGGCGAAGTAGCCCCAGTCATAGGGGACGAAGACTTTATCTTCCCAAGCGATCGGCAGGTCATATTCTGCCTGCAACTCGCTCGGCGCGAAAAGCTCAGTCTCCTTCGCTGCCGCGACAAGGCTGGTGTCGAGCCCCAGCACGATATCCGCGTCAGAGCGGGCGCCCTCAAGCTTAAGCCGCGCCAGAAGTGCCGCGCCATCGCCCATGCCGACGAATTTCAAATCGCAGCCGCACTGCGCCTCAAAACCCTCTTCGATGGCCGGGCCGGGGCCCCATTCGGTGACGAAACTGTCGTAGGTATAGACTGTCAATTCAGGCGTTTCCGCCCATGCAGCCGATGCGCCCAAGACGCCCGCAGCAAGTGTAAGATACTTCATTGCATCCTCCTTTTGCGGCGAAAGGTAAAAGGTGGATGTCTGTCCGGACCTTCCCTCCGCCGGTGTTAACCGGTTCAGGTTCAACGGGTCCGCACAACACGTACATCTCAGCCCAAAGGCCCCCCGAGGTAGCGTCAGGGGTAGATCGGACCTGTACAATTGGCAAGGCAAATCCCCTTGAGGCAGGGCGCTGCCCCGGCTAAGGGTTTGACAACAGGAGGTCCGCCCATGTCGATCAACAGCTTTGGCCATCTTTACCGGGTCACCACATGGGGCGAGAGCCACGGGCCCGCCCTTGGCGCCACGATTGATGGCTGCCCCCCCGGTGTGCCGATTGACGAAGCAATGATCCAGCAGTGGTTGGACAAGCGCAAACCCGGCCAGAACAAATACACCACCCAGCGGCGCGAGGCCGATGAGGTGCGGATACTCTCGGGCACCTTCGAAGGGGTGACCACAGGCACGCCGATCCAGCTGATGATCGAGAACACAGATCAACGCTCCAAAGACTACGGCGACATCAAGGACAAGTTCCGCCCCGGCCACGCCGACATCACCTATTTCCAAAAATACGGCATCCGCGACTATCGCGGTGGTGGCCGTTCCTCGGCGCGCGAAACGGCGGCGCGGGTGGCGGCGGGTGGCTTGGCGCGCGAGGCGATCAAGGCACTGGCCCCGAACCTACAAATCACCGGCTATATGGTGCAGATGGGCCCTCATAAAATCGACCGCGAAGCGTTCGACTGGGATCAGATCGACCAGAACCCCTTTTGGGTGCCCGACGCCAAGGCGGCAGGCGACTGGGCCGATTACCTCGACGGGCTGCGCAAATCGGGCAGCAGCGTGGGTGCGATCATCGAATTGACTGCGCGCGGCGTGCCTGCGGGGCTCGGCGCACCGGTCTATGGCAAGCTCGACACCGATCTGGCCGCCGCGATGATGAGCATCAATGCCGTCAAAGGCGTGGAGATCGGCGAGGGCATGTCAGCCGCGATGCTGACGGGCGAGTTGAACGCGGATGAGATCACCATGGGGCCGGAGGGGCCGGAGTATTCCTCTAACCACGCGGGCGGTATCTTGGGCGGTATCAGCACCGGACAGGACGTGGTCGTGCGTTTTGCGGTCAAACCGACCTCCAGCATCCTGACCACGCGGCGCACCATCACCAAACAGGGCGAAGAGACCGAGATCATCACCAAGGGCCGCCATGACCCCTGCGTCGGTATCCGCGCCGTGCCGGTGGGCGAGGCGATGATGGCCTGCGTGGTGCTAGATCACCTGCTGCTACATCGCGGGCAGATCGGCACCAACCGCGGACGGATCGGCCCCGAAGCATAGGGGTGCAGGCATGAGGACCAGAGTATGAAAGTCGATGATTTCTCCGCCCGCCCTGCCCTTGGCGTCGGACTGAAGATCACGGCGATCCTGCTCTTTACCTGCATGTCGGCAATCATCAAATCGCTGGCCGACGACGTCCCGGCGGGTGAGTCGGTCTTCTTCCGCTCCTTCTTTGCCATTCCGGTGATCCTGATTTGGTTGGCGCAACGCGGCAAACTGAAAAGCGGGCTCAAGACCAAGAACGCGATGGGCCATGTCTGGCGCGGGCTGTTTGGCACCACGGCGATGGGGCTGACCTTTACCGGCCTTGGCCTGCTGCCCCTGCCCGAGGTCACCGCCATCGGTTTCGCCACGCCGATCTTTACTGTGATCCTTGCCGCCGTGCTGCTGGGCGAGCAAATCCGTCTGATCCGCGTGACCGCCGTGGCCATCGGGCTGGTGGGCGTGATGATCATCCTCTGGCCGCGTTTCAGCAATATTGGCACGATGGAGCAGACGGCCACCATTGGCGCACTGTTGATCCTGATGGCGACGATGGTGCGCAGCCTTGTGCAGATCCACATTCGTCAATTGGTGCAGAACGAAGACACCGCCGCGATCGTGTTCTACTTCTCCTGCACCGCGTCTTTGCTGGCGCTTTGCACCCTGCCCTTTGGCTGGGTATTGCCCGATCTGCAGACTTTCGGCCTGCTGGTGCTTGCCGGGTTGATCGGCGGGGTGGCGCAAATTCTCATCACCTCGGCCTATCGTTTTGGCTCGGCTTCAATGCTGGCACCCTATGACTATACCTCGATGCTTTTTGCCATCGTGCTGGGCTATGTCTTCTTTGCCGAACTGCCGACGATGATGATGCTGGCAGGCGCAGCCCTAGTGATCAGCGCGGGCGCACTGGTGATTTGGCGAGAGCGGCAATTGGGGATGGAGCGTGGCAAGGCGCGGTCTGTCACCGATCCCAAAGCGTGATTCATTGCGGGCTTTCGCCTGACCAATCCTCTGCCTATGGTGCCCCGAAACCGGATAGAGGAGATGACCGATGAGCGACGCGGATCCGCAAGACCACAAGGAAAAGATGCAGCAGCGTCAGGCCGAGCAACGCGCCAAGGTGGCTGAATTGCAAGACCCGGAAAAGGGTCTGGTGCTGGTCCATACCGGGCCGGGCAAGGGCAAATCCTCCTCTGCTTTCGGCGTTGTCGTACGCGCGCTTGGCTGGAAACAGCGCGTGGGTGTGGTGCAGTTCATCAAGGGCAAATGGAAGACCGGCGAACGGCTGTTCTTTGAACAGCTTGATGAGGTGACATGGCACACGATGGGCGAAGGTTTCACCTGGGACACGCAAGACCGCAACCGTGACATTGCCGCCGCCGAAGCCGCATTCGGCAAAGCGCGCGAAATGATGGCGAGCGGCGAATATGACCTTGTGGTGATGGACGAAATCAACATCGCCATCCGCTATGAATACCTCAAGATCGAAGACGTCATCGCCGGACTTGAGAGCCGCGACAAGCGCACCGCCGTGGTTTTGACTGGCCGCGATGCCCGGCCCGAGCTTTGCGACTATGCCGATCTGGTGACCGAGATGTCAGAGGTTAAACACCCGTTCAAAGCAGGCATCAAAGCGCAGCGCGGTGTGGACTACTAAGCCCCCTAGCTTTGCTTCTTTAAAGGTACCAAAGGCCGTCCTTCCGCAAGGGCGGCCTTTTTCAATTCTATCGCAATGCATCATCTCATCCCCGCACCATGCGGCGCGGGCTCTGAGCCACAGCATGCCCCTCTGCCCGGTGACGTGTTACCGAAATCTAATCCACAGACACATTCCGTAACATTTAGATTGAAACGAATCGCCGCGATGTGTAGATTGCAGGGCAACAACAGGAGTACCCCCATGCAGGCATTCATCTGCGACGCGCAGCGCACCCCCATTGGCCGTTACGGCGGTGCCCTCTCTTCGGTTCGCGCCGATGATCTGGCCGCAATCCCGCTGAAAGCGCTGATGGAGCGGAACCCGTCGGTGGATTGGGCGCGTGTCGATGATGTCATCATGGGTTGTGCCAACCAAGCGGGCGAAGACAACCGCAACGTCGCGCGCATGGCCGCACTTCTGGCCGGTCTGCCTGTCGATGTACCGGGCGCCACGATCAACCGGCTCTGCGCCAGCGGCATGGATGCCGTGGGTGCCGCCGCCCGTGCGATCCGCGCTGGTGACATGGATCTCGCCATTGCTGGCGGGATTGAGAGCATGTCCCGCGCGCCCTTCGTGATGCCCAAGGCCGAAACCGCCTTTTCGCGCAGCAATGCGGTCTATGACACCACCATCGGCTGGCGCTTTGTGAACCCTAAGATGAAGGCGCAGTTCGGCGTGGATTCCATGCCCGAAACCGCTGACAACGTCGCCGCCGACCATGATGTGTCGCGCGAAGATCAAGACGCTTTCGCCGCCCGCAGCCAGCAACGCTGGGCCGAGGCGGATGAAAAGGGCATCTTTGCCGAGGAAATTACCCCCGTCACGATCCCGCAGCGCAAAGGCGATGATGTGATAGTCGACCGCGACGAACACCCCCGCCCCGGCACCTCGCCCGATAAACTCGCCAAGCTGCGCGGCATCAATGGCGCTGACCTGACTGTAACTGCTGGCAACGCCTCCGGCGTGAATGATGGCGCGGCGGCGATGTTGCTCGCCTCGGAAGCAGGCGTAAAAGACCACGGCCTCACCCCCATCGCCCGCGTCGTCGCTATGTCCGCCGCAGGTGTCGAGCCCCGCGTCATGGGCATCGGCCCGATCCCCGCCGTGCGCAAGGTGTTGGACCGCGCCGGGCTGACCATCGAGCAGATGGACGTGATCGAACTCAATGAGGCTTTCGCGAGCCAAGGCCTCGCCACCCTGCGCGCCTTGGGCGTGGCAGACGATGCGCCCCATGTGAATGCCAACGGCGGCGCCATCGCCATCGGCCACCCCTTGGGCATGTCCGGCGCGCGTTTGGTGATGACGGCGGCGCTGCAACTCAAGCGGACGGGTGGCAAATACGCGCTATGTACAATGTGTGTGGGCGTGGGACAGGGCGTCGCCCTGATCCTCGAAAACGCAGGCTGAGACTTCTTTCCGAGAAAGGAACAGAACGATGTATGCACAGATGATCAAATCCACCGGCAAGGGCATCAAGTCCCTTGACGAGATGGAGCCCGAAGAGCGCGCCTTTCAGGAGCGCATCGACGCGGGCGGCAAGATCGAACCCAAAGACTGGATGCCCGACGGGTACCGCAAAAACCTGATCCGTCAGATCGGCCAACACGCGCATAGCGAAATCGTCGGCCAGCTGCCCGAGGGCAACTGGATCACCCGCGCGCCCACGCTGGAGCGCAAGGCGATCCTGCTGGCCAAGGTGCAAGACGAGGCGGGCCACGGTCTCTACCTCTACTGCGCGGCCGAGACACTGGGCGTCACCCGCGACCAAATGACCCGCGACCTGCTGTCAGGCAAGATGAAGTACTCCTCGATCTTCAACTATCCGACCCTAACATGGGCCGATATGGGCGCTGTCGGCTGGCTGGTCGATGGGGCCGCGATCATGAACCAAGTGCCGCTGCAACGGACCTCTTACGGACCTTACGCCCGCGCCATGGTGCGTATCTGCAAGGAAGAGAGCTTCCACCAGCGCCAGGGCTTCGACATCATGATGAAGATGGCCAACGGCACAGAAGCGCAGCGCAAAATGGCCCAAGACGCGCTGAACCGTTTCTGGTTCCCGGCGCTGATGATGTTTGGCCCCTCGGACAAGGACTCGGTCCATTCCGCGCAGTCGATGGCATGGAAGATCAAGATGAACACCAACGATGAGCTGCGCCAAAAGTTCGTCGATGAGACGGTGCCGCAGGCGGAATACCTCGGCCTGACCATCCCCGACGAGACCCTCAAGTTCAACGAGGACACCGGCCATTACGACTTTACCGAGCCGGATTGGGAAGAGTTCTTTCAGGTGCTCAAGGGCAATGGCCCCTGCAACACCGAACGGCTGGCGGCGCGCAACAAGGCATGGGACGAAGGCCGTTGGGTGCGCGAAGGGCTTCTGGCCCACGCCGAGAAAAAGCGCAGCAGAAAAATGGCAGCGGAGTAAGCAACATGAGCAGCGGTGATAAGATAATGTATAGCTGTGATGTCTGTGGTTCTCGCCATCAGATGGGTCCAGGCCGGTACGATGGAAAGTTTATCCCGGCCTACAAAATGCAGGTCTGTATGCCTTGTTTTAAGATGAACTGGGATGGTTGGGCTCCGATCCACGAACCCAAAGTCATTACACATCTCAATGAGAAAAATATCCCTATTCCAGCTCGAAATGCAGCTGGTTGGCTTCCAAGAGGAATGTGAAATGAGCAGCCCTGAATCCAGTGAATACGACGGCACCGAAGCAGCACCGCACGGCAAGGCACGGTCCACCGAATGGCCCCTGTGGGAGGTCTTCATCCGCGGCCAGCACGGGCTAAGCCACCGCCACGTTGGCAGCCTGCATGCAGCAGACGCGGAGATGGCGATCAAGAACGCCCGCGATGTCTATACCCGCCGCAACGAAGGCGTGAGCATCTGGGCGGTCGAGGCCAGCGCCATCGCGGCTTCCTCGCCTGAGGAAAAAGGCGCGCTTTATGAGCCCGCCAACGACAAGGTCTACCGCCACCCGACCTTTTTCGACATTCCCGACGAAGTGGGGGCGATGTGAGCACGGTTAATCCCAAGTTCGAATTCCTCTGCCGCATGGGCGACAACGCCTTGGTGCTGGGCCATCGCGTCTCTGAATGGTGCGGCGTGGCGCCGGTGCTGGAGGAAGACATCGCGCTCGCCAATGTGGCGCTTGATTTGATCGGCCAGACGCAGCTTTGGCTGGGCCTTGCTGGCGAAGTCGAAGGTGAGGGGCGTGACGCCGACAAGCTCGCCTTTCACCGCGACGTTTGGGATTTCCGCAATGTGCTGCTGGCGGAGCAGCCCAACGGCGATTTCGGCCAGACCATGATGCGGCAGTTCTTGTTTGACGCGTGGCATCTGGCGCAACTGACCGCGCTGGTCGATTCCAGCGACAAGGAGATCGCCGCGATTGCCGAGAAATCCGCCAAGGAAGTGACCTACCACCTCGAGCGCTCCTCTGACACGGTGATTGGCCTTGGCGACGGGACAGAGGAAAGCCACCGCCGGATGCAAGCGGCGCTTGATCTGCTTTGGCCCTATGTCGGCGAGATGTTTCTTGGTGATGACGTCGACGCGGCGATGGTTGAGGCGGGCATCGCGCCCGAACCAGAAAGCCTGCGCGCCGGCTATGACCAGTTGGTCGGCGACACGCTGGCGGCCGCGACACTCAGCAAGCCCGAAGATGACTTTGCCCATCGGGGCGGGAAAAGTGGCGCGCGGCACAGCGAACATCTGGGCCATATGCTGACCCAAATGCAGTGGTTGCAGCGCGCCTACCCGGATGCCTCATGGTAAGATCCGCCCCCAGCACCCGGCCCGCCCCCGCGCCGGTGCCCGGGGTGGTCCGCGACAGGTCGCCGCGCGGCCCTGTCCGCGGCGGCAAAAAGCCCAGTTTAGAGACTGTTTGGGCGTGGCTATCCGCCATTCCCGACCCGGAAATCCCGGCCATCTCACTAACCGATCTGGGCATCATCCGTGATGTGCAGTGGCAGGATCAGACGCTGGTCGTAACCATCACGCCGACCTATTCCGGCTGTCCCGCCACCAGCATTATCAACCTTGATATCGAAATGGCCCTGCGCGACCACGGCATCGAGAACCTGTCCCTGCAACGGCAGCTCTCCCCGCCTTGGACCACCGACTGGATGACCGATACCGGCCGCGCCAAGCTGGAAGCCTACGGTATCGCGCCACCCCGCCCCGCCGGCGGCCCGCAGCATTGCCCGCATTGCAAAAGCCAAGCGGTGGAGCGGATCAGCCAGTTCGGCTCGACCCCCTGCAAGGCGCAATGGCGGTGCCAAGACTGCCTTGAACCCTTTGACTATTTCAAATGTATCTGAGGCCCCAATGAGCCAGTTTCACCCCCTGTTAGTGACTGATATTCACCACACCATCCGCGATGCGGTGGTGCTGACGCTGAAGCCAGAAAACCCTGACGCATTCGCCTTTACCCAAGGCCAGTACCTGACCTTCAAGCAGGATTTCGACGGCACCGAATTGCGGCGCAACTATTCGATTTGCGCGGGGCTGGATGATGGCGAATTGAAAGTCGGCATCAAACGCGTCGATGGCGGGGCGTTTTCGACCTATGCCAATACCGAGTTGAAGGTCGGCGACACGCTGCACGCCATGCCGCCGCAGGGCAAGTTCTTCACCGAGATTGAGCCGGAGGTGGCCAAAAACTACCTCGGTTTTGCGGGTGGCTCAGGCATCACTCCGGTACTGTCGATCCTCAAAACGGTGCTGAAACGCGAGCCTAATTCGACCTTCACGCTGGTCTATGCCAACCGCGCCGTGAACACGATCATGTTCCGCGAGGAGCTTGAGGACCTCAAGAACCACTACATGGGTCGGCTGACGATCATCCATATCCTCGAATCCGGGCAGGATATGGAGTTGTTCGAAGGCCGCGTCGATCAGGCTAAATGCGACGCGCTGTTCAAACATTGGATCCAGATCGACAATATCGACACCGCCTTTATCTGCGGGCCAGAGCCGATGATGCTGGCGATTGCTGAGGCGCTGAAGACCAACGGTCTCGGCGACGATCAGATCAAATTCGAACTCTTCAGCGAAAGCCAGCAGGGCCGTCTGGCCAAACAGGAAATGGCCAAGCGCAGCGAAGGCCAAAGCGGCACCGAAGTCACCGTCATCATCGACGGCGCACGGCGCAGCTTTACCATGCAGAAGGGCCAGTCCGTGCTCGAAGCCGCACTGGAGAACGGGCAGGAAGCGCCGTTTGCCTGCAAGGCCGGGGTCTGCTCGACCTGCATGGGCAAGGTGCTCGACGGTGAGGTTGAAATGCTCTCGAACCATGCGCTTGAGGACTATGAGGTCGAGCGCGGCTATGTGCTGACCTGCCAGAGCTACCCGCTCAGCGACACGCTCACCATCGACTACGACACGCATTAAAGGAGCCGACATGCGCGATATTCAAAGCTTTGCCGCAGGCGAATGGCTGGCCCCGGGCGCGGGCGCCCGCAACATCGCCAGCGCCATCACCGGTGATGTGATCGCCCAAGCCGGCAACGATGCGCTGGACGTGCAGGCGATGCTGGGCTTTGCCCGCGACCACGGCGGCCCCGCCCTGCGCGCGATGACATTCCACGACCGCGCGCGGATGCTGAAAGCGCTGGCGTTGCATCTGATGGAGCACAAACAGGCGCTCTATGATCTGAGTTACGACACCGGTGCGACCCTGTCGGACCACAAGATCGACGTCGACGGCGGCATTGGCACGATGCTCGTCTTTGCCTCTAAGGGTCGGCGCGAGATGCCGGATGCGCATGTCTATCTCGACGGTGCGCCTGAGCAATTGGGCCGCGAAGGGCAGTTCATGGGGCGGCACATCTGCACGCCCTTGCAAGGCGTCGCGGTGCATATCAATGCCTTCAACTTCCCCGTTTGGGGCATGTTGGAGAAGCTCGCCCCTACCCTGCTGGCGGGCGTTCCGGCCATCGTGAAACCTGCCACCGCGACCTGCTATGTGACCGAACACTGCGTGCGGCTGATGCTGGATAGCGGGCTACTGCCGAAGGGCGCGTTGCAGCTGGTCAGCGGTGGCTTGGGCGATATGCTCGACCATCTCGACTGTCAGGATGCCGTGGCCTTTACCGGCTCTGCCGATACAGCGTTGAAACTACGCAGTAACCCCGTGCTGTTGCAAAACTCCGTGCGCTTCACCTCGGAGCAAGACAGTCTCAACGCGTCTGTCCTTGGCCCCGATGCCACCCCTGGCACGCCGGAGTTCGATCTTTTTGTCAAGGAAGTGCAGCGGGAGATGACTGCGAAAGCGGGGCAAAAATGCACCGCGATCCGCCGGATCATGGTCCCGCAGGCACAGATCGACGCTGTGATTGCAGCCCTGTCTGAGCGTTTGGCAAAAACCACCATCGGCGATCCCCGCGATGAGTCTACCCGCATGGGCGCGTTGGTCTCGAACAGCCAAAAACGCGACGTGCTGGAGAAAGTTGCTCTGCTGAGCGCCGAGGCCGAGCGCGTCTTTGGCGATCCCGACAACTTCACCGTCAAAGGCGCTGACAAAGACAAAGGCGCCTTCCTGCCGCCGATGCTGTTCCATTGCGCCGACCCAGACAAGGCCGAGCGCGTGCATGACACCGAGGCTTTCGGCCCGGTTTCGACCCTCATGCCTTACCGCGACCTGCCCCATGCGAGTGCGCTTTTGAATCGCGGCCAAGGGTCGCTCGTCGCCTCCATCATCACCAACGATGGTGAGGTGGCGCGTGAGTTGACCATAGGTTCGGCAGCCTTCCACGGACGGCTCTATTTCAACAACCGCACGTCGATGAAAGAAGCGACGGGCCACGGCTCCCCGCTGCCGCATATGGTCCATGGCGGCCCGGGCCGTGCGGGCGGCGGCGAAGAACTGGGCGGCATTCGGGGCGTGATGCACTATATGCAGCGCACCGCAGTGCAGGGCAGCCCCGACATCCTCACCGCCATTGGCAAACAATGGGTGCCGGGCGCTCAGGAGATCACCGACCGCGATCACCCTTTCACCCGGCGTTTCACCGAGTTGGATTTAGGCGAAACCTTCTATTCCAAGTCCCGCGAAATCTCGCTCGACGATATTGAGACCTTCGCCAATTTCACCGGCGACACTTTCTATGCGCATATGGACGACGAAGCCGCCGCGGCGAACCCGTTCTTTCCGGGGCGCGTGGCGCACGGCTACCTGCTCCTAAGCTTTGCTGCCGGGCTTTTCGTGCAGCCCGATCCGGGGCCGGTGCTGGCCAACACCGGGCTCGACAATCTCCGCTTTCTCGAGCCCGTCTCTGCCGGGGACAGCATGAAAGTGCGGTTAACGGTTAAGCACAAGACCCCGCGTAACGAGGAATACGGCGAGGTGCGTTGGCATGTGACCCTGACCAACCAACGGGAGGAAGCGGTCGCGGAATACGATCTGCTGACGATGAATGCTCTCTGAGCAACCCGCCCCCCTCGTTGCCGCCTTTGCGGGTTTGGGTGGTCAGCGCGTCTGGTCGTTGATGATCAGCCTGTTCGGTGATCTGGCCCAGGGCAATGGCGACGCGATAGACGGGCCGGTTTTATCCACCATAATGGCAGCACTTGATGTGCGGCCTGAGGCGAGCCGCGTGGCCCTGCACCGGTTGCGCAATGATGGTTGGTTGCAGTCACGCAAGGTGGGGCGGATCAGCCAGCACAGTCTGACCGCGCAGGGCCGCGCGGAAAGTGCGGCAGCCAGCCCCCGTATCTATGCCGCCCCGCCGGATCTGTCGGAGCCATGGCAGATGGTGATGACTGAGGAAAACGGCCGCGAGATTGACGCCACCCTGCGCGCAGAAGGCTTCATCCCAGTCATGCCACGCGTCTATGTCGGTCGGAGTGAGAGCACTGCCCCCAAAGGGAGCCTGCCCCTCCGAGGGGAAACCCCGCCCGACTGGCTGCGCCGCGCCGTGGAGCCGACTGCGTTGGAACCGGAATATGACGCACTGCTACACGCGCTGTCTACGCTGCGAGGAACGCTGGCCTGTGACAGCCACATGAACGCGCTCGAGATTGCCGTCCTGCGCTGTCTTATCGTGCACAACTGGCGGCGGCTTGCGTTGAAACATCCTGCTCTGCCCGGCGGCCTTATCCGTTCCGACTGGTCGGGCTACCAATGCCACCTGCTGGTCGACCAATTGCTAAACCGCCACCCCCGGCCCGCCTTGCAAGATTTAGCCGCTGCTTCGGCGGCGGGCTGACCGCCGGCAAAGCGCTGCTTTCCCATGCCGTGCAAGCGCGGTATAGACGACCTCATGACAAATTTCCTCTATCAGAACGACCTGCCGGATGACCTCGACCTCGGGCCGATGGTTGCCATTGACTGCGAAACGATGGGGCTGCATCCGCACCGTGATCGGCTGTGCGTTGTGCAGCTGTCGGGCGGCGATGGTCATGCGCATCTCGTGCAGATTGCCAAAGGCCAGACCGAAGCGCCGAACCTCTGCGCGCTGTTGGAAAATCCACATGTGCTGAAGCTGTTTCATTATGGCCGTTTTGACATTGCCGCGATGCTGAACGCCTTTGGCGCCACCGCAGCACCAGTCTATTGCACCAAGATCGCCAGCCGTTTGATCCGTACCTATACGGATCGGCACGGGCTGGCGAAGCTCTGTCAGGAACTACTGAGCGTGGATATCTCCAAACAGCAACAATCCAGCGACTGGGGGGCCAAAGAGCTGACCCAAGCGCAGATCGACTATGCCGCGTCAGATGTGCTTTACCTGCACCGTCTGCGCGATGAACTTAACAAACGCCTGATACGCGAAGGCCGGATGGACATGGCGCAGGCCTGTTTCGATTTCCTGCCGATGCGCGCCCGGCTTGATCTGGAGGGATGGCCGGACACGGACATCTTCGCACACGCATGAACACACCTTTTCTTGATACCGCCCGTCGCGTGATCCGCTGCGAATCTGACGCGCTGATCCAGCTTGCCGACAGCCTTGATGACCGTTTCCGCGGTGCCGTGGACCTGATGCGCGCGTGCAAGGGCCGCATCATCGTCACCGGCATCGGTAAATCGGGCCATATCGGCAACAAAATCGCAGCGACGCTGGCCTCCACCGGGACCCCTGCCCAATTTGTGCATCCGGCCGAGGCAAGCCACGGCGACTTGGGCATGATCACCGCAGCTGACGTGGTGCTGGCGATCTCCAACTCCGGCGAAGCGCCGGAATTGGCCAACCTCATCGCCTACTCGCGCCGCTATGCGATCCCGCTCATCGGGATCACCAGCCGCCCTGACAGCAGCTTGGGCCGCCACAGCGATGTGGTGCTGGAACTGCCCCGCATTGCCGAGGCTTGCGGCACAGGCGTTGTGCCGACCACCTCAACCACGCTGACGCTGGCAATGGGCGATGCCGTGGCCGTGGCCCTGATGGAGAACCGCGCCTTCACCGCTGAGCATTTCCGCGACTTCCACCCTGGCGGCAAACTGGGCGCGCGGCTGAGCCGTGTGGCAGACTTAATGCATGTGGGCGATGCGCTGCCATTGGTCTCTGCCGATGCGCCAATGGCCGACGCGTTGAGCGAGATCAGCCGCAAGGGTTTTGGCGTGGTCTGCGTGGTGAATGACGCGGGCACGCTTGAAGGTATCATCACCATGGGCGACCTCGCGCGTCACTTAGATGGGCTGATGACCATGACCGCGCGTGAGGTCATGACCCCCGCACCCGTCACCATCAGCCCCGACGAACTGGCCGAAAAAGCCGTGGGCGTGATGAACAACCGCAAGATCACCTGCCTGATCGTCACAGATCCAGCGCAGAACGACGGCAAATCGCCCGTGGGGCTGCTGCATATCCACGACTGTCTGCGCGTCGGGCTGGGGTAACGCGGGATGAAGGGCGACCGCCACTCACGTGTTGTCTCTTGGCTGAAAGTGCTCTTTCCGCTGATTGCGCTGGCACTGCTGTCGACCCTGTTCCTGTTGTCGCGCGCGATAGAACCGCAGGCGGTGATCCCTTTTGCGGATAAAGAAGTACAGGATCGGCTGCGCGACCAGCAGATCACCGGCCCCTTCTACTCCGGCACCACGGCGGACGGCGATCTGATCTCATTCTCCGCCGAAAAGTTGACAACCCCCGGCGGCGAGACCGGCACCAATGAGGCCGAAGATATCGAGGCCACCCTAGATCTACAGGATGGTGCGAAAATCATACTGCAATCCAGCAGCGGCAGGTTTGACACCGGTGCGGAGGAAGCGGAACTGGCGGGCGATGTGCGCGTCAGCACCTCAACCGGCTACCAGATTCTATCTGAGCGGATGACAACCAACCTAACCACACTAGATCTTCTTTCACCCGGCCCGGTCGAAGCCACCAGTCCGGCAGGCAAGATCACCGCCGGAAGCATGGCAATCACCAATCGGCAGAACAGCGCCGGCTCGCAATTGCTTTTCACAAAAGGTGTGAAACTGATATACACGCCGCAAGCAACGAAAGAGTAACTGCCTTGAAACACTTGTTTATTTTGATGCTGCCGCTGCTTTTCGCGCTGCAGGCCGCCCCTGTCACTGCACAATCGGCCAATGTGGCCTTTGGCGCGCTAGAGCAAGACACCAGCCTGCCTGTCGAAGTGACCGCCGATAATCTGTCGGTCGATAACGCTTCGGGCACGGCTATTTTTACTGGTAACGTATTGATCTCTCAGGGTGAAATGACGCTTTCTGCGGGCAAGGTGCAAGTGATCTACCGCGCGGAAGATCAGGGCATTGCCAAGCTTGAGGCGACCGGCGGCGTTGTACTGGTCGCTGGCGAAGACGCCGCTGAATCGCAGCGCGCCGACTATGATATCGACGCGGGCACCTTGGTGATGAGCGGCGATGTCCTGATGACCCAAGGGCCAAGTGCGCTGAGCGCGCAGGAAATGACGGTGAACCTGAACGACGGCACGGCGCAGATGTCAGGCGGCGTGAAGACCATTTTGCAGCCCGGCAGCGGCAACTGATGCCCCCCGAGCTCAAGGTTGCCGGGGGCGACTCCGGCCTGCGCATTCAGCATTTGCGCAAATCTTATCGCAAGAAAGCGGTGATCCGCGACTTCTCAATGGAGCTTGACCGCGGCGAGGTTGTTGCCCTCTTAGGGCCAAACGGTTCGGGCAAGACGACGACCTTCTACGCCGTGGCTGGACTTGTCACGCCCGAGGGGGGGCGTGTGACCGTGGATGGCAAGGATGTCACCACCCTGCCGATGTACCGCCGCGCGCAGCTTGGCATTGGCTATCTGCCGCAGGAAATGAGCATCTTTCGCGGGCTGTCGGTACAAGACAACATCAGCGCGATCCTCGATATCCGGGTCAAACACCGCCACCAGCGGCGCGAGCGGCTTGAAGAGCTGCTGACCGAGTTTTCCATCGAACACCTGCGCCGCGCCCCTGCGCTGGCGCTGTCGGGGGGGGAGCGTCGCCGCGTCGAAATCGCCCGTTGTCTGGCCGCCAATCCCAGCTATCTGCTGCTTGACGAACCCTTTGCCGGGGTCGATCCGATTTCCGTTGGGGACATCCGGCAATTGGTTGCCGACCTCAAGAAGCGTGGCATCGGCGTGCTGATCACTGACCACAATGTCCGCGAAACACTAGAGATCGTCGACCGCGCCTATATCCTGCATGAGGGCAAAGTTCTGATGTCCGGAACGCCCGAGGAAGTTGTGCAAAACGAGAATGTGCGCCGCGTCTATCTTGGCGATAATTTCCGTATTTCCTAGGACTTAGCGTGTTTTATTGGCTTGGCCAGTCTTTGGCATAGCATTGCTTAGCCTTTGTTGAAAATCGCTCTGATTGTAGTCATTAAACGGCGCCGAGCGCATCGGCGCCATTGACTTTCAAACCGAAACGCGGCCTCATTGATATATGGTGAAATCGCGTTCCTGTTTGATCCTGCAGTGCCCTTCCCGCGAAGGAACGGTCAAAATCATTCTGGTCGCGGCACCATTCCTCCATATCTGATAATTGCCCCGCTCCACGCTCGTGGACCGTTTGGCGATGTTCGGAACAAGAAAGACAAGGAGACGATATGCGGTATCAGATCAGTGGCAAACAGATCGACATTGGCGATGCGCTTCGGACACATGTCCGGACGGAACTGGACGAGGCGGTAGGCAAATATGCCGAACGCCCGACCGATGCCCTGGTGGTGTTTTCCAAAACGGGTCACGAATTTGCCTGTGAGGCAACGGTGCATCTTTCTACCGGTCTCACCGCTTCGGCCAAGGCCAAGGCGACGGAAATCTATGCTGCTTTCGATAGTTGCTGCGCGAAGATGGAAAAACAACTGCGCCGTTACAAGCGCCGCTTGAAGGACCATCACAAAGATCGTGCCGAACCGGTTGAACTTTTGGGGGCGTCCTCCTATATCCTCGCGTCAGACAGCGATTCAGACGCGCAGGAACCTGATACCCTCCAACCCATGATCATTGCCGAGATGCAGATGAAGGTGCCAACTTTGTCTGTCGGTGAAGCGGTCATGCAGATGGAATTGTCGGGCGATCCGGTGCTGCTGTTTCGCAAGGAAGGCCAGGAAGGGATGAATGTCGTGTACCGTCGTGAGGACGGGAACATCGGCTGGATCGACCCTTCGTAACCCACGGCGGTAATATCCGCCACAGAGCAGGGCGAGCGGTATGGATTTCGGCAAACTCCTCAAGCCAGAGGCCGTAAAGGTTTTGACTTCGGCTTCTAGCAAGAAGCGGCTGATGCAGGATATCGGCGAACTCGCCCAGCATGCCTATGGGCTGCCGGCTGGCCAAGTGGTGGATGCGCTGATGACGCGCGAAACCCTTGGCCCGACCGGTGTGGGCCACGGCGTCGCCCTGCCCCACGCGCGCATGAATGGCATCGACCGCGTGGTCGGTGCTTTCGTGCTGCTGGACAAACCAATCGATTTTTCGTCGGTCGACCGTCAACCTGTCGATGTGGCCTTTGCCCTGTTCGCCCCCGAAGACGCAGGGGTTGAGCACCTCAAAGCGCTGGCGCTGGTGGCCCGCACATTGCGAGACACCAGCATCTGCACCAAGCTGCGGTCGAACCCAGACCCGGCCACGCTTTATACCATTCTGACCGAGGACAAGGCCGACAAGGCCGCCTAACATCGGCTCACACCGCTGCGGGCTCGGCCTCTTGCGGGGTGGGCGCGCCGCGTGTCGCTTTTTTCTCGCCCAACATCAACATTGCTGGTGTCACCACCAGTGTCAGCACGGTCGCGACCACCAGGCCACCTGCAATGGCCGAACTCAACTCGGTCCACCACTGTGTCGACGGCGCGCCATAGACAATCTCACGGGTGAAGAAGTTGATGTTGAGCCCGATCACCATGGGCATCAGGCCAAGCGCAGTCGTAACGGAGGTCAGCACCACTGGCCGCAGACGTTGTGCCCCGGTGCGCAACGCGGCTTCTAGCGGTGAAAGCCCGGTTTTCTTAAGATCGTTATAAGTGTCGATCAGAACGATATTGTTGTTCACCACGATCCCCGCCAGCGCGATCACCCCGATGCCGCCCATGACGACGCCAAAGGGCCGCCCGGTGACGAGCAGACCAAAAAGTACGCCTGCAATGGAAAAGACAATGGCCGACATGACGACAAAGGCTTGGTAGAACGTGTTGAACTGGATCACGAGGATCACGAACATCAGGAAGATCGCGGTGATAAACGCCCCTGCGAGGAAGATCATCGATTCCTGCTGGTCTTCCGCTTCGCCCGCAAAGGAGGCTTCGACCCCCGGGGGCAGGTCCATTGCGTCAATCGCGCTGCGCAGAGCAACCGTTTGATCGTTCACCAAGACGCCGGGTGCGACGTTCGCTTCGACCGTCACCACGCGTTCTTGATCAACGCGCGTGATCGTGCCGGTGCGCGGGCTTGGCTCGAACGTCACGAAGTTCGAGATCGGCACCAGCCCTGCAGAGGTCGGCACGCGCAGCGATTGAAGCTCTTCCAGCGTGCGTTCATCAGACGGAAAGCGGACGTTAATGTCGATGGAACCTTCGGCATCGTCGGGGCGGTAATCCGCCACGGTGATGCCGCGCGTCAGCAGTTGCACCGCTTGACCCAAGGTGGAGATATCGGCCCCGAACCGTGCTGCTTCGGAACGGTTAACTGCGATGCGCCACTCCACCCCCGGCAGGGGGCGCGAATCCGTCACATCGGTGAAACCGCCGATATCCGACATCTTCTCACGGATTTGGTTAACAACCTGCTGCTGCACTTCACTGTCATGTGCCTTGATCCGCAGATTGACGGGCTTTCCGCCAGTGGGTCCGTTTGAGGCCGTCTGAACCTGCACATCGATGCCCGGAATGGCCGCCATCTCGGTGCGGATATCCTCGCCGATCATCGCGGCGGTCCGGCGTTCGTCCCATTCGGTAAATTCCACCTGAACAGTGCCAATCAAATCGGCGCTGTCACGGTTGCCGCCGCCGGTGCGCGCATAGACACTGGCAATCTCATCATACTCGAACAACCGCTGCTCAACCTGCCGTACCAGTTCGTCTTGTTCGTAGATTGAGAAATTGTCCCGCGCGCGGACCTGTACCTGCGCGAAATCAGGCTCTACTTCGGGGAAAAAGGTGATGCCGTTGCCGAACTGCGCATAGGCAGTAAAGCCCCCCATCAGCATAGAAATCGCTAGTATCAATGTCATCCAAGGCCGCAGAATGGCGAATTGCAGCAGTTTGACATAGCCGCCGGTAAAGCCCTTCAGATCACGCGGATCACCCTGTTCAGCGGCATAAAGCGTGGCCTTATCCTTGGCCGATTGCGGGGGGCGTTTGCCGATGATCCCGCCAACCACGGGGATAAAAACCAATGCCATGAAAAGCGAGGCCGTCAGGGTCAAAATAACCGTAATCGGCAGGAATTTCATGAACTCCCCCACTGTGCCGGTCCAGAACAGCAGCGGGAAGAACACGCTCAACGTCGTGGCAGTTGAGGCGATGATCGGCCATGACATACGCTTCGCCGCATGGGCATAGGCCGCACGGGGGGAATGCCCCTCCTGCAGGCGGCGATCGGCCAGTTCGGTGGTTACGATGGCGCCGTCCACCAGCATGCCCACCACGAGGATCAGCGAGAAAAGCACCACGAGGTTCATCGTATAGCCCATCACCCAAAGCGCGGTGACACCGGCCAGAAACGCCCCCGGAATCGCCAGCCCCACCAGCAGAGCCGAGCGGACGCCCAAGGCCCAGACGATCACGATCATCACAAGGATCACGGCCGCAATAACATTCGCTTCCAGATCGCTGAGCATGCTTTGGACCTGCTCAGATTCGTCTTGGGTGTATTTGACGGTGATGCTGTCAGGCCATTCCGTCCGCATTTCATCAATCAGCTCGCGCACGGCGGCAACCGTTTCAATGATGTTCGCGCCCGAGCGTTTCTTGATCTCCAACGCCAGTGCCGGTTGCCCATCAATGCGCGCAAAGCCGGTGGGATCTTTGAAGGTGCGGCGGATCGTGGCGACATCAGCGAAGGTCACCACAGTATCGCCGCGCACCTTGATTGGCAGAGACATGACGTCTTCGACGTCTTCGATCAGCCCCGGCACCTTGAGCACCAGCCGCCCCGCGCCGCTTTCAATCGCGCCTGCAGCAATCAGGCGGTTGTTGCGGTTGATCTGACTGATCAGCTCTTCGAACGAGATGTTGTAGGTCTCAAACACCGTGGGGTCGATTAAGACCTCCAAAAGCTCTGTGCGCTCTCCGCCAACGTCGACTTCGAGCACGCCAGACAGCCCTTCAATCGCGTCCTTCAGTTCCTCGGAAATACGGTTAAGCGTGCGCTCTGGCACCGGCCCGGACAGGATCGCGGTCAGGATCGGGAACAGCGCTGTGTTGATCTCGGTCACAACCGGGTCGGTGGCGTCTTCGGGCAGGTCAGACTTAGCCCGGTCAACGCCTTCGCGCACCTTGTCGAGCGCTTCATCAGAGTCGAACCCCGGCTCAAACTCCAGTTGCACAGAGGCATGGCCTTCGGCCCCGTTTGAGGTGATCTGCTTTAGCCCGGTGATCGCGCTAAGCTCTGTCTCAAGCGGCTCGACCAACAGCCGTTCACTGTCTTCGGGTGAGATACCTTCGAGCGTGGTGGAGACATAGAGCGTCGGAATAGGGATCTCGGGCGAGCTTTCCTTGGGAATACCGACATAGGCATAGGCCCCGACGAGCAGGATCATGACCAGACCTAGGATTACCACACGGCCGCGGCTAAAGGCGGCGTCGATCAGGGCGTTCATTCCACGCGCTCCGGCTGGGCGGCTTCGGCGCTGCCGGTGATCTGGCCTGCACCAGCGGCGGTGTCCTCCAGTTCATCAATCTCTGGCACGCCCGTCATAGGTTGCTCTTTGGGGGCGTCTTCAGTGCTGGTTTCGGCCTGCGGATTGACAGTTTCGCCGTCGTTCACGAAACCCTGCCCGATGGTGATGATCTCGGCCTCATCCGGCAGGCCCCCGATCCAGATGCCATCCGTTTGAGCGCGGACAATCGCAATCTTATTGAAAACGACTTTGTTTTCGTCATTCACCGTCTTCACACCCAAAGTGCCATTGGTGTCCAAAGACAGGATCGCCGGAGAGACGAAATGCGCGCGGGTCTCGCCCGTGGGGATGCGCACGCGGGCGGATATACCGGCAGGGATCGCACCCTCGGTGTTCTCGACCCTAATCTCGGCGGTAAAGGTCCGGGTTTCGGCGCTGGCGCTGCTCGATACGAATTGCACTTCGCCCTGTGCTTCGGCCCCGGTGATAAACGTCACGTCGGCTTCCTGCCCTTCCTTGACGTCTTTCAGCGCTTGCTGGGGCACCTGCACTTGGATGGTCAGCGGCGTGTTATCCACCAACCGGGCAATGTCATCGCCGGTGGAGACGAATTCGCCCGCAGAGATATCCAACATCTCAAGCCGCCCCGGAAAAGGTGCACGGATTTCGGTATTGTTCAGCGCCTCTTCGGCAGTCGTGACAGATGCCTGCGCAGAGGCCAGGGTTGCGCGCGCTTGGCTGACGCGGTCAACGGTAGAGACACCACGCTCCAGCAGTGCTTCGGCATTGTCATATTCGCGTTGCGCGCGGTTCAGCTCTTCCCGCGCGCGGGCCAGGTCAGAGTCGCGCGCCGTGGTGCTAAGCCGGGCAATCAAATCGCCCGCCTCCAGAACAGCGCCTTTGGCGACCAGCACTTCGGCGATCTCGCCCCCGGATTCTGCACGCACCATCGTATCGCGGTCTGGCAACGCTTGGCCTTCGGCCACGAAAACTTGGGTCACATTGTCCGCCTGAGAACGACGCACCGCAACTGTGACCGCCTTAGGTGAGATTGGTGCGGGTGCGGCTGCTTCGGTTTCTTCGGATGGGATGATATAGCCACTGCCCATCCAAAGGCCGATCAGCACCGCAATGCCCCCCGCGATGAACTTCGACCGTTTCGAGCCGGCATCGCTATCAAAGGAGAGCGTCTTGCGCTCTTGGGATGTGTCACTCATTGGTAGAACTCCATCGCTGCAACCATGTGTCTTTAGGTCACGCGTCAAATCTTGGGCTTGCTTACCCGGGTGGCGACATCGTCAAGCGCTTCACTGATCGTGTCGTAGAACGCCGCAAAAGAATCGAGCCTCGCGCGCACCCCATCGGCATCTTCGGGAAGCTTGCTCATGGTGTCATTGATCTCGGCCTTGGCGTGGCGCGTGCCAGCAAGTGCGTATTTTGTCATCGCGGCATAGGCGTCATCGGCAAGTTGGAAGTAATCTTGCCGGTCACCCGTTTTATTGACGCGCCGGATCAGGCCGCGCTCTTCGAGCAGGCGGATAGAAGTGCTGATCGTGGCACGGCTGACGGACAGACGGCGCGATAGCGCGCCAAAGGCAATCGCCTCGCCTTCGAAAACGAGCATGGCAAATATCTGACCCGACATGCGGGGCAGCCCTTCGCCCATCGCGATCACGCCCATCCGCGTAATAAAGTCGTCACGAACTCGGTCTATTTGTTCAGTGGTATTCATCTGTTCCCCGTCAACGACAGCCTGCGTTGACGGTAAATAGACAGACTTCGGCACAAATCAAGTCTATTCAGAATTATCTGAACAGTCTGAACTATGCGCGCCGTTAAGTCATTTTCGGGTGGAAGCGCTTACTTCAGCCCGTTCTGCGCAATATAGCGGGCCAGATCGAGGACAAGCTGACCGCGTGCGGTTGCGATGGCATTGATCCCCCCTTCGCCGTTGAACGGCACGCTTAGGTCAAACAGACCCGAACGCTCCCGACGGTCATCCGAGACGGCGACGAAGTACTGACCCGACGCGCGGAACTGACCTGTTTCGGTCGCCACGAATTCTGCAAAGCGTACTTCGAGACGGGCATCGGGGAAGGCTTCGAACGGCCAAGGCTCAGACGCAACGCGGCGCCCGGTCATGCGTGCAAGGTTCTGGCTTAACTCAAGCGCCACGGCGCGCTCGGGCGCATCGGCCCACAACACGTCCGACGAACTGATAAGGCTACCATCCGCCATCTGCAGCGAGATTTCTTCGGCCGCGGCGTAGGTCGGCAATGACACATCGCGGACTTCAACCGAGGTGAACGCGATCGAGGTTTTCTCCGTTATCGCTGGGGCGCGCACGGTAAAACGCTCGGTCGTGCCACCGCATGCGGCCAAAGCGACCAGCAGACCGAGGGTGATTAGGGGTTTTGCAATGTTCATGCTTTACCGTCCCAGCAATAGAGAATTGGGGTTACGTTCAATGGTCCGCGCCAAAGATGCAAGTGCTTCGGCGGCTTTCTGGATGTCACGCAGGGTGCGCTCGGCGCTGCGGCTAAGCTGTTCACCTTTGTTATAGCCTTCGATCGTGCTGCTGGCCTGTGCGAACAGCGCGGTCAAACGCGCTACCACCTGCGGCAGGTCACGCGCCGAGACTGCGATATTGTCGGCGGCATTGCGTGCCGACGCCAAGGTGCGGTTCACGTTTTCAATAGCACCGCCTTCACGCAGCTCTTCGAGTGTGGCGTTCACCTCGTCCAGTGCACGTTTCAGCGCGCCCGGCAGGGCAACCGCATCGTCGGTGCCAATCACGGCATCCGCAGATTCAGTAAGCTCTGTGAGTGCGACCACCAGCTCTTCGACCTCTAGCGTTTCAGCCTTGGCAGCGACTGCTTGGATGCTTTCCACCAGTTCTGGCACGCCCTCGACCGAGGACGAAACTGAACTCGCTGCTTCCGAGGCGCTTTCCAACGCAGTGGAAAGCCGTTCAACAACGCGCTCTTCTTCGAGTTTAGCAACCAACTGTTCGATCCGCACCAGCGTCCCGTTCAGCGCCACAGGCACATTCTTGACCTCTTCAGAAGAGACAAGCCCCGTCAGTTCGCCCAACAGGGCGCGCACATCTTGTGGGGTTTCACGCAGGTCTTCATCAGAAACAAAGGCCTCTGCGGAATTCAGGAACGAAATCGCGCTGCTGAGCAGCTCTTCGATGGGCAGGCTGTTGATACGTGTGAATACGCCCTCGACCGTGGCGGCGGCGTCAGAGACATCGCTTTCGGTGGTTGGCATCAACGCGAGATTGTTGTCGGTCTCATTGAGAGACGCCTCGGGCGCGTCTTCGACCATCACCATCTCAACCTTCAGCCCGCCGGTGAGCAGGCTGGCCGAAGCAAGCCGCGCGCGCAGGCCATCCTCAACACGCTCGGAGAGGAACGCCAGCGCTGCATCAGCCGTCACATCGCCCTGCAACCCCAGATGTGCGGGCTGGATCGACAGGATCGCGTTCAACCGAACACGGCTGTCGCCAAAGCGTTCGAAATCTACAAGACCCGAGAGCGTTTCTACTTCACCGATCTCAAGCCCGCTCATCTCGACCGGGGCCCCGACGATCAAACCTGAGATATTGTCGTCGAATACAACGCTCATTTTAAGCGGATCAACTTCGGACGCGTTAAAGACGGAATTCCGCGCGGTTTCTTTGTCGGGATAGATTTCAAATACTGTGCCGTCGGACACCTGCGCGCCACCCGACACGAAGGTATCAAAAGTCACGCCGCCGCCCACAAGGGTTGCCAGCGAGGAAAAATCGATCTCAGCCCCGGCAGGACCGATATTCACGCTAAAGCCGGAGGCATCCCAAAAACGGGTAGATTCATTGATAAGCTGGCGATGCTCCTCGAAAATCAGCGCTTCGACGATGGCGAAGTTGCCACGCGGGGCGATTTTGGCATAGCCAACCCGACCGACTTCGATACCTTTGTAAAGTATCGGCACATTGTCCGTTAGCTGACCATTGGCGGTCGAGCGGAACGCGATCTCAAGCCCATTCTGACCACCGCGGATCAGCGGCTGGGTCGAAGACCCTTGGAAACGTTGCGCTGGCGGTCCGACCTGCTGATCCCATGACCCTTCGATGTAGACACCGCTTAGCACAGTGCTTAGCCCCGTGATGCCCTGCGCGGTGACTTCGGGCTGTACGACCCAAAAAACCGCCCCGCTGTCGATGTAGGGGGCCACATCTTTGTCAATGCGGATATGTGCCGTCACTTTTTCAAGGTCAGAGGTAAAGCCGACTTTTTCGACCACCCCGACCGTTACATCGCGAAAGCGCAATTCGGTCTCTCCGGCAGAGATGCCGGCGCCCGCTTCGAATTCAACGACGATCAACGGGCCGCGTTCTGCATAGGAACGGTAAGCGACGAAAAGTGCGACGATCAAGGCAAGGATTGGGATAATCCAGATCACCGACGCCCCGCTGAGGAACATCTTGCGCGTGGGCGAAATGGGCACGTCGGTTGGCGTTTTAGTCATCGGTTTTCGGGCCCTCGTCCTTGGTCTGAGCGTCCCAGATCATACGGGTATCAAACGCTTGTGCTGCCAACATGGTAAAGATCACAGAGAGGGCAAAAAAGATGCTCGCAACTCCCGGATTAATAGCGGCCAGTGTCTTGAGTTGCACCAGAGACGACAAAATCGCAACCACAAAGATGTCAATCATTGACCAGCGACCGATATACTCGACCAGCTCATATAAATAATGCCGCTGCCGCTGAGACGTAACAGAACGCCGTTTAACGCTGATCGCCAGAAAGGCCACGGCCATGAATTTTGCGAGCGGAATGACGACAGATGCAAAAAGGATGATAAGCGCGATCCCCCAGTTGCCATACTGCGCCAACTCGACCGCCCCGCCGATGATTGTGCTTTCCTCGACCTGAAACAGCGTTCGGGTCTTAAGCATCGGATAGGTATTCGCGGGGATGTAGCACATCAGCCCGACCGTCCAATACGCCCAAACCCGTTGAAGGCTCAGACGGTCGCGCGACACCAGCCGGTGCCCGCAACGGCTACAGGTCGGCGTGCCCATTGGCGCGGGCTTGCTACACCGGGTGCAGGCGACGATGCCCAGCTCCCGTGCGCTCAGGATTTCTTGGGATGTTCCAGAGAGTTCCATACGGACCATTTGCATAAAAATCTGTCCTGCGCGATGACAAGCACTACCAACGCCCCGAACATGTAAAAGGCCGGCCCAAAGCCGACATCGGCCAGATCGGCCACCTTGACCAGCGCCACGGCACAGCCAATCGCAAAGATTTCAGCCATCGACCAGGGCCGCAGTTCTTCTGACAGACGAAAGGCCGCGACCGCATGGCGCGCTGCAGGGCGGTCCAATACCACGGGGATCAGCACATAAAGCGTCAGCATTACCCGCAAAAGCGGTATGAAAAAGATCAGCGCCGCAGTGGCCAACGACAGCAGGATCATCGGCCCGCCCGAAAAAGCCAGCGCCGCATCCAGCACCGACACCGCATTGCTGGTGCCTGCCGCATCGATGGTAAGGAAAGGAAAGACCGCCGCGCCGATGATTAGCACCATAACCGCCACCGCGACTGCGATGATTTGCAAACCGGCATTTTGGCGCGGTGTGATCAGCGCCGTATGGCACCGCTCACAGGCCGCACGTTCCCCATGGGCGGGACGCCGCAGCCTGTAGATTGCATCGCATTGCGGACAGACGATCAGCTCGTCCATCGGCAAGTCGGCAAGGGGTGTGTCGGGGTGATCCATTCTGAGTGGATATATGATGCCGCCCCCCGCCGTATCAACAAATATTCCAGGCCTTGTGACGTATCTGCACCGGCGGAACATCGCGCTCTCACGAATGTGAGCGGAACAGGCCGCTGCGCACCTCGTTGGTCCAACAGAAATCATAAAGGAGAAAGCAATGACCGACATTAACAATGCAAAGATCCTGATCCTCGCAACCGACGGGTTCGAGCAGTCCGAACTGGAAAAGCCCCTGAACGACCTTCGTGCGCGCGGCGCAACCGTCCATGTGGCCACTCCCGACGGCAATGGCATCAAGGGCTGGGACGAAGACGATTGGGGCGACACCACCCCTGCCGATCTGGCGCTGAAAGACGTAGTGGTGGATGACTACCACGGCATCGTTCTACCCGGCGGCCAGATCAACCCCGACCTGCTGCGCGCTAACAAAGACGCCGTGGCGCTGATCCGCAAGTTCCACGACAGCGGCAAGACCGTCGCCGCCATCTGCCATGCCCCGTGGCTGCTGATTGAGGCAGGCATTATCAAGGGCCGCAAAGCAACCTGCTATGCGTCTATCGCAACAGACGTGAAGAACGCCGGTGCGCATTACGAAGACAGCGAAGTGGTGGCTGACCAAGGCATCGTTACCAGCCGGTCGCCCGAAGATCTGGATGCATTCGTGGCCAAGATCGTCGAGGAGATCGAAGAAGGCAAGCATGAGCGTAAGGCGGCTTAAGTCGCGTATAACGATTTACGATTTACCCCCGGTCATTTGGCCGGGGTTTTTTATGCGCGGTCCAAGGTGACGCCCAGTTCCTTTAACACCGCGTCCGTATCTGCGCCGATAGCACGCGGTGGGCTGGGCATTTCCGGTGCCCCCGCCCCAAATCGCGGCGCGTGGCCTGATTGCAGCACGCCATCCACGCGCAGCACATTGCCCCGCGCCGCCATCTGGGGATGATCCGGCGCTTCGGAAAAGCGCAGCACCGGGGCGACACAGGCGTCGGAACCATCGAAATGCGCAGCCCAGTCGTCGCGGCTGCGCGTGGCAAAGATCGCGGCGAATTCAGTGGTCCGCGCGGGCCATGTGGCGGTGTCGTTTTGGGTGGTCGCATACTCTGCGGGCAGGTCTAGCTTGTCTAAAAGGATCGCGTAGAACTGAGGCTCTAAAGCGCCCACAGCGAGAAACTTGCCATCCGCACAGGTGTAGCATCGATAGAAAGGTGCGGCCCCGTCCAGCCAATTTGCGGCGCGCTCTTCCGTCCACTTGTTTTGAGCCAACATGCCGTGGATCAGCCCCATCATCGCCGGCACCCCATCGACCATGGCCGCATCGACCACTTGGCCTTTGCCTGTCACACCGCGCTCGATCACTGCCGAGAGGATGCCTAACAGCAGAAACATCGTCCCGCCGCCGTAGTCTGCGACCATATTCAGCGGCGGCACAGGGGGCGCATCCGCGCTGCCCATGGCGTGTAAAGCCCCTGTTAGAGCCAGATAGTTGATGTCATGCCCCGCCGTTTGCGCCCATGGGCCAGTCTGGCCCCAACCGGTCATGCGGCCATAGATCAGTATCTCAGGGCAACTCTCAGGTCCGAGGCCCAAACGCTCCATCACGCCGGGGCGAAACCCCTCGATCAGCACATCGGCGGAAGCGATCAGCGCCCGCGCCGCCGCGATGCCTTCGGATTTTTTCAGGTTCAACACCACCGAACGCTTGCCGCGCCGGTTAATGTCCGACGGGTCCGCCGGGGCGGCTTTGCGGTCGACCGTAATGACATCCGCCCCAAGATCGGCCAGCAACTGCCCAGCAAGCGGCGCAGGCCCCAGCCCAGAAAACTCCACCACCCTTAACGAGGCCAGCGGCCCTGTACGTTCCGCCATGCTCATGCCGCCCCCGGCACCAGCACCTGCCGCGCGCCTTCGGTGAAATCGCTCAAGGAAAGCGCCCATGTTGTGCCGGGCCAACGCAGTTCCATCTGGCGCTTTCGCGGTCGGTAAACAGCAGTATAGAGCGTGCCAAACCCCGCATTAAACGCCGTGGAATAAAGCGGCGGCTTCAGAAACGCGCCGATAAACTTCTCTTCGGGGTCACGGTGCAGCCGCAGACGCTGCAAGAGATAGCGTTCACGCTCCACAGTGGCAGTGAACCGTGCATGGCTGATCCACTCAACGCTTTCTTGATGGTTCGTCGCCACCGCCGCGCGGGTGATGACCGCCGGGCGGTCAGGGGCCATCATCGCAGTCAGATAGTTGCGTTTCCGGTCCAGCACGGTGACGTTATAGCTCATATGCGTCGGCACCCGCGACAGCACCTCGCCCGCCTCTTGCGCAGTTTCGCAGGTTTGCAGCACATAGCGCAGGATCAGTGGCACGCCGAAGCCCTCGCCCACCACGCGCCGCCCGCCAAAGGTCAGCGAGATCGACAGCCCTGCGTCGTTCACCCCATCGACCAGCCCCCAAAGCCCGTCTGAGGTGCCCATGACCTGCCGTCCTTGCCAACCCGTGCGCAGCACCATCGCGTCAAAAGCATTGGGGTTATAATCGTAGTTGCGCACCATGACCGGCTCTTTCCCGGCCCAGATCGCTTGGGAGCAGGCTGAGAGATAAGGTGGCGGGCAATAGAAGCTGAGGAACCGCGCGGCGTGATCGCCGCCGCCTGCAAGGGTGCAAAGCTCGTCATAGAGCGGCAGCATTTCCGGCATGTGTTTGGCCAAGGCGCGGCGGCATTGGGCGTAGGTGGGGCGCGCGGCCTCACCCTCCTTCAGCCACCACGCATGGTAGTCAGGCCAATAGGCCGCGAAGAGTCCGGCCCACTTGGGGCCGGGCTGGTCTTCGGACAGTGCGCGCCAGTACATCGCGGCCTTTCATTTCGTTACAGGATCTTGAACGCCGGGTCAGAAAACTCCGGACCAGCAGAAGCGGAGGGGATGGGTTTACCGTCCACCGCACGTTTGATCCCGTGAATCCACTTTTTCGCGCGCTCATTCAACTGGAAAGACTTGGTCATCGATCGACCCCGCGTCACAAGGATGCCAATGTCGGCCCCTTCATAGCGGTAATCACCCGGTTGCAAGATGCGCAGGAAGAAGGCCTCGCTCTCACTCTCCACCGCACGGCGGTGATAATCGAAGCGGTCAAAGACCACGCTGCCGTCTTCTTTCATCTTATAGATGCCGGTCTCTGGCGCATCGGTGCAGATGTCGACGCTGTCGTCGGTGTGCTTGATCACCATCTGGCTCCAACCGTCGATCATCTCAGGGTCGGCCCAGCGGGCGTTCAGTTCATCCACGTCCAGATCGAATTTCTTTTTCGAGAACTCCAGAAGGTGGAACAGGAAAAGCGGCGCATCGGCATGAGCAAAGGCCGCGTGGTTGGTCATCGACGATGCGCCGGTGATGCGTGGGTTCAATTCACCCAGCCACAGGTCGCCGGTCTTCTTGTCGATCAAGAAATCCAATTCGAAATAACCGCGATAGCCTTCTTTGCGCAGCTGTTCGCCAAACTTGAAGGTCAGATCGCGCGCTTTTTCGCGGACTTTCGGCGGGAAGGCGGTGGCAAGGATCTCGTTGCCGCACCAGCCGCCGCGATAGGGGGTCAGTTCTTTGAAGCCGACCAGTTCAGTCATCAGCGGGCCGACAATCGTGCCTTCCTTGGTGGCGCAGGCCTCAATCGCCGCACCTCGGCAATCGATGCGCTTCATGATCTTGATCTCACCCTCGCCGATGATCTCGCTCTCATGGCGGCGGAAGTCAGCTTCGGATTTGATAAAGAACGTCGTGTGCCCGCTGTCGCCATAGGCCGATTGCAACACCAGATCATTGCCAATCCCGGCCTTCTCGCAGGTCTTTTTCAGATCGTCATAAGACTTCACCTCGGCCAGAACGTTCGGCACCGAGGGCACGCCTGCCTTGTTGCCGATACGCACGGTTTCGATCTTGTTGTCCATCGATTGGCGCAGCTTGGCCTTGGGGAACCAGACATCTGCGCCCAGCTCTTTTGAGAGACGCTCAGTCTCTTCGTCGAACATCAAGAAGACAAACTTGGGCTTGCCGCCACGGCGCTTGATGAAGTCGATGACCTCCTTGTGCTGCAGCAGATAGTTGTTGATGTCCTCAATGCTCTGGAATTCCGCATGAGGCTGCTCCGAGGGGCAGAAGACGTTGGGATGCTTGCCGCCGTAGCAGTCGATGTAGCAGATGTATTTGAAGTTCTTCACCCACTCATCCAACCCCAACAGGTTAAAGTTTGTGGCCGAAATAAAATAAACAGGGTCTTCGTTTCGGTGAAAGAACCGGCGGATTTCAGAGATATTTTTAAGTACTGTTGCCATGTCGTTGGTCCTTTTGGTCAAACGGGTGAAGAAGAAAGGTCTTTGCGGCGCACGCGGTTGAGCGCTTCGGTGGTAAAGACGCGCAGGCCCAGATCAGGCCGGTATCCGTGGATTTCGCTGACATCCAGCGCACGCATGAAAGCGAGAATTTCCTGACTGACGACTTGCCCGGGGACTAGGATCGGAAAGCCGGGCGGATAAGGGATGATGAAACTGGCCGAGACAACGGTCTCGCCCGCATCCATCGCCTCTTGAAGCGTGCCGTTCAGGTCAAGGTAGTCACAGTTTTTCTCGTCATAGGCGAGGAAGAACGGCGTGCGAATGTCGCCCTCGGGCGTGTCATTGGCGCGAAAAGCATCGTGGAATTTGCTGAAGTCCGGCAGCGGCGGGTAGTTCTCCATCAGGTTGGTGACGCGTCGATCGAACGACAGACGCTCCATCCGGCTGGCGTCATCCAGCAGATCGTCGAGCGATTTGGCGATCTCGACCAGCACTTCGATCAGATAGGCCACCGAAGAACGCGTGGTGCCGATGTTGGTCATGAACAACACGGTATTGCGCGAGGTTTTGTTGATCTGGATGCCGTATTTATCCATCAGGATCTGTGTCTTGAAGGTATCGCCATCCCAACCCGTGCCGCCCACCGCGAGGGTCACGCGGGTGGCATCGAGCACGAATTCGTCCTGCTCCCAGCAATCCCACATGTCGGTCCAGCCCTGTTCGGTATCGTAATAGCTGGTGACCCCGCTTTCGCGATGCGCCTCAGGGATCATGTCTCCGGCGGTCAGTACCTTGAAATACTTGCGCAGCAAGGCGTGTTCGCTGATCGCGCGGCGCATGGACATGGCCGCTTCGACCTGCCTTTGCACAAACTCGAACCCTTCGAGTTCGACCTGTCGGCGGCCCACATCGAGCGAGGCAATGATCTGGTAGTTCGGTGAGGTCGAGGTGTGGGTCATGTAAGCTTCATGGAAGCTCTGCTCGACTTCGCCTTTGAAGTCCTGATCGTTGACGTGGATCATCGAACCCTGACGCAGCGAGGTCAGCGTTTTGTGGGTCGATTGCGTGGCATAGGCACGCACCCGCGCCTGCGGCGGTGGGATCAGCCGGGTGCTCAGCAGGGTCTCGTCGTCCGCGTCTTTCAGCGTCTTTTGCTGTGCCTCATAGGCGTTAGCATGGGCGTCAGACTTGAACTTTTCGCGCAGGGTGTTGGCTGCATTCATCGCCGTGCGCTGGCGATATGTGGGACTAAACCGGGCGAAAGCGAACCACGCCTCGTCCCAGAGGAAGATGAGATCGGGCTTAATGGCCAGACATTCCTCCATCACCCGTTCGACGTTATAGACCAGCCCGTCAAAGGTGCAGTTGGTCAGAAGCAGCATCCGCACCCGGTCAAGCTTGCCGGCGGCCTTCAGCTCCAGAAGGCGTTCCTTGATCTCGCGCAGCGGCACCGCGCCATACATCGAATATTCATTCAGCGGATAGCTGTCGAGGTAGCTCACCTGCGCGCCCGCAAGCACCATGCCATAGTGGTGCGACTTGTGGCAGTCGCGGTCGACCAGCACGATGTCACCGGGCCGCACAAGCGCCTGCACCACGATCTTGTTACAGGTCGAAGTGCCGTTGGTTGCGAAAAACGTCTGTTTAGAGCCGAAAGCCCGGCTGGCCAGCTCCTGCGCCTCTTTGATCGGGCCGTGCGGTTCCAGCAAACTATCCAGCCCGCCTGAGGTGGCCGAGGTCTCTGCTAGGAAGATGTTAGGGCCGTAAAACGCCCCCATGTCCTGAATCCAATGGCTACGGGTGATCGACTTGCCGCGGCTGATCGGCATGGCATGGAAAACACCTGTCGGCTGTTTGGAATACTCCACCAGCGCGGTGAAGAAGGGCGATTTGTTGCGCGCCTGCACCCCACGCAGGATGTTGAGGTGCAGTTCCATGAAGTCTTCTTGGTTGTAGAAAACCCGGCGGCAGATACCTAGATCAAGCCCGGCGATATCCTCAACCGAGCGTTCGGTCACCAGATAGGCGTCTAACTCGGGCCGCACTTTGGCAATCATTCGGCAAAGCTCAGGGCCGTAGTTTTCAGGCTCTAGCGCGTCGATCTCATCTTGCCCTCCCGCGCGGGCGAGGTAGCGGGTCAGAATCTGCTGATCCACCTTGGATTTCAGGGTCAGACCGGGCCGCACCACGATCGCTTGAATGTTGTGGTTGAACATCACCGCAATCAGCGCGTCTTCAAGGCTGGGCACCACAACCGCCTCATAGATGAACGGGTCTTCGGTGCGGCGCATGCGGGTGACATTGCTGCGCAGCCAGCGCTCCTGCTGTTCGCTCACACTGTCGACGATCAGCACTTCGAAATAGGGCTTTGCCAGCGCCCGTGCCTCGGGCGGCAGCATGGCCTCGTCGTCGTGCTCGTCTTGATCCAGACTATCACGTTCCAGCGGGATCGTGCGGCGGCGGTAGGCGCCGGTGGTCAACGCACGGGTCACGCGGTTTACGGCGAAAGCCAGATCCTCGAAATTCCCATGAGCGAACTGGCGGCGCATGTGGTCGAAGGCGGACATGCCCGGAAAGGCCCAATAGGGCTCGATCAGGGCAAGTGAGTCGAACAGCGCCTCGATTTCCTTGCGCCCCTGCGACGCGCCTTTGCCCTTTGGGTCGCGCGACATGGCGGCGGCGGCGGCGCGCAGGGCGCTCCACCGATCCGACCGCAGTTGAATGGCCGAGGAATAGTCGTTCATAGAATGCATCAGTCGTCCTCTGCTGGAGGGCCGACCGATGCATCAGGTCACGCTTTGCGCGAACCTCGCCCCGGCCTAGCCGCTGGTATTTTCGTTGTGCCCGGGTGTTTCGAGCGTTGTCTGTGGATCGGGCATCGCCGCAGCGGGTGCTGCGGGGACCGGTGCTTGGGCCACTTCCGGCGCAGTGCCGGCGGTGGGGCTGGCAAGCGGCTCGGGTGGGAAGCCGTTCTTGCCCTTGTAAGCGGGAATTTCAGCCGGAACCTGTTGGCCCGGCACATCGACGTGCAGCCCCGCGCGGGTGCCCTGCTGTGGAATCTCAAGCGGGCCGAGGGTGTGCAGGAACGCATCCGCGCCGCTTTCGCGGTCATAGACCGGGAAGTCTGTCGGGCGATCACGGAAGGACTTAAGCAGTTGGCCCAAGCCCTTCATGCCCGTCTCGCGCTGGCGGCGCACCATGTTGAGGTCAATCTCAATCGGGAACATGTCTTCTTGGCCCGCCGACTGGTGCAAAACCATTGAGGTCGGATCGACCACGCATGATTTGCCCACACCGCCCGCGCCAAGGCCGTTCACGTCGAAAATGTAACACTGAAACTGCGCCGCCGTGGCGCGCGCAATGGCAAGCTCCGCGTCGCGGTCGGTGGTGCCGGTCAGGACGGGGTGCAACAGCACTTCGACACCCTGAGAGGTCAGCTGGCGCGTCGTCTCGGGGAACCACATGTCATAGCAGATCGACAGACCGAAGCGGCCCACTTCCGGCACGTCGAAGATGCAGAACTCATTGCCCGCCGCGATCCCGGCCTCATAGGGGCGGAATGGGAACATCTTGGCATAGCGGCGCACCACTTCACCCTCGGGGTTGATGACGACGGAGGTGTTATAGACCCGGCCATCTTCGGGGTGCTTAAGGAACATCGAGCCGGGGATCAGCCAGATCCGGTGACGCCGCGCAGCGGCCTGAAACTGCTCAATCGTCTCGTTCTCAGGCGGCAGAGCAAACCGGTCAAGCGGGCCAAAGGGCGCCAGTTCGGAGAACAACACCATCTGCGTCCAAGGGAACCGCGCCATCAAGATGTCGAGCCGCTGGATCATGCCGTCGACATTGGGCTGCAAGGCATTGACGTACATCTGCACGCCGGCAATCGCGAAAGGGGTCATGCGTGAATACTCCGACCAACGCGGCGCAATGGACCATTTCCTTGCCTATCTCCGCGAAGCACCTGTCTTACGCCCTCACGACCAGAACGGAAACAGGTGAACGGCGCACAATGCGGTCTGCGTTAGACCCAACAAGGAACTCGCGCAGGCTGTCAGGGTGTTCGGACCCCATGACAACCAGATCGGCGTTTGATTTCTTTATCGTTTTCAGCGCTTCGCGGTGGATCTTACCGAACTTAAGGTGCTGCTTCACCTTTACGTCATCAGGCACTTCACGCTCGACTAGCTTTTCAAGCGCTTTGGCCGCGCGGCCTGTGGCCTGTTTTTCGTAATCAGCAGGGAAAAACCCCTCGACCAGCGGCGTGCCCATATCCGGCACGACCGAAAGGATATGCAAGGTGCCCTTGGACAAGCGGATCATGTCTATCGCCTGTGGCAATGCATTTTCCCAAGACTTGGGGTCGCCAAGGTCAACGGTCAGTAGGATATTATCAAACATGGCGTGCCCTCCTCAGGCTGTCGCGGGCTTGCGCGTTTCGCGCGCAGCACGGCCCCGTTGCAGGAAAACAACCAGCGCCAGCAGCAAGAGCGCAGGGATGAACATCCAATACTTGCTGGGCTGCGGCACCGGTTTCAGCACGCGCAGCACCTCTTGATCCCAGTCCAGACCAGCCGATTGGGCGGGGCTATCGTAGATCACATCGTCGATGATCATCTTATCGCCATCCTCGCGGAACATCAGGCCCGAAGCCTCCAGCTTCTCTGCCCCCGTCTCGCCCGCGCCGATGGGCAGCAGCGCTACAAATTCCAGCGGATCGCCCAGATCGTTCACGCCCGAAACCCGCAACCGCAGCCGTTCGCCCGCAGGGGTTTCCTCGGCCGCCTGCACGATTTCAGCCGGGGCTTCTTCGCTATAGGGCGGATAGACCATGTCCATCCAGAACCCCGGACGGAACAACGTAAAGGCAATCAGCAGCAGCGCGATGGACTCGTAGAAACGGTTGCGGGCCAAAAACCAACCTTGGGTCGCAGCGGCAAAGAGCAGCATCGCCACCGTTGCCACCACAAAGATGAACAGCCCCTGCCCCCATGTCACACCAATCAACAGCAATTCCGTGTTGAAGATAAACAGGAACGGCAGCGCCGCGGTGCGCAGGGAATAGAAGAAGGCAACCAAGCCGGTGCGGATCGGATCACCGCCCGAAACGGCGGCGGCGGCGAAACTCGCCAAACCCACCGGCGGGGTCACATCGGCCATGATGCCAAAGTAGAACACAAAGAGGTGCACAGCGATCAGCGGCACGATCAACCCGTTCTGCTGGCCCAATGTCACGATCACTGGTGCAAGCAGCGCCGAGACGACGATATAGTTCGCCGTGGTGGGCAAGCCCATGCCGAGGATCAGCGACAGCACCGCCGTCAGGAAGAGGATGGCAAGGATATTGCCGCCCGAAAGCACCTCAACCACATCCGCCAGCGCCGAGCCGACGCCTGTCTGGCTGACTGCGCCCACGATGATACCCGCTGTCGCCGTGGCGATACCGATACCGATCATATTGCGCGCACCGGTGACGAGACCGTCGATCAGATCGAAAACACCCGCTTTCACATCGTTCAAGAACTTGCTCTCGCCCCGGAACATCGCCATCAAGGGGCGCTGTGTCAGCAGAATGAAGATCATGTAAGACGCCGCCCAGAAGGCCGAGAGGCCCGGTGACAGGCGATCGACCATCAGCGCCCAGACCAGCACGACCACCGGCAAGATGAAATGCAAACCAGACCGCGCCGTCGGGCCGGGCATCGGCAGCGATGTCACTTCGGCATTGGGATCATCCAGTTTCAGCGGTTCTTCCTTGCTCGCCACATAGAGCAGGCCGACATAGACCGCCGTAAGGAAGACAAAGATGATATAGCCCGCAGTTTCTGGGAAGGTCGGACGGATCCAGCCCATCAGGTAGTACACAGCGAAAGACAACGCGCAAATCGCGATGATCGCAAAGGCGATACCGATCAGCTGCTGCACCAGCGGCTTGGGCGTATAGGCGCGCGGCAAGCCCTGCATCCCGGCCTTCATCGCCTCAAGATGCACGATATAGACCAGCGCGATGTAGGAGATTACCGCGGGCAGAAAGGCGTGTTTGACCACGTCGAAATAGGGGATGCCGACATACTCAACCATGAGGAAGGCCGCGGCCCCCATCACGGGCGGCATGATCTGTCCGTTGACCGAGGAGGCCACCTCGACCGCGCCCGCTTTTTCGGAGCTAAAGCCCACCTTCTTCATCAACGGAATGGTGAATGTGCCGGTGGTCACCACATTGGCGATGGAAGAGCCGGAAATCAGGCCGGTCATGGCCGATGCCACAACAGCCGCTTTCGCCGGGCCGCCGCGCATGTGGCCCATGAGGCTAAACGCGACTTGAATGAAATAGTTGCCCGCGCCTGCACGGTCCAAAAGTGAACCGAACAGCACGAAGAGGAACACGAAGGAGGTCGAAACCCCAAGTGCGATGCCAAAGACGCCTTCGGTGGTGATCCACTGGTGGTTCACGATCTCCGACAGGCTGTTGCCCTTATGCGCGATGATGCTGGGCATAGATGGGCCAAGCACGGTGTAGAAGAGAAAAATGCTCGCCACGATCATCAACGCAGGCCCAAGGGCGCGGCGGGTGGCTTCGAGCAGGATTAACAGTCCGGTAACACCTGCAATATAGTCTGGCAGGATCGGCGCGCCGACGCGGTTGGCGATTTCACGGTAGAAGATAAAGAGGTAAAGCGCGCAAAAGGTGCCAACAATCGCCAATGCCCATTCCCAGATCGGAATGCGGTTTTTGGGGGAGCCAAGGAGCACTGTGGCAATGACAAAAGCCGCTGGGATCGGGATCCACCAGACGGCGGTCGAATCTTTGGTGCTGACCATAAAGAGCGCGGCAAGAACGGCAGGAACGATAACGCCAAGCGCCACCTGAAAACTGGTACGTGTGGCCGGGAACACCATAATGCCAAGGAATATGGCAAAGCCTAAGTGAATTGACCGGGCCAGCGTGTCGTTGAAAAGCCCAATGGGCGAGGCGATATAAAGCTGAAACAGCGACCATGCCAGCGCCACGAGCAGCAGCAAGGTGCCCATCAGCCCGCTGACAGTGCGGCCACCCGTGTCAGAAGAAGCGACAAGCTCGTCCAGTTCCGACTGGCTTAATCCGCCTCGGTCACCGGTCGCAGCGGTCTCAACGGCTGCGGCCTTTTGCTGGTCCTTCTCAGACATATCGTCCCCCTGTCGGCCCCATCTTAGGATGGGTGCGCATCTTGTTATTTTTCGGGTCTCTGACGGCAGCGTACCGCCGCCAGAGCTATCATGTCACGCGAAGATTACTCGATCCAGCCTTGCTCTTTGTAATACTTCTCTGCACCGGGGTGCAGCGGAGCAGACAGACCGCCCGAGATCATCTCTTCTTGGGTAAGGTTTTCGAACGCCGGGTGCAGGCGCTTGAAACGGTCGAAGTTGTCGAACACGGCCTTAACGACCTGATAGACAACATCGTCATCCACATCGGCGGAAGTTACGAACGTCGCTTTCACGCCGAAAGTTTTGATGTCGCTGTCGGTGCCCTTGTACATGCCGCCCGGCACGGTGGCCTCGGCGTAGTAAGGGTTGTTGTCGATCAGACCTTGGATCGCGTCACCGTCAACGGGGATCAGCTTGGCGTCGATGGTCGACACGGCTTCTTGGATGGAGCCGTTCGGGTGGCCCACGGTGTAGATGATCGCATCCACTTTGTTGTCGCCCAGAGCGGCAGCTTGCTCAGCAGGCTTCAGCTCGGAGGCCAGTGCGAAATCGTCCAGCGTCCAGCCCTTGGCGTCCATCACGACTTCCATGGTGGCGCGCTGACCGGAACCGGGGTTACCGATGTTGACGCGCTTGCCTTTAAGGTCGTCGAACGACTCGATGCCGCTGTCGGCACGGGCGATCACGTTGAACGGCTCACCATGCACGGAGAAGACCGCGCGCAGGTTGTCGAACTTGTCGCCTTCGAACTGCGACGAGCCATTGTAGGCGTGGAACTGCCAGTCAGACTGGGCAACGCCCATGTCCATGTCGCCCGCTTTGATCGCGTTGATGTTGGCGATCGACCCACCGGTCGAAGGCGCCGTGCACTTCAGGTTGTGATCCGCTGTGCCGCGGTTCACCAGACGGCAGATCGACTGACCGACGACGAAGTAAACGCCCGTCTGGCCACCGGTGCCGATGGTGATGAACTTTTCCTGAGCCATGGCCGCAGAGCCGGCCACCATGGCACCGGTCATCGCGAGCATTTTGAACATTTTCATAAGATGTCTCCCATTGTTATATTGGTGGCCCACCCTTTAGGCGGACACCATTGCATGCACAAGTAGAGCGCCGCAGCCTTCAGGCAACTGACCGGGCTTGGAAATTCCGCTTTACAATCAAGGCGTGACGTCAGTTATGCCCTTATTGCGGGAATCCCCCCGGTTAGAGTAGGTCGTATTGCGTTTTTGATCAATCCGGGGCCGCGGCGAGGCTGCAAAGAGCGCAAGATTGGCTAGGATATCTGTGTGCTGAGATCGGGCAGAACTGGCGCAGCAGCGATGAGCGACCGGGTATAAGCGTGCTGCGGCGCGTCAAAAACCTGCGCGGTTTCACCCGCCTCTACGATCTTGCCAGACTGCATCACCAGCACCCGGTCCGTCACGCTGCGCACGACCGACAGATCGTGAGAGATGAAAAGATAGCTTAGGTCATAATGGCTGCACAGTTCTGCCAGCAGATCGAGGATCTGCGCGCGCACCGACACATCTAATGCGCTTACGGCTTCATCGAAAAGGATCAACTCAGGTCGGATGATCAGCGCGCGGGCGATGGCGATACGCTGGCGCTGACCACCAGAGAACTCGTGGATATATTTGCGCGCATCCGCCGGGCGCAGGCCCACAGCGGTCAGCGCCTCGTCAATCGCACGGGTCCGCTCTGCCCCCTGTGGCGGGGTGTCGAGCAGATGAAAAGGCTCTGTCACCAGACGATCTACCCGGTGGCGCGGATTGAAACTACCGAAGGGATCTTGGAACACCACCTGCATTTTGCGGCGTACGGCGAGGTTCGGTTTCGTACCGGTAAAGACGGGCTGGCCATCAACGGTAATGCTGCCCTCCTGAACCGGCTCCAGACCCAAAATCGCCCGTGTCAGGGTCGATTTCCCGCAACCGGATTCGCCTACCAGCCCCAAACGTTCCCCCCGGTGCAGGGTAAAGTTGAGGTCGTCCACCGCGCGGAACGTGCCCGGCGCACCGAACAGGGTTTTGCGCGGCAGATGGTAATCGCGGCACACGCCTTTGACCTCCAGCAGCGGCACGGGCGCAGGCGGTTCAGGCAGATCGACCTTATGGCGGGAGGCTTCGAAAAGCATTTTGGTATAGGGGTGGCGCATGTCGCGCAGCAGGCTCTGGGTCTCTCCCTGCTCGACGATCTGACCCTTGCGCATGACGATGATGCGGTCGGCCATATCGGCCACGACAGCAAGGTCATGGGTGATCATCAACAGACCCATGCCATCTTCGCGCGCCAGACGGGTCAGCAGGGCGAGGATCTGTGCCTGCGTGGTGACATCCAATGCCGTGGTCGGCTCATCCGCGATCAGCAGACGGGGGCGCAGGGCGATGGCGATGGCGATCACCACGCGCTGGCGTTGCCCACCGCTCAGCTCATGCGGGTAGCGCGACAGGGGGAAGCGGTCTTGCGGCAGGCCCACGCGGGTCAAGGTATCGGCGGCGCGTGCCTCAGCCTCAGCGCGCGACACGCGCGGCTCATGCACGCGGATGGTTTCGGCCACTTGGCGGCCAATGGTCTGCACCGGGTTCAGCGCGGTCATCGGCTCTTGGAACACCATGCCGATGTCATTGCCGCGCACCCCGCACAGCGCCGCTTCGCTCATTTGGGTCAGATCATCATCGCCCAGCATCAGATGACCGGTGGTCTTGGCGCCCTTGGGCAACAGTTGCATCGCCGCCAGCGCGGTCATCGACTTGCCCGAACCGCTTTCCCCGGTCACGGCCACGATTTCACCCGGCGCGACCGAGAAGGTCACCCCATCGAGGATGCGCAGCCCGTGGATCGACAGCGAAAGGTTAGAGACATTCAAAAGCGTCATGTACGTGCCACCCTCAGACGCGGATCCAGCATGTCCCGCAGTCCGTCGCCCATCAGGTTCAGCCCCAGCACCGTCAGGATGATCGCAAAGCCGGGCATCAGGGCCATATGCGGCGCGATGCTGACCATGGTTTGTGCATCCGCCAGCATTCGCCCCCAAGACGGCACCGGAGGCTGTGCGCCAAGGCCGACATAACTCAGCCCCGCTTCGGCAAGGATGCCGAGAGAGAATTGGATGGTCCCCTGCACGATCAGCAGATTGGCGACGTTGGGCAGGATATGCTCTGCCGAGATACGGGCGGCGGATTTGCCGGCGACCCGCGCGGCAAGGATAAACTCTCTCTGCCAAAGCGACAGCGCCGCGCCACGGGTGATGCGGGCGAAAACCGGGATGTTGAAGATGCCGATGGCGATGATTGCGTTGATCGCCCCGGCACCAAAGACCGCTGTGATCAGAATGGCGATGACGATGGCCGGGAAGGCAAAGACCAGATCATTGCCGCGCATGATGACCTCATCCACAAGGCTGCCGCGCCGCGCGGCAGCCCAGAGCCCCAACGGGACGCCTGCGCCCATGCCGATGCCCACCGCCACCAGCGCCACCGCGATAGAGGTACGCGCGCCGACCATGATCATGCTCAGAATATCGCGCCCGAAATGATCGGTGCCCATGGGATGCGCCAATGAGGGGCTGTGCAGTTTGTTCGCGATGTCGAGCCCGGCATAGTCATAGGGCGTCCAGACAAAGGAAATCACCGCAGCCAATAGAAAGACCGAAGTCAGCGCAGCACCAAGGATCAAGTTGCGGTTCATGTGCGCGCCCTCAGCCGGGGGTCGACGGCGGCATAGGCCAGATCAACGAGGAAATTCACCAAGATCACCGAGAAGACCAAAAGCATCACCACCGACTCGACCACGATCAGATCCCGCGCGGAGATTGACTGGAACACCAGCCGTCCAAGGCCGGGTAGGTAGAAAACCTGCTCAATGATGATCGACCCGGCCAGCAGGAAGGAGAACTGCAAGCCGATGATCGTCAGTACCGGGATCAACGCATTGCGCAGCCCGTGCCGCCAAAGGGCCTGCCGCGCGGTCAGCCCTTTGGCCCGCGCGGTGCGCATGAAATCTTCGCCCATTACATCCAACAGGGCTGAGCGCATGACCCGCGCGAGGATCGCCGCCTGCGGCAAGGCCAGCGCAATGGCAGGAAGGGTCAGCGCGTGCAGCCCGGCAAAAAGCCCCTTGTCCCAGCCGACGAAGCCGCCCGCCGAGAACCAGCGCAGGTTGATCGAAAAAATCAACACAAGGATCATGGCGAACCAGAAGTTTGGCACCGCCACGCCCAATTGCGTCGCGCCCATTACCCCGATGTCGCCTGCCCGCCCTCGGCGTGACGCGGCATAGATGCCCGCGGGAAAAGCCACGACGACGGAAAGCGTCAGCGCATAAAGCGCCAAAGGCACCGAGACCCACAGCCGGTCGCCGATCATTTCGGTCACTGGGGTGCGATAGGTGTAAGAGGTGCCGAAATCCCCCTGCAGCATCCCGCCGACCCATTCGAGGTAACGCTCGGGCCGCGATTGATCGAGGCCGAGTTCGCTGCGCAGGGCGGCCAATGTCTCAGGCTGGGCATTCAGACCCAGCATAAAGGAGGCCGGATCGCCGGGGGCGACCTCAATAACCACAAAAATCACCAGCGACGCGACGGCGAGGCTGATGAGCAGGGAGAGAAATCTTTTCAACGCATAGCGCACCATAGCGCGGAGGTTAGGCGGCGCGGTCGGGAGGGTCCAGAGCCCGCGCGCAGTTTCGCAATGGCCACGATGAAAAACGCTGAAATTCGAGGGGCTGTACTGATAGAGCCGCGCGTTAAGGGAAAAAACGCATGCCGGACAGCCGGATTGAGACCCAGCACGCTAGGTTATCGCGGTTTCTTGCTATGCGCTGGAACCATATCCGCTATGCGGGGTTGTCTTCGGGAGAACAGAGAAAAACTGGAGATTAAAATGAAAACGACTTTGAAAACACTTGCGATCGCCGGCCTTCTGGGCACCGTTTCTGCACCCGCTTTCGCCGCTGCTCACATGGACATGGCCACCATGACATGCGCGCAATATCAAGAACTCAGCAATGAAGATAAAATGGAAGTCGCTTCCATGGCAATCGCTGAGCTTGAGGACGGCGGCCACGGTGGCTCCATGATCACCGAAACCAAGAGTGACGGTACCGAGCCAAGCGACATCACTGCCGCTGAAGCGACAGACGCTGAAGAGACAGAAGACTCCCTGATCGACGACACAAAAGCTGTCGAAGATTCTGAGTCCGCAGACGAAATGGCTGACACCGAAATGCAGCAGGCTATGGAAGACTTCGTTGTCGTCTGTAACCAGAACCCAGGTGCATTGGTAAGCGAAGCCGCAGCTGGCTTGCGCGGCAAAGACTGATAGGTCTTCGTTTTGAATAGAAAGGGCGCGCTTCACAGCGCGCCCTTTTTCGTCGTGCTTAGGTATCCCCTACATTAGTCGGCCCAGCTTACACCGCTGAGATCGGTGGCTTGGGTTGGTGCGTTCACCCACAGCCCCTGTACTTCCGCCTTGGCAATCGTCGGGAAAGCCAGCTGGAACAGGAACCCATTTACATAGTCTTCCGCGATGATTTGCTGCGCCTTGGCTAGCATCTCGCTACGCGCTGCGGGGTCTGCGGTTTTGTTGAACTCCGCGATCAAAGATTGGAACTCTGCATTGTCATATTGGAAGTAGTAATCCGGGTTGGCGTAGATGTTGATGTCCATCGGCTCGGTGTGGCTTACGATCGACAGACCGAAATCCTTGCCTTTGAAAACAGTCTCCAACCATTGCGCCCATTCGACATTGGTAATCTGCGCCTTGATGCCGACTTCGGCCAGTTGCGCGGCGATGATCTCGCCTCCTCGACGGGCATAGGAAGGGGGCGGCAGGTGCAGGGTCGTCTCAAACCCATCCGGAAAACCAGCTTCGGCGAGCAGCGCTTTGGACTTCTCCGGGTCGTATGCGCTCATCTCGGTCAGATCGGTGTAGTCGGGATTGTGCGGGGCGAAATGTGTGCCAATGGGGGTGCCATATCCAAACATCGCCCCGTCTATAATCGCCTGACGGTCAATCGCATGGGCCACAGCCTCGCGGACTTTGACGTTATCGAACGGCGCCCGTTGGTTGTTGATCGACAGGATCGTTTCGCCCTCTGTCGAACCGACAAGCACCTGAAAGCGCGGGTCTGCCTCAAACTGAGGAATGTTTTCGGGTGCGGGGAAGCCGGCGAAAACATCAACATCTTCGGCCATGACCGAGGCAAAAGCTGCTGTCGGGTCTGAGATGAATTTGAACGTCGCGCTGGCCAACGCAGGCGCGTCGCCCCAATAGTCGTCATAGCGCGACAGGGTGATTTTGTCGCCTTGGCGCCATTCGTCGAACTTGAACGCGCCGGTGCCGACGGGGGTTTGTTTGATTGCCTCGATGGATTCGGGTGCCACGATCACCGCGTCGCCCCATGCCAAGTTGAACAGCAGGTTGCCGTTGGGCTCGCTCAGCTTGACCTCAACGGTCTGTGGGTCGACGACAGTGACCTCAGAAATGGCGGCGTAGAGCGCCTTTTGCGCGTTGGCGCTGTCCTCGGCGTTGATCCGATCAAGGGTGAATTTGACGTCTTCGGCGTCCATCGTGGTGCCGTCGTGGAATGTCACACCCTCACGCAGTTTGAAGGTATAGGTCAGCCCGTCTTCGGAAATCTCCCAAGATTCGGCCAACCCCGGTACGACAGAACCATCACCCATGAACCGGGTCAGCCCTTCGAAAACATTGGTATAAAGCACCGAGTCGATGGCCCCGGCGGCGGCAGAGGTTGGATCAAGGTGTGGCGGCTCTAGCTGTAAGGCGACGGTGATGTCGTCTTTGGCAAGCGCCCCTGTGGCGGCAACAGCCAAAGCCGCAGCGGCCACCCCAGTCATTAAGCGGTTCAAACGGTTCATGAAGTTCTCCCATATTCGCGTATTTTTCTCAGAGGCTAGCTAAAACCCGCGCGGCGCGCCAGCATTCGTTGCCAAGCGCGCGCGGGAAGGGTATCGCGGGTGCTTTGCACAGGTGGCGCGCGTCAGATCATCTGTGAAAAAGGCATTAGGAGAACGCCATGGCTACGTTGGGGATCGATTTTGGAACGTCCAATACTGCCGCGGGCATTGCAGTGGATGGGGTTCCGCAACTGATCGCGCTGGAGGCCGAAGCGCAGACGCTGCCGACGGCGGTATTTTTTGATTTCGAAGCGAAGGAAATGCGCATCGGGGCTGCCGCCTCAGACGCGCTGCTGGCCGGGGCCGAAGGGCGCTATATGCGCGGGCTGAAAAGCCTGCTTGGCACACGTCTTATGCGGGAACGGCGGGTGCTTTTGGGCGAACGGCTGGATTTTATCGACATCGTCGCGCGATTTCTGGCGACGGTAAAATCACGAGCCGAGGCGGCGACGGGTTCGCGCTTTGATGCGGTGCTTTCAGGTCGTCCGGTGCGCTTTCACTCGGCCGACGGTGCGCGGGATGCCCAAGCCCTGACAGACCTGCGCGAAGCCTATGGCCGGGCCGGGTTTGACCATGTGGACTTCATGAACGAGCCAGAAGCCGCAGCGCTTGCCAATCGTGCGGCCCTGCAACCGGGGGATCTGGGTCTGGTGGTCGATATCGGCGGCGGCACCTCGGATTTCACTCTGTTCCGCCAGCGCGGCAATGATGAGATCGACATTCTGGCCAGCCACGGTATCCGCCTTGGCGGAACCGATTTCGACCGCTGGCTGTCAATCGGACGGGTGATGCCTCAGTTGGGCATGGGCAGCGAAATTCGTCATGCTTTTGGCGGCGACACCCACCTTGCGCCCAATGCAATTTTTAACGATCTGGCAACTTGGGCAAAGATCCCGTTTTTGTATGGGCCTGACACCCGCAAGGCCGCAGCAGATTTGTATAAATTCGCCGAACATCCCAAACGTCTGGCCCGGTTGATCAAAGTGCTCGACGAAGAGCTGGGTCATGACCTCGCCTTTGCCGTCGAGGCGGGTAAGATCCGTGCCAATGGCGCAGGTGCAGAGGGGGACGCGGAACCGGTGATCGACGTGTCGATGCTGAAACCCCGCGCCACGCTTCCGCTGCCGCGTGATTGGATGCGCAAACGGCTTTCCAAACAGGCCGAAAAAATCGGTGCGGCGGCAGAGGCGACATTGTACGAAGCAGGTATTGAAGCCGCGGCGGTGGATCGGTTGATCTTCGTTGGCGGGTCGAGCCTGATGGAAGTGGTCGAAGCAGCCCTGCGCGCGCGTTTCCCGCGGGCGGAACTGCACCGGGGGGCGGCGTTGACGGCGATTGTCGAGGGGTTGGCGCTGAGCAGTGCGGGGGACAAACGCGGGTGATCCGCCCGGTTGAGGGTTCGGGATCGGTATTTAAGAAAGGATAAAGATGGAAGGGGCGCCACGGGCCTGACGGCGCCCGATCTCGGTTAGGCTTTGGGAAGTAGGAGCGATTCCAGGGCGGCGGCCATGACTTTGGCGGAATCCACCATGTCGTCGATGCCGATGTATTCGTCAGGTTTATGCGCCAGTTCCAGTAGGCCGGGGCCATAGGCGATACAGTTTTTCAGCTTGCCGATCCGGTCAATGTGCTTTTGGTCATAAGTGCCGGGCGAGGCGACATATTCCGGCGCTTTGCCCATCACATCTTGGATCGCTTGGGACACCGTTTGCACCACTGGCGCTTCGCGGTCGGTCATTGACGGCAGCACCGCGTTTAGCTCGGTCAGCTCATAATCGAAATCCAAGCGGCTGGCGCGCAGCCCTTCGAGTAAGTCGGTCACTTCGCTGCGCACTTGATCCAATGGCTCTTCGGCCAGGAACCGTCGGTCGATCACGATGCGGCAGGAATCCGGTACGCAGTGGGCGGGCAGCCCGTCAAAGTCATCGGCCTGTTCGGCCTGGCCGCCGTGGATCGAGTTGATGTTCATGGTGGAGGACCGGGCCCCTTCGGGGACCACAGGCATGTCCGTACGGCGGGCGGCCATTGCCGGGAAAAGTTTGTTCTCGAACTCGTTTAGGACCGCGCCCATGTGACGCACGGCACAATCCCCAAGGAACGGCATGGAGCCGTGAGCGATTTCGCCCTTGGTTTCGATCTCTGCCCACCAGCCGCCGCGGTGGCCTAGGCAGATGCGGTCTTTGTGCAGGGGTTCGGGGATGATGACGTGCTGGACCTTTTCGGGGTTAAAAAAACCTTGTTCAGCTAGATAAGCGACACCGCCATAGCCGCCGGATTCCTCATCGGCGGTGCCGGAAATTTCAATCGCGCCTTCGAAGTCCGGGTGCGTTTCGATAAAGGCTTCGGCGGCGATGATCGATGCGGCCAGACCACCCTTCATGTCACAGGTGCCACGGCCATAGATTTTACCGTCGGAAATTTCTGCGCCGAAGGGGTCGAAGGTCCAGCCTGCGCCGACTTCAACGACATCGGTATGGCTGTTAAAGTGCACGCAATCACCGCCCCGCACACCTTCGCGGCGCGCAATGATGTTCCAGCGAGGGTATTTTTCGCTGTCGCCCGGCGTACCAAAGGCGCGGATCATCTGTGTCTCGAACCCATGTGCCGACAGGCGGCGATCAAGGTATTCGCAAATGGCGCGGTAATCCTGCCCCGGCGGGTTCAACGTCGGGATGCGGATCAGGTCTTGGGTCAGGGCGATCAGGTCGTCGCGCTTGGCCTCAATGGCGGAGGAAGTCTTGCTATTCATGGTTGCATGTTTGAACGCCCGCACGGGATTGGCAAGTGGCAAGTGACGCTTCGTCAAGAAACGATCGGCAAGCGTATACTGGCGGCAAACCGGGCGCATAGAATAGATAAGGTCGGCTTTTTGCTGTGCGCGGGGCCGCGGAGGTCTATGTTCATCATGTCCATGATTTCTAGGAAACACGCTGATGGCCCCACTGATCCAGAACAAGCCCCCTCATTCCGCCGTACAGGAGGAGGCTGAAGAACGTTCGGTCAGTGAGGCGGCGGCGCTTTCACCTAAGCTGATCTATGAGGTGATCCGGCGCGAAGGGCGTGATGAATTGAACCGCACCAACCGGTCGCTGATCTGGTCGGGAATATCTGCTGGGATGCTGATCAGCCTCTCGGTTTTGGGGGAGGCGATCTTTCGGACGTATTTGCCCGATGCAAACTGGCGGTTTCTGGTGGAGAACCTTGGCTATTCGCTGGGGTTCATCGCAGTGATCATGGGACGGATGCAATTATTTACTGAAAATACGATTACCACTGTCTTGCCGCTGATGCAGGAACGCAGCTGGCATATCTTTGGCAGTCTTTTGCGGCTTTGGGGGGTGGTTTTGGGGGCCAATGTGATCGGCGCTTTTGCGGCGGCGGCACTGTTTGTCTATACGCCCGCCATCCCTGCCGAGATTTTGCCCGCCATCATCAGTCTGTCGGACCATGCCACCGGCATGGCCCCAGCAGAAGGGTTTTGGCGCGGGATTCCTGCGGGCGTGATTGTCGCGCTGATTGTTTGGATGCTGCCCGAGGCAGATGAAGCGGCGTTTTTTCTGATTTTAACATTCACATGGCTTATCGCGGCGGGGGACTTCACACATATCGTCGCAGGCTCCGTTGAGATGGCGACACTGATCTTGCATGGCGGTTTGGGCATCAATCAGGCGATCTTTGGCTTCTTCCTGCCGGTGCTTGTTGGCAACATCATCGGCGGCACGTTGGTCTTTACCCTTGTCGCTTGGGGTCAGGTCCGCGACGATGTGGAGGATACATAACGCAAGTGGGTCCCGGCCAACGCCGGGGTCGGACTAAAAGGAATTGCTTTGGTACTGCGCAGACCTCCGACCCGACCGGCGATCTATTGGGATGCCTTTAAGGCCAGCTTGAAGCAAGCGGCGAGCGATAATCTTGCGCTGATCTCGGCCGGGGTGGCGTTTTTCGCGATGTTGTCACTTTTCCCGGCGTTAGCGGCGCTGATCGCGCTTTTGGGGCTGATCTCAGACCCGGTGGTTGTGATAGCCCAGTTGGAAGACGTACGCGGGCTGCTGCCTGACGATGTCTATGACATCATTAATACTCAGGTAACGGGTTTGGTTACCGCGCGGGCGGATACGCTCGGCTGGGCGGGTATCGTTTCCCTGCTGGTGGCGCTTTGGTCAGCGCGCGCAGGGGTCGGCGCGATGGTGATTGGGCTGAACTCTGTCTACAATGAGCGCAACCGCAATGCGGCCAAACACTACCTTCATGCGCTCCTGTTAACGGTCAGCCTTGTGGCTGTCGGGATCGTGGCGCTGCTGGCGGTGGTGGTCGCACCCATCATCCTTGCTTTTATCCCCCTTGGCCCCTTTGGCAACGCTGTGGCTGATCTGCTGCGTTGGACTGTGGCGACTGTGGTGCTCTTCGCCGGTGTTGGGGTGCTTTACCGCTTTGGGCCGAACCGGCGTGCGGCGCGGCTCCCTTGGCTCAGCAGCGGGGCGATTTTGGCCGTACTGTCTTGGGCAGTAATTTCAATTGGGTTTTCTTATTATGTCGCCAATTTTGGCAACTACAATCAGGTTTATGGTTCAATCGGGGCCGTCATTGCGATGCTGGTTTGGCTTTGGATCAGCAGCTTTTTGATCCTGTTCGGAGCCGCGCTTAACGCGCAGGTTGAACGTCGTACAAAGCCAGACAGTACCATCGGACCGGCCAAACCGCGGGGGCGGCGCGGGGCAGAGGCGGCGGACACTTTTATTGAAGTCGAGAATGAATGAAAGTTACAACAAGGGTCGCTTCTGACGGCCCTCTAGGGAGGTCATACCGACCTTCGCCAAGGCGGCAAGGTTGTTAATCTGCAATACCCTGTCGGACCACGATAGCAACTGCCGTTCCTTCAGTGCGCCGAGCGTTTTGTTGGTATGAACCACTGAAAGCCCAAGGGCATCGGCCAGATCGCGTTGCGAGTAAGGCAACGGCATCTGATTGTGAGTCACCATGCCCAGCGATTGCCCGCGTTCAAAAATCTTGACCATCGCCCAAGCGATGGCCTGTATCGCGGTGCGCTGACCGATGGTGGCAAGGACTTCGCCCATGAAGTGCTCTTCGATGGCGGCAAGCCATGTGATGTCAAAGGCGCGTTCGGGGTGGGATTTGAAGAAATTCCAAAACTCGCTGCGGTTGAAGACGCACAGTCGCATATGGGTGCGGGCCTCAACCGAATGGCCCATTTCACCCATAATGCCCGCCTGCAAACCAATGAAATCACCGGGAAAAACAAAACTAATGACCTGACGATTGCCGTTTTCCAACGTCTTGTCGCGGATGCCCATACCCGTAAGGGCGGTATAAAGCTGGGGTGCGTTCGATCCCTCCAGTAGGATCGGCGTGCCGGGCTCAACGGTCAGTTCGCCGGACTTGAACTTCTCCATGAAGCTCAGCTCTTCTTTCGACATCGGGATGAACGCATCTTTGCGTTGTAGGGGGCAATAGCGGCATTGGGTCGTCATTAGATAAAATTGCCCTCTTATGTCTTAGTTTAATGCGCGCTCAAAACGCCACCCCTACACCGAAGCCTTTGTTCACCGGGGGAAAGACCATGTCGATCGTGATCTACGAACCGGACCTGTTGGTCTGTTCAGATATAAATGAAACGCTTTCTGCTGCCTTTCCGCAATCGGAAATTAGTATTTTGGAAGCATTCGATCTCAGCAAGTTGGTGGGAAACATCAACAACACGCGGCTTGCAGTGCTGTCGTTGCGGCAAGATCAGTTGCATCAGTATTTACCTGAATTGCGTAACCTACAGGTGTGGTTTCCGGTCATTTGTATCTTGAACGATGCGCCCCGGCTGGCGAAGCCTGAACCGGGGCTGCGGTACATCACGCGCCCATTTTCAAGCAACACGCTGCTGCGTGCGGTTAACGCCGCGCTTTCTGACCAGCAGTTATGCCAGCAAGAAATGCCATAACCAGATTTTTTAGCCCGTCATGTTCGGTTGAAACTGGCGCTTCTTGCTGCTGCGGTTGACGCGAGGCGTTGCCGTCTGCGCCGGCGAGTGCAAGCAACAGAAAACCAACGCCAAAATAGGCCGCGCCAAGGATCAGCGCGGCGGTCAGGGTTGTGGTCACGGTGACGAGGTAGAGCCATGCCGCGAGCGTCAGGAACAAAAGCCCGATCAACAAAAAGATCGCAGCGCCCGCGCTTAGCATGGCGGTACGCGCTGCGCGGCGAACGGTCCCGCGCAGATGTTGCATCACCGAAGAAAGCATCTTAGCGGCGTGCCGTCACGATACCGACGAGAAAACCAATACCCGCCGCAATGCCCAATGCTGTGCCCGGCTGAGCCTGCAAAAATTCTTCGGCCTGCTTTTGGGCTTCCATCGCCTTGGCGCGGCCCGTTTCGGCAAAATCATTGGCTGCGGCGCGGGCGTTGTCACGCATCTCATCCGACTTGGCTTTGCCGTAGTCGCCCAAGGTTTCGGTCAGCGAAGCGATGTCTTTTTTGAGCAGGTCAATCTGCGACGACAGATCGTCGATTGTCAGCTCTTTTGCCGCAGCAGTTGTGGTCTTGGCCATGTGGGCCTCCTGAATGTTCATGTGATGTTAGGCAGCGCTGCCGTTAAATGCAAAGAGTTCCCTGCGCATATGTTGGCGCAAGGAACTCTTTCATTCAGACCCAGCTTAAGCGTTGAGCGTTTCTGTGGAGGAAAAGAACATCGCCTGTGACACCGCCGATACAACCTGATCCACCGAGTAGGGCTTTGAGATCAAGAAGGCCGGCTCTGGCTTGTCGCCTGTCAGCAAACGCTCGGGGAAGGCGGTGATAAAGATCACGGGGCGCATCCCAAGTTCGTTCAACAGGTCATTCACCGCATCAATGCCGGATGAATTGTCGGCCAGCTGGATGTCCGCAAGAATAAGGTCAGGTACGTCCGCCTTGCCAAGCTTCACAGCCTCATCACGTGTGCGCGCGATGCCGGTGACGCGGTGGCCCATTTCTGCAACGATTGATTCAATATCCATCGCGATGATCGCTTCGTCTTCGATAATCATCACCGAACCCGAGGTGCTGTCGGCCATCTCGCGGTGGGCAATCTGGATCAACTCGTCAGCTTCGTCTTCATCTACACCGATGATTTTCGCGATCTCGCCGTATGAAAACCCCTCGATCGTGTGCAGCAAAAGCGCTTCACGGCTGTTGTTGGTCAGGCTTGAGAGGTGGCGCTGCGCCTTGGCGCGAGGGCCGCTTTCGCCCTCTTCCACGGGTGCGCCTGCGCTGGCCCAAATTCCGTACAAAACTCTGAAAAGACCCGTCTTTGTGTCCACCCCATCGAGCACCGAGCGATCAACCAAGATGGCTTCCAGCGCCGCCGCGGCGAACGTGTCACCACTGGTCTGGCTGCCCGTCATCGCCCGCGCGAACCGGCGAAGGTAGGGGATGTTGGCACCCAGTTCATCGCTGATGCTGGTCTTTTGTGTCGCATCGTTCATCTAGTCGAATCCTTTTTTACTTTTCTTGGAACCAAACACCCTGACATTGTGTTTGGTTCCAGTATGCGTACATAATTATTCAAATGAGACGACGATGCCAGAGGTGATGCTAGTGAATTCAGGAAACAAGGACGAGCGCGAGCGCGTTATCGACGACAACCTCAAGCGTGTCTTCGATGAGACGCTCGACGAAGGCATCCCTGACCGTTTCAAGGATCTGCTGCAAAAGCTAAAGCAACAGGATTCAGAAAAAGGAACGTCATAATGACCCGTCCCGATCCGCGCGACGAGCTGGTAGAGCATCTGCCGGCCATGCGGGCTTTTGCCATCAGCCTCACCCGCAACGGTGCCACGGCAGACGACATGGTTCAGGACACTCTGGTCAAAGCCTGGACGAACATTGAGAAGTTCCAAGTTGGTACGAACATGCGTGCTTGGTTGTTCACGATCCTGCGTAACACCTATTATTCCTCTCGTCGCAAAGCCAAACGCGAAGTATCTGATGTTGATGGCGTGCTAACCGAAGGTTTGGCTGAAAAGCCCGCCCATGATGGCCACATGCAGATGACCGATTTTCGTAAGGCGCTTGCCCTGTTGAAAGATGAACAACGCGAAGCTTTGTTGCTGGTGGGGGCTTCTGGCTTCTCCTACGAGGAAGCGGCGGATATGTGCGGTGTAGCCGTTGGTACCATAAAAAGTCGTACAAACAGGGCCCGCGCGCGCCTTGCAGAACTGCTTGGCCATCATGACAATGAATCTCTTGAGATGACCGACGACGCGACCATGTCCGTTCTATCTTCCTCTAAAGTTTCTTCCTTCTAAATATGACTTCTGGCTTCTTCAGCGGTGATCTGATGCGTGGGCTGACGATCCGTATTCTGCTGTTTCTGTCACTCGCGCTTTTGCCCATTGGGTTAATTGCGGTTGTGCAGACGCGGCAGATTGCGGATCAAAGCCGTCAGAGCGCGGAATTGTCGTTGATCGCCGTGACTGAACAAGCCTCTGCCGCCGAACGTCGGGTGATCCAAGAAGCCTTTGGTGCTGCAGAGGCATTGACCTCTATCGTTCGCCTTCGCCGCGATGATCCCCAAGAGTGCACGGCGTTCCTTAAAGAATACAAACAGGCCTCTGACATCTATTCGCTCGTCGGTTTCATCGGGCTTGATGGGCGTATGACCTGCTCTTCCACAGGGCAGGACCATGATTTTTCCGAAGACAAAAACTTTCAATCGCTGCTAAAGGCGCCAGTCCGTCGCGCCATGCCGGTGCTGCAGGGGTCGGTCAGCAATCAGGTGGTCACGCTCATCAATGCGCCGGTCTATGAAAAACGCGAGTTGATTGGCTTTATGGCGCTGAGCATTCCAGAAGACGCCATTAACGCAATCCGCGAACCCAAAGGCAAACACAGCAGTGTTGCGATGATGACGATCAATAAAATGGGTCACATCCTCACCACGGAAAACGGGCTAGAGGTGGCGAAAAATGAATATCCCAGCGATGTTGCCCTCTCTTTGTTGACCACCAAGGAACCGAATGTCTTCCTGTCGCACAATCTCAATGACGAAGAGCGCGCCTATGCGATTGTTCCGATCGTGCCTGATACGGTCTTCGCGTTAAGCGTTTGGCCTATCGACACACCGTTTCTCGATACCGGAGTTTCAACGCGGCTAAGTGCACTTTTGCCTATCGTCATGTGGCTGGCCAGCCTCATCGTGGCATTCTGGGCGCTGAACCGACTGGCAATTAATCATATTCGCAAACTTGGGCGCCAGATGCGCAGATTTGCGTTGAACCGCACCCTGCCCCGCGGAACGCTTGGTCCTTCGGTGCCTACCGAACTGGTTGAAATGGAGTCAGCCTTTGTCGGTATGGCGGAATCGATTCTGCGGGATGAGGCGACGTTGGAAGACAGCCTTCGGCAGAAGAACATCCTGCTAAAAGAGGTTCATCACCGCGTCAAAAACAACCTGCAGCTTATCTCATCGATCATGAACATGCAGATCCGTCAGGCCAAAAGCGAAGACGCACGGTTTGTCCTGCGCCGCCTGCAAGACCGGATCCTCAGCCTCGCCACTGTCCACAAGAACCTTTATCAAAACGATGATCTGGTGCGGGTTAACGCGAGCGAATTGCTGCGCGAAATCGTGGCGCAATTGCTTTCCGTGGGGCTCGCCTCCGGCTCTGGTGTAAAGGTTGATCAGTCTTTTGAGACCATTGAGATTGACGCCGACGATGCCGCCCCTTTGACGCTTCTGGTTTCCGAAGCACTTACCAATGCGCTTAAATACGTCTCCACAGTTGAACACGGCAAAGGCTTCATTTCGCTTAAACTCATCCATACCGGGCCGGAACAAGCGATGCTTGAGGTGCGCAACACGATCGGCAACCCTGAAGAAGTTAAATCAGGCACGGGGCTGGGATCGCGGCTGATCCTTGCCTTCACCCGGCAACTTAATGGACAGGTTGAAGTTGAAACCACGGACGGTGTTTACCAAATTCGCGTAAATTTCCCGGTCCCGACAGACAGCAAGATGGTCTACGACTACTGATCCCTTGAAGGGCTGTGCGGAATCTTGCCGGAATCGTGGCAAGCAGGCCACAGACTCGTCATGCGCGAAAATTAGTCGGAACCCTTTGCGCTGCGCGCGGTTGAGCAACTGAAACGCAGTGCGAAAAGGGAATACGGAGATGACCACGGAGCTATTTCTCGGCGGTCTGACCATCCTGACCTTAGCCGCGGTCATCATACTTGCCCTTACCACGGGCAGGCGGGAACTTAACTCGGATGATGAGCGCACCCGGCGCGACGACCAAGTACCGGAGGCACAAAGGTCAAACTATCGGTCAGACTATTGAAACTGACACCTATCGACCGCCCTGAGCAGAATGCTCGGGGCGGTCGATCTTTGTAAGGTGGGTTTTTTCAAAAACTCGGCGGGGTGCAGGCGCTAACGATCTCACACAGCTCGTCCCCGACATTACGAAATCTATGCGGCAGGCGACTGTCGAATAAATACCCATCCCCGGTTTGCAGCACACTTATCGCGCCATCAACTGTCACTTCGATACTGCCCCGCACGACCACCCCGGCTTCTTCACCGTCATGATGCAGAAACTCTGGCCCGGTATCCGCGCCGGGCTCATAGGTCTCATGCAGAACCTGAAGCGCGTGCTGCGCCGCATTGCCCAGCTGGCGCAAAGAAACGCCCCCCTGATGGCTGGGCGAAATCTCAGTCAACTCTTGCGCGCGGTAGAACACCTTGGCGCTGTCGTCCTCCTCTAAAATCGAGAAAAACTCTGCCATACTGATGGGAATCGCGTCCAACAGGCTCTTGAGCGACGCGACCGAGGGGCTGGTGCGGTTTTTCTCGATCAGCGATATCGTGCCATTGGTAAGCCCGGCCTTGGCGGCAAGCTCACGCTGGGACAACCCATGCTTTTTCCGGATCGCTCTAAGTTTATCGCCGACGTTCAATGACTTGTCCTTTATGGGCCCCATCGTGCTGTGCATGGCTTTGGCGATGGGTCAACTGATGGTCATGGGAATTATCTGATAGAGGCTGCGATGGCGATTGACAATTATATTAAACAGAATATGGATTTTTTAAACGACCCATCTCAATGCCCTTCTTACTTTCGCAATAAGGTATCTGCCTCATGTCCAGCACCGTCAAAAAATCGTCTCGGAAGTCCGCCAACAAGGCCAAGACAGCACCGCAAATGAAGGTTGTCGAAGCAAACCCAGCCACGCAGTCAAATGGTCAGACCAACGCTGATCTCGTCGCACGCCGCGATGCTGCCGTGCCGCGCGGGGTGGCCTCTGCCGCGCCGATCTATGCGAAATACGCCGAAAATGCCGAACTGTGGGACGTGGAAGGCAACCGCTACATCGACTTCGTCGGCGGCATTGGGGTGTTGAACACCGGGCACCGTCATCCAAAGGTCATCGAAGCCGCCAAGGCTCAAGAAGACAACTACACCCACACCAGCTTTCAGGTTGTGCCCTACGGCCCCTATGTTGAGCTGGCAGAGAAGCTGAACGCACTGGCCCCCGGTGACGCGCCGAAAAAGACGCTGCTTGTCACCACCGGTGCTGAGGCTGTTGAAAATGCCGTGAAAATTGCCCGCGCCGCGACTGGCCGTTCGGGCATCATCGCCTTCACCGGCGGCTACCATGGCCGTACCCTGCTGACGCTGGGCATGACCGGTAAAATCTCCCCCTACAAAAAAGACGTGGGCCCCTTCCCGGCGGATGTCTTCCGCGCGCCGTTCCCTTCGGTTCGTGATGGGATCACCGTGCAGGACGCGCTGACTGGGTTGAAGAACTTGTTCCTTACCGATGCGCAGCCCGAGCGTGTTGCAGCGATCATCATCGAGCCGGTGCTTGGCGAAGGTGGCTACACCCCCGTGCCGTTCGAAATGATGCAAGAACTGCGCGCGATCTGTGACCAGCACGGCATCCTGCTGATCGCTGACGAAGTGCAGGCGGGCTTTGGCCGCACCGGCACGTGGTTCTCTATCGAGCATTCCGGCGTGGTGCCTGACCTGATCACCGTGGCGAAATCCATGGCCGGCGGTTATCCTTTGGCTGGCGTGATTGGCCGCGCCGATCTGATGGATGCGATGATCCCCGGCGGTCTGGGCGGCACTTATGGCGGCAACCCGGTGGCCTGTGCCGCAGCGCTCGCCGCAATCGAGGCGATCGAAGAAGAAGGCCTGCTCGCCCGCTCCACCGCCATGGGCGAAACGCTCAAGACCCGCTTTGCCGAAATCGGCGCACGTGCCGCGCCCTACCGTTTCTGGGACATCCGCGGTCTTGGGGCCATGGTCGCCGTTGAGTTCGTGACCGACTTCGACAGCGCCAAACCAGACGCCGACTTCACCAAGCGTGTCATCGCCCACGCCCTGAAGCGCGGCCTGCTGCTTTTGAGCTGTGGCATGCACGGCAATGCCGTGCGCGTCATGGTGCCGCTGACCGCGTCGGATGCCATTGTGGACGAAGGTCTGACAATCTTTGAAGAAGCAGTCGCCGCCGCTGTGGCCGAAGAGCAAAAGTAAAATCAGCCTGTCTTGGCTGGTCAGATCGGGCGCGCGGGGCAACCTGCGCGCCTTTTTTTTGCGACGCATGCTGCGCCCCCCGCTCTCTGCCACCAGCGGGCCTTGGCATCGACGTGGGAAGCGCGCAAACTCCGCCTGAAACCAAAGCCGGAGTGACGATGCCCCTAACAAGACCTACGCTTATCAGCATCAGCCCACAGTTGTTTCACGTGAATAGTGCGTCACAGCGCCTGCCCCGTAGATGACCGCCCCGATGAAACCCGGCCCCCGCAACCTGATCACCGACGTGACGGGGATCAAGGTCGGCAATGCACAAGACGCGCGGCTGAAATCCGGCAGCACCGTTTTGATTGGCGACGCGCCCTTCACCGCATCCGTTCACGTCATGGGCGGCGCCCCCGGCACGCGCGAGACTGATCTGCTGGCCCCGGACAAGACCGTCGCGGCGGTGGACGCGCTGGTGCTCTCTGGCGGCTCTGCCTATGGCCTAGATGCTTGCTCGGGCGTGGTGGACGCGCTGCGCGCGCGGGGTCGTGGTTTCCGCGTGGGCGATGCGCTGATCCCGCTGGTGCCCGGCGCGATCTTGTTTGATCTGCTCAACGGCGGCGACAAGGATTGGGATCGGAACCCCTACGCCGATCTGGGCCGCAAGGCGCTAGACGCGGCGGCAGAGGATTTCGCCCTTGGCTCGGTCGGCGCAGGCACGGGCGCGCTTAGCGCGATGGTCAAAGGTGGCCTAGGCTCCGCCAGCTTGCAACTGCCTGATGGCAGCATGGTCGGCGCTTTGGTCGGGGCCAACCCGGTCGGCGCGGTCACCACCCCCGGAGACCGCCATTTCCACGCCGCCCCCTTTGAGATCGACGGAGAGTTTGGCGGGCTGGGACCAGATCCAGCAGCCGGTCTGGGCCTCACATTCGAAAGCCGCAAAATGGCCGCCATGTCGGCCCGTGCCAATACCACCATCGCCATCGTCGCCACCGATGCCACGCTGACCAAGGCCGAATGCCAGCGCGTGGCCGTGGCCGCGCATGACGGCATCGCCCGCGCCGTTGTGCCTGCGCATATGCCCAATGATGGCGATCTGGTCTTTTCGCTCTCGACCGCCGCGCGCCCTGCGGGCGATGTGGCGGTGATCGGCCATGCCGCCGCCCTATGCCTGTCGCGCGCCATTGCCCGCGCAATCTACACCGCCACCCCCGCCGAGGGTGACCTCTTGCCCTGCTGGAGCACCTTGAATGCCTGAACTCGCCCTGCCCGACATCACCCTGCATTATGAGATCGACGGGAGCGGCCCGCCGCTTTTGATGTTGGCTGGAATGCTGAGCGACAGCGCAAGCTGGGGCGCTTTGGCCCCGCTACTGACCGCAAATTTCACCCTCATCCGCCCCGACAACCGCAGCACCGGGCGGACGACGCCTTGGCATGCTGAGACTTCGGTCGGGCAGATGGCCCGCGATGCGTTGGCACTGATGGATCATCTAGGTCACGCGCAGTTTCACGTTGTGGGGCATTCGATGGGTGGACTTATGGCAATGGAACTTTTCGGTTTGGCACCCGACCGCATCCTAGCGCTCAGCATCCTCGCCTCGGCCCCGGTTCGCGCGCCGCGCACGATGGCGGTGTTCGACGCGCTGCTCGCCGTCCGCCGCGCGCCAGAGGGGGAGCAGCTTTGGCTGCGCGCGCTTTACCCTTGGATCTTCGCCCCCGGCTTCTTCACTGATCCCGATAATATTGAGGTCGCGCTCTCTGCCGCGTTGGCCTATCCCCATACGCAAAGCGCCGATGCTATGGCCCATCAAATGGAAGCGCTGCGCGGGTTTCGCCCCACGGTGCGCCCCGCTGATCTGAGTTGCCCTACCCAAGTACTCCACGGTGCCGAAGACCTGCTAATCCCCCGCGCCGCCGCCGAGGACGCCTTTGCGCAGGTTCCCAACGTGGTGCAGACCACCCTGCCCGACGCGGGCCATTCGATCCATTGGGACGCCGCCCCCGCCGTCGCCCAACATCTGCGCCAATTCCACGACACTGCCGGAGACCCGAGATGACACAAGACCTATACGGATTGGAAACAACCGCCAGCCGCCCGGAAACCCAGCAGGCGATCGACGATTTCATCCACGGCTTTCTGTCCTACCAACCCAAAGCCGCAGGCATCATCGCCGCTGCCGATGCCGACCCAGAAGGCCCACTGGTCAACGCCTATGCCGCGCTGTTGTGGATGTTTCTTGAACACCCCGTCGCCCCGGAAAAAGCGCGCCCCTATTTGGCGCGCGCCAAGGCCGCGCCCGATGCAACCCCCCGCGAACAGCAGGTCATCCGCGCCGTGGGCCATTGGATCGACGGAGATGTGCCCGCCCTCGTCGCCGCATGCGACGCCATCACCGACCAATGGCCGCGCGATCTGGCGATGCTGAAACTGGCGCAATACCACCTGTTCAACGCAGGCGATGCCGCCGGAATGCTGCGCATGGCGCTGAAATCCCTGCCCGAAGCCGAAGACATCGCCTATACCCACGGCATGATCGCCTTTGGCTATGAGCAGTGCCACCTGCTGGACCGGGCCGAGGCCGCCGCCCGCCGTGCGATGGAATTACGCCACGATGAACCTTGGGCCCATCACGCGCTGGCCCATGTGATGCTAACGCAAGGCCGCGTCGCCGAAGGGGCGCGCTTCATGGAAAGCGTGGCCGAGACGTGGACCGATCTGAACTCGTTCATGCGCAGCCACAACTGGTGGCATCTGGCGCTGTTCTACCTGTCTCAAGGCCGCCACGATGATGTCCGCGCCGCCTATGACCAGCATATCTGGGGGTTGGAAAAGGATTACTCCCAAGATCAGGTCGGCGCGGTGTCTCTACTCGCCCGAATGGAGTTCGCAGGTGTCGACGTAGGCGACCGCTGGGGTGATGTGGCCAACCATGTCGCCGCGCGAGGGCAGGATACGGTCAGCCCCTTCCTGACGCTGCAATACCTCTATGCGCTTTGCCGTACCGACCGGGCCGAGGCGGCTGAGATGCTCACGGCAATCGACACCCGCGCCGCTGATACATCGGTCTATGACCACGCCGCATGGGCCGAGGTGGCCCTGCCCGCCGCGCGCGGCATCGCCGCCCATGCCAAGGGGGATTGGGCCACAGCGATCCGTGAACTGGGCATGGCCCTACCCCGTATGGCAGAATGCGGCGGCAGCCACGCGCAGCGCGATCTGTTCGAGCAAATCCACCTCGACGCTTTGGTGCGCGATGGCCGTGCCTCTGCCGCGCAGCAGGTGTTGGAGATGCGCCGGACCTATGACCCCGATGGGGTGCCGCTGAACCTGATGCTGAGCGAGGTCTATGAGCAGACCGGCCTGCCCGACCTTGCGGCCCAAGCGCGTGCCCGGGCCGAGCGGACGCTGGCCAGCACCTGAGCGCTAGAACGCATCGGGCTGATTGACAGGCGCGGCGCGCTCTAATGCCGGTATGTCCATGCAATTAGCATATATGCGCTGAATGATCGGGTAAGGGGTCATATCGACCCCAAAACGGGCATTGTTTAGCACCTGCGCATAGAGGCAGAGATCAGCCAGACCGACGCAATCGCCGTGGCAAAAGTCGCCCGTCTCAGGTTCCTGCGCCAACCGCGTCTCAAGCGCCGCCATGCCCGCGCTGGCCCAATGGGCAAACCACGCAGCCTTGCCGAAGACATCAGCGCCAAACTCGGCCTCTAGGTGCTGCAACACCCGCAGATTGTTCACTGGGTGCACGTCCTGCGCCCCGATATAGGCCAGCGAGCGCACTCGCGCCCGGCCCCACGCGTCGGCAGGCAATAGTGGCGGTTCGGGGTGTTCCTCATCAAGCCATTCAAGGATCGCCAAAGATTGCGACAGCGGCCCCTGCCCCGTCACCAATGTCGGCACCGCCCCCGAAGGGTTCAGCGCCAGATGTTCGGCCTGATGCTGTTCCCCGGCCAGCAGGGAAATCCCCACATAATCATAGCGCAACCCCTTAAGGTTCAGCGCCGCCCGCACCCGGACCGAGGTCGAGGAGCGGAAGTAATTATGCAGGGCCAGATCGCTCAAGCGCGCGGGCCGACGGTGACCTCAAACTCAGCAATGCCATCAACACCGCCGGTAAGCACATCACCCGGCACCACGGCGCCAACCCCGGCTGGCGTGCCAGTCATGATGATATCGCCCGGTGCCAATGTGACTGCCCGTGACAGGGTCGCGGTATGCTCGCGTACCGACCAGATCATCTGCGCCAGATCAGCCTCTTGTTTCAACTCACCGTTCACGGCGAGCCAAATGCGCCCTGTCTCAACCGACGCCACATCGGCGATGGGCAAAAGCGGCGCGATGGGGGCGGAATTGTCAAACGCCTTGGCCCAATCCCACGGGCGGCCCATTTTCTTGGCTTGGGCCTGAAGATCACGGCGTGTGAAATCGATCCCTGCCGACGCCCCCCAGATGTGATCCATCACATCCGCTTCTTCGATGTTTGCGCCGCCTTTGCCAATTGCGATGACAAGCTCGATTTCAAAGTGGAAATCCTCTGTCAGCGGCGGATAGGGTACGGTGCAGGGCGTATCGAGCGTGGCATCAGCAGGTTTGGTGAAAAAGAACGGCGGGTCGCGCATGTCGTTGCCCATCTCAAGCACATGTGCCTCGTAGTTACGGCCCACGCAGAAAACACGGCGCACCGGAAAACGGTCTTCGCTACCCTGCACGGCAAGGCTGCTCTGCTTGGGGGGGTCAATCACATACATCACTGGTTTCCTCTTGGCATGTTGCCGCCAAGGAACACCCACGCTTTGTAACAGTCAATGACCCCTGCGCGGTTATAACGCCTTGGGGCGCAAGTCTTTCACACATCGCCCCCGGTGCGGATCACCTCTTGGATCTCTTTGATGTCTTCGGCGCTCAGCCCATAGTCTGCGGCGGCGACCTCGGCAGAGATATAGCCGCGCAGCAGGTCGCGTTTGACCAATTCTTTGGGCCGCTCAGACGCATCGCCGTAGCCCGCACCACCGGGGAAGGCCATCATCACCTTGCGGCCATGCGGCACGAACTGTTTGCCCTTGCCACGCATCGCGGTGCCGTCATCTTGGGCAATGGTTGTAGGCGCGCCGGGCTTGCCCCCTTGCCGTCCGCGCGCCGGGTGATCGACGCGGTCAAACATCGCCTGCATGTCAAACTCATGCCCCTCGCGCGCGCTGACCTCCATATATTGCCCCAGCCCGCCACGCTGGCGCCCTGCGCCACCACTGTCGGGGCGCAATTCCTTGCGCCAGATCACCACCGGGCCGGCATGTTCCGTCGCTTCAACCGGCATGGTCATCACACCCGAAGGGAAGGCCGTGGCATTCAACCCATCGTGCTGAGGCCGCGCGCCAGAACCGCCGGAGTTGAATGTCAGCACCTCTGCTCGGCGTGCGCCTGCTGGCGCTTCGGCATCAGTGCGAGGGCGCAGGCTGACTTGGAAGTTGCACAGGCAGCCCGCGCCTTCGGCGGGCACCATGTTGGGTAGGATTTGATCCAGCGCCGCATAGACCGTATCTGGCACGAAATGTCCGACAATATGGCGCAGCGCGACTGGCGCGGGGTGCAGCGCATGTACAATGCTGTTTTCAGGCGCGGTGATCTGGAAGGGTGCGAGCGAGGCTGCGTTGTTGGGTATCTCCGGCGCGATGGCACATTTCAACGCGTAGCAGGCGTAAGCTTTGGTATAGACCAGCGGGCAGTTAATACCCTTCTTATCAAGACCCGACGTGCCGGCAAAATCCGATAAGATACGATCCTCTTCAATGCTGACGGTGACCTTAAGCGTGATCGGCGTGTCGAACCCGTCAATCGTCATCTCGCCACTGGCCTGCTGACGCGGCAGCGCGTTGATCCGCTCCAAGGTGGCACGGCGAGAGTTGTCGAGGATGAAGCTGGCGATCCCCGTGAGATCATCGAGCGTGAATTCCTCCATCATATCGACCAGTCGGCGATGCCCAATCTCGTTACACGTCGTCAGGGCATAGATGTCGCCAATCAATTGATCCGGTTCGCGCACGTTGCCGCGGATGATGCGCACGAGGGTTTCATCAACCGTTCCCGCGTCTGCAAACTTCATGATCGGCAGGTACAGCCCTTCTTCGTAAACACTCGCCGCATCCGCGCCAAAACCGCGCCCGCCGATGTCGACGATATGCGCAGTGCAGGCAAAGAAGCCGACCAGTTTGCCACGGTGGAACGACGGCGTGACCATGGTGATGTCATGCAGGTGACCGGTGCCCTCCCACGGGTCATTGGTGATATAAACATCGCCCTCAAGTATGTTCTGCCGCCCGATACGGCGGATGAAATGCGCCACGGCATCGGCCATGGCGTTGACATGACCCGGCGTACCGGTAACGGCCTGCGCCAACATCCGACCTTCGGTGTCATAAACCCCAGCGGACAGGTCACCGGCCTCGCGCACCGAGGTCGAAAACGCCGTGCGCACCAGTGCCTGCGCCTGTTCCTCAACGACCGAGATCAGCCGGTTCCACATGACTTGATAGGCGACGTTTGAATGTGTCTGTGCCATGGGGTTACCCTTTCACGGTGATGTCGATGCAGCCGTCCGGCTGACAAATGGCTTGGCGCGAGGCGGGGATGATGATGGTGGTCTCATCCTCGGTGATTGCAGCTGGGCCTTGGGTGGTCTGGCCGGGGGCCATCTGCCCGCGCAGCACAACGGCGGCGTCGCAGTATTCGGCGAGCGCCGGGTCAAACATCCGCCGTGTTAGAGCCACATCCGCCGCATCGCCGGGCGACTGTTGCGGGGTCCGGGCAACCGTTTCGGGTGGGGTAGTGGCATTGACGGCCCAAACCGTGATCTCAATGTCCAACCCCTCTACTGTACGGCCAAAGAGCTTGCCGTAATCCGCTTCAAACAATGCCTCGAACCGGGCGGCATCGGGGCTCATCGCGTCCTCTTCGCTTAGGATGATTGGGATCTCCCAGCCCTGTCCACTGTAGCGCATGTAAACTTTGAACTCCGACAGGATCTCGGCCTTGGCATCGCAGTTGCGGACAAAGCTGGTCGCCTCTTCCTGCAACTCCGACAGAAGCGTCTTGATGCGCGGCGCGTCGAAATCCGACAGTTTCATGTAGACCGAACGGTTGGCCTCGAAGCTAAAGGGCGCACGCAAGAAGCCGATAGCAGAGCCGACCCCAGCCCCCGGCGGCACCAGCAGGCGCTCCACCCCGAGCTTCTCACACAGCCGCCCGGCGTGCAGCGGGGCCGCACCGCCAAAGGCGATCATCGTGTATTCGCTTAAGTCTTCGCCGTTCTCCACCGCGTGAACCCGCGCGGCGTTGGCCATGTTTTCGTCCACCACCTCGGCCAAACCAAAGGCAGCAGTGGTCGCGTCCATGTCCAACTCCTTGCCGATGACATTTTGCAGCGCTGCTTCGGAGCCTGCCGTGTCGAGCCTGATCGACCCGCCCGCGAAATTGTCAGGGTCGAGCTTGCCCAGCACCAGATCAGCGTCGGTCACGGCAGGCTTCTCACCGCCCCGCCCGTAGCAGGCTGGGCCGGGTTCAGACCCCGCACTTTCCGGGCCAACACGGATTTGCCGCATGGCGTCTACATGCGCCAAAGACCCACCGCCTGCGCCAATCTCTACCATGTCGATCACGGGGATCGAAATCGGCATGCCGGAGCCTTTCTTGAACCGATAGGTCCGCGCGACCTCGAACACCCGGCTGGTCTTGGGCATCTGGTTTTTGATCAAGCAAATCTTGGCCGTCGTGCCGCCCATGTCAAAGCTGAGCACCTTATCCAGCCCGTAACGCGCGGCGATGTTCGCGGCGAAAACCGCGCCGCCTGCGGGGCCGGATTCCACCAGCCGTACAGGGAATTCCGCCGCACTCTCAATCGAAATGATCCCGCCACCGGAGTGCATCAGGAAGATGTTGCAGCCCACGCCTTCGTCCTGCAGCCGCCCTTCGAGCCGCCCGAGGTAGGACTTCATCAGCGGCTTGATATAGGCGTTCGCGACAACGGTATTGAACCGCTCATACTCGCGCATTTGCGGTGAAACTTCGGCGGATATCGAGACCATGACCTCGGGCAGCCGTTCGGCCAGTACGTGGCGGATCATCCGCTCATGCGCATCGTTGAGATAGGAATGGATCAGCCCAACGGCGACGCTGGTATAACCGCCCTCGGCGATGCGGTCCGCCAGCGCTTCGACCTCGGCACGGTCCAGCGGGATCAGCACCGCACCGGTGGCATCGACACGCTCGTTCACCGTATAGCGCATCTGGCGCGGCAACAGCGGCTCGGGAAGAGTGAGGTTTAGGTCATATTGCTCAAACCGGCTCTCGGTTCGCATCTCGATCACGTCGCGGAAACCTTTGGTCGTGATCAGCGCTGTCTTGGCCCCGCGCCGTTCGATCAGCGCATTGGTGGCCAGCGTGGTGCCGTGGATGATCTGGGTCAGATCGGCAGGGGTCACGCCCGCCTTGCCGCAGACCTGATGCATCCCGTCGATGATCGCATTCTCAGGTGCGGCATAGGTGGTGAGTACCTTGGTCGAGAAACTCTCGCCGCCCTTTTCTAACACCACGTCGGTAAAGGTGCCGCCGATGTCTACGCCGAGTCGGATGGTCGATGCTGCCATGTCTCTCTCCTGTTTGGCGCAGAATAGGAGCGGGAACAGCATCGGTGCAAATTATTATAATCTATGGGAGTGAAAGGTTTTTATGATCCTGAGCGAAGGACATGGCGCAGTTTCGCGCCAGTTCGGCAGCGCGGGTGACATGGCCGGGGGTGCGCTCGGCGTGGAAGCGCGCTGCGACCTGCAAAGGCTGCGGGTGCCATGCCGCGGAGAGGATTTTTAACGTGCCCTCGGCCAGTGCCCCGGCCACCATCACCCGCGGCATCACCGCAACGCCCATCCCGTCCAGCACCATGTTCATCGCTGCCGACAGGCTGCTTGACGGCACAAGCCGGGCTTTCGGCGCTGTGGTCCCATCGAAGTAGCGGATGAGATCAAGATGCGCTTGCGTGTGGCGGGCGTGACCAAGCACCGGATGGCGCACCAACGCAGCGAGGTCAGGCGACGGACCGATTTGCGCGGCCAGTTCCGGGGCCGCGACCCAGACGTAGTCATAGGTTGCCAAGTCCAATTGCCCGCTGGCAGGGGTAGAGAAGGGTGCGGTTTGCAGGGTCAAATCAAGCGCATTGGCGGCAAGTTCCTGATCCAAATCGCGGGACAGATCGACCGTGAGTTCGACCGTGAGATTGGGATAGGCCTCGGCCAATGCACGCAGAAAAGGGCGCAACCAGGTGCTGGCGACGACCTCGGTCACGCCGAGGCGGATGCTGTCGTCGATCAGGTCGGGCCGTTCTGCGATCATGACCAGCCCTTCGGCTTCCCGCAAGACCTGCCGCGCCTGGGCAAGCAGGGCGGTGCCTTTTTCGGTTAGACGAATTGACCCGGCATCGCGCTGCATCAGGGTGACGCCCAGCGTTGTCTCCAGCCCCGAAATCCGGGCCGAGATATTGGGCTGCGTGGTATTGAGATGCGCGGCGGCGCGGCGAAAACTGCCAAGGTCGGCGACCCAGATCAGCGCTTCAAGCTGTTTCAGCGTGAAGAGATTGCCGATCATTCGCGCCAGTCAAAGAAACCCGGACCGGCCTCGGCCAGCAGCTTGCGGGCCATCTCGCGGCCCGCTTCGGCCCCGTCGGAGATGGTGCAGGTGACATCATCGCCGATGGCGTCTGATCCGTCAGGCCGCAGCACTTGGCCGCGCAGCCGCATGTTGGTGCCGTTGAGTTCGGCCAGCCCGGCGATGGGTGTCTCGCAGGAGCCGTCCAAGGTGGCGAGGAAAGCGCGCTCGGCGGCCAGTTGTTCGCCGGTCGCGCGGTCATGGATGGCGGCTAGCATGTCGGCGGCGCGGGTATCATCCATGCGGCGCTCGATCCCAATCGCGCCCTGTGCAATCGCGGGCAGCATATCGTCCGTATGCACGGCGGCCTTGGGCACCTCGTCCATTTTCAGACGATTCAGCCCAGCCATGGCGAGGAATGTCGCCTCGGCCACACCGTCCTCCAGCTTTTTCAGCCGGGTCTGCAGGTTGCCGCGAAATTCAACGACTTCCAGATCGGGCCGCCGCAGTTTGACCTGCGCACGGCGGCGCAGGCTGGAGGTGCCTACAACCGCGCCCTCGGGCAGGTCAGCGATGGATTTGAGATGCGGTGAGATAAACGCATCCCGCATGTCTTCGCGCGGAAGATAAGTGTCGATCACCAGACCACCGGGTTGCAGCGTTGGCATATCCTTCATCGAATGCACCGCGATGTCGATTGAGCCGTCGAGCAGCGCGGCCTCAATCTCGCGGGTGAACAGCCCCTTGCCGCCGATCTCTTTCAGCGGGCGGTCGATAATCTTGTCGCCCGTGGTCTTGATCACGACAATGGTGAACGCCTCAAACGGCAGGTCAAAGGCGGCGGCGAGCCGGTCGCGCACCTCATTTGCCTGCGCAAGCGCCAGAAGCGATCCACGTGTGCCGATGTTGAGGGGCCGGGCCGGGGTGGGGAGCTGATACGTCATGCCGCATCCCTACCCCCGTCGACATGAACTGACAACTGCTGTACCTCGCTTCACAACGGCTTTGCCATATTTAGGAGCGCCAAAATGACCAAGAATAAGACCATCCTGCGCGCCCTTGCGGGCGAAACCCTGCCGACCCCGCCGATCTGGATGATGCGCCAAGCTGGCCGCTACCTGCCAGAGTACCGCGCGACGCGGGCCAAGGCTGGGGATTTCCTGTCGCTCTGCTACAACCCCGAACTGGCCGCCGAAGTCACATTGCAGCCAATCCGGCGCTATGGGTTTGATGGGTCGATCCTGTTCGCCGACATCCTGCTGGTGCCCCAAGCGCTTGGTGCCGACCTGTGGTTCGTCACTGGCGAAGGGCCGCGGTTGTCGACGATCACCACCAAGGCCGAGATGGAAGCGCTGAAACCAGCCGACGCCATCCACGACCACCTTGCCCCGATCTACGAGACCGTGCGCATTCTGTCGCGCGAACTGCCCGAAGAGACCACGCTCATCGGTTTTGCCGGCGCGCCTTGGACGGTGGCGACCTATATGATCGCGGGCAAAGGCACGCCGGATCAAGGTCCGGCCCATGCGTTGAAGGACGAAAACCCTGAGGTCTTCGACGCGCTGATGGAGCGGATCACGCTGGCAACGATTGAATACCTCGACATGCAAATCCAAGCGGGTGCCGAGGTGGTGAAGCTCTTCGATAGCTGGGCCGGGTCGCTGCAAGGCACCGATTTCGATCGGTACTCGACAGAGCCGCTCCGTCAGATCATCAGCGCGCTGAAAGCCCGCCATCCGCATGTGCCGATCATTGCGTTTCCGCGTGGTGCCGGAGCGCGGTTTGCCAATCTCCATGCGGCGACTGGAGCGGACTGCATCGCAATCGACGATGGCGTCAGCGCCGAATGGGTGGCCGAACATGTGCAACCCAATGGCTGTGTGCAGGGCAACCTGAAGTCGTCGCATATGGTGACGGGTGGGGATGCGCTGGTGCAAGAGACGCGCGCGATTGTCGATGCGCTGTCGAAAGGGCCGCATATCTTCAATCTGGGGCATGGAATCACGCCGGATGCGGATCCGGAGAATGTGCAGTTGATGATTGATACGGTGCGCGGGACGCGCGGGTAACACCCTAAAGCCATGCGATTAGGGCCATCGCCTGCCTGCGGGTGGGCGATGCGACGCTGGTTCATGCCACTTTATCGCTCAAGAATGATGTGCGCCCTCAGTGTCGAACCCAGCCTCACTCAATCGCCTACCCGTCCGGGCGGGCAGGCGATGGCCCGGCGCCTGCGGCTTGATTCCGGGCTAGATGGCACCTTCGCCGTTATTTTGTCGCTCTAACAAAAAAGGGCGGAAGGCTGCCTCTCGATTGTGCAGCGCCTCCTGCCTGCTTCTTGCCCAACCTCAGATCACGCCCATTTCGCCATCGGCGGCAGGCTCATCAGCACCGCATCAGGGTCATGGCCCGTTTCCAACCCGAACTTCGTCCCCCGATCATAAACGAGGTTATACTCGGCATAGAGCCCACGGTGGCGCAGTTGCACGTCCTTGTCGTCCATGTCCCAGTCCATCTCGCGCCGCTTGTCGACCAGTGGTACATAAGCGGGGAGGAAAGCGCGGCCCACGTCTTGGGTCAGCGCGAAATCGGCGGCCCAATCGCCGCTGTTGCGATCGTCATAAAAGATGCCGCCCACACCCCGCGCGCGCTTGCGGTGCGGGATGTAGAAATACTCATCAGCCCAGGCCTTTAACTCGTCATAGAGTGTCGCCCCATGGGGGTCACAGGCACCCTTCATCTCAGCATGGAAATGGGCGGTGTCCTCGTCATACTCAATGCATGGGTTCAAATCCGCCCCACCGCCGAACCACCACGCATGGGGGGTCCAGAACATGCGGGTGTTCATGTGAACGGCAGGCACATGCGGGTTTTGCATATGCGCGACCAGACTGATGCCCGATGCCCAAAAACGCGGATCGTCGGCCATGCCCGGCAGGCCCTTGCGCGCGGCCATCGCGACCTGCGCGCGTTCACCCAAAGTGCCGTAGACGGTGGAGATATTCACGCCCACCTTCTCAAACACCCGACCGCCCCGCATCACGGACATCTCACCGCCGCCTGCGTCCGATCCATCGGGCGCGGTGCGGGTGGTGTTGCTGACCACGAAACGCCCGGCCTCTTCCTCGCCCACATGACGTGCTTCGATGTCGTGGAACGCCTGAACGATGTCATCGCGAAGCTTGCGGAACCAGTCCGCCGCGCATGTCTTTTGGTCTTGCATGTTGTCGGTCATCTCTGGCCCGCCTTTCTATTATTCCATCGCCCCGTCGCCGAGGATCAGACCCTCGTGCTCGGCCATGTAGATCCGCAGCCAAGGCGTAAAGTCTTCGGGGTTTTGGGCAAGGTCCGCGTGCAGATCGCTCAGACTGATCCAACGCGTCGCCATCACCTCATCGCGGTTTTCCGTGATCGACAGGTCTGAAGCCGCATGGGCAAGAAAGACCTCAACCACCTCATGCTCAATCAGCCCGCCACCAACATCGGCGCAGTATTCGACTTGGCCCCGATGCTGAAGGTCCAATCCGGTGATCCCCAATTCTTCGTCCAACCGCCGCGCGGCGCAGGCGTTGGGCGGCTCGTCCCATTGCGGATGCGTGCAGCAGGTGTTCGCCCAAAGGCCCGGCGTGTGATATTTGCCAAGCGCGCGTTGCTGCAGCAGCAGTTTGCCCTCGGCGATGACAAAGACCGAGATCGCCTTATGCCGCAATCCGCGCGCGTGCGCGGCAAGTTTTTCGACCGGTTGAAGGGTGCCATCCACCCAAGCGGGGACCATAATCGCCATCAGATGCGGCTCGCCTTTGTGTTCATCTCACCCTCGATCCAGCAGAAATTCACCGGCAGTTATCGGAGGAATCCCCCATAGTCTCAACCGCTAACCGGGCCGCGGCGCGTTCATGCTACCTTTTGGCGCAGCGCTAGACCTTTACCCCACCGCCCCGAACGCTAGTTTCGGATCGGAAAGCTGGAGGAACTTAAAATGAATATGCGTATCGCGTCGATCTTTGCCATTTGCCTTGGGGCCACGCCCCTTTGGGCGGAAGGTCATGCCACCGGTGATGCCGAAGCCGGGGAAAAGGTCTTTCGTAAATGTAAAAGCTGCCACATGATCCAAGATGATGAGGGCAACGACATCCAAAAAGGCGGCCGCACCGGGCCGAACCTTTATGGGATCTATAACCGCGTGGCCGGGTCGGTCGAAGACTACCGCTATGGCGATTCCATCGTTGAGGCGGGCGAAGCTGGTCTGGCGTGGAATGAAGAGGATTTCACCGGCTACGTCGCCGATCCGAAGAAGTTTTTGGCCAGCTATCTCGACACAAACCGCGCCAAATCCAAGATGTCTTACCGTTTGAAAGACGAGGAAGACGCCAAGAACGTCTGGACCTATCTGGTGTCGGTCGGGCCTGAGGTTACCGAAGCGGATATGGAAAAAGCCGAAGCGACTGAGTAAACTGGCAGTTCACTTAATGCTAAAGAACGGGGGGCCGATAATCCGGCCCCCCGTTTTGCGTTTTAAAGGCAGTCGCGCAGCAGCTGCGTGACATTCTCTTTCGTCAGTTCAATCGGGTTGCCGCCGCAGCTTGGGTCTTGGAGGGCCGAGGCTACCAGCGCATCGATGTTGGGATCGGTCACGCCAAGAGCCGTCAGCGAGCTGGGGATGTTCAACTCTGCGTTCAGCTTGCCCACGAAATCGTAGAAGCCGTCAAAGCCGCCGACGATATCAAGATAGGCCGCCGCCTTGGTCAGACGCTCTTCGATCGCGGGGCGGTTCATGCGCAGGACGGGCTGCATGACGACCGCATTGGTGGTGCCATGGTGCGTGTGATGCACCGCGCCAATCGGGTGGCTGATGGCATGGATCGCGCCCAGACCCTTTTGGAACGCCGTGGCGCCCATGGCGGCGGCGGACATCATATGGCCGCGCGCCTCAAGGTCACTGCCATCGGCATAGGCGCGGGGCAGATATTCTTTGACCAGACGCATCCCTTCCAGCGCCATGCCTTGGCTCATCGGGTGGTAATGCGGCGAGCAGAAGGCCTCCAGACAATGGGCGAACGCGTCCATCCCGGTGCCTGCGGTGATCATCGGCGGCATGCCGACGGTCAGCTCTGGGTCGCAGATCACGACGGCGGGCAGCATTTTCGGGTGGAAGATGATCTTTTTCTCATGGGTCTGGGAATTGGTGATGACGCTGGCGCGACCCACTTCCGATCCCGTACCAGCTGTCGTCGGCACGGCCACGATGGGCGCGATACCGTCCGCATCGGCGCGGGTCCACCAATCGCCGATATCCTCAAAATCCCACAGCGGGCGGGTTTGGCCGGACATGAAGGCGATGACCTTGCCCAGATCAAGGCCCGAGCCGCCGCCGAAAGCGATCACACCGTCATGGCCGCCGTCGCGGTAGACCTTGATGCCTGCTTCGGCGTTTACTTCAGTCGGGTTCGGGTCAACATCTGAGAACATCGCGCGGCCGAGGCCCGCAGCTTCCATCAGGTCCAGCGTGGCTTGGGTGATCGGCAGATAGGCGAGCCCCTTGTCGGTGACCAGAAGCGGTTTTTTGATGCCAGCGGCGGCGCAGGCCTCAGCGATTTCGGCAATGCGGCCCGCGCCGAAACGGATGGCGGTGGGGTAAGACCAATTGGCAGTCAGGGACATGTCTCAGGCTTTCTTGAGGTGGTAGGATTTGGGGCGTGTCAGCGCGTGATAGCCCAGTTCAGACAGTCCCGCACCGCGCCCGGTTTGCTTGCAACCGGTCCAGCACAGTGCCGGGTCGAGGTAGTCGGCGCGGTTCATGAAGACGGTGCCGGTCTCCAACCGCTGACCGATGGCATCGGCGGCCTCGGCATCGGCGGTGAAGATCGCAGCGGTCAGGCCGAATTGGCAGTCGTTCATCAGCGCGATGGCTTCTTCGTCGTCCTTCACCGGCATGATGCCAACCACGGGACCAAAGCTTTCGTCACGCATGACGCGCATCTCGTGAGTCACATTCGTGAGGATCTGCGGCGTTAGGTAAGCACCGCCATCATCGGCGGGCATCTTTTCGATATGGGCCTTGGCGCCATCGGCCAGCGCTTCGTCAATCTGCGCGCGGACCTCATTGGCAAAGCGGACATTGGCCATCGGGCCGAGCGTCGTGGCTTCTTCCAACGGGTTGCCGAGGTTGAGGTTGTTCACCCAAGCCACAGCCTTTTCAACGAAAGCGTCATAGAGGCTTTCGTGTACATAGATCCGCTCGATCCCGCAGCAGCACTGACCCGCGTTGAACATCGCGCCGTCCATCACACCATCGACGGCGGCATCAAGGTTGGCATCCGCGCGGACATAGGCCGGGTCTTTGCCACCCAGCTCGGTCGCGACGCCTGTGAATGTGCCAGCCGCCGCGCGCTCCATCGCCTGACCGCCGCCGACTGAGCCGGTGAAGTTGACGAAATCGAACGCATTGTCGGCGATCAACGCTGATGTGGTGTCATGGCTCAGCACAACGTTCTGGAACACATCTTCTGGCACGCCAGCGGCGCGGTAGGCATCGGCCAGATGTTCACCGACCAAAATGGTCTGCGAGGCGTGTTTTAAGATCACCGAATTGCCTGCAATCAGCGCAGGCGCGATGGTGTTGTTCGCGGTCATATAGGGGTAGTTCCACGGCGCCACGACAAAGACCACGCCATGCGGCTCGCGCATGATTTTGCGGCTAAAGGCGGCGCTGTCTTCGATCACCGTCGGCGCGAGCGCATCGGCAGCGATTTTGGCCATGTGGCTGGTACGTTCCTGCAAGCCACCAAACTCGCCGCCATAGCGCACCGGGCGGCCCATCTGGTGGGCCAGCTCGGTGGTCATCCGGTCGGTCGAATTCTCAATCTCTTTCAACGCGCCCATCACCAGATCAACGCGTTCCTGCAAGGGCCGCGCGGCCCATGCCTTTTGCGCGTTGCGAGCGCGGGCAACAGCCTCAAGCGCAGCATCGTTGCTTAGGGTTTCACGTTCCGCATAGACCGAACCGTCAATCGGAGAGATACATTTTACCGTCGTCATTCTCAGGCCCTTTCAAAGCCGCGGGCGATTTCCCAATCGGTCACCACCCGGTCATATTCTTCCTGCTCCCATTCCGCCGCGCGGGTGTAATGGGTCACTACATCGTCGCCCAACACCTCGCGCAAGAACGTCGAGCCGCGCAGGGTCTCGGTTGCTGCACGCAGGGTCTGGGGGATATCGACGGCTTTGCTTTCACCGTAGGCATCGCCGCGTGTGGGCGGGGCCAGCTCCATCTTGTCTTCGATCCCTTTGATCCCGGCGGCCAGCATGACCGCCTGCGCCAGATAAGGGTTTAGATCCGATCCGCCAATACGGCATTCGACACGCACGCCCTTGGTCCCTGCCCCGCACAGGCGGAAACCCGCGGTGCGGTTGTCGACCGACCAAACAGTCTTGGTCGGTGCAAAGGTGCCTTTGGCGAAACGCTTGTAGCTGTTGATATAGGGCGCGAGGAAATAGGTGTATTCCGGCGCGTAGGCGATCAGACCGGCCATATAGTGGCGCATCAGGTCGGACATGCCCAGTTCATCGTTGGAATCGACGAACATCGGCTTACCGTCTTTCCACAGCGACTGATGCACATGGCTGGAGGAGCCGACCCGGTCCTTGTCCCACTTGGGCAAGAAGCTTGCCGCCTGCCCCTGTTGCCATGCGATTTCCTTGACCGCGTGTTTCGCGATTGTGTGGTAGTCGGCGCAGTCGAGGGCCGGGGAATAGCGGATGTTAAGCTCTTCCTGCCCCGCCTCGGCCTCGCCTTTGGAATTCTCAATCGGCAGACCTGCAGCAAAGAGGTGGTTGCGCACGGGGCGCATCACGTTCTCTTCTTTGGTGGTCTGGAAGATGTTGTAATCCTCGTTGTAGCCGCTGAACGGCACGAGGTTGCGGTAGCCATCTTTGCGCAGCGCGTCAAAGCTCTGCTCAAACAGAAAGAACTCCAATTCGGTGGCCATCATCGCGTCAAAGCCCAGCTCTTTCAGCCGGGCGATCTGCTTTTTCAGCATGGCGCGGGGGGAATGGGGCACCGGGGAATGGGTGTCATGGTCGAGCACGTCGCAAAGCACCATCACGGTCCCTTCGAGCCACGGCACCGGGCGGATGGTCTCAAGGTCAGGCTGCATCACATAGTCGCCGTAACCCGTTTCCCATGAGGTCGAGGCAAAGCCCTCAGGCGTGGACATCACAAGGTCCGTCGCCAGCAGGTAATTGCAGCAATGGGTCTCTTTGTAAGAGGTCTCAACGAAGTTCACGGCGTGGAAACGCTTGCCCATCAGCCGGCCCTGCATGTCCACAAGGCAGGCAAGGACGGTATCCACCGAGCCGTCTTTGACCATTTTCTTCAGCGCATCGAATGTCAGGGTGCCGGGCATGTTCAGTCCACTTCAAGAGGTAAGGCGGGGGCGCAGGCAGCGCGCCCCCGGTTGTCGGTTCAGCCGTTTGTATAGGGCGGACCGGCTTTGTTGATGACGTCGTTATAGTCGCGGAAGATCTGCACGATCTTGGCGTGCACTTCGCCTTCTTCGGCGATCTCTGTCCAGAACTCCTTGGCCGCATCTTCGACCTCGGCCCATTCGTCGGCAGGTACGGTGCTAAGCTTGAGCTTATCACCCTGTGCGCGCAGACGCGCCTCGCCGCCCCAGTACCACTGGTTGCGGTAGGTGTGGCCCGCCTCAATCCCCGCCATGACCAACTGCTTGAGGTGATCCGGAAGATCGGCCCACTGCTGCTGGTTCACGAAGAACGACCCGATCCAAGCGCCCGAGATGTTGTTGGTCAGGAAGTAGTCGGTCACATCGGCCCAGCCGACGGTGTAGTCTTCGGTGATACCGGACCACGCCATGCCGTCCAATTCGCCTGTCTGCACGGCAACTTCGGCGTCCTCGTAAGGAATGTTCACCGGCACCACGCCGAACTTCGACAAGAAGCGGCCCGCAGTGGGGAAGGTATAGAGCTTCAGCCCGTCCAGATCGGCGACCGACTTGATCTCTTTGGTGGTGTTGAAGTTACAGGGGTCTTGGCCCGCAGCCGACAGCCACTCAACGCCAACCTTGGCGTATTCTTCGCGCCAGATATCGGCCAGACCATATTGATTGAACAGCACCGGCACGTCGAGGATGTGCTTGGTGGCAAAGGGGAAGTAGCCGCCGAACTGCTGCAGTGGCGTGGGGGAGGCCATACTGTCATCATCGGAATGCACCATGTCGATGGTGCCGCGCTGCATGGCTTGGAACAGCTCGCCGGTGGGGACGATCTGGTCGGCGTAGAACAGTTCAATCTCCATCTCGCCATTGGCGGCGGCGTTGATGTAGTCGACGGCAGGCTTGGTCACCTGCTCACCCAATGCGGCGCCCGCATATGTCTGCAGGCGCCATTTGATCGGCGCTTGGGCATGGACAATGGACGGCGCGGCGAGGGCCGCTGGGGCGGCAACGGCGGCCCCTTTTAGAAACTTTCTGCGAGTGGTCATACGTCTCTCCTTTGTTGAAATATCAGGCCGTCTTTTCGCGGCTCTCATTGTTATTTGTCGTAGATATAATCGGGCAGCCATGTCGCGATCTGTGGGAAGACCATGACAAGTATCAGCGCCAAGACCATCACCAGCACGAAGGGCGTAATCGATGCATAGATGTCGCGCAGGGTAATCTCTGGCGGAGCCATGGCGCGCATCAAAAACAGGTTATAGCCAAACGGCGGCGTCATATAGGCGATCTGCGTGGTGATCGTATAAAGGATACCATACCAGATCAGATCAAAGCCCAGCGCACCGACCAAAGGCACATAGAGTGGCGCCACGATGACCAGCATCGCGGTGTCATCAAGGAAGGTGCCCATGATGATGAAGCTGAGTTGCATCATGATCAAGATCATCCACGGGCTCAGGTTCATCTTCTCGGTAAAGAGGCTCTCAATCGCCTTGACCGCGCCCAGCCCGTCAAAGACCGCGCCAAAGGCGAGGGCTGCGAGAATGATCCACATGAACATGCAGGTGATGCCCAACGTATTGCGCACCGAGTTCTCGAAAACTTCGCGCGTCATACGGCCCTTGAGCACGGCAGCAAGGAAGGCCGCGCCTGCCCCAATGGCAGAGCTTTCTACGAGACTGGTCCAGCCGCGCACAAACGGCACCATCATCACGGCAAAGATCACCAAAGGCAGGATACCCGCCCGCAGCAGCCGCAACTTCTCGGCGCGGGGAATGTCGCGATCCTCAGCCGATAGCACGGGGCCAAGCTCTGGGTTCATACGACAGCGGATCACGATATAAGCGATGAACATCGCAGCCATCATGAGCCCCGGAATGACGCCCGCCAACCACAACTGGCCCACCGGCTGCCGCGCGATCATCGCGTAAAGCACCAGCACGACCGAGGGCGGCACCAGGATGCCAAGGCTCGACCCCGCTTGGATCACCCCCGTCACCATCCTTTTGTCATATCCGCGTTTCAGCAGTTCCGGCAGCGCGATGGTCGAGCCAATCGCCATACCCGCCACGCTTAGCCCGTTCATGGCCGAGATCAGCACCATCAACCCGATCGTCCCAATCGCCAGCCCGCCGCGTACGCCGCCCATCCAGACGTGGAACATCTTGTAAAGATCATCTGCAATGCGGCTCTCGCTCAGCACATAGCCCATGAAAATGAACATCGGCAGGGTCAGCAGCGGATACCATTTCATCAGCTTCATCGCGGCGGCAAAGCCGATGTCATAGCCGCCCTTGTCGCCCCAGAGCAGCAGCGCCGAGACCACAGCGATAAAGCCAATCGCCCCGAACACACGCTGGCCCGTTAACAGCATCAACATCATCGACGAGAACATCAATGTCGCGATCATTTCATAAGACATCAGATGGCCTCACCCTTGAGCCGCAGCACGTCTTTCAACAGCTCGGACAGACATTGCAGCAGCATCAAAAAGATACCGACGATCATCACAACCTTGATGGGCCATAGATAGGGCCGCCAGGCGGAGCTGGATTTCTCCATATGGCCGATCTCTTCAGCGCCGGTGACCAGACCGCTAAAGAAGCTGAACGGCTCGGTCCCCCAGTATCCCAGTGAATAGGCCGTCGAGCTGATTGCACCATAGAGCAGCACGCAGAGATAGAAGATCAGGAAGAATACGGTAATGAGGTCAAACCAAGCCTTCCGGCGCAGCGACCAATCACCATAGAGCAGGTCCATCCGCACGTTCGATCCCAGTTGGATCGAATAGGGCCCGCCCAAGATGTAATAGCCCACCATCACAAACTGCGCCATTTCCAGCGTCCAAAGAGACGGGACGAAGAACGCCTTGCTGACGGTGGACCACAAAAGCACCCCCATCAGGGCAAAGATGCCATACATCATGATCCGCCCGATCCGCCGGTTCATCGCATCGATGCGCCGGATATAGCCCCGCATGAATCTCATGGTCTGGCGTCCTTCATCGCGTCACTCATTTCGGGCCGCTCAAGCGCGGCGCGCAGCCAGTTGCTGATCACCTCGCCCATCTGCTGCTGCTCGGCCTCGGTTGTGATCAGGTCATTGCGGATTTCCAACATGACATGCGGATGGCCATGCACCAAACCATGTTCTTTCAGCGTATGGGTCACGCCGTCTTGGGGGCCATAGGGTTCGTTGCGCTCGACCTTGAGGTCGGTGTGATCTGCTGCGACGGCGAGCATTGCATCAGCCAAGCGGGTATCGCTGTCATGCAGAATACCAATCTCCACCGCGCGGGGCTTACCGTGATAGATCGGTGTGAAACTGTGCACGGTGACGATCACCGGCGCATCAACCCGCTTGATCGTGGCGGCAAGCGTGGCGCGGAACGGCTCGTAGTAGCGCTTTACCCGTTCGGCGCGGGCTGCCTCGTCGAGTGTCGCATTGCCGGGGATCGCGAAAATCTCGCTTTGCGCAGGCATCGCGCCGGGCGCTTCTGGCGGGCGGTTGCAGTCGTAGACCAACCGCGAGACGCGGCCTGCGACCAGCACGGCATCCAATTCATCCGACATTCGACGCGCAACACTCAACGCGCCGGGGTCCCATGCGACATGGCTTTCCCGAGCTGCGGCATCGAGGCCAAGATCTTCAAACTGCGCAGGAATATCACGGGACGCATGCTCACAGACCAACACCACTGACGCCTTGGCGCCTGCGTTGATCACCTCAACGGCCTCCTGCATTGCGTTGCTTTTCCCCGGCACACGATCCCCCTGTGTTGCATCGAACCTCCTGCGGACGGTCGCGTCTGTCAACAAAATTATGTCGGATTTATTACACCCTCGCGCAGTTTGTGCTATTACTCGTCAAAAGAGAGGCGCCCATGGCTGAACCGGCACTGACGATTTCCGACCGCATCCAGCAAGAACTGGACCGTTTGACCCGCGCCGAACGGCAGTTGGCCCATTCGATTCTCGAAAACTACCCCGCCTCCGGCCTCGGCCCGCTGACCGCACTCGCCAAGGACGCCAATGTCTCGACTCCCACCGTGGCGCGGATGGTGCAAAAGCTGGGTTTCAAGGGCTACCCGGAGTTCCAGAACGAGCTGCGCGAGGAATTGAAGGCCAAGGCCAAGAACCCCATCGCCAAACATGACACATGGGCCGAAGGTGCGCCGTCGGGCCATGTGCTCAACCGGTTCACCGACGCGGTGATCGACAACATCCGCCATACGCTGGGCCAGATTGAACCCGCCACCTTTGACCGCGCCTGCGCGATGATCGCGGACACAAAGCATCCGCTTTATATCGTCGGCGGGCGTATCACGCACACGATGGCGGAATATCTATTCCTGCACGCCCAGATCATCCGCCCAAAAGTGACCCATATCCAGTCTACCTCCAACGCATGGCCGCATTACCTGTTGGACGTAGGCGAAGGCGATGTCTTCGTCATCTTCGACGTGCGTCGCTATGAGAATAACACGCTGAAACTGGCGGAAATGGCCCATGCGCGGGGGGCGAAAATCATTCTGTTCACAGATCAATGGCGCTCACCCGTGCACAGCCTGGCCGATATCTGTTTCTCCAGCCGCATCGTCGCGCCCTCGGCATGGGACAGTGCCGCAGCGACGCTGCTGCTGGTAGAGAGTGTGATCTCCTCCATGCAGGACATCAATTGGGCCGACACCAAAGAACGGGCAGAACGGCTGGAAGAGATGTTCGACCAGACCCGATTGTTCCGCAAGTTCACTTGATCCCCACCGAGTGAAAGCCCTTGCCATAAAGGGTATCGGCTTGCCCACCTGCCCCCAGTCGTCTATGGCCAAACCGCCGGGTGTGGTGTCCAGCGCGGTGCCGTGACACGCGCCAAGGCCGGAGGGGGACCGACCATGCGTGATGAAATCTTTTCGCCCAGCGAGCTTGAGCGCCATTATGACCTCGCGCCATCGCCTGCGTTGGCCGCTGAAATGGCCGATCTCTATGCCAAGATGGACCGCGTCGTTTCACCCCCCGATTGGGCCATTCACGCGCCCTATGTCGCCGCGATCAACAAGCTGAAAAAAGAGCGCAACGCGGTGATCCTCGCGCATAATTACATGACGCCTGATATCTATCACGGCATTGCAGATTTCGTCGGCGACAGCCTGCAACTGGCGATCAAAGCGACCGAGGTCGAGGCCGATGTGATTGTGCAATGCGGCGTGCATTTCATGGCCGAAACATCGAAAATTCTGAACCCGTCGAAGACCGTGTTGATCCCCGATATGGAAGCGGGCTGCTCGCTCGCCGAAAGCATCACCGCCGAAGGGGTGGCGCAGATGCGAGCGCAATATCCCGGCGCGCCAGTGGTGACCTATGTGAACACCACAGCCGAGGTGAAAGCCGCGTCTGACATCTGCTGCACATCGTCGAACGCGGCGCAGATCGTTGCAGCGATGGAGAGCGACACGGTGATCATGACGCCGGACAAATACCTCGCCCAGAACATCGCCAAACTGGTGCCGCAAAAGCGGATCGTCTGGTGGGATGGCGCCTGCATCGTGCACGAACGCTATACCGCGAAAGACATCGCAGACTACCGCGAGTGGAACCCCGACACCCGCATCATCGCGCATCCCGAATGCCCGCCAGATGTGGTGGCCGAAGCGGATTTCTCAGGCTCCACCAGCGGGATCATCGACTATGTTCACCGCGAAAAACCCGCCAAAGCGATGCTGGTCACCGAATGCTCCATGGCGTCGAACATTGCCGATGAGCTCCCCGAGGTCGATTTCGTCGGCCCCTGCAACATGTGCCCCTACATGAAAAAGATCACGTTGGAGAAAGTGCTGTGGTCACTGCACACCATGTCCGGCGCGGTTGAAGTTGAGGCTGAAGTGGCCGCCAAGGCGCGCGTGGCGGTGCAGCGGATGATCGATCTCTCCCGCGAACTCGGCCTGTAAGGGCCGCGCCCCGTGCAAGACATCACAACCGGCAGGATCATCATCGTTGGGGCCGGGCTGGGCGCGCTCTATGCCGCGCTCTGTCTTGCGCCGCGTCCGGTTGTGCTGATCTCGCCTGACACGCTCGGGTCGGGGGCCAGTTCCGCTTGGGCGCAGGGCGGTGTGGCCGCCGCCATGGCGCAGGCCGATAGCCCAGAGGCCCACGCGTTAGACACCATCGCTGCCGGTGCGGGCACGGTCGAGGCTCGCGTCGCCGCGACTGTGACCGAAGAGGCCCGTGCCCATATCTTGGCCCTAACCGACTTTGGCACCGCCTTCGACCGCAGCGCCGACGGCGGCTATGTCATGTCCCGCGAGGCGGCGCATAGCTTTGCCCGTGTCGTGCGGGTGCAGGGCGATCAGGCCGGGGCCGAGATCATGCGCGCCTTGATTGAGCGGGTCCGCGACACGCCGTCGATCCAAGTGCTTGAGGGCGTGCTGGCCCGTGGTTTGGACAGCGATGGCACCAAGGTGACCGGCGTTGAGATCGAATTGGCCCGGCCCGAAGGCTCCGCCCCCGTCATGCTGCGTGGCGCGGGGGTGTTGTTGGCGGGCGGCGGCTCGGGCGGGCTTTATGCGCTGACGACCAACCCGGCCCGCATTCGCGGGCAGGTGATCGGCATGGCCGCCCGCGCTGGCGCGCTCATCGCCGATGCCGAGTTCGTGCAATTCCACCCCACCGCCATCGACTGCGGCGAAGACCCGGCACCGCTGGCTACCGAAGCCCTGCGCGGCGCCGGGGCGCATTTGATCAACCGCGAGGGCGCGCGGTTCATGGCTGACGTGCACCCGCTCGCCGAACTCGCCCCGCGCGACATCGTGGCCCGTGCGATCTTTGCCCAAACGCAAGCGGGGCTGCGCCCCATGCTCGATACCCGCGCAGCCTTGGGGGCTGCGGTGATGACCGACTATCCCGCCGTCGCCGCTGCATGCGCGCGCAATGGCATTGACCCTGTGGCGCAACCGATCCCGGTGGCCGCCGCTGCGCATTACCATATGGGCGGTGTCGCGACCGATGCGCAAGGACGGTCCAGCCTCGCAGGGCTCTGGGTCTGTGGGGAGGCGTCTTCAACCGGGTTGCATGGCGCGAACCGCTTGGCGTCGAACGGGCTGCTCGAAGCGCTGGTGTTTGCCCGCCGCGCGGCGCAGGACATGCTTGAAGAGTGCAGCGCGGGTGATAGCGACGCCGTGACCCTGCCAGACCTCGACGCTGGCGAAACACCCGATGAAGCCCTCGTTACCCAGTTGCGCCAGACCATGACGTCCCATGTCGGCGTTCTGCGCGATGCGGCGGGGCTGCAATGCGCCCTTGCCACCATCGCCCAGATCGAAGCCATGCAGCCCAACTGCGCACAGCTGCAAAACATGACCGCCACGGCCACGCTGATCGCCGCCGCTGCCCTTGCGCGCCGCGAAAGCCGTGGCGCACATTGCCGCATCGATTACCCCGAGACGCTGGACGAGGCCGCGCGCAGTTTCCTGACGCTGGCCGAGGCCGCTGCATTCCGCTCCAACCTTGAGGAACTCCCCGCATGACAACCGCCCTGCCCGACCTGATCCTAGAGCCGCTGGTCCGCGCCGCGCTGATGGAAGACCTCGGCACCTATGGCGATGTCACCACGCGCAGCGTGATCCCCGAGGGGACAACCTATACCGCCAAGCTCCGTGCGCGCGCAGAGGGCGTCGTTTCTGGCATGCAGATCGCGCGGCTGGCGTTTCACCTTGTTGATCCATCGCTTGAGGTTCGCACGCTGAAAGAAGACGGAAGCGAAATCGCCAAAGGCGACACGCTGATGGAGATCGAAGGCTCTGCCGCTGCGATCCTTTCCGCTGAACGTGTGGCGCTGAACTTTGCCGGGCGGCTGTCGGGCATCGCCACGCTTACCGCGGCTTGCGTCGCCGAGACCAAGGGCACCGAGACCCGCATCACCTGCACCCGCAAGACCACGCCGGGGCTGCGGATGGTGGAAAAACAGGCGGTACTGCATGGCGGCGGGTTCAATCACCGCTTTTCCCTCTCGGATGCGATCCTGATCAAGGACAACCACATCGCCGCCGCCGGGGGCATCCGGCCCGTTTTGCAGGCGGTGAAATCCAACGCCTCGCATATGATCCGGGTCGAGATCGAAGTCGACACGCTGGCGCAGCTGGAAGAGGTCTTGGACGAAGGCGGCGCGGATGTGGTGCTTCTGGATAACATGGACACAAAGACGCTGCTTCGGGCCGTGGAAATCGCCAACGGGCGCATCGTGCTTGAAGCGTCGGGCAATATGACGCTACCGCGCATTGCTGAGGTCGCGGCGACTGGGGTCAACTATATCTCCATGGGTGCGCTGACACATTCTGCAACAACGCTCGACCTTGGGCTGGATTTCTGAACCAACTGGGGCAAAGATCGCGCAGCAGCGAAGGGAGCCCGCCATGTCCGACCTTACAATCCGAAACGTGAGAGACCATGACCGCGCAGATTGGGAGCGGCTCTATCAAGGGTATGCCGCGTTTTACAAAGTCGAGCAGACGCCAGAGATGCGGGCGCGGGTCTGGTCTTGGCTGCACGACCCGCTGACCGAGGTCGAAGGGCTGGTCTGCGAAGATGCCGAGGGCCGTGTAATCGGCCTGACCCATTTCCGGCATTTCGCGCGGCCACTGGCGGCGGCGACGGGCTGTTTCCTCGACGATCTCTTTGTAGACCCCCAAGCCCGCGGCAGCGGCGCTGCCGACGCGCTGATCGGGGAGGTGAAAAAGATCGCCCAGAAACGCGGCTGGAGCCTTGTGCGCTGGATCACGGCCGAGGATAATTACCGCGGCCGTGGGGTTTACGACAAGCTGGCCACGCGGACCAACTGGGTCACCTACGACATCAAGCTGTAGGGTCCGGCGCCCTTTTCGAAGCGTCGGAATTGGTGGGCTCGTCTGGGTCCGTCACCAATTCCGCCTCTTCGATATCGTCGGTCCGCGTTGCGAGCGCGCCTTCTGCTGGCGTCGTCTCTGGGGTGCCGACGATCAGAGGCAGCATTTGCACGCCGCTCGGCATGGCAACTTCGGACAACGGCGGGGTCTTCCATTCCAATGTGTCAAAGCTTTTGCAGTTCTCGCAGATCGGCTTCCATTCGGCATGGATGTGATGACAATTTTCACAGATCCACTGCGGCCCGCGTGAGACATTCAGTGCGCGTGTCAGCCAGCCTTTCACGACCGTATCAGACGCGCCTTCGCCCCGCTCAATCGCGGCCATCAGCGTGACGGAACGCGCGGAAGGGTCGGTTTCAACAAGATTGCCAAGCGCACGGCGCGCTTCGGGGAAATCTTCGTTGGCGATGTGCAATTCGGCCAGCAGCATCTTGGTTTCGGGATGATCGGGCTGCGATTTGGTCAGCGCGCGGAACCGTTTGATCCGCTGCTGCGGGGTCTCGTCCGGCTGAACCTCGGCAAAGGCGGCGGCAAGGTCGGGGTGCGGATGCACGCTCCACGCCTTTTGCAGCACTTTCGAGGCATAGCGCGGTTTGTCCTGCGCGATATAGCTGCGCGCGGCCATCACGGCGGCAGGCACCAGATCGGGGGACAAGCGGTTGGCTTCGATCGCGGCTTCGCGCGCCTCGATGCTGTTGCCTTCAGCAATGACTTCGCGGGCTTCAGACAGTGCCAGCACCGCATCGCGGCGTTTGTGCACATCACGCGGCAGATGGCCGTTTTTGTATTTGGCTTGCAGCGTCTGGCGCGCGCCAGTCCAGTCATGTTTGTCGGCCTGCAGCTTGAGCAGCGTGTCGCCGGTTTCTTCATGCTTTGGCTTCAGCGCAAACGCCTTCTCAGCCAGCTTCAACGCTGTCTCTGTATCCCCGTCGGCCAGCTTTTGCTTCATGATGCCGCGCACGCCGACAAAACGAGTCTTCTCATCTTCGACCAGCTTGCGATAGGTCCGTTCGGCCTTCCGGCGATCGCCTGCGAGTTCAGCGGCCTGGGCCGTCAGCAGATTCGTCAGAGCCGGGCGCTTGAGGTAGCGGTCGGCCTTGGCGGCCTTGGCCATCGCGACCTGTCCTTCGCCACTGGCCAGCGCCATCAACCCATCCGACAGCGCTTCATACCCCTTCCGCTCGCGGTTGCGGTCAAAATAACGCGACAAAGCAGTCTCGTCGCCATTTAGGAAATGCCACGTGGCCGACAGCAACGCGACGATCTTGAGCAGCACCCAGACAGCAAACATCAGCAGCAGCACAGCGATGACTGATTGCAGCGGCCCGAGGGTGTATTCGGTGCCTGCGACGGTCAGCTGAATGCCGCCTTGGCTTTCCAGCAAGAAACCCGCGCCCCATGCCAAAGCAGCGACAAGCACGACGAAAAGAACGATTTTAATAAGAGACCAAAGCATTTTTCGTTCCTCAGTTGGCCGTCAGGCGTTGGGAGAGTTCATCAGCGGCGGTTTCTGCCGCTTGACGCGCGCGGGCATCGACAAGCCATTCCGCCATTGCATCCTGCGCCGGTGCGGGCAGCGTGTCGATCTCGGCCAGTGCATCGGTTAAGCGGCCATCGCGCACAGCGGCTTCGGCGCGAGATAGGACAGCATCCGGGTCCGCCCCATCACGTGGGGCGACCGACCGGGCACCAAGCTGGCGTTTTAAGAAACTGCCAAAGCTGCCCTCGCCATCATCCGGCACAGCGGCGCGGGCGGTGGCCAGCGCTTGGCGCGCCGCATCAGGATAGCGCGCTTGAAGGTTGGCGAGGGTCACAACACCACCCGTAGCAGTGTCGGTGAGCGGTTGGGGAATGTCCTCAACCCCGGCGGCCTGCAATTCGGCGAGCGCGGCCTCATAGGGCCGTCCGGCGCTGATCGCGGTGTTGATCTGGGTCATCGCGGTTTGAGCGCGGGCAGACACGGCTGCTGCGGCTGTCGCCTCTTCGGCGTTTTGTGCGTTATCAAGAAGGCTCTCGACTTCGCTCCGCTGTTCAGCGACCGACGCGCGCAGGGCTTCCATCTCGCGTTCAAATGCCGCGATTGCGACTTCGTTTTCACCCCCGCTTACGGGCTGTTTCTCAACCGTGGTGAGGCGACTGTCGAGTTCGGCCAGTTGGCTCTGAAGCGCTGAAAACTCTTCGCGTGCAGCAGTTAACTCTTCGCGTGCTGTGGATAGCTCTTCACTCAGGGCATCCACCTGCGGCAGGTTCTCTGGCAGCGCGGCAGGCTCTTCTGCGCGGGCTTCCAGATCAGCAATGCGGGCCTGCTGTGCTTCCATAGCGCTTTGCAATTCAGCGGCGCTTTGCGCGCGTGTGCCCAGAACATCGTATTCCGAGGCCGCGAAACCCAATCCTGCGGCGATCACGCCACCCAATACCATCGGGAAAAAGACGCTGCGTTTGCGCTCTTTCGGGGCGGGTTCTGGGGCCGGGGTTGGTTTGGGTGTGCTTGTGGCTGTGGTTGATTTCTCAGGCTTGCCGGATGTGGGCTTGGACGTGTTGGCGCTGGTGTTCGTCGCTGCGGCAGACGCACGTGACGGCGCAGGGTCAAAAGACGGTTTATCTTTCGGTGGCGTGACGCCCGAACTGGTCTTTGCGTCATCCTTTGCAACCGCAGGTGCGGTTTTCGTATCTTTGGCGGACGCGGCGTTTGAGAGCGGTTTTACGTCCTTTTCGAGCGCTTTAGTCTCGGAGCTTGTAGACCCAGCTTTGAAGGGCTCAGACTTTGGTGTCGCGCTTGCTGCGGTCGGTTTCGATGGGTCGGTGTCTGCGGGCTTGGGCGTGGTACTGTCAGTCTTGCCCACTTCAGTCTTGCCCACTTCAGGCTTCGCCGCTTCGGGTTTGTCGATACCCGGCTTCACATCATTTCCGCTTTTGCCAGTGGTTGCGCCAGTCTCAGAAGCGCTCGCATTCGCTTCTGATGTCGCCTTATCCGCCACAGATGGCGTCTGATCGGCTGTGGTCTTGTCCGCTTCGCTCTTGCTGACCGTCTTTTTAGGTTTCGCCACGCCGTCCGCCTTTCGATTCTGAACCTGTCATTCGCTCGCAGAGGCGAGCTTACCCGGCATACCTATGCCCCTCAAGGCAAGGTGGTGCGGCGAAAGAGTTTTTCAACGGTCTTTGCCATAGCTTCGCCAGTCGGTTCTGCTGCGACATCATGCGCGTAGAGCGGCAGGCCTTCAAGCGCTCGAGCTGCGGCATGGCTGATCGACACGGCGATAACGCTCTGTGTATGGCCAGCCTCACGCGCAAAGTGCTGCGCGCTGCGGGGTGAAAAGAGCGGCACAAGAACGGGGTCAGAGCCTTTTAGCAGCGTTTGCGCCTCTGCCGTGAGCGGTAACAGGTGCTGCTCATAGACCGTTGCGACTTCGGTGGTCAGACCCGAAGCGTTTAAAATTCCAGCAACATCGCCGCGCCGATGACGCCCCGCAAGGTGCAATAGCGGCCCGATTTCTGTGCGCCCTGAGAGGGTCGCGATCATCGCTTTGGCATCCAGTCCGGCCATTTGCGCCTGCCAACCTGCCTTGCCCGCCGCCTCGGTGGTTTGTGGTCCAACACAATAGGCAGGCATTCCACCTCCTTGAGGCGCATGGGCCACGCCATTGGCAGAAGTGAAGATCACCCCGGCAAATGCCGCAAGATCAACAAGCGCGCCAGTTGGAACAATCTCGATCAGCGGAGAGATCACGGCCCCTGTCCGCAGAGCGGGTGAGAGACGCTCAAGAAACTGCGCGGCACCGGGCTGGGGGCGGGTCAGAAGCAATCTTGGCTGCGGCATCGCAAGGCTCCGGCATTGTTTGCGCGTGACAGCGGTGTTACCTGCGGTACAGGTGCCTTGCAACGGAAAGCCCCCATGCCCTCTACCCAACCTCAGACCCGCTTGATCCTTGGTTTGGAAAGCAGTTGCGACGATACCGCAGCCGCCGTGGTGCGCATAGATGAGCACGGGCGCGGAACGGTTATGGCATCGGTTGTCGCGGGGCAGACAGAATTGCACGCCGATTTCGGCGGTGTCGTGCCTGAAATCGCCGCGCGTGCCCATGCGGAAAAGCTGGATCATTGTGTGGAGGACGCGTTGCACGCGGCGGGGATCACCCTGCCGCAGATTGACGCCATTGCGGTCACTGCTGGGCCGGGCCTGATCGGCGGCGTGGTATCAGGCGTGATGTGCGCCAAGGGGCTTTCAGCGGCGACGGGAAAACCGCTTTATGGGGTGAACCATCTGGCTGGCCACGCACTGACGCCGCGCCTGACTGATGATGTGCCCTATCCCTATCTCATGCTGCTGGTTTCAGGCGGGCATTGCCAGTTTTTGCTGGTGCGCGGGCCAGATAGTTTTGATCGTTTGGGTGGCACGATTGACGATGCCCCGGGCGAAGCGTTCGACAAGGTCGCGCGGCTGTTGGGGCTGCCCCAGCCCGGTGGGCCGTCGATAGAAAAATGCGCGCAAGGGGGCGATCCCAAACGTTTTGCCCTGCCGCGTCCGCTGCTGGATCGTGACGGCTGTGATATGTCTTTTTCAGGTCTGAAAACCGCTGTGCTGCGCGCGCGGGACAAATCCATGGCCGCCAATGGCGGGCTGACGCGGCAGGATCAGGCGGATCTGGCGGCAGGGTTTCAAGCCGCGGTGGTTGATGTGCTCGCCCATAAAACGTGCCGCGCTTTTGCGGAGTATCCGGCAGAAGGCGCGCGGGGCCTATGTGTGGCAGGGGGTGTGGCGGCAAACAAATCCATCCGCGCTGCGTTAGAGACTGTTGCAGCCGAACAAGAGGCACGTTTCGTCGCGCCGCCGCTGGCGCTTTGCACAGATAACGCTGCGATGATCGCCTTTGCTGCTGGAGAGCAGGCCGTTTTACGCGACGCCGATGATCTGACGCTCTCGGCCCGTCCGCGCTGGCCGCTGGATACCGCACGGCCTTCGATGCTGGGCAGCGGCAAGAAGGGGGCCAAAGCATGAGTGTATCTGTTCTGGGCGCGGGTGCATTCGGCACGGCGCTGGCAATCTCGCTGGCGGGAAAGGGGCCGGTGACGCTCTGGGCGCGCGATGCGGGGGACATGGCCGAACGACGCGAGAATGCCAAACGTCTGCCGGGTTGCCCATTTCCCGAAACGCTCAGCGTAACGGATGATCTTGAGGCCGGAACGGAAGCTGAAATTATATTGCTGGCCGTGCCGATGCAAAAATTGCGCAGTGTCTTGGAAGAACACAAGGATGCGCTTCACGGGAAACATTTGGTTGCTTGCTGCAAAGGCATCGAACTGAGCAGTGGCGTCGGGCCGGTGAGCGTGATCACCCAGACCATCCCCGATGCGACGGCAGCGATCCTGACCGGACCAAGCTTTGCCGCCGATATTGCGCGGGGTCTGCCCACCGCGTTGACCTTGGCCTGCGCGGATGCAGAGGCGGGCAGATACCTGCAAGCGGCACTGACCACGGCAAACCTGCGGCTGTACCGCACCACGGATACCATCGGAGCGGAACTGGGCGGGGCGCTGAAAAACGTCGTCGCCATCGCCAGCGGGGCTGCGATTGGGGCGGGTCTGGGCGAGAGCGCACGGGCAGCCTTGATGACACGCGGCTATGCCGAGATGCAGCGCCTTGCCGCGCATCTGAAGTCGGAGCCGACAACGCTAGCCGGGCTCTCGGGCTTTGGCGATCTGACGCTGACCTGCACCTCCGAACAATCGCGCAACTACCGGCTGGGCCAATCGCTTGGCCAAGGGACGCCGTTCGACCCGACCACCACCGTCGAAGGAGCCGCCACCGCCCGCGCCGTTGATGCGCTGGCGCGTGACGCTGGGATCGATATGCCAATCACCCGCGCAGTTGCCGGGTTACTCGACAACCAGTTAGATGTGGCTGGCGCTATGAAATCACTGCTGACACGCCCCCTAAAGGAAGAATGATATGTTTGTTGCCCTGATTGCCCATGACAAAGCCGACGGTTTGCCGATCCGTCAGGAAAACCGGCCTGACCACCTTGCCTATCTCAAGTCCAGCGATGCCGTGGCCCAAGCTGGCCCGCTGCTGAACGGCGAAGGCGGCATGATCGGCTCGCTTATTATTCTGGACGTAGCAGACATGGCAGCAGCCGAGGATTGGGCCGCGAATGACCCCTATGCAAAGGCCGGCTTGTTCCAAAGCGTCACCCTAACCCATTGGAACCGGGTGATCGGCTGATGGCCTATTGGTTGTTCAAATCCGAACCGGCAACATGGAGCTGGGCGGACCAGAAAGCCAAGGGCGACGCAGGCGAAGAATGGGATGGCGTGCGCAACTATCAGGCACGCAACTTCATGCGCGAGATGAAGGTTGGCGATCTGGGGTTCTTTTACCACTCGCAAAAGGACCGGGAGATCGTCGGCATCGTTGAAGTCTGCGCGGAAGCTCATCCCGACAGCAGCACCGATGACCCGCGTTGGGAATGCGTGGACATCAAGGCGCTGCGGTCATTCAGCGTGCCTGTAACGCTAGATACGATCAAAGCAGACCCACGTCTGGAAGATATGGTGTTGGCGAAAAACCCCCGTCTGTCGGTGCAACCCGTGACCGAAGCGGAATGGGAACTTATCTGCGCTTTGGGCAAGACCACGCCCTAAGACTGGCGAAATTAACGATCGTGAAACGAAAAAGGGTTCCGGCACCCCGCCAGAACCCTTCTCACCCCATGTGCTCCCGAAACCACCACACATGTTCTTTAAACTCTAGTCCGCTCACCGAGCCGATATAAGAGTGATAGCATAAGCTGCTGGTTTTCTCAACTTTCTACTGTGTCAAAGCCCGTTCAAAAACGAAACGCGCGCTTAACCAAACGCGCGTCCCAAGTAAGGCTTTGTTAATTCACTCTGACAACGTACTCAGCCGTAAACGGCCTCTTTGCCGAAGTGTTTGACCAGCAAATAATAGACCACGGCGCGGTACTTGTTCCGCTCGGAACGGCCATAGGTCTCAATCGATTTCTGAATGCCGCCCATGAGATGCTCGTCATCCGGCAAGCCAAGTTTCTTGATCAGGAAGTTCTCTTTCACGGTGTTCAATTCAGCCGTATCGCTGGAGGACACTGTCTGCGCGTCAGCGTTATAAATCGACGGACCGCAACCGATCGTCACTTTGGTCAGCAGGTCCATATCCGGATCCATGCCGCATTTATTCTTCAAATCTTCGGCGTATTTGGCGATCCATTCGTCACGCTTGCCCATAAAATCTCTCCCAATAGTAAACTTCGGCCCCTCAGGGGCTCCTGAAACAGGAGCCTAAGGTCATATCCCTGTTTTGCAAAAGATTTATTTCAAGGCGGCATGCTGACCTTGGGGCCGCCAAAAAAAGAGGCGCCTCCAGTGGGGCGCCTCTTGGTTAGGTTATCGGCAGTCGCTTAGGACGCATCGTCAAGAGGCGCGTCATCTTCCAGACCTTCAATGGCGCTCTCGTCAACTTCCGGCTGGGCTTCCAGCTCGGCTTTGGTCCAAGAGCTCAGCTTCAAGTCGTTTTCCGCGGCCATGGAAATCTCCTCAAGCGGAACGGCAACAGTGTGTTCGCCAAAGCCAAGGAAACCACCCACACCAACGACAGCTGCAAAGCCTGTGTCGGTTCGGATCACATAATCGACGTCACCGATGGTATCCCCATCCGCTTCGACGACGGTCAAGCCAATCAGATCACCCGCAACCATACCGGAGAACGCGTTGCTCATACCGGTGTCGGTGCGCGTGACGTCAGTTTCCATGTCGGATTTGGTGTCAGAAGCGACATCTTCGGAAAGCTGGGTGTCGCTATCGCCTTCTACTTCGGCTGTCATCTCGCTGTTTACGTCGACATCTGCATCAGTGTCTGTTTCGGTCATAGCTGTACCGCTCGTGTCGGTGCTCAGCGTCGAATTCGACTCTGAATCAGCGTTCCCGGCCAAGTCTGCTTCGGCGTCGGTGGGGTTCACGCCATCACCTTCCGCAGTCAGCTCAGCTTCGTTGTCCACTTCGGTGTCGCCTTCGATTTCTGCGCTCTGGGTCGGAGACGTCAGAACTTCGTCAGTGGCATCGGCAGCATTGGTGCCTTCGTAGTCATCAGAATTCTCGCGCGACATTTTCGCGGTTTGCTCTGCTTCTTTCGCGACTGTAGCGCCGAGATCGCTGGTGGTTTTGCTTACGCTCTCGCCCGATACGGTTGCTTCGGCGTTGGCGGCGGCACCGGCCTCGGTGTCAGCGGTCTGAGCGAATGCAGTGCCTGCGGTCAAAGCAAGGGCGGCGACGGTCGATTTCAGGAACGTGCGTTTCATCTTCGAACTCCTTTTCAATGGTCTGTAGAAGAAACACTGGCCAAGAGACTATGTTCCGCGCGCCACCTGTCGCGCGCCGCGATGTGCTTGAATCCGCCGACGGTGCAAAATCCTTGTTTCTTTCGAGCTATTTACACGAAAAACGCCGCCCGGCGATCTGCGGGGCGGCGTAAAATCTCGAGAAAGGGCGGTACCCCTCTCGGGATTTAGTAGCGGTAATGCTCAGGCTTGAACGGACCTTCGGGCGAAACACCGATATAGGCGGCCTGTTCTGGGTTGAGCTTGGACAGTTTCACGCCGATCCGATCCAGATGCAGACGGGCGACTTTTTCATCCAGATGCTTGGGCAGGATGTAAACGTCATTGCCGTATTTGTCAGTGTTTTCCCACAGTTCGATCTGCGCCAAGACCTGATTGGTAAAGGACGCGGACATCACGAACGACGGGTGGCCGGTGGCATTGCCAAGGTTCAGCAGACGGCCCTCAGAGAGCAGGATCAGACGATTGCCGTTCGGCATCTCGATCATATCCACCTGTTCTTTGATGTTGGTCCACTTGTGGTTCTTCAGCGCGGCAACCTGGATTTCGTTGTCAAAGTGACCGATGTTGCCAACGATCGCCATGTCCTTCATCTCGCGCATATGCTCGATGCGGATCACGTCCTTGTTGCCGGTGGTGGTGATGAAGATGTCGGCGGTTGCCACGACATCTTCCAGCAGCACGACTTCAAAACCGTCCATTGCAGCTTGCAACGCGCAGATCGGGTCGACTTCGGTGACCTTAACGCGCGCGCCAGCACCGCTCAGCGACGCGGCAGAGCCTTTGCCCACATCGCCATAGCCCATGACGACAGCAACCTTACCGGCCATCATCGTGTCGGTCGCGCGGCGGATACCGTCGACGAGGCTTTCTTTGCAGCCGTATTTGTTGTCGAACTTCGACTTGGTGACAGAGTCGTTGACGTTGATCGCGGGGAAGGGCAGCTGGCCCTGTTTCACCAGATCGTAGAGACGGTGCACGCCGGTGGTGGTTTCCTCAGATACGCCTTTGATCTGGTCGCGCATCTTGGTGAACCAGCCGGGGCTTTGGGCCATACGCTTTTTGATCTGCGCAAAGATCGCTTCTTCTTCCTCAGATTTGGGAATGGCGATCAGGTCATCTTCGCCATTCTCGACCCGCGCGCCGAGCAGAATATAAAGCGTCGCATCGCCGCCATCATCAAGGATCAGGTTCGGGCCTTCGGGGAACATGAAGGATTTATCAAGGTAATCCCAATGCTCAACCAGCGATTGGCCCTTGATCGCGAAGACCGGAACGCCCGATTCAGCAATCGCCGCAGCAGCGTGGTCTTGGGTCGAGAAGATGTTACAGGACGCCCAACGCACGTCTGCGCCAAGGGCCACCAAAGTCTCAATCAAAACGGCTGTCTGGATGGTCATGTGCAACGAGCCGACAATCCGCGAGCCTTTCAGCGGCTTGCTCTCACCGTATTCATCGCGCAGCGCCATCAGGCCCGGCATCTCGGTCTCGGCGATGTCCAGCTCTTTGCGACCGTAGGCCGCCAGATTGATATCCTTAACAATATAGTCGTGGGCCATGCGGCGCTCCTGTGTAAAGTGTTGGAGGCCGGTTAGCAGCTTCGCTACAAATTCTCAATGTGAATGGGGCCAATGCCCCAGAGCGTCAGTCCAGAAGAGCGGCCAGTTGCTTATCGCCCGAAAGCCCAGCCATCCAGTCGTCGCCCTGCGCCATGACGCAAGCATTGCCGTCCGCCATGGATTTCACCAATGTCCATGTCCCCGATTGATCCGACGCCCAAAGCTGGTTGTTGTCTTCGCGCTGACCCGGAACAGGCTCTTCGCCGTACCAATCGATCAGGGCCGACTTCATCTCTTTCGCGGGCATGCAGACTTCTTCTGCCTGCGCGGCCCCGGCGAGGGCACCCAGCGTAACTGCAAGTATCGTACCGGAAAAAACGGGTTTCATGATCATCTCCTTCGTGGGATGAACAGGGTGTAGAGGGGAATGGTTCCCAAAGTATTACCAAGAAAGGATCGCATCGCGATGGCCCAAAAACCCCGCGCTTGGCAGAGAATGCTTTCGGGTCGACGGCTTGACCTCTTGGATCCAACGCCGATGGATGTTGAGATTGAGGACATCGCGCATGGGCTGGCCTTTGTTGCGCGCTGGAATGGGCAGACGCGGGGCGACTATGCCTATTCGGTCGCAGAACATTCGCTGTTGGTTGAGACGATCTTTGCCCGGATCGCGCCGCGCGCGCCTGCGAAGTGGCGTTTGGCCGCGCTGCTGCATGATGCGCCGGAATACGTGATCGGCGATATGATCTCGCCCGTAAAGACCGCTGTTGGGCCCGATTACCGCGCGTTAGATGACCGGCTGACCACCGCCGTTCATCTGCGTTTTGGCCTTCCCGCGAGCCTGCCCGTACGCATTAAACAGCAGATTAAGAAAGCCGATCGTGTCAGCGCATGGATGGAGGCGAGCCAGATCGCGGGATTTTCTGAGGCCGAAGCGACGCGTTTCTTTGGCCGCCCGGATACATCGCTGTTGGAAGGGCTGAACATATTGCTGCGCCCGCCCGTCGAGGTGCGAAATGAATTTACCGCACGCCACGAGGCGCTGCTCGGCGAAATGGCGTGATCCACATCCGCCGTGCCGGGGCGCTTGATACGCGCGCTTTGGCCGACCTTTTGAACACAATCATTGCCAAGGGCGGCACCACGGCAATGGTCACCCCCGTCACCCCGCGCGATTTGCAGGGGTGGATGGCCGCCTCGGACAGTGCGTGGCATCTGGCGGAGGATGAGCGCGGCGCGCTTAAAGGGTTTCAATATATCGAGCCGCACCCCGATCTGCCCGAAGGCGGCGTGGATGTCGCGACCTTTGTGCGGTTAGGAGAAACGGGTTTCGGCATCGGCTCGGCACTGTTTGAACAGACCAAACAAGCTGCCCGAGACCTGGGCTATGCCCATATTCACGCGATCATCCGCGCCGATAATCTAGGCGGATTGGCCTATTACCAAAGCCGCGGGTTCGAAGATTTCAGACGGCTGCCCAACTGCACCCTCGCCGACGGCACCCGCGTCGATAAAATCTGGAAACGGTTCGAGCTTTAGCGCGGTGAGCGTTTTGCCAAGATACGCTGCAGGGTCCGTCGGTGCATGTTCAGCCGACGCGCGGTTTCCGATACATTGCGATCACACAGTTCATAGACCCGCTGGATGTGCTCCCAACGCACACGATCCGCACTCATCGGGTTTTCAGGCGGCTCGGGGAGTTCGCCCCCGGTGGCCAGAAGCGCGTTCACGATGTCATTGGCGTCAGCGGGTTTTGAGAGGTAATCCGTAGCGCCACTTTTGACCGCCGCAACCGCCGTGGCAATCGCACCATATCCGGTTAGCACGACAACCCGCGCATCGGCGCGTTTGTCGCGCAGCACTTCGACCACATCAAGGCCGTTGCCATCCTGAAGACGCAGATCAACCACCGCAAAGGCCGGGGGACGCGCGGTTGCAATAGCTTTGCCTGCGGCAACGGAACCTGCGGTTTCTACCTCAAAACCGCGTTTTTCCATCGCCTTGGCCAAGCGGCGCAGAAACGGCTCGTCGTCATCGACCAGAAGCAAGCTGCGGTCTGGGCCTAAGTCGGAAATATCCTGCATCAATGTCCCCTCTTCTAGGCTAGTATGGGGCGGCTATGGCCGGGGGTCAATTTCAGCTTTGATCAAGAAAACAGCCGATGCTGTCGGCCATCTGCTCGGGGCGGACCTCGCGGCGGAAAAAGTCGACGACGCCTTCGCCGGGCATGACCAGATAGCTGAAGGTCGAATGATCGACGAGGTATTCGCCACTCTCATCAGCCGGATGCGCCTTGTAGTAGGTGCGGTAGGCTTGGCTGGCCGCTTTGACCTGTTCTGGCGAGCCGGTGAGGCCGACCATACGCGGGTGCATCACTTCGGCAAAGTCACCGACAACTTTGGGCGTGTCGCGTGCCGGGTCGACGGTGATGAAAACAGGCGTGATGCTTTGGCCGCGCTCTTCGAGGATCTCGGTCGCTGCGGCATTGCGGTCCACGTCCAGCGGACAGACATCGGGGCAAGAGGTATAGCCAAAATAGAGCAACGCAGGCTCGGTAATAACATCCGTATCGGTTACGGTTTCGCCTGCGCCGTTAACCAATTCAAACGGCCCGCCGATATCACCGCCCGCCACTTGGCTTGACCGGCAGGAGGCATAGGCATCATCTTCGCCGCGCAGCACCATAAATGCCGTGCCGGCCAGAAATACCGCTGCAACCCCAACCGCACCGAATGCAATCATCTGTTTCATGTCAGTCCTCTGCGCCATCGGCCGCTCTTGATCGTATTTCGCCGCAGACCTACGCTAGATCGCAGGTGATGCAAGACGCAAAGAAGTGATGGGGCTAAGATGACGCAGGCAAATATTCGGCCCCTCGATGGGCGCACCCGCGCCAGCTGGATCAGGCTGCGCACGATGATCTTGCTGCGCTGGTTTGCCATTGCCGGACAGTTGACTGCCGTGACCGTCGCGCAATGGGCGCTTGGGCTGCAACTGGCATTTGGCCTGTGTTACATGACCATCGGCGTTTCGGTCGTTGGCAACCTTGTTGCCGCCTTCGTCTTCCCACAGAACAAGCGCCTGTCTGAGCGCGAGAACCTCGCGATGGTGTCGTTCGACCTGCTGCAACTAACCATGTTGTTGGGGTTGACCGGAGGGCTGCACAACCCTTTCGCGCTGCTTCTGTTGGCGCCTGTCACGATCTCCGCCACCGCGCTCAGCCTGCGCTCTACGCTGGTCCTCGGGGCCACGGCGATTATCGCCGCGTCGGTTCTGGCGCTTTGGCATCTGCCGCTGATCACCCAATCGGGCGATGTGCTGCGCCAGCCGGGCATCTTTGTCTTTGGCCATTGGGCCGCGCTGCTGATCGCCATCGTCTTTACCAGCGCCTATTCGCGGCGGGTGACGTCTGAGGTACACTCCATGGCAGACGCGCTGTCGGCCACGCAACTGGTACTGGCGCGCGAACAGAAACTGTCGGACCTCAGCGGCGTTGTTGCCGCCGCCGCGCATGAGTTGGGCACGCCGCTGGCGACGATCAAACTGGCCAGTAGCGAATTGCTCGGCGATCTCGAAGACCGCCCGGATCTAGCCGAAGACGCGGCGCTGATCCGCGATCAAGCCGACCGCTGCCGCGATATTCTGCGCGACATGGGGCGCATCGGCAAAGACGATCTGCACATGCAGCGTGCGCCCCTGACTGCCGTGGTAAAAGAGGCTGCTGAGCCGCATTTGGAGCGCGGTAAGACGGTGATGTTCTCGGATAATCCAATGGCCCGAGATCACGCGCGCCCGCCGACGATCCCGCGCAAACCCGAGATTATTCACGGGCTGCGCAATTTGGTGCAGAACGCGGTGGATTTTGCCGAAACCACGGTTTGGATCGAAACCGAATGGTCCGCCGAAGATATCTCGGTGCGGATCATCGACAATGGGCCGGGCTTCCCTCCGCAGCATCTGGGCCGCATTGGTGACCCTTTTCTGCGCCGCCGCAGCGGTACGGCCAGCGAACCGCCACGGCCTGAATATGAGGGCATGGGGCTGGGGCTATTTATCGCCAAAACCTTTCTAGAGCGGTCCGGCGCGCGGCTGCGGTTCGCCAATGGATCAGACAGCGGTTGGCTGCGCGGGCTGCCACCTGCGGGCAGCGGCGCTGTTGTCGAAGTGGTCTGGCCGCGCCGACTGCTGGACCTCGGCCCCGACGACACGGTGATTGGAGAGAACCAGCGCCTGACCGCTTGAAAGCTAAGTCTCGGCAAATTCATTAATGATCCATTAACCTTTGCCCGGCAGGATAAGGCTTCGCATTTGCCGAAAGGGGTTTCCGTCATGGCATTGCCAGACGTTTTCATTGTGCTTTTCGCCGCAAGTTTTACGGCTCTAGCTGCGCTTTGGTGGCTATGCCTTCCCAGTACCCGTACGGCAAAGGCTCCGCCTGACATAGACGATATGAGCCTGCTTTTTGAGGACGGTCACCTGATCCACGGGTCCGACAGCGCGCTGACGCGTTTTGCGCTCGCCCCGGGATATCACCAATGGGAGGATATTCGTGAAGCGCTGTTGTCTCGGTTTCCCCAATTTCCTGTCACCCCCCGCCATGGCACCACCGGCAATCTGACCCTCGCGGCAGAGGATGGGGACAGCCCGCCAGAGCTTCGCATCACATGGCGCGATGCGCTGTGTTGGCTACATCTGCCACAAACCCGCGCCGCGGCTGAGCTTACAGAGGAAACTTTCACCAAACTTGCCGCGTTACGCCGCGCCAGTGACAGCAGCCCGAACCCCGCGTGGCAGACCGAAGCGGGCGGGCGCATTATTTGGCACAACCGGGCCTATGCCGCCCTAAAACGAAAGGCGCAATATGACCCCGAAAGCGGCGGTGCCGCCCTGTTCAGCACGCCATCGCCCGAACACCCCAATCGCGTCTGTCTACGCAGCGACGAAGGGGAAAAACCCGATTGGTATGCCCTGACCACCACGACAGAGGACCATATCCAAATCTACCACGCCACTTGCATCAATGCCGTGGTCGCCGCCGAAGAGGCGCAGCGCAACTTTGTCCAAACCCTCGCAAAAACCTTTGCGCATCTGTCCATTGGGCTGGCAATATTTGATCGCAATGGACAGTTGGCGCTGTTCAACCCGGCCTTGGTTGACCTCACCGCGTTGCCCGCCCCCTTTCTCAGCGCCCGGCCCACTATGGTTTCTTTCTTTAATCAGCTGCGCGAAAGCCGCCGCATGCCGGAACCGAAAAACTATAAGAACTGGCGTCAGGAAATAGCCGAGGTGATCGCCGCTGCGACTGATGGGCGCTATCAAGAGACATGGTCGCTTGAAAACGGTCAGACCTATAGCATTCGGGGCCGCCCGCACCCCGATGGTGCCACCGCCTTTTTGATCGAAGACATCACAGCCGAAGTCACCCTGACCCGCAATTTCCGCGCCGAGCTTGAGCAAAGCCAGAGCTTGCTTGACGCGTTGGAAGATGGTTTCGCCGTCTTTTCCGCCTCTGGCGTGCTGACATTCTGCAATGCGGCCTACCGCGAACACTGGAAACAAGACCCAGACAAAAGCTTTGCCGAAATCACCATTGACGACGCCATCCACGTCTGGCGTGGGATGTCGGCGGCCAATCCTCTTTGGCCCGACATCGCCGAATTTGTCATGTGCCGGGGGGACCGTGCGGGCTGGAATATGCCCATCTATCCGCATCAAGGCCCACCACTATCTTGCGAGGTTTCCGCCATCGCTTCGGGTGCAACGCTCGTACGCTTCCACGCGGTCCCGGTTGAGGCGGGTCGACAAGACCGTATCGCTGCCCCTTTGGCAAACGACCGGCGGCAACCCTCCAACTAAGCCATCCCGAACCGCTTTAATCTTGCGGCTGCGCGTCGGCACGCTAAGCATGGGGCATGTCCGATGATACTCTTTCTCTCTTGCTCAGCGGCTCCGATGAGACCGCTCGGCGCGCCCAGCAATTAGCTCGCCGCCTAACGCCCGGCGATGTCCTCCTGCTCAGCGGCGATGTCGGCGCGGGCAAGACGCATTTCGCCCGTGCGTTGATCTTTGAACTCCTAGAATTCCCCGAAGACATCCCCTCGCCCACCTTCACACTGGTGCAAACCTATGACGGCCAAAGCGGCGCGATTTGGCATGCAGATCTCTACCGGTTGACCTCCACTTATGAGATTGAGGAACTGGGGTTGGTTGAGGCGTTCCTCGACGCGATCTGTTTGGTGGAATGGCCGGATCGTTTGGGCCCGTTGGCGCCTGCTGGAGCGTTGCATATCAACCTCACTCCCGGCCCGGAGGAAGACAGCCGCGCGCTGACCGCCAAATGGACCGGAGCCGATTGGGACGACAAGCTGACGGATTGGCGCGCATGACCGAACGCACGCTCCTAATCAAAACCTTCCTGCAAAATGCAGGTTGGTCCGATGCCACCCAGACATTGCTGGCCGGCGACGCCTCAAACCGACGTTATGACCGCCTGCGCAGAGCGAATGGTGAAACTGCCATATTGATGGACGCCCCGCCGGAGCGTGGTGAAGATGTGCGCCCCTTCATCCAGGTTGCTGAACATCTGACAGCTATCGGTCTTAGTCCCCCCCAGATTTTTCAAGCAGACAGTGACCACGGTCTGCTGCTGATCGAAGACCTTGGCGACGCTCTTTTCGCCCGTTTGATGGCGACCGATCCTTCACAGGAAACCCCGCTTTACCGCGCAGCGGTCGACGTATTGGTCCAATTGCACGCCGCCCTGCTGCCAGAGCTGCCGGTCTGTGATGCCAATTGGCTGACCGAAATGGCGGCCCCGGCGTTCGATTTCTACGCACCCGATGGGGGGCAGGCCGCTTTCGCTCAGGCTTTCCACCCCCTCGCCACCACGTTGGACGCCGCCCCCAAAGTTGTGATCCTACGCGACTATCACGCCGAAAACCTGCTTTGGCTGCCGCAGCGCTCGGGCGCTGCGCGCGTTGGCCTGCTCGATTTTCAAGACGCGCTGCTGGGCCACCCGGCATATGACCTCGTCTCAATCCTCCAAGACGCGCGCCGCGATGTTCCGCGTGCAGTTGAGGCGCAAATGATCGACTATTACCTTGCCAAAACCGGGCAAGACGACGCCGCATTTCGCCGCGCCTATGCTCTGCTTGGGGCCCAGCGCAACTTGCGTATCCTTGGTATCTTTGCCCGCCTCTGCCTGCGCGATGGCAAGCCGCAGTATGTCGATCTGATCCCCCGCGTTTGGCAACACTTGCAACACAACTTGCGCCATCCCGCGCTCTCCGCTGTGGCTGACAGCATCGCGGGCGTACTGCCCCATCCTACACCCGATTTTCTGGAGCATTTGAAAAGCCAATGCGCGACTATCCCGACGCCATTATGATGTTCGCGGCCGGTTTCGGCACGCGTATGAAGCATCTCACCCAGAACCAACCCAAACCTATGGTGCCGCTGGCCGGTCGACCGCTGGTTGACCACGCGCTGGACCTTGCCCATGCGGTGTCGCCGGCGCGGATCGTGGCAAACCTGCATTATCTGCCCGACCAGCTTGAGGCCCATCTGCACGCGCAGGGCGTCGAAACCATTCTCGAGACCCCCCAGATTCTCGACACCGGCGGCGGGTTGCGCAATGCGCTGCGGCTGCTCGGTGAAGGTCCGGTGTTCACCATGAACAGTGACGCAATCTGGGCTGGACCGAACCCGCTGGAGATGCTGCATGCCGCGTGGGATCCTACGCAGATGGACGCGCTTTTAATGACTGTCCCGCTGGAAAACACCCTTGGCCATAGCGGTAAGGGCGATTTCACCCTGAGCGCAGATGGCCAACTTCAACGGGGGCCGGGGCAAGTCTACGGCGGGGTTCAGATCATTAAAACCGATCTTCTGGCTGAGATTGAGGCCGATGTATTCTCGCTTAACCTGTTATGGGACATGATGCTGCGCCGCGAAACGGTGTTTGGCCTTTCCTATACCGGACGCTGGTGCGATGTGGGTCACCCCGGAGGCATCGCGCTCGCCGAAGGCCTGTTGGCAGGTACGTATGTTTAAGCCGCAAGACACTCCGCGCATCTTTGGCCTCGCCCCCGGCGTCGACTTTCCGCGCGGGTTGGTGCGCGGACTTTGTGACCGGCTGGAAAATGACCCGCCGGAGGCGATGGCACGTGTTGAGCTTATCGTGAACACCAACCGCATGGCGCGCCGCCTGCGCCATGATTTTGATGCAGGTCCGGCAGGTTTCTTGCCACGGATCCGGCTGATTACCGACCTCGACGCGTTGGCGCCCGGCGTTGCCTTGCCAGCGCCGACACCGCCCTTGCAACGGCGGCTGGAACTGATTCAACTTGTCTCGCGCCTACTGGATGCCGCGCCGGATCTCGCTCCGCGCGAGTCGCTTTACGCGCTGTCCGACAGTCTTGCCGGGCTGATCGACGAAATGCAGGGCGAAGGCGTTTCGCCTGAAACCGTGGCCGGACTGGATGTGGGTCACCTCTCGGCCCATTGGGAGCGCGCGCAGCGGTTTTTGGCCATTGCGCATGACTATCTCGGCCAGACCACCACCCGCCCTGACGCCGAGGCACGGCGGCGACAATTGGTCGCCCGGATCATCGTCCGCTGGCAAGACAACCCGCCGCAGCATCCCGTGATCCTTGCAGGCTCCACCGGGTCGCGCGGCACGACCGCCTTGCTGATGGAGGCCGTGGCCCGCCTGCCCCAAGGCGCGATCATCCTGCCCGGTTTTGATTTCGAAATGCCCACCGCCGTCTGGAATGAATTGGATCAGGCGCTTTTGGCTGAGGATCATCCGCAATACCGCTTTCGCAAGCTGATGAATATGCTCGGTGTCTCGCGGGGGGCGATTGAACCGTGGTGCGATATGCCCGCCGTTTCGATGGCACGTAACACGCTGCTTTCGCTCTCGCTCCGCCCTGCGCCGGTCACCCACGCTTGGCTAAATGAGGGGCCAAAATTGAATGACCTTCACGGCGCCACGGCTGACATCACTCTAATCGAAGCGCCCACCCCCCGTGTTGAGGCGCTGGCCATCGCGCTGCGTCTGCGTCAAGCCGCCGAAGATGGCGTGAAGGCCGCGCTGATCACACCCGACCGGATGCTGACCCGGCAGGTTACGGCCGCGCTGGATCGGTGGAATATTCTTCCCGATGACAGCGCCGGGATGCCGCTGCAACTGTCCCCTCCGGGGCGATTTCTGCGACATGTGGCAGCGCTTTTTCTGCGTAAACTTGATGCCGAAGCGCTGCTGACCCTGCTGAAACACCCGCTAACCCACAGCGGCGCGGGGCGGAATTTTCACCAGCTCTATACGCAGCGACTAGAAGCCGAAATTCGCCGCCATGGGCTGCCCTACCCCGATGCCGAAGGCCTGACCGAAATCGCTGAACGCACTGCAAAACGAATGGAAGACCCCAGCGGTTTTCGCGATTGGATCGCTTGGGTGGGAGAGACATTCCCCGGTCATGACGCCCCCGGCGAGCGGCCCCTGCCCGATTGCGTCGCCGCCCATTTGGCGCTGGCCAATAGGATCGCCGCCGGTCAACCCGCCGACCCCGATCATCTGCTTTGGCAGCATGGCGCGGGCATCGCGGCGCAGGGGGTTATGGAAAACCTCACCGAACATGCTGTGCACGGCGGCGCGATGAATGCCGCAGACTACGCCGATCTGCTGGGGGCGCTGCTGTCCCAAGAAGAGGTGCGCGAGGCCGACACCCCGCATCCCGACATCATGATCTGGGGCACGATGGAGGCGCGGGTTCAGGGCGCCGATCTGGTGATCCTTGGCGGCCTTAACGAAGGCACATGGCCCGAAGCACCGCCGCCCGATCCCTGGCTGAACCGCCAAATGCGCGAGAAAGCAGGGCTGCTGCTGCCCGAACGCCGCGTCGGCCTTTCAGCACATGACTACCAACAGGCCATCGCCAGCCCAGAGGTTTGGATCACCCGCGCGATCCGCTCGGATGAGGCCGAAATGGTGCCGTCACGTTGGCTGAACCGGTTGGGCAACCTGCTGGGCGGTTTGGGGGAAACCGGTGGGCCGGAAGCATGGAAGGCAATGCAGCAACGCGGCAGCTATTGGCTGGATCAAGTGCGCGCCTTGGAGGCGGTGGAGCGGACGGCCCCCGCGCCGCGCCCCTCGCCTCGCCCGCCGCGTGCCGCGCGCCCCCGCAAGCTTTCGGTGACCGAGATCAAGACGCTGATCCGCGACCCCTATGCTGTTTACGCCAAACACAGCCTAAAGCTGCGCGCGATCAACCCGCTGGTGCAATCACCCGACGCGCCTGTGCGCGGCATCGTGCTGCACCGCATTATGGAGGATTTCGTAAAACTGGTGGCCCGAGATCCGGCACGGCTGACCCACGAAGCCCTGCTCGAAGTTGCCGCTCAGGTGTTGGAAGAAGAAGCCCCCTGGCCCGCCGCCCGCGCCATGTGGTTGGCCCGGATCGACCGGATCGCCGATTGGTTCATCGCCCGCGAACGCACCCGCGCCGAATTCTCCAGCCCCGTCGCTTTCGAGCAAGGCGCGCGCGGCAGCCATACTTTCGCGGACCTCGGTTTTACTCTCAGCGGTTTTGCTGACCGGATCGACCAGACCGATGACGGCGATGTGCTGATCTATGACTACAAGACCGGCACGCCGCCGGGCAAAAAGGAACAGCGGCTCTTCGACAAGCAACTGCTGATCGAAGCGGCGATGGTCGAACGTGGCGGTTTCCCCGAGGTGGGCGTGGCACATGTCGCCCATGCGGCCTTCATCGGCTTGGGCTCTAAACCCGTCGAAGTGCCCGCACCGTTGGACGAGGAAAGCCCCCAAGAGGTGCTCGCCGGTCTGCATGCACTGCTGTCGCGCTACCTGGACGAAGGCCAAGGGTTTACCGCCCGCCGCATGGTGCAAAGCGATGCTTTTGCTGGAAACTATGACCAACTCGCCCGGTTCGGCGAATGGGATGGCACCACTGCCGCCAAACCGGAGAATCTGGAATGATGCGCGATTTTGACGACGCCACCCGCGCACAGATCGAAGCCGCCCGGCCCGATGCTTCCACGTGGCTGACCGCGAATGCGGGCTCTGGCAAGACCCGCGTGCTGACCGACCGTGTGGCGCGGCTGTTGCTTGATGATGTCGAGCCGCAGCACATCCTTTGCCTGACTTATACTAAAGCAGCCGCGTCTGAGATGCAGAACCGCCTGTTCAAACGTCTGGGCGAATGGGCGATGCTGAAAGACGACGCACTGCGCAGTGCGCTCGCCGATCTTGGTGTGCAGGGGGAGCTGACGCCTGAGCAATTGCGCAACGCACGTACCCTATTCGCCCGCGCGATTGAGACGCCGGGCGGGCTAAAAATCCAGACCATCCACTCCTTCTGCGCCGCCCTATTGCGCCGCTTCCCGCTGGAAGCACAGGTCAGCCCGCAGTTCACCGAGATCGAAGACCGCGCCGCCGATCTGCTGCGCGCCGAGATTGTTGACGAGATGGCCGAGGGCGAAGATGCGCCCTTGGTGGCAGATATAGCGCGGCATTACACCGGCGAAGATTTCGCCAGTCTCACCCGAAGCATCGTCGGCCAACGTGACGCCTTTACTGAGCCGTGTTCGTGGTCCGAGATCCTAGCGCTTTTCGCACAGCCCGACGACCTGACCGAGGACAAGATCGCCGGTTCGGTCTTCCTCGGCAGCGAGGCGACGATGGTGGCCGAGATCATTCCGCATCTGCTGGCTAAGGGTGGGAACGATGGCAAAGCAGGCGCGGCCTTGCAAGAGATCGAACGCTACGATCTCTCCGCTCTGCCGCAGTTGGAGAACATCCTGCTGACCGGCAGCGGCGCCAAAGCGCCATTCACCGCCAAGATCGGCAGTTTCCCGACGAAACCGACCCAAAAAGTCATTGCGGAGCAAATGCCGCAGCTTGAACAGCTGATGCAGCGTGTCGAAGACGCCCGCGAGGCACGTTTGGCGCTGAAGGCCGCGCGAAAATCTTATGTGCTGCACCGTTTTGCCAGCCGCTTCCTCGCCCGCTATGCGGATGAAAAGCAAAAACGCGGCTGGCTTGATTTCGACGATCTGATCCTCAAAGCCCGCGCCCTGCTGACCGACAAGGCCGTGGCCGCATGGGTGCTGTTCCGGATCGACGGTGGCATTGATCACATTTTGGTGGACGAGGCGCAGGACACCTCTCCGCGGCAATGGGACGTGATCGAACGGCTGACGGATGAGTTTTACTCCGGTGCCGGGGCGCGCAATGAGGTGGACCGGACACTGTTTGTCGTGGGCGACAAGAAACAGTCGATCTATTCCTTCCAGGGCGCGGACCCCGAAGAGTTGGACCGCAAAGGTGCCACCTTTGAACAGAAAATCGGCGAAGCGGGGCAGTTTTTCCAGCGCCGCAGCCTTGCCTATTCTTTCCGGTCTTCCTCGGCGATCCTGCGAGCGGTCGACGGGGTCTTTGACCCGGCGATCCAGACCGGGTTTACAAATGACGGGCATTTGGCCTTCAAGGACCGCCTGCCGGGCCGCGTAGACCTATGGCCGTTTATCGAAAAAGCCGGGCCCGATGAAGAGGGCGACTGGACGGACCCCGTTGACCGACGCAGCGCGCGGCATCACACGGTGCAACTGGCCGAACGCATCGCGCGGCGCATCAAGGAGCTGACGACTGAGGAACATTACCTCCCCGACGACAGCAAAGGCGGATTGGCACGGCGGCGCATCCAACCGGGAGATTTTCTGATCCTCGTACAGCGTCGCTCGGCCCTGTTTTCCGAGATCATCCGCGCTTGTAAGGCGGCGGAACTGCCCATCGCCGGGGCGGATCGGCTCAAGGTCGGGGCCGAGCTTGCAGTGCGTGATCTGGCGGCGATCCTGTCGTTCTTGGCGACGCCGGATGACGATCTCTCCCTCGCAACCGCGCTGAAATCGCCGCTTTTTGGTTGGTCGGAGCAAGATCTTTTCACCCTCGCCCATTACCGGAAAGAGGATCACCTCTGGCAGGCTTTGCGCAACCAGACCGAAGCCCATGCTGCCACGCTCGCGGTTCTGCGCGACCTGCGCGCGCAGGTGGATTACCTGCGCCCCTATGACCTGATTGAGCGTATCCTCACCCGCCACGATGGCCGCCGTAAACTGCTGGCGCGGCTGGGGCCAGAGGCGGAAGACGGCATCAATGCGATGCTAAGCCAAGCGCTCGCTTATGAGCGTGGCGCGGTGCCGAGCTTGACCGGTTTCTTACAATGGATGCAGACCGACGATCTGGAAATCAAACGCCAGATCGACAGCGCGTCGAACCAGATCCGGGTGATGACGGTGCATGGCGCCAAGGGGTTGGAAGCGCCCATCGTCATCCTACCCGACACCGGGCGGCGCGATGTGACGATCAAAGATGAGATCATCACCGTCGATGGCACACCCGTGTGGAAAGCCTCAGCCGATGACACGCCGCAACCGATACGCGCGCGGCTGGATGAGATGAAAGAGGCCGCACTGCAAGAACGGCTTAGGCTGTTTTACGTCGCTATGACGCGGGCCGAGAAATGGCTGATCGTGGCGGCTGCAGGGGAATTGTCTAAGGATGAATCCTCTTGGTATCAGATCACCGCTGCCGCACTGGCCCGACTGCAAGCTGAGCCCTTAGGAGACGACGGCACGCTGCGCTATCAGCAGGGCGATTGGGATGCACTCAACATCGTTGAGACACCCGAGGAAATCGTCACAACGCCCCAGTTAGACCCTATTTTTGCGCGCCCTGCCCCCGCGCCAAGTGGTGAAGCTAAGACCCTTTCGCCTTCTGATCTTGGCGGCGCGAAGGCGCTGGCCGGTGAAGCGGGTTTTGATATGGATACAGCGCTGAGCTACGGCACTTTGGTGCATGAATTGCTCGAACATTTGCCGCTAATGGACGCGGAAGCGCGGGAGATTTTCCTTAACCGTTTGGCCCGTAGTCATTCGGTTGAGATGATCGCCCGCGCGCAGGAAGAAGCGGAAGCCGTATTACGCACCCCTGCCCTCGCCCCGCTTTTCGCCGACACGACGCTCGCTGAAGTGCCTGTCACTGGCAGCTTGGGCGCACAGCGTCTGCATGGCACGATCGACCGGTTGGTGATCGCAGAGGATCATATCCTTGCGGTTGATTTTAAAACCAACCGCGTGGTTCCCAACGCGCCTGATGCCTGCCCGGACGGTCTGCTGCGCCAAATGGGCGCCTATGCGCATATGCTGCGGCAGATCTACCCGCAGCGACGAATTGAAACGGCAATTCTATGGACTGCGAAACCAGCGCTTATGGTGCTGCCCAACGAAATCGTGACAAATGCGATGCGTGCCCTGCCATATCTTGACGCCAGTGCCCCGCGTTCATAGGTTCAGGCCTTAACCCATTCCTGTCAGGAGAGCATCATGGCAACCGTCGCAGTCACCGACGACACTTTCGACGCCGAAGTCAAAAATTCGGACATTCCGGTTCTGGTCGATTTCTGGGCCGAATGGTGCGGCCCGTGCAAACAGATCGGCCCTTCGCTGGAAGAGCTTTCGGATGAAATGAACGGTCGTGTGAAGATCGTCAAAGTCAACGTTGACGAAAACCCGAACTCGCCCGCTCAGGTCGGCGTGCGTGGTATTCCGGCGCTGTTCATCTTTAAGGACGGTCAGGTCGTATCGAACCTTGCTGGCGCACGCCCCAAGGCGGCCCTGCAAAGCTGGATCGAAGAATCCATCTAATTTCAGTACCTTACTGAATTTGAGTTACGAAAACGGGCGCCTTTCGGGGCGCCCTTTTCATTGCCGGCTACACCGGCCAGCCAAATCGCCTCAACCGCGCGGCAATCTTTTCCTCGGCCTCCGCTCGACCTGCGTTGATGCAGTTTGCCTGCCAGAACCACCACAGATAGGCTGCAAAATCCGGCTCTGCCCGTTCGGCTGCGGCGAAACATTGGCTGAGATCTGCCAGATCTGCCCTAACTCCAATATGGTGAAAGTCGATCTGGCCAAAGAACAAGGCAGGTTTGCCGAAGAAATAGCCGGAAAATGCGGCCGCTGAATTTTGGGTCACGACGAAGGCGCAGTTCTGAAGATGGCGCTCCATCTGGCCCATGGTCAGGGTCAAACGAGGGTGCTGCGCCGCGAGACGTTCAAGCACGGTAAGCTCCTCTGCGCTATAGATCTCTTTTGGATGCAGCGCGGCCACAATGGGGCAGGTGGACTGGGCAAGTGTATGCTCCAGCATCTCTATGGGGCTGCAAGATTGGAAGGATCGCCGCTGCAACAAGCGGCCCTGCAGGGGAACATAGATTGGCCTGTCTCTGCGCGTTTGCTCTGGTGCACTGCCAAACAGGCGCTTCTGCCAGAAACGGTAAAAAACGCTGCGCTTTAAAGGGGTCAATAAGCGCCGGATCGAACTCACCCAAAGCGACATCCCACGACCAACGTTCAGGCCGCGCCTCGATCTGCCAAAAGGGGTAGTGATAGCAACGGCGGAAAATCAAACCACGCGTGGTTGGGGCAGGGGACATGTGGCTCAACGACAGCGCATCCGGGGCACGGACCGATCCGCCAATATCGCGATATGTGACCCTAAACTGCGCTTTTTCGAGTACACGCGCAACTTTACCGATGAAGTCATGCGCGCCGGTCTCTTCGCTCTCCCGCAGCGGGGGTTCAAGATAGATATCAACTTCGGCGCGATCCTGCATGAGGCAGAGGCTAGCCCGCCGCCCAATAGTCCACAAGCGCCGCCGCCCTTGTCCTGCCCTGCCACGGGGGCCATATAGACGCCAAGCGACAGGAGGCCCCATGGCACAGAACGACGATTTCCCCGGTTGGCACGGGACTACGATTATTGGCGTCAAAAAAGGCGGCGAAGTGGTGATTGCCGGTGACGGACAGGTCAGCCTTGGCCAGACCGTGATCAAAGGCACAGCCCGCAAGGTGCGCAAACTCAGCCCCGGCGGCTATGACGTGGTGGCGGGGTTTGCTGGCTCTACCGCGGATGCTTTCACGCTGCTGGAACGGCTTGAAGCCAAGCTGGAAGCGACACCGGGGCAATTGGCCCGTGCGAGTGTTGAGCTGGCGAAGGACTGGCGCACAGACAAATACCTGCAAAAGCTCGAAGCGATGTTGATCGTGACGGATGGCAAAGACTTGCTGGTCATTACCGGCGCAGGCGATGTGCTGGAGCCGGAGCATGAAGTCGCCGCGATTGGCTCGGGTGGGAACTACGCCCTCGCTGCGGCGCGCGCCATGATGGACAGCGACCGTGACGCCGAAACCATCGCCCGTGACGCGATGGCGATCGCCGCCGACATCTGCGTCTACACCAACGGCAAACTCACCGTGGAGAAAATCACCGCATGACTGACCTAACCCCCCGCGAGATCGTATCCGAGCTTGATCGTTACATCATCGGCCAGAACGACGCCAAACGCGCCGTGGCCGTGGCGCTGCGCAACCGTTGGCGGCGCAAGCAGTTGGCGGACGATCTGCGCGACGAAGTGTACCCCAAGAACATCCTGATGATCGGCCCCACCGGTGTTGGTAAGACCGAGATCAGCCGCCGTCTGGCCAAGCTGGCCCGTGCTCCGTTCATCAAAATCGAAGCCACGAAGTTCACCGAGGTCGGCTATGTTGGCCGTGATGTGGAGCAAATCATCCGCGATTTGCTAGACAGTTCCATCGTCATGACCCGCGAGTTTATGCGTGAAGACGTTAAGACAAAAGCCGAGCAGGCCGCTGAGGAGCGCGTGATTGACGCCATCGCCGGAACCGATGCCCGCGATGGCACCCGCGAGATGTTCCGCAAAAAACTGCGCAGCGGCGAATTGGACGACACAATGATCGAGCTTGAGGTCGCCGACACCTCTAGCCCCTTTCCAATGATGGACATTCCCGGCCAACCCGGCGGCGGCGCAGGGATGATGAACCTCGGCGATCTATTCGGCAAAGCCATGGGCGGGCGTACCACTAAGAAACGCCTTGCGGTTGCTGACAGCTATGAAGTGCTGCTGGGCGAAGAGGCCGACAAACTGCTCGATGATGAAGCCGTGAACCGCGCTGCGATTGAAGCGGTGGAGCAGAACGGCATCGTCTTTTTAGACGAGATCGACAAGGTCTGCGCCCGGTCTGATGCGCGTGGTGGTGATGTTTCACGTGAAGGCGTGCAGCGCGACCTGCTGCCGCTGATCGAAGGCACCGTTGTTTCCACGAAATATGGGGCGGTCAAAACCGACCATATCCTCTTCATCGCCTCGGGTGCCTTTCATATTGCCAAACCGTCGGACTTGCTGCCCGAACTGCAAGGCCGTCTGCCTATCCGCGTTGAGCTACGGGCGCTGACCGAAGGCGATTTCGTCCGCATCCTGACCGAAACCGACAATGCATTGACGCGTCAGTACACCGCGCTGTTGCGCACCGAAGAGTTGACCGTCACCTTTACCGAAGAGGGCATCGCGGCGCTGGCCAAGATCGCGGCGGATGTGAACACCTCGGTCGAGAATATCGGGGCACGGCGGCTCTATACCGTGATGGAACGGGTGTTCGAGGAAGTCTCTTTCGATGCGCCGGATCGCTCGGGGCAGGAGATCACCGTCGATGCGGACTTTGTTGAGAAGAACTTGGGCGAATTGACTCGGTCAACCGATCTAAGCCGCTACGTTCTTTAGGGCTTTCCTTTTCTCCATGCCCCGGTGATCAAGGGGCATGGAGTACCTAAATTTTTTGCGGCGTAACTGGCTGTTTCTACTGGCCGGTTTCTTGCTCACCTTTACCTCGTCCTACGGGCAAACCTATTTCATCTCGTTGTTTGCGGGGGTGATTAAGGGTGACTTTGGGTTGAGCGACGGCCAGTGGGGCGGCATCTATACCATCGGCACCACACTTTCGGCGATCACCATGGTTTGGGCCGGGGTGCTGACGGATCGGTTCCGCGTGCGGGCGCTGGCCTTTGGCGTGATGGTAGCGCTGGCCGGGGCATGTTTGGCGATGGCGGCGGTGCCGAATTGGGTCGCGCTGATCTTTGTCATCTATGCCCTGCGGCTGACCGGGCAGGGGATGATGTCGCAGCTGGGACAAGTCGCCATGGTGCGCTGGTTTGAAGCCTCGCGCGGCAAGGCGCTTTCGCTTTCTTCGATGGGCTTTGCTGCCGGGCAGGCGTTTCTGCCGATAATCTTTGTGGCGCTGTTCGCGAGCTTTCATTGGCGCAGCCTGTGGGTGCTGGCGGCGGTTCTGGTCTTGCTGACGATCCCTGTCATTTTGATGCTGCTGCGGCAGGAACGCACACCACAAAGCATGGCGGATCAAGCGCAGCGGGCTGGCATGAACGGGCGGCATTGGACGCGTGGGGAACTGCTGCGCTCTGGCCTGTTCTGGATGATGATTCCAATGGCAATTGGCCCCGCAGCATGGGGAACGGCGCTGTTCTTTCAACAGGTGCACCTGACCGAGGTGAAGGGTTGGGAGCTGGTCGAATTTGTGGCGTTAATGCCGGTTTATACTCTGTCGGCCGTGGCCTCTACGTTCCTTTCTGGCTGGGCGATCGACCGCTTTGGTGTCAGCAGTGTGCTGCGTATCCAGATGCTGCCCTTTGCGCTGTCTTTCATCGTGCTCGCCTATGCCGATACGCTGTTGGTGGCTGGGATCGCGCTGGTGATCTTTGGCGCCGGGCAGGGAATGCAATCAACTGCACCGGCAGCCTTTTGGGCGGAATATTACGGTACACGCCATGTGGGTTCGATCAAAGCGGTTGCGGCGGCGCTGATGGTTTTCGGGTCAGCTATTGGGCCGGGGGTCACGGGGCTTTTCATCGATCTTGGGGTCAATTTTCCACAGCAAATGCTGCCGATTGCGGTGTACTATCTGATCGCCGCCGCCCTCGCGACATGGGCGATCCACCGCTACAGACCTTGGCTGCCGAATTAACGATTGCGGCGCAGATAGACGTAATAAGCGCCGCCACCGCCGTGGCTGACATGGGCCTGCGTGATCTGTAGCACCAGCGCGCTCAGCGGCGGCATCGACAGCCATTGCGGCACCTGATGGCGCAGCACGCCGTCGCGCACGGGGATCGGGCCGCCTTCGTCGCGGCGTTTGCCCTTGCCGGTGATGACCAACACCAGCCGTTTGCCACGGGCATGGGCGTCCATGATAAACCTGTTCAGCGCGGGATGGGCGCGGTCGAGCGTCATGCCGTGCAGGTCAATCCGGCCTTCGGGGCGCAGTTTGCCGCGCTTCAGCTTGCCGAACGCTTTGTGATCCATCTGGACCGGCGCGGTTTTCATCTGCTCACTTAATGTAGGGCGCAGATCATTGCTCCGCTTTTTCACGCTCGGCTGAGGCTTGTTTCCTTGCAGCGTGATCTTGGCCCGGCGGATCTGCGGCGGGGCGGGCGCCGGCGCGTCGATTTCGGGCGTGAAAAGCTTGTTCAACTCTAGCTTCTCGGTCCGCTCGGTCACCCTGCGCCACAGGGCGAGGTCGTCGTCATTCAGCCGCCGGCGCCTCATATCGCGCTCTCAGGTAGGAAGGCATAGGCGCGTTGGATCGGCATGAGCACCATCATCCGGCCCGGATCACGCAAGCGCCCGGCGGCGCGGCCTGCCTTGTCGCCGGTGCCGAAAAACACATCAGCCCGTTGCGTACCCTTGATGGCCGAACCGGTGTCTTGCGCCACCATCAATCGACGCATCGGCTTCTTGCCGTCTTTCTCTAACCAAACCGGCGCTCCCAACGGCACATAGGCCGGGTCCACCGCAACGCTGCGCAGCGTGGTGATGGAACGGTTCATCGCCCCCAGTGGCCCTTTGTCAGCAGGCACGCGGCTGACCTCACGGAAAAACACATATGATGGGTTGTGATACAGCAATTCGCGGCCATCCTCGGGGTTACGGCGCACCCAATTCTTGATGACATCGGCGCTAACCTGATGCGCCTCATAGACACCACGCCGCACCAATTCGACCCCGACCGACCGGTAATCGTGCCCATTGGCACCGCGATAGCCCACGCGCAGATAGCTGCCATCGGGCAGGCGAATGCGGCCAGAGCCTTGAATTTGAAGGAAGAAAAGTTCTACCGGGTCATCGACCCAAGCAATCTCTAGCCCGCGGTCGCGCATCACTTCGCCATCTAGGATCTCGCGCCGGGTCAGCCACGGGCGAATCTCCTCGGCCTCGGGGGGCATGGCGTAGATCGGGTATTGGAAACGCGCGGAAGGGTAGAGATCGCCATCAAGCTCCGGCTCAAAATAACCGGTAAAGAGCGGGTCTTGCCCGTCTTCCATCAGGACAGGACGAAAGAATAGTTCGAAAAACTGGCGGGGGTCCGGCCCATCTTTCGCAAGCTTACACAGCGCGCGCCAGTCGACATCTTTCATATCCCCGCAGGTGTTGGTGAACACCTCGAACGCGGCGGCGTGGTCATCCTCGGCCCAGCCGTCAAGCTGGTCGAAATCCATGACCGTATAATGCACTTCCGCTGCGGCCGGTGTAATCATTGATACACCGCCCAACAGCGCAAATGCGCAAAGGGCACGCGCTACCCGTCTGTGGAAACCAGCAGCCAATTCGGATCATCCGAGCCCATGACACGGGCGAAGACCCATGTATCTTTTTGGCGTTTGATTTCGTTGATGCTGCCTTCGACGATCTCCCCTTCACGGTTGCGCACCGCCGAGGTCAATTCGCCGACAAAGCGGATGGTAAGTTCGGCTTCTTTCGTGGCCTCATCCATTCTGGCGTCGATCAGTTCCAACTCACGCACACCGATGAAATTAGCCTCAATCGTCAGACCTTGGTCTTCGCGGGCGGCCACACCATCAACGAAACTCTCGTATACATCCTCAGCCAAGAACGGCTGAATTTCAGCCAGATCGCCGCGCTCATAGCCCATAACGATCATCTCATAGGCACCGCGTGCGCCTTGCAAGAAATCGTTCACGCCGAAAGACGGCTCAACGCGCTTCATCTCGGCAAGCGCTTTGCCCGAAGTGCTGTCTTCTGGAACGTGATCGGTAATATCGAGATCCGGGCCGCCTTCGATCACCTCGAACGACGGGCCACTGCGGGCGCTCGGCGTTTGATCGCTGACGGGAGGCTTTTCAAAGCCCTCGCGCGTGCCCAGCACGTTTTTCAGCCGCAAGATCAGAAATACGGCGATACCGGCAAGCACCAGAAGCTGTATCAGGGGAGAATTCATCGAAACCTCATTCAGGGTGGCATGGAAACATGCAAGTTAAGCTCTTATGTAGGTGTTCGACCGGGGCAAGTCCACTCTGCCCCCAGCGAAAGGACCCTGCCGCATGTGGCTATTGATCGCATTTATCGCCGTGCCTCTGATCGAGATCACGCTTTTTATTCAAGTTGGCGGGGCCATCGGCCTTGGCTGGACCCTCGCCGTTGTGGTGCTAACAGCCATTCTGGGCACGTGGTTGGTGCGCTCTCAGGGGGCGATTGCGATGGGGCAGCTGCGCAGTTCTTTTTCAGACCTTCGCGACCCGACCGAACCTTTGGTGCACGGTGCGATGATCCTTTTTTCCGGCGCACTTTTGCTGACGCCCGGGTTTTTCACCGACGCGGTTGGCTTTGCCTTCCTGATTCCACGCTTTCGGGCGGCGGCCTATCGCGCCATTCGGGACCGTGTGAACATCCAAAGCTTTGGCACACCCGGCGGCGGTATGGGCCCGCGTCCCGGCCCTCAAGGCGGACGTGATCCGCGTGGCGACGTGATTGACGGTGATTTTCACGAGATTCCCGAACAGCCACGCCAGACCAAAGGCCCGTCCGGCTGGACAAAGGATTGAGCGGCCCGTGCCGACCTGCTAAGCCCGGCTGGATTTAAAAAATTAACCACAACAGGACACAGACCATGGCAGAAAACGAAACTCCGCAACCCACACAGCCGCAGATGCGCGTGCTGGGCCAATTCATCCGCGACATGTCCTTTGAGAACATCATGGCGCAAAAGGGCGCGCCTGCCGATGTGCAGCCTGACGTGCAGGTTCAGGTGAACCTCGACGCGAAAAAACGTGCCGGGGACAGCCAATATGAGACAGCGATCAAGCTGAACATCACTTCCAAGGCGAAAGACGGCGACGCGACGCTTTTTGTTCTGGAAATCGACTACGTCGGTATTTTTCAGGTCGAAAACGTGCCCGAGGAGCAGATGCACCCCTATCTGCTGATCGAATGCCCGCGCATGATCTTCCCGTTCCTGCGCCGCATCGTCAGCGATGTGACACGTGACGGTGGCTTCCCACCGCTGAACCTTGAAAACATCGACTTCCTGTCGCTGTACCGCAACGAAGTTGCGCGCCGTCAGGCAGAAAACCCGCCAAAAGCTGACGCCTAAGCGTTAGCCTAGCTGTTTCCACAGCACGTCGTCGCCCAGTTTACCGATGAAATCGGCATGGGCGGCGGCTTCGGCCTCTGTCAGACGTGAGGGCAGGGGATTGGGCCGCGCTTTCGGGGTCCAGCGCGTGTCCGGCTCCCCGGACTTCCGCTCAGGGGCAGATGACAGCGCAAAGTCGGGCTGTCGCCCACCGATCAACTCCAGATAGACTTCGGCCAGAATTTCACTGTCGAGCAGGGCGCCGTGCAGGGTCCGCGATGTGTTGTCGATGCCGAAACGACGGCAGAGCGCGTCGAGGGACGCGGGCGATCCGGGGAACCGTTTGCGCGCAATCTCTAGCGTATCAAGTGCCTGCTCCCACGGGATTTGCGGCAGACCCATCCAGCGCAGTTCGGCATTCAGGAATTTAATGTCGAAGGCGGCGTTGTGAATGATCAGCTTGGACGTGCCGATAAAGTCGAGGAACGACTTGCCGATCTGGGCAAACTTGGGTTTGTCGCGCAGGAAATCATCGCCCAGCCCATGCACCTGAAACGCCTCTTCCGGCATTCCGCGTTCGGGGTTGATATATTGGTGATAGGTCTCGCCCGTAGCCATATGGTTCATCAGCTCGACCGCCCCGATCTCAACGATACGGTCGCCGCTTTCGGGGTCAAAGCCGGTGGTTTCGGTATCGAGCACGATTTCACGCATGACGTAGCTTTTCCTTAATGTCGCGGATCACCTCCCGGACCTGCGCGCGGGCATGGTCGGGCGTGTCGGTGACTATCACATAGTCTGAGCGGGCGCACTTCTCTTTGGCGGGCATCTGCTTGGCCCGGATGGCGTCGAACTGGGCCTCGGTCATGGTGCCGCGGGCGAGCACGCGGTCGCGTTGGACGCCGTCGGGGATCGCCACGCAAACCACAGCGTCCATCGCCGCATCGCCGCCCGTTTCAAACAACAAGGGGATGTCGAGCACGGCAATGTCGCTCGTGGCGCTGGCAAGGAAAGTCGCGCGGTCTTGGGCCACAAGCGGATGCACGATGGCTTCGATCCGGGTCAGGGCGGTGGGATCAGTCGCGATGATCTCTTTCAACGCAGCGCGCGAAACGGCCCCTGCCTCTATCGCAGTCGGAAAAGCCTCCTGCATTGGGGCCACAGCCGCGCCCCCTTTCGCATAGAGCCGGTGCACCGCCGCATCGGCGTCCCAAACCGCACAGCCTTCCTCAGCAAACATCTTTGCCGTGGTCGATTTGCCCATGCCTATCGACCCAGTCAGCCCAAGGTGGAACATCAGCGCAACACCGCCGTTCGGGTGGCTCGGTCAACCTCTGGCCGCTTGCCAAACCAGCGCTCAAACGCAGGAACCGCTTGGTGCAGCAGCATGCCAAGGCCATCGACGGTCACACAGCCCATTTCCTCTGCCGTTTCCAGAAGATGCGTGCGAAGTGGCGCATAAACGAGGTCTGTCACCACGGTGCCGGGGCGCAGACCATCAAGCGGGACACGCAACGCGCCCTTGCCGATCATCCCAAGCGAGGTGGTGTTCACCACCAAATTCGCATGATCCAGCATGTCGCCCGCCTGCACCCAATCAACAACCTTTATCCGATTGCCAAAGTCGCGCTGCAGCTGTTCCGCCCGGACACGGGTGCGGTTTGACAGGCAGATCTCGGGCACGCCCGCGTCGATCAGCGATGAAATCACTGCCCGCGCGGCTCCCCCAGCACCGAGCACCGCCGCCGGTCCGGCTTTGGGATTCCAATCCGGCGCGCCGGCTTTCAGGTTTTCGATAAATCCGTAGCCATCGGTGTTATCCGCGTGGATTTTTCCGTCTGCGCGAAAGATCAGCGTGTTGGCTGCCCCGATCAACGTGGCGCGGTCGCTGATGAGGTCCGCGATCTCCATCACTGCTTCTTTATGCGGAATGGTCAGGTTTACCCCGACGAAACCCATCTTGGGCAGCGTTTTCAGCACCTCTTTCAAATCGCCCGGTGCCACATCAAGCGGGACATAGTGCCCCGCGATGCCATAGGTCTCGAGCCAATGGCGGTGCAGTTGCGGGGATTTGGAATGGGCTATGGGCGATCCGATCACACCGGCAAGGGGGATTTTGGCCAGGCTCATGTCTCGAGGTCTCCGCGCAGCGTCAGATAGTTCAACAACTCAAGAAATGGCATACCGAGGACATGAAAGTAATCCCCCTCAATTTGACTGAACAGCCGCACACCTTCTTCTTCTAGTTTATAGCAGCCCACGGCGTGACGTATGCTCTCCCAATTCCGCTCAACGTAATCGGCAATATAGGCGTCGCTGGCCTCGCGCATCCGCAGCCGCACTTGGCCAACATGCCGCCAGAGCGGTTCACCATCTTCATAAAGCACGGCGGCAGAGAGCAGCGAATGCCGATCCCCGCGCAGCTGATGCAATTGGGCGATGGCCTCTTCCCGGTTAGCCGGTTTGTGCAGCATCTCTCCGCGATGCTCCAAGACCTGATCGCAGCCCAGCACCAAAGCGCCGGGGTGCTTTTCACTCACCTTACGGGCCTTCATCTCGGCCAATGTGTCGGCAATATCACGCGGCTTGGCGTCTTCGGCCCGCAGGGCGGCGGTTATCATCTCTTCATCTATGCGCGCGGGGATCACCTCATGCGGGATCGCGGCCTGCCGCAAGAGCTGAGCCCGGATCTCCGAGCCGGAGGCGAGGATGATTTTTTGCGGCATGTGGATAACCCTGTGATGAACTGGCGCAAATCTTGAGGATTTGTTCTGCGAGATAAACGTTGACAGCACAAGCCCGCAGATCTCGCCCCGAGTCGCGGTTTTTGTCGCCGATTCCCACCCCGAGGGATAGGGATAAGCCGCTTGTGCGTATAACCACTCTACTTCACTGGTTATCCCCGCATCGATACATTTTGTCCCCCGGAAAATACGCTGGCAAGATATTGAGATGTTTCGATATTCGAGAATCACAGCGGTTTTTTCCACAGGGGGCCGTGAAGTTTACTCACCTGTTGATAACCGGCGGTATAAATCATTAATCCACAGGAATCCGGTTCCCTACAATCAACTACATCTTTTCTCTTTTCTTAATTATTAAGAAAGAAGCACGCACACCGGAGCTTTCCCCATGTTCGATCTTCTCAGTCTGGCCTATCCGTGGATCAAAGCGCTCCATATCGTGTCCGTCATCAGTTGGATGGCCGCGCTGTTCTATCTGCCGCGTCTCTTCGTACACCATGTGGAGCAGGCGGGCTCCGCCGGCCGGATGCACGAGACTTTCGCGATGATGGAATACAAGCTCGCTCAGTTCATCATGCGGCCCGCGATGATGGCCACATGGCTATTTGGCCTCGCCCTCGTTCTAACGCCCGGAATCGTAGACTGGACGATGATCTGGCCTTGGACCAAGGGGGCGAGCGTGATCGCCATGACGGTTTTCCATGTTTGGTTAAAAAAACAGGTAAAATCCGTTGAGCAGGGCGAGAGCACCGTCACAGGCCGTCAGTTCAGGCTTTTAAACGAAGTCCCAACGCTGCTGATGATCGTGATCGTCTTCTCTGTCGTCGTGAAATTCTGAAGCAATTGACTCAAGCGGCCCTGTTGCCTATATCTGCGCCACTGTCCCGTCCGGGGCGGTTTCTGCCTGCCACATTCAAATAATCGACCAGCCCGCATTCTGCTGCGGCTGAACAGGATGCTTCATGACAACCGAAACGCTGAACCTCGCTGATCTCAAGGCGCAGACGCCGAAAAACCTGCTCGCCATGGCCGAAGAGCTGGAGATCGAAAACGCATCGACCATGCGCAAAGGCGAAATGATGTTCCAAATTCTCCGCGAACGCGCGGATGACGGTTGGGAGATCTCAGGCGACGGCGTGCTCGAAGTGTTGCAGGACGGATTCGGTTTCCTCCGCTCGCCCGAAGCGAACTACCTGCCCGGCCCCGATGACATCTATGTCTCGCCCGACATGATCCGCAAATGGTCGCTGCGCACCGGGGACACCATTGAAGGGCTGATCAAGGCGCCTGACGACACGGAGCGCTATTTTGCGCTAACCGAAGTGACCAAGATCAACTTTGAAGCGCCTGAGAAGGCCCGCCACAAAGTTGCCTTCGAAAACTTGACGCCGCTATACCCTGATGAGCGCCTGACGATGGAGGTCGACGACCCCACGATCAAGGACCGCTCCGCCCGGATTATCGACCTTGTGTCGCCTATTGGTAAAGGCCAGCGTTCGCTGATCGTGGCCCCGCCGCGTACGGGTAAAACCGTGCTATTGCAGAACATCGCTAACAGCATCGAGAAGAACCACCCTGAGTGTTATCTAATCGTGCTGCTGATCGACGAACGGCCCGAAGAAGTCACGGACATGCAGCGCTCGGTAAAGGGAGAGGTTGTCTCTTCTACCTTCGATGAGCCAGCAACCCGCCACGTGGCCGTCTCTGAGATGGTGATTGAGAAAGCTAAGCGTCTGGTTGAGCATAAGCGTGACGTGGTCATCCTGCTCGACTCAATCACCCGGTTGGGCCGCGCGTTCAACACCGTGGTCCCGTCCTCCGGTAAGGTTTTGACCGGTGGTGTCGATGCGAATGCCCTTCAGCGCCCCAAGCGTTTCTTTGGTGCGGCGCGGAATATCGAAGAAGGCGGTTCGTTGACCATTATCGCGACTGCCTTGATCGACACTGGCAGCCGGATGGACGAGGTGATCTTTGAAGAGTTCAAAGGGACCGGTAACTCCGAGATCGTGCTCGACCGCAAGATTGCCGACAAGCGCGTCTTCCCTGCGATCGACATTCTCAAATCCGGCACACGAAAAGAAGATCTGCTCATCGATAAGATCGACTTGCAGAAAACCTTTGTTTTGCGCCGTATTCTCAACCCGATGGGCACCACAGATGCCATTGAGTTCCTGCTCGGAAAACTCAAGCAAACCAAGTCAAACTCTGACTTCTTTGACTCCATGAACACCTGAGTTATTTAACAATAACAATAGGTTAGTGAAATATGGATACGATCTTTGCCCAAGCGTCTGCGCCGGGTCGAGCCGGGGTTGCGGTCATCCGTATTTCTGGCCCGCAGGCTTTTGCGATCGCGCATAAGATTTCCGGCAAACAGCCAGAAGGACGGACGAGCGTTCTGCGCAATCTGCAGAACGCTGCAGGTGAGGTGATTGATCAGGCTCTTGTATTGAGCTTTCCCGGGCCGAATTCATTCACCGGCGAAGATGTGATAGAATTCCAACTGCATGGGTCTATCGCTGTGGTCCGGGCAATGCTTGCAACGCTCAGCGAGTTTCCTGATACGCGAATCGCCGAGGCAGGCGAATTCACGCGACGGGCGTTGGAAAACGAAAAACTCGATCTCGCACAGGTCGAAGGTCTCGCGGATCTAATCGAAGCGGAAACAGAAGCCCAGCGAAAGCAAGCCGTTCGCGTTTTGTCAGGGCATCTTGGTGCGCGCGTCGAAGACTGGCGAAAAGATTTGATTAGGGCGGCAGCGCTGCTTGAGGCGACGATCGATTTCGCAGATGAAGAAGTTCCGATCGATGTTACCCCTGAGGTAAATGATCTGCTGACGAAGGTCGGTGCTGAACTGAAAGCTGAAATTCGTGGTACGCATGTAGCGGAACGTGTTCGAAGTGGTTTCGAGGTCGCAATCATTGGTCCGCCAAACGCTGGTAAATCTACGCTTTTGAACGCTCTCGCCGGGAGAGATGCGGCGATCACCTCTGAACTGGCAGGAACGACCCGGGATGTTATTGAGGTTCGAATGGACCTTGGCGGTTTGCCCGTAACGCTTCTTGATACAGCTGGCTTGAGGGATAGCGAAGATCAAATCGAGGCAATCGGCATTGAACGCGCTATCGAACGGTCAAAGCTGGCAGATCTGCGGGTCTTTCTTGCCGCCCCGGGCGAATCGCTCATGGTTTCGCCGGAGGCTGAGGACATTGTGTTAGTCCCAAAGGCGGATCTCGTTTCCGACAGTGAGAATGGGGTCTCCGGAAAAACCGGGCAGGGCGTCTCTGACCTTATCGCGCGTATCCAAACCACCCTGTCAAAGCGCAGCTCGGGCGTCGGGTTGGCGACGCATGAGCGGCATCGTGTCGCTTTGGAGCAAGCCGTCTCGTGTTTGGCTGAGGTAGATGCTATCTTAACGCGCGGGCCGGATTTTTACGATTTGGCGGCTGAAGAACTTCGATTCGCAATACGTGCGCTTGAATCTCTGGTCGGTCGGATTGACGTTGAGAATCTGTTGGATGAAATTTTCACCAGCTTTTGCGTTGGTAAATGATGGAGTGTTTCACGTGAAACATTTTGATGTGATCGTGATCGGCGGAGGCCATGCGGGGGCGGAGGCTGCGCATGCATCTGCCCGTATGGGCGCTCAGACGGCCCTTGTTACGATGAGCCGCGATGGCATTGGTGTTATGTCTTGCAACCCGGCTATTGGCGGTCTGGGCAAAGGGCACCTGGTCCGCGAAATAGATGCGATGGACGGGGTCATGGGCCGCGTTGCTGACAAGGCAGGGATCCAATTCCGATTGCTGAACCGCCGCAAAGGACCAGCGGTTCAGGGTCCGCGTGCACAGGCCGATAGAAAAATTTACCGCACTGAAATGCTCCGAGAGACTGAAGGTCAGGACAACCTCCAGATCGTCGAAGGTGAAGTGGTTGATTTCTTGATGGACGGCCCAGCCGTTTCCGGTGTCTTACTGGCAGACGGCACCACCCTTAATGCAGCCTCAGTAGTTCTGACCACAGGGACTTTCCTACGCGGCGTTATCCATATCGGTGATGAATCGCACCAGGGCGGCAGGATGGGCGATAGAGCGTCGGTCAAGCTTGCAGAGCGCATTGATTCCTTCGGTCTGCCGATGGGCCGCTTGAAAACAGGTACGCCACCGCGCTTGGATGGCCGTACGATCAACTGGGATATTTTGGAAGGACAGCCGGGCGATGATGAGCCGGTGCTGTTCTCATTCTTGTCTGATGAAATTTCTGCCCCGCAGGTCGCCTGTGGTATTACCCATACAAATGAGGCAACTCATAAGATCATCCGAGAAAACCTTGGTCGCTCTGCCATGTACGGAGGTCATATTGACGGAGTGGGGCCGCGCTACTGCCCATCGATCGAAGACAAAGTCGTGCGTTTTGCAGATAAGGAATCCCATCAGGTGTTCTTGGAGCCTGAGGGTGTTGACGACCATACGGTATATCCAAACGGCATTTCGACATCCCTTCCAGCGGATGTTCAAGAGGCCTATGTTCGCAGTATGGTTGGATTAGAAAATGCAGTGATACTTCAGCCAGGTTACGCGATCGAGTATGACTATATTGATCCAAGAGCGCTTTCCTCGACATTAGGGGTTCGGACTGTAGGGGGGCTGTTCCTGGCCGGACAAATCAACGGTACCACTGGTTACGAAGAAGCAGCCGCGCAAGGTCTTGTCGCTGGATTAAACGCGGCTCTTTCTGCTCAGGGCAAAGAGCCGGTGATCTTTAGCCGTTCGGACAGCTATATCGGTGTGATGATCGACGATCTAACGACGCGGGGTGTAACTGAGCCTTATCGCATGTTTACCTCGCGGGCCGAATTCCGATTGTCGCTTCGGGCGGATAACGCTGACCAGCGGTTGACTCCGTTAGCAATTGAACTTGGTTGTGCGTCAGGTGAGCGTATTGAAACGTTCCAGCGTAAGCTCAATGCTCTAACCTTGGTCAAGGAACAGCTTTCATCTGAACTGTACACGCCTAAGGAACTCCAAGCCGCCGGTCTGAGCGTCAATCAAGATGGCTCAAAACGCACGGGGTTTCAGGTTCTGGCATTTCCAGACATCAGCTTCGAAGACCTGATCCCGCTTGATCCGAGGCTTACGGATACGCCAATAGAAGTACGCCGGCAGGTTGAACGGGACGCTCTATATGCTACCTATATTGAGCGTCAGAAGAAAGAAATCGATCTATTGAAGAAGGACGAGGGCCTTCGGATCCCTGGCGATTTCGACTTTGCTTCTCTTTCTGGACTTTCGAATGAGCTCAAAACAAAGATATCGGCGGCTCGTCCCGAAACCATGGCCCAGGCCGCTCGTATCGACGGGATGACCCCGGCTGCGCTCACCTTGATACTGGCAAGGGTAAAACGGGGCGCGGGGAAGAAATCCGCATGAACGAGTTTGACGTAAAAGATGTTTCACGTGAAACATTGCAGAAATTAGAAGCGTTCGCAGAACTGGTACGAAAATGGAATCCAAAGATAAATTTGGTTTCCAAGTCGAGTCTGGATGACCTTTGGGACCGCCATATTCTCGATTCAGTCCAAGTTTTCCGCCTTGTCGAACAAGGCGGCAACTGGGTAGATATCGGGAGCGGTGGCGGTTTTCCTGGGATCGTAATTGCTATACTCAATCAAAAAGAGCAGAAGTTCCGCGTTAGATTGGTCGAGAGTGATCAGCGGAAATGCGCATTTTTACGGACTGCTATCCGGGAACTAGGGCTCACTGCGACAGTAGATAACGAGCGGATTGAAAACGCTCAAAATCTTGAGGCCGATATTCTGTCCGCGCGGGCGCTAAGCGATCTCAGTCAACTTCTTGCCTACGCCGAAATGCACCTTAAACCCGGCGGCGTGGCAATCTTTCCGAAAGGCCAGAACTGGCAACAGGAGGTTGAAGAAACGCAACATTTATGGTCTTACCAATTCGAAGCGGTTACAAGCAAGACGAATTCTGCGGCGGCAGTCTTGATGATCAAGGATATCACTCGTGCCTGACCTATCTCGTCCAGCTGGACCGAAAATTATTGCAGTTGCAAACCAGAAGGGTGGAGTGGGTAAAACCACAACGACGATCAATCTGGCGGCGGCGTTGGCAGAAACGGGGAAGCGTATCCTTGTTGTTGATCTTGATCCGCAAGGGAACGCTTCAACCGGTCTTGGGATCGAAGTCGAAGATCGCGAGTTCACCACTTACGAACTCTTGCTTGACGATGTTGAACCTCAACAAGTCATTCAGAAAACAGAGACAGAAGGTCTGATGATTATTCCGGCAACGGTTGATCTTAGTTCGGCTGATATCGAGCTTTTCTCTAACGAGAAGCGCAGCTTTCTTTTGCATGATGCGCTGCGCCAGACACAGATGGACGCATTCGAGCTGGATTACATTCTTATCGATTGCCCACCTTCGCTTAATCTTCTGACTGTAAACGCGATGATTGCCGCGCATTCTGTGCTGGTGCCCCTACAAAGTGAGTTTTTCGCGCTTGAAGGGCTCTCCCAGCTGATGTTGACAATTCGGGAAGTACGCCAAAGCGGGAACAAGGATTTGCGGATCGAGGGGGTGCTGCTGACAATGTATGACAAGCGCAACAATCTTTCTCAACAAGTCGAAAATGACGCGCGTGCAAACTTGGGCGAGCTGGTGTTCCAAACCGTCATTCCGCGGAACGTTCGGGTGAGCGAAGCGCCTAGCTTTGCCATGCCGGTGATAAGTTACGATCCAACCTCTAAAGGAGCTGTAGCTTACCGAGATTTGGCGGCTGAGCTAACAAGAAACAATGGTTAATAAGGTGGCAGTATGGCGGACAAACAAGAGCGTAAACGAGGTCTCGGCCGGGGGCTTTCGGCGCTGATGGCTGACGTAGCAGAGACAGAAAGCGTCGCCGCTAAGGGCGCCGGGGCTGCGGAGCAGTTCGTTCCGATTGAGCGGATCAAACCGAACCCTGATCAGCCGCGCAAGCGCTTTGAGCAGGAGAACCTCGACGATCTGGCGGCTTCGATCCGTGAAAAGGGCGTTATCCAGCCGTTGATCGTACGGGCAATGAGCGATGGTAACTTTGAGATTGTGGCCGGTGAACGCCGTTGGCGTGCGTCACAGATCGCTAAGATTCATAGCCTTCCGGTCATTGTGCGCGAGTTCACTGATGTCGAAGTACTAGAAGTTGCGATCATCGAGAACATTCAGCGTGCCGACCTTAACTCTGTCGAAGAGGCGGCGGGCTATCGTCAGTTGATGGACAAGTTTGGTCATACGCAGGAAAAAATGGCAGAAGCTTTGGGCAAAAGCCGGAGCCATATTGCGAACCTGCTTCGTCTGCTGAACCTGCCTGAACCTGTGCAGGAGATGGTGCGTCAGAGTGAGCTGAGCGCTGGACATGCACGTGCGTTGATCCCAGCAAAGGATCCGATGAAGCTTGCACAGCAAGTCATCAAAGGCGGCCTTTCTGTGCGTGCGACAGAGGCTCTGGTCAAGAAAGACCACGCCGGTGAGCGCGATAATATGGTAAATAATGCACGCCTCTCGCAGCGCAAAGAGAAGGATGCTGATACTCAGGCGCTTGAAGGCGACCTGTCAGCTAACCTTGGATTGAAGGTCGAATTGGACCACAAGCCCGGCCAAGAAGCAGGTAAGGTGACACTGCATTACACCTCGCTTGATCAGTTAGATGAGATTTGTCGCTTGTTGGGTGGGGCTTAAGGAAGAAGCGTTTCGATCACTGCGTTCAATACGATAACGCCTTGATCTGAAACGATTAAACGATCTCCTTGACGTTCTGCCATGCCGATATCTTGTAGGTGAGCCACGGCATTTTCGTCAATCGCATGCCCAGAGATGGCAGCATAACGCGCAAGGTCGACACCTTCTTTTAGGCGCAGACCCATCAAGAGAAACTCCGTCGCCTGTTCGCCTCGGCTAATGGCAACACGGGGTTTCTCTGCTTCGTTTTTCGCCACGCCATCCAACCAGCGTTGTGGATTACTGTAGGCGACGGTGGCTAGCTTTTGACCGTTAAGTGTTAACCGCCCATGTGCGCCGGGACCGATCCCAATGTAATCACCATAGCGCCAATAGATCAGATTATGCCGGGATTGCGCGCCATCACGGGCGTGGTTAGAGACCTCGTATGCCGGCATGCCCATCTCATTGCAGATCTCTTGGGTCATCATGAACATATCTGCACCCAGATCTTCGTCTGGCAATCCACCCAACTTACCGCGGGCATAACGATCACCGAATGCGGTGCCTTGTTCGATGGTAAGTTGATAGAGAGAAATATGATCGATCGCGAGGGACAGAGCCTGTTTTAATTCAGCTTCCCATTGAGCGGCGGTCTGATCCTGTCGCCCATAGATGAGATCAAAGCTGACGCGCTCAAAGGTGTTGCGTGCGATATCAAAGGCAGTCATCGCCTCATCGGCGGAATGTAGACGGCCAAGGCGTTTGAGATCTGCGTCGTTTAGAGCCTGTATCCCCATCGAGACACGGGAAACCCCTGCCTGCCGATAGGCAGCGAAACGGCCAGCCTCGACAGAACCGGGGTTGGCTTCGAGCGTGATTTCCAGATCATTGGCGGTGGGCCAATGGCGGCGAATAGCGGCGATGATATCTGCGACCACATCAGGGTCCATCAAGCTGGGCGTACCCCCACCGAAAAAGACGGCGTTGAGGATACGACCTGGCGTTTCGTCTGCAGCACGTTGCAATTCAGCGAGATATGCATCGCGCCATGCGGATTGGTCTATTTGACGGCTGACGTGGCTATTGAAGTCGCAATAGGGGCACTTTGCCTCGCAAAATGGCCAATGGATATAGAGACCGAAGCCGCCTTGTCGCCAATCTTCACCCAAAACAGCCTGCAATCAATTTAGCAAATGCATCGGCGCGGTGGCTGATGCTGTTTTTCTGCGCTGCGTCCATTTCAGCAAAGGTGACATCATGGCCGTCTGGTTGAAACATGGGATCGTAGCCGTGCCCTTGTTCGCCGCGCATGGGCCAGACCAAAGTGCCGTTAACCTTGCCCACAAAGACTTCGTCATGGCCGTCGGGCCATGCCAGAACCAGCGTCGCGCAGAAACGGGCGCGGCGGGGGTGGGGGGCGTTCTTTTCTTCCAGTAGATCGCGTGTCTTGGTCATGGCCATAACAAAGTCGCGGCCATTCTCGGTTTCGGCCCAATCGGCGGTATAGACACCGGGTGCGTTGTCCAACGCCTCGACTTCGATGCCTGAATCGTCGGCCAGCGCGGGCATTCCGGTGGCTTTGGCCGCTGCGTGTGCTTTGATACGCGCATTGCCGACAAAGGTGGTTTCAGTCTCTTCTGGCTCGGGCAGGTTCATCTCAGCCGCGCCAAAGACGGACACCCCATGGGGCGCAAACAGTTGGCTCATTTCGGCCAACTTGCCCGCGTTATGCGTGGCGATCAGGATCCGGCTTTCGGTGAACTTACGGGTCATGCGGTGACCGATTTTTGGATCGCGGCCAGCTCTCCGACGCCTTTTTCAGCCAGGTCCATCAGTTGGTTCATCTGGTCGCGGGTATAGGTAGAGCCTTCGGCGCTCATCTGGATCTCGATCAACTTGCCGGAACCGGTCATGATGAAGTTACCATCGACGCCTGCTTCGGAATCCTCGGGGTAATCGAGGTCCAACAGCGGTTGGCCCGCGTAAATGCCACAGCTTACCGCGGCGACCGGATCAACCAGCGGATCAGAAACGACATCACCCGCTTTCATTAGCTTGTTCACTGCCAAACGCAGGGCGATCCAACCACCCGTGATCGAAGCGCAACGGGTGCCGCCGTCAGCTTGCAACACGTCACAGTCAACGGTGATCTGCCGCTCTCCAAGGGCGGAGCGGTCAACGCCAGCGCGCAGGGCGCGGCCAATCAGGCGCTGGATCTCAACCGTGCGGCCGCCTTGCTTGCCCAAAGCGGCCTCACGGCGCATCCGCGTGTTGGTGGCGCGGGGCAGCATGCCGTATTCGGCGGTCACCCAACCCAGACCCGAGCCTTTGATAAACGGCGGTACGCGGTCTTCGATTGTCGCGGTGCACAGTACATGGGTGTCGCCCATTTTGATCAGGGCCGACCCCTCGGCATGTTTGGTGAAACCTGTCTCGATCGAGACGGCGCGCATTTCATCGAGTTTCCGGCCAGAGGGACGCATGACATATCCTTTTTAATGTTGCCCGGGGATACCGCCCCACAAGGCTTTGATGCAACCCCGATTGACGTTTGCCCGGCTTGTACCTTTATTAGAGATGAGAGCGAGCATAGATGAAAAACACGCCTGAACTGCTGAAAGACATGAATGACCGATCCCGCGAAGTGTTTCGCCGGGTGGTCGAAGGCTATCTGGAAAACGGTGATCCGGTGGGATCGCGGACGCTGACGCGGGATTTTAGTGAGAAGGTTTCAGCGGCGACGATCCGAAACGTGATGCAGGATCTTGAGTATATGGGCCTGTTGGACAGCCCACATGTCTCGGCCGGGCGTATTCCGACGCAGATGGGCTTGCGGATGTTTGTCGATAGCATGATCGAAATCGGCGACCCTACCGAGCTGGACCGCGAGAAGATCGACGCGACGTTGGGAAATAATTCCTCTGATGTCGGTGGGTTGCTGGACCGTATCGGTTCGGCCTTGTCTGGTGTGACGCATGGTGCGTCCTTGGTTTTGACGCCAAAGCACGAAGCGCCGATCAAGCACATTGAGTTTGTCTCACTATCGCCGGATCGGGCGCTGGTGGTGTTGGTCTTCTCGGATGGGCATGTGGAGAACCGGCTGTTCACCCCGCCGCCGGGGCAAACCCCAAGCTCAATGCGCGAGGCCGCGAATTTCCTGAACGCCTTTGTAGAAGGCAAGACGATCAGCGAGTTGCAGCGCAGCATCAAACGAGAAATCGCCAAGCGCCGTCAAGAGATTGACGTTCTGGCGCAGCAACTGGTCGAAAGCGGCGCGGTGCTATGGGACGGAGACGGCGAACATTCCGAGCGACTGATCGTGCGCGGGCGGTCGAATCTGCTGGGCGGAGAGGGTGAGGCGGAGGATCTGGACCGCATCCGGAGCCTGTTTGACGACCTAGAGCGCAAGCGGGACATTGCCGAATTCCTCGAACTTGCCGAAGATGGCGAGGGTGTGCGCATTTTTATCGGCTCAGAAAACAAACTTTTCTCACTTTCGGGTTCCTCTCTGGTGGTTTCCCCTTATATGAACGCTGATCGTAAGGTGATCGGGGCCGTGGGTGTCATTGGCCCGACACGCTTAAATTATGGACGTATCGTGCCGATCGTGAATTACACGGCACAACTGGTGGGAAAGCTGATTTCCGACCGGAACTAGAGGTGGAACATGGCAGAGCCGAAAGAAAACGACTTTTTGGACGAGATCGACAGCGCCGAAGCTGAAGAATACGCCGAAGACATGGCCGAGATCGACGAAGAAGCCCTCGCGGTAGAAGAGTTGCGCGCCGAGCGCGACCAATATCGCGACCGTTTCATGCGCGCACTGGCCGATGCAGAGAACGCGCGCAAGCGGTCCGACAAGGACCGTCGTGAAGCCGAAAACTATGGCGGCTCAAAGCTCGCCCGTGACATGCTGCCGGTCTACGACAACATGAAACGCGCCCTGGAAACCACGACGGACGAACAGCGCGAAGCCTTGGGTCCGTTGTTGGAGGGTATCCAGCTGACAATGCGTGAGCTGCTGAGCGTTTTCAAAAAGCACGGCATCGAAGTGATCGCACCTGAAGTGGGTGACAAATTCGACCCTAAGCACCACGAAGCGATGTTTGAGGCCCCTGTGCCGGGCACCGTTGCGGGTGAGATCATTCAGGTCGCCGCTGAGGGTTTCATGCTGCACGACCGTCTGCTGCGCCCCGCGCAGGTTGGGGTGTCTTCAACCCCGGCAAGCTGACGCTTATTCAGTTAGGTTTTGGAAGAGGCGGTCAGGAATTGGCCGCCTCTTTCAGTTTGTAGATCAGTTCAAGCGCTTCGCGGGGGGAGAGTTCATCGGGGATGATCTCTTTCAGCTTTTCCTCAACGGCGGAGGATTTGGCCGCTTTGGGCTGTGGGGCAGGGCTGACCGCAAAGAGCGGTAGGTCGTCAATCAGCGTTTTCTGGGTGGTGCCGCCTTCGCGCTCGCCCTTCTCCAACGCTTCGAGCACCACACGAGCCCGTGCAATCACCGGCGCGGGCAGGCCTGCCAATTGCGCGACCTGTACGCCGTAAGACCGATCTGCGGCCCCCTTGCGGACCTCGTGCAAAAAGACGACTTCGCCCTCCCATTCCTTGACCGCCACGGTGGCATTATCGACCCCCGGCAGTTTCCCAGCCAGCGCCGTCATTTCGTGGTAGTGCGTGGCAAAGAGTGCGCGGGCACGGTTCACATCGTGCAGATGCTCCAAAGTGGCCCATGCGATCGACAGACCGTCATAGGTCGCCGTGCCGCGGCCGATCTCATCCAAAATCACCAGTGCCCGATCATCGGCCTGGTTCAGGATCGCGGCGGTTTCGACCATTTCGACCATAAAGGTCGAGCGGCCCCGCGCCAGATCATCCGACGCGCCGACACGGCTGAAAAGCTGGCTCACGATGCCGATATGTGCCGACGTCGCGGGGACGAAACTGCCCATCTGCGCCATCAACGCAATTAGCGCGTTCTGCCGCAGAAAGGTCGATTTACCCGCCATGTTCGGACCGGTCAGCAGCCAGATATTGGCGGCGTCATTCTCGGCCCCCAGATTGCAGTCATTTGCGATAAAGGGCTCGCCCGATTTCTGCGCCAGTGCGCGCTCGACGACAGGATGCCGCCCGCCTTCGATCTCAAACGCGCGGGACATATCAACGCGGGGGCGGGTCCAGTTTTCACTGCGGGCGAGGTCAGCCAGCGCGGATGCCAGATCGATTTCGGCCAGCCCGGAAGACGCTTGGCCAATCTCGGCGGCTTGGTCCAAGATCGCGCTGCGCAGACGTTCATAGAGCCGTTTTTCAATCTCCTGCGCATGGTTGCCAGCGTTAAGGATTTTCGTCTCCAACTCTGAGAGTTCGACCGTGGTAAAACGCACTTGATTGGCGGTTGTTTGACGGTGGATGAATGTCTCTGACAGCGGGGCAGAAAGCATTTTTTCCGCGTGGGTGGCGGTACATTCGATGAAATAACCTAGCACATTGTTGTGCTTGATCTTAAGCGACGAAATCCCCGTATCAGAGACAAATTGCTGCTGCATGCCAGCGATGACCCCACGCCCTTCGTCGCGAAGCTCTCGGGCGGAATCAAGGTCTTCGTCGTAGCCAGGCGCTATGAACCCCCCATCACGGACCATCAGAGGCGGCTCTGCCACCAGTGCCTGATCTAGCAGGTCAATCAGATCGCCATGGCCTTGCAGCCCTTCGGCGGCGCTGCGCAACAGATCTGGCAGTTCATGCTGGGTTAGAGACTGATGAAGTGCTTCGGCCTCAATCAACCCATTGCGGATTGCAGCAAGGTCGCGTGGGCCGCCCCGGTCCAGCGAAAGCCGTGACAGCGCGCGGTCGAGGTCTGGGACATTGCGCAGACGCTCACGGATATCCTGCGCCACGCGAGGGGTGTCAAAAGCAAAGCTGATCGCATCTGCGCGGGCGTTGACCACCTCGATCACCCGCGAGGGGCTTGAGATCCGCCGTTCCAACAGACGCGCGCCGCCTGCGGTTGCAGTGTTGTCCATGATCGACAGCAATGACCCGGTGCGGCCCCCGTTGAGGGAGTGGGTCAGTTCCAGATTGCGCCGTGTCGCCGCGTCGATTTGAACCGTGCGCGCTTCGGCCTCTTTCTGTGGCGGGCGCAGCAATGGCAGATTGCCGCGTTGTGTGATCGTGAGGTATTCTATTACCGCGCCCATGGCCGAAACCTCGGCGCGGGTGAAGGTGCCAAATGCTTCAAGTGTGGCGATATCAAACAGGTCGCAAATTCGTTTCTCGGCACTGGTGCTGTCGAAGGCGGACCGCGCCAGCCCAGTCAGCGCGATGCCGAAATCAGAGACAACTTCTTGCAATTCGCTCTCTTTAGCCTCGGATACGATCAACTCAGACGGTGCAAGCCGCGCCAGTTCCGGCCCCAGTCGGACCTGCGCCAGGGGCATCACGTGAAACGCTCCGGTAGAGATATCAACCCACGCCATCGCGCAAGCATCACGCACTTCGGCAAAGGCGGCGAGGTAGTTGTGGCGGCGTGCTTCTAACAAGGATTCTTCGGTCAGCGTGCCGGGCGTGACAAGCCGCACCACATCGCGTTTCACGACCGATTTATGGCCCCGCTTTTTTGCTTCTGCCGGGCTTTCCATTTGCTCGCAGACGGCCACGCGAAACCCTTTGCGGATCAGCGTCAGCAAATAGCCTTCGGCGGCATGGACCGGCACGCCGCACATGGCGATGTCTTTGCCCTGATGCTTGCCGCGTTTGGTCAGCGCGATATCCAGCGCCTCGGCCGCAGCGACGGCATCGTCAAAGAACATCTCATAGAAATCGCCCATGCGGTAGAACAGCAGCGCATCCGCGTGGTCCGCTTTAAGCTCGAGATATTGCGCCATCATCGGCGTTACTTTTTCTGTCTGCACGGCTGCCCCCTGTTGCAGCGCGGACCCTACAAAACCCCCCGGCGCAGCGAAAGGGGGGTGCGGCGACTTGAGCGGTCTTTGTCGTGCGATTTGCCCTGACGTAGGGCATGCGTTGTGCTGAACTCTGATCGTGGCTAAGAAGATTCCAAAGCAGAAAAAGGGTTATGTCGTGACGAGAAAGAACCGTATCACCTCTGAAGAGGCACTTGCCTTTCACCTTGAACCGACGCCCGGCAAGTTCGAGATCTCGGCCACGGTGCCGATGACCACGCAGCGGGACCTTAGCCTTGCCTATTCCCCCGGTGTTGCCGTGCCCTGTGAGGCGATCGCGGCGAACCCCGAAACAGCTTATGACTATACCAACAAAGGCAATCTGGTCGCCGTGATTTCCAACGGGACGGCGGTTCTGGGGCTGGGGAACTTGGGCGCGCTGGCGTCAAAACCGGTGATGGAAGGCAAGGCGGTGCTGTTCAAACGCTTCGCCGATGTGAACTCAATCGACATCGAACTGGACACCGAAGACACCGAAGCCTTTATCAATGCCTGCAAGCTGATGGGGCCGACCTTTGGCGGTATCAACCTTGAGGATATTAAAGCACCCGAATGTTTCATCATTGAGCAGCGGCTCAAAGAAGAAATGGATATTCCCGTTTTCCATGACGACCAACACGGCACGGCGGTGATCTGTGCCGCCGGGCTGATCAACGCGCTGCATCTGTCGGGCAAAAAGATCGAGGATGTGCGCATTGTGTTGAATGGTGCGGGTGCTGCCGGGATTGCCTGCTTGGAGCTGCTCAAATCGATGGGCGCGCGGCATGACAATTGCATCATGTGCGACACCAAAGGCGTGATTTATCAAGGCCGCACCGAGGGGATGAACCAGTGGAAGTCGGCCCATGCTGCGAACACCGAGCTTCGCAGCTTGGAGGAGGCGATGAAGGGCGCGGATGTCTTCCTTGGGGTGTCGGTCAAGGGTGCTGTGACCCCTGACATGGTCGCCTCTATGGCTGACAATCCGGTGATCTTCGCCATGGCGAACCCCGACCCTGAGATTACACCCGAAGAAGCGCATGAGGTGCGCATGGACGCCATCGTCGCCACCGGGCGTTCGGATTACCCCAATCAGGTCAATAACGTGCTTGGCTTTCCCTACCTCTTCCGTGGAGCGCTGGATATTCACGCACGCGCCATCAATGACGAGATGAAGATCGCTTGCGCCCATGCCTTGGCGCAGCTGGCGCGAGAGGATGTGCCGGATGAGGTTGCACTGGCTTACGGCAAAGCACTGACTTTCGGGCGCGATTATATCATTCCCACGCCTTTTGATCCGCGTCTGATCCACCGCATCCCGCCCGCCGTGGCGAAAGCGGGGATGGACACCGGGGCCGCGCGCCGTCCGATCATCGACATGGACGCCTATGAACTGGGCCTGAAATCGCGGATGGACCCGACCGCAAGTATTCTGCGCGGTATCAACGCGCGGGCACGGGCAAACCAAGCGCGGATGATCTTTGCCGAAGGCGATGATCCCAAAGTGCTGCGCGCGGCGGTCATGTACCAGCGCGCCGGGCTGGGCAAAGCCTTGGTCGTGGGCCGCGAGGACGATGTGCGTGCCAAACTGGAAGCCAGCGGCATGGAAGACGCGGTGCGCGAGTTGGAAGTGGTGAATGCCGCCAATACGCAGCATTTGGAAACGTACAAAGATTTCCTATACGGTCGTTTGCAGCGCAAAGGGTTTGACCGCAAAGATATCCACCGCCTCGCCTCGCGTGACCGTCATGTTTATGCAGCGTTAATGCTTGCCCACGGGCACGGCGACGGTCTGGTGACAGGGGCCACCCGCAAATCGGCGCATGTGTTGGAGCGGTTGAACCATGTCTTTGAGGCCAATGCCGAAGCGGGTGCCGCTGGGATCACGGCGCTGCTGCATAAGGGACGGATCGTCTTTATCGCCGATACGCTGGTGCATGAGTGGCCGGACGAGAATGATCTGGCCAATATCGCTGAAAGCGGTGCGCGCGTGGCACGGCATCTGGGGCTAGAGCCGCGCGTGGCTTTTGTGAGTTTCTCGACCTTTGGGTATCCGGTATCTGAACGGGCCGAGAAGATGCATCTGGCGCCCGAAGTGCTTGATCGGCGCGGCGTAGACTTTGAATATGAAGGCGAGATGACCGTCGATGTGGCGCTGAACGCTGCAAGCCAAGCCAATTATCCGTTCTCACGCCTAACGGGCCCTGCGAATATTCTTGTGGTGCCAGCGCGACACTCGGCCAGCATTTCGGTCAAGCTGATGCAGGAAATGGCAGGGGCCACAGTTATTGGGCCAATCCTGACGGGCTTGGATAAATCGATCCAAATTTGCTCTTCAACATCAACGGCAAACGACATCCTCAACATGGCCATCCTCGCGGCCTGCAAGGTGGGCTGATGATCTGGAACCTCGGCTCTATCAACGCGGATAACTTCTATCTGCTGCCCCATCTGCCGGGGCCGGGAGAGACCATTTCGGCCCGGGATTTCCGGCAAGGGCTGGGCGGCAAGGGGGCCAATATGTCGGTCGCCGCCGCGCGAGCCGGGACGCGGGTCATGCATGTTGGCGCGCTTGGTGCCGATGGCGGTTGGGCGCTGGAGCGCCTTTTGGAATACGGGGTCGAGACGGCGCATATCACTTTGATGGAAGGCGTGACCGGCCACGCCAATATCGCCGTCGATCTCGAGGGGGAGAACAACATCGTCATCTTTCCCGGCACCAACCACGAGATCACCGAAGAGATGATCGGCGCGGCACTCAGCGAAGCGTCCTCTGGTGATTGGCTGATGATGCAAAATGAAACCAACGGCCAACGTTTCGCGGCACAAACGGCCAAAACCTTGGGCCTAAAGCTTGCCTACGCGGCTGCCCCATTTGATGCCGAGGCAGTAAAGGCGATCATTGAACAGATTGATCTACTGGTGTTGAACGAGGTTGAAGCGGCGCAGCTTCGGGCCGCCACCGGGGGCGAATTGCGCCAGCTGCCTGTCGACGACATCGTTGTGACCTTGGGCGCGGGAGGCTGTGAATGGGTCTCTAACAAGGCGCATCGGATCGAAAGTTATCCTGCCTATCACGCCCAAGCGGTAGATACGACGGGGGCGGGTGACACGTTCACCGGCTATCTTGTTGCGGGTCTGGACAGGGGGATGACAATGCCACAGGCAATTGATCTTGCGATGCGTGCCGGCGCCCTCATGGTTACGCGCCACGGCACGGCAGATGTGATCCCCGACCTTAAAGAGATCAGGGACCACGATTTTCAGCGCTGAGCATAAATCTTAGAGCTTATTTTACAAAAGGCGCCGCGCCGCCCCAAAGCTGTTTCACACGTGCGTCACGCCCACAGCCACTGCGGTAGCGTTTGTAGGCTACTGATTTCTTTACCCCGACACCGACGCTGCTGAACGCCAGCCGTTCGCTGCTTTTATAGTAATCTTGGTGGTAATTCTCGGCTGGATAGAAGGTCGCATTGCCGAGAACCGGCGTCACGATCTTGGTGCCAAGAGCGGCCTGCGCCTCGGCTTTCGCTTGTTCTGCCGCACTCTTTTGGGCGGGGCTGCCGGCGAAAATCGCGGTGCGATAGCTTTCTCCGCGGTCGCAGAATTGGCCGCCAGCATCCGTGGGGTCAATCGAGCGGAAAAAGAGATTAAGCAGTGTATCGCGGCTGACCACTGCAGGGTCGAATTGGATTTGCACGGCCTCATAGTGACCCGTGTTGCTGCTTGTGACTTGTTTGTACGTCGGGTTTTTCGTGCGACCGCCAGCAAAACCTGACACGGCCTCTTTCACACCTTTGACGGATTCGAAATCCGCCTCGACACACCAAAAGCAGCCACCGGCAACGGTCAGCACTTCGGTTTCCGCCGCAGCCGCGGGACGGTTCTGTGCCGCAAATCCCAGCGTGATCGCGAGGGTAAGTATGGCGGGTTTGAACATTGATTTTCGGAACATGTCTGTCCTCCTCTGCCTTAGGGTTGCCGCTGGATAGAAGTTAACACAAGGGCGGGATGGGGAAAGTCACGCTGTGGTGAAAGTAGTTTACCGGTTGGCCCATTGGTCCGTCCTTTGGGCTATTTGCACACCATCTTGGCGATCTCACTGGGGTGCTATCCAGGAATAACCGTGCGAATTTAATGACTTCCGTTGGCGATGCCCCGGTCAAGAGTGGCAAAATGCAAAACGTCTGGAAAATCTCTCAGGATATTGAAACTTATCCCCGAGCCCTTTCGTGACTTCGTCACATTTCAAACGGAGGGAAAACCAAATGAAAAAAATTGCAAGCACTGTAGCCGCACTTTCCATGATTGCCGGTGGCGCTTGGGCTGATGCTCATGCCATGGCGATGGTCGAAGCATCGGGTCAAGATATGTCTAATGGCGTCGTTAGCGCCGATAAAGTTATGGCTGGCGAGAACGGTTGGTTGGTTGTGCACCGCACGGACGCCGACATGAAGCCAGGCCCGGTTGTCGGCTACGCGCCCTTGCGTGCTGGCGAAAACACCGACGTTGCCGCGATCCTGCAAGAGGAAGTGGCATCTGGCGATATGCTGATGCTGATGGTGCATTCCGAAGACGGCGGCATGAAAACTGGTGTGTTTGAATACACACTGGGTGCCACCGAAGATGGCCCCATCAAGCCGAATGGCGAGTTGGTAATGACGGTCGTCACTGCCGATTAATCCGACTGGTTTAGATGTGAAAAGGCCCGGGCGGGAACGTCCGGGCCTTTTCTGTTTGGGGTGGTTGGGGCGAGCCGCCGGGGGCGCTGCCCCCGGACCCCCGCGGGTATTTAAGAAAGGATGAAGGGGAAGGGGGCTTCCGTGCTTCAGCCTTTGAGACGTTTGTCGCGGGCAGCGAGCAGTTTGAGACGCAGGGCGTTCAATTGGATGAAGCCTGCGGCGTCTTTTTGGTCGTAGGCACCAGCGTCATCTTCGAAGGTCACATGGGCTTCTGAATAAAGGCTGTGATCTGACCAGCGGCCCACGGTGCGTACGTGGCCTTTGTAGAGTTTGAGGCGCACGGTGCCGGTGACATGCGTTTGGCTTGCATCGATCGCGGCTTGCAGCATGATCCGTTCGGGGCTGTACCAGAAGCCGTTGTAGATCAGTTCGGCGTATTTCGGCATCAACTCGTCTTTGAGGTGCATGGCGCCGCGGTCGAGGGTGATGGATTCAATGCCGCGGTGGGCCTCAAGCAGCAGCGTGCCGCCCGGGGTCTCGTAGATGCCGCGTGATTTCATGCCGACGAAGCGGCCTTCGACGAGGTCGAGACGACCGCAACCGTGTTTGCCGCCGAGTTCGTTGAGCTTAGTCAGGATCGTCGCTGGGGACATGGCCTCGCCATTGATGCTGACGGCGTCGCCGCGCTCGAAACCAATTTCGACATATTCGGGCGTGTCAGGCGCTTCTTCGGGGCTGACTGTGCGCTGGTAAACGTAGTCGGGGGCGTCGACGGCGGGGTCTTCGAGGACTTTGCCTTCGGAGGAAGTGTGCAGCAGGTTGGCATCAACCGAAAAGGGCGCTTCGCCGCGTTTGTCTTTGGCGATCGGAATTTGGTTTTCTTCTGCGAAGGCCAGCAGTTTGGTGCGGCTCGACAGATCCCATTCGCGCCAGGGGGCGATAACCTTGATGTCGGGGTTGAGTGCGTAGGCGGCCAGCTCAAAACGGACCTGATCGTTCCCCTTGCCGGTGGCGCCGTGGGCGACTGCGTCGGCGCCGGTTTCTTCGGCGATTTCCACGAGGCGTTTGGAGATCAGTGGGCGGGCGATTGAGGTGCCCAGCAGGTAGAGACCTTCATAAACCGCGTTGGCGCGGAACATCGGGAAGACGAAATCGCGAACGAATTCTTCGCGGACGTCTTCGATGTAGATATTTTCTGGGGCGATGCCCATCATCTCGGCCTTTTTACGGGCCGGTTCGAGCTCTTCGCCTTGGCCGAGGTCGGCGGTGAAGGTCACCACTTCGCAGCCATATTCGGTTTGCAGCCATTTCAGGATGATCGAGGTATCGAGGCCGCCGGAATAGGCAAGCACGACTTTCTTGGGCGCGGACATGACGGGGTTCCTTTCAAGTTCGCTCTGCGAGGTAGCGGTTTTCGGAGGCGCGGGCAAGATTGAAGCCTGCGTTGACCTGCGCAGGCTGCGCGCCTATCGACGAATGACAGCAAGGAGAGCACAGATGGCGGAAGATTTTGCACATAAAGCACAGGCGGCGGCAGAGGCGTTGCGGGTGTTGTTTCCGGCCACGCCGCTGTTGCGCAACGAGCATCTGTCGGAACGCTTCGATGCGGATATCTGGTTGAAGCGTGAGGATTTAAGCCCGGTCCGCTCTTACAAGTTGCGTGGGGCGTTCAATGCGATGCGAAAAGTGATCCCTGAGCAGGGCGTTTTTGTTTGCGCCTCAGCGGGGAACCATGCACAGGGGGTGGCCTTTGCTTGCAGTCATTTCGGAGTGCGCGGGGTGGTCTTTATGCCGGTGACGACGCCCCAGCAGAAGGTGCAAAAGACACGTATCTTTGGCGGGGACAATGTCGAGATCCGGTTGGTGGGGGATTATTTTGATGCCACATTGGCCGCGGCGCAGAGTTTCTGCCGGGATGAGGGTGCACATTTTCTGTCACCCTTTGATGATGAGGATGTGATCGAAGGGCAGGCGTCAGTCGCAGTAGAGATCGCTGAGCAGTTGGGTAAGGTGCCGGACCGGGTGATTTTGCCAGTAGGTGGCGGCGGATTGTCCTCGGGAGTGGTTAGCTATTTTGGCGACGCCTGTGACTATACCTTTGTTGAGCCTGCTGGCGCGCCGAGCTTTGCGCGGGCGTTGGAGGCCGGTGCACCAGTTGATGTCTCTCCGATTGATAATTTCGTAGATGGGGCGGCGGTTGCCAAGATAGGTGCACGCACCTTTGCGCGCTTGCGGGGGGTGAACCCCGGGGATGTGGTGCATTTGCCGGAGGACCGGATCTGCGTAACGATCAATGAAATGCTGAACGTCGAAGGAATCGTATTGGAACCTGCGGGCGCACTTTCGATAGACGCACTAAGTGAGGTGGCGGATCAGATTGTGGGCAAGACGGTGGTCTGTGTGGCATCGGGTGGCAATTTCGATTTTGAGCGCTTGCCAGAGGTTAAAGAGCGGGCGCAGCGCTATTCTGGGGTAAAAAAGTATTTCATATTACGGCTTCCGCAACGGCCCGGGGCGCTGAAAGAATTCTTGATGCTGCTTGGGCCTGAGGATGACATTTGCCGCTTTGAGTATCTTAAAAAATCAGCGCGCAATTTTGGATCGGTTCTGATTGGGATCGAGACCCGTCAGCCCGAGAATTTCAGACCCTTCTTAGAGCAATTGGACCAGTCAGGGTTTACCTATACGGACATCACGAACGACGAAACGCTGGCGCAATTTGTTCTTTAAGCTGGAAGGGCGTTCCGGTGCCTTGTGAATATTTCTTTGGACCTCCTTTTCGGTAACTTGCCTCAGGAAGCTCAACAAACGCTTTCCTTTAGCGATTCACCGCCTGTTAAGGCGCCATGGGTTAGACCATGGGCGCCTGTCAGGATTGTGTCGCATGAAATTGGATATTCCCAGCCTATCCCCGGCGATGGCGACCCCTGCGGTCGCACCATTGGTTCTTGTGGTTGAGGACAATGACATTCAACTGGATCTCTTGTCGTCTTCGCTGGGGCGTTGGGGGTATGAGGTGATCACAGCCACCTCCGGTGGTGCGGCATTGGCGCTTTGCGCTGACCGTTTGCCTGATCTCGTCCTGTGCAGTTGGATCATGCCGGGGATGTCCGCGCTGGATTTCTGCCGCGCGTTTCGAGAGCTTTCAGAGGATCAGTACGGCTATTTCATTTTGCTGACGACGGAACAAGAGAGGGGAGAAGTGGCCCGTGCGCTCAATGCTGGCGCTGATGATTTCTTGATATGTCCTGTCAGTGATCCGGAACTGCGGGCCCGGATCATGGTGGGCGAGCGTATCCTTGCCATGCAGCGGGAATTGACCCAAAAAAACCGGCTGATCAGTGAGACATTGGGCGTGTTGCAAAAGGTGCAGGGCCTGATCGACAAGGATCTACTAGAAGCCAAGAAGTTACAGCAATCCCTGCTGCGCGAACGCTACCGGGCGATGCCGGGCGGGACCCTTTCGATGATGCTGCGTTCTGCTGGTCATGTTGGGGGTGACCTGGTGGGTTATTTTCCCGTGCGGCCGGGGGTGGTCGGGCTTTTTGGATTAGATGTTTCGGGCCACGGCATTAGTTCGGCCCTGATGACGGCGCGGCTTGCCGGGTATCTTTCAGCTACGACACCAGATCAAAATCTAGCGCTCACGCTGCTGCCCGATGGCAGCTATGCGGCCCGCCCGCCGGGAGAGGTGATAGAAGAGCTTAATGACCTCGTCCTAAATGAGATGGATACGGAGCATTATTTTACGCTGATGCTGGCAATTGCCGACCTTACGACGGGAGAGGTAACTGTTGCTCAGGCCGGGCATCCGCATCCGGCCTTGTTGCGCAGCGATGGTATGGTGGAGCAGGCCGGTGCGGGGGGCTTTCCTGTCGGGCTGCTCGCAGGGGTAAGATTTGAGCAATACAAGCTCCAGCTCGCTCCGGGGGATCGGTTATTAATCCTATCTGATGGCGTGACGGAATGCCCTGATCCGGGGGGGGAGATGTTGGGCGAAGATGGGCTGGCGCGCATGTTAGATGAGTTGCGGCGGTTTAGCGGCCCAGCTTTGTTGAGCGCGTTGGTCTGGAAGCTATCGGAGTTCGCAGGCAGGCGCGATTTTCCCGATGATGTTTCAGGGATACTGCTTGAATACCTTGGCGATAGCTAGCGGAGGTGACGTTGCAGAAACAGCCGGTCACCCTCATTCGCGAGGATGGCGAGGGCCTCGCTCGCTGATAGCACCAATGTGGCGTGGTGCGGCTCGGTCGGTTCAGCGATCTGGCGTACGGGGTGGGCGACATAGATATGGCAGATTTTCTGCGCCCAAAGGTCGTAATCCTTCATATAGGTGAAGCGGCGGAACGCACCCAGACGACGTGGCCGGGCGATACGCCAACCGGTTTCTTCCAGCACTTCGCGGTGGAGCGCTTGAAGCGGGGATTCACCGGCCTCAACGCCGCCACCGGGCAGCTGCACTTCGGTTTGATCGCCCATCTCAAGCGTCATTAAGAAGCGGCTTTGCAGCGGCAAAATGGCGTAGACACCGGGGCGTGGTGTATACGTTTGACCGGGCTGTGGTGCGTGGCCTGTACATCGGATCATTTGTTGCCCCTTTTTCCATGGGTTGCTGCGCCTATATAGACGCGGTATGCCAAGCGGCCCCCGGTAAGGAAACCCAATGACCCAAGGAACTAAAATCGCGTGGGACGATACCGTTCTGCCCTTCCAGCTTGATAATGTCGACATGCGCGGCCGCGTCGCGCGGCTTGATGGCGTGTTGGAAGGCATTCTGAAGCAGCACGACTACCCGCCGCAGGTTGAAGCCTTGGTGGCCGAGATGGCCTTGCTGACCGCTTTGATCGGTCAAACGATCAAGCTGCGCTGGAAACTGTCGCTGCAGGTGCAGTCCAAAGGTGCCGTTCGGATGATCGCAACCGACTATTATGGCCCCACGAAGGAAGGCGAACCTGCACGCATTCGCGCTTATGCCAGCTATGACGCAGACCGGTTGACCGATGATGCGCCCTTTGAACAGGTTGGCGAAGGTTATTTCGCCATTATGATCGATCAGGGCCAGGGCATGACCCCCTATCAGGGCATCACGCCGCTGGCCGGTGGGTCATTGGCATCCTGTGCAGAGGCGTATTTCGCCCAGTCCGAGCAGTTGCCGACCCGCTTCTCGCTGAGCTTTGGCAAATCGTCGGGGCCGGGTGAGCCGGAGCACTGGCGCGCTGGGGGGATCATGTTGCAGCACATGCCCAAAGCCTCGCCATTGGCTGCATCGGGCGAGGGGACTGGTGATGTTCTTAAGGCGGATGACCTGGTTGAGGGTGATGAGGCCGAGAACTGGAACCGTGTGAATATTCTGCTCGGCACAGTTGAGGATTTGGAGCTGATCGGCCCCAGCGTGCCACCGACCGACCTGCTGTTGCGATTGTTTCACGAGGAACAACCGCGGGTCTATGACGCCCAACCGGTGCGTTTTGGTTGTACCTGTTCAGAAGATCGCGTGCGCCAAAGCCTGTCGATCTATTCGGCGCGCGACATCGAAAAGATGACAACCGATGATGGCCGAGTGACCGCCGATTGCCAGTTCTGTGGTGCGCACTATGACCTTGATCCGGCTGCGGTCGGTTTCGACGCTAAGGCATAAAGTGAGCGACCGGTTCCAGTCTTTCCGCGAAGCGCTTGCGCAGACAGGGGTGGAATCCTCTGACTTTGACTTGAACCCAGAGGTCACTTTGCCTGAAGGCCGCAGCTTGCGACCAGCGGGTGTGCTGGCGCCGGTGATCGATACAGGGAACCGACTGGAACTGATCCTAACAAAACGCTCTTCGGCGTTGAAACATCACCCCGGACAGATTGCCTTTCCGGGGGGCAAGCAAGACGGCGGCGACGCGGATGTGATCGCCGCCGCCCTGCGCGAAGCGCGTGAAGAGATCGGTCTGCCGAGCGAGATCGTGGACGTGCTCGGCGTGCTGCCTGCGCATGAAACGGTAACCGGCTTCAGTGTCACCCCGGTAATCGGCTATGTGTCTCAGGACTTCAGGGTGGTTCCCGAACCGGGAGAAGTCGAAGAGGTGTTTCGCGTGCCTCTTGACCATGTGCTGAACCCCAGCAACTACATCGTCCATTCCCGGCGTTGGCGCGGCCAGCGGCGGTATTATTATGCCGTTCCCTACGGGCCCTATTACATCTGGGGCGCGACCGCGCGTATGTTGCGGGCATGGGCGACACGCATGAACAAATGATTCCAGCCGACACGCGATGGTTACATGATGAAGACGCGCAGCAGGTTTGCCGCGTCGTGCAGGATGGGGGATATCGCATCTATTTTGTCGGCGGCTGCGTGCGTGATGCGCTGCTAGGCCTGCCGGACAGCGATGTAGATCTCTCCACGGACGCCCCCCCTGAAACGGTGATGGCGCTGGCCAGGGCGGCCGGGGTCAAGGCCGTGCCGACCGGGATTGATCATGGCACGGTGACGCTTGTCGCGGGGGGTAAGCCCTTTGAGATCACCACTTTTCGCCGTGATGTCGAGACGGATGGCCGCCGGGCTGTTGTTGCCTTCTCATCCGATATTGCAGAAGACGCGCGGCGCCGTGATTTCACAATGAACGCGCTTTACGCCACGCCGGACGGACAGGTGCTTGACCCGCTGGGGGGGCTGCCTGACCTTCATGCGCGGAGGTTGCGCTTTATCGAGAATGCAGAGCAGCGTATTCGCGAAGATTATCTGCGTACCCTGCGCTATTTTCGTTTCATGGCTTGGTATGGCAGCCCGCAAGTGGGGCCAGAGCCTGATGCACTCGACGCAATCGCGTCGAATTTGGACGGGTTAGAGACACTTTCGGCAGAGCGTGTGGGGCAGGAATTTAGAAAGCTGCTGCGCGCGTCTGATCCTGCCCCGGCGTTGGCGTTAATGCGCCAAACTGGCGCTTTGCCAGTGCTCCTGCCGGGCAGCGATGACCGCTGGATATCTATGCTGGTTCATTTTGAGCATGCACTGGGTCTTACCCCAGATTGGCTGGTCCGTCTGGCTGCGTTGGGCGGCGAAGGACTGACTGACCGTTTGCGGCTGAGCAAGGTTGAGGTGAAGCGGCTCGCGTTGCTGCAGGAACATGGATTTGCGGGACCGCCACTCTCAGAGCTTGCGTATCGGCATGGGGCAGAAGTGGCACAGGCCGCGGCGCTATTGCGGGGATGTATGGCAGAGCAGATGCCCGAAAATGCGGTGTTAGAGACGATCAGTCGCACGGCACAAGCGCGGTTTCCCGTATCGGCCAAAGATTTGATGCCGAAATTTAAGGGTCCGGAATTGGGGTGTGAGCTTGCCCGGTTAGAGCAACTTTGGATCGCCTCTGGTTTCACCCTGTCTCGCGCAGAATTGCTAAGCGAATCCAGCTAGATCGACATTTCGATAAATTTCAGCTATTTAGGCTGCACGTCATGGGGGATGTGCGAAATGTACCGCGGGGTCTGGTTCAGCTAAGCTAACTTAACCACCACCCAATTGCGGCTATGCCACCAGGCGCAGTCGGTCATTTTGCTTGTTTATATTTCAAGGTCTCCCCATGTTCCGCTTTTTTGAGAACCTCATTGATCCCTATGTTTCGTACCACGAAAAGGATCATCCCCCGCAGGGGCTTTGGACCTTTTTATGGGACTACGCGCAGCCCTTCAAAAAGGTCTTTGTCCTTGCCGGGGTGATGGCGATCTTCGTGGCTGCGATCGAAATCGGTCTGATCTACTACATGGGGCGCGTGGTCGATCTGCTGGGCAGTGACCCTGCGCAGATGTGGGAAACCTACGGGACTGAGTTGATCCTCGTCGCGCTTGCTGTGCTAATTGTACGACCCTTGGTGCAGGCGTTTGACGTCATGCTGCTAAACAACGCGATCCTGCCGAACTTTGGCACCCTGATCCGCTGGCGGGCCCATCGGCATGTGTTGCGTCAGTCTGTCGGCTGGTTTGAGAATGATTTCGCCGGACGTATCGCCAACCGCATCATGCAAACACCCCCCGCAGCGGGAGAGGTTGTGTTTCAGGCATTCGACGCGATCTCCTACTCGCTTGCCTATATGATTGGCGCGGCGATCTTGCTTTCTACATCGGATATCCGTTTGTTAGTGCCGCTTTTGGGGTGGTTCTTTCTCTATGGTGCTTTGGTGGCGTGGACGATCAAGCGGGTCGGTCCGGCGTCCAAAGCGGCGTCGGATGCGCGTTCGCAAGTGACCGGGCGGGTGGTGGATGCCTATACGAACATCCACTCGGTCAAGATGTTCGCGCATCACGATCTAGAAGTGGATTTCGCTGGTGAGGCTATTGAGGAAGCCCGGCGCACCTTTCAGGGCGAAATGCGGATTTTCACCATCATGGACGTGGTGCTGACTTTCCTGAACGGCATGTTGATCGTCGGCGTAGTCGGCTGGGCGCTGGCGCTTTGGATGGGCGGGGAGGCGAGTGTCGGTGTCGTCGCCGCAGCCGCCGCGCTGGCGTTGAGGCTCAACTCAATGACCGGTTGGATCATGTGGGCGCTGTCGAGTTTCTTCCGCGAATTGGGCGTTGTGGCCGAAGGGATGGAAACCATCGCCCAGCCGCTCGCTTTAACCGACAGACGCGATGCACAGCCCTTAAAACTTACCGAAGGCCGGATTGAAATGGTAGGGCTAAGCCACCATTACGGACGTGAAAGCGGCGGAGTTCACGGTATCGATGTCACTGTCCAGCCGGGCGAGAAGATTGGCCTTGTTGGCCGCTCTGGCGCGGGCAAATCGACCCTCGTGAAGCTGATACTGCGGTTCTATGACGCCGAAGCAGGCGAAATCCGGATCGATGGACAAGACATCTCGCAGGTCCGGCAGGACAGTCTGCGGCGGCATATCGGCGTGGTGCAGCAAGATTCTTCTTTGTTGCATCGGTCGGTGCGAGAAAACATTCTCTATGGCCGTCCCGACGCCAGCGAAGCTGAGATGATCGCAGCTGCTAAGCAGGCTCAGGCGCATGAGTTTATCCTTGATCTGACCGATCCCGAAGGGAGGTCGGGCTATGATGCACGCGTTGGTGAGCGGGGGGTGAAACTCTCCGGTGGGCAACGGCAACGCATCACTTTAGCGCGGGTGATCCTGAAGGACGCGCCCATTCTATTGCTGGATGAGGCGACCAGCGCACTCGACAGCGAAGTAGAGGCGGTTATCCAGGAAACGCTTTATGGGATGATGGCCGGGAAGACGGTCATCGCCATCGCGCACCGCCTTTCGACCATTGCTGAAATGGACCGAATTTTGGTTCTGGATCAGGGGCGTATCGTCGAAGAAGGCCCCCATGACGCGCTTTTGCAGAAATCTGGCCTATATGCAGCCCTCTGGCACCGTCAGACGGGCGGTTTCTTGGCATTGGATGACAAGACTTGAGTATTTCAGACTGGATTAACCCGTTTCACCCCGCTGATGGACCACCGCCGCAAACGCTCGGCGCGTTCATGCGTTGGTGCCTGTCGGGTGCTTGGCCGGTGCTGTGGCTCGCTGCTTTTCTCTCCGCCGCCGCTGGCGCGATGGAGGCCGGCACGGCGTGGATATTGGGCAAGGTCATCGACGCGACGGTGAGCGCCGGGCCCGAGCGGTTCTTTGAAGGCAGCAGTTTGGCGCTCGTGCTAGGCGCTGTGGCGTTTTTCCTGGTTGCGCGACCGGTGCTGTTTGGTCTGTCTTCGGCGTCGAATGCGATCATGGTGCAGCCCAATGTGAACCCGCTGGTGTTGTCACGTCTGCACCGTTGGACGTTGGGGCAAAACGTTAATTTCTTTGAAGATGATTTCGCTGGGCGCATCGCGCAAAAGCAGATGCAGGCCGCGCGGGCGGTGACGGATGTGGCCGCTGAGGTGATCAACGTGGTGGCCTTTGCGCTGGCCTCTCTCGTCGGGTCGGTGGTGCTGCTCTTGGCGATCGATTGGCGTGTGGCGCTTGGGTTCTCGATCTGGCTGGTGATGTATCTGGCGCTGATCAACTGGTTTCTGCCACGCGTGCGCAAACGGGCGGCGGGCCGTGCTGGGGCGCGGGCGATGGTTTCGGGGCAGGTGGTCGATACCATCACCAACATTAAAACGGTAAAACTGTTCGCCCATGCCGACCACGAAGACCGCGCAGCACTGAATGCCATGCAGAGTTTCCGCAGCCGCGCGTTAGAGTTTGGCTATCTTGCCGCCGGGTTCCGTTTGGCGCTGATGAGCCTTGCCGGGCTGTTGCCCGTGCTGCTGATGGGTGGGACAATCCTGCTCTGGCAGCGCGGTATGGCGAGCGAGGGGGACATCGTCGCCTCTGGTGCTATTGCGATCCGCATTGCCCAGATGACCGGTTGGGTCTCGTTCACGTTGATGGCGATCTATTCTAACATTGGTGAGATTGAAGACGGGATGCGGACCCTCACGTCGCGCGTCCGGCTTGACGATGGGCCGGAAGCGCAGGCGTTGTCTGTAGACACAGGGCAGATCGAACTGCGTGATGTCGGCTTTGCTTATGGCCGTCAGACCGGGGGCATCGACCAAATCTCGCTGACCATTCAGCCGGGGGAAAAGCTGGGGATCGTCGGTGCGTCGGGTGCCGGGAAATCGACCCTCGTGGCACTGCTTTTGCGGCTCTATGAACCGGAACAGGGCAAGATTATCATCGACGGGATGGACACTTCCGAGGTCACCCAAGAGAGCCTGCGGCGCAATATCGGTATGGTCACGCAGGAGACGGCGATGTTCAACCGCTCGGCGCGGGACAACATCCTTTATGGACGACCAGACGCGACAGAGGCCGAGGTCATCGCGGCAGCCAAGCGCGCCGAGGCGCATGAGTTCGTTCAAGACCTTGAGGACTATAAGGGCCGTCGTGGCTATGACGCGCATCTGGGCGAGCGGGGGGTGAAGCTTTCGGGCGGGCAGCGCCAGCGCATTGCCTTGGCGCGCGCCATCCTCAAGGACGCCCCCATTCTGGTGCTGGATGAGGCGACAAGCGCGCTTGATAGCGAAGTGGAAGCCGCCATTCAGCAGACCCTGGACCGGGTGATGGAGGGCAAAACCGTGCTGGCCATCGCGCACCGGCTGTCGACCCTGACAGAGATGGACCGGATCATGGTGCTGGACGCGGGGCGCATTGCAGAGATAGGCAGCCACGCTGATCTGCTTGCGCAAGACGGGCTCTATGCGCGCTATTGGCACCGGCAGTCGGGCGGGTTTCTGAATATGAAGGCGGCGGAATAGGCTTTCGCTGTGGCCTTCGCCGCGCTATGGGCAGGCTATGACAGAACATAAAATCTTGCGTTTGGGCCACCACGGCGACGGCATTGCCGAGGGACCGATCTTTGCCCCCATGACCTTGCCGGGGGAAACCGTCAGCGGTGAGGTCCAAGGCCAACAGCTGTGTGACGTTCGTATTATCACGCCGTCCGAGCAGCGCGTCGCGCCGCCGTGCCGTCATTTCAAATCTTGCGGCGGTTGCCAGCTTCAGCATGCCGCGGATGATTTCGTGGCCACGTGGAAGGTTGATGTCGTTCGCAATGCGCTGTCGGCGCATGGGTTAGAGACTGAGTTTCGGCCCATCCAAACCTCACCTGCGCAGTCGCGCCGCCGGGCCACCTTTGCCGCGCGCCGCACGAAAAAGGGCGCGATGGCCGGGTTCCATGGCCGCGCTTCTGATGTGCTAATTGAAGTGCCAGGATGTCAGTTGGTCGATCCTGCATTGCTTCCGGGTTTGAAAGTGGCCGAGGAGCTGGCCCTGATCGGCACCAGTCGAAAGGCTGAACTGGCCGTGACGGTAACGCTTTCCGACGAAGGGCTCGACGTGTCGGTAACCAAGGGAAAACCCCTTGATGGGCCGCTCCGGCAGCAATTGGCGCAGACTTGCGAGGCGCTGGCGTTGGCGCGGTTAACGTGGGACGGCGAAGTGATCGCCATGCGCGCGCCACCGGCGCAGACCTTTGGGACAGCGCCGGTCACACCGCCGCCGGGCGCTTTCCTTCAGGCCACGCGTCACGGTGAAGCGGCGTTGCTTGCTGCGGTGACAGAGGCCGTGGGAGAGGCGGACTTTGTCGTCGACCTATTTGCAGGTTGCGGCACCTTTTCGCTGCCATTGGCGCAAAAGGCACGGGTTCATGCGGTCGAAGGCGATGCCGAGATGATTGCGGCGTTGGAAGGGGGCTGGCGTCGGGCGAAAGGTGCCAAACCTCTGACGACTGAGACGCGCGATCTATTTCGCCGTCCGCTGTTGCCGGACGAACTGGCCAAGGTCGATGCTGTGGTACTTGATCCCCCCCGCGCTGGCGCCGAGGCGCAGGTCGCTGAGATCATCCGCGCGCAGGTGCCGCGTTTGGCCTATGTATCCTGCAGCCCGGTCAGCTTTGCCCGGGATGTGCAAAAATTGGTCGCGTCGGGCTATCGTCTCGACTGGATTCAAGTCGTGGATCAGTTCCGCTGGTCTTCACATGTGGAACTTGCAGCCTGCCTAACCGCGCCGGAAAGCTAAGCGTTTGTATCGTATTTCCAGTGTCTCATCACCTCTTTTTGAATGAAATATGTCCCTCAATATGCTACCGCAGGTAAAAAGGCCGGAATGGCCGGGGCATTGAGGGCACAGTGATGAAACGCAGGACAATGATACTTGGCGGCACTGCTATGGTGGCGCTTGGCGCGTGCAGCAGCAGTAAATTTAAACGCTACAATGGGCCCGAAGTGACCTATGTGGTTGTGAACAAAAGCCAACGTCGCATGATGTTGTTGCATCATAACCGCGTGTTGGAAGATTACCCGATCAAGTTGGGCTTCGCTCCGGTGGGCCATAAAACGGTCGAAGGTGACGGGCGCACGCCCGAGGGGCTGTATCGAATCGACCGTCGCAATCCGAACAGCCGCTTCCATCTTTCCATTGGTATCGATTACCCGAACCAACTCGATGTCGAATACGCGCGCTCGATGGGAAAAAGTCCCGGCGGTGATATCTTTATACACGGGCAAAAAGACCCGCGGCAAAAAGAAAAGAACGATTGGACATGGGGCTGTATCGCGGTCACCAACAAGGAGATCGAAGATGTCTATGCGATGGTGCGCGATGGCACACCGATCCTGATTACGCCCTAATAATCATATAGGCAGAAACGAAACCGGCCCCCGCAGGGGCCGGAAGTACGTCTAAATCAGTGCAAGATCAGTTGCCGACAACCAGTGTCCACCAGATCTTGCCGCCGTTTTCCTGATACCAAGAGAAACCCATTTGACGGCCATCGGGTGCCATCAAGATGCGGCGCGTATCTGGCTGTTCCATCCACGCGGCGAGGGTTTCCAGCTCAGTCTCGTAAGTTTCCGAAATGACTTCGCCGACCAGACCGCCGGTATAGCCCACGCGCTGAATGCGATCGATTGGCGAAGACCCGTCAGATCCGAAGTGCCAAGGGCGGTTTTGCACCGACATATCGCGCGCATGGGTGGCGGCGGCAGCGTTCAGCTTCGCGTCAAGCGCCAGCGGCGTGACCCCGGCAGAGCTGCGCAGCGCATTCACCGAGTCGAGCATGCGGAATTGGATTGTCCCGGTGTCCGAGTTGCTGATGCGGTAAGAACCGCCGGCTTTGCCACCGGTGGTGCTGGCAGGGACACAGGCAGATAGCGCAACCGTCAGCGCCAGCAGGATAGACAGGATACGGATCATGAAAGCGCTCCACGCAATGAAATTTTTCCTGCCTTACATCGGGGGGCGTTGCAGTTCAAACGCACATAGGCGTGAGTCTGCCATCGTGCAGCGGTTTCAATTGAAACTGCGTCTTTCAAGCCATATATGTGGCATTAATTAGCATAATTTCAGTTTGGAGACGCTCCATGTCCGCTCACCGTTTTTCGATAAAGAGCCGCCGTGGCTTCCTCGCTGGCAGTGCTGCGATGCTTGCCACACCGGCGCTGGCGCAGAATAGCTCTTCTTTCAACTCCGACGCGACCACAGAAGCAGAGCGCGACTTGACTGATGCGGTCAAACGCAACGTCTCAAGTTTCCGCATGCTGGACTGGCGCCCCTACTTCAGCAACACACGCAATGGCGCGGTGCTGGTCGATATCGACAGCCGCGCGGTACATTACTGGTCCGAAGATCAAAGCGTCTACAAGCTCTACCCCTCGTCAGTGCCCCTGACCGAAGACCTGACCCGCCGTGGCCGTACCAGCATCATCAAAAAGGTCGAGGGGCCAAGCTGGCGCCCGACACCTTCAATGCTCAAGCGCAATCCAGAGTGGCCGCCTTACGTTGGCCCCGGCCCAGACAACCCTCTGGGCACCCATGCACTCTACCTCAGCTGGACCTATTACCGGATCCACGGTACCCACGACACAAGAAAAATTGGTCGTAAGTCTTCCAATGGTTGCATTGGGCTCTATAACGAACATATCGCCGAACTTTTTGCCTTCACGAAGGTCGGTACTCAAGTGTTGCTTATTTGACGACATCCCCCTGATTCCTCATTGCAAGACCTGATTCCGGGTTTGCAAACTTTTGCCGATACTGTTTAGAACAGGATTACGAGGTAAGTCTTGGGTGCGTGTATGTATATGATACAGCACGCCTATTCTGGAGGTTATGTTATGAAGAAACTCGTTCTCGCCGCTGCTCTGTCCGCTGCTGCATCGACTGCTTTTGCTGGTTCGCTGGCCGAGCCAATCGTCGAAGCACCGGTCATCGTGGAAGAAACAACAGGTTCGTCCGCGGGCATCCTGGTTCCCCTGATCCTGTTGGCACTGGTTGCCGCAGCTGTTGCTTCCGACTAATCGGAACTGACGATCAAACGGAAAAGGCGGTGCAATGCACCGCCTTTTTTGTATTCTAGGGCAGGCTTTGAAATAGGGGCCGCCGCAGCGACCCCAAGTTCAGCTCAGACCCAGCCAGCCAGATTCTCGCTGATGATCGTGGTTAGCGCGTCGATATGCGCATCATCATCGTTTAGGCAGGGGATATAGGTGAAATCCTCTCCGCCGGCCTCTTCAAAGCTTTCTTTGATCTCTTCGTTGATCTCTTCCAGCGTTTCAATGCAATCGGATGAGAAGGCAGGCGCACAGACGGCGATGCTCTTGTTGCCAGCTTTGGCCTGACGGGCGACCTCTTCAACCGTGTAGGGTTGCAGCCATTCCTCGGGGCCAAATTGGGATTGGAAAGTCGTCATGATCTCACTGTCGGCCCAGCCCAGCCGCTCTTTCAGCAGGCGCGTCGTTTTCTGACATTGGCAGTGGTAGGGATCACCCTCCATCAAATAGCGCTGCGGCAGGCCGTGGTAGGAGCAGACCAGCAAGTCGGGCTTTTTGTCTTTCGCGGCATAGGCGCGCTCAACCGATTGTGCCAGCGCATCGATATAGTCAGGCCGGTCGAAGTAAGGGGCAACGGTGCGCGCGGCGGGTTGCCATTTCTCTTTCGCCAATGCGGCAAAGAATGCGTCATTCGCCGTGGCGGTCGTGGCTCCGGCATACTGAGGATAAAGTGGGAAAAATAGGATCTTCTGGCATCCTGCCGCGACCATCGCTTCGACCTTGGACCGGGTCGATGGATTGCCGTAGCGCATGGCATAATCCACCATCACATCCGCCCCATAGCGCGCCTGCAACGCCGCTTTGATCTTTGCGGTCTGTGCTTTGGTGATCGTCGCCAAGGGGCTTTCGTTCTCGGCTTCATTCCAAATAGACTTATAGGCCGCACCGCTGGTGAAGGGGCGCTTGGTCAGGATCACCGTTTGCAGCAGAGGCTGCCATTTCCATGGGCTATAGTCGATCACCCGGCGATCTGAGAGGAACTCGCTTAGATAGCGGCGCATCGACCAATAGTCATAGCCGTCCGGCGTGCCGAGGTTGGCAAGTAGAACGCCGACCTTGGGCCGTTTAACTTTGGGGTGATCGGCAGGGCCGTGTTCTGGCTGGGCGGTCTCGGGCTGGGTGGCCTGCATGGGGGTTCCTCGCACATGGGTCCGCGCAGAGATAGCCGCTCTGCAGTTTTGGTCAATCAGGGAGAGGCTCTTCGCGACTATTCAGCGCATCCGCAAGCCGTTGTTGTGCGGAGCCGGGGCGCAGTGGTTTTTGCTGACTTTCGTCCGGCGCCCAACCGGCAAGAAAGATCATGTCGAAGGTCGCAGTGATCCGCCCCGAGGGGGCTGTGAAATGCGCGGCATAAAGTTCCGTGGCCCGTTGCAGCACCGCGCGGCGGGTTGGGCGGCGCAGGCGTGCTTCAAGCGCATTGCCTTCGCCCATCTCGCGCAGGTCGCGCATCAACGCCCATGCGTCGGTATATTCTACGGTCAAAGGCTGGCTGTCGGCCACCGGCAGCGCCATCCCGGCCCGTTGCAGCAGTGCACCCAGATCGCGCAACTCGCCCATCGGCGCGATGCGTGGTGACAGGCCGCCGGTCACTTCGGCCTCTGCTTGGCCCAGACAGGCGCGTAACTCATTCAGGGTCTGCCCGCCCAGTGCCACGGCTTGCAACAGCCCGTCCGGGCGCAGCGCACGGCGGCATTGGATCAGCTGACCAATCGGATCATTGGCCCAGTGCAGCCCCATGGCGTGGATCACCAGATCATGCGCCTGCGGTTCTAGCGCCAGCACCTCGGCTTCAGGGATGATCTTGGCCTCAGGAAAGGACGCCGCCCAGATCTGCGGGAAAGCGGTCACAATTGCCGGCGCGGTAAACGCCTTTTTAACCAGTCCCACGCGATCCTGAACGTCTTCCGCAGCTGCTTGCTGCAGGAACATGCCCCGCTCGGTCGCGCGGGCGCGACGATGGGCAAGGGCCGTAGGGTCGATCAGGGGGGGCTGTGCTGTCATGAGGAACACATAGAATGCCGCTACGGGGACTTCAAACAGCGGTGTCATTAATTTACCCGCCGCGCTGTCTGGGGTGTGGCGGTTTGGTCGATGCGGATTTCGGGCTGTGCGGCACCTGTTGGCGCGATACGGGTTTTATCGGCGGCACGGTGTGCGATGCTTGCGGGGTGCCACTGCCGGGCGGTGGTGATCTTGCTTCACCGCATTGTGATGCCTGTCTTGTCACGCCGCGCCCTTGGACGCAGGGGCGCGCGGCGCTGATTTACCGGGATATGGGGCGCAAGCTGGTGCTGGCGCTGAAACATGGCGACCGTCAGGAGATTGCCCGCCCCGCTGCACGCTGGTTGGTGCATGCGGCGCAGGACATCTTGCCAGAACAAGCGCTAATCGCACCGGTACCCTTGCATTGGCGGCGGCTGCTCAAACGGCGCTACAATCAATCGGCGCTGCTGGCCAAAGCTTTAGCGGGGCAAACTGGCCATAGCTGGTGCCCCGACCTGTTGCAGCGCACCCGGCACACGCCGTCGCTGGACGGGTTAAGCCGGGCGGAACGGTTTAGCGTGCTGCAGAAGGCGATCTGTGTTCACCCGCGACGGCGGCACCGTATCATGAGGCGACCGGTAATTCTGGTGGATGATGTCTTAACCTCCGGGGCCACGCTGACATCCTGTACAGAGGCCTGTATCGAAGCCGGTTCTGGCCCCGTTTTTGTGCTGGCACTGGCGCGCGTGGCCAAAGAGACCTAGATCACTGTGCAACGTTAACTGTTCAAAGGGTGATCCTATGCAACCTGTCGAAATCTATACGTCTCCGCTCTGCGGCTTTTGCCATTCCGCCAAACGTTTGCTGACCCAAAAGGGTGCAGCTTTTGATGAGGTCGATGTTCTGTCAGAGCCAGAGCGCAAGAAAGAGATGATTCAACGCGCCGGCGGCGCCCGTACCGTGCCACAAATCTTTATCGGTGACGTGCATGTGGGCGGCTGTGATGAGCTTTACGCGCTTGACCGCGCAGGCAAGCTCGACGCGCTTTTGCAAGACACATGAAAACCGCGCTGCTGCAACTCAACGCCTCGGACGATCCCGCCGCCAATCTAATCGAGACCCGCGCCCTGCTGCGCGAGGCGGTGGCGGGCGGGGCGGAGTTTGTTCTGACGCCCGAGGTGACGAATTGCGTCAGCACCAGCCGGAGCCACCAGCAGGCCGTACTGGCCTATGAGGAAGACGACGTCACCCTTGCTGCCCTGCGCGAAGAGGCGGCGAAGGCGGGCATCTGGCTGCTGATCGGCTCGCTCGCGCTTAAGACGCGCGGCGGCGACGGACGCTTTGCCAACCGGTCTTTCGTGATTTCTCCGCAGGGAGAGATCGTGGCGCGTTACGACAAGATTCACATGTTCGATGTGGATATCAGCGCGACCGAGACCTACCGCGAGTCCGCAGGCTATCGCCCCGGCGATAAGGCGGTTGCGGCGGAGACACCCTTTGCCAAGATCGGCATGTCGGTCTGCTACGACATGCGCTTTCCCGCGCTTTATCAAGCGCTTGCCGAGGCGGGGGCGCGTATCCTCACGATGCCTGCGGCTTTCTCTCCCGTCACAGGCGCCGCGCATTGGCACAGCCTGCTGCGGGCCCGCGCGATCGAAAACGGCTGCTATGTACTGGCCCCGGCCCAGACCGGCACCCATGCCAGCGCCGACCATAAGACCCGCGACACCTATGGGCATTCGCTGGTGGTGGCCCCGTGGGGTGAGGTGGTGCTGGACGCCGGAACGGCCCCCGGCGTTTACTTTTGCGACTTGGACATGGAAGAATGTGACAAGGCCCGCGCCAAGGTGCCCAGCCTTGCCAACCGCCGCCCCTTTGCCGCGCCCTGACCGGACCCGAGATGACCGACGATAAAAACACACTTGCGATCATGCTGTTCGGCGAATTGCTGGCCGCCGATCAATCGGTGCGCAGTCGGCTCACACGGGTTCTGCCGCGCGGGATGGAGATTTCGCATTTCTCGGTGCTGAACTCCCTGTCATGGCACGGCGGCGAACGCTCACCCGCGCAGCTGGCCGAGACCTTCAACGTGACCCGTGGCGCGATGACCAACACGCTGAGCAAGCTGGAATGGGCGGGCTACGTCCATATCCGCCCCGATTGGGACGATGCGCGGCGCAAAATGGTCGCGATCAGCCCCGCCGGACGGCAGGCGCGGGACGCGGCGGTAAATGCGATCACGCCGATGATCTCCAACGTGGTGGATGATCTGGGCGAAGAGCAGGTCCGCGCGACCCTGCCAATCCTTCGCGCCCTTAGGCGTCAGTTGAACCAGGATTGAGGCCCGGATTAAGGCTGGCGGTCACGTAGTTGACGCTCAGATCCCGATCCGACAGACGCCAAGACCACGCGACGGGATTAAAGACAAACCCCTTGCGGTCCACAGGCTCCAACCCGGCGCGGTTCAGCAGATCATAAAGCTCATCCGGCGTGATGAACTTGTTCCAATCATGGGTGCCCTTGGGCAGCCAGCGCATCACATGTTCCGCCCCGACAATTGCCATCATAAAGGACTTCGGGTTCCGGTTCAGGGTCGAGCAAATGTGCAGCCCGCCCGGTTTTAGCAAGCGGCGGCAGGCGATCAGATAGTCGATGGGGGAGGCGACATGTTCGACAACCTCCATGTTGAGCACAATGTCGAATTTCTCACCCGCTTCGGCCATCGCCTCGGCTGTGGTGTGGCGGTAATCAATCTCTAATCCTGATTGCTGAGCATGAACCTGCGCGACCGGGATATTGCCGGCAGCAGCATCCGCGCCCACAACATCGGCCCCAAGACGCGCCATGGGTTCCGACAGCAGCCCGCCGCCGCAGCCGATGTCGAGGATACGCAGACCTTCAAAGGGGGCAGACACCGTCAAATCGCGGTCAAATTCACCGGCGATTTGGCTGGTGATGTAATCCAGCCGGCAGGGGTTCAGCATATGCAGGGGTTTGAACTTACCGTTCAGATCCCACCATTCAGCGGCCATCGCCTCGAATTTGGCGATCTCGGCGGGGTCGATGGTTGATTGATCCGCTTGCATTCTGATCTCCCTGTGCTCTTTTGGGTTCAGTGACTATATAGGGCGGCAATGGACAAGTATCCCGACCAAAAACGCAGCACGCCAAATCTTTATCCGCCGGTTGAGCCTTTCGACCAGCGGATGCTGTCGGTTGGGCAGGGCCATCAAGTCTATGTCGAGCAATGCGGCATCCCGGATGGTATTCCCGTTGTGGTGCTGCATGGCGGGCCGGGCGGTGGCTGTAGCCCGTCAATGCGGCGATATTTTGATCCTAAGGTTTACCGCATCGTGCTGTTTGATCAGCGCGGCTGTGGGCGCTCGCGGCCTCATGCCTCGGTCGAGGACAATACGACATGGCATCTGGTGGCCGATATCGAGCTGATTCGCACCACGCTCAGCATCGATAAATGGATGGTCTTTGGTGGCTCTTGGGGGGCGACGCTGGCCCTGATCTATGCTCAAGCGCACCCCGAAGCGGTTCGCCATCTGATCCTACGCGGCGTGTTCCTTATGACGCAGGCCGAGCTTGATTGGTTCTATGGCGGCGGGGCCGGGCGGTTCTGGCCTGAGCTTTGGGCGCGGTTCGTGAACCTGATCCCCGAAGACGAGCGCGATGATCTGATCGCGGCCTATCACCGGCGGCTGTTCTCGGGCGATCTGGGGGTCGAACAAGACTACGGTCGCGCTTGGGCGGCGTGGGAGAATGCGCTGGCCTCGGTGCAGTCTGACGGTGTGTCACATGGCGGTCCTTCGGCCTATGCACGGGCATTTTCGCGGTTGGAGAACCATTATTTCACCAACAACGGCTTTCTGGAGTTCGACGGTCAGATCCTCGACCATATGGGCCGCATCGCGCATATCCCCGGTGTCATTGTGCAGGGGCGCTATGACATGATCTGCCCCCCTGCAGGCGCTTATGCGCTGGCCGAACGCTGGCCGAATGCTGATCTGCGGATGATCCGCGACGCGGGTCATGCGCTGTCAGAGCCGGGGATCAGCGCCGAATTGGTGCGCACGATGGACAGGATTGGTCAGCGATGAGCGGGCGCAACTCTCTTCTGGATCGCCGGGCGCTGTTCACCACCGGTGCAGCGGCGGCATTGCTGGCCGCAACGGGCGCTGGCGCGGGAGAGCCGCCGCGACGCGGTGGTCGGCTGCGGCTCGCGCTTTCCGGCGCGACGCGGCAGGACGATTGGCTGCAAGGTGACGGGCTTTTCATGCAGGTCGCGCGGCAGGGGCTGATCTTTGACACACTGACCGAAGTGGCGGGCAACGGAATTCTGAAGGGTGAGCTGGCGTCGGGCTGGCAAGCAAGCGAGGGCGCGCGGCAGTGGCAGTTTGATCTGCGGCCCGATGTGCGGTTTCACGACGGCAGCGCGCTGACCGCCAGCGATGTGGTGGCGAGTCTGCAAAGAGTATTGCCTCAAGCTGAGATTTCCGCGCGCAGTGCCCTTCAAGTGCAGATCACTTTACCTCAAGCGAATCCTGGTCTGCCGCTGCTGTTGTCAGAGCCGCATTTCGTGATCCGCCCCGCCCATGCCCCTGAGGCGGGGATCGGCACTGGGCTTTACCGTCTGCGGCGCTTTTCCGCCGGGCGTCAGGTTTTGGCCGAGCGGGTAGAGACGCATTACAAAGACGGCACCGCCGGATGGTTCGATACGGTTGAACTCGTCTCGATCCCGGCACGGGAGGTGCGGGCGCAGGCGCTGAGCGAAGGGCTTGTTGATGCAGCGGATTTGCCCGCGCGGCCCCGTTATCGCGAGCGGGGCGATGTGACGCTTCAGACCGACAGCGCCGGTGGGGTCAGTGCCCTGTCGGGCGATCTGCGCCAGCCACCCAACACCGGACGCCAAGCCCCGATGGACAACCTGCGCGCGCCCGAGCGGTGGTGGTTCGGCTAACAGGGGTTGCAGTTTCGGGCTTTCCGGCCTATATCCCATTTCAACAGCGGCGCTTTCGGGTCCAAACCGAAGGCTCCACCGATCTTGAACACGGGCCGCGCGCCCGTTTTTTTATGCCTGAGCGAAATTGCCAGATTCAAATTGGATGTCTCATGTCGAATGACCTGATTGCCAAAGCCGCCATTGACCGCCGCCTGGCCGAGATCATCACCCCGGTGATCGAGGACATGGGGTTTGAATTGGTGCGCGTCCGCCTGATGTCGGGCAAATCCACCATCCTCCAAGTCATGGCCGACCGGCCCGACGGCGGGATCGAAGTGGACGAATGCGCCAAGATCTCGCAGGCCATTGGCGCGGTCTTGGATGTCGAAGACCCGATCCTCGACGAATACGCGCTCGAAGTCTCCAGCCCGGGCATCGACCGCCCTTTGACACGGCTTAAGGATTTCGATGCTTTCGAAGGCTATGAAGCTAAGATCGAAACAACCGAGCTGATCGACGGCCGCCGCCGCTTTAAGGGCGAGCTGGCCGGTGTTGAGGGTGGTGAAGTGTTGATCAACGTCGAAGAAGGCACCATCGGTCTGCAGTTCGACTGGCTCAGCGACGCCAAACTGTTGCTGACCGACGACCTGATCAAAGAAATGCTCCGTCAGCGCAAAGCGTCTGGCGCGATCGACGAAAACGAATTTGATGATATCGAGACTGAAGAGTCTGCTGAGGGAGACACCTAATGGCCATTACATCTGCAAACCAGCTTGAGCTGTTGCAAACCGCCGAGGCAGTTGCGCGCGAAAAGATGATCGACCCCGGTCTGGTCGTCGAAGCGATGGAAGAATCCCTCGCCCGCGCCGCCAAGTCCCGCTACGGCGCCGAGATGGACATCCGGGTTGATATCAACCGCAAGACCGGCAAGGCGACATTCACCCGCGTCCGCACCGTGGTCGCGGATGAAGACCTTGAGAACTATCAGGCTGAGTTCACCGTAGACCAAGCCAAGCAATACATGGCCGAGCCTAAGGTCGGTGATACTTACGTTGAAGAAGTCCCCCCAGTTGAGATGGGCCGGATCGCCGCGCAGTCGGCCAAGCAGGTAATTCTGCAAAAGGTCCGCGAAGCGGAACGTGACCGCCAGTTCGAAGAGTTCAAAGACCGCGCCGGCACGATCATCAACGGTCTGGTCAAGCGCGAAGAATATGGCAACGTCATCGTCGATGTGGGCGCTGGCGAAGCGATCCTGCGTCGCAATGAGAAGATCGGCCGCGAAAGCTATCGCCCGAACGACCGTATCCGCGTCTACATCAAAGACGTGCGCCGCGAACAGCGTGGCCCGCAGATTTTCCTGAGCCGCACCGCGCCCGAATTCATGGCCGAGCTGTTCAAGATGGAAGTGCCAGAGATCTATGATGGCATCATCGAGATCAAAGCCGTCGCCCGTGACCCCGGTTCGCGCGCCAAGATCGCCGTGATTTCGCATGACGGCTCCATCGACCCTGTCGGTGCTTGTGTCGGTATGCGCGGTAGCCGCGTTCAGGCCGTCGTGAACGAGCTTCAGGGCGAAAAGATCGACATCATTCCGTGGAATGAAGACCAGCCGACGTTCCTTGTGAACGCGCTGCAGCCTGCTGAAGTGTCGAAAGTGGTTCTGGACGAAGAAGCCGGCAAGATCGAAGTGGTCGTGCCCGAAGAGCAGCTGTCGCTGGCGATTGGCCGTCGTGGTCAAAACGTGCGTCTGGCCAGCCAGCTGACCGGCCTCGATATCGACATCATGACAGAAGAGCAGGAAAGCCAGCGCCGTCAGGCCGAGTTTGAACTGCGCACCAAACTGTTCATGGACAACCTTGATCTGGACGAGTTCTTTGCCCAGCTTCTGGTTTCCGAAGGCTTCTCCAACCTCGAAGAAGTGGCCTATGTCGAAGTTGACGAGCTGCTGGTCATCGACGGTGTGGACGAAGACACCGCTGGCGAGTTGCAGGCCCGTGCCCGTGACGTGCTTGAAGCGCAGAACAAAGCGGCGCTTGATAATGCCCGTGCCTTGGGTGTCGAAGACAGCCTAGTTGAATTTGAGGGTCTGACCCCCCAAATGTTAGAAGCCTTGGCCAAAGACGACGTAAAGACCCTGGAAGATTTCGCCACCTGTGCCGATTGGGAACTGGCTGGCGGTTGGACCACGGTTAACGGTGAGCGTGTTAAGGACGATGGCGCGCTTGAGCCCTTTGAGGTCAGCCTTGAAGATGCGCAGGCTATGATCATGACCGCCCGTGTCATGCTGGGCTGGGTCGATCCGACCGAGCTTGAAGGCGACGCGGATGAAGACGACGTAGAAACAGACGGCGAGACCGCCGAGGAGGCCGAGGCCTAATCGGGCCTCGGGGGTTGCACATGGGACGCGGTGGCGCTTCGAATGACCAGCAAGATGGTCCAGAACGCAAGTGCATTGCCACGGGTGATGTGCAGCCAAAACACGGGTTGATCCGTTTTGTGATCGGCCCGGACAATCAGGTTTACCCAGACATCTTGGGTAAACTGCCGGGTCGGGGCATCTATGTCTCGGCTGACCGTGCCGCGCTGGAACTTGCGGTAAAGAAAAAGGCCTTTGCTCGGTCGGCGAAACAGCCGGTCACGCTGCCAGACGGGTTGGTCGACGAAGTCGAACAGCAGTTGGCGCGCCGGGTGGTGGACTTGATCTCGCTCCAGCGTAAAGCAGGCAAGGCGGTCGCCGGCTACGAAAAGGTCAAGGGTTGGTTGCAATCCGAAGAGGCCGAAGTATTGATACAGGCCGTAGACGGGTCAGGGCGCGGTAAGTCCAAGCTGAGCACCCCACACTATGGTCATTACATCGGCTGGTTAACCGCCGATGAATTGGGTTTGGCATTCGGTCGCCAAACTGTGATACATGGGGCGCTCGCCTCTGGCGGACTCACGCAACGTGTTGTAGAGGAAGCCGGACGACTTAAAGGCGTGCGCGTAAACGAGGGTGGCAGCGGCCATCCGAAAGGATAGACGAGCTTCATGAGCGATAGTGACGGCAAGAAAACATTGGGTCTGCGCGGCGGCGCACGTCCGGGGAATGTAAAGCAAAGCTTTAGCCACGGGCGGACCAAAAACGTTGTGGTCGAAACCAAGCGCAAGCGTGTTGTGGTGCCCAAGCCGGGTGGCCAGAAACCAACCGGGCCGGGTGCCGGGCCGATTGGGGATCCCAAGAAACGTCCCGCAGGCATCACCGATGCCGAGATGGAGCGTCGTCTGAAGGCTGTTCAGGCCGCCAAAGCCCGCGAGGTTGAGGAAGCCGCAGCACGTGAGGCCGATGAAAAGGCCCGCGCAGAAGATCGTGAGCGCCGTCGGGCCGAGATCGAAGCCAAAGAACGCGAAGAGCGTGAGCGCGAGGAAAGCCTCAAGGCGAAAGCCGAGGAAGACGCGCGCCGCAAAGCGGAGGCCGAAGCGGCCGCTGCTGCCCCCGCGCCAGAGCCTGCCGCCGCGCGTGAGCAGAGCAACAAGCCTTTGCCCGCCGCAACGCCGCGCAAAACGACAGATCGTGACCGCGACGAGACCAAAAAACGCAGCAAGGGTGCCGATAGCCGCCGTTCTGGCAAGCTGACAGTGAACCAAGCCCTCACCGGTGGTGAAGGTGGCCGTCAGCGTTCCATGGCGCAGATGAAACGCAAGCAAGAGCGTGCGCGTCAGAAAGCTATGGGCGGTCAGGTCGAGCGCGAAAAGATCGTGCGCAACGTCAATCTGCCCCCGGCGATTGTCGTGTCCGAGCTTGCCAACCGTATGGCCGAGAAGACCGGCGCCGTTGTGAAGGCGTTGATGCAGAACGGCATGATGGTCACGCAGAACGAATCCATCGACGCGGATACTGCAGAACTCATCATCGAAGAGTTCGGCCACAAGGTTGTGCGCGTCAGCGACTCTGACGTTGAAGACGTGATCAAAGAGATCGTAGACAAGCCCGAAGACCTGCAGGGTCGTCCGCCTGTCATCACGATCATGGGCCACGTTGACCACGGTAAAACATCGCTGCTTGATGCGATCCGGAATGCGAAAGTTGTTGCTGGCGAAGCCGGTGGTATCACCCAGCACATCGGTGCCTATCAGGTCACGACCGACACTGGCGCGGTTTTGTCCTTCCTCGACACGCCCGGCCACGCGGCCTTTACCTCCATGCGTTCGCGCGGTGCTCAGGTGACGGATATTGTGGTTTTGGTGGTCGCGGCAGATGACGCCGTGATGCCGCAGACGATCGAAGCGATTGCTCACGCGAAAGCGGCCAAAGTGCCGATGATCGTGGCGATCAACAAGATCGATAAACCTGCTGCGAACCCCGATAAGGTCCGTACAGACCTGCTGCAGCACGAAGTTATCGTCGAAAAGATGTCTGGCGATGTGCAGGACGTCGAAGTTTCGGCGGCCACGGGCCAAGGTCTGGACGAGCTACTCGAAGCGATTGCACTGCAGTCTGAGATCCTCGAACTGAAAGCGAACCCAGATCGGGCCGCTGTAGGTGCGGTGATCGAAGCGCAGCTTGACGTGGGCCGTGGCCCTGTTGCGACAGTTCTGGTTCAGAACGGCACGCTGCGTCAGGGTGATATCTTTGTTGTGGGTGAGCAGTACGGTAAGGTCCGTGCGCTGATCAACGACCAAGGCGAACGCGTCAAAGAAGCCGGTCCTTCGGTTCCTGTCGAAGTGCTTGGCATCAACGGCACGCCCGAAGCCGGTGACGTATTGAACGTGACCGAAACCGAAGCGCAGGCCCGCGAGATTGCTGAATACCGCGCCAATGCCGCCAAGGACAAACGTGCCGCTGCCGGTGCTGCCACGACGCTGGAACAGCTGATGGCCAACGCCAAGGCGAACGAAGACGTCAGCGAGCTGCCGATCTTGGTCAAAGCCGACGTGCAAGGTTCTGCCGAAGCCATCGTTCAGGCGATGGAGAAAATCGGCAACGACGAAGTCCGCGTTCGGGTTCTGCACTCCGGTGTGGGCGCGATCACCGAGACGGATGTCGGTCTGGCAGAGGCCTCCGGCGCCCCGATCATGGGTTTCAACGTGCGTGCCAATGCTTCGGCGCGGAACACTGCGAACCAAAAGGGCGTGGAAATCCGCTACTACTCGGTCATCTATGACCTTGTGGATGACGTGAAAGCGGCTGCTTCTGGTCTGCTCAGCAACGAGATCAAAGAAAACTTCATCGGGTATGCGAATATCAAAGAAGTCTTCAAGGTCACGGGCGTTGGCAAAGTTGCGGGCTGCTTGGTTACCGAAGGTGTGGCACGCCGCTCCGCCGGTGTCCGTCTGCTGCGCGACAACGTGGTGATCCACGAAGGCACGCTGAAAACGCTCAAGCGCTTCAAGGACGAAGTGCCCGAGGTTCAGTCCGGTCAGGAATGCGGCATGGCGTTTGAAAACTACGATGACATCCGTCCTGACGATGTGATCGAGATTTTCGAGCGCGAAGAAGTGACCCGCACCTTGGCTTAAGCTGAACGCTTAGACTACGAATTCCCCAGAGGCCCGGTCAAATTGCCGGGCCTCTGCTTTTGTGAAGGCTCCTTTTGCGTCGTCAAAGCTGATCCGTGAAAGATTGACGTGGAGGGGCGAAATATCGATCAAGTTGAAATCATTCGGTTCCCCCCTCTGGCGGGAGGAAAGGCTGGTGCCCGCGTGCAACTGAATCGCGAGATGCCCGTCATGTTCAGGCGCTGGATGCGCAAAAGTCCCTGCGTGCCAGATGTGCAAATGACCCGATAGAATGAGATCAGCACCGCAGTCGAGCAGGCGGCGCAATGCGCGCTTGGCACCGGGGATCGGGCGTTTCTGTGTTTCCGTGGGGTGGTCCAAAGGGTGATGACAGACCGCAATCCGCAAGGTGTTCTCGCCCCCTCTTGAAAGGGCGCGGCATGCGCGCCGCAGACGGCGGAGACCCAATTTGCCTGTCTGCCATTTAAATCGGTCCACCGTGTTGATCCCGACAGCGATAAAATCCGGCCCCTCGTGTACCGGGGTCAGATCACGGTCAATCCAGTGCCGATAATAGCGCCACGGCGTCAGAAAGCGCGTAAAGGGCCGATGCAGCGGGATGTCATGGTTGCCTGGCACGCTAAGGACCGGCGCATTTATCCGGTCAATAAACGCCCGCGCCGCGCGGTATTCTTTCTCGCGTGCGCGTTGCGTGAGATCGCCTGAAATGATCACGAGATCAGGGTCATAGCCGTTCACAGCACTGAGTAGAGGAGCCAAAAGGTCAGGCCGGTCCTTGCCAAAGTGGAGGTCAGAAAGGTGAATCAAACGGCTCATCTCACGCTCTCCTTCGCAGCATCCGGTACGAAAATCTGGATGGGAGAAGTTGCACGGGCAAGCCGGTAGGGGCCGGCCATCACAGCAACTTCCCCATCCCGTGCGACATAGCGTTTACGCTGTTTCATGTGGATCTCGATTTCGGACCCACAGAGCATTTCATAGTCGGTATGAGGTTTGGCGGTACCGATCGCCAGTGCCACGGCATGGCGCAGCAGGCCAAAACGGTAGGTGTCAGGGGCGACAAGCAACACCATGTCACCACGTGCGATGCAGTCTTGCCCATCCAGGCCCATCTGGTCGAGTTGAAAGGCATTGTTCACCGCAAAGACGAGGGACGTATGTAATGTGCGTTGTTTACCGTCCACTGCGATGGTCAGCTTGAGTGTCGTACGAAACCCCATGAGCGCTTTGATGACGGACCAATAGGCTGCAATCCTGCTGCGGCCCCAACGTCGATAGATCCCTTCCCGTGTTTTCAAGATCGCGGGATACGCGCCAATGCTGGCGTTATTAAGAAAGGTCTCGCCGTTGATGGTGGCCACATGTATCGGACGGCTTTGGCCCGTAGCGATAAGGTCTACCGCCTTTTCAAGATCCTCGGGGATGCCCATTGAACGCGCAAAGTAATTAAACGTGCCCTGAGGGATAATCCCAAGCGGCCGATCTTGGCCGACCATCGCCGAAGATACCCCCGAGATCGTGCCATCCCCGCCAGCCACAGCAATTAGGCCATCGCCCGACGACAAAGCCTCCCGCGCGGCATCGGCGGGGACATTCCGTTTGTCGATGTAGATAAATTTTGCCGTTACCCCGTGCCGCGCAAAGGCGTTTCGGATAGTGGCTTCAGCTTGTTCACCGTCTTGGCGGCCTGAACCATGGTTCAGGATGACGATTGCGCGTTTCGGTGACATAATATTCCCTACCAAATGGTATGGGAAAACGCGCCGGAACGCCTAATTGTTCACATAAATAGGCGTTCCGCCAAGATTTTCTTAGACTGGTTTGCCTTCGAAAATCTTACCGTCAACTTGAACGGCCATGCGGCCACCGGCCAGCATTTTTACAAAGATACCCTGAACGTAGATGGAACTTCCGGTCGTGATGGTTCTCAGCATGTCGGCACTTTCATACAGATGTTATAACTCTGCCTCAGGATGATGCGCTAATGGTTAAATTATACGCAAGATGCTGAGCGTTTGCCGATAACTAGTGCAATTTAGCCACTGTGCGCTAGAGCCAATCACGTAAAATTGAAATGAGTGGCACATCTGCTTCGGGCATCGGATAGGCGCGCATTTCGTTTGGACGCACCCATTTCAGCGTTTGCCCTTCACGCGACACCGGGGTGCCGCCCCATTTGCGACAGGCGAACAGCGGCATCAGCAGATGAAAATCGCTGTAGCTGTGGCTGGCAAAGGTCAGTGGGGCGAGACAGGATTCCCATGTCTCGATCCCCAGTTCTTCGTGCAGCTCACGGATCAATGCCTGCTCTGGCGTTTCTCCGGGTTCGATTTTGCCGCCCGGAAATTCCCAGAGGCCAGCCATTGCCTTGCCTTCTGGCCGCTGCGCCAAAAGTACGCGACCGTCGATATCGATCAACGCAGCGGCAGACACGAGCACTGTCTTCATAAGATCAGGACCGATAGTCGGCGTTGATGTCGATGTAGCCGTGCGTCAGGTCACAGGTCCAAACCGTGCAAGCGCCTTCACCGAGCCCAAGATCGACACCAATGACGATGTTCTGGCCCTTCATATGCGCGGCCGCATCCTCTTCGGAATAGTCTGGGCTGCGCCAGCCATCGCGGGCAACTTCGACATCGCCAAACCGGATCGATAGGCGGTCTCGGTCTGCTGCAGCGCCGGATTTACCGATCGCCATAACGACGCGGCCCCAGTTGGGGTCTTGGCCTGCGATGGCGGTTTTGATCAGTGGCGAATTGCCGATGGCCATGGCATGAACCTTGGCTTCGGTATCGTTTGAGGCACCAGTCACCGCTACTTCGACGAATTTCTGCGCGCCTTCGCCGTCTTTAACCACTTGATGTGCCAGATCCAGCATAAGGTTGCGCAGCGTTGCGTCGAAATCTTCGTTATCCGAAACATCAACCCCAGAGGCACCCGTCGCGGCCATGATCAGCGCGTCCGAGGTGGAGGTGTCGCTATCCACGGTAATGCAGTTGAACGTGGTCTCTGTGTGGGTCGATAGGCGCTGCTGGAGCTTGTCTTGCGCAATGACGGCATCGGTAAAGATGTAGACCAGCATCGTCGCCATATCAGGTGCGATCATGCCGGACCCTTTGGCGATACCGGCGATAGAGACGGTTTTGCCGTCGATTTCCACCGTCGCGCTGGCGCCTTTGGGAAAGGTGTCTGTCGTCATGATCGCCCGTGCGGCGTCTTCGATGCCCGCAGGGTCTAGCTTTCCGTTTAGATCGCCAAGTACAGCGGTGATGCGCTCATGGGGCAGCGGTTCGCCGATAACCCCAGTGGAGGAAGTGAACACCCGCGACTGCGGCACGCCGCAGGTCTCGGCGGCGGCGGCGGTGATTGCCTCAACCGCGTCGGTGCCGCCACGCCCGGTAAAGGCGTTGGCATTGCCAGAGTTCACGACAATGGCGGCGCCCTCGTCAGAGGCGCCGCCGATTTTTGCCTGGCAGTCCAGCACCGGGGCCGCGCGGGTGGCGGAGCGTGTGAACGCCCCCGCCACAGCGCTGCCTGCTGCTAGCTTCGCCAACATCACATCGGTGCGGCCTTGATAGCGCACGCCAGCGGCGATGGTGGCGAATGTCACGCCGTCAATGACCGGAAGGTCGGGAAAACGGGCCGGGGCGAGCGGCGAGACAGCCAGTGATTTACCCATGGATCAGTTCAGCCATTCTGTGTTTTTGAGAACAGTGGGGTCGATGCCTTCTGCGGCGCTGCGGTCAACCTTGGCGGCCTCAGTCAGGCTTTCGATGGCTGTCTGCACCTTGGTTTGGCGCACTTGGGTTTCAAGCTCTTCGCGCACGTCTTCAAGCGCGGGCGCTTCACCGGTGCGGGTCTCGTTCAGCTTGATAACATGCCAGCCAAACTGAGTTTCCACCGGCTCAGACACGCCACCTGCTTCCATGCCGGCGACGGCTTCTTCAAACTCGGGAACCATCATGCCGGGGCCAAACCAGCCCAATGAGCCGCCACCGGGGCCGGAGGGGCCGGTCGACTTTTCTTTGGCAACTTCGGCAAAGTCCGCACCGCCTTCGAGTTCAGCCTTGATCGCGTCGGCTTCTTCCTTGGTCTCAACAAGGATATGCGAGGCGTTGAATTCCTGCTCAGGCTCGGCGTCTTTGTACTGCGCGTCATAGGCGGCTTGCAGTTCTTCGTCGCTGACATCTTCGGCCATAACGCCTTCGATTGCCTCGCCCGCGGTGAGCGAGCGGGTCTCGTTTTCGATCGACAGTGTCACGCGCGGCGGCAATTCGCCGGTAAAGCTGTCGGCAAGGGCTGTCTGCTGCACAAGCTGATCAAGGATGCCTTGGAACAGCACGTCATCAGGCAACTGCTGATACTGCTGGGGCAGAGTGGCACGCGCCACGAGCATATGCCCAAGCGTGATTTCGGTGTCGTTGACTGTGGCAACAACCGTGTCGACACCCGGCTCGTCTTGGGCAGCTACAGGCAGCGCCACAGCGGCGGCAAGCGCCAAAGACGACAGAAAAGTGAGGGGTTTTTGCATGGTTGGGGTCCAATCGCTTCGTTCGTAGCAAGGCTGCTACATTGACAGTGTATGGCACGCCCCTTACATCGCCTTATGGCGCTAAGAGGCGCGGGCTCATCCACTATCTATGGGCTGCTATGGCGCTCGGCAAGCAGGTCGGCGCAAGACATCATAACTTCGGCGGGAGATTACATGCTGGGTATCGGAACAATCGCCAAAAAGGTCTTTGGCACGCCAAACGACCGGAAGATCAAGGCGACCCGTCCACTTGTGGCACAGATCAATGCGCTGGAGCCCGAGTTCGAAAAGCTGAGCGATGACGAGATCAAGATGCGCACAGCCGAGCTTGGCAAGCGCGCCGATGCGGGCGAAAGCCTTGATGATCTGCTGCCCGAAGCTTTTGCAAACTGCCGGGAGGCTGCGCGCCGCACATTGGGCCTGCGCGCCTTTGACACGCAGCTTTTGGGCGGGATTTTCTTGCACCAGGGCAATATCGCCGAACAGAAAACCGGTGAGGGCAAGACCCTAACCGCGACCTTTGCCGCCTATCTGAACGGGCTGACCCATAAGGGCGTGCATATCGTCACCGTTAACGAATACCTCGCCCAGCGTGACGCTGAGTGGATGGGCAAAGTCTTTGGCGCTTTGGGGCTGACCACAGGTGTCGCCTATTCCGGCATGCCCGAAGACCAGAAACGCGCGGCTTATGCTTGCGACATCACCTATGCCACCAACAACGAGTTGGGTTTCGACTATCTGCGCGACAACATGAAGTCGAGCCTGTCGGACATGCTGCAACGCGGGCATAACTTTGCTGTTGTGGATGAAGTTGACAGCATCCTGATCGACGAGGCGCGGACGCCGCTGATCATCTCCGGTCCCTCGCAGGACCGTTCCGAGATGTATCAGATCATTGACGCGCTGATCCCTTCGCTGACAGAAGAGCATTACGAGCTGGATGAGAAAACCCGCAACGTCACCTTCACCGATGACGGCAACGAGTTCCTTGAAGAGCAGTTGCGCGCCCGAGATCTGATCGAAGAGGGCATGACCCTTTATGATCCCGAAAGCACAACCATCGTGCATCACGTCAACCAAGGTCTGCGCGCGCATAAGCTGTTCCAGCGCGACAAGGATTACATCGTTCGCGATGGTTCCGTGACGTTGATTGACGAATTTACGGGCCGCATGATGCCGGGCCGCCGTCTTTCGGACGGCCTGCACCAGGCGATCGAGGCCAAAGAAGGCGTCGAGATTCAGCCAGAGAACATCACGCTCGCCTCTGTCACCTTCCAAAACTACTTCCGCCTTTACGACAAGCTGGGCGGTATGACCGGTACGGCCCTGACCGAAGCCGAGGAGTTTGCCGAGATCTACGGCCTTGGCGTGGTCGAAGTGCCGACCAACGTGCCAATTGCACGTGTGGACGAGGACGATGCCGTCTACCGCACCGCGCGTGAAAAATACGAGGCGATGATCGAAAAGGTGAAGGAAGCCCACGCCAAGGGTCAGCCTTGCCTTGTCGGCACCACCTCAATCGAAAAGTCCGAACAGCTGAGCACCATGCTGACCGCCGACGGGGTCGCGCATAACGTGCTTAACGCCCGTCAGCACGAGCAAGAAGCACAGATCATCGCCGATGCCGGCAAGTTGGGTGCAGTTACCATCGCCACCAACATGGCAGGCCGTGGCACCGACATTCAGCTGGGCGGCAACGTCGAGTTGAAAGTGCTTGAAGCGCTGGACGCCGACCCAGATGCGGACCCGGCGAACATCCGTGCGCAGATCGAAGCACAGCACGCCGAGGAAAAGCAAAAGGTGCTAGAGGCCGGTGGCCTTTATGTACTGGCGTCTGAGCGTCACGAGAGCCGCCGGATCGACAACCAGCTGCGCGGCCGTTCGGGCCGTCAGGGTGATCCGGGCCGCACTTCTTTCTTCCTGTCGCTCGAAGACGACCTGATGCGCATTTTTGGCTCTGAGCGGCTTGAGAAAGTTCTGACCACGCTGGGCCTGAAAGAAGGCGAAGCGATTGTGCACCCTTGGGTGAACAAATCGCTGGAGCGTGCGCAGGCGAAGGTCGAAGGCCGCAACTTTGACATCCGTAAGCAGCTGTTGAAGTTCGACGACGTGATGAACGAGCAGCGCAAAGTGATCTTTGGCCAGCGTCGCGAGATCATGGAAGCCGACAACCTCAATGAGATCGTCACCGATATGCGCGAGCAGGTGATCGACGATCTGATCGACACATATATGCCGCCCAAGACCTACGCCGATCAGTGGGACACCCAAGGGTTTTATGCTGCGGTGATCGAGCAGTTGAACGTCGACGTGCCGATCATCGCGTGGTGCGAAGAAGACGGCGTGGATGATGAGGTGATCCGCGAACGTCTGATGAAGGCCACGGATGAGCTTATGGCCAAAAAGGCTGCCGCCTTTGGCGAAGAAAACATGCGCAACATTGAAAAGCAGCTGTTGTTGCAGGCCATCGATACCAAATGGCGCGACCACCTGCTGACGTTGGAGCATCTGCGGTCGGTCGTCGGGTTCCGCAGCTACGCGCAGCGTGATCCGCTGAACGAGTACAAGAACGAAGCTTTCCAGCTGTTTGAGACGATGCTTGATAGTCTGCGGCAGGACGTGACCCAAAAGCTGGGTCAGATCCAACCGATGAGCGAAGAGCAGCGCCGCGAGATGATGCAGGAAATGGCCGACCGTCAGGCCGCCATGCAAGCCGCCGCGACCGAGGCTGCCGATGAGGCCTCTGAGCAGGCCGAAGCGGCTGCGCCGGGCTTTGATGAGAACGACCCCGCCACATGGGGCAACCCAGGGCGGAACGATCTCTGCCCCTGTGGCTCTGGCAAAAAGTTCAAACATTGCCACGGCGAGATCAAATAAGCGGCGCCACCTTTTCGCCCATAACTTGGCTTGTCAGGGCCATACCTCGGCCCTGATCTCCGCGCATAAAGTCTCCAACGAATCCGTTGAAGGGGACTTGTTATGCGGCGCACTAAAGAAATTCTGACGGCTGTCGGCACTTTGGCCTGTGCCGTGGGTATCGGCTTTGTCATGCAAAGCTCCGACACGGCGCAACAACGCTATGGGTCGGCTGAAGCGGCACACCCCGTGGCCGACAATGGCGCTTTGTTAGAGGTTGAGGGCATCACCCTGACCTCGGCAGCACTCGACAGTCCCATTGCACTTCCCGCGCTGGATAATCAGGTGATCAAGGCTGCGGCGCCACAAAGCCTGCCGCCCGCGCCAGATAGCCACAGCACGGCAATCACCGCGGCTTGCGATATCACCGCCGAGGCCGAAGCCGTGGCTGCAGCGATGGTAAAACTGACGCTAGACGCCGCGTGCTTGCCCAATGAGCGGCTGACCGTGCATCATAACGGGATGATCTTTACCGAAGTGACCGACGACAAAGGCCAGTTGAACGTCACCGTGCCCGCCTTGGCCGAAGAGGCTGTCTTCATCCTTGCCTTTGGCAATGGCGACGGCGCTGTGGCGCAAACTTCGGTGTCAGAATTGTCTGGCTTCAACCGTATCGTGCTGCAGTGGAAAGGTGCTGCGGGCTTTGAGCTTCATGCCCGTGAGTTTGGCGCCGATTACGGCGATGCGGGCCATGTCTGGTCCGGCGCGCCGCGCGATATGACGGCAGCCGTGCTTGGCGAAGGGGGCTTCATGACGCGTAACGGTGACACCGACACTTCCGACCCTCTGATGGCCGAGGTCTATAGTTTCCCGGTCGCCGCAGCGGGGCAGGAAGGCGATGTCGCGCTCAGTGTTGAGGCTGAGGTCAGCGAGGCCAATTGCGGCCTTGAGATCGAAGCGCAAGCGCTGGAATTGCGCGGCAGCGATCAGGTGAAAACTCAGAACCTGACCCTCGCCGTGCCGGACTGTGATGCGGTTGGCAACTTTCTGGTGTTGAATAATTTGCTCCAAGACCTGAAAGTCGCGCAGAACTAACGCAACCGGGTAGGTCTTGATGAACGGGTTAAAACGTGCGGCGATCAGCGCCGCACTTTTGCTTTTTACTGCGGGAACGCTGGCGGCACAGGATGTCGCGCTCACCTCACGCGATGGCAGTGTCGAGATTAGCGGCACTATGCTGGGCTTTGATGGCGAATTCTATCGGGTCGACACCGACTATGGTGAGCTGACCGTCGACAGCAGCGGCGTGTCCTGCACCGGGCCGGGATGCCCCAACCTTGAGGACTTCGTCGCCGAAGTACGCTTTTCGGGTTCCGCCACGATGGGGGCCTTGTTGATGCCCGCGCTGATCGACGCCTTCGCAGAGCGGCAAGGCTATTCGGTCGGCCGCGAAGAGGGTGAAGGCGGGCGTTTCGCGCTGCTGCTTACACGTAAGGACGACAGCAAGCTGGCTGCGCGTTTTGACTTTCGGGCGACCAACACCAACGAGGGTTTTGCCGATCTTTTGGCGGACGAAGCTGATGTGGTTATGGCCTTGCGCGAGGTGCGCCGGGAAGAGCGGATCAACGCACGAGAGGCCGGTTTGGGCGATTTGACAGGGGCCAACCGCAGCCGGGTTCTGGCCTTGGATGCCGTGGTACCGGTGGTGGCACCGTCCAACCCGGTGAAACAAATTTCCCCGCTCACTTTGGCGCGGGTCTTTGCGGGTGAGATTAAGAACTGGCAGCGTCTTGGCGGGCCGGATGCCCCCATTGAGCTGCACATGCCGACAGCGAATGGCGGGCTTAGCCAAGCCATCGTCGATCAGGTGTTGACCCCTGCGGGACTGGAACTGAGCGCGGATGTAATCCGTCACGCGATGCCCGAAAGCCTTGCCGATGCCGTGGCGCAGGATGTCTTTGCCCTTGGCATCACCAGCTATGCCGAGCAGGGCGGAACAGAGGTGCTGACCCTCGGCGGCGACTGCGGATTTGCGCTGGATGCCGCGCGGCGCACGATCAAAACCGAAGATTACCCGCTGACCGCGCCGATGTTCCTTTACTTCCCCGCCCGCCGATTGCCCCTCATCACGCGAGAGTTTCTGGCCTTTACCCGCAGCCCTTCGGCGCAGATTGTTATTCGGCGTGCCGGTTTTGTGGATCAAACACCCGAAGAAATACCGGTGGAGGAGCAGGGCAACCGTTTTGCCAATGCGATCATCACCGCCGGTATCGAAACGCCATTGGGAGAGTTGCAGCGCATGACGGCGACGTTGGTGCCCATGGCCCGGCTGACGACTTCGTTCCGGTTTGAGGCAGGCTCGATCCGGCTGGATGCGCAGTCACGGTCCAACGTTCAACAGTTGGCGCGCGCGCTTGAGCAGGGGCAGTATGACGCGCGGAGGCTGATGTTTGTAGGGTTTAGCGATGGTGAGGGCGCAGCAAGGGCTAATCGCGAGATCGCCCTGCGCCGTGCCGAGGCTGTGCAACGCGCCGTAAGTGCCGCTGCGGTAACCGCCAATCTGTCGCGCATCGATCTGCGGGTGGATGCCTTTGGTGAGGCCATGCCGATTGCCTGTGATGACAGTGAGTGGGGCCGTCAGGCCAACCGTCGGGTAGAGGTTTGGGTGCGTTAAGGGGATGCAGCGCGCCGTCCTAAAGATGACCCTCGTTCCGAAAGCTCAACTCGCGTGATTTGCCGATGATTAGGTGGTCATGCAGTGTAAGCCCCAATGCGTCGCAGGCAGTGGCGACCTGATGTGTCATGTCGATATCCGAACGTGACGGGCTGGGATCCCCAGACGGGTGGTTATGCACGAGGATAATCGCGCTGGCATTCAATTCTAGCGCGCGTTTGGCAACTTCGCGGGGGTAGACCGGCACATGGTCGACCGTGCCTTTGGCCTGTTCTTCATCCGCGATGAGAATGTTTTTCCGGTCGAGATATAGAACGCGAAACTGCTCTGTCTCCAGATGGGCCATGGTGGTGTGACAGTAGTCCAGCAAGGCGTCCCAAGAGGCCACGACATGCCGCTTGAGAACCTTGGCGCGGGCCAGCCTTTGGGCCGCGGCCTCAACGATCTTAAGCTCGACGATTACCGCCTCTCCGATGCCTTTGACATCCCGCAAGCGCGCGGCAGGGGCTGTGATAACGCGGTTAAAATCGCCGAACCTGTCCAGCAATTCGCGCGCGAGCGGTTTGACGTCCCGGCGCGGAATCGCGCGGAAAAGAACGAGTTCCAGCATCTCATAATCCGGCATGGCCGCTGCGCCGCCGTCGATGAAACGGCTGCGCAGACGCTGTCGATGATCTGCGATATAAGAGGGTTGCTTGCCCGTGTTGGACGGCGGTTTGCGCGCTTCGTCCATGAGGAAGGGAAGGGGCTGATCAGCAAGGGTTCTCGGAATACGGGTCATGCCCAGAATTTTGCGCGAAGGTGGTTAGGATTCGGTTAACAGCGTTTTCACGTGCTATTTACCTTCTCCATCCATGGTTGCGGGCAAGGCGCGCGACACGCCTTGCCCGACGGATTTAGCCCTTCATCGAATCCCAGAAGGATTTGACAGAAGAGAAGAAATTGCTGCTTTCGGGATTGTTGTTCTGGGCTTCGCCCGCAAACTCCTGAAGCAGTTCTTTCTGACGGCTGGTCAAGTTCACTGGGGTTTCAACCGCCAGTTCGATGATCATATCACCGACCCCACCGCCACGCAGCGGCGGCATGCCCTTGCCACGCAGGCGCATCTGGCGACCCGATTGGCTGCCTGCGGGGATCTGCACGCGGCCACGGCCACCGTCGATGGTGGGCACTTCGATATTACCACCCAAGGCGGCGGTGCTCATCGACACGGGGACACGGCAGAACAGGTTCGGCCCGTCACGCTCAAAGAGCTCATGATCAGCCACCTCGATAAAGATATAGAGGTCGCCCGACGGTCCGCCGCGCATGCCCGCTTCGCCCTCACCGGCAAGCCGGATACGGGTGCCGGTCTCAACGCCTGCGGGGATATTAACCGAGAGCGTGCGCTCTTTCTCAACACGGCCCGCGCCGCGGCATTTCTTGCAAGGATTCTTGACGATCTGACCCATGCCGGAACAGGTGGGACAGGTGCGTTCAACAGTGAAGAAACCCTGCTGGGCGCGCACCTTGCCCATGCCCGAACAGGTCGGACAGGTTGAAGGCTCTGCGCCGCCCTCGGCGCCGCTGCCGTCACATGAATCGCACTGGACAGAGGCCGGAACGGTGATCGACTTTTGCATGCCCGAAAAGGCATCTTCGAGGGAGATGCGCAGATTGTAGCGCAAATCAGCGCCGCGCGCGGCACGGCGGCCACCGCCGCCACCCCCGCGCTGACCCATAAAGTCACCGAAGAGATCGTCGAATACATCGGAAAAGGCCGAAGAGAAATCGCCCTGACCGCCGCCCATGCCGCCGCCGGGACGACCGCCGCCCATACCACCTTCAAAGGCGGCGTGGCCGTAGCGATCATAAGCCGCTTTCTTGTCGTCGGTTTTCAACACGTCATACGCTTCGCCCACTTCTTTAAACTGGGCTTCGGCGTTTGGGTTGTCTTTGTTGCGGTCGGGGTGAAGGTCTTTGACCTTGCTGCGGTAGGCCTTCTTAATCTCGTCGGCAGAGGCCCCTTTGGCAACGCCAAGCACCTCGTAGTAGTCACGTTTTGCCATGGGTTATCATGCTCCTGCGCTGGAACGTGATGGGCCGGCCCGTCTGACGGACCGGCCCTTTCACAGGTTCCGTTTCACGCTTACGCGCGCTTGTCGTCGTCCAGATCTTCGAACTCGGCGTCGAGGATGTCGTCGTCGCCACCCTGCGATTGCTGAGCGTCCGAAGGCCGTGCGGTGTCGTCGTTGCCTTCATCCTGAGCGTTTTTGTAGATCGCTTCGCCCAGTTTCATGGCCGCTTCGGTGACGTTCTGGATGCCGGATTTGATCTTGTCGGCGTTGTCGGTTTCCAGTTCGTCTTTCAGCGCGGCAATGGCCAGCTCGATCGCTTCGACGGTGGTTGGGTCAACCTTGTCGGAATGCTCTTCCAGCGACTTTTCGGTCGAGTGGATCAGCGATTCCGCTTGGTTTTTCGCTTCGATCAGCTCGCGACGGGATTTGTCCGCCTCGGCATTCTCTTCCGCGTCCTTGACCATCTTGTCGATATCCGCATCCGACAGACCACCCGACGCTTGGATCGTGATCTTCTGCTCTTTGCCGGTGCCTTTGTCGAGCGCGCCCACGGACACGATGCCGTTGGCGTCGATGTCAAAGGTCACTTCGATCTGTGGCATGCCGCGCGGGGCAGGCGGGATGTTCTCAAGATTGAAAGCACCGAGCATCTTGTTGTCGGCAGCCATCTCACGCTCACCTTGGAAAACCCGAATGGTCACAGCGTTCTGGTTGTCTTCGGCGGTCGAGAAGACCTGAGACTTCTTCGTCGGGATCGTGGTGTTACGGTCGATCAAGCGGGTGAAGACGCCACCAAGGGTTTCAATACCCAAGGACAGCGGTGTCACGTCCAGCAGAACCACGTCTTTCACGTCGCCTTGCAGAACACCGGCCTGAATGGCAGCACCAAGGGCCACAACTTCGTCAGGGTTCACACCCTTGTGTGGCTCCTTACCGAAGAACTTCGTCACTTCTTCTGCGACTTTCGGCATACGGGTCATACCACCGACCAGCACGACTTCGTCGATGTCGGAAGCCGAGAGGCCCGCATCCTTCAGCGCTGCGGCGCAGGGCTTCATGGAGGCTTTGATCAGATCACCCACAAGGCTTTCCAGCTTGGCGCGGGTCAGCTTCATGACCATGTGCAGCGGCGAGCCGTCCTTGCCCATCGAGATGAAGGGCTGGTTGATCTCGGTCTGGCTGGACGAGGAAAGCTCAATCTTGGCTTTCTCGGCAGCTTCTTTCAGACGCTGCAGCGCCATCTTGTCTTGCGTCAGGTCAACGCCGTTGGCCTTTTTGAACTCATCCGCAAGGTAGTTGACGATGCGCATGTCAAAGTCTTCACCGCCAAGGAACGTGTCGCCGTTGGTGGATTTCACTTCGAACAGGCCGTCGTCGATCTCAAGGATGGTCACGTCGAATGTACCGCCGCCGAGGTCATAGACCGCGATGGTTTGCGTGTTCTCTTTGTCGAGACCATAGGCCAGCGCGGCGGCTGTCGGCTCGTTGATGATCCGCAGAACTTCGAGGCCGGCAATTTTGCCTGCATCTTTGGTGGCCTGACGCTGGGCGTCGTTGAAATATGCGGGCACGGTGATAACCGCCTGCGTGACTTCCTCACCCAGATAGCTTTCTGCGGTTTCTTTCATCTTACCGAGGATGAAGGCCGAGATTTGGCTGGGGGAGTATTTCTCACCACGGGCTTGCACCCATGCGTCGCCGTTGCCGCCATCAATGACGTTGAACGGCATGTTCTTTTTGTCTTTGGCCAGATCCGCATCGTCGTTGCGGCGGCCGATCAGGCGCTTAACACCAAAGACAGTGTTTTCTGGGTTGGTGACCGCCTGGCGTTTCGCCGGCTGGCCGACAAGGCGCTCATCGTCGGTGAAAGCAACGATCGACGGCGTTGTGCGCGCGCCTTCGGCGTTTTCGATCACACGAGGCTGACTGCCATCCATGATGGCGATACAGCTGTTGGTGGTGCCAAGGTCAATACCGATTACTTTGGACATATTTCGATCCCTCTTTGAATCTAAGGCGATGACACGAGGCGCGGACCCGTTTCGGCATCCTGCCCCGATCTGATGACATCGAAGACCACGTGCCTTCGACGGTTCGGAGCGTATATAGGGAGGGTATTTGCACCCTGCAACCATTGGCTGGTCAGGATGGTCGCGATTCCGTGATGTTTTTGCCAAACGAGTGAGGAAGAACGAAGAATGACTGCTTTGCGCCTGCGCGGCTTTAATATTCACAAGGAGTTTCTGGGAAGGGCCGCCCAGCAGGAGGTGCTGGAGGCGGTGCGCGGCGTGGTGCGACAAGCGCCGTTCTTTCGCCCTGAGGTGCCGCGCGGTGGGCGTATGTCTGTCCGTATGACAGCCGCCGGGCGCTATGGCTGGTTTTCGGATCGGCGCGGCTATCGCTATGTTGCCGAACACCCTGACGGTCAGACTTGGCCAGAGATCCCCGCGCCGATACTGGCGATCTGGGATCAATTGACGGGTCTAGAGCGGCGGCCCGAATGTTGTCTGATCAACTACTATGACGCAGATGCGCGCATGGGGCTGCATCAGGACCGGGATGAGGCCGATTTTCAGTGGCCCGTGGTGTCGGTGTCTTTAGGGGACGACGGGCTGTTCCGCATTGGCAACCTGACCCGAGGCGGCAAGACGGAATCGATCTGGCTGCAATCGGGGGATGTGGTGGTGATGGGCGGCGACGCGCGGCTGACCTATCATGGGGTCGATCGGATCAAGTCCGGCACATCGACGCTGCTGCCCAAAGGGGGGCGGATCAATCTGACGCTGCGGGTGGTGGAGTGACGTTTTCTTTAAAAGAAAACGGTTGCGGACTTTTTTAAAAAAGTCCGGGCATTAGCGGCCGAGCGAACAGCACCCCGTCTGATGTTGCCAACCGTCACCCCCCTGCAAAAGGAGATCGACCGCCAACCCATAGGCGCGGTCTGACATGCCATCGCTACAGGCGCGGGCCGACACTGTGGCGATGGCCGTGCCGTTTGGTCCCTCTGCAATCAAGTGAAAACTGTCCCGCCGCCCCTGTGCGGGACCAGATTGCGTATGGCGATAGTCTCGCGCAGTATCAGAAATCGCGGTGTAAATCAGCGCCTCACCTGCCACCTCCAGCGACCAAAACGGCTCTGTCCCGGCGCATCGTGCCACAGCAGGCATCGCGCCCTGCCATTGACCGGGGGTCCGCGCCAGATAGCGCAGAGAGACCCAGCCGCTGCCCTCACTGGTGTTCACCAATCCCCAGACATAACGGTCATCAGGGCGGATCACTTCGATGTCTTCGGCATCAGGCGCGAAGCTGCCAATGATTGGCGCGCCGGCATCGGGGGCTTGGCGAACGTTCAGTACATCATCAGTCGCCACATCGCTTACGTCATAAAGTGCGGGCCATGCATCCTGTGTCGCTAAAGCGGGAAGCGCCCAGAAACAAAAGAGGACTGCGAGCAGCCTCACCGCCGAGCATTCCAGCTGATAGAGGCATGTCGGCGGGTATAGAATTCACCCATCAACCCGATCATCAACAGGACAAGCCCCACCCAAAGCGGATACTCCCAATTGCTGAAGCGTGGGTTGTAGTTGATGAAGGCAAAGCCGCGCGCTTGGTCAATGCTGTGAAACAGCGGATTCCAGTCGAACATCGCCAGCATATAGCCGGGCAGGGAGTTGGCCAGAAACATCTTGCCCGAGGCGATCATATTGGCCCGCTGATAGATTGTCGAAAAGATCGTCACGAAAGAGGGAAACCACGGTTTAATCGCCAGCATCACCAGCCCAAGCGCGCAACCGGTAAACCACGCCGTCAGCAACATGCCAAAGGCAGCGATTGGCTGGTCAATGGTTATTGGGGTGACAGCGACATGGTAGATGAAAAGGATCGCAAAGAGCGACAGCACCTGAATATAAAGCGACCCAACCGCTGCCGAGGCGATGGCGATGATCGTATTCATAGGGGCGTGCTGCATCATCGGGCTTGCTGGCCCTTCTGAAGCTGCAACCGCGCCCAGGGCTTTCACATGCGTCAGATAAAGGAAGATCCCCGACATTAGATAAACAAGGAAATCACCCCGCACGGCAGACCCGCGCATACCAAGGATTGAGAACATCACATAGAACGCGACCACAAACATCACCGTCTGCAACATGTTCATGGCGATGGCGATCAGGGCATTGTTGTGCTGCTTGCGCACATTGCGCACGACGGAGTGATAGATAAGCTCCGCCATAGCAATGGCGGTCCCGATGCCGGATTTCGGCTTTCTATTAGATTGGAACATGCGCGCGTCCTTGACGAAGCCCTAACGTGGCACGGAATTCTTGCTGTTCCGTTAGCTGCAAAGCATAAGGGAAATGATTAATTGAAGCAACGACAGCCCGCAGGGCCGGAGGCGAAATGGATTACGAGAACTTGGTCGTAGAAATGCGGCGGCTGGCATTGGAAGCCGGGGACAAGATCATGGAGATCTACGGTCAAGACGATTTTGAGGTGAAATCAAAGTCTGACGATAGCCCCGTTACTGCTGCTGACGAAGCCGCCGACGCGATCATTTCCGAAGGACTGCGCGCCGCATTCCCCGACATGATGTTGGTGACAGAAGAGCAATCTGCGACCCATTCTGCCAAGGGCGACACATTCCTGATCGTCGATCCGTTGGACGGGACGAAAGAGTTTGTCCACCGCCGGGGTGATTTCACGGTGAACATCGCACTGGTTGAAAAGGGCATCCCGACCCGCGGTGTTGTCTACGCCCCTGCCAAATCGCGGATGTTCTTTACCCAAGCCGATGGGCAATCGGTTGAGGAAATTGGCGATTTCGCCAAGGATCAACTGGGTGAGACCAAGGCGATTTCCGTCTCTAACCCAGACAATTCGGCCCTTATGGTTGTCGCCTCCAAATCGCACCGCGATCAGGCGACCGACGACTACATTGGCAAATACGGCGTCCGCGACATGACCTCCGCAGGGTCTTCGCTGAAGTTCTGTCTTGTGGCCACGGGCGAGGCTGATCTCTACCCGCGTCTGGGCCGCACGATGGAATGGGACACTGCCGCAGGTCATGCCGTATTGAATGGCGCTGGGGGCGCGGTGGTGCGTTTTGACGACCTTACACCGCTGACCTACGGCAAAGAAGATTTCGCCAACCCTTACTTTATCGCCCATGCGCCGGGCGTTGATCTGAAAGCGGGCTGATGTCAGTACTTATTGTTATTCCCGCCCGCTACGCCTCGACCCGTTATCCAGGCAAGCCGCTTGTCGCGCTGACCGGTGCGTCAGGCAAGAAACAGACCCTAATCGAACGCAGTTGGCGTGCGGCCTGCGCCGTATCAGGTGTGGACCGCGTTGTCGTGGCCACCGATGATGCCCGCATCCGCGAAGCTGCCGAAGGTTTTGGTGCCGAGGTGGTGATGACTTCGGAGGCCTGCGCCAATGGCACCGAGCGCTGCGCTGAGGCCCATGCCGCGCTGGGCGGGGGGTATGACATCGTGGTGAACCTGCAAGGCGACGCGCCATTGACGCCGCATTGGTTTGTCGAAGGGCTGGTACAGGGGCTAAAAGACAAATCTGACGCCGAGATCGCCACCCCGGTGCTGCGCTGTGATGGCGCCACGCTGAACAGTCTGTTGGGCGACCGCAAAGCAGGCCGGGTCGGCGGCACCACGGCGGTTTTTGGTGCCGACAATCAGGCGCTCTATTTCTCGAAAGAGGTCGTTCCTTACACTGGCAAGACCTATGGTGACACAGATGCGACCCCGGTTTTCCACCATGTCGGTGTCTATGCCTATCGCCCCGAAGCCTTGGCGGAATATCCAAGCTGGCCTGTGGGCCCGCTGGAGCAATTGGAAGGATTGGAGCAGCTTCGCTTCCTTGAGAATGGCCGTTCGGTGCTCTGTGCCGAGGTTGAGGCCAAGGGGCGCGAATTCTGGGAGCTGAACAACCCCGAAGACGTTCCAAAGCTCGAAGCTATGATGGCGAAAATGGGATTGGAATGACAACCACCCCCGGCAGTGCTGCACCGGAAAGCGCTGCACTGGAAAGCGGCGTGCCTGTAAGCATCGTGATTGTCAGCCGAAATCGACCTGAAGCATTGCGGCGTTGCCTGACGGGGGTGGGGCAGCTTCAATATGCGCCTTTTGAAGTTATCGTCGTGGCCGATCCTACGGGGGCGGCTGTGGCCCGCGACATGCCTTTTGCGGATGCATTGAAATTGGTGGCGTTTGACACGCCCAATATCTCTGCCGCGCGCAACCTTGGGGTCGCTCAGGCGGCGGGAGAGGTGGTGGCCTTCATCGACGATGATGCGGTGCCAGAGCCGCAGTGGTTGCGCCATTTAATGGCGCCAGCGCAGCAGCTCGAAGTCGCGGCCATGACTGGCTTTGTCCGGGGGCGAAATGGAATATCCTTCCAGTATCGCGCGCGCCAACTAAACGCACAAGGTACGCCGGAAAAGTTGGACGTTGACCCTGAAAACTTCAGCGTTCTGCTGCCCCCGCAAGGCGGAGCGATCAAGACTGAAGGCACGAATATGGCCTTTCGCCGTGAGGTCTTGGTCAGCTTAGGCGGCTTTGATCCTGCCTTTCACTACTACTTAGACGAAACCGATTTAAACATGCGTCTCGCGCGGGCGGGCCATGCTACCGCGATTGCCCCCTTGGCCGAGGTCCATCATGGCTTTGCCGCCAACCACATGCGCAGTGCCAACCGGGTCCCCCGTGACCTTTTTGACATCGGCGCCAGCTGGGCGGTGTTTCACCGCAAACATTTGCCCCAGACAGAGCGCGCTGCCCAGTGGGCGCGTTTGCGCGCAGATGAACGCCGACGGTTATTGCGTCATATGGTGAGTGGCGGACTGGAGCCGCGTGATGTTGCCCGGCTGCTGCACAGGCTGGATCAGGGACACGCAAAAGGAGTTGAGCGCCCCCTCGGCGCAGGAATGATCGCGCAAGAGCCTGCCAGTGCATTTCGCATATTTCCGGCCCGTCCGCGCCGCAGCGTGGCGATGTTCACGCGGCCCATAAAGCTGGCCAAAGACCGCGCCAATGCTGCAAAGCGCGTCGATTCCGGCGAAATCGTAACTTTAATCAGTCTTTCGCCTACGGCTTTGTATCACCATGTTGTCTTCGACCCCGCTAACGCTATCTGGCTGCAAACTGGTGGAATATATGGAAAATCTGCGCGGAATGAGGCGGTTTTTCGCTTAAACCGGCGGCGGGATAGGCTGAAAACCGAAGTCAGGCGAGTTGCCAGGCAGCGTGGTTTCAGCGATGATTGTTAGCGGTAGAAAAGCGTCGGTAAGATTGACCGTGGCGCTCTGTATATTTCGAATAATTTGTAAGGATTAACATGCGCAAGAAGGTAACAAAGGCGATCTTCCCCGTTGCTGGATTAGGAACACGCTTTCTGCCTGCCACCAAGTCGGTGCCGAAGGAGATTATGACTCTCGTAGATCGGCCGCTGGTTCAATATGCAATTGACGAAGCGCGGGCTGCTGGGATCAAGGAATTCATTTTCGTGACCTCGCGCGGCAAAGGCGCGTTGGAGGATTATTTCGACCATGCGCCGCAGCTTGAACAGGAGTTGCGCAAGAAGGGGAAAACCGAGCTTCTTCAGATTCTACAAGACACCAATATGGACAGTGGTGCGATTGCCTATATCCGTCAGCACAAAGCACTTGGTCTTGGTCACGCAGTTTGGTGCGCCCGCCGTCTAATCGGCAACGAACCCTTTGCCGTGATGCTGCCCGATGACGTTATCGCGGCTGAGAAACCCTGCTTGCAGCAGATGGTCGAAGCCTATGAGGAAACCGGCGGCAGCATGGTCGCCGCGATGGAAGTTGAACCGTCTCGTGCCTCCTCCTACGGCATCCTCGATACAAGTGAAGAGCGCGGCGATCTGGTGAAGGTCAAAGGCATGGTTGAGAAACCAGCCGCTGATGAGGCACCTTCGAACCTTGCGGTGATCGGGCGTTATATTCTGTCGCCAAATGTCCTGAAAAATCTCAATAAGCTGAAATCTGGCTCCGGTGGAGAGATCCAGCTGACCGATGCGATTGCCCAAGAAATTGAGCAAGACCGCGAGGTTTATGGGTTCCGCTTCCGTGGTCAACGGTTTGATTGTGGCTCTAAAGCTGGATTTTTGCAGGCGACTGTGGCCTTTGGGCTTGCCCGTGAGGAACTGCGCGACGACCTATCGGCCTACCTGCAAAGCATCGCTCAAATCGATCGGGCGGCGCAGTAAGTTCAGGAAGGCGCGACATGGAAAACGTACTGGTAACCGGGGGTGCGGGCTATATCGGCTCGCATGCCTGTAAGGCGTTGAAGACGGCGGGTTTCACACCCGTGACTTTCGATAATCTTGCGACCGGCTGGCGCGATGCGGTTAAATTCGGCCCGTTTGAGCAAGGCGATTTGCAAGATCGGGCGCGGCTTGATGAGGTCTTTGACAAATATCGTCCCATTGGCGTCATGCATTTCGCGGCGCTCAGCCAAGTGGGTGAGAGCATGGCAGAGCCTGGTCTCTACTGGCGTAACAACGTCAGCGGTTCACTTACCCTCATTGAGGCGGCGGTGGCTGCAGGCTGCAAGCGGTTCGTCTTTTCGTCCACCTGCGCGACCTACGGTGATCAGGACAATGTTGTTTTAAACGAAAGCAGCGCGCAATATCCAATTAACGCCTATGGGGCATCCAAGCGTGCGATCGAAGACATTCTGCGCGATTTCGAAGCGGCGCACGGTCTGCAGCACGTCATTTTCCGCTATTTCAACGTGGCTGGTGCAGATCCTGAAGGTGAGGTGGGCGAATTCCATCAACCGGAAACGCATTTGATCCCCCTCATGCTTGACGCAATCTCCGGGAAACGGGCGGCGCTGACCGTCTTTGGCGATGACTATCCAACCCCGGACGGCACCTGCATTCGAGACTATGTGCATGTCTGCGATCTGGTCGATGCCCATGTTTTGGGTCTGAAATGGCTGCAGGCCGACAAGGGCAGCCGGGTGTTCAACCTTGGCACTGGCAGCGGGTTTTCGGTGCGCGAGGTGCTGGACCACAGTCGCGCCGTGACCAACCAGAGAGTCCCGCATGAGATCGGCCCACGCCGGCCGGGTGATTGTACCAAGCTGGTTTCGGGCTCTTCCCGCGCGGTTGAGGAATTGGGCTGGCGGCCCGAACGCTCGACCCTGCAACAGATGATTTCCGACGCTTGGAACTGGCACCAAACCGGCCATTACGCAAAGTGAGCACGAAGGCACAGCCCCCCAAACCCGGCCGAAAGCCGCGTGGTTTGATGGGGGCCTTTCGGATGCGCTGGAAACGTCGGCGGCTGTTGTGGCGTGCGTGGCGTGCGCGTCACAAGCTGACCCTTCAGCAAGACGGCGGCCCGCAAATCCCCGATCAGGGCGTGTTGGCCTTTGTGGTGCTGCGCAACGAAGCCGCGCGGTTGCCGTACTTTCTAGACCACTACCGCAAGATGGGCGTGGCGCATTTTCTGGTCGTGGACAATGGCAGTGATGACGGCAGCGTAGAGATGCTATCGGCGGCGCCAGATGTCACCCTGTGGCACACGCGCGCCAGTTACCGCGAGGCCCGTTTTGGGTTGGATTGGCTGGGGTGGCTGTTGATCCGCTATGGGCACGGGCGCTGGTGCCTGACAGTGGATGCAGACGAATTGCTGGTCTATACCGGGATGAAAGAGCACGGACTGGGGGCGCTGACCCGCCAATTGGAGCAAAAGGGCCGCAGGGGGTTTGGCGCGCTGATGCTCGATATCTATCCCAAAGGGCCGCTGGGGGCGCAGGACTATGCGCCGGGACAAGACCCCAGCACCGTGCTGCCCTGGTTCGATCCCGGCCCCTATCGCGCGCAGCGGCAGGACCCGATGGGCAATCTTTGGGTGCAGGGCGGGGCACGAGAACGGGTGTTTTTTGCCGACAGGCCGGAGCGTTCTCCGACCCTGAACAAGATCCCGCTGATCCGCTGGAACCGGCGCTACGTCTATGTCAATTCGACCCATTCGCTGTTGCCGCCGAGCCTAAACAGGCTCTATGACGGGCCGGGCGGGGCGGCGCCCTCGGGCGTCTTGCTGCATACGAAATTCCTGCCAGAGATAATCGTAAAGTCGCGCGAAGAAAAGACCCGCCAGCAGCATTTTCACACGCCCGAACAGTTCGACAGCTATTACGACCAAATCGGCGCGGCGCCTGATATGTGGCACGACGGCTCGGAACGCTACACTGGGCCCGAGCGACTGGTCGAGATCGGGTTGATGCGCCCGCTTTGAAATTAGGGGGGCGGTAGCGCTTTGAACGCGCCTAACGCTTTCTAAATGCGTTGTTCGTAAACACCACCCATGACATATTGACCAAAAAAGTGGCGAGGAAGACAGAGGCCCATCCGAGCCTCACCAGCGCTTCCTTGGGCAGGATATGGAGTAGACGTGAGGCTTTGGGACTCTTACCGGATGCGGTTGCGGCGCAAGAGGCTCTTGATCCGGGCCGTGCGCAAATCCACCGAGCTGACGTCGGTGCAGGACCACACCCGTGCCATCGCCCGCGATGATATTCTTTTGGTCTGCACAATGCGCAACGAGCAGATCCGGCTGCCCTTTTTCTTGCAGTATTACCGCGACATGGGGATCGGCCATTTTCTCTTTGTGGACAATGGGTCAGACGATGGCAGTGTCGACTACTTGCGCGGCATGAAGGATGTGTCGATCTGGCAGACCAATGCCAGCTATCGGCGGGCTGGTTTCGGCGTCGACTGGATGAATTACCTCAAACGCAAATACGCCCATGGCCATTGGGTGCTGGTAGCCGACCCGGACGAATTCTTTGTCTACCCGTTCAGCGACACAAGACCGATCCGCGCGCTGACGGACTGGCTCGACAACAGCGAAATCCGCAGCTTTGGCGCGATGCTGATTGATGTCTATCCCAAGGGGCGGATCGATGCGGAACCGTATCAGGCAGGGCAAGACCCGCTTGAGATCGCGCATTGGTTTGACAGCGGCAACTACACGATCACGCGCAATCAAAAATATACCAACCTTTGGATCCAAGGCGGGCCGCGGTCGCGGGGCTTCTTTCCCGATGAGCCTGAAAAGGCGCCTGCTTTGAACAAGATCCCCTTGGTCAAATGGGACCGGCGCTATGCCTATGTCAGTTCCACCCACATGCTTTTGCCGCGCGGGCTGAACCGCGTTTACGAAGAAGGCGGCGGAGAGAAAGCCTCGGGCGTGCTGCTCCATGCCAAGTTCCTAGACACTTTTGGCGCCAAAGCGGCAGAGGAATTGCAGCGCAGCGAGCATTACGCGGCGTCGGTTGAATACAAAGCCTACGCCGACCGCTTAAAGGACGACCCCCAACTGTGGTGCAAATGGTCGGAGCGGTACATCAACTGGCGCCAGCTTGAGATTCTCGGGCTCATGTCAAAAGGGAACTGGGCATGAGCATCGGGATCGTCATGTTGGTGCACAACGCATGGGACCGCGCCGAGCAGGTCGCCCGGCATTGGGCCGCGGCGGGCTGCCCGGTGGTGATCCATATCGACAAGGCCGTGCCCCGGCGCGCGCATGATGCCTTTGTGGCGTCATTATCCGACCTGAAAGATGTACGGTTTTGCCCGCGCAAGCGTTGCGAGTGGGGCACTTGGGGCATAGTCGCCGCCTCCCAAGGCGCGGCGGAGGTCATGCTGTCGAGCTTTCCCAAAGTGCGCCATGTCTATCTGGCCTCCGGCTCTTGTCTGCCGCTGCGCCCGGTGCAGGAATTGATCGACTATCTCGAGGCGCGCCCCCAGACCGATTTCATCGAAAGCGCCACCACGGGAGATGTGCCTTGGACCGTAGGCGGGCTGGATGAAGAGCGGTTCACCCTGCGCTTCCCTTTCTCGTGGCGGCGCAATCGCTATTTGTTTGACCGCGCGGTAGAGGTACAGCGCCTGCTGCCCCTTAAACGCCGAATGCCGCGTGGAATTGTGCCGCATATGGGGTCGCAGTGGTGGTGCCTGACCCGGCGCACCCTGTCGGCAATCCTGCAAGACCCTGACCGGCCAACATATGACAAGTTCTTTCGCCGTGTCTGGATTCCTGATGAGAGCTATTTCCAGACCCTTGCGCGGCTCTATTCCAGCAAGATCGAAAGCCGGTCGCTGACCCTATCGAAGTTCGATTTTCAGGGTAAACCGCATATCTTTTACGACGATCACCTCCAGCTTTTGCGCCGCTCAGACTGTTTTGTCGCCCGCAAGATTTGGCCGCACGCAGACCGGCTCTATGATGCGTTTTTGACTGACTCTGCCGGTGCGATGAAAAGGACCGAACCGAACCCCGGTAAGATCGACCGCATTTTTGCCAAGGCGGTGGAACGGCGGACGCGTGGCCGCGCCGGGCTCTATATGCAAAGCCGCTTTCCCAATGAAGATTGGGAGAATGGTGTCACCGCCGCGCCCTATTCGATGTTTCAGGGCTTTGCCGAGATCTTTGAAGATTTCGAGCATTGGCTGAGCCGCGCCACCGAAGCGCGGGTGCATGGCCATCTCTTTGCGCCCGATCGTGCGCATTTCGCTGATGGGCAGACGGCGTTGAGCGGGGCGTTGTCGGATAATCCGGTGCTGCGGGATCATAATAGCAGCGCATTTCTAGCCAATCTGATCTGGAACACGCGTGGCGAGCGTCAGTGTTTCCAATTCGGCCCGATGGACAATCAAGACATCAACTGGCGCGTCGCCAAAGACCCTAATGCGCAGATTTCGGTCATCACTGGCGCTTGGGCGGTGCCGCTGTTCCGCTCAAACCTCGATTTTGCCGATATCCGCCGCCGGGCCGCGAAACTGCAGCAGGTTGAAAGCAAGCATATGGATATTCTGCGGTCACCCTACGCCAAGGCGCGGGTGCGGATCTGGACCATGGCCGAATTTATCGAAGCACCGATGGAGCCTTTGCAGTTGATATTGGATGAGATTGGCCCCACCCGCCTGCGCCGCCTGTCAGAGGCGCCGCGCATGGTGGACCTGAACGGTTTCGGCCAGTTTCTGCAAAACCTCAAGAACCAAGGCATGCACCCCTATCTGATGGGTGATTTTCCGGTCGCCCAAGGTGTGACTGGTGATGCCAAGCCTTCCCCGAAACCCTATCTGGTGAAATAACCCATGAGCGACAAATTCGACAGTTTCGTGGTCTTCGCCGAGATGCGGACCGGGTCTAACTTTCTCGAAGCAAACCTGAATGCTTTTGCGGGGATCGCCTGTCATGGAGAGGCGTTTAACCCTTTCTTCATGGGCTACCCCAAGAGCGAACCGATCCTTGGCGTCGATCAGGCCACGCGGGACGAAAACCCCAAAAAGCTGCTGGCTGTAATCCGGGGGCAGCGGGATGCTCTGGGCGGTTTTCGCTATTTCCACGATCATGATCCGCGCGTCTTTGATACCATCATCAAGGATCAGCGCTGCGCCAAGATCGTGCTCACGCGTAATCCGGTCGACAGCTACGTCAGCTGGAAGATCGCGCAGGCGACGGGCCAGTGGAAGCTGACTGATATGAAAGCGCAGAAGGTGGCACAGGTGGTTTTTAACGCTGATGAGTTTAGCGCGCATTTGGACGCCTTGCAGCGCTTTCAGATCACCCTGCTTAACCGTTTGCAGACCTCGGGGCAGACGGCATTTTATGTAGCTTACGAAGACCTGCAAAGCGTTGAGGTGATGAACGGGCTTGCGCACTACCTTGGTGTGGATGAGCAGTTAGAGGCGCTGGATAAGAACCTTAAGAAACAGAATCCCAGCCCGATCTCCGCCAAGGTCAGCAACTATAACGAGATGTTGGAGGCGCTGGCCCGGCTGGACCGCTTTGATCTGACCCGAACCCCGAATTTTGAGCCGCGGCGCGGGCCGAATGTGCCCTCCTATGTGGCCGCCGCGACGAGTGGGTTAATCTACCTACCGATCAAATCCGGGCCGCAGGATCAGGTGCTGGATTGGCTTGCCGCCCTCGATGGGGTGCCACGCGAAGCGCTGCGCGATAAGATGACCCAAAAGGAATTGCGGCAGTGGAAACGCAAAGCGCCCGGCCATCGCGGCTTCACCGTGCTGCGCCATCCGGCGTTGCGGGCGCATGACGCTTTCTGCCGCCATATCCTCACAACGGGCGAGGGCAGCTATCGTCAACTGCGCAACACGCTGATGCGCCGTTACAAAATGCCGTTGCCGAAGGACGGGCCCGACGCAGAGTATGACCGTGCCGCGCATCGCACCGCCTTTGTGTCTTTTCTAAAGTTTCTCAAAGGTAATCTGGCCGGCCAAACCTCAATCCGGGTGGATGCGGCATGGTGCTCTCAGGCCCAAGCCATTGCAGGATTTGGGGAGTTCTGCCTGCCGGATCGCATCATCCGCGAAGAGGATTTGGCCGCTGAGTTGACTGCACTGGCCGCGACCCAGGGGCATGCCACCAGTCCTGCTGTGTCAGCGGGCTCAGAACCCGGCCCTTTCACGCTCAACGACATTTATGACGATGAGATCGAAGCCCTCGCCGCGGATGCCTATCAGAAAGATTACATGACTTTCGGTTTCTCCCGTTGGCGCTGAGCCTGTGGGTGGATTGATCTTGCCGGGTCTGGCGTAAACTGGAACAACTACTCATCTAGATTGCATCGTCAGAGGTCGCGCCCCGTGAGTTTCCTGTCTGTCACCTCTGTCCCCACGCTGCGTTGGAGTTCGCCCAAGGCGTTCACCCTCAAGCCGCCTTTTGCCTCGATGATGTTTTTGATCCTCGGGTTGGTCATGTTCGGCTTGGGCGAAGCGCTTTTGGTCAATGCGGGCGTGGGTGTCAGCCCTTGGACCGTCTTTGCCGAAGGCGTGACCAAGATCACAGGGTGGAGCCTTGGGCTTGCGACTTTTCTGATCAGTGCGACGGTGCTGCTGCTGTGGATCCCGCTGCGCCAGACGCCGGGTATCGGCACCATCCTCAACGCGGTGATCGTGGCGCTGGTGCTGGAATACGCATTGCCGATCTTGCCACGGTTTGACAGCTATCTGGCGAATGCCCTGCTGGCGTTAACAGGGGTCTTCGTGACAGGTTTTGGCGGCGCGATCTATCTGGTGGCAAACCTCGGCCCCGGCCCGCGGGATGGGCTGATGACGGGGCTGCAGCGGGTCACGGGAAAACCCATCGCGCTGGTGCGTATGAGCATTGAGTTGACCGTGGTCGCGATTGGCTGGGCGTTGGGGGGCACCTTGGGCCTTGGCACGTTACTGTTTGCGGTGGGCATTGGCCCGGCCATGGCGATTGGGATGCAGATCCTACAGCTGCGCAGCGTGACCCGCTGAAGAAAGCGCTGCCCTTCCCGGTCGCACCGCACGCCCGAAGGCTAAAATCCGCTAGATCGCTGCATTTTCCCGGGCCGACCCCACCGCATACTGCGGTATACCGTCGACCTTCGCTGTCTCTTCAGCTATCAGGGCTGCAAATGCAGCAATTTGGAGCATATCATGTCCGACATCATTTATACTAAAGTTGACGAAGCGCCGGAGCTGGCCTCTGCGTCCCTGTTGCCGATCATCCAGAAATTCGCCAAAGCTGCTGGTGTAAGCGTCGGTACGAAAGACATCAGCCTTGCCGGGCGTATTTTGGCAACCTTCCCAGAGCACCTGAGCGAAGATCAGCGCCAGTCCGACGATCTGGCCGAACTGGGCCGTCTGGTAAAGACGCCCGAGGCGAATGTGATTAAGCTGCCCAACATCTCTGCCTCTGTGCCGCAATTGGTCGGTGCCATCAAAGAGCTGCAATCCCAAGGCTTTGCCCTGCCTGATTATCCTGATTCCCCCAGCACCGACGAAGAGAAAGCCGTTCGTGCTAAGTATGACACCATCAAAGGCTCGGCTGTGAACCCGGTTCTGCGCGAAGGCAACTCTGACCGTCGCGCCGCCAAGGCGGTGAAAAGCTTTGCGCAAGCGAACCCGCACCGGATGGGCGATTGGGCATCCGACAGCAAGACGCATGTGTCGTCGATGTCTGGCAACGACTTCTTCTCGAACGAAGTTTCGGCCACGCTCGACAAAGCTTCTGGCGCGAAAATCGTGGTAGAGACCGCGGATGGTGAAAAGGTGCTGAAAGACGGCCTTGATTACCCTGCAGGCACTGTCGTTGATGCGACCTTTATGAGCGCTGCGGCCCTCAAAGAATTCCTCGCCACTCAGATTGAAAAGAGCAAAGAAGACGGCGTTCTTTTCTCGCTGCACCTCAAAGCGACGATGATGAAGGTCTCTGACCCGATCCTTTTTGGCCACGCGGTCGAAGCCTTCCTGAAGCCCGTGTTTGAAAAGCACGGTGAGACGCTGAAAGAGCTGGGTGTAAACCCGAACTCCGGCCTCGGCGATCTGTTGGCGCGTGTGAAGGGCAATGACGAGATCATGGCCGACATCAACGCCTGCATGGACGCGCGTCCGCCGATGTATATGGTCGATTCCGACAAGGGCATCACCAACCTGCATGTGTCTTCGGACGTGATCATCGACGCCTCTATGCCCGCGCTGATCCGCGCTGGTGGCAAGGGCTGGGGCCCGGACGGCAAAGAGCATGACGCGAATTGCGTGATCCCCGATAATTCCTATGCGCCGGTTTATGACGAGGCGATTAACTTCTTCAAAGAGAACGGCAAGTTGAACCCGGCGACCGCTGGCACCGTGCAAAACATCGGCCTGATGGCGCAAAAGGCCGAGGAATACGGCTCCCACCCGACTACATTTGAAATGTCGGAGGCGGGCACCGTTAAGATGATCCTCGACGACGGCACCGTGCTACACCAGCACAAGGTCGAAGCCGGTGACATCTGGCGGTCGTCCTCAGCGCGCAAAGCGCCGATTGAGGACTGGGTCAACCTCGCCATCTCGCGTCAAAAGGCCGAAGGCTGCCGCGCGATTTTCTGGCTCGACGAAACCCGCGCCCATGACGCTGAGCTGATCTCTTATGTGAAGCCGATCTTGGAGGCCCAAGGCGTGGCCGACAAGTTCGAGATCATGGCACCCCGCGAAGCCACACGTGCCTCGCTGGAAACCATCACCAAAGGCGAGAACACCATCGCCATCACCGGCAACGTGCTGCGCGATTATCTTACCGATCTCTTCCCCATCCTCGAACTGGCGACCTCTGCCAAAATGCTGTCGATCGTCAAGCTGATGAACGGCGGCGGTCTGTTTGAAACAGGTGCGGGCGGTTCGGCGCCAAAGCACGTGCAGCAGCTGGTCGAGCAGAACCACCTGCGGTGGGACAGCCTTGGGGAATTTTGCGCGCTTGGGGAAAGCCTGATGTTCTTGGCCGATGCCAAGGGCAACGAAAAGGCCCGTATCTTGGGCGAAGCGGTTGAGGTGGCAACGCAGGGCATTCTCGACAATGGCCGTTCCCCCTCGCGCAAAGTGGGTGAGCCGGACAACCGCGACAGCCACTATTGGTTCGCGCGCTATTGGGCCGAAGCGGTCGCCGCTCAAGGCAAGGATGCAGAGCTCGCCGCTCAGTTTGCGCCGATTGCAGAAGCATTGGCGACCAACGAAGCGGACATCCTTGCCGAGCTTGCTGCGGTTCAGGGCCCTGCGGCTGATCTGGGCGGTTACTATCGCACGGATGAGGCCAAGACAGACGCCGTAATGCGCCCGTCTAAAACGCTGAATAGCATTATCGGCTAAACTGCCGAATATGCATTGATACGCCGCGTAGATATTCCAACTACGCGGCGTATTTTGTCCCGCGTTTGGGGCGACCAAACCAGCGCAGAAGCGGAATAGTTCGCGACCTCTTGGGGTTTAGTTGGTGGCGATCAAAAGGCTTTGGCATTCCAGAACCCGCGTCGACAAGCGGAGGGAAGCTGAATGCAGAAACGACTTCAGATTGACACAAAGACCGACGCGCAGCGAATGCTTCGCCTCGCAACTGTCTGGCAGTTAAACCTCAATCGCATGGGAACCCACCCCCCTTCCAGCAACCTTTGGCGTGGCGCTTACTGCACCTCGCGTCATAACCTGCTGTTGATCTCGTCCTGTGCAATTAAGGTGCGCAGATCGTCTATGATCAAACTCGTCGCATAGGGCTTGGCATAGAATTTCGATCCTTCGGGCATTTCCTCATCCCCGACACCGATCACACCTGACGCGATCAATATTTTCACCGAAGGCCACCCGGCGCGCACATATTCGGCAAGCTTTAGTCCGTCCATCGATCCCGGCATGTCGATGTCGGTAAATAGAATGCCGATGTCATCGTGAGAGCCGATGATTTCTATCGCCGCATCGGCGGAGGGGGCGTCATAGGTCTTGAACCCGGCGTCTTGTATCATGTCGACCGCATCCATGCGCAACAACGGCTCGTCTTCGACGATCAGAACGGCGGGCCTTTTGGTGTCTTTGGCGTGCATATCAATGCGCTTTCATTGAATAAAAGAGAGGGTGTCAGGCGGTTTTAAAGCAGACCGGACATGGGTGCGTTAAGTGTGAAACACAAGCCTTTCGGCTTGAACGATAGCTCTACGTTCCCGTGGAAATAGCTGGCCAGTGCCTGTTCGATCATTCGACTGCCAAAGCCACGCCTTGTGGGGGCATCGACCTGAGGACCGCCGGTTTCCTCCCATGTGAAAGTAAAGGTATCATCGGTGACACCCCAACGGATGAGAACCTTTCCCGCATTGTTCGATAACGCACCGTATTTCGCAGCGTTTGTCGATAACTCATGAAGGGCCATCGTTACCGCGAGGGCCTGTTTCGATCCCACCTCTACCTCTGGCCCATCAATGATAAAACGGCTCTCGCCAGTGCGGTGCGGCGCCAGTGCAGCATCAACCACAGCTGGTATTTGGGCCTCGGCCCAGGACGCCGCGATCAGCCGATCATGGGCTTGCGCCATCATAGCAATGCGCGATTGCAGCGCGGTTTGTGCGTCAGGCAAGTTGTCCGCCAGTCGCAGCGTTTGCGAGACCATGACGTTCACCATAGCCAGCGTGTTCTTTACCCGGTGGTTCATCTCGCCCAGCATCAACTGGCGTTGTTCTTGGGCAACCTTGATCTCGTGGATGTCCGTGCAACTGCCATACCAGCGCAGAATGGTGCCAGACCTGTCCAACACCGGCTGCGCCCGCCCCAAGACCCATCTGTAGTCGCCCGAATGATGGCGCAGACGGTATTCGATTTCGTAGATTTCGCCGGTCGTAAGACTGTGAGACCAGAGATCCCAAGCCCGTGCTTGATCATCTGGGTGGAACACACCGTTCCACGATTCACCATCGGTGCTGCCGTGTGGCACGCCGGTAAACTCGTACCAGCGGTTGTTGTAATAATCGTGGTACCCATCTGGCAAAGTCGACCAGATCATCTGATCCACCGAATTCGCGATTGCCTGAAACTTCGCTTCGCTTTCGAAAAGCTGCCGTTCACGCCACTGAAGCTCCTCAAGCTGCTTGCGGGCTTCATGCTGCCGAACGCGGGCGGCAAGGGCTGAACGGACCGCGCGGATAAGCTCTTCGGCGTGCAGGGGGCGCGAGAGCAAGACGGCGTTGCTCAGCGTATCGATCTTTTGGGTGGCGCGCTCGCTGCGGTCGCGTGACGTGCCATTGGCCAACACGATGAAAGGCACGTCAGACCAAGCCGCCTGTGACGTCAGCACATGGTCGAGTTCTTGGGCCCCCGCGCTGTTCAGCGCTTCTTCGGTGATGAGCACGGCCCCGACATGCTGCGCGATAAGGTCCGATAGTGTCGTGAGCGTTGGCGCGGAAACAGTCGCGATCCCGTCCTTCGCCAAAAGCTGACGTGCGACCGCATCGTCGCGCCCACGCGGTGCCACCACTGCGACGGCTGACAAGATATCTGTCCCAGGTCCTGTCGTGGTGTCAGCAAGTGCGGCGAGGCCAGTCACGATTGGCGATCCTCAGCATCATCTGCGGACAATGGCATCAGATCACCTTTTGACGGCGTATATACCGGACTGCCCGAGAGAATAGCAGAGAAATTGCGAATTGGCGCGCCGACGGTCAAGCCGTCCCGATCAATCTTGAACTCGCGAATGCTGCGCTCGTGGTCAGAGGTCCGTGTCTTGATGACCGAGATGGATTTGCGAATTTCGCCCTCCGCCTCGAAAAACCGAAGCATCATTACGGTATCTGCGAGGTAACTGATGTCGATGTCTGAACGCAGTTCGCCGGTGATGCCGTGCTGACCGAGGACCATCATCGAAATCACACCCTGCTGTGACAGGTAGCTAAGCAACTCATGCATTTGCAGCACGAGGAAGTTGTCGCTGGGCATGGCATGCAGATAAGCGTTTAGGCTGTCGATCACCACGATGCTTGCATCATTGTCCTCAACCGCCCCGCGCACAGCATAGGCGAATTGACCGGGCGAGAGTTCGGCCGGGTCGATCTGGCGGATCTGCAAAGAGCCATCGTCGATATAGGGTTGCAGGTCCATCCCAAGTGCCTTGGAACGGATCATCAACGTCGCGAGCCGTTCGTCGAACAAGAAATACGCGGCTTTCTGACCCCGCTCGAGCGCTGCAATCATGCAACGTACCGCCGTCGTGGTCTTGCCTACGCCAGCGGGGCCGGCCAGCAGTGCGTTGGTTCCTGGAAACAGCCCATCGCCCAAAAGGGCGTCCAGTTCCTTTAGGCCGGTGGTCACAGGTTCGGTGGAATGCACACGGTGGTGCTCTGCCGCGATCAGGCGCGGGTAAACACAAATGCCGCCCTTTTCGATGGAAAAGTCATGATAGCCCCCGTGGTATTTCAAACCACGCATCTTGATCACCCTCAAGCGCCGTCGCTCCGAGCCGAAGTCATTCGCCAGATGCTCCAGAGAAATGACGCCATGCGCAATGGAATGGAGCTGCAGATCACCCGGCTCGGCGGTGCGGTCGTCGAGCATCAGCACAGTGCATTTGCGCCGCGCAAAAAAGTGTTTCAGGGCTAGGATTTGCCGGCGGTAGCGCAGGGGGTTCTGGGCCAAGAGGCGCAGTTCGGAGAGGCTGTCGAGCACGACCCGGTCGGGATTGGTTTTTTCCACAAGTTCAATGATGCCGCGCACCGTTTCGCCCAACTCTACCTCGCTTGGATGTAGAAGGGACTGTTCGTGATCCGCACTGAAATCGTCTTCGGCGACCATCTCGTACAAAGCGATGTCATCCAACGTCCAACCATGTGACTGGGCGACGGCGGTTAGCTCATTCACCGTCTCGGAGAGAGTGATGTAGAGCCCTTTGCTCCCTGCGGCGCGACCATCCATAAGGAACTTTAAAGCAAGCGTTGTCTTGCCCGAACCCGGCGTGCCTTCGACCAAATAAAGTCTCTCCGGGGTCAGGCCGCCACAGAGCACTGAGTCTAGGCCTGATGTTCCGGTGGATATTCTTTGCTTAGCTTCAGTCGTAATTGTTCTATTCATTATGGTTTCTTCGCTCGAAAAATCGTCGTTTAGGTAATCCGAACGCAGAAGAAGTAAATAACGTGCTTGGGATTTTCTTGCCACGACGCAGGGTAGAATGCGGCGTCGAATATCAGCCGCAAGGGCTTTCGTATCACGAAACCTATCGTGCAATTCGCGGCACTAATGCCGCGAATAATAGGCTAAAGGCAGCCGAACAAACCTTTAAAAATCGAGGTTCTCGACGCTCAATGCGTTTTGTTGGATGAACTCGCGCCGTGGTTCAACAACATCGCCCATCAGCTTGGTAAAGAGGTCATCCGCCTCGGCCATGTCCTCAACCCGGACCTGCAGCAGGGTACGCGCATCGGGGTCGAGAGTGGTTTCCCAAAGTTGATCGGGGTTCATTTCCCCCAGACCTTTGTAGCGTTGCAACGACAGACCCTTTTCGCCTTCTGCAAATATCGCATCAAGCAGGTCCATTGGACCGTGGATCAGCTGGCTGCGGTCTTTGCGCACGAGGGTCGCGGGCTGGTCGTAGACCTCTTGCAGGTGTTTGGTGAAGGTGCCGGATTTTCTGGCTTCGCCCGAGCGCATCATGCGGCCATCCAGCGTGCGCACCTCTTCGACACCGCGCAGGATGCGGGCAAGGCGGATGCCGTGGTCTTGGGTGATGCGGCCTTGCCAGCCGCGCTCATATTCCAGCGCGATCAAGTTCAGACGGTCGGCCACCTTGTCGGCCACGCCCTGCAGATCACTGTCCACCACGCCATCGACAAAGGCGCCAGCGATAGCGGCCTGTTCAACGATGTGGCGCGGGTAATGGGTCGGGAATGCCTCCAACACGCGGCGCAATTGACGGGCCATATCGACCACACGGGTCAGGTCCTGGCCGCTGATCTCTTCGCCGTTGCCCTGGCGCAGCATCGCGCCGTCGACGCCCTGCTGAATCAGGTAGTCTTCCATCGCGGCTTGGTCCTTGAGGTAAACCTCGGACTTGCCACGCGACACTTTGTAGAGCGGTGGCTGTGCGATGTAGAGGTGGCCGTGCTCAATCAGCTCGGGCATCTGACGGAAGAAGAAGGTCAGCAGCAGGGTACGGATGTGCGCCCCGTCGACGTCAGCGTCGGTCATGATGACGATCTTGTGGTAACGCAGTTTGGAGAGATTGAATTCATCCCGCCCGATCCCGGTGCCAAGCGCCATGACGAGGTTGCCGATCTCTTGGCTCCCCAACATCCGGTCAAACCGCGCGCGTTCGACGTTGAGAATTTTACCCTTCAGCGGCAAGATCGCCTGCGTCTGACGGTCGCGGCCCGTCTGGGCAGAGCCGCCAGCGCTGTCACCCTCGACGAGGAAGACTTCGGTCTTGGATGGGTCTTTTTCCGAGCAATCCTTGAGCTTACCAGCAAGGAAGTTTACATCCATCGCGGATTTGCGGCGGGTCAGTTCGCGCGCCTTGCGGGCCGCTTCGCGGGCCTGCGCTGCCTCGACAATCTTGCCAACGATCTGCTTGGCCTCGGCGGGGTTCTCTTCGAACCATTCGGCCAGCTTCTCGTTCACCAGACCTTCGACTGCGGGGCGCACCTCTGAAGACACCAGTTTGTCTTTGGTCTGCGAGGAGAACTTCGGATCCGGCACTTTGACCGAGAGCACGCAGGTCAGACCCTCACGAGCGTCATCCCCGGTGAAGTTAATCTTTTCGCGCTTCGCGATGCCGCTGGATTGCGCATAGCCGTTGATCGTGCGGGTCAGCGCGCCACGGAAGCCCGCCATATGGGTGCCGCCATCGCGCTGCGGGATGTTGTTGGTGAAGGGCAGTACGTTCTCGTGGTAGCTGTCGTTCCACCACATCGCCACTTCGATGCCGATGTCGTCGCGCTCGCCGGTGATAAAGATCGGCTCGGGCATGACAGAGGTCTTGTGACGGTCGAGGTATTTGACGAATTCCTTCACGCCGCCGTCGTAGTAAAGCTCGGTCCGCAGCGGCTCAACAGGGCGTTCGTCGGTCAGGATGATCCGCACACCGGAGTTCAAGAAGGCCAGTTCGCGCAGGCGCTTTTCCAACGTCTCAAAGATATATTCGCGGTTCGAGAACGTGTCTGTCGAGGCCATGAAGCGGACTTCGGTGCCGGTGCGGTCGGTGTCGCCCAGCACTTCGAGGTGCTTGGTCGTGAAACCGCCCTCAAACCGTGCGATATGCTCTTTCCCCTCGCGCCAGATGCGCAGTTCCAGCCAGTCAGACAGCGCGTTCACGACTGAAACGCCAACCCCGTGCAGACCGCCCGAGACCTTGTAGGAGTTGCTGTCGAACTTACCGCCCGCGTGTAGTTGGGTCATGATGACCTCAGCGGCGGACACGCCCTCTTCCTCGTGGATGCCAACGGGAATCCCACGGCCATTGTCACTCACGGAAACCGAGGAATCTTCGTGGATCGTGACCGTAACCGCGTCAGCATGACCGGCCAGTGCCTCGTCAATACCGTTGTCCACAACCTCATAGACCATATGGTGCAAGCCAGAGCCATCATCGGTGTCCCCGATATACATGCCGGGGCGTTTGCGAACGGCCTCCAACCCTTTGAGAACCTTGATGGAATCGGCACCGTATTCCTGTGGTGTCTGCGCGGTATCGGACATGCGGAAAAAACCCTTCTCGTTTGCCCGATTTATAGTGTTTTCGACCGGCATTGTCACGCGAATGACACAAGATTTTGTGTCAGGCGAAGGGGATCACAAGACCCACGAAAATCAGCAAGGCGCCAGAGATCAGATTGATCCGCCGCAGGGTGCGCGGGGCGGTGAGAAAGCCGCGGATATGGCCTACCAAAACTGCGATTGTGAGGTTCCCGATCAGCGGAACGATGACCGAGGCCGCAAGGATCAAGCCAATGTCAGGTGCGGTGACAGTACGCAGATCAAAGAACCCTGGAAGCACGCCGATATAGAACAGAACCGCTTTCGGATTGCCGAGGATCGCAATGATCCCTGCCACGAAACCGGACCACATGCCGGGGCGGGTCAGGCGGCTGTCGGTGTTGATCTTCTCGCCTGCCTGCCGGATCAGAGCCACGCCCATCAGAATAAACACCCCACTGGCAATCCAGCGCAGCACTTCCATCATCGTGTCAAAGACCGAGAGGATCCATGTGATCCCCAACACCGCCACGAGGGGCCAGAGCACATCCCCGATCGCCACGCCCAAGGCCAGCGGCCAGGCGGCCTGAAACCCGCCCGACAGCGCGCGGGCCATCATCGCAAGCCAGACCGGGCCGGGGGTAAGGAACAAGATCAGCAAAGCGCCACAGTAGAGCAGCAGGTCGGCGGCGGTGATGGTCATGCGATGGTCTTCACGCGCGAAAGGCCGTCTTCTTCGGTCACTTCGACATATTGCGCGCGGTCGCCGAGGCTTTCAAACAGCTCAGGCCCGGTGCCAGTCATCCAAGCCTGCGCGCCAAGGGCGCAGATTTCATCGTAAAGCGCCGCGCGGCGGGTGGCATCAAGATGGGCTGCTACCTCATCCAGCAGCAGCAGCGGCGGCGCCCCGAAATCGGCTGCGATGGCGCGGGCATTGGCAAGGATCAGTGAGACAAGAAGCGCCTTTTGCTCTCCGGTTGAGCAGTCCCGCGCAGCCACGCCCTTGGCTGCATAGGTGCCTTCCAGATCGGCGCGGTGCGGGCCAATCAGCGTGCGCCCCGCGGAAAGATCACGCATCCGATTGTCCGATAGGGCTCGGCGGAGGGCTTCAACGTCACTCGGCATTGCGCATTGAAGCTCCAGCGTGGCGACGGGGAAGGCGGTCTGCGCCTCTTCCTGTGCGGCCTCAAGTGCTGCAAGCGCCTGGAGGCGGTTGGCGTGGATCTGCGCACCGGTCTCGGCCATGCGAGCCTCTAATGCGGCGTACCACGCAGGTTCGCGGACCATATCCTTGAGCAGCCGATTGCGCTCGCGCATGGCTTTTTCATAGCTCAGTGACAGTTCGGCGTGGTCGGGCAACATGCTGAGCGTCACACGGTCCAGAAACCGCCGCCGCCCTTCGGCCCCTTCGATCCACAGCCGGTCCATCGCCGGGATCAGCCACAGCACCCGCGCCACACGGCCAAGAGCGGTCTGCGCTGCCGCCTTGCCGTCGATTTTGGTTTGCCGTGCGGCACCGGCCTCGGACCAAACTTCGATCTCATGGAGCACTGACGGGCCATGCAGCAGCCCGGACATTTTCCAGCCCAACGCTTCGGGCCTACGGGCCATGTCTTGTGCGCTGGTCCGGCGTAACCCGCGGCCCGGTGACAGCAGCGAGATCGCCTCGATGATATTGGTCTTGCCCGCGCCGTTTGGGCCGTAAAGGGCCACGGGGCGCACATCGACATCGATGACCGCCCGCCTGTGCGAGCGGAAATGCGAAAGGCTTAGGTTGGAGAGATACAACTGCGTCATTGAAAGCCGTTTTCTTTGCAAGAAAACGGTCCGGGAATTTTAAAAATTCCCGGCTGCGTCACACGCGCATCGGCATGACGACATAGACCGCCGATGTGTCATTGCCTTCGCGCATCAAGGTCGGATCGCCTGAAGAGTTGAACAGGAACACAGCGTTTTCGCGGTCCACCTGGCTGGCAATCTCCAGCAGGTATTTCGCGTTAAAGCCGATCTCAAGCCGCTCATCGGCGTAGGCCACGGCAAGCTCTTCTTCCGCGGCGCCGCTGTCAGGCGCATTGACCGAAAGCACCAGACGGTCTTCGTCGAGTTGCAATTTCACGGCGCGCGAACGCTCCGAAGAAACGGTCGCGACACGGTCCACCGCGCGGGCGAAATCGGCGGCGTCGACTTCCATCTTGCGGGTGTTCCCTTGGGGAATCACGCGGGTGTAGTCAGGGAAGGTGCCGTCGATCACCTTTGAGGTCAGCGTGATGCCGGGGGTGGCGAAGCGGATCTTAGTTTCCGACACCGACACTGCAATTTCCATCTCGTCATCGTCCAACAGCTTGCGCAACTCGCCCACGGTCTTGCGCGGCACGATCACGCCGGGCATCTCGGCCGCACCCTCGGGCATTTCGGCGTCGATCCGCGCCAGACGGTGGCCGTCTGTGGCCACACAGCGCAGCGCCTTGCCGCTTTCAGCATCCGCGATGTGCAGGTAAACGCCGTTGAGGTAATAGCGCGTCTCTTCTGTAGAAATCGCAAACTTCGACTTGTCGAACAAGCGGCGCAGCACTGGGGCAGGGGCCGAGAAGTTCGAGGCGTATTCCGACGACGCCATAACCGGGAAGTCTTCGCGCGGCAGGGTCGCCAGCGAGAAGTTCGACCGGCCCGCTTCGACCGTAAGGCGGCCCGCAGCGGTATCGGCGGTGAGGTTGATCAGCGCGCCATCGGGCAGCTTGCGCACAATCTCGTGCAGCAGCGTGGCTGAAACGGTGGTGGCACCAGCGCGCTCAACCTGAGCGGCGACCTTATCGACCACTTCAATGTCCAGATCGGTGGCGCGGAAGGAAACATCGCTGCCTTCGGCCTCAATCAGCACGTTGGCGAGAATCGGAATGGTGTTGCGGCGCTCGACCACGGATTGGGCTTGCGAAACGGCCTTGAGCAGTGCCGCGCGTTCGATGCTGAATTTCATATGCCTTCTCCCAATACCGATTGCCGGGAGAGGCAAACTACCCGGTTCCCACGCTTACACAAGAACTTTTGTGGCTTTGTTGCTGCGATTGCAAGAGGGGCGCAAGCTGCGCCCCTGATCGCTGTTTAACCGTGTCTTCAACACAACCCATCAGGGGCTTCAGATCAAGATTCGAGCGCCCGGCGCAGCAGTTCCAGATCCTCGGCGATCTGACCGTCCGAAACCTTGAGCTCTTCGATGCGGCGCACTCCGTGCATGACGGTGGTGTGATCGCGCCCGCCAAAGCGACGGCCAATCTCGGGCAGAGAGCGGCTGGTCATCTGTTTGCACAGATACATCGCCACCTGACGCGGGCGCGCATAGCTGCGCAGACGCTTGGGGCCGATCATATCGCTCAGACGGATGTTGTAATGATCCGACACTTTCCGCTGGATTTCCTCGACCGAGATTTTGCGCTCAGATGCGCGCAGCACGTCGGCCAGACAATCCTGGGTCAGGCCCATGTCGATCTCACGACCGACGAGCGAGGCGAACGCAAACAGACGGGTCAACGCGCCTTCAAGAACACGCACGTTGGAGGTGATGCGGTGGGCCAGAAATTCCAACACGCCATCGGCGACTTCGAGGTCAGGGTAGGTCTTGCGCTGCACTTCGACCTTGCTCTGCAAGATGCCGAGGCGAAGTTCATAGTCTGTCGGGTGCAGGTCAACGATTAAGCCGCACTGCAGACGCGACTTCACGCGGTCTTCGAGGTCTTTGATCTCACCCGGTGCGCGGTCGGCCGAAATGATGATCTGTTTGTGCTGATCAACCAGCGCATTGAACGTGTGGAAGAACTCTTCCTGAGTCGAATCCTTGCCGGCGATGAACTGCACGTCATCGACCATCAGCACGTCGACCGAACGGAAGATCTCTTTGAAGTCCATCATCTTGCGGTCACGCAGCGCTTGCACGAAGCGGTACATGAATTGTTCTGCCGAAAGGTACAGCACATTCATATCCGGGCGGCGCTCATGCAGCTCGCGGGCAATGGCGTGCATCAAGTGGGTCTTACCCAAACCAACGCCACCATAAAGGAACAGCGGGTTAAAGGTGACCGGACCACCTTCGGCGACACGGCGCGCGGCGGCATGGGCCAGTTCGTTGGGCTTACCAACGACGAAATTGTCAAAGCTAAAGCGCGGGTCGAGCGGGGCGGTGCTTAGCTGGCTGTTGGCGGTGGGTTTCACGGCCGCCGTGGTCTGTCGCGCAGCCGGGGCGGGCTTGTCGGCGGCATTGGCGGGCTGCTGGTTCAGCGCAAAGTTCAATCGCGTGGCATCGGTGCCGGCCGCGTTGATCTCATGCAGAATCAGATCCGAGAAATTCTGACTGACGTAATTGCCGAAGAAGTTCGTGGGCACCTTGAGTGTCACGATTCCGTCTTCGACATCGCCGGGCACAAGCGGCTCAATCCAGGTGGTGTAGTTGTTCTGCCCCACTGTCTTCAACAGCCGCTCTTTGATCTCGCCCCAGTGATCTAATGTCAT